>JBEKKZ010000008.1:0-121040 GCA_050010435.1 Verrucomicrobiota bacterium | reverse complement strand
TCCTCCTGCCGAAGCTCCGGCGGCTGTCGCGCCCGCTACTGTTGCTCCCGCGGCTGAAGCTCCCGCGGCCACCGCTCCTGCCGCCGTTCCCGCTGCTGAAGCTCCGGCTGCTGAAGCTCCTGCTGCCACCGCACCTGCTGCTGTTGTTCCTCCTGCCGAAGCTCCGGCTGCTGTCGCGCCCACTACTGTTGCTCCCGCGGCTGAAGCTCCCGCGGCCACCGTTCCTGCCGCCGTTCCCGCTGCTGAAACTCCGGCTGTTGAAGCTCCTGCTTCTGTCGCTCCGGCTGCTGAAGCTCCCGCGGCCACCGCTCCTGCTGAGGTCGTTCCCGCTGCTGTGGCTCCCGCTGCTGTCGTCGCTCCCGCTGTCGTCGCTCCCGCGGCCACCGCTCCTGTTGAGATCGTTCCCACTGCTGTCGCTCCTGCTGCTGCCGCTCCCGCTGTTGTCGCTCCGGCGACTGAAGCTTCAGCTGTTGCCGCTCCCACTGCTGAAGTCCCTGCTACTGTCGCTCCGGCTGTTGCCGCTCCTACTGCTGTCGCTCCGGCTGTTGCCGCTCCTACTGCTGTCGCTCCGGCCGTTGTCGCTCCGGCTATTGTTGCTCCCGCTGCCACCGTTCGAGTGGTTGCGACGCCAACCAAGACTCAACCAGCAGCGGCACCGGCAACGCCCAAGCCAACCCCGGCACCCGCTGCGACTAAATCGTCAAGTCCACCGGTGAAGGCGAAACCGACCAATGAAATTGCGACCGCCAGTGGAGCAATCTACAAAAATGTGTATGTGGAAAAAGTGGAACCGGACGGAATAATTGTCAGTTATACGCCTGCGCTCGGCGGGATGGGGATGACCAAGATCTATTTTGACGATCTTTCCGACGAATTGCGGCAGCGATACGAGAAAAAGACCTACGAAAACAAATAGAAGCTGGCTGCCGCATGGTAGCTGCGAGCGTGTGCCCAAGTTTTATCCGCGTCAATCCCGCGTAAAAGGCTCCGCCTCACGCGTCAGGCCGCCGCAACCCTGCTGCGAACCCGAACATTTTGAAGCTGAACTTGGTGTTGGACTTTGTTAAACAGGGTCGTGCCTGAATACAGCCGCCCCAATCCCGATGCGCTGTTGAATTCGCTTCAGCGCGAAGAAACCGCGAAAAAACGCGGCAAGCTCAAGGTTTTTCTCGGCATGTGCCCCGGCGTGGGCAAGACCTTCGCCATGCTCGAAGCCGCGCGACGCGAACTCGCCACCGGCCGCGACGTGGTCATCGGCTACGTCGAAACGCACGGACGCAAGGAAACGGACGCTCTCACTGAAGGCTTGCCGCAGATTCCCCGCCGTCGGCTCGAACATCGCGGCATCGCACTCACCGAATTTGATCTCGATGCCACCCTCGCGCGGCATCCGCAACTGGTCCTCGTGGATGAACTCGCGCACACGAACGCCCCCGGCTCGCGTCACCCGAAACGCTGGCAGGACGTGGCCGAATTGCTCGACGCCGGCATGGATGTCATCACCGCGCTCAACGTCCAGCACGTCGAAAGCCGCGCCGACACCGTCCGCCAGGTCACCGGCGCGGAGATTCGCGAGACGGTGCCGGACAGCGTGCTCGACGACGCGGTGTTCGAACTCGTGGACCTCCCGCCCGCCGAACTCATCCAGCGGTTGCACGAAGGCAGGGTGTATGTGCCCGACCGCGCCGCCGCCGCCGCGCAAAACTTTTTCCGCGAAGCCAATCTCACCGCGTTGCGCGAACTGGCCCTGCGTCTCGTGGCGGACCACGTGGGCGTGGACACACGGGAACTTCGCCAGATGCAAACCAACGCCGGCGCGTGGAAGACGGGGCATTGCCTGCTCGTGGCGGTGGGTCCCGGGCCGTTTTCCGAACCGCTCATCCGGTGGACGCGCCGCATGGCCGATGGCCTCCGCTGCCGGTGGCTGGCCGTCCATGTCGAGAATCCGCGTCCGCTGACGGAAGCCGCCCAGGCACAGCTTGAAAAAAACCTGGCCACCGCCCGCGAACTCGGCGCGGAAGTCGTCGCCACCACGGACGACGACCTCGTGCGCGGGTTGTTGCGCGTGGCCCGCACCCAGAACGCCACGCAAATCATCGTCGGCAAACCGGCCGGCACCGGCTGGCTGGAATGGCTGCGGGGCGACCGTCTGCTGCGACGGCTGGCGCGGGAAAGCGGCGACATTGACTTGCACGTCGTCCGCGCCGAAAAGACCAGCAGCGCGCCCGCTTTGCGGATGTGGCATCCGGTGTTCGCCTCCAATTTTCAGCAATACCTGTTCGCCGCCGGTGCGGTGGCAGCCACGGGCATCCTGAATCTTGCGCTCATGAAATTCGTCGGCCCGCGGGTGCCGGGATTGGCTTTCCTGCTCGTCGTGGTGCTGCTGGCGCTGAAGGTGGGCCGCGGCCCGGTGTTGCTGGCCGGCGCGTTGAGCGCGCTGGCCTGGAATTATTTATTCCTGCCACCCCGCTTCACGTTCATCATCGCAAACGTTGAGGATGGCATTTTGTTCGGCCTCTATTTCGTCGTGGCGATTGTGCTCGGTCAACTGGTGGCGCGCATCCGGCTGCAGGAAGAGGCCGAGCGCCGCCGCGAGGAACGCGCCACGGTGCTCTACGAGATGTCGCGTGACCTGGCCGAGGCGACTTCGCGCGACGAAGTCGTCTGGCAACTGGTCTCGCAGATCAACCGCAGTTTTAACACGCCCGTCGCCGTCGCGCTGCCCGCGAACAACAAGCTTTTCGCCCATCCCGACAGTTCCCTGGCCCTTTCGGAAAAGGAGTTGAGCGTCGCCGACTGGGCGTTCCGTCAACGGAAGGCCGCCGGGCGTTTCACCGACAATCTGCCCGGCGCGGAGGCGCTGCATCTGCCGCTGGCCACCGAGCGGAAGGTTTTTGGCATTCTGGCGGTGGGTTTTCCGGACAAGCGCCTGACGCTCGCGCAACGCGATTTGCTCGAAACGTTCGCGCGCCAGGCCGCGCTGGTGCTCGACCGCATGGAACTCCGCACTGCCGCCGAGCAGGCGCGACTGCTGGCCGAATCGGATAAGTTCAGCCGGACGCTTTTGAATTCCATCTCGCACGAATTGCGCACGCCGCTGGCGGCCAGTACCAGCGCCGCCAGCACGCTCGCCGCCGGCAGGACCGCGACGCCGGAACAGCAGCGCGCGTTGATCGGTGAGATTCAGGAAGCCAATGCCCGGCTCAATCGCGTCGTGGGCAACCTGCTCGACGTGGCGCGGCTCGAATCGGGCCAGGTCCGCCCGCGCCTCGACTGGCACGACGCGCACGACCTGGTGCAGACGACGCTGCGCGAATTGCGGCGCGAACTGGCGGCACACCCCGTGAAACTGGACCTGCCGGCCGCGCCCCTGCTGGTCCGGCTCGACTTTTCGCTCGCGCAACACGCCCTCGCCAATCTGCTGCTCAATGCCGCCAACCACACTCCTGCGAACACGCCGATTGAAGTGCAGGCGCAACTGGCGAACGACCATCTGGTGTTGAGCGTCGCGGACCGCGGACCGGGCATCCCGCCGGAATGGCTGCCCCGTATCTTCGACAAATTTTTCCGCGCCCCCACCGCGCCCACCGGCGGCAGCGGACTCGGACTCACCATCGTCAAGGGTTTCGTCGAGGCGCACGGCGGAACCATCACCGCCACCAACCGTCCGGGCGGCGGCGCGATGTTCACCCTGAATTTTCCGCAACCCGAAAAACCGCCGACCGTCGAGCCGGGATGATGAGCCACGATACCACCAAAGTCGCGCCGGTCGCCCTCGTCATTGACGACGAGCCGCAAATCCAGCGTCTCCTGCGCGTCACACTGGAGGCGAACGGCTATCGCGTCTTCGACGCCGCGACCGGATCGGACGGCATCGCCCAGGCCGCCCAACGCCGGCCCGACGTGGTTTTGCTCGACCTCGGCCTGCCCGATCTCGAAGGCATGGAAATATTGAAGCGCCTGCGCGAATGGAGCCGCGTGCCGGTCATCATCTTGAGCGTGCGCGACCGCGAGGACGACAAGGTGGCCGCGCTCGACGCGGGCGCGGACGATTACGTGACGAAGCCGTTTAACAGCGCCGAACTGCTCGCGCGTCTCCGCGCCGTGCTGCGGCACGCTCAGCCGCAGGGAGCGGACGCGATTTTCCGCAGTGGCGAGCTGGAGGTGGATTTGTCCGCGCGCGTCGTCCGCAAGCGCGGCCAGGAAATCAAGCTCACGCCGATCGAGTATTCGCTCCTGCGATTGTTCGTCACGCACGCCGGCAAGGTTTTGACGCACCGCCAGTTGCTGACCGAAATCTGGGGGCCGAAGGCGGTGGAACAAACGCATTACCTGCGCGTCCACATCGCGCATTTGCGCGAGAAACTGGAGGCCAACCCCGCGCAGCCCGAACATTTCATCACCGAACCGGGTGTAGGTTACCGGCTGATTGAAAAAACCTGATTCCCCGCCCGGTGGGACGGATTCAGTTTTCGGTGGGGCGAAGCGTCCCCGCGAGCCGGCTCGTCAGCAGCCTCGCCCCACCAAACTGTACTACTACCCCACATAACGACAGGCAGTTCCATCCGCCGACGAGACGTCGGCGCTCCCAGGTGCGCCAGTGCTGCGGTTTTAAGCTGTAAATCTGTTTCGTTTCTGCTTGAATCAACGCCTTGTGACACGACCTCCGGCAGAACTCAGTTGGATGATGATGGAATTGCAGCGACGTTTATGAATTTGCGTGAATGGTTTGTCATAGCGAAAAACGTGGTGATCGGCCGCGCGCTGAATCTTTCCGACAAAAGCCTGTTCCACCAAACTTCGCTGATTGCGTTGTTCGCGTGGGTCGGACTGGGCGCGGACGGACTGTCGTCATCGTGCTACGGCCCGGAGGCGGCGTTTCTGGCGTTGAAGGGTCACATCTTTTTGAGCCTGTTCGTCGCCATCGCAACAATGTTGACGATTGTCGTCATCTGCACGAGTTATTCGCAAATCATCGAGGCTTTTCCGACGGGCGGCGGCGGTTACCTCGTTGCCAGCAAATTGCTGTCGCCGACGGCGGGCGTGGTGTCCGGGTGCGCCTTGATTGGCGATTATGTGCTGACCATCGCCCTCAGCGTTGCGAGCGGCACGGACGCGCTGTTCAGCATGTTGCCGGCGAATTGGTACGCCTACAAAACCGCGTTCGCCGCCGGCGGCATTATTTTTCTCACGCTGCTGAACCTGCGCGGGGTCAAGGAATCGGTGTTGTTGTGGGTGCCGGTGTTCTTTTTGTTCGTGCTGACCTACACCTTTGCGATTGTTTATGGCATCGCGTCGCACGCGGGTGAATTGCCGGGCATCGCCAATGGGGTCATATCCGACGTGCGGGCGACCTCGTCGCAAATCGGTCTGTGGGGAATCCTGGTGGTGATTCTGCGGGCTTACAGTCTCGGCGCGGGCACTTACACCGGCATCGAGGCAGTGAGCAACGGCCTGGGCGCGTTGCGCGAACCGCGCGTGCAAACCGGCAAACGCACGATGGTTTACATGGCCGCGTCACTGTCCTTCGTCGTCGGCGGATTGCTGCTGGCCTACCTGTTGTACCATGTCGAGCACGTGGACGGCAAAACGCTGAACGCGGTTTTGTTCGAGCAAATGACCTCGGCTTGGCCGGCAACGGCGGCAAAAATTTTCGTGGTCACCGCGCTCGCCTCCTCGGCGGCATTGCTGTTCATCGCCGCGCAAACCGGATTTCTGGGCGGGCCGCGGATACTGGCGAACATGGCGGTGGACCGCTGGATGCCCACGCGCTTCGCCGCGCTCAGCGACCGGCTCGTGACCGAAAATGGCATCCTGCTGATGGGCACGGCGGCGCTGGCCATGGTGCTCTGCACCCACGCGACGGTGGGCGTGCTGGTTGTGCTTTACAGCATCAACGTCTTCATCACCTTCACCCTGTCGCAACTCGGCATGGTGCGGCACTGGTGGCTGGAACGCGCGAACATGCCGACCTGGAAAAGAAAACTTTGTGTGAACGGCGTCGGTCTGTTGCTGACCAGCGGCATTCTGATTTCACTCTGCGTTGTGAAATTTTCCGAAGGTGGCTGGGTAACGCTGTTCGTCACGGGGATTTTGGTTGCCGCGGCGTTTTGGGTGAAACGCCATTACAAGCAAACCCAACATCAATTGCAACGGCTCAACGAACTCGTCGCCGCCGCCGGCATTGACACGGCCAATATTAAAAGCACCGACGCGCCCGCGCCCGCCTGCAATCCCAACGCCCGCACCGCCGTGTTCCTGGTCAACGGTTTCAACGGCCTTGGCCTGCACACGTTGCTGGCCGTGGTCCGGATGTTTCCGAAAGTTTATCAAAATTTTATTTTCCTCCAGGTCGGGGTGGTGGACGCGGGCACTTTCAAGGGCGCGGCGGAAATGGAAAACCTTCGCGAACATTCGCGGCGCGAAGTGGAACGCTACGTTGCCTACATGCGCCAGCAGGGGTTTTATGCCGAAGCGCATTTCGCGCTGGGCACGGACGTGGTGGACGAGGCGGCGAAGCTGTGCGAAACCGTGGCGCAACGCTTTCCGCAGGCGCAATTTTTCGCCGGCCAACTGGTGTTCCAGGACGAAAACCTGCTGACGCGCTGGCTGCACAACCACACCGTGTTTGGACTGCAACGGCGGCTGTATCAACACGGCTGGCCGATGCTCATTCTGCCGATTCAGGTGTGATTAAAGCCCGGCTTACGCCGGCTCGGCGATTTCGAGGAACCCTTGCAGATGGCGCACGCGCGTCGGGTGGCGCAATTTGCGCAGCGCCTTGGCTTCGATCTGGCGGATGCGCTCGCGCGTGACGTTATACATCTTGCCGATTTCTTCGAGCGTGCGCTCGTAGCCATCGAGCAAACCGAAACGCATTTCGAGAATTTTGCGTTCGCGCTCGGTCAACGTCGTCAGCACGTCGCTCAACTTTTCCCGGAGCAAACTGTAGCTGGTCACCTCCGACGGATTTTCGGCCGTCTTGTCCTCGATGAAATCGCCGACGCTCACGTCGCCGTCGTCACCGACGGGCGCGTGGAGCGAAACGGGTTGCTGCGCCATCTTGAGCAGCGCGTGGATGCGCGACACCGGCATGTGCATTTCGTCAGCCAGTTCCTCCGGCGTGGGTTCACGGCCCAGTTCCTGCGTGAGCTGTTTTTGCGCGCGCCAGAGTTTGTTCATGATTTCAATCATGTGCACCGGAATGCGGATGGTGCGCGCCTGGTCGGCAATCGAACGTGTGATGGCCTGACGAATCCACCAGATGGCGTAGGTGGAAAATTTGTAGCCGCGGCGATACTCGAATTTCTCGACGCCCTTCATCAAACCAATGTTGCCTTCCTGGATCAAATCGAGAAACGACTGGCCGCGGTTCGTGTATTTTTTGGCGACGGAAACAACGAGGCGCAGGTTGGCCTCGGCCATGTGCGTCTTGGCTTTCAATCCGCGGTCGGCAGCGGCCCGCAAATCGCTGAACGTCTTGAAAAAAACGTCGCGCGGCATCCGCACAAATTGTTCGAGCGTCTGGATTTTGGCGCGTTCGGCCTCAATCGTCGCCCGGCGCTCGGCGGTCGTGCGCAACGCCTCGAGTTCCTGGATGTGACGAAGGCTGGCCTGAAATTTTTCATGGACGTTGCCGGCCACGACGATCATTTCCTCGACGACCTTTTGTTTGTAAAAAAACCTCGTGAAGATTTCCTGCAACTTGAAGCTGAATTTCTTCAACTCGCGCTGCAACTTTTCCTTGCGGCCTTTTTGCAAGGCCTTCTGCCACATGAAATACTTCGTGTCCACCTTTTGATCGAAGGCGCGGATCTTTTTGATGAGCTTGCGCAATTCGCGCAAATGGCCTTCGCGATTGGCGATTTTTTTGTCCACGATCACACGGTCGAAGCGTTCCTTCGGCGGCTCGGACAATAATTTTTCCGCGATGGCAATGTGTTCCTTCGCGGTGAAACCGAGGCTGTAAACGATGCGCTTCATCTCCAGCTCGGCTTCCTCGATGCGCTTGCAAATCTCGACTTCCTGTTCCCGCGTGAGCAAAGGCACCTTGCCCATCTGGTTCATGTACATCCGGACCGGATCGTCGAGAATTTCCAGGCGCGCGTCCTCGTCCTCCTCCGCCGGCTGTGCCGGCTCGGCCGGCTTGGCCGCACGTTCGGCCTCGGCCTGGTCCATGACGATTTCCACGTCGAGACTCCGCAGCTTGGTCAACAGCGCATCAAGGTCTTCGGGACTGAGATTGTCCGGCAAAACGTCATTGACATCATCGTAGGTGATGTAGCCGTGCTCCTGCGCCAGATGCAGGAGCGTCCGGACCGTTTCGGTCAGATCCACGGACGATTGAATGGGTGCCGAAGCCGCGGCGTTTACATGGCCATTCTGCGGCGTTTTCGACGGCGATTTTACCGCGGCAATAATTGTGCCAGTTGCGTGCGGCTTGGTTTTCTGCGGCTTCGAGGCGCCCCTGCGCGCACTGGAAATGACAAAACGCCGGCGCTTCGGCGCCGGTTTCAATCCGGCGCTTCGTCGGCTGCCACTTTGATGTTTGCGCGCCCCAGTACTCCGCGGCGTTCTTTTTCGCTTCAACATAAATTATAATTAGACCTGCCACGGCTCATTTGGGTTCAGAAAAACTCAACAATACCCTTGCTCAACAAGCCACGCCGTTTCTGGATACAAATGTGCCCTCACCCATTGAACTTCGGGAGAGCGCCCACACCAGAAGACCGACGCGGTTTCATGTTAGCCCCTTTTAGCCAAAACTCAAGAAGAAACCGTTTTCGGGATAAACTTACAACGCTTTGAGAATAAACAGCTTGTGATAATTAGTAATTCTGATTACCAGTCTTTTATTGGTCTTTTTTGGTTTTCCGGCGGATTTTTTGGTTTTAATTGGAGAAATTGTTCATCGCCCTTTTGGGCATCCAACAACCGTTGCGCTTGTTCCGGCGACATTCCTTGAGCCGCCACAGCCTGGGCCTGTCCAGTTTGGCCATCCTGCTTTCCGTCGGATTGCTTGCCTGCCGATTTTGCCTGCCGCTGCTGTTCCTGCTGTTGTTTGTCATTCTGCTGGCTCGATTGATTTTGCGCCTGCTGATTTTGTTGTTGCTGTTGTTTCTGCTGCGACTGTTGTTGTGACTGATTTTGCCCGGACTGCTGTTGTTGCTTCTGATTCTGTTCCGAATTCTGTTGCGATTGCGATTGCTGGTTTTTTTGTTGCTGCTGCTGATTCGATTGGTTCTGCTGGCTTTGCTGATTCTGCTGCGATTGCTGCTGTTGTTGCTGCTGTTGCTGTTTGAGCAGTTCCTCCAGCTTTTTCAATTTCACGTCTTCGGGATAAAGTTTCCGTCCGCCTTCCACTTTTTCCAGTGCCGCCGGAATGTTGTTGGAAATATAAAACTGCGCGCTGCTGTTGAAAAATTCTTCAACGGTTTGCGCGTGCGCGGCCAGTGCGGCCAGCAACAGCAATTCAAGGCTGATGAGAGGTCGCAATGTCATCGATGTCCTTCAATTTTTTGGTGAAGTCTTCAAACTGTTTCGCCGCGATGGTCTTTTGGAGCGGCACCATGATTTCCAGCGCCCGGTGAAACTCCGCGCGCCGCACGGCCGCATCCGCCTCGCTTTTTGCCCGGCGGATCGCCTCACGAAACTGCTTGATCTGTTCCACGGCGTTTTTCACAAAAGCCAGATTGAACGCGGCATCGGTGTCATTCCTGTCCAGCGTTACCGCGCGCTCGAAGGTTTTCTCCGCTGTTTCCAAGCCTGCCTGCAAACTGTCCAAATCTTTCGCCGATTTCGCCAGTTGAAACTGAACGTTGCCAAGGTTGTAATACGCCTTTTGCTGGAGTTTCAAATCCGGCGACAACGTCACCGGCTGGAAAAGTTTCTGTGCCGAGTCAAAATTCGTTGCGCGATACGCCGCGTCACCCGCGTTGAAAAGGAAACGCAAATCATTCGTGCGCACCTCCGCCAGCCGCGTGAATTCCTCCAAAGCGTTCGTGAAATTGCCGGTGCGGTAATCACGCAACGCGCTCGATGGCGAAGCCGAAGCGACCCCCGGGAGAACCAACAGCACAAATAAAACGACCGCGCCGGCTCTGGCTGAAGCCGTGGAATAATTCTCCCTCTCCTGGCGGAGAGGACCGGAGTGAGGGCGGATGTTGTTTGCATTTTTTCTTTCCTGTTTCCGCTCCGGCAAAAACATTTCCGCCAGCAACAGTAAAATCGTCGCCGCCAGCGGCCAGTGAAATTGCTCGTGATAACGCCGCACCAGCCGTTCCCTGCCCTCCGATTTCGGCAGGGGCGCCAGACCGCGTTCGTAAAGCGTGTCTATCGTGTTGGCCCCGCGCAACGGCAGATAAAAACCGCCCGACGCACCGGCAATTTGCTGAAGCAGCGCCTCGTTGAGGTGCGATTTCACGACATTGCCCTGCTCGTCGCGGACGTAATCCGAATTGCCGTTGGGCTCCGTCACCCGCAGCAAATCGCCCGCGGCTGTGCCGATGCCGATGGTGAAAATTTTCAGGCCGGCTTTCGCCGCGTCCTGCGCGGCCTCCAGCGCGCCGGTGTCGTTGTCCTCGCCGTCGGTGAACAGCACGAGCACCTTGTAATGGTTGCCTTCCTTGAACGCGGTCAGCGCGGTTTTTATGGCGGCGGCAATGGCCGTGCCGCCCTGCGGAATCGTATTCACATCCAGCGCCTGTACGCACTGTTGAAACGCCGTGTTGTCAATCGTCAACGGGCATTCCAAAAACGCGTCCCCGGCGAACGCGACCAGCCCCATCCGGTCCGTGCCGGCCCTTTGCATCAATTCCAAGGCGGCGAGCTTGGCGCGCGCCAGCCGGTTCGGCGCGATGTCGGTCGCCAGCATGCTCTTGGAAGTGTCCACCGCCACCACGATGTCCAATCCGCGTTGCTCGACTTCCTGCAGATCAAATCCATGCTGTGGCCTGGCCAGCGTGATGACCAACAATGCCACCGCGAACATCAGACAACCGAACCGGATTTTTTTTCGCGCCGGAGAAATGCCGACGGTCAACGTCGAAAGCAATCGCGCTTGAATGAACTGCTCCAGCAGCTTTTGCCGCGAGCGCATCGCCCACCAGAAAAATGCGAGCAGCGCCGGCGGCAAAACCAGCAGGAGCCAGAGGATTTGTGAGTGCTCGAATCTCATCTTCAAATCGTAAATCGTAAATCGTAAATCGTAAATTTCACGGCAGCCTCCGAAACACGGTTTGTCCCAGCGCCACTTCAATCAGCAGCAGCACCAATCCGAATGACACAAACCACGGGAACAGTTCATCGAATTGGGCGAATTTATTGATGACTGCCTCGGTTTTTTCCAGCTTGTCTATTTCCGCGTAAATGGCCTTGAATTTTTCGGCATTGTCCGCGCGGTAGTATTTGCCACCGGTCATTTGCGCGATTTGCTGCAACGTGTCCTCCTCCGGCAGGAAGCCGGGCGGCAGCCCCATCGCTTGGACGATTTCGCGGTTGCCGAGGCCGATGGTGTAAATTTTTACGCCGAGTGCCTGGGCCGCTTTTGTCGCCGTGATGGGGTCAATCTTGCCGGAATTATTCCCGCCGTCGGTCATCAAAACGATGATTTTGCTTTTCGATTTTACATCGCGCAACCGGTTCAGCGCCGTGGTGATTCCATCGCCAATCGCGGTCGCATCCGAATTGATCGAGCCGATGCCGAGCCGGTCAACATTTTCGAGCAAAAAGTCGTGGTCGAGCGTCAGCGGCGCGGCGATGAACGCCTGCGCGGCAAAAACCACCAGGCCGATGCGGTCATTTGGCCGCCCTTCAATAAACTCCTGAAGGACGGGCTTGGCCATGCTAATCCGGCTGATTTGCCGCCTATTGATGACATAGTCCCCGGTGTTCATGCTCCCCGACAGGTCGAGCGCACAAACAATGTCAATGCCACTGGCCTTGACCTCCGTCCGGCTTTTCATCAAACGTGGTTGTGCCAGCCCGATAATGAACAATGCCAGCACCAGCCAGCGCAGCGCCGCCAAGAATGCGCCGGCGTGCGAACGCCGCGCCCGCGTCAATCCTTCCGCCAATCGCACCGCCGAATAAAGAAACGCGGGCGACTGGCCGCGCCGGCCCTTCAGCCATGCCAGCAGCGGCAGCAGCAACAGCAGCAGCAAAAAATATGGATGGGCGAAGGTCATGCTGACGCGGGGTCGAGGGCCGAGGGTCGAGGGCCGAGGGCAGGCAACTCCGGCTGTGGCTCAGTTTCTTCAACCAGCCGCATGGCGGAGGAATGCAGGTCGCGCAACTCCGGTTCGCGCGGTTCATATTTGGCGAATTTCACGAGGTCGCAGCGCTCCAGGAATTCGCCCAACCTTTCCTTTTGTTCCGCCGTCAACAAATCCGTGCCCTGCAATTCGTGCAAAAATTCCTCGGTCGTACGTTCCGGCGCACGGAAATCAAATCGTTCTTCGAGGTAAACACGGATTGTGTCCGAAACCAGGATGCAAAATGGCTTCGGCTGCGCGATGAGTTCGAGCGCCTTTTCCAGCATCTGTTTTGCGCGGGCGTGCGCTGGAACCAGCGGTGCCAAGGGGATTTGCAACCGCCGCTTTTGCCACCATTTCCAGAGTGCGAACAAAATTGCCGCGACCGCCAACGCGCCGAGCGTCCACCAAAGCCATTCCCAGCCGCTCGGAATTTCCACCGGCGGCTTGATGTCACGGATGTCGTTCGCGACGGCGAGTGACGCTGTTTGATTCGTGGCCATGGATTACTCGATGTGCCTGGAAGTTGTCGGTAGCACCCGCCTCCGGCGGGTTGTTTCGGGCGTCGCGCCCGAAACCGACGACGGACACAGGTTGCTGGTATTCATCCGACGAAATTCAGTCGCCCGTGCGCCGTGGCAATTCGGCGGGACGCCGAATTGAACCCGCGAGACGCGGGTGCTACCCACAGGAATCGCGGCGACTTTTGCGGATGTGAACTTGCCAGTCATCGTAAGAATTTCATCCGCGCAGCCTCCGTTTTTCACGGTTCTCGAAAAATTTGCCCAAGGCCGCCGAGTAAGGTTCGTCCGTGCGGAGTTGAATGGTGTCCACGCCCGACGAGCGAAACTGCCGCGCGAGATCGTTGCGCTGTTTTTCCTGCCGCAACGCAAATGCGTCGCGGCTGACCGCGTGGCCGGTGTTGAGTTCCACGATTTCGCCGGTTTCGGCATCCTCCAGGGTCAAACGCCCCAAGGCAGGCAGTTCAAGTTCATAGCGGTCCGTGATTTGCACGGCCACGACGTCGTGTTTGCGATTGGCAATCCGCAGCGCGGTTTGGAGTTCAGGCGGCAAGGGGTTTTGTTGACGTGCTGTCGGCGAGACGCCGGAAGCACGTTGTGGCGGCGTGATAAAATCCGAAATGACCACCGCGATGGCGCGATGCGGCAAGACGCGACCCATGAATTCCAGCGCGTGAACCAAATCCGTCCCGCGCCGTTTCGGCTCAAAAAACAAGACTTCGCGAATGACGCGCAATACGTGGCTGCGGCCTTTGCGCGGCGGGATGAATTTCTCGACTTCATCACTGAAAAGCAGCACGCCGACCTTGTCATTGTTGCGGATGGCGGAGAAAGCCAACACCGAGGCAATCTCGGCGGCGAGTTCGCGTTTGGACTGCGCGCGCGAGCCAAACAAGCCGGAGCCGCTCACGTCCACGACGAGCATGAGCGTGAGTTCGCGTTCCTCAACGAATTTTTTGATGAACGGATGGTTCATCCGCGCGGTGACGTTCCAGTCAATCGCGCGCACGTCGTCGCCGGGCTGGTATTCGCGCACCTCGTCGAAGTTCATCCCCTGCCCTTTGAAGACGCTGTGGTACTGGCCCGCGAGCGTTTCGGTCACGACGCGGTTCGTGCGCAGCTCGATCTGGCGAATCTTCTTGAGGATTTCTCGCGGAATCATCTTTGTAAAATTTGTTTTGCCTCCGGTGTGCCGACAAAACGCCAGTGCCACGGTTCGTAATTTACTCCGCACGAATTGTTACGCGGAAAAGATAATTCAAAGCCGAAACGCGCCGCGTTGCCTTGCAGCCAATGGAACGCCCGTGTTTTCTCAAAAGGTGGTTCAACATCGCAAGTCGGGTTGCCTTCGTCTCCCAGGTCCACAACCAAACCGGTGTGATGTTCCGAATGTCCGGGACGCGCCACCCAACGAACGGCCACGTCTTCCGAGCCGTATTTCGCCACAGCTTTCCGGAAAAGCAATTCTTGATACGCGATCGTGCGAAGGCCGGAAATTGGAGTAATCGCTACGCCCGCGGCACGAGCTTGAGTCATTAAGTTGAGGAAGGCCCCAGCAGCGTCTGCGCGCAACTTAACTTCACGGCCCGTTTGCCGATACTTGCCCACGACGACCAATTCAGCTTCTGCAGGTTCTTTGTAAAGTGGATGACTTGGTGTCATTTACGGAACAGGTAACTCGTCAAAAATTTTCTGGACGACCGTTTCGCTGGTTTTTTCCTCGGCTTCGGCTTCGTAGGTGATGGCGACGCGGTGGCGCAGCACGTCCATGCCGATGCTTTTCACGTCCTGTGGCGTGACGTAGCCGCGGCCTTTCAGAAACGCATAGGCCTTGGCGGCGAGCGTCAGGTAAATGGTCGCGCGCGGTGACGCGCCGAGCTGGATGAAATCCTTCACCGCAATTTTATAGTGGTCCGGGTCGCGCGTGGCGCAGACGAGGTCCACGATGTATTCCTTCACCTTGTCGTCCACGTAGATGTCGTTGATGACTTCGCGCGCCTTGAGAATTTGTTTCGACTCGACGACGGCGCCCGCAGTCGGTGTGCCGGAGGTACGTGCCATAAGGTCGAGAATCTGCCGTTCCTCGGCCCGCGATGGGTAGCCGATTTTCAATTTGAGCATGAAGCGGTCAACCTGCGCCTCGGGCAGCGGATACGTACCTTCGTGCTCAATCGGATTCTGTGTGGCCAGCACGAGGAACGGTTCTTCGAGCTTGAACGTCTGTTCGCCGATGGTGACCTGTTTCTCCTGCATCGCTTCGAGGAGCGCGCTTTGCACCTTGGCGGGCGCGCGGTTGATTTCGTCGGCCAGGATGAGGTTGGCAAAGATGGGGCCTTTGCGCGTGGTGAAGCCACCGGACTGCGGATTGTAAATTTGGGTGCCGATGACGTCGGCGGGCAGCATGTCCGGCGTGAATTGCAGCCGGGAGAATTTAACGTTGAGCGTGGCGGCGAGGGATTTGACGGAGAGCGTCTTGGCCAGGCCGGGCACGCCTTCGAGGAGAACGTGGCCGTTGGCGAGCAGGCCGATGACGAGCCGTTCGGTCAGATAATTCTGGCCGACGATGACTTTGCCGAGTTCGTTAAACAGCGGGCGCGTAAAGGCGCCGGCTTCCTTGACTGCGTCGTTGATGGCAGAAATTCCGGTGTTCATATTTTTAAATTCTACGGACAGATGGACAGCGAATCCAGCCGGAGTGTTCAACCAAAATTCATGCGGGAACCGACGCAAGGAGGCCCTAACTAATTCTAATTATCCCGTTTAGAATAAGCCTCCTGGCGCCGGCTCCTACAAAAACTAGAACCGTGTTCTCGCCTCGGCTATGTCGTGCGCGATTTGTTTGCGCAGCTTAACCGGTGAAGAAAATTTCCGCTCGTCGCGCAGCTTTTCGCCGATTTCGATTTCCAATTCCTGGCCGTAAAGGTCGCCGGTAAAATCAAGCAAGTGCGCCTCGACGCGGAGCTGTGGTCCGCCGGTCGCCAGCGTTGGGCGGAAGCCAATGTTGAGCGCGACCCGTCGCGATTTTTTTTTGATTTTGGCGAGACCGAGATAAACGCCGTTGGGTGGCAGAACCAAGCCACCCGCGTCGAGGTTCGCGGTCGGAAAACCGAGTTTATGACCCACGCCATCGCCTGCAATCACGCGGCCCGAAATGGCGTAAGGCCGTCCGAGCATCTGGCTCGCGGTGTCGAGATTGCCGGAGCGAATGGCTTCGCGAATACGCGTGCTGCTGACGATTTGATTATCGAGAGACACGGCGGCCAGATCGTGGACGACGAAACCAAGTTCACCGCCTAGTTTTTTTAGCAACGCGACGTTGCCGCTACGTTTGTGGCCGAAAACAAAATTCCCGCCGACACAGAGGCTTTGGATTTTTCCGAGGTCGCACGCCAGACTGCGAATGAAATTTTCGCCCGTCTGCCGGCTGAATTTTTCGTCAAAATGAATCAGCAACAGCGTGTCCGCGCCGAGCGATTCAATCGCACCCAACTTTTGCGGCAGCGAATAAATCAGCGGCGGCACCCGATCCGGCGCGACAACAACGTTCGGATGCCGGTCGAACGTGATCACCAGCGCAATGGCGTCGTGCTGGTGCGCGTCGGCGATGGTCTGGCGGATGATTTGCTGATGGCCGAGATGGACGCCGTCAAAAAAGCCGATGGCCAGGCAGATCTTGCGCCCGGCTGGCTTCAATTCGTTCGCGGCGTGGATGATTTTCATCGTGGGAAATTGTAGCGGCATCTCGGAAGAGTGCCGCATTATTTTTTGATGGCGGCGCTCTGCCGAGCCGCCGCTACGCAGCCAGCTTTAAGAACGGGATCACCTTCTTCTCCAGTTCCGCCGTCGTCAATTGCAAAACGTCATCCAGCTTTGTCGCATCGGCCACATCGAATTTACCGGAAACGCTGCGGCGGAGGGCAGCCAGGTGTGCGCCGCAGCCAAGTTTCTGGCCGAGTTCATGGGCGATGCTGCGGACGTAAGTGCCTTTGGTGCAGGCGACTTTAAACTGGCCGAGCGGCGGCTCGTAATTCGTAAAGCGGCAATTGTAGATGTGAACCAGCCGCGGTTCGCGCGCCACCTCGATGCCTTTGCGGGCGAGCTTGTAAAGCGGCACCCCTTTTACCTTGATGGCCGAAACCATCGGCGGCGTCTGCATCTGGTCGCCGATAAACGTGGCGGCGGCTTTGTTCAATTGGTCGAGCGTCAACGGCGGCACCGGCCTGGTTTCGAGGATTTCTCCATCAGCATCGTAACTGTTCGTTGTCTCGCCGAATTTGATGGTGCCTTCATAGACCTTGTCGTCGCCCATCAATTTTTCGGACAGCTTGGTGCCCCGGCCGAGCACGATGATGAGCAGGCCGGTGGCATTGGGATCGAGCGTACCGCAGTGGCCGACTTTTTTGATGCCGAACCGCCGCCGAATCGCGTCCACCACATCGTGCGACGTGGGGCCGGCGGGTTTATCAATGAGAATGGCGCCGTCGAACGGGGAGAATTCTTGCATGAGAAATTATCTGGTAGAACCCAGCGCGCGCTTGATGGCGGCAATCACCTTGCGCTGCACCGACAGCGGCTTGCCGGGAATACGCGCGCCCGCCGCCGCCGGATGGCCACCGCCGCCAAATTGCGCGGCGATTTCGTTCACGTTCACCCGGTCGCTTTTGGAACGGAGGCTGATGCGGGTCAGTCCGGGTTCCATCTCCTCAAAGACGCACGCGACAATGACCGGTTCGATGGCGCGGATGTGGTCAATGAGCCCTTCGGTGTCCGCGCTTTCCGCGCCGGTGCGGGCGAAATCAATTTTCTTGAGCCAAAACCACCCGATGCGGTCGCCATGGGTCAGACGAAAACGGCTGTAAATGTGTTTGAGCAGCCGCGCGCGGGAGAGCGGATAAGATTGGTAAACTTCGTCGCAAATTTTCGCAAGGTTCGCGCCGCGCGTAACGAGTTCCGCCCCGACGTGAAAGGTGCCGGGCCGCGTCGTGGAGTATTGAAACGAGCCGGTGTCCGTCGAGACGGCGGTGAACAGGCAATCGGCAATCGGCCTAGTGATCGGCCAGCGCGCGACTTTCAATAGTCGAAAAATCAATTCGCCGGTGGAAGGTTCGCGCGGTGACACCCAGTTCACGTCGCCGTAGCGCGTGTTGCTTTCGTGATGGTCAATGTTGATGAAAATTTTCCGGCGTGCGACATGCCTGCCGGCCTTGCCGAGGCGCTCGAAGCTCGCGCAATCGGCGGCGATGACACAGTCGAATTTTTGGCCGGCCTTTGGCTTTTGAAACAATCCGTCCGGGTCGAGGAACTTGTATTTCTGCGGCAGGCAGTCCTCGTTCCAGCAAACGACTTTTTTGCCCTCGTTTTGCAGTGCCAGTGTGAGGCCGAGCTGCGAACCCGCGCAATCGCCGTCAGGCCGGATGTGGCCGACGACGCAAAAGGTTTTGCTTTCACGGATGATGTCGAGGATGCGATCAATGATTTTCGGATAACTTTTCATCAGCAATGGGTAGGGCGGGCAGTCCTCTGCCCGCCGCTCGTCCGCAAACCAAGGACGGCGCGCACGGAGTGACGCGCCCTACCTTCAAAGTAGTTGTGTGACAGAAACATTTTCATTCTTCGGAATCCTTTGCCGCCGGCAGGGTTTTTTCCAGTTCCTCTATGATCTGGAGCACGCGGTTGCCGCGTACGATGGAGTCGTCAAAGGCAAATTTCAGCTTCGGCGTGTATTTCAGGACGACGGCCCTGCCGACGAACCCCTGAATGCGGACGCGATGCTCGTTGAGCAATTGAAAGCCGCGCTTCTGCTGGTCGGGATTGCCGAGGATGCTGATGAAAACCGTCGCCGACTTGAGGTCGCCGGCCACGTCCACGTCGTTGACCGTGATCAGGCCGGCCTCGCTGACGTGAAATTCGCGGCGGACGGCCTCGCCGATTTCGCGCTTCAAAAGTTCGCGCACTCGCTGGATTCGGAGGGATGGCATGGGGAATCAAAATGGAGTATTGGAGTGTCGGAGTGTTGGGAGCAATTGGCGGTCATCACTCCATTACTCCATTGCTCCGTTTGTTTTGTTCATTTCATAATTTTGCCGCGACTTTCTCCGTCGTGTAACATTCGATGGTGTCGCCAACCTGGAATTCGCTGTAGCCCTCGACGCGGATGCCGCATTCCATGCCCGCGCGGACTTCGTTGACTTCGTCCTGAAACCGGCGCAGCGATTGGATGATGCCTTCGTAAATGACATCCTTGCGGCGGCGCACGCGCATTTTGCCTTTGACGATGCGGCCATTCGCGACCATGCAGCCGGCGACCGGCACGCCTTTGGACAATTCAAAAACCTGCCGCACTTCCGCCGAGCCAACGATGCTTTCCTTGACATCCGGTTCAAGCAATCCGGCCATCGCTTCCTTCACCTGATCAATCAATTCGTAAATGATCGCGTAAAGTTTGATCTGCACGCCTTCATGTTTCGCCTTTTCGGCGGCGGTGCTGTCCAACCGCGCGTGAAAGCCGAGAATGACGGCGGCGGACGCGGACGCCAAGGCCACGTCGTTTTCGTTAATCGTGCCGACGTCGCTGTGAAGAATTTCGAGGGTAACCTTGTCGGACTCGATTTTCTTGAGCGCCTCGACGATGGCCTCGACCGAGCCTTGCGTGTCGGCTTTGACGACAATCTTGAGAGCCTTGCTCTGCGCTGCCGCCAGCGAGGCGAACAAATTTTCAAGCGTGACCTTCGAGCGATTCTCCAAATCCTGCGCTTTGGTTTCGTTGGCGCGCTGTTCGGCCAGTTCCCGCGCGGCTTTTTCGTCCTCCACCACGCTGAATTCCAGGCCTGCGTCCGGCACGCCGTTCAAACCAAGAACCCTCACCGCAACCGATGGCCCGGCTTCCTTGAGCCGCTGGCCCTCTTCGCTGATCAGCGCGCGAACGCGTCCGTAAAACTCGCCGCACAGGATGATGTCGCTGACGCGCAACGTGCCTTTGCGCACGAGCACCGTCGCCGTCGGACCGCCCGGCTCAACGCCGGATTCAATGACGTTGCCCTTGGCGCGGCGGTCGGGATTCGCCTTGAGTTCGAGCAGCTCGGCCTGGAGCAAAATCATTTCCAGCAGTTTGTCCACGCCCTGTTTGGTGAGCGCGGAAACATCCACAAAAATCGTGTCACCGCCCCAATCGTCGGGAACCAGCCCCTTGTCCTGCAACTGCTGGCGAACCTTCATCGGGTTCGCGTTGGGATGGTCCATTTTGTTGACCGCGACCAGAATCGGGACTTTGGCGGCTTTCGCGTGGCTCAGCGCTTCGAGCGTTTGCGGCATGACGCCGTCGTTCGCGGCGACGACGAGCACGACAATGTCCGTGACGTTCGCGCCGCGCGCGCGCATCGAGCTGAACGCCGCGTGGCCGGGTGTGTCGAGAAAGGTGATTTGCGCCAGTTCGTTTTTGCGTTCCGGGTGCGGCACGGAAATCGTGTAAGCGCCGATGTGTTGCGTGATGCCGCCGGCTTCACCCGCAGCGACGTCTGACTTGCGAATCACATCGAGCAATGTCGTTTTGCCGTGGTCAACGTGACCCATGATGGTGACAACCGGCGCACGCGGTTTGAGCTGTTCCAGTTTGTCCTCGACGTCGAGTTCAACTTTTTTGACCGGCGCGTGCACCACTCCGCCGCCGCGCTCGCGTTTTTCCACTTCAAACCGGAAACCGTATTTCGCGCAGAGCTGCTGGGCGATTTTTTCGTCAATCGCCTGGTTCACGTTGGCAAAAACGCCCAGTTCCATCAAATCGGCGATGATCTTGAACGGCTTCTGCTTGAGTTGCGTGGCGAGTTCGCGCACGACAATCGGTGGTTTGATGACGATGATTTCGCCGGTCGCGGGCGCGACAAATTTGGGCTGCGGCGCGGGAGCCGGTGCTTTGCGGTCCTCTTTTTGTGGCGGTGGCGCGGCGGGTTTGCCGCCCGGTCTGGCTGGCGCTCCTGTTTTTGGCGGCAATTTGACCTGACCGGCTTTCTCGCTGATTTTCGGTGATGGCTTGTGCGGCAACTGAATAAATCCGACTTTGTCGCCGATTTTGGGGCCGACCGGTTTGGGCGGCGGAGGCGGCGGCTTGGGCGCTTCGATGACTGGCGGCGGTTCTTCTTTGACCTCCGGTTTTGGCGGTTCCGGCGGCGGCGTTTTAATGACGACAATGGGTTCGCTGGGCGCGGCTTTCGGCGCGGGCGGCGGTGGCGGGGCGAGTTTGGCGGCGAGCTCGGGGTGGTCTAGGCAGAGTTGCTCTTCGAGGTACTCGGCGCTGATTTTATCGAGCGAACTGGACGGGACCTTGGCGGCGGCAATGCCCAGCGACTTGGCTTTGGCGAGAATTGCCTTGTTCTCCAAGCCAAGTTTCTTCGAGATGTCGTAAATCCGAACGGGCATATATTTCTTTCTTCACCAAACCGCGTCGGTCACCGTGCCGGCCAAAAATTTTCCCGGCGGCATTCATCAGGCCACCACGGTGGCGGAATCATTTCCGCCAAGCTGAATCTTCCGGTTTTCGGCTTCAGCGCGCGCGGCTTTCAAAATTTCCGCCGCCTTTTCGCCGATTTGCGGAATGCTGCTCAAATCACTTTCATCCGCCGACAACAAATCCTCGATCCGCGTCAAACCGGCATGCACGAGCGCGTCGGCCTGTTCGGGCGAAACGCCCGGGATGGCCGCAAGCAATTCGACGGCCTCGGCAACCTTTTCCTCAAAGCCCTTGGTGACGACGACTTCGGCGTCAATGTCCACCTCCCAGCCGGTCAGCTTGGCCGTCAGGCGGGCGTTCTGGCCGCGCTTGCCGATGGCGAGCGAAAGCTGGTCTTCCGCCACCAGGATTTTCACCCGCTTGCGCGCTTCATCAATTTCAAAGCTCTTGAGCTTCGCGGGTGAAAGCGCGTTGGTAATGAACGTCCTGACATCCGGCGACCACGGGATGACGTCCACTTTTTCGTTGTTCAGTTCACGGACGATGTTTTTCACGCGCTGGCCGCGCATGCCAACGCACGCGCCGACGGGGTCCACTTTGCTGTCGCGCGAATAGACGGCCATCTTCGTGCGAAAACCCGGTTCGCGCGCGATGCCTTTGATTTCAATCGTGCCGTCGTTGATTTCCGAAACTTCGAGTTGAAACAGTTTGATGACAAACCGCGGGTCGGCGCGGGATAAAATAATTTCCGGCCCGTGCGGGCCTTCTTCAACGGCCTTGACGTAGCAACGGATGCGTTCGCCGACCTGATATTCCTCGGTGGGCACGCGCTCGCGGTTCGGCAGCAGCGCCTCGTATTTGCCCAAATCCAGAATCACGTCCGAACGCTCGAACCGCCGCACGGTGCCGCTGACGATGTCGCCGACACGATCCTTGAATTCGGTGAAAATCAGCGCCTTCTCCGCCTGGCGGATTTTTTGCATGAGCGCCTGCTTGGCGTATTGCGACGCGATGCGGCCAAAGCCGGTTGGTGTCACTTCCTTTTCGATTTCGTCACCGACTTGCGCGTCGGGCTTGATGCGGCGGGCATCAAACACGGAGATTTGGTCGTGCTTGGAAATGACCTTGTCGGAGACAATGAGTTTGGCGAACGCCTTGATGTCGCCGTTTTTTTGGTCAATTTCGACGCGCAACTCCCGCGCCGCGCCGACCGCCTTTTTGGCGGCGGACAACAACGCCTCCTGAACCGCGCCGACGAGGACATCACGATTGATGCCCTTTTCGCGCTCCCAAAATTCCAGCACTGCCAAAAAATCCGCATTCATACGCTCGACGCTGCGTTCGTATCCGGCGAACAAAAAAGTCGGCAGATATGCATCTTCCGACTTTCGCGCGCTGGATGAACCAGCAAACTTTACCGTTCTTAAGGGATAGCTTAAGAAGTTAACCTGAACCCGTCAAGCGCAAACAAACCAGCGTCAATACTGGCTGGAATGAACTTTTGGCCCATGAAAACCCGGCGCCGCCTGCTTCCGGGGAATGTTTCCCCGGTCTTTGGCAGCGGCTCTGATGCTCTATTTCGCCTTCGTCCGCAGCCGGATGGGATGAGCGGGAGCGGTTTGGAACGTGATATACCCACTACTGTCAAATAGCCAAACCGTTTGGTCAGCATTTCACACTTGATCGCGGTTTCGACGGGCACGAGATTACATTTCAATTCTCTCTCAGGTGGCATCATTACGAATTGCGCTGCTAACGAGGAATGGTGAAAATTTCGAGCGGATAAGCATTTTTCGCGCTGCGATGAACTCTTCAAACTTCTCCAGCTTCCACAACGCCGGGTCTTTTGGAATCAGGTGCATGTCCAGATAAGCCTCGGATTTGTCAGCGAACCACTGCTCTGGCGGAATGTCAGATTTTCCGCCCGCCCCATTTTCTACGGCGGTGAGAAGCATACAATTGGCAAGTTGGTTGCGATCTGCTTCCCGATACTTCCTCAAATTCATTTTGCCCGTCTCAGGATTTGCCACCTTCACCTTGCGCAGCAACGTCTGAGGGAAGATGTGATCAATTTGCGGAAAGTTGTCGTCGTAGGCGGGCGTGTAATTGAAATCCCGATACCACAAATTGAACAATAGATGAATTGTGTCAGAACCATAACCCATCTCCCAAAACCGCGCCTCGGTGAGTTCCAAGCTGCGACCTTTCGACCGGATGACGCCGAATACCTCGTTCACATCAAATCCTTTCAACTCGTCCAATTTGACTACCAAGTCGTCAATCAACTGGTCCGGTGTACCGCTGAATGCACCCGTCAGTAGTGAGCGCAAAAGAAAATTGTCCTTATCGCGCGCTTGTTTCCATGCGTCCGGAAACTGGTAGCGCACATAGACCAACGGAATAAGCGCCAAATATGAAGGTATCGCTTTGTCACAACGGATAAAAGTTTTGCCGCGAACGAAATCAAGCATGTCCTTCACAGCTTGAGCGATGTCTTTCCACTTTGATTCGATTTGGGCGCGCACGTCGTCTTTCCGAAACTTCTGAACCTCGTAGCGCGCTCCTTGCCCCAACAGCGTGAGGCATGTTTTTAAGATGAAGTCCCGATTGAAGGCAAACCCGTGACGATTTAACTCATCCAACAACTCTTCCATCTCGTCATCAGCGTTGTCCCAACTGGAGCTTAACAACGAAAAGAGCAGGTCTGATTTGCCCAGCTTCGTTCCGCCGGAGTTGGCACGAATGAAAACCTCGACCACATCGTCGTCGCTATAGAGCTGAGGATTTTCGATGCTGTCGAGTTCCTGATACGCGATGCCGTCGTCATCACGAAACGCCTTGAACACAAGCGAAACGTGTTCGGAGATTTTGTTCTGATCCGGCTGATTGAGCACGCGACCGGCGGAACTGATAAGGCTTTGTGCGAGTGTCAACGAAGTCATGCTGCTCCCGACCAGATCCTTAAACTTTATCCAAGGGAACTGGATTTTATCTGGTTCAAGGAATTCAAACTTGTATTTGATGTCATCCGGTGCAGCGATTTCGCCGCTCAGGATGTCGAAGCATAATTCTTTGCCGTCATAGCTGCCCAGCAATCCAATAAAGAGGCTTTGCAGACGTTGCTGGCCATCGAGGACAAGGCACTTTTTTTTGGTATCCTCCGGCACATAAAAATCCGTGAGCCGATGGCGATGTTCCTCTTGAAAGTTATCAATGAACTTGCGCCGACGAATTTTGCTTTTTGTTTTCCAAATCAACAATGTGCTAATTGGATACTGGCGAAGGATGGAGTCGAAGAGCCGACAAATCTGTTCCTCGCTCCAGACAAACGGCCGCTGAATGTTTGGAAGCCAAAACCCACCATCCTCGTCGGCGTTGTTCAAAAAGGTGACAATCTTTCGCAGGGAATGCTTTGGTGTTTTCATAGTTTGTCTAAAAGTTGTTTAAGTCACACTTTTATTTAACTCGTTTCGCCTTCTTCGCCGATTGCGTCAGCGCCAGATAGTTTCCGCTGGTGACGACTTTGCGTCAGCTTTTCTAGTTCACGCCGCGCGTTGCCGGCCATGCTGCCACCATCATAAATGGCGAATATGTAGAACTTTGAGTCAAGGAGGGGGGCAATTTGCCCCTCCCCTTTCTTCAACTCACGGTCATGCCGAGCAGGAATTCGATGTTGCTCTTGGTCTTTTTCAATTTGCCCAAAAGCAGTTCCATCGCCTCGACGGGCGGGACGCCGGTGAGCGCGCGGCGCAGCAGGACGATCCGGTCCAGTTCATCCGGGTGGTAGAGCAGTTCCTCTTTGCGCGTGCCGGAGTGTTCGATGTTGATGGAAGGGAAAATGCGGCGGTCCACCAGCGCGCGGTCCAGATTCACCTCCATGTTGCCCGTGCCTTTGAACTCTTCAAAAATGACTTCGTCCATGCGGCTGCCGGTGTCCACCAGCGCGGTCGCCATGATGGTGAGCGAGCCGCCCTCCTCGATGTTGCGCGCCGCGCCGAAAAAGCGCTTCGGCTTGTGCAATGCGTTCGCATCCACGCCCCCGGACAGAATTTTGCCGGAGTGCGGCTGAATGGTGTTGTAGGCGCGGGCGAGGCGCGTGATGGAATCGAGCAAAATCACCACGTCACGCTTGTGTTCGATCATGCGGCGCGCTTTTTCGATGACCATTTCGGCGACCTGCACATGGCGTTCCGGCGGCTCGTCGAACGTCGAGCTGATGACTTCCGCGCCTTTGCAGGTGCGTTCCATGTCTGTGACTTCCTCGGGCCGCTCGTCAATGAGCAGGATGAACAGGTAGGTCTCCCGATTATTTTTGAGAATCGCGTTGGCGATTTTCTGCATCAGCACGGTTTTGCCCGTGCGCGGCGGCGCGACAATGAGGCCGCGCGTGCCTTTGCCGATGGGGCAGACGAGATCAAGCACGCGCGTGCTCAACTCGTCGGCGGCGGTTTCCAGGATGAACCGCTTGTTCGGGAACAGCGGCGTGAGATTGTCAAAATGGGTTTTTTCCTTCGCCTTGTCCGGGTCCTCGCCGTCCACGCCCTCGACTTTGAGCAGCGCGAAAAATTTTTCCTTTTCCTTCGGCGGACGGATCTGGCCGGCGATCAAATTTCCGGTCTGCAAATCGAACCGGCGGATTTGCGAGGGCGAAACATAAATGTCCTCCGGGCAGGGCAGATAATTAAAACTCTGCGAACGCAGAAAGCCGAAACCTTCCGGCAGCACTTCGAGCACGCCCTCGGAAAACAGCACGCCCGCGCGTTCGGCGTTTTTCTGGAGAATGTGGAAAATGACCTCGTGCTTGCGCATCGTGCCGAAA
Organism: Verrucomicrobiota bacterium; assembly: GCA_050010435.1. Taxonomy (GTDB): domain Bacteria; phylum Verrucomicrobiota; class Verrucomicrobiia; order Limisphaerales; family UBA11358; genus UBA11358. The sequence goes on along the minus strand of JBEKKZ010000008.1, from coordinate 95,006 downwards.
TTCTCCACGCCGAGCTCCTTGGCCATGTGATTCAACTCGCTCATCTGCATCGCCTGGAGCTTGGCGATGTTGAGGGAGGTGACGATCTTGTCGCGTTGCGGGCCGCGGCGCTCTTCCGCCCTGGGTTCCTCCACTTTGGGCTCTTCGGCCAGTTCGACCGGCGTGGAGGGCGGCTGCAAGGCGGCGGAACCGGACGGTTCAATTGCGGCGGGTATTTCCGTGACCGCGCTGCCATTGGTCAATTCCGGCGATTCCACGGCGGGAGTTTCCGCCGGGGCTTCTTCCGCCGGTTTCATTTTGGGCTTTTTCGTTGAAACTCTTGGCATAGATAAAATTAAATTGGCTGGATTAACCGGATTTCAATTGCCGGATGTGACAGGCCGTCACGCATTGGACGCCCTGCGACCGGAATAGTTCAAACTGGTATGACCACCAACCGGAGCGTATCAAGGTTGTCGTGTCCTCAATACGGCAAGGGAAACTTCGCAGTCAACTCACGCACACCTTGGCGCACCTTGACCGCCATGTCAAGCCGCCAAAACAGATTTTTCTTGTGCGATTTCCATTTGGGCGGGTGCTATAAGGTGAACATGACGCCCGATGCCGAACTGCTCCGCCGCTACGCCGGGACCCATTCCGAAGAGGCCTTCGCCGAATTGGTGCAGCGGCACGTCAATCTCGTCTATTCCGCCGCGCTGCGGCAGGTCAACGGCGACGCGCACCTCGCGCAGGACGTGGCGCAAGCCGTTTTCACGGATCTCGCTCGCAAGGCAAATTCGCTTTCGCGCCGCGAAACTTTGACCGGCTGGCTTTATACCAGCGCACATTTTGCCGCCGCAAAAATGGCGCGAACGGAAAACCGTCGCCGCGACCGTGAGGAGAAATTTATGCGCGAACCCATTTCCGATACCGCGCCCGACCCAGGCTGCGCCGGAGGCTTCGCCGAGGCGAGACCCGATTGGGAAAAACTCCGGCCTTCGCTCGACGAAGTCATGCACGAACTCAAGGAAACCGAACGCGAAGCCATCCTGCTGCGCTATTTTGAAAACCGGCAATTCGCCGAAGTCGGCGCGAAACTCGGCCTCAACGAAAACGCCGCGCGGATGCGGGTGGAACGCGCGCTGGAAAAACTGCGGGCGGTTTTTCTGCGACGAGGCGTCGCGGCCACGACCGCGCTGGCGTCCGTGATCTCGGCGAACGCGGTTCAAATCGCGCCCGCCGGGCTGACTGCAACACTCACGAACGCATCGCTTGCGGCGGCTGGAACCGGAACCACATTCACCCTTTTAAAACTTATGACAGCGACAAAACTCAAACTCGGCATCAGCGCGCTCATCGTGGCTGGCGCGGCGACAACCTTGGTGGTTCAACACCAAACTCAAATCAAATTGGGCGAGGAGAATCAATCCTTGCGCCAGCAAATAAACCAACTGCAAACCGACAACGAAAATCTTTCAAATCGGGTTGCCGTGGCCGGCCATTCCCAATCGCTTTCGGATGAGCAGTTGAATGAATTGCTCCGGCTTCGGGCTGAAGCGGGTGGGCGGCGCCGGCAGAATGAAAATCACGGTAAGGCTCAATCGGACACGCATCAGGCCAGATTGTCTCAACCGGAAGCCGGCTTGCCGGCGGTGCTGGATGCGCCGACGGTTCCGCTTTCGCCGGCCGCAGATTGGGCGAACATCGGCAACGCATCGCCTGCGGCGGCAATGCAAACATTAAATTGGGCCATGTCGCAGCATGATGAGAATGCTTTTTCCTCGCTCGTTGCCTGGGACGCTGATGCCAAAGCCCAAGCGGAAGCACTTTTTGCTGCTGCGCCAGAATCTGTCAGGCAAAAGTTCGGCTCTATTGACGGGGTGCTTTATGCGATGTTGTCTGACATTCCGCCCATCGCCGGTTTTGCCGTAGTTTCACAAAACATTCAAGGCGATGAAGACACTTTGATCGAACAGCATCAGTATCAGGACGGGCGAGTTCGTCAAAATCAAGTGACGTTGCATCAATTTGACGACGGCTGGCGGATTGTTTTTGGTGACGAGAGAACGTTGCGTGGTTTTGATGCAACCTTGAAATTCGCTGCTGCCAACGCGGGGCAACAACCTTAATACGGCAGCGGGAATTTTGCCGTCAGTTCCCGCACGCGTTCACGCACCTTGTGCGCCGCCTCCACATTTTTGATGTCCAGCAGCACCTCGGAAATCATGTCCGCAATGGCCGCCATTTCCGTTTCCTTCATGCCGCGCGTGGTCACGGCAGGCGTGCCCAGCCGGACGCCACTGGCCTGGAATGGCGATCGCGTTTCGAACGGAATCGTGTTTTTGTTCACCGTGATGCCGGCTTCGTCGAGCGCAATCTGGCAGTCCTTGCCGGTCACATTCTTCGCGCCCACGTCCACCAGCATCAAATGGTTGTCCGTGCCACCGCTGACGATGCGGTAGCCGTTGCGTTTCATGCCTTCAGCCAGCGCCTTGGCATTTTTCACGATTTGTTCCTGATATGCCTTGAACGACGGTTGCAAGGCTTCCTGGAAACAAACCGCCTTGCCGGCGATGACGTGTTCCAACGGTCCGCCCTGGATGCCGGGGAAAACGGTGGAATCAATCTCCTTGGCGTTTTTCTCGCGGCACAAAATCAAGCCGCCGCGCGGTCCGCGCAACGTTTTGTGCGTGGTGGTCGTCACGAAATCCGCGTGCGGAATCGGGCTGGGATGAATTCCCACCGCGACGAGACCGGCGATGTGCGCAATGTCGGCCAGCAGATACGCGCCGACTTCGCGGGCGATTTCGCCCATGCGCTTGAAATCAATGATGCGCGGATAGGCGCTGGCGCCCACGGTGATCATCTTCGGCTTGTGTTCGCGCGCCATTTTGGCGAGCTGGTCGTAATCAATCCGCTCGTTGTCTTTGCGCACGCCGTAGTGGACGATTTCGAAGAATTTGCCGGAGAAATTCGCCTTGTTGCCATGCGTCAAATGTCCGCCGTGGCTCAAATCCATCGTGAGCATCTTGTCGCCGGGCTTCAGGACGGCGAAATAAACGGCCATGTTCGCCTGGCTGCCGGAGTGTGGCTGGACGTTGACGTGTTCCGCGCCGAAAAGTTTTTTTGCGCGATCAATGGCCAGTTGCTCGATGGTGTCAATGTTTTCGCAGCCGCCATACCAGCGCTTCTTCGGATAGCCCTCAGCGTATTTGTTCGTGAGCACGGAGCCTTGCGCTTCCAGTACCGCCGGGCTGGTGAAATTTTCGGACGCGATCAATTCGATGTTTTCCTGCTGGCGCACACGCTCATGTTCGATGGATTCGGCCACGGCGGAATCCACGTTGCGCAAACGCAATTGCGGCGCGGCAGGCCGGACATCCATTTTGTTGACCCGGCGTTCGTGGCGCCCGCCCTCGAATTTGGCGCCGATGAACGCGTCGAGAATTTTCCGGCCCAATTCCGGTGGGGTGTTTTTGCCGCTGAGGCAAAGAATGTTCGCGTCGTTGTGTTGTCGCACCAGCGCCGCGGTTTGTTCATCGGCGACGAGCGCGGCGCGCGCGCCCGGCACTTTGTTGGCGGTCATGCTCATGCCCACGCCGCTCGTGCAAATGAGCAGGCCGAGTTCCGCCTGGCCCGCGGCAACCGCCTGTGCCACCGGCCGGCCAAAATCGGGATAATCGTCGCCCGGTTCCTTCGATTTTGCGCCGAAATCCGCGACGCTCAAGCCGCGCTGGCGCAAATGTTGTTTCAGCGCTTCCTTCAATTCATAACCGCCATGGTCCGCGCCGAGCGCGAAGTTTGTGACCGCCACGGGATTGGCCGCGTGCGGAGCCGACAAGATTTCGTGTTGTTCCATAAATTTCAAAAGTGACGCGATCCCCTGTTCGATTTGGTCGCGGCAATTCTCATACACCTCATAGGTGCCGCCGATCGGGTCGCTGATGTCTTTTTCAAATTCTTCGAGCGTGTCGTCAAATTCGCGCAGCAAAAAGGTTTTTTCGGCCACCGGCGGATACAGGAGCGCAATCGCGTCCACGTGGCTGTGCGTCATGCCGAAAATGTAATCCGCCTGCCGCACCAAATCCGTCGTGAGCATCCGGCTGCGCTGCCCGGAAATGTCAATGCCCAGCTCGCGCATCGCGGTCACCGAATGTGCCGTTGGCGGCTGGCCGTCCACCGCGCCGAGTCCCGCCGAAAACACACGGAATTCCCCGCGTCCGGCCGCCGCCCGCTGGAACAGCGCTTCGGCCATCGGGCTGCGACAGACGTTGCCGGTGCAAATGAATAGAATGGTTTTCATCCCGCGCGAAGATTCACGATGAGTTGTGAAAAGCGAATCGTCAATCCGAAATCAGTGGCGCGACTGGTGCACGACGGCGAGACCCTTGATCAAATCCACCGCGCGCGCCAAAACCGGGTCGCGAATCACCGGCTTTTGCGGTTCCGCAGCCCGCGCCGGCGCGGAATCTTCATCGCCGGCATTGTCACCGCTTGGCCTGCGGATTAATCTCGGCCCGGGTAAATCCATGTCCCGCGTATGGAACTCGGACGTTCCAATGATTTTCCCGTCGTGCTGCTTCTGCAGCACCAAATCCGCCTCACTGGTATGATCCACGAACGGCAGCAAATTGTTGGTTGCAACCCCGGGGCTGTTGTTGTTCTGCGCCGGTGACGCGTAGGGATTTTCCCAAAACGCGTGTTCGTCGTCCGCGCTCACGGTCACGGCAATGTCGGGCTGCAAACCGCCGGATGGAATCGCCGGGCCATTGCCTGATTTGGCCGGCGGCGTCGCGATGCGCAGCCGTTCGCCGTTGCGCAGGGGGAATTCCTTGAAAGCCGCCGCCGCGCCCGCCGTCGGGTTGCCGATGATCAAGGCCACACCCGCTTTGCGCAAGGCCGTCGCCAGCGTTTCCGCCGCGCCGCGCGTTTCGCCGTTCACCAGCACGACCAGCGATCCGGCGACGATCTTTTTTGACGCGAACAAATTCGCCGTGGCCTGCGCCGATGCGGAATCGTCGCCGACGACGAACCGCAAATCCAAAACGACGCCGGCAACTTTATTCGTGGTTGTCAACGCGCGATACGCCGCGCTCAATTCGTTCGCGAGGTTTCCCGCGACACGACCGATGCGCAGATACACAACGTCATTTTCCAAGACCGCCGATTTGCTCAATGCCGTCCCGCCCGGCGGGAACGCAGCCCCATTTGCCGTGTCGCCGACCAATGAAACCTTGCCGGGGAACCGGGACAGCAAGCCTGCGATCGCCGCGCGGTTCAAATTATCGTCCGTTGCGCCCGTGAGATTCGTGCGCAGCAAATCATAGACTTCCTTGAAATCCGGCGCCGGATTCGTGGTGTCTGCGCCCCAGGCGCAGGGCGTTGCCAGCAAACCGGCCAAAGCCAGGGCGAAAAGACTTAAAAAATGTCGTGTCATGTTGCGCTTAAAATGCGGGACAAAACCACGAAAGTAAAGGAGCGAGCATGTTCAACTGTAGCAGCCGACGTGAGTCGGCTCATTCTCCAGGGTTTTATTGAAGTTGGAGCGGACTAACGTCCGCTGCTACGGTCAAAACGCAAAGAAATTTTGTCGGATTCCGGGCGGCGGCGGCGATATAATTGAAAACGATGACGAGTGATTTGGATTTGCTGGGGCAATTCACCCGCGACCACTCGCAGGACGCCTTCACCGCGCTGGTGAACCGCCATGTGAATCTGGTCTATTCCGCCGCGCTGCGCCAGGTGCGTTCGTCGCAACTGGCCGAGGAAGTCGCCCAATCCGCCTTCACCGACCTCGCACGGAACGCCGGCAAATTGAAGCCCGACACCGTTTTGACGGCCTGGCTTTATCAAGTCACGCGCCGCACCGCCATTGATGTCGTCCGCCGCGAAGCTCGCCGCCAGTTGCGCGAACAAATCGCCACCGAGATGAATGCCATGAACGCCACGACCGCAGATTGGACGCATATCGAACCTTTCCTCGACGAAGCCATGCACACGCTTGACGAAACCGACCGCGCCGCCGTCCTGCTCCGCTATTTTGAGAACAAATCCTTCCGTGAAGTCGGCCAAACCCTCGACACGTCCGACGACGCCGCGCAAAAGCGCGTGAGCCGCGCCGTGGAACGGCTGCGCGAATTTTTCACGAAACGAAACGTGACGGTTGGCGCGGGCGGACTCGTGGTTTTGATCTCCGCCAATGCCATTCAAGCCGCGCCCGCCGGTTTGGCGGCCGGCATTTCGAGTGCCGCCTTGGCCGCCGCGGCGGCGGGAACCAGCACCACCCTCACGCTTTTGAAATTGATGACTATGACAAAACTCCAGGCCGCAATTATCGGGGCCATTGTCGTGGCCGGTGTGGTGGCGCCTTTGGTGGTTCAACATCAGGCAAAACGGCGCGAGGAAAACCAGTCCTTGCGCCAGCAAATCGCGCAACTCAAAACCGACAACGAAGGTCTTGCAGGCCGGGTCACGCAACTGAAACACGCACCCGCGCCGCGCGTCGCGGCGTCCAGCGCAACGAACCCGCCAGTCGCCCAATCACCGTATGAACAGCTCAGTGAGTTTCTCGACTCGCATCACGAACTCTCGCGTGAAGAAATCGAGGCTTATTTGCAGCAAAACAAGCGCAACGCGGAAAGTCTCCTGGCGGCGTTTCGAATGAGCCGGGATCAATCCTATCTGCGGGAGGCGGCTACAAATTTCCCGAACACCCCTGCCGTCCAGTTTGCCATCATCGCCGACAAGGTTTTCCCCGGGGAGCAGCGCCAATGGATTGATGCGTTCAAGGCTTCGTCTCCGGACAACGCCCTGGCCTGGTATTTTTCGGCATTGGACTATTTCAATTCAAAACAGCCTGACTTGGCCATTCAGGAGCTTGCTGAAGCGACGCACCAGCAATCCTTCGACACCTACGCCGCGCAAGCTGATCAGGCGGTGGAAGAGATGTGTGATCTGGCCGGCTGGCCCCCGTTGGCGGCCAAAGCGTGGGCGCCTTCGAGCGAGCCAAAGCCGTATCTCCCGTCCTTAAAGGGCTTGGCGAACCAAATGATGCAGATACAACAACAAGACCTCACCCAAGGGGATGCCGCCTCGGCAAATTCCATGGCGTCCATGGGCATGGTTTTGGGCAACACCCTGCGGGCCGGCAGCCCGATAGATCAACTGGTGGGAATCGCGATCGAGAAAAAGATACTGGGACAACTGGACCCAGCGGTGAATTACGATTTTCTGGGCCGCCCGGTAAACGAAGTGCTGGCAGAGTTGGACCGGCAAAAGCAGGACACGCGCGAAGTACTCAACACCCGAGACCAGGTGCTCCCGACTCTCAACGAAACCGAACTGGCCAGTTACTTTGAACGCAAGAAACTTTACGGTGAGGTGGACGCGCTGCTATGGTTGCAATCAAAACATCCCCAGCCCTGACTAACGAAAGACACTTTTCCTTTATAAAACATCAAACGAAAACAACCGCAAACCTATCAACCGTATGAAACGCAAATTATCAACTCTGTGCCTCATCCTCGCGCTCGGCGGCTTGGTTCGCGCCCAAGACGCGAAGCCGGACCCCACCGGCAAGTGGAAGCAAACCAACCCGCCCAGCCAGACGACCTTCACCTTCAAGCTTCAAGGCGAGGCCCTGACGGGCACGGTCCTCAAGCACAACGGTCCGCTCGCCATCACGAACGGCATGGTTAAAGGCGATCAAGTGTCGTTTCAGACTCGTCACGAGGCCAGCCGTCCCAAGGGAATGATCGTTACCGAAACCTGCAGCGGCACGTTTAGCGGCGATACCATCACGGGGAAAATAGTCATTGAGACAAATGGCAATTACTTTGCTTCCACGCCGTGGCAGGTCAAGCGCGACACCGCCGAGCCGAAGGATGGCGCGGCAAAGTAGGTGGCGTGGGCCGGCGCGGCAGCGGAGACGTCAGCCGTCAACCCAAATGCCATTCGAGGACGCCCGAGGTTATGACTCCTTCGCCGCGGCGCAGCAGGGAACTGCGCGCCGGCGAAATGGGCTTTCTCCTTTCCCTGTCCGATTTGAGCGTCGGCGGTCACTATTCTGTGAGTGAACAGTCTGGCCGACCAACAGCTTTTGCGCGATTACGCCGAGTCCCGGTCGGAAACGGCGTTTGCCGAACTCGTGCGCCGGCACGTTGATTTCGTCTATTCCGCCGCGTTGCGAATGGTCCGCGACACACATCTGGCCGAGGACGTAACGCAAGGTGTGTTTGTGGCTTTCGCGCAAAATGCGCGGCAACTCACGGACCGCCCTGTCTTGTCCGGCTGGCTGCATCGCACGGCGCAAAACCTCGCGGCCAACACCGTCCGCTCCGAGGTGCGCCGTCGCGCGCGCGAACAGGAGGCCGCCGCCATGAACGAATTGCTTGCCACCGAACCCGACGCCGCTTGGGAACACATCGCTCCGCAACTCGACGCGGCACTGGGCGAGTTGAGCGACGCGGATCGAGACGCGCTGTTACTGCGTTACTTTGAGCGCAAATCCGCGAGCGAGATGGCGCAAACCCTCGGCACGAGCGAAGACGCCGCGCAGAAGCGTGTCAGCCGCGCCGTGGAGCACCTGCGCGAATTCCTTTCGAAACGCGGCGTCGCCATCGGCGCGAGCGGACTCGTCGTCGTCATCTCCGCCAACGCCGTCCAAGCCGCGCCTGTCGGTTTGGCCGTAACGATTTCAACCGCCGCCGTTCTTGCCGGAACAACCATCGCTACCACCACGACCACAACCGCCATCAAAACCGTTGCCATGATCACATTACAAAAAGCTCTCATCACCACCACGCTCGCCGTCGTCGCCGGAGGGGGAATTTACGAAGCACGCCAAGCCTCAACGCTGCGAAGCCAAGTTCAAGCCCTCCAGCAACAAGAAGCGCCGTTGGCCGAACAAATTCAGCGACTGCAACACGAGCGTGACAAGGCGACAAACCGGCTGGCGATGTTGGCGGGTGAAATGGCAGAAACAAAAAGCAATTCCACCGAACTCCTGAAATTACGCGGTGAAGTAGGCGTGCTCCGGCAGCAAAAGAACGAACTTGGGAAAAGGCTTGAGAGTTGGCGGAGCGCAGCAGCAGCGAACAATTCGCGAAACTCAACCAATCAGCTAAAATTTCCAAGAGAATCATGGGGATTTGCCGGATATGACACGCCTGAAGCCGCGCTGGAATCCCTTTTGTGGGCCAAAAGCCAGGGTGATGAAAAAAACTGGCTGGCCGGATTAACCGGCACCAATACGATACGGCAACTACAAAACGACTATATCAAAGGCGAGACGGATGACGAGCGGTCTCAATTTCTCAGAGACCAAACAAAACAGTGGACGGGGTTTCAGATTCTTAACAGTGTTCCTATTGCTGATGACCAAGTTGAGCTTCAAGTCGAACTTGAAATACAATCTGAAAATGGCACGATAGAGAAATCCTCTTCCATTAACGTAATGAAAAAAAATGATGGTCAGTGGAAGGTTTTGCGCGAATATATGGGCGAAGGGTTTTCGGATTGACGCGCGATAGCACTTTACAAAGTTTATTCGCGCGATGTCGTGTCGGAAGTGTGCACCATCAAAATGGATTTTCTTCCGGGAGCACACGCGCCCTCACGTGTCGCAACGGACGCCTCGTCCGCTGCATGTTTGTGTGAAAATCTTCGACGCGAGGCGCGTCGAAGCGCACCCGAGGCGGGCGCGCTCCCCATTTTCCTTCGTTGCATAACGGCTTTGCGTTAAAACGCCTTCGCCGCAATGTCGCGGCGGAAATGCGAGCCGTCGAAATGGATTTTCTCCACGGCAGCATAGGCCGCCGCTTGCGCCGCGCGCAAATCCTTCGCCCAAGCCGTCACACCCAGCACACGACCGCCATTCGTGACGATTTGTCCACCGGACTTCGCCGTCCCAGCGTGAAAAACCTTCGTGTTCGGCAATTTCGCCGCCTCTGCCAGGCCAAGGATTGGTTTGCCTTTCGCATAGCTGCCCGGATAACCACCACTGGCCATCACTACGCAAACACTTGCCGTCGGGCTCCACTTCATTTCGATTTTGTCGAGTGTCCCGCTCACGCTGGCATCGAGCAGTTCGACGAGATCGTTCTCCAGCCGTGTCAGATAGACCTGCGTTTCGGGATCGCCGAATCGCGCGTTGAATTCCAAAACTTTCGGGCCGGTTTTTGTCAGCATGACGCCCGGATACAAAATTCCATGAAAATCAATTCCCTCCGCCGCGCAGCCTTTCAGCCACGGATTGAGAATTTGTTCGCCCACTTTTTTCAACTCGGCATCACTGAGAAACGGCGTGGGCGAATACGTTCCCATTCCACCGGTGTTCAAACCTGTATCCCCATCGTGAGCACGCTTGTGGTCCTGAGAAGTCGGAAAAAGTGTTGCGGTCCTGCCGTCGCACAAAGCGTGCAGCGAAATTTCCATGCCTTCCAGAAATTCCTGGACGACGATTTTTGCGCCCGCTGCGCCGAAGGCCTTGCTGACGAGGATTTCGTCAATCGCCCGGGTCGCTTCCGCCACGCTGGCACAAATCAAAACGCCTTTGCCGAGCGCCAGACCATCGGCTTTCACCGCGCATTTGCCATCCAGCGAAGCCGCGAAGGCCTTTGCAGGCCCTGCCACCGTAAACGTTCCGGCGCGTGCAGTCGGGATGCCGTATTTCTCCATGAAATTTTGGGAAAAAACTTTCGAAGACTCGAACTGCGCGGCTTTTTGGTTCGGTCCCCAGATCCGCAGCCCGTTTTTCTGAAATAAATCCACGATGCCGAGCGCGAGCGGATTGTCCGGGCCGACCACGGTTAGGTCGGCTTTCTTTTCCTGCGCAAACGCGAGCAGTTTCGGCAAATCTTCCGCGCCGGGACCGGCGCATTCGACCGGCGCCCGATTTTTCGCGAGCCGTTCCTGCGCGATGCCGGCATTGCCCGGCGCGCACCACAGTTGGGTGACATGCGGCGATTGGGCCAGTTTCCAGACCAGCGCGTGTTCGCGTCCGCCCGAACCGATGACGAGAAGTTTCATGAAAATGTTGCCCGCAGATTACGCGGCCTGCCGTGTCGAAGCAATGCGAAGACAGGATACCGCACCACTTTCAACCCTCTTGACCGTTCGGCGCCGCCGCCACAAGCTGGACGCGCATCAACACCATAAACGAAACGGAATAAAATGCCTGCCAGGATGAAAACCCGGATTGACGTGATGCTGGCCAGGGTTTGCCTGCACTGCCCGGTCTGCAAACAGGCCCGCCGCCAGCAGTGCGGGACGGCATTTTGGTTTGTGACCAAAATCGAGCGGGGCGCGTGCCCGTTCTGCCGGGCTTATGAGCGGATCCACGGTCGCAAGGCGCACGAACCGGTGGATCCTGCCGCAAAATCCACTCCCGAAAATCTACCGTCATAACCCGGGGCCAATCCGGGCATTGACCCCGGCTTTTCAAAACGTTATCAAGGGCACTGCTATGGACGTATTGATGCTGTCACGCATCCAATTTGGGGCGACTATCGCGTTTCACTACATTTACCCGCCATTGAGCATCGGTCTCGGCGTCCTGCTCGTCTGCATGGAGGGATTGTGGCTTAAAACCAAAAACCCGGTTTACCATCAGATGGCGCGCTTCTGGACAAAAGTGTTCGCGCTTACGTTCGCCATCGGCGTGGCCACGGGCATCGTGATGGAGTTTGAATTCGGCACAAATTGGGCGACGTATTCGCGTTATGTCGGCGACGTGTTTGGCAGCGCGCTGGCGGCGGAAGGTATCTTCGCGTTTTTCCTGGAATCCGGCTTTCTCGCCGTGCTGTTGTTTGGCTGGGACAAGGTGAGTCGTAAAATGCACTTTTTTTCGACGTGCATGGTTTGCCTGGGCGCGCATTTCAGCGCCATCTGGATCGTCGTCGCCAATTCCTGGATGCAGACGCCCGCAGGCTATCACATTGTCGGCGAAGGCATGAAGGCGCGGGCAGAAATCACCGATTTCTGGCAACTGGTCTTTAATCCGTCCTCGATGGATCGTTTGTTCCACACGTTGTGCGGCGCGTGGCAGGCGGGCGCGTTTCTCGTGGTGAGCGTGAGCGCGTGGTACCTGCTGAAGAAACGGCATCTGGATTTTGCGCGTGCATCGTTGCGGGTTGGTTTGACCGTCGCGCTGGCGGCTTCGCTGCTGCAACTGGTCAGCGGCGACTTCAGCGCGCGCGGCGTGGCAAAAAATCAGCCGGAGAAGCTTGCCGCGTTTGAGGGACTTTACAACACAACCTCGAACGCGCCGCTGACGCTCATCGGCTGGGTGGATGAACAAAACGAAAAAATCACCGGCGTCCAGGTGCCGGGAATGCTGAGTTATCTGGCGTTCAGCGACACGCACGCGACCGTGAAAGGCCTGAACAATTTTGCACCGGAAGACCGCCCGCCCGTCCAAGCCTCATTCCTGTTTTTCCATGGCATGGTGGGCATTGGTTTTGCGATGATTGCCATTGCCGCGCTGGGATTTCTTTATTTCCGCCGCGGTTCGCTGCATGAACGACGCTGGCTGCTGTGGATCCTCGTGTTTTCCGTGCTCGGCCCGCAAATCGCCAACCAACTCGGCTGGTTCGCCGCCGAAGTCGGCCGGCAACCGTGGATTGTCTATCATCTGATGCGCACGCCGGCGGGGTTGTCGGAGGTTGTGAAAGCCAATGTGGTGCTGACGTCGCTGATTCTGTTCACGTTCATTTATTTTCTGCTGTTCGCAGTGTTTATCTACCTGCTCAACGACAAAATCCAGCACGGCCCGGATGACGCCGACCTCATCCCGTCCGGCAAACTGGCCCTGCCCACGCGAAATTAACCAGGAATGGAAACGAATAAACACGAATGCGGAAACGGAGTGTTGGAGTGTTGGAGTGTTGATTTAACTACTTCGGCATCCCACCTCTCCATTACTCCATCACTCCATTTTTTCAGCCATGAACTTTGATCTCAACACCATCTGGTTCATCCTCGTCGGTGTGCTGTTCACCGGCTACGCGATGCTCGACGGCTTCGACCTCGGCATCGGCGCGCTGCATTTGTTCACCAAAGACGACGCGGAGCGCCGCACACTGCTCAACGCCATCGGCCCGGTCTGGGACGGCAACGAAGTCTGGCTCGTCACCGGCGGCGGCGCGCTGTTCGCGGCGTTTCCGAATGTGTATGCGACGGTGTTTTCCGGTTTTTATCTTGCGTTCATACTGTTGCTCGTCGCGCTGATTTTCCGCGCGGTGGCCATTGAATTCCGCAGCAAACAGCCGATGCACTGGTGGCGGCAAATGTGGGATGTGGGTTTTTCTGCCGGCAGCATCCTTTCGAGCCTGCTCATCGGCGTGGCGCTGGGCAACATCGCCTGGGGCGTCCCCATTGATGACCGCGGTGAATTCGCCGGGACATTCCTCAGCCTGCTGAAACCGTATCCGGTGCTGGTCGGCGTCACGACGGTGGCGTTGTTCATGATGCACGGCGCGATTTACGGCGTGATGAAAACCGAGGGCGCGCTGCACGACAAACTCCGCGTCTGGGCCATGCGCAGCATCATCTTTTTCGTGATTTGCGCCGTGACGCTCACGATGGCCACGCTGCTTTACGTGCCGCACCTGTCCGCGCGCGTGCGCGAAAATCCGTGGCTCTTCAGCATCGCGCTGGCGAACATGCTGTCCATCGCCAACATCCCGCGCGAATTCCATCACGGCCGCGACTGGCGCGCGTTTTTGTCGTCGTGCGCGGCGATCATCACGCTGATGACCCTGTTCGCCGTGGACATTTTCCCGAACCTGGTTTACAGCCTGCCCAATCCCGGCAACAGCCTGACGATTTACAACGCCTCCTCCTCGCCCAAGACGCTGGGCATCATGCTCGTCATTGCGGGCATCGGCGTGCCGGTGGTGATTGCCTACACCGTCTGCATCTACTGGATCTTCCGCGGCAAGGTGAAGCTGGACCGGATGAGCTACTGAGGATTTACGATTTGCGATTGACGATTTACGCGTCCGCTTCAAACCTTGCATGGCGTAAATCGTATATCGTAAATAACGAGCCTCCTCACGTCGGCTGCTACAACTTCGGAGAACGATCAAACGACCTTCGCTTCGCCGTTCCCTTTTACGACTTCACCAATCAGCCACGCCTTGTGCTTTTGCGCACGGATGAATTTCAAGACCGCGTCCGCATTGTCCGCCGCGACTATACTCACCATGCCGATGCCCATGTTGAAGACCTGGTAAAGCTCCGCATCCGGCACACCGCTTTTGGCCTCGATCATCTTGAATATCGGCAGCATGTCCCACGAACCTTTGTGGATGACCACGTCGCAATTCTTCGGCAGCACGCGCGGGATGTTGTCCACAAACCCGCCGCCCGTGATGTGAGCGAAAGCCCTGACGGGCGGTGACGAGTGACGAGTGACAAGTGACGGGATGTTGAAGCGTTTGATCAGCTTCTGCACCAGCGGTCCGTAGCTGACGTGGACTTTCAACAACTCGTCGCCGACGGTGTTTTTCAACTCCGGCACGCGGCTCTTCGGTTTGAGCTTCAGTTGCTCGAAGAAAATTTTGCGCGCGAGCGAATAGCCGTTCGTGTGCAGGCCGCTCGATGCGATGCCGATGACGGCGTCCCCTGGCCTGACGGTTTTCTGGCCGTTGAGCATTTTGGATTTTTCGACCACGCCGACGATCGTGCCGCTCACGTCGTATTCACCGGGCTTGTAAAAGCCAGGCATTTGCGCCGTCTCGCCGCCGATGAGCGCGCAATGATTTTCCGCGCAGGCGTGCGCGAAGCCCTTGACGATGTCGGTGAAAACGTGCGGTTCCAGTTTGCCGGTGCCGAGGTAATCGAGGAAGAACAGCGGTTCGGCGCCCAGCACGGCGATGTCGTTGACGCAATGGTTCACGAGGTCGGCGCCGATGGTGTCGTGCCGGTCCATCGCGAAGGCGATCTTGAGCTTGGTGCCGACGCCGTCCACGGACGACACGAGCACCGGCTCGCGATATTTTTTCACGTCGAGCGCAAAGAGGCCGCCGAAGCCGCCGACCTTGCCGAGCACCTCGTGGCGATGGGTGGACGCGAGCAGTTGCGGCAGGGTGGATTTGACCTGGTTGCCCAGATCAATGTCAACGCCGGCGGCAGCGTAGGCTTTTTGTTTCATGCACGGAAATTAAACCGGCAAAATGATTTGCGGGCGAGAAAATTTCGCGTGTTGACGGTGATTTTTGAAAGCTTCTAAAATATAACCATTAAGAAAATTCCTGCTTCAAAATTATTCTTTTTCAGATTGAACACCCGTTGCTCCACGGTCAGCCATCGCATCTATTATGTCACTAGACTTGAGCTCAACTTTTTTTACATTTAACAAAATTGTTAATTTGCGTGTAACCGGTTCGGGTAAGCTATCTGCAAAAATTCGCGCTGTAATTGTAATTTTCGTCGTGGCTGCAGCCCCAACCACCAAATCAGCTTCAGGAATTATTTCTCGTTTCGGCTGAAGTGCCGGAGCTTCTATTTGCGTTTGCCAAGTATCTGTAAAACCTGCGAGAAGGTCTGACGGTTTTTGAGGCGACGGTTTTAGTGACGTATAATAAGACCGGAATTTAGGCGGATCTCCAGTTGGAAGCGATGCAATTGAAAGAACGCATATCTTGCCATTTTCGGCAGTTGCGGTCAGGCTATCAAATTTAATCGTGTTCGCAATATCATATTCCGCGCAAATTTCCCGACGATGCCGCTCCTGACGGAGCTTTTCTCAATTGGAATTGCTGGGCTACAAAGATGTCAGCCCTGACGGGCTTTCAATAATTATTTCGGCAATTCCGCGGCAAGCGTGGTTGTCATTTGTTGCCACGCCTGCAACACGGCGCGGGCGTCATTGGGATGCAAGCGTCCGATTTTGTGATGCACCAGCCGGCGGTCAATCGCGGCGAGTTTCGTCAGGCGGACGGTGGACGCGCGCGGCAAACCGATTTCAGACCAGCGTTCCAGCGCAACGTCGGAAGGTTCGCGCGGCGGATGCGTGGTAAGGCGCGCCACCAGCAAATCGGCCTCGCCGCCGACGAGCACCAGGCCGGGACGCCGCTTGAAGTTTTGAAAATCGGAAAAGGGAAATTCGACTGATACAACGTCGCCAGCCTTAAAGGTTGTCATAAACGCTGTCTTCCGGCGAATCGTCGTGGAAAAAATTCTCCAGCCCCAACCGTTGCCAGTCGAGGTCTTCGGCACTGCGGCCGATCAATTGCGGCATGTCCTTGTAGAGCCGAAGCCGCTCCGGCAGGGGCAATGTCTCAATCGCCTCTTCGATTTCATGCAGCGTCTTGCTCATGGTTTTATTATCCGGCAAAATTTGTTTTTGGCAAGTCGCTTTGCCCACATCGCCCGTTCAAAATCATTTCACAAGCTGTCCGCGCTCCGATACAAAACGGAATCGAATTGCGCTTCGGCGCGCTTGTTGCAGAATGGACGGATGAATTTGGACGCGTTTTATTCCGAACTGACACTCAAAACCAACACCAAGCTTGCCCTCGTCGTGCTCGACGGCCTCGGCGACATCGCCACGAAGGAACAAAATTACCTGACGCCGCTGGAGGCGGCTACGACGCCGAACCTGGACAAGATTGCCAAGGACTCCGCCCAGGGCCGCATGATTCCGGTTGCGCCCGGCATCACGCCCGGGAGCGGGCCCGGTCATCTCGGCTTGTTCGGCTATGACCCGCTGGAATTCCAGGTCGGCCGCGGTGTCATTGAAGCGCTTGGCCTGGGCATGGAACTCAAGCCCGGCGACGTTTGCGCCCGCGCCAATTTCGCCACGGTTGACGGCAAGGGCATTGTCACCGACCGCCGCGCCGGACGCATTCCGACGGAAACTTGCGAGAAACTGTGCGCCATGCTCGCCGCCAAAATCAAAAAAATCGGCGACACGGAAATCATCATCAAGGCGGGCAAGGAACATCGTTTTGTCGTCGTGTTTCGCGGCAAGGGGCTGGAAGGTCCGCTCACGGACGCCGACCCGAACCGCGAAGGTTTTGCCATTCCCATCGTGAAGCCACGCGATGAAAAAAACGCCGGCCAGAAAAAGATGGCGGCGCTCATCGCCGATTTTTACAAGGCCGCGCTGCCGATCATCGCGAAGGAAAAGCCCGCGAACGGTTTTCTCATGCGTGGCATTGCACATAAGCCGCACATTCCGCTGTTCGAGGAGCGTTACAAATTGAAACCCGCGTGCCTGGCGGTTTATCCCATGTACAAGGGCCTGGCGCAACTTGTCGGCATGAAAAAAATTGAAGGTCCGGCGACCATCGCCGAACAATTCGAGCGCTATCTCAAGGAATACGACAATTTCGACTTTTTCTTCATCCATTATAAATACACCGACAAGGCGGGTGAGGACGGCAACTTTATGGCGAAGATGAAGGCGATCGAGGATTTTGACGCCGCGCTGCCGATTTTGTTGAGGAAAAAGCCCGACGTGCTCGCCATCACCGGCGACCATTCGACACCCGTGGCGGTCAAGGGCCATTCGTGGCACCCGCAACCGGTGCTGCTGACCTCGGCGTTGAGCGGTTCGGACAAACTGGAACGTTTCACGGAAACCGGCGCCAACAGCGGCTCGCTCGGCGTGTTTGCGGCGAAATATCTCATCCGCCTGATGCAGGCGAATGCGAAGATGTTCGACAAGTTCGGGGCGTGAACCTGATCTTGCAGGAGCCGGGGTGACGAAGCTCAAATATTTTTTAAGTGAGACACCTCACGTCGTCTCCTACAATCTCAAGAAATGAATTTGCCGAACAAGCTGACGGTTTCGCGTTTTGCGCTGACGGTGGTTTTTCTTTGGGCGCTGTTTTGGCCCTGGTCAATTCCATTCCGGAACACGCTGGCATTGATTTTTTTCGGCGCGGCGGGTATCACGGATTTTCTCGACGGCCGCATCGCTCGCAGCCGCGGTCTCATCACCAATTTCGGCATTTTGATGGATCCGCTGGCGGACAAAATCATGACCTGCTCGGCGTTCATTGCGTTTGTCGAGAGCACGCGCCTGAAACCGGACGCACCGGTCAAGGTCGCCGCCTGGATGGTCGTCATCATCGTCGCGCGCGAACTGGCCATTACCGGCTTGCGGCTGCTGGCGGCGTCAAAAAACATCGTGCTGGCCGCCGAAAAATTCGGAAAACACAAGACCGTTTCGCAAATCGTGGCCATCAATGCGTTGCTGGTCGTGGAAGCTTGTCACGAATGGCCGCTGTGGCTGCAGGGCATTTTTACGCCGTGGGTGGTTGGGTTTGCGGAAATCATGCTTTGGGTGACAGTCGCGCTGACCGCAGCGTCCGGCCTGATTTATCTGTGGCGCAACCGCGCGATTTATTTGAATGATGCTTGAAGGCGACAAAATCGGAGGGACGAGTTTGGTTTCCCAAGCCCGCCACAAATCAGTTTCCCCAGGAAATAACGTCCGCTGCACGGATTGTGGTCACGAGTCCCTGATTCCTTCAGTGATAAAGTTTGGGACTCGCAGAGCCCGTCCCTCCGAAAAATTTTCAGCGATGGGATGTTAGAGGCAGCGTCTGGCCGGAATTCGCCGATTGATAAACCGCGGGTTGCAAACCCGCCAGCGGGTCACTCCGTTTATGGTGCCGCCAGGCAAAACCGACGAAGAAAACAACCAAAGCAATTCCCAAAACGGTGGTGCCGGCCACCCCGACCTTCCAATTCAATTTCGAGAGCAGAAACATCAGCCGGTCGAGCGGCGTGTTCGACACTTCAGTCAACGGCGGCGGCTCGCTGAATTTTTCCGTCCGACCCAGCTCGTCGGTGAGCACGGCCATGATTTGCGGCACATCGAGTTTGAGCAGCGTGGCGTAATTTTTCACCGAGCCGCGAATGTAAATCGGCGCGGAAAACAAATTGAAATTCCCCTCTTCCAGCGCGCGGATGTGGTCGGTGCGGATTTTCGTGACGTCCGCAACCTGTTGGATCGTGAGTTTCCGGGCTTCGCGTGCAACCCGGAGTTGTTCGGCGACCGTTGACATGGCCATATTATTCAAAGGTTTTAAGCAATTTAGCAATCCAAATAGCACGAAAGAGGCCAATTTTTGCCATTTTTCAGTCCTTTTGAGCCGGTTGAACCTTTTCTCGCTTTGCGCATTCCACTCTGTGTAAATGCTGGTAGTGGCTGAACGCGAACAACTGCCCGTGCTACAGGCCAAAGCCGGAGAACCGGAGGCTTGGGACGCTCTCTTTCGACGCTACCAACTGCCCTTGTATGTCTATGTTTTTGAACTGGTGCATGACGAACAGACGAGTCTCGACCTCGTGCAGGAAACGTTCATCGCCGCCGTCCGGCACATCGGCGGCCTGCGCGACGACGCAAAATTCGGAAGCTGGCTCTTCGGCATCGCCCATCAGAAATGCGTCCAGCGCTGGCGGAAACAAAATAACGAAGAAATGTTGCTCGATGAAATTTCCGGTGTGCCGGACGAATTTGAAAACAGCCCGGACGACTTGCTCATCCGGCGGGAACAGGAAGCCGCGTTTATGCAATTGCTGAACCAACTGCCGCTGCCGCAACGCTCGATGTTGCTGCTGCATTTTGTCGAGGATTTTTCGCTCGAAGAAATCGCCGGCATCACCGGCGCGCAAATCGGCACGGTGAAGTCCAGGTTGCACTACGCCAAGAAAGCACTCCGAAAATTGCTGAAAGAACCAGGCACATGAAACTCCAGCTACGTTCAATTTTAACGCAGAGGCGCGGAGAGCGCGGAGATGCGCGGAGCAGAAAAGGGCATTTGCTGAATCCAATGTTTCAACCTCTGCGATTCTCTGCGTTCTTTGTGTTCTCTGCGTTGAAAAGAAACCTGACCAATCATGAAAACGCCGCGTGAAATTTTGTTGGCACGACATCGCACCGTTGAACCCAAACTCGACGCCATCCGGCGGGAGGCCGTGAAAGCAGCCGCCGATGTCAATCGGCGGAAACAACCTGTCCGCGAATTGACATTCGCGGCTGCACTGGCAAGTGTCATCCGGCTTTCGTTTCGGGAACTGGTCTGGCCTTGCCGCCGGACCTGGGCGGCCCTGGCCGCGGTGTGGATTACGCTTTTCATCTTCAATGCTTCGCAGCGGGACAAATCGGAACTGGCCGCGCGAAAATTGCCGCCGCCCTCGCCGGAAATGATTCTGACATTCCGGCAGCAGGAAAAATTGCTGGCCGAGCTGATTGGTCCGAACGAACCGCAAGCCGTCGAACCGCCGAAACCATTTTTGCCGCAACCCAGAAGCGAAGGACGAATCGAGATTTTGATCACGTGAAAGCCGTAGGAGACGACGTAAGGAGTCTCTGATTAAAAAAGAAAAGTCAGAGTCTCGTCACCTCGACTCCTACGAAATGAAAACGATATGAACGAAACACCAAAATACAAATCGGGCTGGCGGATTCTGCGCCGGATTTTGATTGGCCTGGCCGTTTTCGCCACGCTGATCGCCATTTTCTACGCCGAGGAGGACTGGCGGGGCAAACACGCGTGGGAAAACTGCAAGCACGAATTCGAAGCCAAAGGCACGGTGCTGGAATGGGACAAATTCATTCCACCATCGGTGCCGGATGACCAGAATTTTTTCAAGGCGCCGAAAATGCAGGAATGGTTCGTCAAAAACCTGCACGCCACCACAAATGAACTGATGATTCTCATGACGAACGTGGAGAAAACCGTCGTCATTACGAATAAAGCCGCCGCCGCAAACTTTCTGGCCTGGAGCGACCAGTTTCAGCCGGACTTTGATTTGATGCGCAACGCGCTCACGCGGCCGTATGCGCGAATGGATGGCAATTATTCGCAGCCGCTTGACATGCCAATTCCTCATTTTGTCAACATGAGGTCCGTCGCGCAGGTGCTCGCACAACGGACAAAATGTTATTTGTTGCTCGGCCAGCCGGAAAAGGCGCTGCATGAAATCACTTTGCTCAATGATTCCCGCCGCGTGCTTGAAGCCGCGCCAGCCGGCAAGCCGATGACGTTGGTTGCCGCGATGATCAACGTGGCCATCACCGGACTTTATGTTGAAACGACGGCGGATGGCTTGCGGAAAAACGCCTGGCAAGAGCCGCAACTGGCCGCATTGCAGAAACAATTCAAGGAAATCAACCTGCCTCCAGTTGTTCTGGAAGCCTTCGAGGATGAGATAGCAGCGGATTCTTTTACGATGCTCAACACGCCACCACGGGAACTTGCCGATCAAAAACTTCTTTGGACTGGCGGTTCTACCAATCTTTTCCAAAGGTTAAAAGACCCCGAATTTGTGTTTCTTTCTTTTGCTCCGCGAGGCTGGGTTTACCAGAACATGGTTGTCCATGCGACAACGATGCAAAGAGACATTCAAAGCTATGATCCGGCGGGTCAACTTATTTTCCCAAGCGCAACCATTGAACGGGAAAAACGCATTCATTCTCTCAACAAATGGAATCCATATTCCTTTCTCAATGTAACATTTCTGCCCAACCTGACTAAAGCCACACAAGTGCTCGCTCACAACCAAACGCTCGCGAATGAAGCGCAGATTGTCTGCGCGCTGGAACGCTATCGGCTCGCGCATGGCGAATATCCCGAAACGCTTGACGCGCTCGTATCGCAATTCATCGAAAAACTGCCGCACGACATCATCGGCGGCCAGCCGTTGCATTATCACCGCACCGCTGGTGGCAAATTTCTGCTCTATTCGGTCGGCTGGAATGAAACGGACGATGGCGGGCAGATCGTGTCAAAGCCGGACGACTCGGAAGACCGTGGAAAAGGCGACTGGGTCTGGCAGTATCCGTTGAAATAAATCTGGGAGGGACGGCGTGTCGCCGTCCCCAAAATTCAGGGCCGCCGACACGGCAGCCCTCCCAGTTTTAATCAAACGGCTTCTCGTCTGAACCAAAACTTTTCCCGACCACCGCTCCGATGACCGAGCCAATGATCGCTCCGGCCGCGAAATCCGAGAACCAATGGATGGTCAGGGAGACACCAATGCCGACATAGAAAGCGTAGAGGATCGCCACCAAACCCAGCCAACGTTGTTTCGGACAGAGCGTGAACACCGTCACGGCCATGGCGAAAGCGATGGTGGCATGCGACGACGGCCAGCCCCAGAAGACCCCGCCGCGCAGAAAGCCGAAGTGGAAGACATGACTTATGTCCGCGCCGACGCCGTGCGAAGGATGGACGCGACCCGTAACCGCCTTGTAGGCGGCGGCGACAAACGCGCCGAGGAGTTCAGCCTGACTGATGGCCCAACCGGTCAAAATGGCCCTGCCATTTCTGGCAATGATGCCGAGTGTAAAAAGTATCAGCGGCAAGGCGAGGGGCAGCAGTCCGCCAATCACGACGGCGGGAAACATCCATGAACGAATCATCGGATTGCGGGTGGCGAGGAAATAGCGCCAGTCGAAGCCGGACGAGACGAGGATGAAAGTGAGCAGGATGGCAATGATATGCCAGACGATCCTCCGGCCCTTGAAGCAGCCAATGAGGTTGCGGGGCACCGTCACCAGAAATTGTTTCATGCGGAGCTGGCTGGGCGGGCGGGAAAATCCGTTTTCATCCGTGGCCAAATGAATTTACACCGCCTGTTGCCCGCCGCCATCGGCGCCGCCGCCATCGAGATCAATCAGGATGTCGCGCGGCTCGGCGCCTTTGCTGGGACCGACGATGCCCCGGCTTTCCAGTTCGTCCATGATGCGCGCGGCGCGCGTGTAACCGAGACGCAGGCGCCGTTGCATCAACGAAACGCTCGCCTTTTGCTCGCTGCGAATGACTTCGATGCACTGCTGAATCAATTCCTCGTCCTCGTCTATGCCGGTTTCGTTCCCGAAACTGGCGGCGGGCTGGGAGAGTTGCCGGTGAATTTCCACGTCGTAGTTCGGTTTGCCCTGCTTGGCGATGAACCCGACGATGCTGTTGATTTCCTGGTCGGTGATCAATGCGCCCTGCGCGCGAATCAATTTCGCCGAGCCGGGCGGCAGATAAAGCATGTCGCCTTTGCCGAGCAATTTGTCCGCGCCCATCGCGTCGAGAATCGTGCGCGAGTCCACCCGCGACGCGCATTGGAACGCGATACGCGCGGTGATGTTCGCCTTGATGACGCCGGTGATGACGTCCACGCTCGGCCGCTGCGTGGCAACAATGCAATGAATGCCCGCCGCGCGCGCCATTTGCGTGATGCGCGCGATGGCCATTTCCACGTCGGCGGGCGCCACGAGCATCAGGTCCGCCAGCTCGTCAATGATGACGACGATGTAGCTCAGCCTTTCGGGAATGACGATGTCTTCTTCACGCGGCACGACAATTTCCTCGTCCACTTCGACGGCGAATCCTTCCGCGCCCGGCTCGACTTTTTCCCGTTTGGCGGTAAGCGGCAATTCGGGTTCGGTCTCCGGCAACGGCTTGTTTTTCGGGCGCGAATTGAACGAGTTGATGTTGCGCACGCCGACGCGCGCGAAAATCTGGTAGCGCTTTTCCATTTCATTCACGACCCAGCGCAACGCGAGGATGACTTTCTTGGGGTCGGTCACGACGGGCACGACGAGGTGCGGCAGCGTGTTGTAATGCTGAAGCTCGACGACCTTGGGATCAATCATCACGAACCGGAGCTGGTCCGGCGAGAAACGATAAAGCAGCGACGTGATGATGGCGTTGATGCAAACGGATTTGCCGGAACCCGTGCTGCCGGCGATGAGCAGATGCGGCATCTCGTCGAGGTCGGCCACGATGGGATGGCCATAAACGTCCTTGCCCAGCGCAATGGGAATCTTGGCCTTGCTGTTGCGCCATTCCTCGGATTCAAACATGTCGCGCACGATGACCTTGGACTTGACCGGGTTGGGCACTTCGACACCGACGGAGCTTTTGCCGGGGACGGGCGCGAGGATGTGAATGCGCTCGGCTTTGACAGCGGCCGCGATGTTGTTTGAGAGGGCGGTGATTTTTTCGAGTTTCACGCCCGGCGCCGGATGAAATTCGTAACGCGTGATGGTCGGGCCTTTGGTGATGTCGCCGAGCGAAACTTCAATCTCGAACTGTGCGAGCGTCTGCTGCATGAGCCGCGCGTTGGCCATCAATTCCTCCTTGGACTCCGTGGGCTTTACGGTCAGGTCCGGGTGCTGGAGAAAATCCAGCGGCGGCAACTGATAATTGCCGATGATGGGCGTCGCGGCGACTGAGAGCGGCTTCCGTTTTTTGGGAGCGGCCTTTGATTTGGCAGCAGGCGGCACGGAACCATCGGCGATGTGAACGGCCGGTTCCGCTTTTTCACCATCGGATTTCTCTACCTCAGTTTTTTCCGCGACCGGCGTTTCGATCTTGGCTTTGCCGGGTTTTTCCACGGCTTCCGTTTTCTTGCCAAGAATGTCTTCGGTGGTGGCGGCTGCAGCTTCGCGCAGTGGGGCCGGCTCAGCCTCCCTGGCGGCTTCAGTCTCTTTGGACGGTTCGGGCAAAGTGGTTTTGCGCACGCGAGCGGGCGCCGGTTTGGCCTCCGGCACGCTCAAATCGCGGACGGTCGGTTCCGGCACCGGTTGCAAATCCGCGCCCAGGCCGGAACGGGCGACTTCCTCTTGAAGTTTTCTCGCCTGCCTTTCGAGTTCGTGCGCGCGGCGTTCGAGTGCGGTTTCATCGGCGGATTTGGGTTCGGCAGCGGCGGGTTCTTTTTGAAGGAAATGGCGAATCCATTCGCCGAGCCGGAAATTGGTCAGGAACAACAGGCTGATGAGGCACAAGGTCGCATAAACAATGATGGCGCCGACTTTGCCGAGCAGGCAAAAGCCGTACTCGTAACGCGGCGTCTGCCCGTAAGTCACGAACCCCAGCCAGCCACCGGCACTTTGCGAGCCAATGGCCTCGCGGAGGTTTCCCAGCCAGCCAGCGCTATCCAACAGGTAAAGCAGGCCGGTGAGCGAAATCAGCAACACCGCCGACCACAACAACGACCAGCGCAAACGCTCGCGCAGGTAACCCAGAAAGTTCAACAGATACGCCACGCCAAACGCCGCGAACAACACCGGCAAAAGATATCCCACCACGCCGAACGGAAGAAACGAACCCCACGCCACATAGGCGCCCACGGTCCCGATCCAATTATGCACCGGCTTGTTGTGCGGGTCTTTGAAGAACGAAAGGTCGTAACGGTCAAACGAAAGCTGCGCGACCAGCAGCAGCAATGCGGCAGCCAGCAACGCGACCCCGATGACATCGTTGAATCCGCGGCCCGAATCCGACGGCGATTTGCGTGACATGGCTGTAGCGTAACAATTCGGCGCGGCGACTTCAAAGCGGGAAATTTGATTTCCGGCAACAGGTCGTGGCGATCCGCGCCGACGGGGACACGGCGGGATCATTGTTTTGCCTCTCTTTGTGAACCACTGTATCAAATCGAACTTAAATAAGTTCTAACTATTTGACCTGGCGGAGATTTAATTTAGGCTTGAGAGGACAAATGAATCCGCCGCCTGTCTCAGCACAGCGTTGCAGCTAAAACCAGATTTGCCCAACGGCACATGAGTGATCCGACTCCCCCATCCCGCCCGCTTTCGTTACTATCGGTGGTCATTCCGGCGCGCAACGAGGAAGGCTGCATCTGTTCCACGGTGGAGCACCTTCATTTGGAACTGCGGCTGCATAACGTGCCGCACGAGATTATCGTCGTTGACGATGGCAGCACCGATCGAACCTGGGAACTGCTTGCCCGGATCAAAGCCAAACTTCCCGAGCTGGTTCCGGTGAAAAACGAAGACCTGCACGGCTTCGGTCGCGCGGTCGTCCGTGGTCTCGACCACATGAAGGGCGACGCCGTGGTCATCATGATGGCGGACGAATCCGATGATTGCCGCGACGTGGTGCGCTACTGGGAAGAACTGAACAAGGGCTGGGACTGTGTATTCGGCAGCCGCTTTGTCAAGGGCGGCGGCACGGTTGACTATCCCAAAATCAAGCTGGTCATCAATCGTATTGCCAACTTCTTTCTCAAAATCCTCTTTGCCATCCGCCTGAACGACACGACCAACGCTTTTAAAGCCTACCGGCGCGAAGTGATTGACGGGTGTCGCCCGCTGATCTCGCCCCACTTCAATCTCACCGTTGAACTGCCGCTCAAGGCCATCGTGCGCGGATTTTCATGGGCCGTCATTCCCGTCACCTGGCGCAACCGGCGCACCGGCGAGGCGAAGCTGATGATGCGCGAGATGGGCAGCCGTTACCTTTTCATCTGCCTTTATATCTGGCTGGAAAAGTATTTCAGCCGCGGCGACTACCGGAAAAGAAGCCCGAAATGACCTGCCCGTTTACAACAGTGCCCATGCCGATCAGGCGCGTTCAGATTGGGGGCCGCAGGCGAAACTTTTCCCTTCTGGCAACTGTTGGTTGCCCTCACTCAAAGTTAAAAGAGCCACGTCCTGACGGCACAATTCCGCGACAGCGTTGTGCCTTGATCGCGAATTACTTCGCCCGCACCGGAAACCGCCGGCGGCCGGCAGTGGTCTCACCCATCGGAAAAGCCATGTACTGTTTGGCGTTGGCATAGCAGATGTTGCGAATCATCATCCCGACCAGTTTTTCATCGTTGGGAATCAGGCCGCTTTCCATGTCGCGACCGATCAAATTACAGAGCGTGCGCCGGAAATATTCATGGCGCGGATACGACATGAACGAGCGCGAGTCGGTGATCATGCCGACAAAGCGCGAGAGCAGGCCGAGGTTTGACAGCGCGTTCATCTGCCACTCCATGCCCTCCATTTGGTCCAAAAACCACCAGCCGGAGCCGAACTGAAGTTTGCCCGGGATCGTGCCGTCCTGGAAATTCCCGATCATCGCGGCAAAGGCGTAATTGTCCGCCGGGTTCACGTTGTAAATGATGGTTTTCGGGAGCGCATTTTCCTGGTCGAGCTGGTCGAGGTAAGCCGCGAGGGCGGAGCATTGCGGCCGGTCACCGATGGAATCGAAGCCGGTGTCCGGGCCGAGCTGTTTGAGCAGGCGGGTGTTGGCGTTGCGCAGCGCGCCGATGTGAAGCTGTTTCGTCCAACCGCGTTTTGCGTCGAGCCGGCCGAAAAAAAGCATCATGAACGAGGTGAATTGTCCGTGCTCCGGCGGTGAAACCGCTTCGCCGCGTCGCGCCTTGGCAAAAATTTCGGCGGCAACCTTCTCGGAACAAAAGTCGGCAAAACAATGGTTCATGCCGTGATCGGACAAACGGCAGCCTTGTGAATGGAAAAAGTCGTGACGCTTTCGCAGCGCGGTGACGAACGCGGAAAAGCCGTTGATGTCCACGTTGCTGGCAGCGGCAAGCTGTTCCACCCACTGGTTGAAACTGGCGGGCTGATTGACCGTCAGCGCCTCGTCGGGCCGGAACGCAGGCAACATTTTCGTCGGATGGCCCTGTGACGCGAACGCGCGGTGATGTTCCAGATTGTCCACCGGATCGTCCGTGGTGCAAACGACCTTGACTTTGAATTTCTTCAGTATGCCCTGCGTGGTCAGTTCGGGGGTGGCCAGTTTTTCGTTCGCCTTTTTCCAGATTTTGTCGGTGGTTTTTTCGTCGAGCAGATCGATGATGCCGAAATAACGCTTCAGTTCCAGATGGGTCCACTGATAGAGCGGGTTGCGGAGCGTGTGCGGCACGGTCGCCGCCCAAGCCTTGAACTTGTCAAACGGATCGGCGTTGCCCGTGCAAAAACGTTCCGCCACGCCGTTGGCCCGCATGGCCCGCCATTTGTAATGGTCGCCTTCCAGCCAGATTTCAAAAAGGTTTTCGAACTGGCGGTTGGCGGCGATGTCGCGCGGTGAAATGTGGCAGTGATAGTCGAAAATTGGCTCGGCCTCGGCGTATTTGTGGTAAAGCTTGCAGGCCGTCTTGGTGCTCAACAAAAAATCTTCGTGGATGAATGGCATAAAACAGGGCTATTGGCCGAGCAGCAGCGGTTTCATGTGCCGCTCGAACAGATTTTCAGTGACGTTTTTGGCGATGACAGCTTCATGCTTCTTGAGCGCGTTGAGATAACGGTCGCCTTTCTTCGCGGCGATTTTGAAACCGACGTGGATCAATTGCCGGAAGCTTGAATTGAAAGCCTTGTTTTTCGGATCGTGCCGGAGCGCGGAAACAAATTGTCCGGAAGCCCAGCCATTGACGGTCTCCTTCGTCGGCAGTTGCTTGCGGTCAATGTCAATGACCGTTGCGTACGGCGCGCAAAGTTCGTCCACGTGATCAAGCGCATCGGAATAAATTTCCTTCGCCAGCGCGAGGCCATCACCGCCCGCTTCGGCGAGGCCGATGACTTCTTCAAGCCATGTCGTGCCGGCCGTCTTAAGGTGCAGGCCGGCGTTGAATTTTTTTAATGCGCGGCGGATCGGCGCGCAAATGGAAAACTTGTCGCTGCCGGAATGGACGCTGAGTTTGAGCGAGGCCGGCAGGCCGTATTTCTTGATGGCAAACGCGATGACAGCGAGGTCTTCGTTGAATTCCTGCTCGAACTGTTTCAAATCGCCGACGTAATCCACGCCCTTGTTGAAACGACCGGTGAATTTCGGCGCGATGGTTTGTATCGGAATTTTTTCATCGGCGAGCGCCGCGAGAATGATGAGCAGTTCCGGCGGTGTTTGCGGACTGTCGGTTTCATCCATCGAAACTTCCGTGACGAAGTTGGCCTCGCCTTTGGCCTGGGCGATGTGGCGATAAATTTTCCCGACGTCCTGCACGGCGAGCAAAAACTTGTTGGCAACGCGTTCAATTTCAGCGCGCGTCGTTTCGAACGGGCGGTCAATCTGCGGGATGACAATCTTGCCTAGCAGTTCGGGGTGATGATCGACAAACGCCTTCACGCTTTTGGGATCGGCGGGTTTGCCAATCGAGTCGGCCACGTCAATCGTGAAGAAATCCGAAGGCGCGATGAAACGATCCACGGTTTCGAGCCGGATGTGGTCGGCGTCCACGTGATACGGTTTTTTCCAACCGAGCGCCTTCACCGTCGCATCCGCCTCGGCGCGCGAACTGGACGGTTCGGTGCCGATGAGCGTGTGTTCGCGGTTCGATTTGTTCCAGACGGGTACGATGTCCGCGCCGAGTTTGGTGGCCAAGACACACGCGCTCAGTTGGGCCTTGCCCTGATGCGCAAAACGGTCGCCCATGCCAAATGAAAATTTCCCCAGTGACAAATATTTATTCATTATGCTTTGTTTAAAGACTGGCAATGTAACAGATTCGTCCGCCGAAACGCCATACGTCTTTTGCAGAATTGTTTGAAAATTCTGCACTTAAATGAAAAGCTGTCCAGCCAATTCACGCTTGCCAAGACGCGGCGGGACTGCCAGTTTTAATTTTTTAGCGCGCGGTTAGCTCAGTTGGCAGAGCACTACCTCGACACGGTAGGGGTCACAAGTTCAAGTCTTGTACCGCGCACCATCCTTCGCCCTTCGCTCCGCTGCGAGCTACGGCTCGGCGAGCCAAGTCTTTCCAGAGCGGAGAGCAAAGACTGCCGCGCCGAAGCGCGATAGCGCGCAGGCGGGCATGACAGATGACATCCAACACCGCTGCGAGCTACGACCCGGCAAGCCAGCCATTCCAAGCGGAGGGCAAAACACTCAAGCCAGCCAAGTTCCATTTGTCGCCAAGTGACATTTCTTCAATGATCCCTTAGAGTCAATTTGTCTATGATCCGTTGCCCGCTTTTGGTTTTAGCCGCGCTTTTGGAGTTGGGGATTTGCACCGCCCCTGCCCAATCGAATGACGTTCCGCTCGTGCAAAGGCGCTGGTTCGAGACGCGCACCGCGCATTTCAACATCTACAGTTGCGGTGCGCCCCAGGATGTTTACAAACTCTCCGCGCGCCTGGAGCAGTTTTGCCAGGCTTACACCCTCTTGGCCGGGGCGCAGGCGGTGGCCTCCCCGCCGATTGTGGTGATGGCTTTTCCCGACCACGAAACGATGAAGCCGTTCCTGCCGCTTTACCAGGGCCAGCCCGCCAATCTGGCGGCCTTCTTCCAGCGCGGCAGCGACGAAAACCTGATCGTGCTTGCCCTGCCCGGCACCAATTCGGCCTACACCGACATGGAAGTCATCTTTCACGAATACACCCATCTGCTGTTCCGGCATAACGACCGCGTCTGGCCGCTCTGGCTCAAGGAGGGAATGGCCGAAGTCTATTCCACCTTCGAAACGACCGGCTACAACGCCCGCATCGGCGACCCGATCGGCCATCATTTGCGCCTGCTGGCGCAACAACCCCTGCTGCCGCTGGCCGAGCTGTTTGCCATCACTCACGACTCGCCCCAATACAATGAGCGCGAACGGCAGGGAATCTTCTATGCCGAATCGTGGCTGCTCACGCATTTCCTGATGGCGGGCGACAACCCCGCCTACAAGGCCTGTTTCGGACAGTTCATGGATCTCCTCCGCCAAGGCCAGTTTCCAGAACAGGCCTTCACCAACGCGATGCAGACCACCTTGCCAGCGGTGGAAGCTGAACTCCGCCGCTACCTCCGGCAGGGCCGGTTTACCCCCATTGAACTGGTGCTGGCGGCGGATATCTCCTCACCCATAACCCTGACCACGCGGCCCATCACCCCCGTGGAAAATTATTTTCGCCTGGGCGACGAACTGCTCCGGATTAACCGTCCCGACACCGCTGAACTGTATTTTACGCAGGCGCAAAAACTCGCGTCCGCCAGTCCCCTGCCTTACGAGGGATTGGGTCTGCTCGCCACCGAGCGGAAACAGCACGATGAAGCCTTGCGCGATTTACAGGAGGCGCTCCAGCGCGGTTCGACCAGCTTCCTGGCCTATTATGTCCATGCCCGGGAGAAATACCGGCTCACGGCGGATGCGCAGGACCGGTATGCCCCGCTCAAAAACGAGGCGGCGGCGGAAATCCGCGGTGAACTCCGGAAATCCCTCGCGCTGATGCCGGACTTCGGACCGGCTCATGAACTATTGGGCTTCTTCGAGATGGTCCAGGGCGAAAACCTCGCGTTGGCGGAACAACACCTGCAACGTGCCATCCAACTGGAACCCGAAAACCCGTCGTATCTGTTTTCGCTGGCACAGGTGCAACTGCGAAACCACAACCTCGACGCCGCGCGCCACACCCTGCAACCGCTGCTGCTGCCCAACGTGGACGCGAAACTTCGCGCGCACGCCGAGGAGATGATTCAGGGAATCGCCCGAAACCGCCCGGTCTATTGATTGTGCCCGAACGACGGTTCCAACTTTACCTTGATGTCGGGTCCACTTGCAGAGCCGGCGGGGAGGCTTATTTTAAATCAGAGGCGAGGAGTTGCCTATGAAGACAAAAAGCCAAACAGCAAAAATCATGGAACAACCCAGCCCGTTCACTCCGGGTGTCACCAAGAGCATGGTGCGCGAACATGCGTATCGCCTGTATCGCGACAAACTGCCGGATCATCCGTTGACACTGGAAAATTGGGTGTTGGCTGAAAAGGACCTGGTGGCAACGATGGAAGCCGAGCGGGAAGGCTTCGCCGTATAGCAGCCCGTCAAAGAGTCGCAGCCAACGCCTGCCGGGTCGCAGCACTTGGTGCGAAGATTGGTGAGGAGGCTCTGATTTATTTACGATATGGGATTTACGATTGACGAGTCTTGCCACCATCCAGGCATATTGCGTAAATCGTATATCGTAAATCTGAAATGGTGAGCCTCGTTACCTCGGCTGCTACGAGAGAGGACGTTTTTTAACGGGCGGCTAACCTACTCCACCGTCAGTGTTTTTTTTGAGTTCACCCTTGACCACGGCCACAGCGTAGTCGCGGTTCATCTTGGCAATGAAGTCGAGGCTGATTTCCTTCGGGCAAACGGCTTCGCACGAGCCGGTGACGGTGCAGTTGCCGAACCCTTCCTTGTCCATTTGCAACACCATGTTTTTGACCCGGCGATCCTTTTCGGCCTGGCCCTGCGGGAGGTAATTGAGGTGGGAAACCTTTGCCGCAACAAAAAGCATCGCGCTGGCGTTTTTGCAGACGGCTACGCACGCGCCGCAACCAATGCACGCGGCCGCATCCATTGCCAGGTCGGCAATCTCCTTCGACACCGGGAGCGCATTGGCTTCCGGCGCATTGCCGGTGTTCACCGAAATGAAACCGCCTGCCTGCATAATGCGATCGAACGCGGCGCGATCCACGATCAGGTCTTTCACAATCGGGAACGCCCGCGCGCGCCAGGGTTCGATGGTGACGGTCTGGCCGTCCTTGAAATGCCGCAGGTGAAGCTGGCAGACGGTCGTGCCTTTGCGACCGCCATGCGGGATGCCGTTGATGACCAATGAACACGTGCCGCAGATGCCTTCGCGGCAATCGCTGTCGAACACAAACGGTTCCTGGCCTCCGGCGATGATGCGCTCGTTGACCATGTCGAGCATTTCGAGGAACGACATGTCCGGGCTGACGTCGCGCGCCTCGTGCATCTCGAAGCATCCGGGTGACGCCGCGTTCTTCTGCCGCCAGATTTTGAGTGTGAGGTTCATTTGTAACTACGCGTCGCCATGTGAACTTCCTCGTACCCCAGCGGTTCCTTGTGCAACTCCGGTTTCCTGTCCGCTCCTTTGAATTCCCACGCGGCTACATAGGCAAAGTTCGCATCGTCGCGTTTGGCCTCGCCGTCCTCGGTTTGATGCTCCACGCGGAAATGGCCGCCGCAGGATTCCTCGCGGTGCAGCGCGTCCAGACACAATAATTCGGCAAATTCAAGGAAGTCCGCCACGCGGCCGGCGTGCTCGAGGTTCTGATTCAACTCTTCGCCTGAACCCGTCACCTTGACGTTTTTCCAAAATTCTTCGCGCAATTCCGGGATGCGTTTGAGGTTGGTCTCCAGGCTCTGACGGGTGCGCGCCATGCCGCAGTTTTCCCACATCAGCCGGCCGAGTTCCTTGTGGAAGTTCGTCGCGCTGCGTTTGCCGTTGATGGACAAAAGCCGCCGCGTGAACTGGCGCACGCCTTCCTCCGCCTTTTTGAATTCGGCATGGCTCACCGGGATTTTTTCCGGCTTCGTCGAGGCAAAATAATGCCCGATCGTGTAAGGCAAAATGAAATAGCCGTCGGCCAATCCCTGCATCAGCCCGCTCGCCCCGAGCCGGTTGGCGCCGTGGTCGGAGAAATTCGCCTCGCCGATAATGAACAAGCCCGGCAGCGTGCTCATCAAACCGTAATCCACCCAGGTGCCGCCCATCGTGTAATGCACGGCCGGGTAAATGCGCATCGGCTGCCGGTAGGCGTTTTCGCCGGTGATGCGTTCATACATTTCAAACAGGTTGCCGTAACGGTCACGGATGGTGTCTTCCCCCAGCCGTTGGATGGCATTCGAAAGATCAAGATAAACACCCCGCCCGCCGGGGCCGACCCCGCGCCCGGCATCGCAAACCTCCTTCGCCGCGCGCGAAGCAATGTCGCGCGGCGCGAGGTTGCCGTAGCTCGGGTACTTCCGCTCCAGATAGTAATCGCGGTCCGGTTCGGGGACCGCCTCCGGCCCCTTGCCACAATCCTCCTTGCGCTTCGGCACCCAGACCCGACCGTCGTTGCGCAGCGACTCGGACATGAGCGTGAGCTTCGCCTGATGGTCGCCACTGACGGGGATGCACGTGGGATGAACTTGCGTGTAGCACGGGTTGGCGAAAAACGCACCCTGCTTGTAGGCACGATACGTCGCTGTTACATTGCAGCCGATGGCGTTCGTGGAGAGGAAAAAGACGTTGGCGTAACCGCCGGTCGCCAGCACCACGGCATCGGCCGAATGCAGGGAAATTTCGCCGGTGACCAGGTTGCGGACCACGATGCCCCGGGCCGCGCCATCCACGACCACCAGGTCGAGCATTTCCGTGCGGGGATACATGCGAATGTTGCCCAGGCTGACCTGCCGGCACATTGCCTGGTAAGCGCCGAGCAAAAGCTGCTGGCCGGTCTGGCCGCGCGCGTAAAACGTGCGGGACACCTGCGCACCGCCGAACGAGCGGTTCGTCAGCGTGCCGCCGTATTCGCGGGCGAACGGCACACCCTGCGCCGCGCACTGGTCAATGATGCTGGCGCTCACCAGGGCGAGCCGGAAAACGTTCGCCTCGCGCGCGCGAAAATCGCCGCCCTTGAGGGTGTCGTGGAACAGGCGGAAAACGGAGTCGCCGTCGTTCTGATAATTCTTCGCTGCGTTGATGCCGCCTTGGGCGGCGATGGAGTGCGCCCGCCGCGGACTGTCCTGGAAACAGAACGCCTTCACCGGGTAACCAAGTTCGGCCAGCGTGGCGGCGGCGGCGGCGCCTGACAGCCCCGTGCCCACCACGATCACGTCAAACTTCCGTTTGTTGGCGGGGTTGACCAGCTTCATGTCGGATTTGTAGCGGTCCCACTTTTGCGCAAGCGGGCCGGAGGGAATTTTGGCGTTGAGACTCATGTCACCGGTCAACCTCCTTTCCGGAAACCGCGCTCGCGGCAAGGTGCTGGACGGCGGCCTCCCGGTAAGCCCTGCCAAAACCGCACATCACGGCGACCGGTACCGACGTGTATATGATGAAAATCACCACGGCAAACCACCGGGCAATCCGGTCGGGAAGCTTGGAAACGCCCCCGAACGTCCATTTCCAGCCGACCGACTGGAACATCGCGCGCATGCCATGGCTCAGATGCAGGCAGAGCAGCCCAACGGCAATGATGTAGAAGACGGCGACCGGCCATTTGCTGAAACCAAGCAGCAACATCAGATAGATGTCCGGACGGCCTGCGGAATCTCGCAGCGCGCTGAAATCAATGCCCGTCAGGTTGACCGCACGCACCCCGAGCGCGTAGTGGAGCAGATGGAAAATGACGAAGGCCGCGATGATGATGCCGCTCATCATGATCGTGCGCGAGGCATAGCTTGCGGCAAGGGGCGCCGGGGCGCCGGCGTAGCCCACGGGCCGGGCGGCCCGGTTCTCGGCCCGCAACTTGAATGCCGACCAGATGTGCAGCACGACCAGCGTGAACAGGACGATGCGCGCGGGCCAGAGGATTTCGTGGCGTTCGTGCAGAAACTGGCCGTAGGTGTTGATCCAATAGGGGCCGAGGAATATCTGGAAGTTTCCCATCATGTGCGTGACGATGAAGAACACCAGCACGAAGCCGCTGATGCCCATGATGTATTTCTTCCCGAGGGAAGAATTCCAGATTTTCATCAAAAAATTCATGAAGCCCGTACTCAGGGAACCACAAACTCGGAGTCTATCGCCCGAGGGCTGTCGCGTCAAATCGGCCCTGCAATACCCTGCAAGTATAAGAAGCGCAGATTTTCAAGTGCCGTTACATCAACCTGCCCTTTTTTGCGGAATTTTCGACTCCGACTTGAACTGCTGATTCACGCCCATAATGCAGTTGGTTCCATCACAAACGGTTGATGCAGCAGTTTTGCGCCTGACCTCATCCTATCCGGTTGTGTAAAGCGGCTGTGGACACGCGCCCCATTCATTCAATGCGCGCTCATCGCTGGTTGCCGGTGAAAGCCCGAAGGATTCCAGCGCCTCGCCCACCAGGTAAAGCGAGCCGGTGATGACCACGAAATCATCGCCTGCAATTTTTTCCAATGCCTCACGCAAAGAATCACAGGCGACAATCTCAGCCGTCGAATTCACTGCACGGCAGGCTGCCGCCAGTTTGCGCGCGTCGGCGGTGCGTTCGCTGGAAACCGGAACGGTCGAAATTCGCACAGCCAGTGGCGCGAGCGTTTCGCATATGTGCCGCCAATCCTTGTCCTGCAGCACCCCCAGAATCAATAGTCGCCTCGTTCCGCCGAAATATTTCTCCAACGCCTGGCGCAGAACCTTTGCTCCGGCCACATTGTGCGCGCCGTCCAGCAAAATTTTTTGTCCGGACGGGCGCGTGACCAATTGCAACCGCCCCGGCCAATTGACGTTTTGCAAACCATTGCGCATGGCTGCATCGCTCACTGGAATTTTATCCTGCAACACCTCGACCGTGGCCAGTGCCAGCGCGGCATTTAATTTCTGATGATCACCAATCAAGTGTGGGGCAGGCATCTTGCCTGCCGATGACCGGCTGGAAACCTGTCCCACTTTAATCAGCGGCGCATGCTTCTCCCGCGCCGTTTTTTCGATGACGGCCAGCGCCTCCGGCTCATCCGCCGCAGTGATAACCGGCACGCCCGGCTTGATGATGCCCGCTTTTTCGGCGGCGATTTTTTCGAGCGTGTCGCCCAACCATTGCTGGTGATCCAGGGCGATGTTCGTGATGACAGCGGTCAACGGCATAACAATGTTCGTGGCGTCGAGCCGCCCACCCAAACCGGTTTCCCAAATCACCAAATCGCATTTTTGTTCCGCGAAAAATTTCAATGCCATCACGGTGACGACTTCAAAAAATGTCGGGTGATGGCCAGTCGGAAATTGTTCAAGCAATGGCTGCAATTCCCCGACCAGCCGGACAACTGCGACTTCCGGAATCAACTGGCGATTCATCTGAATGCGTTCGCGAAATGAGATCAGGTGTGGCGAAGTAAACAGCCCGACGCGCAAACCAGCTGCCCGGTAAATGCTTTCCAGCATAGCGCAGGTCGAACCCTTGCCGTTCGTGCCGGCGACATGGATGAAACGCATCCGATCCTGCGGATTGCCCGCCATCGCGGCGAGCTTGAAGGTGTTTTCCAATCCGAACTTCGCACCAAAAAGCCGGAGACCGTAGAGAAATTGGATGGCCTCGGAGTATGTCATCGTTCGACAGTGAAAGTGATGTCGTATTCCGTTTTGTCGGAAGATTGTCCTCGCCTCAAAGTACAAATTCCACCGGAATTTTTTCTGCCAACCGCCGTTCTTTTTCACCTGGCCGCTTATTTCGCCACGGCATGGTTTCCTCAATGCGCCGGAGCATGACTTGCGGATTAATTCTTGGCGGGCGTGAAACGAAGTCAGGCGCAACTGGAAATTCCAGCGGATCCGCAAGCGGAGTTTCTTTCAATGAATCATTCGCCAGCGCAGGCTTGGGATATTTTTTCATACAGTTCCATCGTACCATATTTGGCAAATAATTGGCGGATTTTATCCGAACGCAGATCCA
The DNA here is from genome assembly GCA_050010435.1 of Verrucomicrobiota bacterium. Classification (GTDB taxonomy): domain Bacteria; phylum Verrucomicrobiota; class Verrucomicrobiia; order Limisphaerales; family UBA11358; genus UBA11358. Next base: position 57,982 of record JBEKKZ010000008.1, on the reverse strand, counting down.
CTTTGTTCACCCGGACAAGATTTTCGACATCAAGGAAGTCTTTCAGGTAACGGCCAAGATGCGAGTGTTTCAAAGCGTGCAGTTTGAGCGCAAGGAGATGCTCCAGGCAGGGAATCAACAGCCGCGCGCCATACATTTCAACCCGCTTGCCATTTTCAAACATGGGGCGGAAGGTCGGTTCGCGCACCATCATCAAATCCACCGGCCAAGCCCCCTCTTTTGGCGGCGAAAGCTGGATGAAGGCGTCTTTTTCCTTGTCCACCGAGTAATCAAGTTCAGCAAACAAGGCCAGCCATTGTTCGCGGGCTTCACGCCGGATGAGCAGGTCCAAATCCGCCGAGTCACGGGAATAGCCGTGAAAATTCACCGCCAGTCCGCCAATAACCAAGAACTCCAGTTTGCGGTTGCGCGCTTCAAGGTTGATTGTTTGAAACAATCCCATGAGCTTGGTGGCTTACAACGGCTTCTGATGCAGCCGCGCATGCGCGGCGGCGATGAAGCCTTTAAACAGCGGATGCGGCTGGTGCGGTTTGCTCAAAAACTCCGGGTGAAACTGGCTCGCGATGAAGAATGGATGGTCCTTGAGTTCGATCACCTCGACGAGTTTGCCGTCGGGCGACAAGCCGCTGAACACGAACCCGGCCTTTTCAAATTTTTCGCGGTAGGCGTTGTTGAATTCGTAGCGGTGGCGGTGGCGTTCGTTGACCACGAACGAGCCGTAGAGTTCCGCCGCCTTCGTGCCGAGCGCCAACTGGCACGGCTGCGCGCCGAGCCGCATCGTACCGCCCTTTTTGGTCACGCGCCTTTGTTCGTCGAGCATGGCGATGACCGGATGCGGCGTGGCCGGGTCAAACTCGGTCGAGTGCGCCTTTTCCAATTTCAAAACGTGCCGCGCAAATTCGATGGTGGCGATTTGCATTCCGAGGCAGAGGCCGAGATAGGGAATTTTGTTTTCACGCGCGTATTGCACGGCCTTGATTTTGCCTTCGATGCCGCGCTCGCCAAAACCGCCGGGCACCAAGATGCCGCCCAATCCCTTGAGGATTTTGGCCGCGCCTTCTTTTTCAATCTCCTCCGAATCCACGCGCACGATTTCCACGCCGCAATCGTTGCCAATGCCGCCGTGGCTGATGGCTTCATACACGGACTTGTAGGCATCCTGCAGGCCGATGTATTTGCCGACCACGCCGATGCGGACGCGATGCTGCGGCGCGATGATTTTGCGGATGATTTCCTGCCAGTGCGTCATGTTGGCGGGCGGCACGTCGAGGCGCAGCAGCCCGCAGATCAGGTCGTCGGCGCGCTCGCGCTGGAGCATGAGCGGCACTTCGTAAATCGAGTGTTCCACGTCCTGCTCTTCAATCACCGCTTCCATGGGCACGTTGCAGAACAACGAAATTTTCTGGCGCAGCTCCTTTTCCAGCGGCTTTTCACAGCGGCAGACGATGAGGTGGGGTGTGATGCCGATTTCCCGCAGCTTGGCGACCGACTGCTGCGTGGGTTTCGTTTTCAATTCGCCCGCCGCCTTGATGAACGGCACGTAGGTGACGTGAACAAAAATCACGTTGTTGGAGCCGGCTTCCAGCGCGAACTCGCGGATCGCCTCCAAAAACGGCAGACCCTCAATGTCGCCCGTCGTCCCGCCGATTTCGGTGATGATCACGTCGGCTTTGGTCTGTTCGGCCAGCAGATGGATGCGGTTTTTGATTTCGTCCGTGACGTGCGGAATCACCTGGACGGTTTTGCCGAGGTAACGGCCTTCGCGTTCGTTGTTGAGCACGGTCTGATAAACCTGGCCGCTGGTGAGGTTGTTGAAGCGCGTGAGTTTGACGTTGGTGAAGCGCTCGTAATGGCCGAGGTCGAGGTCCGTTTCCGCGCCGTCGTCGAGCACATAAACCTCGCCGTGCTGATACGGATTCATCGTGCCCGGATCCACGTTGAGGTAGGGATCGAACTTCTGGAGCGCGACTTTCAGCCCGCGATTTTCGAGCAGCGTGCCGAGCGACGCCGCCGTCAACCCCTTGCCCAGCGAACTCACCACCCCGCCTGTGACAAAAATGTACTTCATAAAAAATGACTAATTACTAAACCCTAATGATGAAATAATGACAAATGACAAATTTCAGAATGCCCCGCGACTTTGATCATTCAGGCTTGCTCATTCTTTAGTCATTAGCGCTTCGTCATTCGTCATTTGTTGCGGAGCAACTTCTCCACCCGCGCCACGTCTTTCGGCCCATCCACGCCCACGCTGTCGTAATCCACTTTTACGACCGCGATTTGAATGCCATTTTCCAGCGCGCGCAACTGCTCCAGTTTCTCCGCGTTTTCCAGCGGCGACACCGGGAATTTCACCAGCCGCAGCAGCGTCTCGCGCCGGTAGCCGTAAATGCCGAGGTGCTTCAAAAAAGCAAATGCCGCCAACCGTTCGCTCGCTGAACGGCTGGCGGCCGCGCGCAGATGCGGAATCGTGCGCCGGGAAAAATATAACGCGCGGCCAGTGGCGCTGACAACGACTTTTACGACATTCGGATTGTCGAGTTCTTCAGGATTTTTGATACGCGTGGCAGCAGTGGACATTTCGTCGCGCGCGAGTGCGCCGGCAACCGCGTCAATCACCGCCGGGTCAATCAACGGTTCGTCGCCCTGGATGTTCACCACCGCGTCGCAGGTGCAACGCCCGGCGACTTCGGCGATGCGATCGGAACCGCTCGGATGATCCGGTCGCGTCATTTCCGCGCGACAGAAATTCTGTGCCACTTCCCAGATCCGTGTGTCGTCCGTCGCCACGATGACTTCGCTCAGCGACCTGGCTTTCTGGCATTGCTCGACGACGTGCTGAATCAGCGGCTTGCCGGCGATGAGCGCGAGCGGTTTGCCGGGAAACCGCGTTGAAGCATAACGTGCGGGAACGATACCAATCGTGTTCACGGGCATTGATTAAGCCACAACTTGCCGCGCCGAAGCAAGAAGCGAAGGCGCGGATTGAACTAAAACGGTGCAAGTTATTTGCCTCCACCATGTCCAAAAATCCTACAGAGCGCTTCAAGTTGAGACATCGCAACAAAACGCGCATGGCGGTTTTCACAGGAAAACCACACAGTTCCTGGCCGTTGAATCCTTATTTCGCTTTATTCAGTGCACTGGATTGGTTGACGGACGCCAAAGGCAGACGCATTTTCTCCTTTGGCTTTGGCACTGCGAGTGCTAACCTGCCAAATAAGGTGCGGTTGCAGCAGGCAATCAGTGAACAAAGTGTAATCATTGTAACCCGCCTGTTGTCTTGTTCACGCCGCATAAAATGGAAAGAAAAATAAAAATGAAAAATACCAAAACCCCCCGCAAGGCAGGTTTCACATTGGTGGAAATCATGATTGTCGTGGCCATTATCGGCCTGTTGGCGGCGATTGCCATTCCCAACTTCGTGAAGGCCCGTGCCACCTCGCAAGCCAATGCTTGCATCAACAACATGCGTCAGATTGACGCCGCGGCGAATGAATTCGCGCTGGAAAAAGGCAAAAAGACCGGTGACTCCATCACTTGGCCGAGCGACTTGACGCCCTACATCAAGTTGAACTCTGCCAGCAGCATTCCTCCGTGTCCGGCTGGCGGCAGCTATACTGTGGGTACTGTGGGTGCCATTCCGCAAATCACTTGCTCGTTGACCACGGTTACTCCACCCCACATTCTGCCGTAATAAGACTGGGTTTGATTCAAAGGCTCGAAGCGAAAGGCTTCGGGCCTTTTTTATTATTTAGTCGTTCCTGAAAAACTCTTTCAGGAATAAGGCGAGGCTGTGAGGGGTATTTGCTGGTTGGCAAACCATCGAAACAATTGAAGCCAAAAAAGGGCCGCCGCCCGCAGCCACTTCCGTAAATTCCACGCCGCTGCGGCCAGCAACAGATTCACTTGATCCCCCACGAACCCTTTGAGGAAGCAGCGTGCCAGCCGATACTGGTGTTTCAAGTGGCTGATCACCGGTTCAATCGCCGCCCGCCGCCGAAATCGTGCTCTCATCTTTGCGCTCATCGACTTGCTCTGGCCTGGTTTGGGTTTACCAGGCAGCAACACTTCCGTGCCGTCCACGGTTTTGCGCCCGCGGTAGCCACGATCCACAATCGCTTTGGCCGGTTGTTGGCCGGTGATGATTTTGGTTTGTTGGAGCGCGGGTCGTAGCGCGTCGCCATCGTAAAGATTCTCCTCATGGGCGACCGCGCCCACGATCACTCCGGCTGTCTTGGTCATCACCACCGAGGCTTTGCTGCCAAACTCATACTTCTTGTGTTCCTTGCCTTTGCTCAGGCAATAGACCTGCGGTTCGTGCAGCGAGTAAATCTTGTCCCTGTCGGAGGGTTGTTGGCGCAACACGCGCCGATACAATGCGAAGTTCCTCCGTTGTTCCGCGTGCGCCGCCTCCGGCAATTTGCGCTCCAGCTCACGGATCAGGCGGCCCGCGATGACTTTCATTTTCCGTAAGGCCCGGTGGGCCGTCTTCCGCTTCTTCGGGTCTCTGCGCCAGCGTTGGGCCATCACACAATGCCGCACGGCCTTGCGGTAGCGACGACGTAGTTTGACCCCGTTGCGATCCGCCAGCTTCCAGCAGCGGCGGATGATTTTGTGGGCCAGTTTCGTGTCGGTGGGATGGGTGATGTTCTTTTCCTGCACCGTCGTGTCCACCACCACTTCCGGCTCTTGTGCCTTGTCTCCGTGCAATTGCGCGCTGACTCGGAGAATGCGCTGCATCCCGGCTTCGCCGATTCGGTCGCGAAAATAGACCAAGTCACTGGGATCACAGGGTGCCTGCCACTGAAACTCGCTCATCCCGCAGAAGTATTGCCAGTAGGGGTTCTGCACCCAGGCGGCCACCACCGTCTCGTCGCCCTGATTGAACATCTGCTTGAGCAACAGCAGACCCACCATCAGCCGCACCGGCTTGGCCGGGCGACCGTCCGGGCTGTAATACTTTCCGAAGACCTGCTCGAACTCCGGCCAGGGCAGCGTGTCGGCCAGTTGTTTGATCGGTTGGCGCGGATCCAGTTGTTCAGCCAGCGTGGGCATCAGGAACGAAGTCTGGCCGGTGGCAGAGAGCTTGGCTTGCATCGTTCCTTTCGACCGGATTTTGCAGCCTTAATTCAATTTTCCGGTCGAAAACTTTTATGTGTCTCTTCGCCTGACACAACTCCCGCCAAGTGCCTGCGCGTTCTTCAGGACCGACTTTTTAACACAAATGGCCATTTTTGAGATAATGGTCGGTTCGGTTTGCTTGGACTTTGGCACTGCGAGTGCTAACCTTCTAAATAAGTTGTGGTTGCAACAGGCAATCTCGTGGGCAAAAACGTACTCATTGTAACCTGCCTGTTGATCTGCTCACGCCGCAATAAACGGAAAGAAAAATAAAAATGAAAAATTCCAAAACCCCCCGCAAGGCAGGTTTCACATTGGTGGAAATCATGATTGTCGTGGCCATTATCGGCCTCTTGGCAGCCATCGCCATTCCCAACTTCGTGAAAGCCCGCGCCACCTCGCAGATGAATGCTTGCATCAACAACCTGCGCCAGATTGACGCCGCCGCGCATCAATTCGCGCTGGAACAAGGCAAAAAGACCGGTGATGCAATTGTTATGAACACCGACTTGACGCCCTACATCAAGTTGAACTCTGCCAGCAGCATTCCTCCGTGTCCGGCTGGCGGCGATTACACTCTCGCTAATGTGGGCGATGTTCCGACTTGCTCGCTGAGTACCCTTACCAGCAACCCCCACATTCTGCCGTAATAATACCGGGTTTGATTCAAAGGCTCGAAGCGAAAGGCTTCGGGCCTTTTTGCTTTTTTGAACCCAGGCAAGCTGATTCTCAAAAAAATCTCCTGTTTTTCACTTGGATTTTGGCATTGGTACTGCTAATTAAATATCGAATTGCGGTCGCAATGGGCAATTAGTGAACGTAACCGTAATCATTACATTATAACTCGCCCGTTGCGTGGTTCACGCCGCATAACCGAAAGAAAATATAGTATGAAAACCTCCAAAGCTTCGCTCTTGGCGGGCTTCACGCTCGTGGAAATCATGATTGTCGTGGCCATCATAGGCATCTTGGCGGCAATTGGCATTCCCAGCTTTTTGCATGCCCGCACCGTTTCGCAAGCCAACGCCTGCATCAACAATCTGCGACAGATTGAATCCGCAGTCCAACAGGTTGCGATCGAAAAAGGATTGCACGTCGGGGACACGGTCAATTATCCCGATGATATTACAGCCTACATCAAATTGAATTCCGCAGGGTCAATTCCCCCCTGCCCCGCCCTTGGCGAATACAGTCTGCAGACTGTGGGCACGATTCCGCAGGCGGTTTGTTCACTCGGCACAACGGTTAACCCCCCGCATGTCCTGCAGTAACCACTGCCCGGCTTGCTCAAGGCACAGGGGATATCTTGTGCCTTTTATTTTTAATCCGGCGGCGGTTGACTTCGAGAATCGTTTGGGTTAGGAGAAAGACCGGAATTTGCCGGTCATTCAAGTCGGGCATGAGCATCATTCTAAAAACGGAAAAATTGCGCGTTGAGTTCACCAGCGGTGAATTGCGCCAGACAACCAAAGTCGCGCTGGGCAATCTCGATTTGGAGGTGAACGTCGGCGAAGTCTTCGGCTTTCTCGGACCGAACGGCGCGGGCAAAACCACGGCCATCAACGTCCTGCTCGGCTTCGTGCCACCGACCCGTGGCGCGGCGTATCTTTTTGGCATTGACGTGCGCCAACCCATTGCGCGCCAGCGCATCGGCTATTTGCCGGAGATGACGTATTACTACAAGTTTCTCACCGCCGAGGAGTTGCTCCGGTTTTACGCGCGCATCTTTGGCCTGCCGCGAACGGAAGCGGACAAGCGCATTGACCAACTGCTCAAGCTTGTTGAACTGGAGCAGGCGCGCAAACGTCCCATCAAATCCTATTCCAAAGGAATGCAGCAGCGCGTCGGCCTCGCGCAGGCGCTCATCAACAATCCCGATTTATTGATTCTCGACGAACCGACCAGCGGCCTCGACCCGCTGGGCCGCATGAAAGTCCGTGAAATCATCCAACGCCTGAAAAACGAGGGCAAGACGGTGTTCTTTTCGTCGCACGAGTTGGGCGAAGTGGAAACCGTTTGCGACCGCGTGGCCATCATCAATGAGGGCGAACTCAAGGCGACGGGGCGTGTCAGCGATCTCGTGACCCGGCACCAGGCTAATTTGGAAAAGGCCTTTCTGGACATCATCGGCTATCAAACACAATCCGCGTCATGAATACGATTTGGGCATTGGCCGGCATCGTCATCAAAGAGCTTTACCGCCGCAAGGATTTCTATGTTCTGTTCGTCCTCACGGCGCTCATCACCGTCGCCGCCGGCATGGTCAATTTTTTTGACGACCCGAAAATCGTGCGCTACGTCAAAGACATTTGCATGTTGCTCATTTGGATTTCGGCGCTGATCATCGCCCTCGTGACCACGGCGCGGCAGATTCCCGCCGAACGCGAAAGCCGCACCATTTTTCCGCTGCTGGCCAAGCCGGTCACGCGCGCGCAATTCATCCTGGGGAAATTTTTCGGCTGCTGGCTGGCCACCGGCATGGCGTTGCTCGTCTTCTACGTTTTCTTTGCCATCATCACCGGCTCGCGCGAACAGTACTGGCCGTGGCTGACCTATTTGCAAGCCATCTGGCTGCAATGGGCCATGCTCGCCGTGGTCATCGCCCTGTCGCTGCTCGCCTCGATCATTACCGCCGCGCCATCGTCCACCACGACGATTTGTTTCATCGCCGTTGCCGGCATTTTGCTGGTTGGGGGCCATTTGAACACGGTGGCGCTCCACCAACCGCAGCCGCTGCAAACCATTTTTTACACGATCTACTTTTTAATTCCCCATCTGGAATGGTTCGATATCCGCGACCGTGTGATTTATGACTGGGGTTTGGTGGACTGGCTGGATTGCGTGCTGGCGACGCTTTACGCGACGGCTTACACCGGACTGTTTTTGCTGCTCACCTGGCTTGGTTTCCGGCGCAAAAGTTTGAACACGTGATGAAGGCGTCCCCGTATCTGGTTCTGGCCCTGGTGCTGACGGTGTGCTTCACGCTGGCAACCGGCATGGAACTCCGTACCGGAATGAAGAGCAACCGTGCCAAATCAAACAATGTTTTCAGCGTGCTGCTCGGCGACGGACGGCAGCTGTTCGCGAACCAATTCTTCACCATGGCGGATGTTTATTATCACAGCGGCTATTACCCATCCGTTTTCGACCTGCGCGAAGAAGGCCCGGCGGAAATCGTCGCCGAAAGCCACGGCCACACCGACAGTCCGGAGGACGAACTAAAGGAGGACTTTCTCGGCAAACCGAAGGATTGGATTGACCGGTTCGGCCGCCATTTCCGCATCACCGAACATACTCATCTGGAACACAGCAATGAACGTGAAATTTTGCCCTGGCTGCGGCTGGCGGCGGAAATGAACCCGCAAAAGATTGATACCTATACCGTCGGTTCATTCTTTATGCGCACGCACCTCAACAAGCCGCGGGAAGCCGAAGCGTTTTTGCGCGAAGGATTGCGAAATAATCCGAACAGTTACGAAATTTTGTTCGAGTTGGGCCGGCTTTACGACGAAAATGATCACGATATCGGCCGCGCGCGCGACGTCTGGCAGCTTGCCCTCCGCCGCTGGCTGCAACAAGACCCCAAAACCCAAAAGGAAAACAAACTCGGCTTTGAGGAAATCACCGATCACCTCGCCCAGCTCGAACGGGACGCCGGCAACTGGCAGCAGGCCATCTATTGGTTTCAAGCCGCCCAGAAAGTTGCGCCGGACCCGAACGCCCTGCAACAGCGGATTGACGAAATCAAAAAGAAAATGGCGGCGCAACCATCCCCCACAAACAGCCAGCCGTAGTGAGGGCGCGTCCAAAAATTGCAGGAGCCGGCGTCAGGAGGCTCATTATTTTCGATTTACGATATGCGATTTACGCGGCGGGCGGGGATTGTAGAAGGACTCGTAAATCGCATATCGCATATCGTAAATTCAGTCAGAGCCTCGTGACCCCGGCGCCTACGGTTGAGATTGCGCTTTGTTTTTCGCGCGCCGCTCTGGTTTAATCGCCGCCATGAAAGCCCGGCAGGCAAAAATCTCGCGCAACACCAGGGAAACCCGCATCGCCGTCACCCTCAACCTCGACGGCAGGGGAAAATCCTCGGTCAAAACCGGCATCCCATTCTTCGACCACATGCTCACGCTCTTCGCGAAGCACGCGACGGTGGATTTGCATTTGCGCTGCCGCGGCGATTTGGAAGTGGACGCCCATCACACGGTCGAGGATTGCGGCATCGCGCTCGGCCAGGCGTTCACGCTCGCGCTCGGCGACAAAAAGGGCATCCGCCGTTACGGAGCGGGGTTTCATCCAAAAAACCCGTTCACCGGCGAAGCTTATGTGCCCATGGACGAATGCCTCGCGCGTTGCGTCATTGATTTTGGCGGGCGACCGCATCTGGTCTGGCGCGGACTGAACGAATTTGCCCAAAAGCGCGTCGCCAAATCCGAAAAATTCCAGGACCCGTCGAGCGCATTTCGGTTCGGCCTCGCCCGCGAATTTTTCCAGGCCTTCGCCAACGAAGCCCGCTGCAACCTGCACTTGGAACTGCTCTACGGCGACGAGCCGCATCACATCGTCGAGGCGCTGTTCAAGGCGTTTGCCCGCGCCACGGACGCGGCGTGCCGGCGCGACCCGCGCATTGCCGGCCAATTGCCGAGCACCAAGGGAAAATTGTAAAAAAGAAAACGCCCCGCGTTTTGGCGCAGGGCGTTTTTGTTTAACGGAATTTCAAGCGCCGACGCTCGCCAGTTCCTCGTTGTTTTCAACGTTCACAATCTTGAACTGTTCGGCGTGCATGCCGGTGTCGGCGCGGAATGACAGCTTGCCGAAGTAGCGTTTTTCCATCTCGATGAGATGTTTTTCGTCCTCGGTGCGGAGCCGTTCCAGCACGGTCGGATTCACCACGATGCGCAGTTGAAAATCCGACTCATCGCGCTCGCGCGTTTTCAAAATCTCCTGCAGCTTGCGCTGGATTTCCACGCTCATCGTCAACGTGCTTTTCACCTTGCCACGGCCTTTGCAGTACGGGCAATCGTCATACACCGCCGACCGCACGCTTTCGGTGTGGCGCTGGCGCGTCATTTCCATCAAGCCGAGCTGCGAAATGGGCAGGATGTGGGTCTTGGCCTTGTCGCGGCGCAGACCTTCCTTGACGCGCTGATACACGGACTGCTGGTCGCGGCGCGACTTCATGTCAATGAAATCGAGCACGATGAGTCCGCCCATGTTGCGCAGCCGGAGTTGGCGGCAAATTTCCTCGGCGGCTTCGAGGTTCACCTTCAGGATCGTGGCTTCCTGGTCGCGGCTGCCCTTGTGCCGGCCCGTGTTCACGTCAATCGCCACCAGCGCCTCCGTTTCGTCAATGACGATGTAGCCGCCGCTCTTCAAATGCACCTGGCGCGAGAAGGCGTTCTCCAATTGCTTGCTGATGTTGAACCGGTCAAAAATCGGCTGGGCGTCGGTGTAGAGCTTTACCTTGTCGGCCGAGCGCCGTGAAATCCTGGCGACCATCTCCCGCATCCGGTCGTGGGCTTTTTGATTGTCCACGACAATGCGTTCGACGTCTTCGGTCAAAAAGTCGCGCACGGTGCGCTCAATCAAATCCGGTTCCTGGAAAACGCACGTCGCCGGCGGCTGGTTCTTCATGCGCTCCTGCACGCCGCGCCACTCTTCGAGCAGCAACGCGAGGTCGCGGACGAAATAACGTTTCTGCTGGCCTTCGCCGGCGGTGCGCATGATGACGCCCATGCCATCGGGAATCGCCAGTTCGCGCAGGATTTTTTTCAGCCGCTTGCGTTCCTCCTGGTTTTCAATTTTGCGCGAAATGCCGCTTTGATCCGCATTCGGCAGCAGCACCAGATAACGTCCCGGTAAAACCAGGTTGGTCGTGATGCGCGGGCCTTTCGTGCCAATCGGACCTTTCGTGACTTGCACGATGATTTCACTGCCCGGCGGGTAAAGCCGCGGGATGTCCTTTTGCGTGATCTTTGGCCGGGCCGGCCGGCGGTCCCGCCCTGCGGGACGTTCGACGATTTCCACGCCACTGTCGAACTGGTTCGGCACGATGTCCCAATAATGCAGGAACGCATTTTTCTCGAAGCCGATGTCCACGAATGCGGCTTTGAGGCCGTCTTCGAGGTTGCGCACCTTGCCCTTGAAAATGCTGCCGACGAGGCGTTCCTCCGTGGTGCGTTCGATGTTGAATTCCTCCAACCGTCCGTCTTCGAGCACGGCGACGCGCGTTTCGAGCGTCTCGGCGTTGATGACGACTTCCTTGTGAGTTTTCTTCTCCGGCCGGATGAGCCGCTGAACCTTCTTCACGAGATTGGTCGCGGCGAATTTGATGGTGTCCAAAATGCCTTTGGGCTGTTCCGCCACGGGCACCGGCACGAAGGGTTTTTCCTCCTCCACGGGGGCCGGAGTTTTGATCTTTGACTCGCGGAATTCTTTTTTGTCCGCGCCGGAATCCGGCGTTTTGTTTTCCGGCGCTCCCTGCGGCGGCAGGCCGGCGGCGATGTTTTCGGCGCGCTCGATTTCGTTCGTGTGCCGTTTTTCGAACACGTGCTCCGCACCGCCCTGCTCCGTCACCACGTCGGCGCGAGCCTGGACGGCTTCGCGGTCGGGTTTTTGCTGGGTCTGGCCGAAGCCACCTTTGGGGCGGAAACGCATTCCGCGGCGCCGCCGTGAAAAATTGTTATTACTCATAGTCAGTATCCTTTTCGATGGATGTATATGTTTTGCATCAAGCCCAGTGCGATCAACGAGCACAGCACTGAAGACCCGCCGTAGGAAAGCAGCGGCAGTGGGACGCCCGTCACGGGCATGATGCGAATGTTCATGCCGATATTGATGAAGACGTGGCTGAAAATGAGCGTCACGACGCCCACCGCCACGAGTTTGCCCAGGCGGTCGCGCGCCTGGCCGGCGATTCTCAATCCCGTGAAGAGAATCACCGCATACAGCGCGATCACCATCACGCTGCCGACGAATCCTTCCTCCTCGGCAATCACGGAGAAAATGAAGTCGTTATGAGCCACTGCTCGCGGCAAATAACCGAGGGCGTTCTGGGTGCCCTGCCGCCAGCCTTTGCCCGCCAGCCCGCCGGAGCCGACGGAAATCAGCGCCTGCCGGACATTATATTCATCGTCCAGTTGTTGTTGTCGCAGGCGTTGCAACTCCGCCGGTGTGGCATTCGGCGGAGCAAAATGGGTGTAATCCCGTCCAAAATAAACCAGCAGCCGGTCGCGCTGATACGGCTGCATCGAAATCTGCCACCAGCCCGGCGGCATGAACAGCATGTCCGCCAAAAATAGCGCGGCCAGCAAGCCAACCGCGCCGACCAGCTGTAGCAGATATTCTTTGGGCGTGCCGGCAACGAACATCATTACCAAACCCGTTGGCAATAATACGAGTGCCGAACCCAAATCCGGTTCCTTCAAAATCAGCGCGAACGGCAGCAACAAAAGCCCGATGCCTTTCCAGAAAATTGACGGCTGCCGCAATTCATCCTCCGGCCGGCTCAAGAAATGCGCCATCGCCAGAATGAACGCGAGCTTGGCGAATTCACTCGGTTGAAATTGGAAAAATCCCAGATCAATCCACCGCCGCGCGCCAAAGCGCATCGAGCCGATGTGCGGAATCATCACGGCGACCAGGCAAAAGATCGTCGCCCAATACGCCACAAACGACCAGCGCGACAGCGTGTGATAGTCCACCAGACATAACGCCGCGCCCGCGCCGATGCCGAGCGCATACCAGACGATCTGCCGCACCCAGCTTTGGTCATACCACGGCAGCGTCGTCGCCGTTGCATTCGCCATCGTGGCGCTGTAAACGAACGCCGTGCCAATCAGCATCAAACCGGCCAGCACGGCCAGTTGCAACCGGTCGATCTTTCGGTGCGGTTCGTTGATGGGAACGTTGATCATTTTAATTCGCCGGTCCTTCGCGGCGCGCCGCCGCCAGGCCGGGTGCGTCCGGCTCTTCGCTTTTCAAAATTGCCTCGTAAATGTCATGCGCGATTGGCGCGCAGGTCGGGCCGCCATAAGTGCCGCTTTCGACCATGACCACGACGGCGTAGCGCGGATTTTCATACGGCGCAAACGAGGCAAACCAGGTGGTGCGGTCAATCTCCTGGTTCCGCGAGTTCATTACCTGTCCCGTGCCGGTCTTCCCGCAAATCTGTAGACCGGGCACTTGTGCGGCCTGCCCGGTGCCTTCTACGGTTTCCGCCAGCATCGCGTCGCGCAAAATTTTCAAATTACGGGCGCTGACGCCGAGATGATCTCGCACGAGGCCGGTCGAGAAATTGGTCATGGCTTCGCCGGAAGCCGGGTCCTGCGGCTCGATGCGCTCGACCAGCCGCGGCCAGAGAACCGTGCCGCCGTTGGCGATGGCCGCATACGCGACGGCCATTTGCATCGGCGTCACGGCCATTTCACCCTGCCCGAAACAAATGTTTGCCGAGTCGCCATCACGCCAGTCAGGGCTTTGCACCTGCTTCAACGTCGGGAAAATACCCTTCGTCTCTTGCCGCGTCGGCAGGCCGGTGCGTTCGCCAAAATGAAATTTCTCGGCCATGCGAACTACATTCTCAATTCCCGTGCGCAGGCCGACGGTGATGAAATAGGTATTGCTGGAGAAAATGATGGCGCGCCGGAGATTGTATTGGCCCGGCGGTGCCAGATCCGCGATGTGCCGCCGCCCGACATAGACATAACCCGGATTGTCAACAAGAGCGTCCGGATCCAAGCCGGCCTGGAGGGCGGCCAGCCCGACGATGGGTTTGAAAATCGAGCCGGGCGCGTAATTTTCATAAGTCGCGCGATTGGATTGCGGACGCAATTTCGGATCGTTCATCCACGCCGGTTCGTTGGAGGAATAATCCGGGTTGATGGCCGGCGACGAAACCATCGCCAGCACGTCCCCCGAGCGCACATCCATCACGACGATCGCCGCGCGCGCGTCCGCGCCCCGATGCGCCGCCAGCGAACGTTCCGCCGCCTGCTGGATGTCGAGGTCAAGTGTCAGCACGACGTTGTGGCCCGGTTCCGGCTGGCTCCACACGTTTTCGGTCTGGCGATAGCCGAGATTGTTGACGAGCACGGCCTCCGCGCCCGCGCGTCCGTGCAATTGCGCGTCGAACCCGGCTTCGATGCCGACCGCGCCGCGATAATCCGGCAGCCGATACGAGAAAAAGGCGTCTTCGCCCTCTGACGAACTGTCATCGCGCAGCACATAACCGAGCAAATGCGCCGCCGTTGTGCCAAACGGATAAGAGCGAACAGGCTGCAAGTCCAAATCCACGCCCAGGCCGCCGGGATATTGCTCCTCAAAGCGCGCGATTTGCATCTCATTGAGATTGGGCAGCAACGGATACGGCAGCGCGAGCCGCGTATCGTAGTGGCGTTTGAACGTCGCCGGATCGAGCACCAGCGGCTGGCCGAGCCGCTGGCCGACCTGTTCCACCACGCTGTCCGCCACTTGAAAACGCGTTTGTTCACGAAGCTGTTTCAATTGATCGGTCGCGAGCGAGAATTGCTTTCGTTCGGCTTTGGTCAGCGACCGGCCAAGTTGTTTCTCCTGCGCGGCAATGCGCTGTTTCTGGCCGGCCCGCGCCTGCGCGATGGCCGCACCGTAAGCGGCGTCGAATTGCCGGCGCAAATCATCGAGGTAAAGGCTGAGGCTGTAGCGCGGACGATTTTCAGCCAGCACCCGGCCGTTGCGGTCGAGAATTTTCCCGCGCACAGCAGGGATGCGGACGGTGCGATACGACTGCGTCTCCAAATGGCTTTCATATTTGCGCGCGGAAACGACCTGCACCCACCACAGGCCGGCCAGTAAAACAAACAGGCCGCCCGCCAGCGCCACCGCCAGGAGGCGGAGCTGCGGATCGTTCTTTTTCAGTTCGTCAAAAATCAGCATGGGAACGGAATGGGATGATGGAGCAATGGAGTGATGGAGAGATGGGAAAGACACCAGAGGCTGGCTTCCAATACTCCATTACTCCAACACTCCATCACTCCGTTTTGGGTTATTCCGTGTTTCATATTCATATTCTTCCCCGACGGATTTCCCGGTCGGGACGGAAACCAGGTTCAATTCTCGGCTGATAGCCGAGCGAGCGATTGCACCAATTGAACAGCGCAAAAACAAACGGCGTCGCCGCCGCGCCGCCCGCGGTCATCACCAGCCATTGCCAGATCGAACCCCAGCCCAGCAGGGGTTGTTTCCCGGCGGTCAACAAAAGCAAAATGGACAGCACCGGCACGATGGCGCTGGCCATGGTGCCGAGGACGAGTTGCGCGAACGACAGCTCGCGCAAAATCAAGTCGCGCCGCAGATAAATCACGAATCCGACGGCAAAAAGCGGCAGGATGCTGATCCCGAGCGGATTGGCCGACAGCGCGTCGAACCATAAACCGCCCAGCACGGCGAGCAATGAGACCGTTGCGATGTCCTCGTTCAACGCTGCATAAACCATCAGCACCGGCAGCAAATCCACCTGCGCGCCGAGCCAGCGGTGCAGGACGGGAAGCGTTGCTTCGCCAAACACCGCTAGAAACGCGGCGGCCAGAATCAGAATGGTCCGAAACACGTTCATCAATTGGGTCGAGGGTCGAGAGACGAAAGTCGAGGGCGCAAGAGCGTTTTGGCTCTCGACTCTCGACGTTCGACTCTCGATTGATTTTTCATGGAAACAAAACCCAGACTTGTTCGAGCGCTCCGAGATTCGCCGAAAGTTTCACACGCGCCTCGGTGTAAAGGCCAAATTCAACCGGGCGCGAATCCACCACCTGGCCGACAGGAATGCCTTTGGGAAAAACGCCGCCGAGGCCGCTGGTGATGACGTTCTGGCCGGGTTTCAAACTGGCGCTGCCGGAAAGATAGGTCAAATCCACGAGCGAAGTATCCAGCGGGCCGCTCGCGCTGACGATGCCCATGTCGTGCGCCGGATTTTCAACGAGCGCGGAGACGTGGCAATTCGGGTCGCCCATCAAAACAACTTGCGAGCGCGTGAGACCGACGGATGAGACGCGGCCGACCAGACCTTCGGCGGTGAGCACGGGCAAATTTTCCCGGAGCCCGTCGCGGCTGCCGAGGTCAATCTGCACGGTGCGCCACCAATTGGCCGGGTCACGCATGACGACGTTGGCGAGTTTGAGTTTCCACGGCGCCTGCTGCTGCCAGCCGAACAGCGAACGGAGCTGGTCGTTTTCGCGCGCGATGGCGGCAGTCTGGATGGCCTGGGCCTTGAACTGTTCATTTTCCCGCCGAAGCCGGTCAATTTGTTGGAACAATTCGCGCCGGGGCAGGACGCTGTCGGCCAAATCGGCGGGAAGTTGTTGGCTGGTGTTGGCCAGCCCGAACAGCGGCAAAAACAAACTGCCGATGGTGAGCTTGAGATGGGCGGTCACGCGCGGCGGCAGGCTGAAAATCAGCAGTGCCAGCAGCGTCACCGCGCCAAGCGCGAGATAATTTTTTTTCCTAAACATCCTGCAACTCCCGACAAACGTGTCGGGGCGCGCAGGCGAACGCGCGGGCCTTCACCCCGCCAGGCGGGGCTTCGGCCACGCAAAGGCGGGAAATCAATATTTGGCGTTGGTCGCGACGCGCTTGAGGAATTCGATTTCCTGCAAGACGCGGCCGGTGCCTTCGGCAACGGCGCTCATGGGGTCGTCCGCGAGGTGGACCGGCAAGCCGGTTTCCTCGGCCACCAGCCGGTCTATGCCGCGCAACAGCGAGCCGCCGCCGGCCATGACCAGGCCGCGATCCACAAGGTCGGCGGCGAGTTCGGGCGGACAGCGTTCCAGCGTGAGGCGGACGGACTCCAAAATGCTCGACAGCGGTTCTTGCAACGCTTCGCGAATTTCCTCGGAACGAATGGTTAAGGTTTTGGGCAGGCCGGAACCCAGGTCGCGGCCTTTGACATCCATGGTCAATTCCTGTTCCAACGGAAACGCGGAGCCGATGCGTATCTTGATTTCTTCCGCGGTGCGTTCACCTATCAACATGTTGTAGGCGCGTTTCATGTGCGCAGTGATCGTTTCGTCAAATTCGTCTCCGCCCACCCGCAGGCTGCGGCAGAAGACGATCCCGGCGAGGGAGATGATGGCGATTTCGCAAGTCCCGCCGCCGATGTCCACGATCATGTTGCCCGCCGGCTCATGCACCGGCAAACCGACGCCGATGGCTGAGGCCATCGGTTGCTCAATCAAATACACCTCCCGCGCGCCGGCGTGGGTGGCGGAATCTTTGACGGCCCGTTTTTCCACTTCCGTGATGCCCGAAGGCACTGCGACCACGACTCGTGGCGCAATCAATTTGCGATGGTGAACCTTTTGGATGAAGTGGCGGAGCATGGCCTCGGTGATTTCGAAGTCGGCGATCACGCCGTCTTTCATGGGCCGGATGGCCACGATGTTGCCGGGCGTGCGGCCCAGCATTCGTTTGGCTTCAGCACCGACGGCCAGCACGTTGGTCGTGCCCGCCTGAATGGCTACAACCGAAGGTTCGCGCAGGACGATTCCGCGGTCCCGCACGTAGACGAGGCAATTGGCTGTGCCCAGGTCTATTCCAATATCGTTGGAAAACAGGCTTTTGAATTGCGCAAACATGAATTTGCCTAACGCCGCACAGTTAATCCATTACGTCCAAAAAGGTCAAGCAGCGAATAAATGGCCTGCCAGGTCGAAGCTCGAAGCGCATCACGGAACGACAGCTTCAGCCCCCCTTCGCGTTGCACGCTACGGCGCGGCAGTCTTCGCCCTGCGCTGCGCTTCGAGCGAAGACTGGTGCCAGCGACTGGAATCGAACCAGTGACCTCGGGCTTATGAGTCCCACGCTCTAACCAACTGAGCTACGCTGGCAACCGAGACCGGCATTACATTCTGCGCACAAACCGCGCACTGTCAAATCTGAACCATGCCCGCCGAAAACCGGCTTGGACAAAAAGCTGAACGCCTCTAAGCTCATTTGGTCAGGGTTTCAAGTCCAGCGCGGCCCGATTTGGGGAACGCTGGCCAGTTTGCCGGACTAAAATATGAACAAAAATCCAGCATCGCGTTTTCAGAAAAAACCGCGCTCGCGCTATGGCTTCCTCGTGTTCTGTTCTGTATCGCTGCTGGCCGCCTTCACCGTTTTGCGTCTCGTGTTGCTGCTTCAATTCGGCCCGCCTTCCGCCGCGCCCTGGAACATTCTGCTGGCCTTTGCCGCCGGCTTTTACCGCGACGTCATCGCCGCGCTGTGGTTCATGCTGCCGCCGCTGTTTTGGTGTTTCATCGTCGGCAACCGCCCGTTCGCGTCGCTCATCCACCGCCTCTGGTTCCGGTTTTTCATGACCCTGCTCTGGGCCGTGCAGGTGTTTTTGCTCGCGGCGGAATTTTATTTCTTCGCGGAATTCAAATCGCGCTTCAATCCCGTCGCCGTGGACTATCTGATTTATCCGCGCGAGGTGTTCATCAACATCTGGGACGCCTATCCCGTCCCGGCGGTCGTCGCCGGCTGCCTGTTCATCGGCGCGGCGTGGACGTGGCTGGCAGGGCGATTGTTCAAAACAATGTGGATGAAGCCGGTCTGGATCGGAACGCGGTTTCTCTGGTTCGCCAGCGCGTTGATTTTGTTTGCCGGCCTGAGCCGGACGGCCAATTTGAATCCGCCGCACGTCAGCGAAGACCGCACGCTCAACGAAATTGCCAACAATGGCGCGCTCTCCTTTTTCGCCGCCGCGTGGACGCGCAATCTCGATTATCCCACCTTTTACAAAACCCTGCCGCGAGATGAAGCCTACGCCCGCGTGCATCGCCTGCTGGCCTCGACCAATGCGACCTTCATCGGCGATAATTTCAGCATCGAACGAAAAATTTCCGGCGATCCCAATCGCCCGCGCTTGAACGTCGTGATTTTGCTCGAAGAGAGCCTCGGCTCGGAATTCTGGGGCTGCCTCGGCCGCACGAACACGCTGACGCCGGAAATGGACCGGCTCGTCACGCAGGAAGGCCTATTGTTCGACAACATTTACGCCTCCGGCAACCGCACCGTGCGCGGCATGGAAGGCGCGCTGTCGTCGTTCCCACCGCTGCCCGGCGATGCGATTGTGCACCGCGACCGCTCCGAAAACGTCGAGACCATTGCGCGCGTGCTCAAGCGCGACGGCTATGACACGCTGTTCCTCTACGGCGGGCACGCCATGTTCGACAACATGAAACCGTTCCTGGCCGCCAATGGCTATGACCGCATTGTGGATCAAAAGGATTTTCCCAATCCGGCCTTCGTGACCGTCTGGGGCGTGAGCGACGAGGATTTATACGCGGGCGCCATCCGGCAATTCTGCGCCTTGAGCCAGACCCACAAACCGTTCTTCGCCACCCTCCTGTCAGTGTCGAACCACAAGCCTTACACTTATCCCCAGGGCCGCATTCCCGAAAACCCGAATGGCACACGCGACAACGTTGTCAAATACACCGACTGGTGTCTCGGCCAGTTTTTCAAGGCCGCGAAACCGGAGGCATTTTGGACGAACACCATTTTTGTCGTCGTGGCCGACCATGGCGCGCGGGTCTATGGCAGCCAGGACATCCCGATTTTTTCCTACGAAATCCCGCTCGTGATCCTCGGCCCGGCGGTCGCGCCCCAACCGCAACGCCTCCCCGCGCCCGGCTGCTCGTTGGACGTGCCGCCGACGATTCTCGGCCTGATTGGCCGTCCCTATGAAAGCCTGTTTCTGGGACGCGACCTTTTGCACGACCCGCCGGACACATTCCATGCCTTGCTGAATCACAACCGCGACATCGGGATGTTCGCCCATGACCGGATGGTGGTGCTGGGCCTGCAAAAAACGGTCAAATTCTATGCCGGGAACCCGCACGCCGTGAATTTGGAACTGACGCCGCAGCCCACGCCGGAAGATTTGGAACTGGAGAAAAACGCCGAGGCCATTTTTCAGGTGGCGGATGAACTCTACATGAACCGCCGCTACCACCTTGATCCGTGAACTAGCTCGACAGGTCGCGGCAGGTCGGGCACATCGGTGCCGCGGAATTTGTGCGCAGCGGTCAAGCTCCGCAAAATAATCAGGCCGGTTTCGAGGACCGGCCTGATTGGTGAACAACGATTCGAAAATCCAACTTGATCAACTTTTAGCCCGTGCGGGTCTTGCGCAGCATCCGCAGGGGCAGCAGCAGCAACGCGCCCGCGATAATAATCGTCATCGTCGTGGGCTCGGGTACGGATTCGAGATCGAATTGCACATTTCCCTGGGTAGTGTCAATGTTAACGTTATCAACCAAGCCAGTGAACCCGGCCGCCCACCCTGACCCCGTTGCTAATACAATGCCCTCGATGTTCTGGCCCCCGTAATTAATAGGCGTAGAACTTCCGCCGGTGGTATAAGCACTCCAGGTGATCGAGCCGCCTTGGATGTTTGCCAACGTCGGCTGACCATAGAACCCCTGGTTCCCTGAAAGGCCACTATCATCGAGCCTCAATTGATTGGCACCGGACGCGGTTGAGAAGGTAACCCACTGGTTGAGCGGGTTGCTATAATTGTTCGCGAGATATGGCTCCAGTATCAGGCGATTGCCATACCACGATGCTTCGCCGCCAGAGTAAGGAGCAGTGTAAATGATCAGATACCAGTTGCCCACTACCGCCGTGGTGTTAAAGGTGGAAAAGCTGAGCCCGCTCAGCTCGCTGATCGTGAGCTGACCAAGACCTAGTTCGGTAGAACTGTTGGCGTTGGCATAAAGATAATACTGAGACGCTGCGGTCCCGTTGGCTTGCCATGCTCCTGTGCCGATCATGGCCTCACTGGTTGTGGTATCAATGGCAGCGCTGCCGTTGCTGATGGGGCCGTTAGCGGCATCACTGGGTCCCAAGACCACGACCGAACCGAAAATCCTGGTCGATAAACCAGCAGTCAGCAGGATCGCAAGTACTACTAATGTTTTTTTCATGTTTCCTTTCTTGATTTCGACCATCGCGGAAAGCGACTTCTGGCTCGACATCTAATCCGGAATTCTTTCTTTCACACGATTGCCCTAATGTTGTTTATTTTTGAACCGACCCAATACGGTGCCCATTTTTACAGAACAAATGAATGTTGCTGCCTTTTGAATGTCCCGCTGGATCAGGAACGTTGCTTTTGGGTAAAGCGTTGGAAACAAACCAAGGCACCCAAGCCCAGCAGAAAACAGCCAGCCGTCGTGGGCTCGGGAACGGCGGTGAAATCAAAGGTGGCGGAGCCACTGGCATCGCCGCACGTGAAAGTGCCGGTGAAGTCATAACTACCTACTTGCGCGATATCATAGTTGAGGATTTGTTGATCGGTATCACTAGGATTAGGGTCGTCATCGCCTGTTGCGAGTGTGTCGTAACTAGCGTAAGCGTTGCCTGCTCCTATGCTGATGATTTCATTGACCATTTGCCCGGGATCGCCACTGTTGACAACCGTGAATCCGCCGGCAGTATTGACGCCATTATTGAAAATGAGTCCGATGTCACCAGCGTCGTAAGTCCAGTCACCCGGAAGAATACTGTTATTTGGCCAGCTCCAACCAAGCGCATTTCCCGGGTCGGTACTGCTCATGGTCATGCCGAAGTTATTCATGTTTATCAAGCTGCCATTACCGTTGATCACGGCCACAAAAGAGGCCCGATTACCAAGCTCGCCTGCGTACGGCCCCGGCGCTTGCCCCAACCAAGAGTTGAAACCAGTCGCGAAGTTGGCGGCGACGGGCAACGGGCTGGTCGTGACATTGAATTGCGCGGGACCGGCGGCGCCATACGAAGTCAAACCGTTTTCCATGGCGTAAATACCGTTTGCAGCCCAAGTATCGTAGGATGGCGAGCCCCAACCGTTCGGGGCCATGGTCGCATCGACGGTGATGGTTACCTGCGCGCTGGCGGTCATTGCGCCGGCCAAACTGATCGCGAATATTGCTATTTGTAGTTTTTTCATGTTTACCTTCTGTTTTCGACCACCGCGGAAAGCGACTTCTGGCTCGACGCCTAATCCAGAAGTCTTTCTTTCACACGATTGCCCTATTGTTGTTTATTTTTGAACCGACCCAATACGGTGCCCATTTTTACAGAACAAATGAATGTTGCTGCATTTTGAATGTTACGCTGAATCAGGAACGTCGCTTTTGGGTAAAGCGTTGGAAATAAACCAAGGCACCCAAGCCCAGCAGAAAACAGCCAGCCGTCGTGGGCTCGGGAACGGTGGCTGGTTCAAAGTCGTAGGTGGTTGTTCCACCGGTTGTGCCGATGGTGACATTATCAACGTAGCCGTTGAAATTGTCTTCCGGGGAGGCAAAGCCAACGGTCAGGCGGACGCCGCCGTATCCGGCCGACGAGTTTTCAATTGTTGCATCCGGGTAGGTGACCAGATAGTCAGCGAGTGAACCAACGCCCGTACCTGGATTCAGGACGCCATTGTTGTCCCACCAGCCGCCCGCCAAAGCATTCCATGTCTGCCATGTGTTGAGGACAGAATCGCCCTGATTTAGAAGGTTGGGATTGCCGCTGGTGGGGGTCTGATAGGGCGGCTCAAAAAAGAGTATGTCGTCCGGCGCGCCGGAGCCGGTTGTGGCGATATTCAACTCGATATAGGGAAACTGCTGGCCGTTGTTGGCGGTCATGTAGGTCGAGTAGCTAAGTACAGTTAGATCAGCTAGGGGGGTGCCCGCGTAGGCAGTGTTGCGGATTTGGGAAGATGTATCGCCTTGACCCGATGCCGTGCCCAATTGAGCGCTTCCTGTGCCCAGCGGCGGAGTGGCGGGCCCGGTGACCATTTGAGCGGTATTGCCGTTTCCTGGAGCCGCGACACCGTCGGCGTCCGTGGTCAAGAAAGCCCAGCCGTCCATATTTCCAGGGGTGACCACAACCGTGCCACCGTGGGAAACACCTGCCATTGCTGTTAACAGCAATGCGGCTATCAAATACCCGCAACTGATGGATGGTTTCACTTTGGCGTTACACGGGCGGTTTCCTGATTTAGAATTTTCCATAACTGATAGGTTTTGTTTGTTTGGATTGAAAGTTTGTGGATTATTTCGAGTGCCAGAAATCAAACGCGCCGGCTTTTTGTCTCAAGCACCAGGAAACAAGCCAAGGCACCCAAGCCCAGCAGAAAACAGCCAGCCGTCGTGGGCTCGGGAACGGCCACAACATAACTCTGTTCACCACTGGGGCCATTGGGACCCACCAAACCCACCAGATCTGCCTGAGCACTGAGGTTAACGAGGTTGGCTATCATGGCGGTGGCTTCGGTTGTAACCGGATCATTGCCACTCACGGTGATGCTGTATGGAGTTATGGCCTTCGCGGCTATGTCCTCCCACATGGCCACCTGCAGGGCTGCGGCATCCAGGCTGTCCATGGAGGGAGAGTAGTACGCTGCCCATAGTTTCTCGACATCGGTTGCGGCAGTAGCGCCCATGGGACCGGCGGGAGCCAGCGGAGCAGATGCAAGGTCGCTATAATAGTAGTCGCTGAACGTATTCCCGTTATTTTCGTCAGCTACATCAATGCAGAATGAGGGGGTCGCCACTCCATCCACGGTCAGATTGTATATTCCGGCATTTGCTCCACTTGAGATCCAAGGATCGGTGAGATTTACCGTTTGGGAGGGGTCTACATTATCAAATGTAAGGGTTACGGCGCTCGCACTCATCGCACCGGCCAAACCGGCCGCCATGATCGCCAGTTGTAATTTCCGTACTGTCATATTCCCTTTCTGTTTTTGTTGCTGTTGTTAACTTTTCTTCAGTTGGTTTTTTGCGGGGGCCTGCTTGAATACATTTCTGATTCGAGTTTTGTTTTTCTGATTAGCTTTTTGCGGGGGCTTTTTTTGAATCCCGGCTGCCCGCCAGGATTCCGGTGACAAAAATCAAAAAGAGGGCCAGTGCGTAATCCAGATACCAAAGGAGTGACATGGGATTGATTGGGTTCTCTGGAATACGCATAATACGGCGGGTTTTAATGGTTATCTGGTTATTTCATGGCCGAACGCCGCCGCATGACCAACAGACCTGTCAGCCCACAAACCATGAGTGCGAATGTCCCGGGCTCGGGGACCGTGGAGGGCATCAGATCTTCCTCAAAACTCGTAGTTCCAGTGAAGGCTATTGAAAGACTAAAATCCAGCGTGCCGCCATTTGGAACCAGATTGCCGGCATAATAGTCGATGTGCCCAACCCAGTCGCTGCCAACCAAGGTCGGCGCGGTGACAATGTCTGTCCACCCACCATTGGTCACGCCGACATTGGAAAATGAAAACGACTGGCTCATCGTAATCGTGACGTGGTAGTCGTTCCAAGTTGACCCGGTATCATTATTAATTTGCTCGCCGAGTTGCAGCGTTGGGTCCCCATCCGTAGAGATAGTGCCTCCCATGCTCCCCACGGCCCATGCGAGCTGCGTCCCATCAATGCCATACTGGTAGTTACCGGAGCTGCCTGTTAGAGGGCCATAAGAACAAGTCAAAACAGAGTTGTTATAATCCCAGATGTTGATACCCGTGATATCCGCCCGGCTGAAACCGGCACCCGCCAGCAACGCGGCCATAATTGCAAGCGTTCTAATTTTCATAAACTTTTCTGATTCGAGTTTTGTTTTTTTTGATTAGTTTTTTTGCGGGGGCCCGCTTGAATCCTGGTCACACGCCACGATTCCTGCGCCAAGAAATGGTTTTGGGTTCAAATTAATCATGAACTATAGAGCCAATAAAATTCTGAGACGGTTGAACAATCCCAAGGATATTCCCTGCCGATCTTCTTCCCGCATCCTCGCCTGTCTCGGGTGCCTGAATCCCGCCTTTTTGCCGATGGGTTCCCCCAAATTGGTCGTTACTTGCACGCAACGATCGTCCCACAACTCAATCATTCGCTGGTCTTTTACATTGGTCACTTCCAAATCCGGCAATCCACAACTGACGAGCCATTCTTTTATCGCCACCACCTGCCTGGGTGAGGAGGCGCGCGCGGTGAAAATTTTTACGGTGCGTCCTTCGGCAATCCATTTCTGCACGCGGACCAGCATCGGCTCAATCGGACTGCCAATCTCGTCCCCTCGCGTGCTGCCAAGGTCGCGGGCCAGTGTCCCGTCCAGATCCACCCCAATCCACGGGGAACCGCCATACCGCACCTGAGTGTTGTCCGCGAACTGCTGGCCGCACTTTCTGCACACCGCGCCAAAACGCCCGTCCTCCAGCCAGAAAGGCTTTAATTCCTCACCGCAACAGCTCTCCTCGACTTTGGCTGATGTGAAACCGTTGCCCAACCCGTCTTGACCGTCTTGGTCGAACCGGGGCATGTATCGTGCGCCACCGTTGGCCCGGCCAACATTGGCCATCACTTCCTCTCCGTTGTGTAATGCGGTGTTCATCCACGAAAATCAGTAACCACGCTGAGAGGGTTTAATCGGAAGATTCCGGCGACGCGCATGATTGGTCCAAACCAGCAGACCCAACCCGCCAATCAACAGGCAGAGGCTGGAAGGCTCAGGCACTGCCGCTATAGTGAATGAGTAGACATCATCAGGGAAGCTAAGGGTGAATATACCTGGCGTGTTAGCGTAGGCCGCTGTGGTGTCGACAAGCGTTCCCGTTCCGGTGAAAACACCTCCCCCCACGTCCGTAATTGTGGCCAAGTTGAACTCAAACCGGTTGTTAGGCGTTGTCCCTGAAGTCGCAAATGTGACGTCAGGCGTAGAAAAGACGAAAAAGTCAGGAATGTTTTCTGCCGTAGGACTGGTAGAGAGACCAGTAATTGTTGTGGTGTAAGCCGTAAGGTCGCTGTGTGAGGGCACTAGGGCAAGAAAGGTGCCTTGTTCGCTGGTCGTAATAAGATTGATGGCGCTCATTGTGAGCGAGGAGGCGGTCCAAGAACCGGTGAAAGTTACAAACGGGTCCGCAGCAACACCCATGGACCCAGTCATCATTTGTGCATTTGCCGCGCCGGCGAACGCCACGACGAATCCTGCGAGTACCAGCCCGGTAATGAAGGTTTTCATAGCTAAAGTTTTCATATGGTTGCTTTCCTGTTGTCTAATTGCTTTCCTGTTGTCTAAAGCTGCTTTTATGCGGCTTTTCGCTTGCACGCGCCGTTAGATCGGCTGCCCTTTTTTCTACGTTGTGTAATGCCGTGTTCATCCACGAAAATCAGTAAACGCCCGACGGGGTTTGATCGGAAGATTCCGCCGCCGCGTGCTATGGGTCCAAATCAGCAGACCCAACCCGCCAATTAACAGGCCGAGGCTGGAAATCAACAGGCCGAGGCTGGAAGGCTCGGGCACCGATATGGTTTCTTTCATGTTTTCTAAAACTGCTTTTATGCGGCTTTCCGTTTGCACGCGCGCCGTTTAATCCAAGGCACACTGCCTCTTATTTTCACACCTACTGTTGTCGTCGGAAGCCGGAGCACTTACAATGATTTCATGTTCACAATTGGCCATTAAATGCTCACAAAATGACCGGGGTTATTGACCACAAGGCGGGATATCCACATTCCACATCGGAATCGGAAGGACTATTTACCATTTGAAAAGTTATTCACAATTTAGGAAAGTTATTCACAATATGTAATGATTTGTTGACAAAAATGTCATAAAAATCTACACTGCTCGTATCCGCCACGGGCAAAAGATTTGGAGAAGGTTTTGCTCCTGGAAAAAATTCGGAATGTCATGCTTCCAGAAAATCTGGTCGCTGAGAAATGAAACATTGGCAGCACTATTGTAACACGATCAGTTTGGAAGTTGTTTCAGATTGAGGGCAGTGATTACTGTAGAGCGGTGGAGAGTAAAGTCGCAGCTTCCATGAAGTTTATGGTAGACAATACCGCCATCCAACAGGCAAATCCGTTGCCTCGGGAAAATGCAAACAGTGGCTTGGCCAATTTGTTACATGGAAGCCTGACACATTTGGCCTGCAAGTGCTCGATAAAGGATACCGCGGATTTCTTAATCAAGAAGGATCGGATTGTTTGCGCCTTTTGCGACCGGGAGATTTTGTGCCTGCCTCCCATACTTGGGGTTTACAAGGCCACCTGTAGTTGCTGTAACTCCTTCTCGGTCAAATCCACCTTCGTTCTCGATTCGCGGGGACTCTATACCTGCACCTGGTGCGGTCGAACAAAGTAAACCGGTTCCGGTTTGTAAATACCCCGTCAACCCGGCTCAATTAATCGGTTCACGACCCGTGAAACAAATGAAGTTCCGTCGCGAATTCATTCGCGCGAAAGCGGCGGGGGGTCGCGCCAAAGTTTCTTACCAACAGCTTCACCGAAGATCATGGTCTGCGGCGGATAAGTTCGAAATTGCAAAGCCGCACTTCGGGTTTGCCCGTGGTGTCGAGCACCAGTTGTTGCTCCGAATCGAAGGAAATCAGCAGGTGATCGGGTTTGAGATTGAGGTCCTCAAAACCGCAATGAGCCTGTCTGCGCGCCACCATCTGCGTCAGCTCCGTTGACGTTTGTTCGGAAATCAGTTTGTTGGTAAAGGCGCGTTTGACGTTGACGGCCTGGTAGTATTTTCCATCCTGCGCCGCGAGCAGTTCGTCCGGGCCGTTCCAAAAACCCCAGATGGTGATGTAGTCGTATTCCTTGCGAACGACCGGGGCGCCGTCGGGCGTGAGGAAATCAGCCAGCGCGGCGTAACGCCGTTCGTCGGACACCTGGCGGGCGGGGCCGCGCTGGCGGCCGGTCATGTAAATGGCGCGCGGATAGACCGTCCTTACGCCGTGACGGCTCATTTCAAACGCAAAGGCAAATTCCTCGAAAGGACTGTTGAAGCCGTAGGCCTGCGCTGTCTCCTTGTGGGCATCGGGATTCTTCAACCACGGCGAGTCGCCCATGCGCGAGACCTTCCACACCAGGTTGATGTTGTCCTTGGTGCGGGTGTGGAAAATCTGGTTGCGGGAGGACAATTTTTTCTTCGGCGTGCGGCGCCAGCGTTCCGGCAGAAAATAATTAAACAGGTCCGGGTCCTTGCCCACAACCCAGAGCAATCCCCCCGTGCTTTCGGCGCGGCCAAAAATGTAATCCACACCCAGGACATTCGTGGCGCGGAGATGCGCCGGCAGCGGATTGGCGGCGTCCGTGTCGAACCGGCGGGCCATGTGTTTGAGGTAAAGTTGCCGGTTGACGCTTCGCACGGCCTGTTCGTGTTCGGGGGTCCGTTCGAGCAATTCGTAGTCCACCAGCGCGTAGGCAAATTGATCGTTGTGGTCGCGCAACAACGACTTGTCCGGCTGCGGGCGTAGAATGATGTGCGCCGGTTTCATATCAACCACCCGGCAGCCTTTCTGCCACAACTCATGCGTAACCAGGCTGGTGACGCGGGCGAGAAATTCCGCCTGTGCCCGGCCTTCCAGCCCGAATTTTTCCGCCGTCTCCACCGCGTCCAGGCCCTTGATCCAGCCGAACAGCACAACGTATTGCCGCAGGATATCAATCTCCACACCGGGATGACGCGTCACCTTCGCACGGATTTTGTCCTCGGAACGGCCCGTCTGCCAGAGCTGCAATCGCTCGCTCGGCACATAGATCGCCAGCGGGCGTTGCGTGCGGATGCGGATGGCCGCCGGCCCGGCCTCGCCCCGGCGCAACTCCATGAGCAGCGAAAATTCCTCGAACGGACTGTTGAATTCCGCCTGAATGAACTTGTTGACCGTGAGGGTGTCGAACGGGACCATTTCGCCCACGCGCGACCATTTGACGACCAGATTCAACACCTTGCCGTTCACCGGGCGCGTCGGCACTTTATAGACCGTGCTCGTGCCCTCCAGCCGCTCGCGCTTGGCCTCAAACCACTCGCGCGCATACCAGTTCTCCGGCAGCAGGTTTTTCCAGAACGGCAGCCCGAAACGCGTGAGATACAGGTCGCCGCCGTCCGCCGTCTTCACGTTTATGTAATCCACGCCCAGCAGCGAGATGGCACTGCGCGACGCCGGCAAATCCGCCGGCAAAACCGGCGTCAGCGGATTTGCGGCGGGGCCGGGGGCCGGCGAGGTGGAAATCTCGCGCGCCGGGTTGAACGTCAAAAGTTTGGCATCGGCAGCCATACGGTTAATTTAGGCATTCCCCCCGCCGTCGCAAGCGGCGATTGTTTTATCGGAGGGGCGAGTTACACAAGCCCCACACTTTGCCGGTCTCTGACCGGCTATAAATTATTCGATGTTCCCCCTGCGTTTTTCATTTGTTTCCCCCCGACACGGTTCGTATTTTTCCGCCATGAAAACCCCGGCTGAACTGGAAAAATCGGCGGCACTGCAGGTCGCCGCGCTGATGGCCGCGGCGGCGCGGACGGCGCCCAAGACGTGCGGCATTGACAACATCAAGACCGCCGCGATTGACGACGAACCGACGAAGCAAAAGGTCATCTCCAGGATGCGCGAGATTGCCACAAAGGAAAGCCGGCCCGGCCTCGCGCGCGACGCCGGCAACATCGAGAACTCGCCCGCGCTGGTGATCATCGGCGTGGAACCCAACCCCGCGGGCTTGAACTGCGGGTTCTGCGGCAAGCCGACCTGTGAAGCGCTGGAGATGGCCGGCGGGACATGCACATTCAACTCGATTGACCTCGGCATCGCCACCATGTCGGCGGCGGAAGTGGCCGGCCGGTTCCACATTGACAACCGCATCATGTATTCCATCGGCCGGGCGTGCATGGATTTGGGAATGTTCGGGCCAAAGGTCAAACAGGCGCTCGGCATTCCATTGAGCGTGACCGGCAAAAATCCATTCTTCGACCGCAAGGCGTGATACGGCTGGCACTCCGCAAGCCACACCGGCGGGATTTCCCGGTTCAAAGATTTGCCAAGGCCCAGTGCACCGTCACGGGCTGGAAAAACCTCAGTCCTTGGTTCCCACCACTCCGGTGAACGCTCCCACCACGGCCCGACCGGAACTTTTCATCGGGGCGGAAAAACCTCGAACCGCAAAAAACACTTCTCGCCGCCGCTTTTAACCGTCAATCCCGCCGGGAGTTTTCACATAGGCTCCCGACCTTGTTAGCACACCAACCAGCCTTTGGCTGGGGCAATGACGCGAGTGCGCAGAAATGGCGGTCTGATTGATAATCAAGGGTTTGCATATCTGCGCACTCAAGAGGCATCCTGTATGGATTTTCGCAGCGCATAAAGACGGGCAAGGAGCTTCTTCTGTGTAATGTCGTGTGCCATGAAAGATTCAAGAGTCTTTTTCTCGCTGGCCATCTCATACTCTTTCCATGCGGGCTCAACGCTTGCCCACCACTTGGGCTCGCTGATGGCAAAATATCCCACATGGACGGAAAGTCGTCGAATGGAATCATCATGCCATTTCAAAAATCCCTCATCCAGATTCTCTCCCCGTGCCTTCAATTCCTGAATGACAGACCAAATCTCGATGGCGAAATCATGCCAAACTCTTCGGCGGCTAGCCCAGCGTTCGAGAAGAACACCAGACACAAATCCACCGACTGTGCCGAGCAGTGTTGTAATGATGGGAACGGCAACATCCTTCATGAAATAGCACATGATTTTGCTCCGGTATTTCCAATAATAGGTTTTGTTTTTGGTATCTGGCTGTTTTGTAATGAACCATTGTAGCTCTGGCGTCTCCGCGCAGGCAGACTCTGGAAGCCTAACGATGACTGGTTAGGCATTTTCTTCCGCCTTTCTTGCATCTACCTCAAATGGACCAGGTCCATACTCGAAGTGAATCACTTCTCGTAAATAGAAGGAGAGAAAGGTCCGTATCGAGCCGCAGCACTCATACTGAGCAACGTGCCGATACTCATGCGGCCAAATATCCTTTCTTTGCTTCTGATCGTCGCGGATGAAGATTCCGTAGAACAGGGTCATTCCGCCGGTATCCTCGGCGATCATCTTCTTCTCGCGCGCGATTGCTCGGAGAACGGGATCTTCTGGAAACGGGACTGCGGGGACAATCGCGATTCTGATCTTCTCCGGGCATCGGACGCCAACTTTCTGCGCGAGTACTAATCCGGCTGGCGACAGCGGCGCGCCCCGCGCTAGAATTTGCGCGCTTTCGCGCTCAGCCCAATCGGTAGCACGGCCAAGCAGATCGTCGAAGGGAGGAAGGTTCATGATCTTTGCCTAACGACCAGCGACCGCCGCTGGCGAGCAGGGTTGAGTCCCGCAATGGCGGGAGCGCGTTTGCCGCTCCGCACCGAGCGGCCTGTCCCGCCATAGCTTCTGAGCGACGGCGGAAGAAGCATAACGGCGGTTCGCTGGAGCGCAGTTAGGCGGCGGGGTTGTGGTCTTCACTTGTCGTAAGTTATGGCGTTGCCCTTAAAGACGCGGGCGTCCGGGGACGGGCCAATCAGACCATGCTTGAAAACTATGCTCTTGTTGGGCGCTTCCGGTTCGAGAATCACCAATCCGTCTGCGCCAATTTGGCGGGCGCGAATAACCATGCCCTGCACACACTCGGCCTCGTCGTGCGCTGCGCCCTCCGCAGTAAAAAAGGCAATGACGTGGAAGGCTTTCGTGGGCTTCTCACCGACCTGAAAAACATCTAGTCGCGTAGATGCTGACCGGGGTGCTGTGTCGTAAAGTGCCGTCTTCACTCTACCCTCTGGCCCTGCACAGCCAGCGACCGCGACCATCCAGAGGATGGCGACTGATGCTATTATGCTCGTTGTATTTTTCATAGTGGTCATCTTTTGTGAGTGTGTGATGCCGCCTAACGTCAACTCAGCCACCGGCACCGCGGAGGCTCGGAACAGCCGAGTGGCTCACGGACAAACTCACGGCGTCAATGCCGGTTGGCTGGAGCGATTTCGACATTCTCATTCCTTTAACTGCTTCTTGGGACTGACTTCCCAAGACTTCGGCAATCCCGTGGTGCCGAACTCCTTCAATGCCGCGTACAGCCGGCTGCGGAGATAATCGTCAAACACGGTGTGGCACGTCTTGCAAAGAGGCAGGCCGTTGACCTGGGAGTCGGTTCCAATCTTCTGGACCCACTCCTCCTCGCCGACGATATGAGCGGCATCTGGTGGTGGAAAAGACCTACCGCACATCACACAGGGAATGTACTGCCCTGCGGAGTCCTTCACGATTTTCGCCTTAACGCTCGGGTTGAAAGCCATACGCTACATTGTCGAACGGTTAAGTGAGCCTAAGAAGTGAAGTGCTATTGGTTGCACTTTCATAGTGTGATTTGAGTTTAATTCCTTTATTGGCAGGGGCAAGCTCCATTTTTTCTGAAAAAACCTGCCGACAAAAGCCACAGCCCCATCCTGCGCCGGATGAGGAACGTCTCACCGGATTTTGGCGCATGCTTGACCTCGTTTGCCGCCGGTTTTGTCAGGCCGGATAATGGATTTAGCTCCCGTCTTGAAATCAGCGGCCCTCAGGAAAAGCAGGAAAAACGGAATGAGCGCGCCTTGCGCATACACTCAAAGAAGGCGCTGATTTTTCAAAACAATGCTTTCTATCCACCGGCAACCAGCCTAAATTTTTCCAGCGTCGGTTTCCGACGGATTCCCGCCAGGGTGTTTCAAGGAACACCTTTCCGGTGATTCCTGACTTTTCTGTCGTGAGCTTTTCTCCTTGGGGAGTGAAGCGCTGGTGGTGCGGTTTATATTATGTCACAGCCGAAGATTATTCAGGGCGGGATGGGCGTGGCCGTGTCCGGCTGGACTTTGGCGCGCACCGTTTCCAAATTGGGGCAACTTGGCGTCGTTTCCGGGACGGGACTGGCCATCGTTTTCTCGCGCGCCCTTCAGATGGGCGATCCCCAGGGCCACCTGCGCCGTGCAGTGCAACAGTTTCCGATTCCCGGAGTCGCCGCGCGCGTGCTGGCGCAAAACTTCGTTCCCGGCGGAAAATCTCCGGCCACGCCATTCAAAATCGCTCCCATGCCGACGCTCCGCCCCGGCCCGGCGCTCGTCGAATTGACGGTCATGGCCAATTTCGTGGAAGTGTTCCTGGCCAAGGAAGGCCACGGCGGATTGGTCGGAATTAATTTTCTCGAAAAAATCCAGCTGCCTACCCTGCCCTCGCTCTATGGCGCGATGCTCGCCAACGTGGATTACGTGCTCATGGGCGCCGGCATACCGCGCGCCATTCCCGGCGCGCTGGACCGTCTGGCGGAAGGCGAACCGGCTCAAATAAAAATTGACGTCATCGGCGCGTTGCCCGGCGAGGAATTCCTTTCCTCGTTTGACCCGCGCGCCTTCTGCAAAGGCCAGCTCCCGGCGGTGAAACGTCCGCAATTCCTCGGCATTGTCGCCTCGGTAACCCTCGCCATGGCTTTGGCCAAAAAGGCCAGCGGACACGTGGACGGCTTCGTCGTCGAGGGCGACACCGCCGGCGGACACAACGCCCCGCCGCGCGGCCCGCTGCAACTCAACGCCATCGGCGAACCGATATATGGCCCGCGCGATGTCGTTGACCTCGAAAAAATCCGCGAGCTGGGCCGGCCCTTCTGGCTGGCCGGGTCGTATGGGCGGCCGGGCCGGCTGGCCGAGGCCTTGCGACTTGGCGCATCCGGCATTCAGGTGGGAACGGCATTTGCGTTTTGCAATGAATCCGGCCTGCGCCCCGAACTCAAACAGCAGGCTCTGCAAATGAGCCGCGCCGGCACCGCGCATATTTTCACCGACCCGATTGCCTCGCCCACCGGTTTTCCGTTCAAGGTTGTTCGGATGCCCGGCACGCTTTCAGAAGCCGATCAGTATGCGGCCCGGACGCGCATCTGCGACCTGGGTTATCTCCGGCATCTTTATCGCAAACCGGACGGGACACTGGGCTACCGTTGCCCGGCCGAGCCAGTGGATGATTATGTCAAAAAAGGCGGGACTGTCGCTGACGCGCAAGGCCGCAAATGCCTTTGCAATGGACTGCTCGCCAACATCGGCCTCAACCAGGTGCGCTCCGAAATGGAACAGGAATTGGCGTTGATGACCGCCGGTGACGACGTCGCGCAAGTCGCGCGGTTTCTCAAGCCGGGTTGCGACACTTACACCGCCGCGGACGTCATACGCTGTTTGTTGGACGAGGCGCTGCCCGCCAACGGAGCCAGGGTTTCAGCAACGCATTCAAGTCCAGTGCGCGTGTGAACATCGTCGGAAGTCCCGCACCCCGGCTTCAAGCTTCCGCCGGCGGAACCTTCTCGATGACGTGCATGCGGATGCGTTTGCACTGCGGACAGCGGCCGAAGGTGTATGTCCGGCCAACGGCCTTGAGCCGGATGCCGTATTTGCCCCACGGCTCGGTGAAGTCGCACTTCAAGCAACGAATCTGCCAGCCGGGCGCGCGCTTTTCCGGATCCATTTTCTTCTTCGCCATTGGACCGCTTGCACTCATGTCGCAATAATTTCTGCCCGTTCTGAATTCGTTGGCGAGCTTTTTCTTCCGCCTCGCGCCCGGGCGCGGAGGGTCATTTTTCCTTGAGCAACGCATTCAAGTCCAGCGTGCGTGTGAACATCGCCAGGCCGCCGTCGGGCGTGCGCGGCCATTGCTCCTGCGGACGATCCCAATAAAGCTCCACGCCGTTGCCATCCGGGTCGCGCAGATAAAGCGCTTCGCTCACGCCGTGATCTGACGCTCCATCCAGTTCAATCCCCGCCGCCAGCACGCGACGCAACGCATCGGCCAGCAGCGCGCGGGTCGGATACACAATCGCCACGTGATATAAACCGGTCATGCCCGGCAGCGGCGGCGAACCGCCCGCGCTTTCCCAAGTGTTGAGGCCGATGTGATGATGATAACCGCCGGCGGAGACAAATGCCGCCTGCCGCCCAAAACGCTGTGTCAGTTCGAAGCCGAGCACGTCACGATAGAAACCCATCGCCCGTTCGAGATCGGCCACCTTCAAATGCACGTGGCCAATCCGGACCTTTGAATCAATCGGAGGAGTGTTATGAGCCATGATTTTCCATGAGTTGTGTTTCCTTGGAACAAATATTCAATGCCCAAACTCGTG
The DNA here is from genome assembly GCA_050010435.1 of Verrucomicrobiota bacterium. Classification (GTDB taxonomy): domain Bacteria; phylum Verrucomicrobiota; class Verrucomicrobiia; order Limisphaerales; family UBA11358; genus UBA11358. Next base: position 22,931 of record JBEKKZ010000008.1, on the reverse strand, counting down.
CCGGGCGGTCTCAAGCCCGCGTTCATAGGCGGCAATCAGCCGATCCCACGCGGCGCTGGCTTCATCATCAATCTGCCGGCGCACCGGGTCGGCGTCAAACCAGGCCACGGTGCGGGCGATGCCGTCGCGGAATCGCGTGGTGCAGACAAAATCGGGCACGAAGCGTTTGATCTTGGCGTTGTCGAACACGGCGGAGTGCGACTTGTCGCCCAGCAACGTCCCCGTATCTTCCGGAATACAGGCGGTGATGAAATCCGAGGCAATGTGCACCAACCGGGGGGACGGAACGCCCGCCGCTTCCGCCGTGAATTGATAAATCTGGTTCCAGGTCAGGACCTCGTCGGAGGTAATCTGGAAGGCTTGACCGATCGCGCCTTGCTGGCCGAGCAGCCCGACCAGCCCCTTGGCGAAATCACTGTTATGAGTGATGGTCCAGAGCGAAAGCCCGTCGCCGGGCACAATCACCGGCTTCCCCCGCCGCATCCGGTCCACGGCCGTGTAACTCTTGAGCCAGCTGTTCACCGCCAGCGGCACGACCGTGTCTCCATAGGTCAACGACGGACGCACCGTCGTCACCGGAAACGCTTCCTCGCGCAGCGCGCGCAGCAGGCGTTCCTCACCAGCAGCCTTGTTCCGCGAATAATCCCAGAACGGGTTCGCCAGCGGCGTGGACTCGGTGATGAGGTAATGCGCGAGCGGCTTCTGATAGGCGCTGGCCGAGCTGATGAAAACGTATTGGCCGGCGCGACCCCGGAAGAGCGCAATGCGTTGCCCGATCTCCGCCGGGGTAAAGGCGATGAAATCCACCACGGCGTCCCATCGCTGGTTACCCATCGCCGTCGCCGTGGCAGCGGGATCGGCCATGTCAGCGGTGATCTGATGTATGCCCGGCAACGACTCCCGCCGGGCGCGATTGAGCAGGGTCACGTGAAACCCGCGCGCCACCGCCAGTTGGGTGCAGGCCGTGCTGATGATGCCGGTGCCGCCAAGGAAGAGAACTTTCATGGTTGGTCAGGTTTTGTTTTCAATCACCGTCCGTTCACGGAGCCATTATAGCATTGGAATTATCGCCGTCCTGATAAAACGCGAACGAATGTTCGAGATCGGCCACCTTCAAATGCGCGCGGCCCGCACGTCCGGATGAGCCGGCGGAGATTGTCTCGGCGGCCCGTCCCTGCCAATCCAACTTCACTTGCCGCGCAAAAATGATATATTGCCGCCACTGATATGAAAACCATCGCTCCGGCTGAACTCCAAAAACTTCTGGCCGCCCAACCCGGCCTGCCATTGCTGGATGTCCGCACGCTCGTGGAATACGCGGAGGTGCATGTCCCGCAGGCGCGCAATGTGCCGCTCGATAAACTTTCGCCGAAGGCGCTGTTCGACGCGGGCCAACTGCCCAAAGGCCAGCCGGTTTATCTCCTTTGCCGTTCGGGCGGACGCGCCACCAAGGCGGCGGAACAGTTCACCCGGGAAGGATTCGATCAAGGCATCATCGTCGAAGGCGGCACGCAGGCGTGGATTGAGGCCGGACTGCCGGTGACCCGCGGCGCCGCCAGGGTCATCAGCCTCGAACGCCAGGTGCGCATTGCCGCCGGCTCGCTGGTGCTGATCGGGGTATTGCTCGGCTGGTTGGTGCACGGCGGATTTTTCGGACTTTCGGCGTTTGTGGGCGCGGGACTCGTTTTTGCCGGCGTCACCGACTGGTGCGGCATGGGCCTGCTGCTGGCGAAGCTGCCGTGGAACCAAAAGTCAGGCTGTGCCTCCGGTTCTTGTTGTGAAGTGAAGCATTGAAGTCTTCTCCTTGTCATGGTCACGCCAACGGCGGGTGAACCAAAAGGGTGTTTTGGCATTATGTAAATTGTTGCTGACAATGTCCGGGCTGGTGCTACAACTTTTGCGGGTTTCGCATGCGGGTGATTCAAGCCGTTCGCAACCAAACAAACGTGAACCAATAACATTCATTCTTACGAAGGAGATGCTCGATTCGGCGTGGAAATTCAAAAAGAGTTGAAGCGGTGCCGGCTTGGTTGAAACCAGCACCGGTTTCGGGAAAGGCGCCATGACAAGGAAAAAAGACACGAGCGCGAAACCGTCAGGCGATGCCGGGGCCGGCCGGCCGGCCACCGCGCCCGGTGAAAAACCGCACAAAATCAAAAACAAGCTCTACCGGAAGGAATTGAAGCGGCTGCAAATCGAACTGGTCAAGCTGCAGGAATGGATCAAGCACAAGAACCTTAAAGTCGTGGTTATTTTCGAGGGGCGCGACGCCGCCGGCAAAGGCGGCACCATCAAACGGATCAGCCAGCGGATGAACCCGCGCATCTGCCGCGTCGTCGCTTTGGGGACCCCCACCGAAAAGGAGAAAACGCAATGGTACTTCCAACGCTATGCTCCCCACCTTCCCGCGGCGGGGGAGATGGTGTTGTTTGACCGCAGTTGGTACAACCGGGCCGGGGTGGAGCGGGTGATGGGCTTTTGCACCGGGGCCGAATATCAGGAGTTTCTCCACTCCTGTCCGGAGTTCGAATGCATGCTGATCCGGTCGGGGATCATCCTGATCAAATACTGGTTCTCCGTGAGCAACGAAGAACAGGAACGGCGGTTCCAGTCCCGCATTCACGATCCCACCAAACATTGGAAGCTCAGTCCGATGGACCTCGAGTCGCGCCGGCGCTGGCAGGATTATTCACGGGCCAAAGATGAAATGATGGCCCATACCGACATCAAGCAATCTCCCTGGTACGTGGTCAATGCGGACAACAAGAAACGCGCCCGGCTCAATTGCATTCGACACCTGCTCGAACAGATACCCTACAAGGACCTGACTCCGAAACCGATCCAATTGCCCCAACGCCCGACTGACAAAGGATATGTTCGTCCCCCGATCACCAAACAAACCTTCGTGCTGGATTACTACGGTTGAGAACCGGCCGGAGACGGGACGCGAATTTCACGAATGGGCACGAATCTGCTCCGCTAACATATCGGGCCACAGGCTCGACGCTGCATTCAGTCCTAGTCATCCGATATCGGATTAAGCACCTTCCAGCCGTCCTTGGTTTTTGCCACGAGCAGTTTGAGCTGGTTGAACGTGCCGTCCCGTAACCGGTGAAGCTCCGTCACCATCACGATGCCGTCGGTGTAAAGCTGACGGTCAATGAAAAAACTTTCCACGCCCTTGAGGTCAGGCCAGGACTCCGTGGTTGCCTTCCGGTAAGTCCGCTCCAAAAGCAGGGCGTTCTTCTTCCGGAACTCCGGGTCGCGCGCCAGGTTTGGGTCGAGGTCCAGCAGCTTCAGCGTTCCCTCGATCATGAAATTCTTGCAGACGCAGGCGGATTCGATGTTCTGCCGGCGGCAGGCGTCCTCCAAACAGAGAATGGCTCCTTCCGGCGTGTCGAAATCCATTTCGACGGGGGGAAGCAGCGTGCGCAACTGCTCCAAGGTCAGTTCTGGCTCTATGTTCTCTGGCATGGTGCTGTCATTGCCGGGCATGGGCTCCGGCCCAAACTATTATTTGGCCGCCGTTCTGGCAATCTGTTCCGCAAGCGTTCACGGAGTCCGGGCGCATCCGGGCACTGTTCCTCCGACCAGGACTCGGTCTGATGCGGAGCGCGGTTTGTCCCAAACCGCAGCACTCCCGAAAGCGCCTTGGGTGTTTGATCTTTTCCATCAGCCGGTTCCCCCCGAGGCGATTGCTGCGAGTTGAGACAACTCGCGCTCCGGGGACAGTGTCAAGCTGCGTTCACGGAGCCCGCGCCGGCACGCGCGATCATTTTGAAGACGAAGTTTTGGCTGCGGGAGAGTTGGTATCCGGCTTGGGCAGGATGTCCGGGGCTTTCACGTGCAGGATTTGTTTGTCGCGCGTTATGATCGTTCTCTCTTCGCCAATCGCCACCGCCACCCGGCCCAGAAGCACCCGTCCGTCCTTGAGCCGTATCAGATCGGGCTGACTGTTGAACCACGGATTATTCGTGGGCGTCCAGGCGAGCGGAACAAATTTTGTTCCGTTGCAAACCGGACAGGTTTGCCTTCCCGTTCCCTTGCAAACATTGCACGTCACCTTGCCGGTGCCACCGCAGACCTTGCACTTGCCGATATTCACCGCCACGCCATTTTTGTACACGATGACCTCGCCGACATGATCCTGGTTCCAGGCTTGATATCCCCCCTGGCCATTCTTATTCGGAAATTTCTGCCACAATTCCTTTGGATCATGTCCGGCCACGGTCATGTGTATCCACGCACCCTTTGACAGTTTGAGACAAGGTCCCGGACAATCCACCTCGCCATTGGTGCACCCGGGCATGAGACAAGCCACCGTGCCTTTCCCTCTGCACTCGAAGCAGACCTTCTCATTAGGGCCTGGGCCGGCCATCTTCGGCGGCGGCGGCGCGGCATTGGTGGCCGCGGTGGGCTGACTTTCGGGCGCGGAGGATTGCTTCCCGCAACTGACGAACAGCAGCGCGCCAAGAAAACAGGCGAGCACCGGGCAAAATGCGAAACGCCTCAAAAGTTGAGCCGCGTTGGCCATGCGCTGAGATTATGGCCGCAATGCTGGCATGTAAAGTTGAACGTGGCCGGTGAATGAGCGCCGGGTGCAACTGACACAACCACCAACGATGGTAGGGCAAACCTGCCGGTTTGCCCCAATCTCACCGCCAGCCAGCGCAGCCATGCTGGCGGAACCATGGGGCTACGCACTACGCACGCGAGAACATTGCTCCGCTCGTTCTGGTGGAAGTTTGGGCGGCGCGGCAGGGCATGGTCTCAGGGGATTGGTATAAAATCCACGTCCGGAAAATTCGAGAACGAGCCGTCTTCGTTACACTTCGCCGCGCCAAGGGACGGGCAAAAACGCGCCGCCGTCGGTTTATCCCTGCCACGTGGCGCAGAGCTTTACGTGGCCTCCAGCACGAACCGCCATTGGCAGAAGGCTTCTTTGGGGTGCGGGTCCGGCGGGGCGAAGACACAGGACACGCGAATCCGGTCGTCAATGGCCCGGGCAAAACTTTCGAATTCCGCGCGGTGCATTTCCTTGCACGCATATTCCCCCAATCCGCGCTTCAACCGCGCTTCCTGGCTGGGACAGGATGGGACCGTAAGCACCACTTCGTGCTCCGATTCCTGGATTTGGTATCCGATCAAAATCGTCCAGGGATACAACTTGAGCGCGCGCACGAATCCCTTCAGGCCTTTCTCCTGAATCTGGAATCGCGCCACCAATTCTTTGGCCGCCATGCCGCCCACGCGACCCCAGACCTGCTCATTCAATTGCTCGGCGACGCCCTGGCCGAAGCGTTCGGTGGCGTAGATGAACCAAAAGGCGTCCGCCACTTTGTAATGCCACAGCAGGAACTCCAGATAGCGCCGGAGTTCGCCGGCTTCCATGGTCTCGAACGTGTTTTGAAAACTGGTGTTCATGATCAAAGATTTCGTTGGTGGTGACATGGGCTGTTCCCGGCTCATGTTTTCGGATAAACCTCTGCACCTTTTCACGCAACCGCGCGAGCTTTTTTCCGGTCATCCCGACCGGGCAAGGGCGTCGTGCAGGCCAAGACCCGCGATCTGTCCATCGACCTGTCCATCGTAGCCTTGGCGAAGGCGGAAGCCGAACTGTCCAAGTTGAATTAATTGCAGCGTCGCGTATCTCACGCGATGGTGCGCCGCGGATCCACGCAGCAACACGGCTGATGCCATCTGGCGCTACGGGTCGGGCGGCCATTGGCCGGTCTGGTGGGAATTCCGGTCTTTTCAGCCAGGGCAGCTTTGATTCGCTGCCAACTGTTGAAACCACGGATGGACACGGATAAAAAGGCGATGTTTCAACGAGAAAAGCAACTCACAAAAAATCAAATTTTGAAAACCGTGTGGAATATTCTTTTCCCCAGCCCAATCCGTGTGAATCCGTCCCGCTCTGCGGGATCCGTGGTTAAAATGTTTGCGTCGGAGCGGCCACGTCTGGTTTCCGACACTGGACAAAGCCCCAGCCGCAGGTCAACATTTTTCGCGGCTGTTCAGCCGCGTGACGAATGCCGTCTGGTCTGGTCAAATATTCTCGAAATGAAGCAAAACGAAGCGAGGTCATCCACCCTCCGCAGTGCTGCTGCCGACGACGCATCCACCCTTCCCAGTGACGCCCTTGAAGCGTCGGCCCGCCCTTACCGCCACGGCTACGGAGGATGGGAGCTGAGAAGACTCCCGCTAGTCCTGTTGAGCCTTTCCCTTCTGGCCTGCTCATCGGCTCAGGCTAAACCGAAGTTCAACGCCAGTGAAATCGCCGGCCCATGCCAGCAGTTGATGATCTGCGATCTGGACGGTGACGGTCTCAAGGATCTGGTTCTGATGGACGATACCAATCTATCCATCTTCTACCAGGATCCCAAACGCGGCTTCACTCGCGAACCGCAACAAACCTATCGTCTCGAGCCCCGGCCGTGTCTGGTCTGGGCGGCCAAACTGGGCAAGCCGGCCGAGAGTTTGCTCGTCATGACCAGCGACGGAGTGACTGAGCTTTGTTTTACCAATCGAACCGGTCCTCCCGCCATCCGGCAAATCATCAGGCAAGCCACGATTGTTCCGGAGGCGATGGATGCGGCGGAAGGCACGAACGCGATGTACCTTCCGTTGTCGGTCGAAACCGGCCGCGACTGGCCGCTGCTGCTGGTGCCGGCGGTGGACGGACTTCAGGTCTGGTCCATCCTCCGTCCCAATTTCATCGGGACTACGGAGGACGGGCAACATCGCGACGAGTGGCGTCAGGCACAAGTCATCGGCCAGGCCATCGATGCCGGCCTGTGGCCGTCAGTGGCTAATCCCGGATATACCACGTCGTTTGAATTCGACCTGAGCGTGGGCGACGTCAATGGCGACGGACGTGATGATCTGATGGTCAGGCGCAGTAATGGCTGGACCAACACCTACAGCCTTTACCTGCAGCAGACCAATGGACTGTTTGCTCTTGGACCGGCGTTAACGTACGCGGATAAGGTGGAACCGTTCTCATGGCTTTGCTGGGCCGATCTGAACCGTGACGGCAAGGTGGATCTGATCAAGGGCCTCTGGCTGAACGAGCCTTCATTCATACCAGCAGTTCCTTCCGGCAAAGTGCTGGTGAGCACTTATATTGCCGACGAGCACGGCCGGATTCCGGCCGAACCGCAACAGGTCTTTCGCAAGAACGACTGGACGCCCGCGGTGCCGGTGGTGGACGTGGATGGCGATGGTTTTCCAGACCTGGTGTTGGGCTACAGTCACATCGAGGACAAGGAGGGCCTTCGCAAGATGATCACCTCCAAAAAGCTCGATTACAATCTCCGGTTTTACTTCTACCGGCCCGGCATTGGCTTTCCACAAGAAGCGGACTGTCAACGTGACGTGGTCATCCATCTGGACCGAGCCGAGATGCAGGAGGATCTGCCCGAATATTTCGGGCGCTACGTCAAACTCGGCGGCGATTTTAACGGGGATGGCAAAACGGATTTGCTGGTGCGAGACCACAGTGATGCGATCTCGGTTTACTCCTTTGTTTCGCGGGAGAAAGGGTTCAGCCCGGAACCGGACCTGCGGTTCAGTTGCCCGGAACCGATTGATGAATGGCAGGTCACGGACCTGAACAACGATGGCGTCAGTGATCTGATCGTGAAACTGGCAAAACAAAAGGGCTTTCGCATATTCATCAGCCAGAAATAACCCATGTTTTTCCTCCCACAACCTGAAACCAGCGCTGGCAGCCTCCTGCTTCCGGAGTGCGGCCCTCCGGGCCGCAGCAACGAGGTGAGTGCGAAGGCTCAGGAAACTTCCACGCCCCCGCAAAGTTTCCCAACGCTGCGGCCGGGACGGCCGCACTCCGTTTGCGCTGCCATTCTATTGCTGTTCCTCGCGGTGAATGTTGGCTGGGCCGAGCCGGTGGTGCTGTTGCCCCAGTTGATCACACTCCCAGCCAACGCCGGTGCGCCGCTTTTTGTTGATATTGAAGGGAACGGCCGCTGCAATCTGCTCGTAATTGATACGGTGGAGAAAAAACTTTTGAACTATCGCCAGCGCCCGGACGGCTTCACCAACTCACCCGATCAGGTCATCCCCCTGCCGCCACAAACCGCCTGGGTCGCCCCATGCGACGTGGATGCGCATCCCGGCCTCGAACTGCTGATGTCCACCGCCGCCGGGCTGTTTTATTGTCGGCAGAACGCCGGCTTGTTCGAATCGGAGCGACACCCGCTCATCGAGGTGAGCCAGGGATTCACCAACTACGACCTGCCGACCCTGACTTTGCTGAACACGAACAAAACCGGAACGAACGATTTAATCCCGGTGATTTCCGCGGGGCAGACCGTGCTGTACCATCGGAACAGCGCTTATGAATGGAGCCCCGGACCGCCGCTGGCCCTCGACGTGAAACAAACGGCCTGGCACGTCAACCGCTACCTGTGGCGCGACTTTTGGGCGTTGGGACCCAATCCCGCGCACAGCCTGGACGTTGAACAATCGTTTCGCGCCCAACCGGAGCAGGCGCGGGACAAGGAGCCGGAGAATGAAGTCATCCGGAAGATCATCGCCGACATGAAAAAAACCACCGCCGCGAGTCCGCCACAACTGGACCGCGTGGATGTGGATGGCGATGGCCGGGAAGACCTGATTCTGTGGCAGGCCGGCGGCAAGCTGGATTTCAAAACCGACGTTTATATCTTCCTGCGCGGCGCGGACCAAAAGTTGCCCGAGCAGCCGACGCAAGTGCTGCACTGTCGCGGGTTCCCGATTCCCATCGGTTCCACGAAAAAGCGGTCGCCCGTGCATGATCTGGATGGCGATGGTGTATGCGAACTGGTTCTGCTCGAAATGAAGACCCGCATTATCTCCGAGAGCGGACTGGTGGAAACGGTGGTCTCACACGGATTGGATTGGGCGCTCACGATCCGGTCGTTCCATAACGGCGCCTTTTCCCGCAGCCCGGACGCGTCCGTGCCGGTGACGGGAATCCTGCCATCGGAAGTTTTGGCCGGGTGGCCGTTCCTGGTTCAAGGAGACTTCAATGGCGACGGCCGTCTCGATCTTCTGGTCAGACGCTCGGACACTCAATGGAACATTTTTCTCAGCACGACGAACGGACGCTGGTTCGCGTCGCAACCTGCCATGACTTTCGACGTGCCGACGCACGGCTATATTGAAATCCAGGACCTGAACGGCGATGGATTGTCGGATATCATCTGGCACGAGTGGGACAAGCCCAACCTTTCCATTTTCATGTCGCCACCACGCCAGGCAAAAGGTAAAAACCCATGATGGAATCTCCGCCAGCACTGGTTTTGGAAGACGTCTCCAAGCGATTTGGGCGCGTTCAGGCGGTGGACCATCTTTCCTTGCAGGTTGAACCCGGACACCTGGCTGGGTTTCTCGGACCGAACGGAGCGGGCAAGAGCACCACGCTTTATATCATCCCCCGGCTGGTGCGACCCACCCACGGGCGCATCCGCCTCTTCGGCGTGGATATCTGGAAGGATTACAAAAAGGCGATCCGCTCGGTGGGCATCACTGTGGAAACGCCGGCTTTTTATGAGTACCTGTCCGGCCGAAAGAACCTCGAACTCGCCGCCCGTTTGCTCGACCACGTCTCTACGCGTGAGATAGATGAAATTCTGGAACGGATCGGCCTGGCGGAGCGGCAGCATGATCGCGTGCGGGTTTATTCGACCGGCATGAAACAGCGTCTGGGCATCGGCCGGGCGTTGTTGGGCCGGCCACGCCTCCTGATCCTGGACGAGCCGACCAACGGGATGGATCCCGAGGGAACCCACGAAGTGCTCTCGTTCCTGCGGGAGAAGGTCAGGAACGACGGACTCACCATCTTTGTTTCCAGCCATCTGATGTCCGAAGTCGAGGAATTTTGCGACACGGTCTATGTCATCAATCGCGGGCATCTGGTTGCTTCCGGCCGCGTGAAGGAGCTGTTGAAACCGCACGAACGGATCGTGCGGGTCACCTTCCAGGGCAGGATTCCTGATCGCGATTTCATTTCGCGGCACGAACAGATCCGGAAAGCGGAAACCATTACTGCGGATACCATGGAGATCACGCTGGCGCAGGACGATTCCGCGTGGCTGAACCAATGTCTGCAGCAGGCGGGGTTCAGGGTTTCGGCCATTGCGCCCAAACAAAAGACCTTGAAAGAGTTTTTCCTATCCATCACGGGACTTCGCCGCGCCGAAGTGCCATCTTCGATCAACCCGGCTCCGTCCGCGCAGGCCGGACTTCACGCGCCGCAAGGCCACGCTACGGCCCCGCCGGCGGGAGATAAACCTTATGCCTAGAACCCATCTCATAAATGGGAGGGCGGAACTGCTGCTCCGCCCTGACTTTGAAACAACGAGCGCAACGATGCTGTTTCTCGTTGCGATTGCCAGCATCGCTACGCTCGCTGGCAAAAACAGGCAAAGCGGCAGCTTTGCCCTACCCTTTATAAAATGAACCAATTCGTACCGTTATTGCGAAACGAAGTCGTGAAGGCCGTGCGCCGCAAGCTGCCTTACTTCGGCATTTTCGCCGTGGGTCTGTTGTGCGTGATCATTTATTTTATCGCCGGCCAGCTTAGCAACACAGCCACGGCGAACGCCTGGGGCTATGTCAGTTTTTCGATGCAACTGGTCTTCACGGACCTTGGCCCGATTTTTATCATCGTGTTCGCCGCCATGTTGCTGGCTGAAGAAACGGGCGCCGGCACGATCCGCGCCGCGCTGGCCGCTCCGGTGCATCGTTGGGAGTTGTACCTGGCCAAGGCGGTTATCGGGTTGTTTTACATGGTGGTCCTCTCCATCGCCGCTCTGCTCTTCTCCGCGGCGCTGGCCAAGATCCATTACCACTTCGGCGCGGTGGGCGATTCCGCAGGAGTTGTCTATAGTCGGAACCAGGTGATGCAACAATTCTTGTTGGCTTATGCGCTCAGTTGGATTCCGCTGGCGGCCCTCGTCATGTATGGGATCTTGATCTCCACCATCGTTCGCACTCCGGGAGCGGCCGTGGCGGTGGGCATCAGCACCTTGTTCGTCATTGAGTTCACCAAGCACCTGGCGGGACTTGATCCCTACATTTTCACCCGCTACATCACTTACTCCTGGCTGAACCTCCTGCAGATCGCTCAGGGAATGGATTATCAATGGCGTCCCGAAGTGTGGAAGATGATTGAGTTATGCGGAGTGTCCGCCATCGTCACATTCGTCGTTGGCCTGATTCTTTTTGTGAGACAAGACCTCAACCATTAGCCCGGCGCACCGTCCGCCATCTTCAATCTTCGTCAGTGAATGTGCGCCACGCGCGAAATCAGCGCACTCGACCTTCCGTTGTGAACCGGACGCGACTGGAAGGGGTCAGCGGTCTCAGGTGATTGTGTGAGCCAAAGCACGACCCCATGAATAACGAAACTATGACGGCGAATGCCGGCTGGCGCTACGGGTCGGGCGGCAATTGTCCGGTCGGGTGGAAATTCCGGTCTTTTCCAGCCAAGGCCGCGTAAAAGGCCTTCGGTCTCACGCGGCCAGGCGGTAGGCCGACGTGCCGGTGCCACTCCGGTTCAACGGCGGCCACTGTTGAAGTCGTGCGGCAGATTCAATTCGTGAAAATTCGGGCAATTCGCGTAAAAACCCGCGCGATCATTTCGCCGGCGAAGCCGGCGCTGCGGGGAAATTTGTCCCCGCCTTGGGCAGGATGTCCGAGGCTTTCACGTGCAGGATTTTTTTGTCGCGCGTGACGATCGTTCGATCGTCGCCCACCGACGCCGCCACCCGGCCCAGCAACACCCGCCCGTCCGCCAGCCGGATTATGTCAGGCTGGCGGTTGAAATACGGATTGTCCGTGGGCGTCCAGGCGGCTGGAATGAACTTCTTTCCGTTGCAAACCGGACAGGTTACTTTTCCCGTTCCCTTGCAGACATCGCATTTCACCTTGCCGGTGCCGTTACAAACCGGGCAGGTGTGCATGTCCCAGCCGCCGTCAGCACGCGACGTATAAGTGACCCCCGGATGATGACTGCTAACCCACACCTGCTTTCCATCAACCACGATCAATTGCATGGTCTCATTTGGGTCGGGGCGACCGGGGATTTTCACCCAGACCCCCTTGTTCAATTTGATGCAAGGCGCCGGACAATCCACCTGTCCATCCACACAACCGGGCGCAAAACACGGCACCGTGCCTTCCCCTTTGCACGCGAAACAGACCTTCTCACCGGGGCCAGGACCGGCTTCCTTCGGCGGCGGCGTGGAATTGGTGGTCGCGGTGACCTGACTTTTGGGAGCGTCAGCCGGTTTCCCGCAACCGGCGACCAGCAGCGCGCCAAGAAAACACGCGAGCACCGGGTAAAATGCGAAACGCCTCGGAAGTTGAGCCGCGTTGGCCATGTGCTGAGATTATGGCCGCAATGCTGGCATGTAAAGTTGAACGTGGCAGCCGGGCTGTGGGACGTTGTTTGACCTCGCTTATCACGGAACAAGATCCGGTACCCCATCTGACGACGTCACTTTTGATGCGTTTCTTTGTCACCCTTTGGCCCTTTTCGGGTGCTTACAGGGTGATATGATGACAACCGAAGCAATGTACACTGTGGAATTCAACGATGCCGAGCTGGTGGCCGAAAGCCTGGGCGGAAACCGGGATGCCTTCCGCCGGATTGTTGAACGGTATCAAACCTTGATTTCCTCGCTGGCGTATTGCGCCACCGGCAACGTGAGCCAGAGCGAAGACCTCGCCCAGGAAACCTTCGTGTCCGCCTGGAAACAACTGGCGGAACTGCGTGAGCCGGCCAAGCTGCGGCCCTGGTTGTGCAGCATCACCCGTTTCCTCATCAGCAAGGAGTTCCGGCGCCAGGGACGCGAGCCGGTTCATGCCGCCGAATCGCTGGCGGCGGTGGATGAATGGGCCTCACCGGACCCGCTGCCGCCGGACCAGGTCATCAGCGAGGAGGAAAAGGCGATTCTCTGGCGTTCGCTCGAACGCATCCCGGAAATCTATCGCGAACCGCTGGTCCTGTTTTATCGCGAGCACCAATCCATCGAGGCCGTGGCGCAGGATCTGGAGTTGAGCGAGGACGCGGTGAAGCAACGGTTGTCACGGGGACGGAAGCTGTTGCAGGAGCAATTCCTCGCCTTTGTCGCCGGCGCGCTGAAGCAGACCAGTCCGGGCAAGACCTTCACGCTCGGCGTGATTGCGGCCCTGCCATTGCTGGCCACGACGGCCAAGGCAGCGACGGCAACCGCTGCCGCGACCAAGGGCGGCTCGGCCGCCAAGGCCGCAACCGGCGCGGGAATGTTGGGCACGTTCCTGACGGGTGGCGCGATGATTCTCTTTTCTCTGTTTGGCGTGTTCGGATTCTTTGGCCGCTGGGTCGGCCGCAAGATGGGGCGAACCAGCCAGCAATCTCCCTTGGGGCGCAAACGCATCATCCAGTTCTGGCGCACATTGGCCATCGGCTTCTTCGTGTTCGTTCTGCCTCCAATACTCGTTCCCAACTCGCTGATTCATTCCCATCCCTGGATTTTCCACACGCAGACGTGGTCGTTGACCGCATTTTACTGGCTGGTGACAGCAGCCCTGGCCATCTGGGTGTGGCAGCGAAAGCGCGACGCCCGCCGGAGCGAAGTAGAAACAACCCGGACGACAAGTAAATCGTACAATCTCTGGGTTACGCTGGGAATGATCGGGCCGGCTTGCATAATCGGGACGTTCCTGTTTGCCCTCTTTTTCTCGGGCGGGACGTTGTCCTCCAAGTACATTCCCGAGGCGGAGGCGCGGAGCATCATCTCTGAACGCAAGGATGCCCGATTTACGGTTTGTCAATTCCGGGATGGCTCGAAGTCTTTGGAAATCACCCTCCCGGAGAATCACCGGATCATCCTTAGGACGCCTTTGAATGACTCTCTGGTTGCAGCACTGACCGACAAGGGGATCACTTATCCGACTCTGATTGAAGACCTGGACTTCCACAACGGCGGCGTCCGCGGATGGATGGTGCTGTTGTCAACCTTCATCGTGGTGGCCGGCACTGTCCTGCTTCTGCGCCGACCGGGAACCCAAAAATTTTATCAACAGGAAACCACCACGCCGCGAGTCGAGAGAAGAGAGAAGAAAATAGTTACCGTGTGTGCTGCGCTGGTAATGCTCGCGATAGCCCTGGCGTTCGTTCGGATCACTCCCTGGACTCTCCAGGCTCTTTCCGCGGCGGAGGTGCAAAGAATCATCACCGACTACAAAGACGGCCAATTCCAGGTTGTGCAATTAAACGATGGAGCGAAGCAGTTGTGGATTACCGTGCCGAGCCGGGCGGGTATTCTGGCGGGACCCGACTTTGTTGCTCCGGCGGACGAATCCACGCTCGCGCTGTTGGCGGAGAAAGGAATTGCTTGTAAGACGCTGGTTCAAGGCCGGGATTTCGGATACACTTGGCCAAGGCGGTGGGTATCGCTGTTGTGCATCTTCATTTTGACAGCGGGTGCCGCCCGCCTTCTGTGGTGGGTGTCACCGAAGACCGTTGCCGTATGCCTTGCGTTACCGATGATCGTGACAGGCATTTTGCTGGGTTTGGTCACTCCTTGGCACACGCAATCGCTTTCCGCAGTGTCAGCGCAAAAAATGATCACGGAACGCCGGGACACTCGATTCGAGATCATCGAATACAGTAATGGTTCCAAGGAGCTCTGGATTACTCCGACCGGGAGCAAGCACTACCCCGGCTTTGTCGCGCCGGCGGATGAATCCACACTCGCGCTTCTGGCGGAGAACAAAATTACCTTCCAAACCTCGATTCAAGGCCGGGATTTTGGATATGGTGTGCCATGGCGAAAGACAGCACTGCTGTATATCTCCATTTTAATGGCGGGCACGGTCTTTATCCTCTGGCGGGTGATAAGGAAGAAACGAACGCTTCCCGCAACCACAGTAGCCCGCGTCTGACCTCGCCAACGGAAATTTCTTTCGCCCCGTCCGGGGCTTTTTCTATTTGTCCATTGATACCCACGGTTTCACCGTGGGCTACCCTCTGTTGCTGCTCCGCAGCTATTTGGTTCACTTCGCGGCCATGGCCTTGCCGGCCAGCCAGCCGGTTGTCCACGCGGCCTGGAAATTGAAGCCGCCGGTGATGCCGTCAATGTCCAGCAGTTCACCGGCAAAGTGCAGACCGGGGCAAATCCGGCTTTCCATGGTCTTGAAATTCACCTCGCCCAATCGCACTCCCCCGCACGTCACGAATTCGTCCTGGTTCAGGCTCTTGCCCGTGACCGGGAATTCCGTGCGGATCAATTGCTGGACGAGCCGGTGTTGCGCGGCCCGCGAAAGCGCGGCCCAACGCGTGTCGCGCGCAATGCCGGCGGCCAGGACGAGCTGTTCCCACAATCGTGCCGGCAACGGCGTCACCGGCACGTTGACCACCAGCCGCGCGCCCGACGCCTCGCGCCGGGCCTGAAATTCGCGGGTGATTTGTTCTGTTGAAAGTTTCGGCAGCCAGTTCACGAACAGCGGGAAACGGTAATTCAACCGGTGCAACGCCCGCGCACCCCACGCCGACAACCGCAGAATCGCCGGGCCACTCAAGCCCCAGTGCGTTACCAGCAACGGCCCGCACTCGCGCAGTTTTGCCGACGGCACGGATACTTCGACCGGTTCGACGGAAATACCGGCCAGCGCGCGCAGCCACGGCGTTGCAATGTGAAACGTGAACAGCGACGGCACGGGCGCTTCCAGCGTGTGCCCGAGCGACACGGCCAATTGCCCCGCCACCGCCGCGCGGCATCCGCCCGTGGCCAGCAGCAGACGGTCGCAGGCGATTTTTTCGCCGGATTTTTCGGTAGGGCGCGCAGTCCCCTGCGCGCCGTCGTTGGCACGCGTTGCCACGTCGGGCAGAGGACTGCCCGCCCTACCAAGCATCAGGACAAACTTGCCATCCGCATTTTTTACGACTGACTCCACGCCCGCATTGAGCCGCAACTTCACCCCCGCCGCTTTCGCGGCACTCATCAGGCAATCCATGATGGTCTGTGATGAATCGCTGACGGGAAACATCCGGCCGTCGGCCTCGGTTTTCAGCTTTACGCCGCGCGATTCGAACCACGCCACCGTGTCGCCCGCTTGAAAGTTTTTGAAGGGCGCCAGCAACGCCCGCCCGCCGCGCGGATAGCGGGCGGCCAATTCACGCGCATCGAAGCAGGCATGAGTGACATTGCAGCGACCGCCGCCGGAAATGCGAACTTTGGAGAGAAACTGCGGGCCGCGTTCGAGCACCGTCACTTCGGCATCGGGCGCGGCCTCGGCGCAGGTGATGGCGGCAAAAAAACCCGCCGCGCCGCCGCCGACCACAATGACCCGTCGCGAACTCATGCGCGCGAATTTAACCGGCTGCCGCGCCAAAGTCTCTCTCCAAGAACAATCCGTCCGCTGTCGCAAACCGCCTCCAAGCCGTCGCGTAAACTTCCGTGTCACAGCGACTGGCGAGGCGAGACCACCGGCGAGCCGAAATGAAGACATCTTTCATTCGGTTTACGGCTCGCGGGTATGTTCGCCCCACCAAACTGACCCACTACAGATTTTTCTTTGCCTGGTTTCTGGTATAGTGCCGCCATGCGAAAGTTGCCGCGCTCATTTTACGACCGGGACACGATTACAGTCGCGAGGGAATTGCTGGGCAAATACCTGGTCCACGGGGAGCGCGTCGGCCGGATTGTGGAGGTGGAGGCGTATCTCGGCCCGCACGATCTCGCGGCGCATTCGGCCCGGGGGCTGACCGGGCGGACCAAGGTCATGTTCGGTCCGCCAGGCCACGCCTACGTCTATTTCATCTACGGGATGTATCACTGCATGAACGTGGTGACGGAGCGCGAAGGTCATGCGTCTGCCGTGTTGTTGCGGGCCATCGAGCCGGTGCGCAATGTCGGGGGCCGGACGTGCGGCCCCGGCCTGCTCTGCCGCGCGCTGCACATTGACCGGCGCCTGAACGCGCACGACCTGCTCAGTGACGATTTTTACATCGCCGCGCCGCCGAAAGCCGGACCCGTGGTGATTGTGAAGCGCCCGCGCGTGGGTGTGGATTACGCACGGTATTGGGCGAAGCGGCATTTGCGGTTTTACATCAAAGGCAATCCGTTTGTGTCGCGGCCATAGCGTGCCATGGTGAACCGCGCTGAAACCTTGACCCTTCTCAGAGCGGCGTTACCCTTGCGAAATGAATTTTTTCACGAGTCTTTCCAAAACTTGTGTCACCGCAATGGTTGCCGGCTTCGTCCTCGCGTGCGCCTCCGGTGTCCCGGCGCAAGGCATACCTTTGCCGGTGATTCCCAACGCGACATTCAACGTCACCAACTACGGCGCGGTCGGCAATGGCAGGACGATGAACACCGCCGCCATTCAGAAAACAATTGATACGGCTTCCGCCGCCGGAGGAGGCACGGTGCTGGTTCCGGCCGGGAAATTTCTGACCGGGCCATTCACGCTCGCCAGCAGCATCAATCTGCATCTCGCCAAGGACGCATTTATTTTAATCAGCGACGAACTGACGAATTACCCGGCCACCAGGGGGAGATATCAGGACTGCATCAGCGCCAGCGGCGCACATGACCTCGAAATCAGCGGAGGGGGAACGATTGATGGCCAGGGCAATGCCTGGTGGACGGCCTTTCGGGCGAGCAAGTCCATGACGCACCGGCCGAACCTGATCAAGCTGTCGAACTGCACCCGGGTGCGCGTCCACGGCGTCACCCTGAGCAACTCGCCGATGTTCCATCTGGTGCCCCAGAATTGCATGGATGTGACGATCCAGGACATCACCATCAAGTCGCCGGCGGATGCCCCCAACACCGACGGCATTGACCCTTCCGGATGGAACTACCTCATCGCCGACTGCACGATTGATGTCGGGGACGACAACATTGCCATCAAACCCACCGGCAGCCGCACTCCGGGGAACAAAAATTACACGGTCAAAAATTGCACGTTCGGGCACGGGCACGGATGCTCGGTCGGCTCAGGCACCGCCGGCGGAATTGAGGATTTGACGGTGAGTGATTGCACTTTCAACCAGACCGACGCCGGCATCCGCATCAAGACGCTGCGCGGGAATGGCGGTTTGCTGCAGAATTGCACGTATGAAAACCTCAAGATGACGGCAGTGAAGAACCCGATTTACATCATTGATTATTATCCGGAACGGAATGCGCCCAAGGACCCGTCAACCGAGCAGCCCGAACCCATCACCGAGCGGACGCCCTTCAACAAGAACATCATCATCCGCAACGTGATCGTGACCAATTGTCCGACCGCCGGCACGATCCGGGGTTTGCCGGAAGCGCCCATTACCAACGTGACGCTTTCGAATGTGAACATTTCGGCCAAAACCGGAATGAAGATTTATTACGCCCGGAAAATCAGGTTTGAGGGGTCGAAGATTGCCGTTGAGAGCGGAAGACCGCTGATGACCTTCGATGCCGAGGTCACGGGACTGGATTCACAAAAAAAGGCGGGGCCTGGTTTTACCCAGGCCCCGCTGTGAAATCTCAAGCGCTATTAGTAGCGATTGCGACCGCCACCGTTGCCGCCGTATTCACGACGACCAGCGCCGGCCGGACGCTCTTCGCGCGGCTTGGCGATGTTGACCGTGAGGGCGCGACCGCCCAGTTGCGAGCCGTTGAGCGCCGCAATGGCCTTCTGCGCCTCTTCCGGCGAGTTCATGGTGATGAAACCAAAACCACGGGGACGGCCGGTGGTCCGGTCCATCATCAGGTTGGTTTCAACGACCGTGCCGTGCGCCGCGAAGGCGTCCTGCAGGTCGTTTTCAGTGGTGTCGAAGGAAAGATTCCCTACAAACAATTTATTACTCATGTGATGTTTAACTGTGAGACTAAACTTGCTCTTGTCAGACTGTTCCCGTTAATCGGATTTCAAATCATCACTGAACTGAAGTTCACCTGAAGATTTACCATGCCTTGCAATTGTTAAGCTATCTAACAGACGTGTGCAATATCGCTGATTCTGCCGCAATAGCAACAACATTCGGCAACAATCTTTTGAATGACAAAAACGCCGTCGTTGCACGCTAAAAGCCGGGTGCCTGTCCCGGGCCGGCGACCGTGAGTTGGACATAACGGCTGGAAATTCAAACCAGACCATCACCCGCGATTGCGGCGCCCTTGACTCTCCGGTTACCATTGCCGCATGGAAAAGAACCGGCTCGAAGCCTTCAGCGACGGCGTGCTCGCCATCATCATCACCATCATGGTGCTGGAATTAAGGGTGCCGTCGGGCTCGGACATCACCGTGTTGAAGCCCCTGCTGCCGGTCTTTCTGACCTACGCGTTGAGCTTCATTTATCTCGGCATCTACTGGAACAACCATCACCACCTGCTCAAAGCCATCCGCAATGTGAACGGCGCAATGATGTGGGCGAATCTGCACCTGTTGTTCTGGCTGTCGCTCTTTCCGTTTGTCACCGGCTGGATGGGGGAAAACCGCTTCATGCCGGTGCCCACGGCGCTGTACGGCGCGGTGTTGTTCCTGGCCGCCGTCGCCTACTTCATTTTGCAGAACATCATCATCGCCGCGCAGGGCTGCGATTCCAAACTGGCGGCGGCCATCGGTCGCGATTTCAAAGGCAAGCTGTCTCCCGTTCTCTACGCCATCGCCATTCCGCTCTCATTTTTCCGGCCGTGGATGGCCGGCTGCATCTACGTGTTTGTCGCCCTCTTGTGGCTCGTTCCCGACCGCCGCATCGAGCGCGTGCTGGTGAAGCGGGAGAAGGAATGAGCATTCAGTTGCTTAACCCCGGTCACTCTCCAGCAACCTTAAAGGCGACGGCACAAGGCAAACCGAATCCGCAGCAGCAAAGCCTTTTCCACCGCCGAGAGCGGACGCCCCTCGCCGGACTTCGCCAATTTCCACAACATTTTCAGTTCACTCGATTTATCTGGGTAGAATTCATCTTCAAGCGACCCGGTCGGAAACGGGCGTAACTCCGCCAGACAACCGCGCTTGCGCGGGCCGCGAACCGCCGGTAATGTCTTTCTGGCTGCGCCCGTAGCTCAGTTGGATAGAGCATCTGCCTTCTAATCCAAAATGGGGTTTTCAGAAGTCCTCACCCTTCTTCCACCATTGATTTCATTGGTGATTTTAATCACGCGTCATCCGCCAAAATCCACTTTTTGCATAAAAAACGGCAAGTAGTATACAAAAGCAGCATCCAAAACAGACCACCTGCCTCACATGCAGATACCTTGTTTCGCCGCGTTGAAATCGCCCGCCCGCTTCGCAAAACTTACGGCTCGACCACTGCGCTCAGGGAGTGGAAGGTTTGGACTTGGCCGCGATTTGCCAACGCAACTCTTTCGTCCGCTTTTGAGCGTCGGTGAATTGTTTGGGAGTCAACTCCTTTCTCAGAAGATTGCGGCGCTCGGTTGCATCTGAATCTGCCTTGGCCGCCATGCTAAACCACGCATACGCCTCCACTATATCCTTCCCCACGCCCTGGCCATTGGCGTAGCCGCAGCCCAGATTGTATTGAGCCTCGGCGTGACCCTGCTCGGCGGCCTTGCGATACCACTTCACCGCCTCAATATAATCCTTCGCCACGCCCTGGCCATTATCGTAGCACCAGCCCAGATTGGATTGAGCCGGGGTGTAATTCTGTTCGGCGGCTTTGCGATACCACTTCACCGCCTCCTCTTTATCCTTCCTCACGCCCTGGCCATTGGCGTAGCAGTAGCCCAGATTGAATTGAGCCGGGGCGAAATTCTGCTCGGCGGCCTTGTGATACCACTTCACCGCCTCACCATAATTCTTCGCCACGCCCCGGCCATCATCGTAGCAAAAGCCCAGATCGAATTGAGCCTCAGCATCTCCCTGCTCAGCTTTGGCTTTATATTCCAGAAATCTGCCAGGAACAGCGCCGCCTTTCGGCGCGGCGGCGCGCCTCGGAAGCAGGCCAGAACGCAGGCCAGCGATGTAATGGGAGACGGCGCTTACAAATCTTCTCATTGAGTTAAAACCTACGCTTTAGCCATTAAGACCTGCAAGCCAAAATCCTTTTGCCGCTGCCCCATCCGTTGGGCGGCGGGTTCCAGCTCAAGGTCAACCCGCAGCAGGCTGCTGCTTAAATCAATTTCAACAGCCCTCTTTCGAGAGCCGGCTTCCGCAAAACACCTGACTGTTTCCAGAAACGGCAGGTTGCAATTCATCAACGGGTGGAAAACTGCCAGTGGTCGTCCGATTCCATGACCGAACGCGGACCGCGGCCGTTCAGCCACGCAAGCGCGTCGGCATCGCCGCGCAGGTAAGCGTCCCAAAACGCCGTGGACAACGCGAGAATCACCCGATGATGATTCGGATTCCGCGGTTCGCGGTCGCCCGGCAACGCCCGGTCGGTGAAGACGGAATGCTCCGCATTGTAAAGCACCACTTCATATTTCGGCGCGCCGTGGAGCGCCGGATACACGGCCAAACGCGACGCCACGTCCGTGTCGCCGATGGGCGCGACGTCCCTGGTGCCGGTCATCAGCAGCCAGGGAATCTTCACCGAGCCAAAGGCCTTCGCCGCGCTGCCGGCCTTCGGGCTGCTGGGACTGAACGCAATGGCCGCCCGGATGCGCGGGTCGGTGAATTGTTGACCACCCACCGGCATGGTTTCGCCGCTCACCGCCTCCGTCGTCACCGCGCCGAAGGAATGGCCGGACATCCCGACTTTTTTCAGATCCAGCCGGCCGGCGAGCGGATTGGTTTTGGCCGTGTTCCAGATTTCGAGCTGGTTCAGCACGGCGGGAACGTCCTGCACCCGCAACAGAAAATTGTCCAGCGAAGCCGCCTGATTCATCGCCCGCATCCGCTGCTGCCTTGGCTCGTCCTTCCACACCGAATCATCGCTGCCCGGATGCTGGAGAAACGCCGCCACATAACCGCGCGCCGCCCAGTGCTCGCCGAGAAAAACGCTGCCCGCCCGCGAACCGCCCAAGCCGTGACTGAATAAAACCACCGGCGCCGGCGCGGTGTTCGTGGGCAGATAAACGCGCACCGGAAGGTCGCGATTACGCGCCGCGTCATGAGCGGTCAGGTCCACATGCAACGGGTGGAACGCCGGGTCCACCGCCAGCGGATCGTAACCGTTCGCACGGACTTCCCCGGCGATGGCCAGAATCAACGGCAACCCCGCCGACATCAGTCGCGCAGCCAAGGATGAAAACAGCTTCATGCCCAAAGAGACGTGCAGCCAAGCGGGAATGTTACGTCACTTGTGGCTCGTTGGGCGCTTTGATCTTCGCGCAATCAATCCCCTTGATTTGCCGGGAGAGCAGCACACTGTGGTTGACGAGTTCCTTGACCGTCTGCGTCAGGTATTGACTTTTCTTGAACTCGGCCACGTTGTTCTCCATGTCTTCGGCGGTCCAACCCCGGCTCCAACCCACAAAGTTGAACGGCGGAAGGGTGAAGCCGAGTTCGGTGAAAAATGTATTCAATTGCCCGGCCACCTGCTGGATGTTGTCCTGCCCGCCCGTGACAATGAAGGCGGCGACCTTCTTCTGGATGAGCACACGGTTGTGGAGGGCGATCTGATTTTGCACGCAGTTCAGGCGCTCGGCCATTTTGTAATAGAGCGACGACGCGTTGCCCCAGCGGATCGGCGTGGCCAGCAATACCACGTCAGCCCACAAGACCAGGTCGCGATAGACCTGATTCATCCCGTCCGCGGCATCCTGCTCCGAAATGGAACAGGGCCAGGTGCAGGCGGTGACCGAATGGCTGTAATAACCCTCGCAATGACGAAAGCCGACGTCGCGCAGTTTGATGAGCCGCGTGGCCGCACCGTGCTGCGCGGCGGCGTGCGCGAGCGCCTGCTCCAACGCGGCTTCGCTCGTCGAATAACGGGCGAGTTGCGTTCCCATGTTCGTGGTGGAAATGCCGAGCACATTGAGCGACGC
>JBEKKZ010000007.1:0-175912 GCA_050010435.1 Verrucomicrobiota bacterium | reverse complement strand
GGTTTGCTCGTGGCCATTCCGGCGATGTTTGCCTACAACTTCATGGTCACCACCATCCGTGCCATCACGCAGGAACTCGACGGATTCGCCAGCCGTTACGCCAACCAGATTGAGCACGTCTATGTGGATCATCGCCCGTTGGCCGATGAAATCCGTAACGCCAACGAAGTGCTGGCCGACCGGATTGTTGGCGCATTGAAGAGCGAGGAACCCCCCGCACTGGTTGAACGATGAAAAAGTGTTCAAAAACGGCACATCATTCACTGACGGAGTTGAACATCACTCCGCTGCTGGACCTGGCGTTCGTGCTGCTGGTCATCTTCATCATCACCACCATTCCGCCGGTGAATGACCTGGATTTGAAGCTGCCCACGGCGGCGAAGCGTCTGAAGGACCCGCCGCGCAAGGCCAATTATATTACGGTACAGGCCGATGGGATCATTTATCTGAACAAGAAGCAAACGGCCGCGGCCGAGATGTTGCAAACCCTGATTGCTCTGCGCATGGACGATCCAGACTTGAACATCATCGTGCGCGGCGACAGCCAGACCAAGTATAAACAGATCCGCGCCGTGCTGGATGTCTGCCAGCAGGCGAATATTCCCAAGGTGGATCTTGCCACCGAGGCGGCCAACCAGAAATAAACCATGTTGCCGCAAAGCCAGGCGCGCAAAAAGCGCAACTCGTCGAGGGTGAACCTGCTCATCTCGTTCATCTTTCACACCCTCATCGTGCTGGCGATGTTTTATTTTGCGGCGCGGCAGGGGTTGCTGGGCAAACAGATGAAAAAAATCGCGGTCGAGATGGTGAAGGAGAAGCCGCCGGAGAAACCCAAGGAACCGGAGAAGCCGAAGGCAGAACCGCCGAAAGTGGAAACGCCCAAGGTGGTGGAAAAACCCAAGGAGGTGGAGGAAGCCAGGGCCACCCCACCACCGGCGGCGGCCCTGCCAACCGTGGCGCCGCCGGCGGCGGAACTGCCGGCGTTTGAGTTCGAGGGCGGCAAGGCGGTCGAGACCAGCTCCGATGCGGTACAGATTTATAAGAGTTACCTGGAATATGCTTTGCGGTCAAAATGGCAGCGACCAGAGAACCTCGCCGATGAAAATTACGTGGCCGAGGTGGAAGTGGCGGTCAACCGCGCGGGCGACGTCAGCGAACCGGTCTGGAGAAAAGGCTCCGGTGACCCGAAATGGGACGAGTCCGTGAGAAAGGTGTTTGTCACGGTCAGCCGTCTTGACCATCCGCCGCCGACGAATTTCCCGCCGCGGGTAACCATCCGGTTTGACGTCCAAGAGGAAACCGAACCCGTATTGCAATGAAAAAAACCTCCAGTTCCCATCACAGTACCCTGAACGAACTGAACATCACGCCGTTGCTGGACCTGGTGTTTGTGCTTCTGGTCATCTTCATCATCACGACGCCGCAGATGATGAACAATCTGGAGATGACATTGCCGTCGGGCAAACCGCCGCCCAAGACCGACAAGAAACCGAAGATCAACCATATCGTGGTGGATGCAAAGGGACAGACGTATTTGAACGATGCCCCCGTCACCATTCCGGTACTGAAAGCCGGCTTGCAGCAACTCAAGGCGGACGACCCGGGACTCAGCGTGGTGGTGAAGGGTGCGGATGATGTGGATTACCAGAACATGATCAACGTGCTGGACGTGTTACAACAACTCGACATCACCAAGGTGGGCCTGGCGACGGAAGCCGGCGCGACTAATCCATAAAAAAATTTGTAACGACTGGACCGGAACTGACGAAAATATGAACCTTGGCCAAATTGCTGAAGTAACGCCAAAGCAAAGTCGCTTCATCGCGTCCTTCAAACCCGCACGCGTTTCGTTACGCGCCGGTCGGGGGCGCGGCCTGGCTTTTCATGCCGGTGTGCCGGATGTCCTGCGCTTCGCAGAGATAAACGACGTCCTCCGCCACGTTCGTCGCGTGGTCGGCGATGCGTTCGATGCTTTTGGAAACCACCATCAGGTGGAGGCAACGGCCAATCGTGTCCGGGTTTTCGACCATGTGCTGCACGAGGGCGTTGTGGATTTGTTTGTTGAGTGCGTCCACTTCCTTGTCGCGCGGAATCAAGGCGCGGGCGGCGGCGGGATCATTGTTCACAAACGCGTCGAGCGCGCCCTTGAGCATGTTGAGCGCGAGACCGGCCATGCGCGGCAGGTCGAGGACGATTTTCACCGGGGCTTCCTGCGACAGGTCGCGGGCGCGCTTGGCGATTTTGGTGGCTTCGTCGCCGATGCGTTCGAGGTTCTGGGAGATTTTCATCGCCGTGGTGACCAGACGCAAATTGCTGGCGAGCGGCGCCTTGGTGAGCAACTGGATGACCAGTTCGTCAATCTCCACTTCAAACTGGTCAATGATGCGGTCGTCCTCCTTCACGCGCAACGCGAGGTCGCGGTCGCGTTGGGTGAGCGCCTGGAGCGCCTGGTTCACCGCCGTCTCGGCGTGACTCGCCATCGTCAGCAGCTTTTGTTTCAAAACATCCAACTCGGTGTCGAAATGATGTTCCATAATCTTTCTCTTTCTCTTAGTCTTAATCTTAATCTTTCTCTTAATCCTCATCCCACTTCATCGCCGGCGGCTGCAAATGGCAGATTAAGATTAGGATTAAGATCAAGATTAAGGATATTATCCGAACCGGCCGGTCACATAATCTTCCGTTTGTTTCTTCGCCGGGCTGGTGAAAATCTTTTTTGTCACGTCGAATTCCACCAATTCACCCAGATAAAGGAACGCGGTGAAATCCGACATGCGCGCGGCCTGCTGCATGTTGTGCGTGACAATGACAATTGTGTAATCCTTCTTCAACTCCAGAATCAAGTCCTCGATCTTCGACGTGGCCAGCGGGTCGAGCGCCGAGGCCGGTTCGTCCATAAGCAGCACCTCCGGCTGCACGGCGAGTGCGCGGGCGATGCATAGCCGCTGCTGCTGGCCGCCCGAGAGGCTGATGGCCGGCGCGTTCAAGCGATCTTTTACCTCGTCCCAAAGCGCGGCCATGCGCAGCGATTGTTCCGTGCGCGCGGCGAGCAACGCGCGATCGCGCAGGCCGTTCAAACGCAGGCCGACCGTGACGTTGTCGGTGATGGACATCGTCGGGAACGGATTCGATTTTTGGAACACCATGCCGACGCGGCGGCGGACGACGACCGGCTCAATACCGGGCGCGTAAATGTCGTCGCCGAACAGGTGAATCTCGCCGGTCATCCGCGCCTCGGGCACGAGTTCGTGCATCCGGTTGAGCGCGCGCAAAAAAGTGGACTTGCCGCAGCCACTGGGACCGATGATGGCGGTGACGGCCCGGGCGGCAATGTCGAGCGAGACGTTTTTAACCGCTGGCTGTTTGCCGAAGAACACGGAAAGGTTGCGCACGGTCAGCGCGGTGACGTTCGCGGCGGTTGGTATCGTCGGTGCGGTCACTAAATTGTTTGCGATGGCGGCCATGGGAAAATCAAACGTTGCGTTGGAACCGGTCGCGCGTGAGCAAACGCACGCCTGTGTTGAGGAACAAAACCAGCAGGAGCAGTGCCAGCGCGCCCGCCCACGCCTGCCGGTGCCAGTCGTCGTAGGGCGAAATCGCGTAGGCGAAAATTTGCAGCGGCATGGCGGAAATGGGGTCGGTCAGTTTGTGCGTCCAAAAGTGGTTGCCAAACGCGGTGAACAATAACGGCGCGGTTTCGCCTGCCACGCGCGCCAGCGCGAGCAAAATGCCGGTGACAATTCCCTTCAACGCAGTTCGAATGACGATTTGCACGATGGTTTTCCATTTTGAAATTCCAAGCGCGAGCGCGGCCTCGCGGTAGCCGTTCGGCACGAGCTGCAAAACCTCCTCGGTCGTGCGCATGACGAGCGGAATCATCATCAGGCCAAGCACGATGCCGCCGGCCAGCGCGGAAAATCCCTTCATCGGCACGACGACAAGTGCATAAACGACCATGCCCCAGGTGATGGATGGAACGCCGTTGAGGACGTCCGCCGCGAAACGAACCCACCAGTTGACGCGTGATGAGCCGTATTCGGAAAGGAACACGCCGCCGAGCACACCGATGGGCACGCCGAGCACGGCGGCCTGCCCCAGCAAAATGAACGTGCCCACGATGGCGTTGGCCATGCCGCCACCGCTTTCGCCGACGGGTGCCGGCAATCGGGTGAAGAAAGCCAGGTTGATGGAACTGAAACCTTCCTTCACCAGGTGGTAAAACACGAGCACCAGCGGCGTGACGACCAGAATTGCGCATGCGAGCGTGACCGCCTGCATCAGACCGTTCTTGAACTTGCGCCAGTGATGGTTGGGAGCGGTCATCTTAAAAAATGCGGTGATGGAGTGGTGGAGTGTTGGGGAATACAGCCATAGCCGTGGTTCCAACACTCCAATAATCCAACACTCCAATACTCCATTTCGTTTTCATTGTTGCGGTTTGACGCCCGGTCCGGCGAACGTTTTCAAGAGCAGTTGCGCCAGCGCGTTGACCAGCACGGTCACACCGAGCAGCACGAGGCCGAGTTCAAACAACGCGCTCAAATGCGTGTCGGTCGTGGCTTCGGTGAATTCGTTGGCGATGACGCTGGCCAGCGTGTAGCCGGGCGCGAAAAGTGATTTGGCAATTTCGGGCCGGTTGCCGATGACCATGGTCACGGCCATCGTTTCACCGAGCGCGCGGCCCAGCCCCAAAATCACCGCACCGAACAAGCCCTTTTTGGCATAGCTCAATACGGCGATGCGCGTGACTTCCCAGCGCGTCGCGCCCAGCGCGTAGGCGGCCTCACGTTGCAGGCCGGGCACGGAACGCAGGATTTCGCGCGAAACCGACGTGATGATCGGGATGATCATGATGGCGACAATGATGCCGCCGGCCAGCATGCTGACGCCGTAAATCGGCCCTTGAAACAGCGGCAGAAAACCAAACGCGCTCTGCAACCACGGAAACAAATGGTCGCGCAGCCATGGAACCATCACGAAGATTCCCCAGAGGCCGAGAATAACGCTGGGCACGGCGGCGAGGAGTTCGACGAACATGATGAGCGGCTGCCGCAGCCAGAGCGGCGCGAGTTCGGTGAGATAAACGGCGGTGGCGATGCTGATGGGCACGGCGATGAGCAGCGCGATGGCGGACGAAACCAGCGTGCCGAAAATGAACGGCAACGCGCCGAATTCTTCATTAACGGGATCCCAATTACTGGTCACCAAAAATCGCCAGCCGAATTTTTGCAACGCGAGCTTCGAGCCGGTTGCCAGTTCAAAGCCGATGAGCACGATGAGCGCAAAGACGGACAGCGCCATGAGCAGTGTAAGCCATTTGAAGGCGCGGTCGCCGAAGTGCGGCCCGGCTTTGGCGGTTGTCGTTTCCATTTTTAACACAAAGGCACAGCGCGGCGAAGCAACCAAATCTTTTTGGACTGCGGCGGGAAGCGAAGCACCACGCCGCTTTGGAAGCTCTGTCCGCAGTCGAAAAGCGGTGTCGCCGCTATGCTCTGCCACCGCAGTCCAAAATCCTCGCGGTGTGCGAAGGTTCTGACGAATAGCAGTGCAAAGGCGCAAAGGCGCGGAACTTGAAGCGAAACAACATCCAACATCCAACATTCAACATCCAACATCGAATACTGCAGAGCGCGGATTCCAAACATTGGATGTTCAATGTTCGATATTGGATGTTCGATGTTCATAACTTTTAATGCAAAAGGACGAAGAGCGGGAGGAACTGCGCCCTTCGTCCGGCTCGCGCCCATAAAATGATAGGGCGGGGGAGCGAAGTCAGTATTTTATTGTCTTGATCCGCTCCAGGACGCGCTGTTGGACGCTTTCCGGCAGCGACGCGTAATCCAGCGATGAGGCCATGCCTTCACCTTTGGTCAAAGCCCAATTCAAAAACTCGACCAATTTTTTGCCCTTGGCGGCGTCCTTTTGCTTTTCATAAACCAACAGCCAGGTCGCGCCGGAAATCGGATAGGCGTTGTCACCCGGGGCGTTGACCATCGAGAAGCGGAAGTCGTCGGGAATCTTCGCGGTGGCCAGCGCCGCGGTGACCGAGTCGAGCGACGGCGTGATGAAGTTGCCCGCCGCGTTTTTTACGTCCGCGTAAGACATTTTATTTTGTTTGGCGTAGATCAGTTCAACGTAGCCAACCGCTCCCGACAACTGCTTGACCTGGCCGGCGACGCCTTCGTTGCCCTTGCCACCGAGCCCCACGGGCCATTTGACGGAAGTGCCTTTGCCAACCGAATCCGCCCATACGGGGCTGATGTTGCTCAGGTAATCAACGAAAATGTAGGTTGTGCCGCTGCCATCGGAACGATGCACAACAATCACCGGCAAATCAGGCAGATCCACCCCCGGGTTGAGCGCGGCAATTTTGGGATCGTTCCATCGGGTGATGTTGCCGAGAAAAATGTTTACAATCATGTCACTGTCCAATTTGAGCTTCGGATCGCCTGGCAGGTTGTAAGTGATGACATCCGCGCCGGCCACCGTGGGAAGGTGCAGGAGCTTTCCGGGCGCCTTGGCCAGATTTTCATCGCTCATCGGGCCGTCCGACGCGCCGAAGTCCACGGTCCGGGCGGTGATTTGTTTTTGCCCGCCGCCGGAGCCGATGGATTGATAGTTGAAGCGAACTGATGGGTCCACCTTCGCGTATTCGTCGAACCACTTCGAGTAGATGGGATAGGGAAAGGTCGCGCCCGCGCCGTTGATGAGCAATTGCGCCTGCGCGCCGGTTTGCGCAGCGAACAAGCAGCCGCCACCCAGAAAGGAAAGAATCAATTTTTTCATGGTCGGAATTTAATCAGTTTGGGTCAATCAATCACGTTACGTTCGGGTTAAAATTTCCACATCAGGTCGGCCATCACGTGCATGGCATTGTTTTTGGGTTCACCAGTTGCGCCGATGTTCTGGTTGGGTTTGATCAATTCGTTGAGATAGGCGGTGAACGACAAGGTCAAAGAATCGGTCAACGAGTAGTTGAATTTGACCAGGTGGCCTTTCATGTTGGTGCCGCTGAACCAGCCACTTTTCGGCACGGTGGTGCCGTTATTATTTACGTAGAACGCGACATTGTCATCATCCACTACTTCATCATACCAGGCATCTGCCTCAAGATATTGGTAGCGGTAGAAAATGTCCCAAGTGCCCTTCTTGCCGGATTTGCCGAACGTGATGCCGCCCCAATAACCCTGGTTGTTGGCGGGCCCTTTTGCCGGGTCGGCCCCGGGGTTGTTCATGTATTCGCCGGAGAGTTTGATGGGAAACTTGCCGTTATACAGCGGAAAGGTGTCCAAGGTATAGGTGGCGCTGCCGCTGACAACAATGGGATTATAGTTGTAAACCAGATTGCCGGTGGTGGAGTTGCGGGTGTTGCCGTAATTGACGTTCGGCACTCCACCGGGATTGTAATTGGCGTAACTGGCAGAGAACCCGGCCAGACCCAAGGCACCTTTGTTGACGATATCGAACGCGCCAATGCCCAGCGAGCTGGCGATTCGAGGCGTCCAATTTGCGTTCCAGATCGCTTGGGCCCCATACATGAACGGATCACGGGCGGAACTGGCCACTTCGTCCAGCACAAAGGCCGCGCTGTTGAGCGCAACCGAATGGTTGTCGTTGATTTTGTAGGAGCCCTGCAACGCCCCGCCTTCCGGCGTGTAGTCGGAATCGAACACCATCTGGGAGTACTGAAAAGGTTGATCCATTTTGCCGAAGGTCGCTGCCAGCATCCAGACGCCGTCGTTGATTGGCGTCCATTTGCCGTAAGCCGCGTCAATGTAAATCATTTTCTTGGTGCCGTTGTCCTGCATCGTCGTGTTGTTGGATAGCGGACTGCCAGCCGAGCTTTGACTGCCCACCCCGGTTGCATCGCCAGAGCCGAGCCGGAAACCCACCTGCAGGTCGTCCTTCATATCGACCGTCAGACCTACGCGCAAACGGTAACGCAGTCGGATTCGGTCCTGACTGCTAAGTCCCGTCCCGGGATTGCCGGGAGTGCCGGGGATGCCGGGGCTGTCGGTGAGTTCGTCGTCAAACCGCCCGCGGAAGTCGCCGTAAAGTTTGTAACTCGTTATCCAGTCTGGCATCTGGAATTTGGAGTTCATTGCCTTGTTCAAGTCGGCGGCGGAATCCTGCTGGTTTTCCGCCTTTAACTCCTTCGCTTCGTCCACCGTGAGGATGCCTTTCTGCTCAAGCTTGTTGAGCAGCGCGTCCACGGACGATTGCGCGTGAGTGTTCGGGGTGAGAGTCATGAGTGCCGTGGCTCCGGCGAACAGGGCGACTTTCGTGTGATTTTGTTTTTTAAGTTTTTTCATGGTTGTTGGTTTCAAATTGCAAGGGCAGACTGAAACAACGCTGTTACAACCATGCGGCGGAATGGTTACAATACGGTGACAAAACTTCGGTTCCGTAAGAGTGCGTCTGAAAATATGCGTCGCGCGGGAGAATCGTCCTCGTCGTCGTTCTCGTCCTCGATTTGCAGGCTTTCCGAGGACGAGGACGAGAAGGAGAACGAGGACGAAGGCCGCTTTCGGAGAACGCGCCCTTACCGTGCCGAAATTTCCAGCATCCGCTCGATCGGCAGACGGGCGCGGCGCAGGATTTCCTCCGGCAGCTCGATGCGCGGGGCGAGCTTTTTCATGCAGTCGCGCAGCTTCTCCAGCGTGTTCAACTTCATGTATTTGCACTCGCTGCAACGACAGTTGTCCGACGGCATCCGCATCACGTCAAACACCGGCGCACAGAGAAATTCCTTGCCCGGACATTCCTTCTGCATCCGATGGATGATGCCCGACTCGGTCACGATGACGAATCGTTTGGCTGAACTCGATTTGCAGTAGGAAATCATCTTTTCCGTCGAGCAAACCGCATCGGCCAGATCGCGCACTTCGCGCAAACTTTCGGGATGAACGACAACCTTCGCGTCAGGGAATTTTTCACGCAATCGCAGCACTTGATCGCGCTTGAACTCCACGTGCGCATAACAATCGCCGTGCCAAAGCGTCATCGGCCGGCCGGTCTGTTCCATTACCCACGCGCCAAGATTTTCATCCGGCACAAACAGCAGGTCTTTGTCCTTCGGGGCGGCCTCGACGATTTTCACCGCGTTGCCGCTGGTGCAAATTACGTCGCTCAACGCCTTCACTTCCGCGCTACAATTGATGTAGGCGATGGTCCAGAAATTCGGGTTGGTCTTTTGCAACGCGGCCAGTTTGTCCGCCGGACAGCTTTCCTCAAGCGAACAGCCGGCGTCCTTGTCCGGCAGCACGACGATTTTCTTCGGGTTCAAAATCTTCGCCGTTTCGGCCATGAAATGCACGCCGCAGAAAACAATCACGTCCGCGTTTGTTTTTGCCACCTGCTGGGACAGCCCGAGCGAATCACCCACAAAATCCGCCACGTCCTGGATTTCCGGCACCTGATAATTATGGGCGAGGATGACGGCATTGAGCTGCTTCTTGAGCGCAAAAATCTCCTTCGCCAGCGGCTCAAACCGGCCCTTCGCCATTGCGCCACGCGGCTGAATTTCAGCGACACCAATCATGGCAAGAAGTTACCGCCGCGAACCGGCGGCGTCAATTTTTGCAGCGTGGCACAGGCGTCCTCGCCTGTGAAATTCAGCACACAGGGCGGAGGCCCGTGCCACTCTTCACAACCAACGCGCGTTCTTCCGCCGTTAGAATTCGCCATTGGCCCGCTGCCAAATCACTCAGCCAAAAATTTCCAATGCGCACTCGGATGAGCCGCAGGGTGGGATGGCCGATGGCGGCGGTCATGCGGCGCACCTGGCGGTTTTTGCCTTCAATCAATTCCAGCCCGATCCAGCAATCCGGCACGCTTTTGCGGAAACGGATGGGCGGGTCGCGCGGCGGGATTTTTGGCGTAGCGGCGTCTCGGTAGAGCGCCGCTGACTGTCTTTTCGAAGAAACGGCGCTCTGCCGAGACGCCGCTACGGGGGCGGGGATTATTTCCGGTTGCGGCTCCAAAATCCACGCGCGGCACGGCAACGTTTTCCGGCCTTGAACGGACACACCGCGTTCCAGTTTTTTCAAAGCTTCCAACGCCGGGATTTTTTCGACCTGTGCCCAATACTCGCGTTCGTGGGCGTGGCGGGGATGCAACAGGCGCTCATTCCATTCCGGTTCGTCGCTCAAGAGCAGCAGCCCCTCGGAATCCGCGTCCAGCCGGCCAATGGGATAAACGTTTTTCGGAAAATTGAATTCCGCGAGTGTGCGATTGGGCAGGCCATCCGGCCTTCGCCCCGACACGGGTGTCGGGGCTTTGTCCGCGCCGGCGGGCGTGAATTGCGAAACGACGCCGTAAGGTTTGTTGAAGGCGATGAGCACCGCCGGAGTGTCAAGGGTCGGGTGTCAGGTTTCAAGAAAATCGGTGGGTGGGTCAGTTTGATAAAAGCCGGTGGGCGGTAGGAGACGAAACCACGATTAAAACCATAAGCCCTAAACCCAAATGACTAAAGAATGCTCAAATATCCAAATGACCAAACCGGCCAACCTCACGCGCATTCAGCTTCGGATTTTGGGTTTCTTTCGTCATTATGGTTTATGAATTGGTCATTCCGCGACGACGGAGAGGATTCGTTTCTCTTTGTGTTCCATGCGAGGGTATGAGTCTAGTTGACGGGCGTCCTGAAAACTCAGGCAGCAGTTGCAGGACGGACGGAAACTGGGTCACCCTAAGGGCCTGTTGGACGCTAACCAGCAGGCGGCTTGCGGGAGATGCTCGATAAGAACGATTGGAGTCACTCTCCGTCTTTGTGAATGAGCACCGGCGAAAAGCACCTACATGGGGACTGCCCCGCATCCCTGAGTGCATGTCATCGCCTGACCCGTTTCCGTTCGCCTGCTTCACCGTGCAATACCATGAAAAAAAATGCAAATGCAAACCTCGCCGGACGGGTGGTTGGCTTTGACGCCCACCCTGACACCTTCACCGCCGCGCTGCTGCAAGGCCCCACGCCCGCCGCCGCCGTGCTGGAAAAGACGTTTAACCAAGTGCCGATGGCCCAACTGACCAGCTGGGCCAAAAAGCATACCACCCCGCAGGACCTGTTCGTGCTGGAAGCTTCGGGCAACAGCTTCCAAGTCGTGCGCACGCTAGCCGCTATTGAGCGCAAGGCCTTGGTGCTGGAGAGTTGCCAAATGGGCAAGCTCAAGGAAGCTCATGCCAACAACGACAAGATCAGCGCCGTGCGCATCGGCAAGGCTTATCTGGCCGGCACCGCCAAAACCGTCTGGGTGCCGGATGCCAAAACCCAGGAACGGCGCGACTGGTTCCCTGCCCATCGGAAGGCGGTCAAACGCACCACCCAGCTGCGTAACCGCTTGCTTTCCTATCTCAGCGACCAGGGCGTGCGGCTGGCCAAAGGCACCCCGCTAGCCAAGGGGACCGCAGCACCAGGACAACTCCGCTCACTCAAAGACTGGTCGCCCCGCCAATGGCAGGTCATCGAAGGGATGCTCATGGAACTGCGCCATGCCGACGAGCAACGCGCCCACTGGCGCAGCCTGATTGCTCAGGAAGTGCTCGCCGACCCGCAGCTCTTGTCCATCGTCCGGCTCTGCGGCGTCCGAGAAATGGTGGCCTTTGCCTTGGGCGCACTCATCGGCGATATCCACCGCTTTGCCGAGCCGCGCAAACTGGTCAAATACATCGGCCTCAATCCGGCGTTCGACCACAGTGGCCAGGGACAATGGTCCGGTGGTATCGCCGGCCACGGTCGCAAAGACCTGCGCGGTTTGTTAATCGAATCGGCCCAAGCCATTTTGCGTTCCCACCATCCACTGGCCAAGTGGGGCAAAAAGCTGCTGGCCCGCAAAGGCTCCATCAATCTGGCAGCGGGGGCGGGTCGCGCGCAAATTGGCGGTGGCCATCTGGTATCTGCTGATGGGGCGTTGGACCCCGCTGGAAGAAATCGACGAACGGCTGGCGCTCAAAGTCGGGAAAATCATCACCAGTGTTGGCCCCAAAGGACTCAAGCAGCTGGGTCATCCCCGGCTGGCCTTGCGAAAGGAAACCTACCGCTCGCTTACGGCGGGAAGGATTTATGTGCTGGATCCCAATAAAACATTCGCGCCGACCGGCTGAAGCAGAAAAGAAAAAACACTTTTAATGAAAAAAAACTTGTCTATCCACATACCTGTTCTTTGTGGTTAAATAAACTTCGTGATTCGCAACATCATCTTCGACTGGTCGGGCACTCTCGTGGACGATTTGCCCGCCGTTTGGAAGGCAACAAATTTTGTGCTCAACCAGGCTGACCGGCCCGAAATGTCGCTGGACGAATTTCGCGCCGAGTTTTCCCTGCCGTTCACGAATTTTTACGACCGCCACACGCCGCACGTGCCGTTGCCGCAGCTCGAAAACTGGTTCCACACCAGTTTCAAGCAGGCACAGGATTCCGTTGGCGAACTGCCGTATGCGCGCGATTTCCTCGAATTTTGCCGCGCGCAGAAGTTACAGACTTTTCTTTTGAGCACGGTGCATCGCGATTATTTCATGGCGCAATGCCAGGTCACCGGATTCGACGCCTATCTCGACAAGCCTTACACGGACGTTTGGGACAAGCGGGAAAAAATTCACGAAATCCTCGCCGAAAATCATTTGCGCGCGGACGAGACGCTGTTCATCGGCGACATGCAGCACGACATCGAAACCGCGCATCACGGCGGCGTCCATTCCTGCGCCGTGCTCACCGGCTACAACACGCTGGAGCAGTTGCGCGTGGCGCAGCCGGATTTGATCGTCGAGCATCTCGGCGAATTGCGCCGCGTTTTGGAGCAGAACAATTTGCGCCTCAAACCGGCGGCGAAAAATTTTGAGGAAACCCATCCGCCGCTGGCCACCGTCGGCGCTCTGATTTTCAACGGCGCGGGCGCAGTGCTGATGATCCGCACCCACAAATGGTCGAATCTTTGGGGCATTCCCGGCGGCAAAATCAAATGGGGCGAGCCATCCGAGGCCGCGCTCCGCCGCGAAATCAAGGAGGAAACCGGCCTCGACGTGACGGACATTGAATTTGTGCTCGTGCAGGATTGCATCCACTCCCGGGAGTTTTACCGCGATGCGCATTTCGTCCTGCTGAATTACACCTGCCGCCGCAAAGGCAGGCTGCGGGTGAAACTCAACGATGAAGCCCGCGAATCCCGCTGGGTTACGCTTGCCGAAGCCTGCAAAATGCAACTTAATATGCCGACGCGGGTCTTGATTAACGCCGTGATGAAACGGCGGGGGAAGGCGGAAAACAAAAAACGGGAAGTAAAAAAGTTCAGTCGCAGACGCAAAATAATTCAGAAGAATCGTCATGTCTTTTATCACCATCGTTGACCTGGAAGTTTTTTATCGTGTCGGCATTTCTGAAGAGGAACGCGCCAAGCCGCAACGTTTGTTGCTGACGTTGGATATCAAGTTCGATTTTTCATCAGCCGCTGTAAGTGGCCGCATCGGGCGGACGATAGATTATTATGAGGTTACCCAACGACTGTTGAAACTTGGCGAAACGCGAAGCTGGCGGCTGATAGAATCCGTGGCAACGGACGTTGCCGAAAAAATTTTATCGGAATTCCACCCCGAAAGCGTGACGATCGAAGTGAAAAAATTTTCGGTTCCGGAGGCCCGTTATGTTTCCGTAAGCCTCACGAAACAGCGGCCTTTGCCCGAAACCTATAAACGGCCAATGTGGTGGTGGCAGCGGTGGTAGTGATCCCGCTCAATTCCCGGTCGCGGTTCGATTTGAATTTTTTTGCCCGTCCATCGTGTGCAATTCCCAACCGCCCGGTCGCAACAAAATTGTCACCGCGCCCGCCGTGCGCGTGTAAATAACCGGAATCCCCTTTTGCTCCAGTCGGGCGCGCAGTTTTGGGCTGGCCCGGCGGGTTGCCGGAAATTCTGAATCGGCAATGACAATGACTTTTGGCTGTGCCGTATCGAGCAACACATCGCAAAGCGGTTCGCCTTCGTTGGGCAAACCGGCAATCACAATGTCCGCGCGCAGATGGTTCGTGCGTGAGAGCAGGACGTTTTGTCCTTCGCGGCCCAAATCGGACAGCAGGAGAACGCGCGTGCCGTAAAAATTTCCCAACAGCACCAGCGATGCGTCGTCAGCGTGCTCAAAATTATCCGTGGCGTCGGGAGGGAAAGCCTGCCAGCTGCCGGCAGTGCTGCCGCGACTGATGATTCGGTGTCGCCGGGGTCGTTTTTCGAATTCCGCAATGATTTCACGATACGTAATCGAGCGAAAACGCGCCGGGCTGGTGTAAATTTCACCGATGCCGAAAAGTTTGTTGAGCGATTCTGCTCCGCCGCTGCTTCGCAAATCACCATGTGTCAGCACGAGTCTTTGAACGTGGTTTACGCCTTGCGCCCGGAGAAACGGTTTGAGGGTGAAGTTCACGGCATTTTCGTCACCACAATTCACGAGCCAGTCGTTTTTTCGTCCGGCGGCATCCACGAAAACCGCGTGACCGCCATTGAGCGGAAGGACGGTCAATCTGGTTTCGCCACGTGTCGTTTGCCAGTGCCAGAGGTAACCGGCGACAATTAGAACCAGAGCGGTCGCGCTCCAAATTCTTTGTTTTGGCGCGAACAGCCAGCCGCTCAAGGCGCCGACAAGCACTGCGTAGTAAATGCCGATTTCCAGCCAGGATGGCGCAGGCACGTAGAAAAATGCGCCGGGAATTTTTGTCGAGAATTCGCTCACCGCCGTCATCGCCGACATGAAAAACCACGCACTGTGATTGAACAATTCCGTCACCCACGGGAACCACGTGCCACAGACGAGGCTGCCAAGGTTGCTCATCAGCGCGAGCGTGCCGAGCGGCACGGCGACGATGTTCGCAGCCGTTGAAACGGGGCTGAACAGGTGAAAATACTTTGCCGACAGCGGAATCGAGCCGACCCATGCCGCGAACGAGAGTGCAAAGTAACGCGACAACATTCGCAGCGTCGCGATGAGCGCGCGCCGCCAGCGCGGGAGCAATTCGACGGGGAGCAATGGATCGCCTTGCCAGAGCCGGTCGGAAATTTTATTCAGCGGCGGCAGCATCAGTGCGATGACGAGCACGACGAAAAAAGAAAGTTGAAAGCTGGCTTCAAAAAGCTGCCGCGGTTCCCACAGCAAAATAATGAACGCGGCGGCGGCGAGCGAGTTGACCGTGTCGCCCGGCCGTTTCAACGCCCAGCCGCCGAGGACGACGGTCATCATCACCGACGCGCGAATGGCGGAGGATTCCCAGCCGGTCGCGGCGGTGTAAAACCAGATGAGCGGAATGGCCACGACGCCGCACCATGCCCGCGAGACCTGCAACACGCGCAACAACGCGACGAGCATCCCGGAAATCAGCGCGATGCGCAGGCCGTCAATCGCGAAGAGGTGCATTGTGCCCGCACGCAAAAATGGTTCGCTGATGTCAGCCGTCAATGCGGTTCGCCAGCCGAGCGTCATCGCCCAAAGCAAACGCAGCGGCTGGTCTTCCTCCGGCAGACCGAGTGCGAGCGTGCGTTGCGACCAATTCAAAAAACGGTCGGTCAGCGGTGGTTTGATCAACGGCGCCGCGCCCAGTTGCCAGCCGTTCGTGGAACTGGTTTTGAGCTGGTAAAAAATTCCGCGCGTTTGGAGGTAATGACGGTAATCAAAAAGTCCCTCGGCCAAAGGCGACGCCGGCTCGCTGATGACGCCGGTGACGTCAACCGGCTGACCGGCGAAAAAATCACCGGCGAGCGCGCCTGGCGTCGTCACGATAATTGAACCGGCAGCCGGTCGCCAGTTTGCGTCGCGGCGCAACGCAGTGACCTGGACTTGTGCGACCGAGCGTTCGGTTTGCTGGCCGTCACGTTCGATGATGCGCAAGTGCGGTGTTTCAATCAAAGTCCCGCGCACAGTCACGATGGCGTTGGTATCGCCGAGCAACGCGCGCAAATCGTTGGGTGAAACAATGGCCGTTCGGCTGGCGAGATTCGTCCAGCCGACAAACGCAATGAGCAGCCAAATCAACAGTGGGCGAAGTTTTTCGAGGACGAGGACGAGAACGAGAACGACAAAGGCGATTCCAAAAAGCGCGACGAGCGGCGGTCGAAAAATTCCGGCGAGCAACAAGCCGATGGCGTAACAGGAAACGACGGCGATGAACGGACGTTTCATGGCGGGTTCTTACCAGTGTTTTCGCCAGCGGCCAATAATCCAAAGCGCGAGCAAACTTGCCGCGCCACCGGCGGTGTCAATGAACACGTCAGACACCTGCGCCGTGCGCGTCGGCACGAAGATTTGGTGGAATTCATCGCTGGCGGCGTAGAGTGCGACAATCAATAACACGAGGCGTGCTTCGCGCCAGAGCCACGGACGGGGATCATTTTTCACTGATCGGCGCACCGCGCGCCAGAGCAGCAGCGCGAGCACGGCGTATTCGGTCAGATGTCCGCATTTGCGGATCAGGAGATGAATTTCTTTCACCTGCACTTCCGGCATTTGCGGAAACAGCCAGTGCAAAAACGGTTCGACAAAGAGTGAGGAACGTTCGTAGGAATGTGAATCGGCCGACGCTGAAAAAATCAGCGCCATCCAAATCAATGCCGGCAGCCAGTATTTGAAGAACGGGCGGAGCTTGAGCACGGCGAATCAAAACCAGATTCAACGCGCGAGGCAATCAGAAATGTTGCGCCTGGGAGCGCGGACAGCCTGTTCGTGTTGGAAGGCAGTCCCGCATTGGCGGGACTGCCTTCCAGAACAAGCTGAAGCTTGAACTCCAATGGTTCGCGGACAAGCCGTCCGCGCGCCAATATGATTGGATTTGCCAAGGAGTGGCGCATTTGGCACAGAAAGGCCCTTCTATGAACAAGTTTTTAACATTTTTGTTTTGTGCGGCAATGATGACTGCGGTTGTGACTCAAGCGTCGCCACCGGCGCCGGATTTGATTGCGCGAATTCATTTCGCGGGCGCCGAACAGATTTCCGCCGACACCAATGCCGTTGCGTTCACAAATCTTTGGTGTTCACCCGAGGCGCAGGCGCTCCGCGAGCAAACGCTGAACAAACTTTCCCGCGCGCCTTATGACTGGCTCAAACAAAAAATACCTTCCGGCACGGGCGACGGGGCCGGGCAGCTTCGACCGTTGCTCGACGATTTGTTGGGCGCGGAATGGTTTTTGCAGATCCGCGACGCGACGAACGGGGCGCCGGAATTTGCGCTGGCGATCCGGCTGAATGCCGGCCGCGCGCAGCTTTGGCAGACCAATTTGGAAAATGTTCTCGAAGCGTGGACGGTGATGTCCGTGGAAAAAATCCAGAACGGCTGGGAGTTGAAAAAACATCTTCCACCCAATTTGATTCGTTTCGAACGGCACGGCGATTGGGTGGTGATTGATTGCGGACAAGATAAATTATTGTTGGGCAATGAAATTCTCGAACCGTTTTTAAAAACCAGAATTGCCGTCGCGGAAACCAACTGGCTGACCGCGGATTTGGATTGGCCGCGTTTGGCGCGTTGGTTTCCATCGTTGAGCGCAATTGATTTGCCGGAGACGCGATGGCAGGCCGTCGGACGCGATGGCAATTTGCATCTGGATGGCAGGCTGATTTTCCCGCAGCCGCTGGCGATGACACTTGAAAAATGGCGGATGCCGACGAACACGATACACCAGCCGTTCATCAGCTTCACCGCGGCGCGCGGCATCGCGCCGTGGCTGGAAAAACAAAACTGGGCGCAGCCATATGAAGTTTCGCCGGGGCCAAACCAGGTGTTCATCTGGGCGATGGCGCAGATGCCG
Organism: Verrucomicrobiota bacterium; assembly: GCA_050010435.1. Lineage (GTDB taxonomy): Bacteria > Verrucomicrobiota > Verrucomicrobiia > Limisphaerales > UBA11358 > UBA11358. The sequence continues at coordinate 158,137 of JBEKKZ010000007.1, read as the reverse complement.
CTCCAGACTTTTGCCGCCGTGCCGGTGCCGGACGCCAGGAAAGCCCTCATGCAGTTTGAGCAAAAGATGTCCGCCAACACCAACTGGCAAAGCCATCTCATGATGACGCTCACGATGGAAGTGACGAACAATCGGATTTCCTGGCTCGGCCTGCCGTTCATTGTTCCGAGCCTGGAGGCTTTGCATGAGCCGTTCGGTGACTTTTTGGTCGCCGGAGTTTTTCCAAACGGGCCAAAAACCAGGCCGCTGCCGCCGGAACTGTTCCTGCGGCTTGCCCAGTCCAACCTGGTTTATTACCACTGGGAAATCACCGCTGAACGACTGAAACTGCTGCCCCACCTGTCGCAACTGGCGCTGATGGTTACGCGCCACCGGCAACTCGATGCGCAATCCGTCGCGGGCAAGTGGCTCAATCGTGTCGGCCCGACGCTGGGCAACACGGTGACCGAAGTCACGCAAACCGCACCGAATGAATTGTCGTTCACGCGCCAAGCGCCGGGGGGCCTCACGGCGGTTGAACTCACCGCGCTGGCGAACTGGCTTGAGGCGCCGAATTTTCCGAGCTGCGATTTGCGTTTGCCGACGCCGAAGCGTCTGCCGAAAGTCAATCGCCTGCATCCGCAAACCCCGGGCACGCAAACCATGCAAACTCCCACCAACCCACCCGTCGCCCCGCCGTCACACTGATATGCTCAAGCTTGGTGTCAACATTGATCACGTCGCGACGCTTCGCGAGGCGCGCTATCGGGGACGCGGATTCGGCGAACCCGATCCCGTCGGGGCCGCCCAGCTTTGCGAAGCCGCGGGCGCGCACGGCATTACCGCGCATTTACGCGAGGACCGTCGCCATATCCAGGACCGCGACGTTTGGAAACTGCGCGAGATCGTCAAGACGCGGCTGAATTTGGAAATGGCCATCGTGCCGGAAATCATCGGCATCGCTCTGAAATTGAAGCCGGACATCGTTTGCATCGTGCCCGAACGGCGGCTGGAAGTGACCACCGAAGGCGGACTCGATGTGGTTGCGAATGAAAAAGCCATTACCGGTACGCGCAAGAAGATGAACGACGCGGGCATTGAAGTGAGCTTGTTCATCACGCCGGACGAAAAGCAGATTGAGGCGGCGGCGCGCACCGGGAGTCAGTTCCTTGAATTACACACCGGCGCGTTTGCGGAAGAGTTTCAAACTGGCCGAAAGTCGAGAGTCGAGGGTCGAGAGCCGGACGTTGCGCCCTCGACCCTCGACCCTCGACTCTCGACTGAATTGGACCGGTTGATTTCCGGAGCGAAACAAGCGCACGCGCTTGGGCTGAAGGTGAATGCGGGTCACGGATTGAACTATGCAAACCTGCCCGCGCTGCATCACGTGCCGCATTTGGTGGAGTTGAACATCGGCCACAGCATCATCAGCCGCGCGGTGAGCGTTGGTCTGGAAAAAGCCGTCAGAGAGATGTTGGCGCTGATGAAGGATTATCGGGGGACGTGAAAAACCGGAGCGCGGGTCTGTGACCCGCAGCGGTTCCGAAATCAAAACCATGCGGTGGGGCTGCGGCTCACAGAGCGGCGCTCCATTTCAGAGCCGCGCGACGACTGTCGGTCTCGAAACTGCCGCCAAAGAAATACTGCGCTTGATGAAAAACTATTTTAACCAAGTTGGATGCCTATTTTTTTAAACGGTCTAAAAACTCAGAATTTTTGACTGGGAACAGGAGTTTGTTTGAATCAATGGCCATATTAATAACTGGAGCTGCAATTACTTCACCACGACAAACAATTAACATGCGTTTTCCAATATTATTTTGGGTCAAGCTCTTCATTTTAGGAATGTCCTGATCATTGATGGTGAGAAACATCGTCTTGTTGGTCGAGGTTTGGTTTGTATCATTTCCAACAATAACTTTGGCTTCGAACACCAAGTCTGGTGGGATCTTCACATCGCTTGCATCTGCACTTCCTTTTGAATCATGTTGAAGCATTGTTTTAAGTTTGCTTGCGCGTCAATCGCAAATCGTAAATCGTAAATCCCATGATTCTTGGCATCGGCATTGACATCATCGAAGTCGCCCGGGTGCAAGCGTCGCACGAGCGGTTCGGCGAACGCTTTCTCAACCGCCTTTTGCTCGCGGACGAAATCGCCTACTGCCTGTCGCACAAAAATCCCGCGCCGTTCATCGCCGCGCGGTTTGCGGCGAAGGAGGCGATTTCCAAGGCGTTTGGCACCGGCATCGGCGCGCAACTCGGCTGGCGCGACATGGAAATCCGACGCAAGGAATCAGGCGAGCCGTTCGTGGTCCTGCACGGCAATGGGAAAAAATTGTTCAAGTCGCGCCGCGCAAAAAATCTGCTCATCAGCCTGAGCCACACGGCGAATTACGCGGCGGCGACGGCGGTTTTGGAAGGTTAAAGAACGCGCCGAAATTTAACGCAGAGACGCCGAGTTCGCTGAGGAGCGCGGAGGGAAGCCGGCAGAATTCTGAGAAGATTTTTTACCACGGATGGACACGGATTCACACGGATGGGAAAGAGGGGAGCACAATGCTTGACACGTATTGCGCGAATTATCGCTGACTGAATTCGCGAAATTCGAGTCTCGCCCTTATCCGTATCCATCCGTGTCCATCCGTGGTTAAAGAAAAAGCTCTGCGGCTCTCTGCGTCCTCGGCGTCTCTGCGTTGAAGGCGTTTCCGTTTGGTTGCGGCTCCGCCACGCCGTGCCTCTGCGTTGCGTTTCATTTCTCTTTTTTCAACGGCTGACTTCAGGCAAACTACGCGCATGGCGACGGCGGTGGCGGCGATTCTGATTTTCGCGGGCGCGAGTTTCTTTTTCGCGCTGGCGGAAACGGCGTTGTTTTCCCTGAGCAAATGGCAGGCGCGGCAACTGGCCGAACATCATCCGGGCGCGGGCAAAATTGTCACGCAACTGCTCGAACGCCCGCAGGATTTGCTGGCGACGCTCGCGCTGGGCAACACGTTCGCCAACGCCGCGATGCTCGCGGTGGCCCTGCGGATGGTTTTCAATGCGCACTGGACGCTGGCGCTGACGATGCTGACGTTGCTGGTGTTGACGCTTCTTGGTTGTGAGGTGCTGCCCAAAACGCTGGCCGTGCGGCGACCGGAACGCTGGGCATTGCGGGTCGCGTGGCTGATGTTGATTTTTGAAAAAATCACGGCGCCCTTGCATCGCGTGGCACAACAACTCAACGCGGCCATTTTGAAAATAATCACGCCGCAAACCGCCCCCCCACAAAGCGTCGGGGCGTTGACGGACGCCGAGTATCAGGAACTGCTCGAAATGGCCTACCGCCAGGGCACGCTCGACGAATCGGAAAAGGAAATCATCCTGCAAATCATCAGCCTCGACCAGCGCACGGCGCGCGACGTGATGCGCCCGCGCGCGGGCATGGCGTGCATTTCGGACGACGCGACGGTCGGGGAAATGATTGCGGCGGCGAAAAGATTCAAGCACCGCCGCCTGCCGATTTACGACGAAACGCCGGACACCATCGTGGGCATTCTCAACACGCGCGCGTTGCTGCTGGATCCGAAAATTGACCTGGCCGACGCGATTGAATTTCCATCGTTCGTGCCGGAGACGATGAACCTGCTGCAACTGTTCAAGAGCCTGCAAAAACAGCAGCGCGGTCTGGCCATCGTACTCGACGAATTCGGCGGCACGGCGGGCTTGGTGACGATGGAGGACATTCTCGGCCAGCTCGTCGGTAAAATCCATACGGAAACGCAGCCGGAAGGTTTGGTGATGGAAAAACTCGCGCCGGACCGCTGGCGCGTGAGCGGCACGATGCGGCTGGACGATTTTCGCCGCGAATTTCCCGCGCTCGGCGACGTGGACGAGGTGGAAACGATGGGCGGGTTGCTGGCGCATTTGCTCGGCGTCGTGCCGGCGGCGGGTGAGTCGGCAACGTTTCGCGGTTTGACACTCACCGCGGAGGCCGTCGACGAACGGCACGTGCGCAAGTTGATTGTTCAGCGGATGAAATAAATGAACACGAACCTTCTCAACTGGCTCGTTTTTGCTGCGTGTCTGGGGCCGTCGTTTTTGCTGTCCGGCATGGAGGCGGGCGTGTTCGCGCTGAACCGGCTGCGGGTGCGGAGGCTGGCGCGCGCGGGCAAGCCCTCGGCAAAACTGCTTCACGGCTTTCTTGAAAATCCGGAAAAATTCATGTGGACGATTCTCGTCGGCAACACGCTCGCCAATTTTCTCATCCTCGGCTGGATGGTGGTCAAGCTGCACGAATGGTTTTTGGGGTATCGCGTCTGGAACATCATCGTTTTCGCGGTTGTCGTTTTTTTGTTTTACGCGCTGTTCGATTTGCTGCCGAAAATGCTGTTCCGCGCGTATCCCAATCAACTATGCCTGTCGGCGGCGAATCTTTTCCGGCCCATTCATTTCGTGCTCAGCCCGCTCGTATCGATCGTGGCCGACGTGTCCCGGGCGATGCTGCGCTGGACGGGCGGGCAGACGTTGACCGGGCGGCTTTTCGGCAATCGCGAGGAAATGCTCGCGGTCATGCAGGAATCCGCGCAGGCGTTGACGACCGACGAGCGTGCGATGATCAACCGGGTGCTCGATTTGCAAACTTTCACTGTCCGCCAGATTGCCACGCCACTCGCGCAAACGGTGACCATTCAAAAGCAAACGCCCATTGCTGACGCGCTGGCGCAGGCGCGCGAACGGAAATTATCGCGTCTGCCGGTCCGGGAAACGCGCGAGGGACGCCCGTGCATCGCCGGATTGCTCATGCTCGGTCCGCTGCTGTTCCGCGATGATCTCGATCTGCAAGAGCCCGCGGCTGCGCACATGACGCCGGCGTTGTTTCTCGGCGAGGACACACGGTTGGAAGTCGCGTTGCGCCGGATGCAGCGCGCCGGCGAGCGGCTGGCCATCGTGCTTGCGCACGACGGAAGCGAAATGGGCGTCGTGAGCCTGGAAGATATTTTAAAGCTGATGTTTGGCGAGGTGAAACTGTAAAAATGAAAATGACTAATTCCTAAATCCTAATGACTAACGAATTCCCAATGACAAAATCCCGAAAAATTTTCGCGCGCTTTTGCTGTGTTTGGTCATTGGGACTTGCTCATTCTTTAGTCATTAGGGCTTCGTCATTAGTCATTCAATTTCCATGAACTGGGATACGGCCATTTTGATTGTGCTGAAAATTCTGGCGGTGCTCGCGCTGGTGCTGCTGAACGGATTTTTCGTCGCCGCCGAGTTCGCGCTCGTCCGCATCCGTGAAACCCAACTGGACATCCTCGTGGCCAAAGGCTGGCGGCGGGCGAAAATGGCGCAGCACATCGTCCGTAATCTGAATTCCTATCTGAGCGCGACGCAACTCGGCATCACGATGGTCAGTCTGGGCTTGGGTTATCTGGGCCAGCCGGTGTTCACCACACTGCTGGAGCCATTTCTCGTTCCACTCGGCGTCGTGTCCAGCGCGTGGCTGCACTCCATTTCCTTTGCCGTTGGTTTCAGCGCGTTGACGTTTCTGCACATTACGGTTGGCGAACTCGCGCCGAAATGGCTGACGATTCAAAAGCCGTTGCCCATTGCGTTGGGGTCGGCGTATCCGTTGCGCTGGTTTTACCTGGCATTTTATCCGTTCAACCGGTTGCTGAACTACGCGGCCCGCTGGCTTTTGGAAAGAATCGGCATTGAGCCTGACGGCGCAACAGACCGCGCACAATCGGAGGAAGAATTGCGTCTCTTGATCACATCGGCGCAAGGCACGGCGGTGGGTCGCAATATCATTCTCAACGCGCTCGATTTGCGCCACCGCGTCGTGCGCGAGGTCATGCGCCCGCGCCACGAAATCATCGCGTTCGACACCGACGCAAGCTTTGCCGAATGTCTCGCGCTGGCGGAAAAGACGCGCTACTCGCGCTTTCCGCTTTGTGAGGGCGGCGATTTGGACAAAACGCGCGGGGTCGTGCACATCAAAGACCTTTATGCCCTGCGTGACCGGGCGCAGACGGCGGCGGATTTGCTGCCGGTGGCGCGCCCGTTGATTTACGTGCCGGAAACCGCGCGCCTCGAAAAACTGCTGCAATTGTTTCTCGAACGAAAATTACACTTCGCCATCGTCGTGGACGAATACGGCGGCACCATCGGCATCGCCACGCTCGAAAACGTGCTCGAAGAACTCGTCGGCCAGATTCAAGACGAGTTCGATCAGGAAAAATTGGAATTGACACTCGTGAGCGAGAACGTTTGGGAGGCCGCCGGGACGCTGCCGTTGCATGAGTTGGAAAAAATCATTGGGGAAACGCAACTCGAGGAAACGGTCGCCACCGCGAGCGGCTGGATGACGCAAAAGCTCGGAGGTTTTCCGAAGGCCGGCGACGCGCTGACGATTGGCACCTGTGAATTGCGCGTCGAGGAGATGGACGGACCGCGCGTGGCCCGCTTGAAGATCACCAAACACACCTTGCCGGAAAGTCCGGATATCTGACGGGAGAACTCCAGCGCGACCCTACCACCGCCCGCCGCGAATGGCAAACGTTGCTGCCAGAACGGCAATGGTCCCATCCAGCGCGACGGCCACCCACATTCCGTGCAAAGCGGACGCGATCCCGAAAAGCAAAATCGCGCCGAGCCACACGGCGAGCGGATGAAAATCCGTCACCCGCCGGGCCGGATTTTTGTTGATGAGCGCCGGGGTGACAAACACCAGCATCAGCAGCGACACGACCGCCCAGCTAAGAAAATTCACCAGCGGCGCACCCTGCCATGTCAGCGGGAATTTTGTCGGCATCCAAAGCCAGTAATGTTTCACCCGCGAGGCGAACGGGTCGAAGGTGAGGTCGAACAACATCGTCAGCACCGCCGTCAGGCCGATGAGCCAGAAGCCATAGCTTCGGATTTTCCGCCACGGACGCAAAATCAACCGCACCACGCCGCGCGAGTTCAAAACCGCGATGACCCAGATCAACGGCATCGCCCAGGGCAGCGTTTTGAAAAATTGCGGTCCGGCTTCCGCGCCGAATATAAACGGACCGAACGGAATTCCCATCGTCACGCCGAGCGCGTGAACCGCGCCGCCCATGAGCGCGATGACAAACGCGGCGAGCAAAACATTTTGCAGCGGCAACTGTCGTGCGAGCGCGGTGATCGTACTCACCGTGGCCAGCAAAATCAGCAGCGCCTCCGGCCAGCCGGGCCGGCCGGGCAGGTCCAGCGACAGGCCATTTGCCGCCAGCACCAGCGCAAAGGCGGCGGCGAGCAGGACGACAAACAGCCAGTGAAACCACGACTTCATTTTTTCAGCGGGCGTGGTCGCCGGCGGGTTTCCGGGCGGGGTGGGCGGTTGCATGTTTCGAACAGCATATGAATTTGCCGCTGTCGGTGCAGTTAAATTTTTTGAAATCGTCCCGCTACCGGATGTAACCCGGGATGGTGCTTGACGAAGCTGGTTTGACTGTTTGGAGTTCCGCCTGAAGCCGTGTCCATGCCGTAGAAAAATCTTTTAACCGCGGATGAACACGGATAGGAAAAGGATTTCAGCCATGCAAAAGAGTTCACCAATAAGTGGGGTCTTCCGGGTTCGCTGAAGCGACCTTTTGCCTGGTCTTAATCCGTGTTCATCCGTGTTCATCCGTGGTTTAATTGAACAGATACGGCTTTAGGCGGCCAATCGCGGTATTTCACCCGAACTATCCCGCAATTGCGGCGGAACGGAATTCTAATTTCCCTTGTTCCCCGGCGGCAAACGTGCTTTGCTCTGGGCTCAAAGAATCCGCACCATGACGCTGGACGAAGCCAAAAGTTTCATCAGGACCTGCGCGAACCAGATGAACTCACGCTATGGCCGGGCCGTTTTCGATGAATGGGCGGTGGTGTCGCTCGCGGAAAACAAGGCGCGGGTGCTGGTTTACTACGGTCCGCGCAACGACGATTTCCTGAAGAATTTCGCGAGGGATTTGGGCGCCTTGCGCGCGGAGTTGCTCGGCGGGAGATACGGCGTGGGCGACTTTGAATTTGCGCGGTATGGCGCCGGCACGGGTTTCGAGTCGTTCATGGTTTTGGGCGCCGGCGCCTACCTCATCTGCAACAACACCGCCGAATCCATGGAGTCCATCGCGAAAAATCCGCGCTGGCTCAACGCCCAGGTGCCGTTTGCCGAGTTGAGCGACAAGGTGCGGGAGAATCCGCTGACGGTTTCCGGAGACACGCAGTTCTTCAAAAAGCCCCTGTGACGGGCAGGGGGAGTCTTGACCTCCCCGCGCTCAAAAGAGCGCTGTATTTCGCTTGAGTTGGCGACAATAAAAACCACGATCGTGGAATCTATTGTCGCATATTTATCCAGACCCATGCGGTTGCGATTTTTCAAACGGGCTTCAACCCAGCAGGCCCCGGTATAGAAAATAACCGTAGGCCGCGACCAACACCCAGCCGATGAGGCGCGGCAATTGTCCGAACAGGGCGACGAAGAAAAAATGCACCAGCGTCGCTCCGAGAAGGATGAACATTCCAATTTGAAAAAACGGCGGCATGACCATCGTGTGATACAGTGCGTAAATGCCGATGCATAGCGGAATGGAGACGTGCGCGTCGCCGACCTGCGAGGCATAGACCGTTTCCGGCTGGCCGCGCCAGCCGTAATAAATTGCGAGCACCGCGTTGGGCAGCACCATCAGCCAGCCGCTGAGCCAGCCGAGATGTTTGGCGCTGATGAAGCCGGTCTGGATGCCGGAAATCCAATGCACCAGCCAGCCGGTGCTGATGTAAATGCCATACGCGCCGATGCCCAGCAGCGCCAGATCAAACGGCAACGTCCAGCCCAGTGATTTGCCCTGGCGCACGTTTGACTTGAGCACTTCAAAAAAGTGGAAGCATTGCCAGAATAAAAACAACCCCACCAGCACCAGCCCGTCGTTGAAATTCAATTCACCCTTGCGCCCGAGCGCCCAGACTGCGCCGGTGAAAAACAAAACCGCCATCAGCGTGAACAACAGCGAAAGCCGGTTGAGTTCATGCGCCTTGCTGCCGGTTTTGCCGTTTTTCTTTTGCCGGGGCAATATGCTCATTCGCCAAAGCATTGCGGGCAGGCCGAGCACGAGCGTCATGTTGGTGACGTTGTTGACCAGCGAGTTCGTCATCACGTCCGCGCCGGAACCGCCGGTGCGCCCGATGATGAACGTGAAGATCAGGTTGCCCATGCCGGTGCAATACGGCATGACGAGCGTGCCGAGCACCGTGCCTTCGAAGCCGTTGGCGCTCAAAACTTCCAGCCGCCAGATCATCAGGAGCGACGCGACGAGGAACAGCGCCAGAAACAGCCACGGCGCATAAGGCCCTTTGGCTTCAATCCAATGAATGAAGGGGTTCAGCACGGCCACGGAGTCTAATGAAAACAATTTCCGGGTGCGACATTGAAGTTTTGGAGAGACACGGATTTCACGGATTAACACGGATGAAACACAAATGGAATGAAGCGGAAATAATTGTTTCCCTCGCCCCGCAAGGCGGGGAGAGGGACAGGGCGAGGGGATTTGAGTTTGATAAAATAAGCGCCACCTCACCCCGGCCCTCTCCCCCGTTTCACGGCGGAGAGGGAGAAGATGAGCGCGCCGGCGCGTAGCGGCTTTCAGGAGAAAGCCGCCATCTGAAAAATGAAGGAGAAGAATGCGGCGCTCTGCCGAGACGCCGCCACGCCGAAATCGGGCACTCCGCAGGCCGGACGGAAAGCCAACGCACGCGCTGGGAGACAATGATAGATTCAAGCCCTCGTATCGTCCAAACGATGAAGAATCAGCGTCCCGAAGTCATCAAGTAATTCGTCGTAGGTTATCACTTTGATGTTGCGGCGTTGGTTGTTGTGGGCAAGCGTCTCGCGCTCCGTTTCGTTCAAATGTTTAGATCGTCCGATATGCCATCCATCGGCGCTCAATTCAGAGATAATCGATTTTCCATCCTCGTCGGAAGGGACAAATGGAAACATACCCACAGGACGGAAATACATCTTCGGTCAGAATAGCGGCGTAATATCCCGGGTCGCCAAACGTTCTTTCATGACCAAGGAGTAAGCAGCCCACTTTTTGGCTGCCTTGTGGTGTATGTATCTCTCCTTCGACATACTTCTTGAGAGGCGCTTCATGTTTCGCAACGTGACGTAAGGTCGCTCGCACTTGCTGTCGAGATAGCTTCTTTGGAAACGAAACAAAACTGGCTTCCTGAACATTCAATAGGTGAAAATCAATTCGCCCGGCGATTGGATTTTCCTTCCAATCGCTCATATGCATCCGCCAGAGATCTCGAGCCGAGGGCAAAAACTCGTTGCTACCCGTGATACGCGTGAGGATTTTTGTTCGTAGTCGGCCCAACAATGAATGTTGGTGTTGCTGTAAAAGCGGGTGCATCGGGACGATTAAAAGTTTGTTAACGCCCGCTCAATCCGCTGCATCACCTTTTCTTTGCCCAGCACTTCGAGCAAATGATACAGGCTCGGGCCGGCGGGTTTGCCGGTGACGGCCAGCCGGCACGGATGCACCAGCACGCCGGCTTTTACGCCCAGCGCCTTGGCGGTTTCCTTGAGCGCAATTTCGAGCGTCCCGGCGTTGAACGCAGGCGCGGCGGCAAAGGCGTCGCGGAGTTTTTCCAAACGCGGTTTGTTCTCGGGAATGAAATCCTTTTTCGCCGCCTCGGCGTCGTATTCGATTTTGTCGGTGAAATAAAAACCGGCGTAGGCGGGCAGCTCGCCGAACAGCTTGAACTTGCCCTTGCAGGTGTCGAGCGCGGCCTTGACATAGGGCAGGGGAAAGGCATTCGTGTTCACCCCGGCCTTGGCGAAGGTGTGGACGGCCAGTTCGTAAAAACGGTCGTCGCCGAGTTCGCGGGCGTATTCGCCCTGCAACCAGAGCAGCTTTTCGTAATCAAATCGCGCGTTGTGCCGGAGAATTTGCGGCAAATCGAAACGCTCGACGACCTCGTCGCGCGACAGTTTTTCGCGGTTGTCCTTGGGCGACCAGCCGAGCAGGCAGAGATAATTCACCACGGCTTCAGGCAGGAAACCTTCGTCGAGATAAGTTGTGAGCGACGCGCCTCGGTCGCGTTTGCTCATCTTGGTGCCGTCGCCGTTCAGGATGAGCGGGATGTGCGCATAATGCGGCGGCTTCACCCCAAACGCCTGGAAGAGCGCGATGTGCTTGGCGGTGTTGCTCAAATGATCCTCGCCGCGCATGACGTGCGTGACATCCATTTCCAAATCGTCAACGACGTTTACGAGATGAAACACCGGCTGGCCGTCCGAGCGCTGAATGACGAAATCGGGGTCCGCTTCCTCGCGGTCGGTGAGTTTGCGGACGACTTCGCCGACGACGAGGTCGTGAATGGTGATTGGCTCGCGCTGCATTTTGAATTTGACCGCGCCTTCGTGTTCGTAGGCGAGACCGCGCGAAAGCAACGCTTCGACGCGGCGCTGGTAATTTTCCTTCCGCTGGCTTTGGAAATAAGGGCCGAAGTTGCCCTTGCCCGGGCCGGTGGCGTCGCCGGTGAGCGGGCCTTCGTCCCAGTCAAGGCCGAGCCAGCGCAGGCCGTTGAGGATGACGTCCACGGCCTCCTGCGAATTGCGCGCGGCGTCAGTGTCCTCGATGCGGAGGATGAACGTGCCGCCGGTGTGGCGGGCGTAAAGCCAGTTGAAGAGCGCGGTGCGCGCGCCGCCGATGTGCAAATAACCGGTCGGTGAAGGGGCGAATCGGACACGAGGTTTCATGGATTTAATTTAACCACGGATGAACACGGATTGACACGGATAAAATTTTTTATGGTCGGAAACAAAATTGCCGGTGGTGCCGGTGTTTGTTATGAATCGCATTTGGAAGCAAGCCGGCACTTGTTGATTTCGCGCCAAAACCACGGCTTGCCGCCGGGCCAAAGAAAGGGCATATTATGGCAGATGAAACTGCGGACCGATTTGCTGGAGCAACTGACAGCGGCAGACATTCTCAAGGAAGCCGCGGCGAACCAGCATCGTTACAAAGCCGGGCCTACTTTCTCAAAAACTGGAGTTGGGCATCTGTCACCCAGATCAATGGCGGACTCTGCGAACGAGGCCGCGCGCAGCGAGGCTTTAACTCGGAAACTCACAAGGCGGTTGAAGAAGAATGGGAACGCCGCCGCGCGTCCGAGTTGAGCCTGCTGGAGACGTTTCAATTTCTCAAATCCTGTCACCGGCGGGCGCCCTTTCTCTTCTTTAACGGCAACACGTTTGCAGAAATCGGCCGTGCGCTGGCCACGGCATTGTTTGCCGACCTCAAGTTTCAACGCCGGAAGGAGGCGTCGTCAGCCATTGCCCACTTTATCACCGGTGTGCTGGAAGAGGAAATGATGCTGGCGGCGATTGAGAGCCTTTGCCAAAGCATAAATTTCACCGTCGGCGACCGGGTGATGACCCGGCGCGGTTCGATGCATGGTGTCATCAAACGGATTCTCGACGATGGCCGCGTGGTCTGGCAGCCGGAGGGCACCCAATCCGAATTGACCGCGTTGCCGGAGAGTCTGCTGGTGGAGAAGAAATCACCACGACAATGATTTCCCGGATCATGTCTTTGATAAACAATCAAAGAGCCATCGCTTGACGGTTGCCATCCTGGGAGCGCCGCCGTCCCGGCGGCGAGTGGATGGGGAAAGGCTTCGCCACGAAACGCGCCGGCGAGACGCCAGCGCTCCCAGGTCAGCGCGGTTGGTCCAATTGCTGCAACACGGCGCAGAGTGCGGCCAATCGTGGCACGGACACGCCGGCCGCTTGCGCCCGGTGCAGCGGTTCGAGAAACATGCTCTCCAGTTCCAACGGCCGGTCGAGTTCGAAATCCAAAAGCGTGGATGCCTTGTAAGCGCCCATCGTCCGTGTGCGTTCGATTTGTTCCTCCGCGAAAACGGCGGGAATTTTGAAACCCAGCGCGCCGGCGGCGGCGAGGACCTCCGACATCAGTTCGCGCAGGAGTTTTTCCCAACGCGGATCGGCGAGCAGTTTGTCAGTTGTCAAAACCGGACCGACCGCACTCGCACTTCGCACTTCGTACTTCGCACTTGTCAACGCCTCATAGCCGGCTGCGCCGGCCACGCCGAGTCCGTTAAAGGGAATGTTCCAGACCAGTTTTTCCCATTGCGCCCGCGCCAGATTGTCCGTGACTTTGCAGGGCACGCCGGCATCGCGAAACATCGCCGCCAGCTCGTGCGTGCGTGGCCCGGCCCGGCGCTGAAACTCGCCGAGCACGATCATCCCGTACTCCAGGTGATGGATGACGCCCGGCTTGACGCGATTGAGGCAAACAAAACAGAGTCCGCTGAGAATCTGTTCCTGCGAAAAGAGCCGCGCCAATTGTTCCGTGTTGCCCAGACCATTTTGCAGCGTGGCGACCGCCGTGTGCGCGCCGACAAGCGGCGGGAGCAATTTCGGAAACCGGTCGTTGGCGGTCGTCTTGAGTCCGATCAATACCATGTCGCATATGCCGATTTCCTCCGGTGTCCGGGCGCATTTGGGTTGAACGTGAAAATCGCCTTCGACGCTGCGGACGGTCAAGCCTTTTTGCCGCACGACGTCATAGTCCGAGCGGAGCAGGAAATGGATTTCCCGTCCGGCGCGACGGAGCATGGCGCCGTAATAGCTCCCCACCGCCCCGCAACCGACAACAGCAATTTTCATCACTCGAAATCGTCCTCGTTCCTGTTTCCCCCACCTTGTTCTCGATTCGATTACGAGAACGACGACGAGGACGAGGAGGATTTTGAAACAAAAAAGAGCGCCCTGAAGACTCCAGAGCGCCCTCGTGATAAATTGAGCGAACTACTTGCCGCCGAGGATGGCGTCCTTCGCGGCTTTGGCGACGCGGAACTTCACGACTCGCTTGGCCGGGATCGAAATGGTTTCGCCGGTCTTGGGGTTGCGGCCCATGCGGGCGGCGCGGTTCTTCAGCACGAGCTTGCCGATGCCGGGCAGTGTGAAGGTGTCCTTCGCGTGCTTGTAGGCAAGGGTGGCGATGTGTTCGAGGATTTCCACCGCTTGCTTCTTGGAGATTTCAGCTTTCTCAGCAATTGCGGCGGCGAGTTGGGATTTCGAGAGTGCGTTTGCCATATCGGTGTCCTTGATGTTGTTGTTTTGCGGTTTTACAGTTTTGGTTAAAAAGTCATTTGACTTGGGTAGAATTAAAGAAGTTCACCCGCGTTGTGCAAGCAAAAAAACATAAAAAATAAGGGCTTTCTTTTCACCGCCTGAGACCCGGACTTGACTTCGCGGAACATTGTCACACCATCCGCCCGTGGCACTCTTCACAATTCAGAGCGAGTTTCACTACGAAGTCGTCCGCAAAATCTTTGAGGGCGGCATGGGGATTGTCTATGAAGCCGAGCAGAAAGGCGCGCGCAATTTCGTCAAGCGCATCGCCATCAAGATCATCCGCTCCCATTACGCGAGCCAGAAGATGTTCATCGAGAATTTCATCGGCGAGGCCAAACTCGTCGCCGATTTGATCCACACGAACATCGTCCAAACCTACCATCTCGGCGAAACCAACGGCGTTTGTTTCATCGCCATGGAATTGATTCGCGGCGTGAATCTGGAGCAGTTCACCCGCCATCTGGCCGACAAACGCCGCGTGTTGCCGAAGGAACTCGCCGTGTTCATCACCAGCCGGGTCGCGCGCGGCCTGGCCTACGCACACGCCAAAACCGACAAGGACGGCAAGCCGCTGGGCATCGTTCACCGCGACGTGAGTTTCAAAAACATCATGATCGCCTTTGAGGGCGACGTGAAGCTGACCGATTTCGGCGTCGCCAAGGCGCGCGGCTTTCTGACCGATCAGGAAGGTGAAGTCATCGCCGGCAAGGCCGATTACATGAGTCCCGAACAGGCGGATTTTCAAATCACCGACAAGCGTTCCGACCTTTTTTCCGCCGGGGTCGTGCTGGCGCATTTGTTGCTGGGGCGGAATTTGTTCAAAGGTCAAAGCGCCGAGGAATCGCGCAGCCGCATCCTGAACCAGCCGATTCCTGATTTTTGCGCGCTCGACCCGCGAATTGACGACAAACTCAACGACATTCTGCATCACTGCCTCGCGCGTGATTTGACCCGCCGTTACGCGACCGCCGACCAGTTGATGTATGACCTCGAATATTACATCTACCACAGCGGTTACGGCCCGACCAACGAGACGCTCGGCAAATTCATCCGCGAACTGTTCGGCCAGACCGCTCCCCACATGGCCGAGGACACGCACGTTAAAACCATCATTCTCGAAGAAACCGCGCGGCTCAACGAACGCGCCAAATAAATGAAACGCGCTCCCGCCCAAACCGTCAAACTTGGGCTGATTCAAACCGCCGGTTCCGCCGACCCGGACGCGAACTTGAAAAAAACGCTTGCGCTCGCCGGTCGCGCGGCCCAACGCGGCGCGCAAATCATTTGCACTCAGGAATTGTTTCGTTCGCAGTATTTTTGCCAGAGCGAAAACCACAAAAATTTCAAGCTCGCCGAACCCATCCCCGGCCCCAGCACCGATGCTTTCTGCAAACTGGCCAGGAAACACAAAGTGGTCGTCATCGCCTCGCTTTTTGAGAAACGCGCCGCCGGCGTTTATCACAACACCGCTGCGATCATTGATGCCGATGGTTCGTTGCTGGGCATCTACCGCAAGATGCACATTCCCGACGACCCGCTTTATTACGAAAAATTTTATTTCACGCCCGGCGACCTCGGTTTCAAGGCCTGGCCGACGCGTTACGGCAAAATCGGCGTGCTGATTTGCTGGGACCAATGGTATCCGGAAGCTGCGCGGCTCACCGCCTTGCAAGGCGCACAAATCCTGTTTTATCCGACTGCCATCGGCTGGCATCCGGGCGAAAAAAAGAAATACGGTGAACGCCAGCACAACTCGTGGGAAACCATCCAGCGCAGCCACGCCATCGCCAACGGCTGTTACGTCGCCGTGGCCAATCGCATCGGGCACGAAAAACTCGCGGGCCAAGGCATTGAATTCTGGGGCCAAAGTTTCGTGGCCGGGACCTCCGGCGAAATCCTCGCCAAAGCCGGCGCGGCCAAAGAGGAAATTTTGATTGTGCCCGTTGACCTCGACAAAGAGGACACCACGCGCACACACTGGCCATTCCTGCGCGACCGGCGAATTGATGCTTACGGCGGGCTTACCAAACGTTTGATTGACTGACGCGGCTTCAAAACCTCTTGCTTGGATCACCGGCGCAAACGGGCTGATTGGAAATTACCTCGTCCGGACCGCGCCGCGATTTGCCCCGCGCCAGTGCGTGCGTGCGTTGACGCGCGACCAGCTTGACCTGACTGATTTCGTCGCTGTTCGCCGCGAATTCCAAAAAGACCAACCGCAACTTGTTGTTCATTGCGCCGCTGTCAGCACGCTTGCCGCGGCACAGAAGAATCCCGATTTGGCGCGGCGCGTGAATGTGGACGTGACCGCGCTTTTGGCCGGACTCGCGGCGGACATTCCGTTCATTTTGTTTTCCTCGGATTTGGTTTTTGACGGGCGCAAAGGAAATTACGTCGAAACTCACGCAGTGAACCCGATTCATTTGTATGGCGAGACCAAAGCCACCGCCGAGCAAATCGTTTTAAAAAATCCGCACCACACCGTTGTGCGCACATCGCTCAATGGTGGCGTGTCGCGCGCAGGCAATCGCGGTTTTAACGAAAACTTGCGGCTTGCGTGGCAGGCGGAGCGGGGCATGAATCTTTTTACGGACGAATTTCGCTGCCCGATTTTTGCCGGCGAGACGGCCCGCGCGGTTTGGGAACTGGTGAATCAAGAGCGCCCCGGACTTTTTCACGTTGCGGGTGCGGAAAAACTTTCGCGCTGGCAAATCGGCCAGCTCATCGCGGCGCGCTGGCCGCAGCTCAATCCAAAACTCACACCAGGCTTGGCGGCAAATTTCCCCGGTCCGCCGCGCGCGCTGGACACGTCGTTGAACATTACCAAAGTCCAGAAGATGTTGTCCGTTCCGTTGCCCGGTCTGGGCGACTGGCTGGCAGCAAATCCCGATGAACCGTTTTGAAGTATCCGGCTAACGGAACGCATCTGGCGATTGTGCCGTGATGCATTTAGATTAACCTTGTCTATAATTTGCAAATGATTCCTGCCATCCGCGTCATTTTTTTCACGATATTGTTGTCGGCGTTTTCCTTTCGCGCTGCGGCGGAGGATTTCACCAATGCCATCCACGCGTACCTACAACAGTGCGTCGAGGCCGAAAAGGCAAACGTCGGCATCGCGGTCGGCATTGTGGACGAGCAGGGCAGCAGCATTGTCGGTTGCGGAAAATTGGATAACGGCACCGACCAGGAAGTAAATGGCGACACAGTGTTCGATATCCGTTCCATGACAGGTACATTTACCGGGCTATTGCTGCAAGACATGATAGAGCGCGGGCAGATGAAGCTGGATGATCCCGTGGCAATGTATTTGCCCAAATCGGTCAAGATGCCAACCCGCCACGGCAAGGAAATCACCTTACGCCACCTGGTAGCAGAAACCTCCGGGCTTCTCAGGCCGGACGATGGCTATATCGACCCTAACCCCAAGCGTGCGGATAATCCCCTTGCTGATTTTACCATTGAGAAGATGTATGCCTTCCTGTCCGGCTACAAATTGACCCAGAATCCCGGAGCGAAGCGTGTACATGGCGGCGTGCAAATGGGATTGCTTGGTCATGTCATCGCCCTGAAAGCCGGAACGAACTACGAATCGCTGGTGGTGGATCGGATTTGCCGGCCATTGAAGATGGACAGCACCCGGTTCACGCTGACGCCCGAATTGAAATCCCGGCTCGCCACCGGACACAGTAAACTCGGTTACGCGATGCCGAGTGTGGATTGGGGAGCTGAGATGCCCTCGGGCGGGCTGCGCTCGACGGCCAATGATCTGCTGAAATTCATATCGGCCAACCTCGGCCTGACGCCGTCCAGTCTGACACCGCTCATGGAAAAAAACATGGTTAACTTGGGCTTTGATTCGCCGGGAGGAGAAATCGTCTGGTTTGCCGGAGGAACGCGCGGCTATAGATCATACGCTGGTTTCGACAAAACCCGGCGGCGCGGCGTGGTGGTCTTGTCTAATTCGGATGCTTTCATTGACGCTATCAAGCTGGGCGGCTTTCTACTCGAAACTAAATGGCAGTCGGATCGTCGTCCAACGGAGACCAAAATCAGCAACCAAGTTTATGGTTTATATGTGGGGCAATACCGGCCCACATCTGATGCAGCGCCACGCAAGTTCAGGCTCTGGCCGTTTTCCCAACACAAAGACGGCACCACTTCTCAGTCCGGCATCGGTATTCGCCGTGAAGGAGATCGGCTTTTCGCCCAGGCCACAGGATCAAATTCATGGCCGGTTGATGTATTCTTGCCGCCTATTGCTGGTGAATTATTGCCGGAATCGGAAACCCATTTTTTTGAAAGGCTGAGCGGCATGCCCATAACTTTTTCCCGGGATGCTCAGGACAAGGTGACCGGCTTAACCGCATATTACCGAGGCAATGCATTTTCTTATGAGAAAATCTCCGACCAGCCGCCAAAAGTCCCCGAAACATTCAAACTACGTGTCGCCATCAAGCTGGACACAAAACTTCTTGACGCCTGTGTCGGCCACTACGAATTTGCGCCGAACGCCGCGTGTATCCCCAGTGGAATGAAACTAACGATCCGGCGAGAAGGAGATCAGTTGGTCTGGCAAGCCTGGGGCAAAGGCGCGACCCGAGGAGCGATTGATATTTATCCCGAATCGGAAACGAATTTCTTCCTCAAGATCAACGCTAATGATACACAATTGACCTTCATTAAGAATGACAAAGGAGAAGTAACGGCTGTAATTCACCATGAAGCGGGGTTGCCGGACATCGAGGGAAAGAAACTTAAGAACCGATCAGAATGATTTCGGCTGCCGGCAAATCCCAATGAACCGTTCTGAAAAATTCTACCGTGGTCGCCTGGCGCCGTCACCAACCGGGCTTCTGCATCTCGGCCATGCGCGGACGTTTTGGGTGGCGCAGGAACGGGCGCGGGCGAACGGCGGCACACTCGTGTTGCGTAATGAAGACATTGACTCCACACGCTTCAAGCTGGAATTCGTCCCGCAAATGATCGAAGACCTGTGCTGGTTCGGCTTTGAATGGCAGGAAGGACCGGATTGCGGCGGGGCTTTTGGACCGTATTCGCAAAGCGAACGGCGGCCATTCTACGCGACCGCACTGGAAAAGCTCCGCGCGGGCGGATTCGTTTATCCCTGCACCTGTTCGCGCAAGGACATCCGCGGTGCCGCCAGCGCGCCCAACGCCGGTGACGATGAGGGACCCATTTACCCCGGCACCTGCCGCAACAAGAATCTCTCAACCCTCAACCCTCAACTTTCAACCCGCTTCTCCTGGCGCTTCCGTGTTCCCGACGGCGAAACCATTTCCTTCACCGATGGAAATTTTGGCGAACAAAAGTTCGTGGCTGGAAAGGATTTCGGCGATTTCGTCGTGTGGCGCGGCGACGACGTACCGGCGTATCAACTTGCCTGTGTGGTGGACGATGCGGCGATGCAAATCACCGAGGTCGTGCGCGGGGCGGATTTGCTGCTGAGCACGGCGCGGCAGATTCTACTTTACCGGGCGCTGGGTTTGACGCCGCCGGCGTTTTATCACTGCGCGCTGATGCTGGACGAAAAAGGGAAGCGGCTGGCCAAGCGCCACGACGCGCTGAGTTTGCGGACGTTGCGGGAGCAGGGGAAGACACCGGAAGAATTGCGCCGATTTTAAGTGGACTTGCCGTTCGGTGTCCCGCCTTCAGGCGGTTCGGGTGACTTGCTGCAATTGGCCACCTAAAGGCGGGACACCAAACGAGCACTGCCTGGGTTGCGCGTTTCATCGCGCGCAAAATTCGTGTGGGAATTCCCCAAAAAGTGCTTGTGATTTTCCTGCGTTTCGGCAGTGTCTTTAAGCTTCCGACCGGAACTGCGGGAGATTAAAGGGGTCGAGTTCGGCGGATGGATTTGCTGAGGTAAGATGCAATCACTCAAACTGATAATCGCGTGCGCCTTTCTTGTTTGCGCCCCGCTCGCCGCGCTGAATGCGGCAACGGGCGAAGCCGCTCCTTCTGCCACCAAGCCCGCCGCTTTGGCGGGAGCTGACACATCACCGGCCGCTTCCGCGGAGCAGGGCATTCCTCAGAGCGCCCAGTTCCTCGGTCGTAAAGGCGGTTTTGTCACCAATTCCATGCTGGTGACGTGGATTGTGGCGGTGGGCGTGATTTTGTTTGCCCGGTTCGCCACCCGGAAAATTCAGGAAGTGCCGTCGGGCGCGCAGAATTTCTGGGAATGGCTGGTGGAGGGACTTCACGGTTTTCTCGAAAGCATCATCGGGCCGGGACTGGTGGAGAAGACGTTCTGGTTCTTCGCGACGATTTTCATCTTCATCCTGGCGACGAACTGGTTCGGGCTGATTCCCGGTGCCGGCACGATTGGCTGGGGACATCAAGGTGAACACGGTTTTGAGGTGACGCGACCGCTGCTGCGGGCCGGCAATGCCGACCTTAACATGACGTTCGCGATGGCCATGATTTTCTTCGCTTGCTGGACGGTTTGGGCGCTCCAATTCAGTGGCGTCAAAGGCGCCTTCCTGCACATTTTTGGCCCCAAAGGTGACAGTACCGGCGTCATCAAGTATTTGATGATCGTGGTATTCTTCGCCGTCGGTTTTCTGGAGTTGCTCTCGATTGCCTTCCGGCCGGTTTCGTTGAGCTTCCGTCTTTACGGCAACATGTTTGCAGGCGAGAACCTGCTGGAGGCCATGTCGAACATGGTTCAGCATCCCGCCTGGGCAAGGGTCGTCTTTGGCGCGCTGCTGCCCGTGCCGTTTTATTTCATGGAACTGCTGGTGGGCTTTATTCAGGCGGTGGTATTCATGCTCCTGACCTCCGTGTTCACGGCGTTGATTTGCACGCATGAGGAGGAAGCCGGCAGGGTTCACCATTAAACAATTGAAAATTTCAGCGGTTCGACCGTGTTCAATCGCGGGAGCCGTTGAGCAACGAAAGGAAAAACATGTTAACGCCAATGTTGGGAGAGATGAGCGGCAGCATTCACGTTGGTCTGGCCGGCCTCGGTTCGGCCATCGGTGTGGGACTGGTCGGCATGAAGGCTTCCGAGGCGGTGGGACGCAATCCCGGCGCTTTCGGCAAGGTCATTGTGCTGGCCGTGCTCGGCATGGCTCTGTCCGAAGCCATTGTGTTCTACGCCATCTTCCTTGTTCACTAAGGAAACGGCGCGGAGCCGGACCGGCTCCGCGCCGCGCATTAACCGACCAGATTTTATGAACCAGTTTATTTTGTTGGCAAACATCGGCAGTGACCTGGCCCAGACCGCCCATGACACGGCGGAGAAATTCGGCCTGGACGCGCCGCATTTCTTTGCCCAGGTCATCAGTTTCCTGATTGTCGCCGCCCTGCTTTACCGGTTTGCCTACCAGCCCATTCTGACCGTCCTCGAAGAGCGCCGTCAGCGGATTGCGGAAGGCCTGGCCAACGCGGAAAAAATCAAGGCTGAGTTGGCCAGGACCGAAGCTGCCCGCCGGAAAATCCTCGACCAGACCAATGATCTGGCCAACCGGTTGATCGAGGAAGCGCGAATCGCCGCCGTGCGCGTGCGCGAGCAGGAAACGCAAAAAGCCATCGCTGCCGCGGAACAAATCATCGCCCGGGCGCGCGAAGCCGTCACGCTGGAGCATGAGCAGATGCTCGCCGGGTTGAAACGTGAAATCGGCCGGCTGGTCGTGCAAACGACCGTGACGGTCACCGGTAAAATCCTGACGCCGGACGATCAACGGCGGCTCGCCGAGGAAACGGAGAAACAATTGACGGCATCATAAAAGGTAGGGCGCGCTCTCCGCAGCGCGCCGCGGCGGTGTGGGGACACACCGCCCTACCAGAAACCAGGAATGAAAATATCCAAACTAGCGCAACACGACGCGCGGCAACTGTTCCGCAGTTGCCAGGTCAATGGTTTGCTGGACGAGAACCGCGTCCGGCAGGCGGTCGCGCTCGTGCTCGCCCGGAAGCCGCGCCGTTACATCGAAATTTTGTCGCGCCTGCTCCGGCTGGTGAAATTGGATTTGGAGCGCCGCACCGCGCGCGTCGAAAGCGCGGCGATCTTGCCCGACGATTTGCAAACGGACGTGGCAAACCGGATCAAAAAAATTTACGGCGACAGTGTGGATATTGCATTCGACCGGAATCCGGCGTTGATCGGCGGCCTGCGCATCAAGGTTGGCAGCGACGTTTATGACGGCAGCATTCAGGCGCGTTTGAACGCGCTGGCGGAGAGTTTTTGAAATGGGAGGGACGGCGTGTCGCCGTCCCAATTTTTGGGTTGGCAACAGGCCGCCCTCCCAAGCGAAAAATTTATGAGCAATCTACTGCAGGAAATTGAGGCCCAAATCACGGGGGCCAAGGCCGCGACGGCCAAACAAAACGTCGGCGTTGTCCGCGAAATCGGCGACGGCGTGGCCAAAATCGAAGGTCTGACCGATGCGATGCTCAACGAGATGCTCGACTTCGGCAACGGCGTTACCGGTCTGGCGTTGAACCTCGAAGAAACCGAGGTTGGCGCGATCATTCTCGGCGATTACACGGGGATCAAGGAAGGTTACGAAGTCCGCACAACCGGCAAATTGCTCCAGGTGCCGGTTGGCAAGGGTTTGTTGGGCCGCGTCGTCAATACCCTTGGCCAGCCGCTCGACAACAAGGGGCCGGTCAAAAGTGAAGCGACCTACCCGGTCGAAAAAATCGCGCCGGGCATCATCAAACGCCGTTCGGTCAATCAGCCGGTGCAAACGGGCATCATGGCGATTGACGCGATGATTCCGATTGGCCGGGGCCAGCGTGAATTGATCATCGGCGACCGTTCGACGGGCAAGACGACCATCGGCATTGACACCATCATCAACAACGCGCGGCTCAATCTTGCCGCGCAGCAGGCCGGAGACAAAAATTATCGTCCGCTGTATTGCATTTACGTTGCCGTTGGCCAGAAGCAGTCGAGCGTGTCGCGCGGCATTTCCGTGCTCGAAGAAGCGGGCGCGATGCCATACACGACGGTCGTGGTGGCTGCGGCGTCCGATTCGGCCACCAACCAGTATCTCGCGCCGTTTGCCGGTTGCGCGATGGGCGAATGGTTCATGGACAACGGCATGGATGCGTTGATCATTTACGACGATCTATCCAAGCACGCGGTGGCGTATCGCCAGGTTTCACTCGTGCTCAAGCGTCCGTCAGGCCGCGAAGCGTATCCGGGCGACGTGTTTTATTTGCACAGCCGTTTGCTCGAACGCGCCGCGCGCCTGAATGAAAAACACGGCAACGGCTCGCTGACGGCGCTGCCCATCATCGAAACCCAGGCGGGTGACGTTTCGGCTTACATTCCCACGAACGTGATTTCGATCACCGACGGGCAGATTTATCTGGAGACGGATTTGTTTTATCAGGGCATCCGCCCGGCGATTTCGGTCGGCTTGTCCGTGTCGCGCGTCGGTTCGGCGGCGCAGGTCAAGGCGATGAAACAGGTCGCCGGCCGCATCAAGGGCGACCTGGCCCAGTTCCGCGAATTGGCGGCGTTTGCGCAATTTGGTTCCGACCTCGACGCGAAGACGCAGGCCCAGCTTGAGCGCGGCAAACGTATTGTCGAGTTGTTCAACCAGATTCAATACAACCCCCTGCCGGTCGAAGTGCAGGTCGTCGTTTTGTGGGCGGGGCAAAACGGATTTGTGGACGATGTGCCGGTGGGCAAGGTCAAGGACTTTCAGCACAAGCTCACGGATTTCATGACGACCCGGAAGACGGAATTGATGACGCGCATCGCGACGGAAAAAGAATTGAAGGACGCCACCGTCAACGATTTGAAAGCGGCGGTGACGGAATTCAAGCAGACGTATCGGTGATGCAAACCATGCGGTCACAAATTGTGACCGCATACAAGACAATCATTATGGCCAGTGGCAAAGCAACGATTGCTCCGATTAAACGGATTGAGGATATGATTTTCCTCATCCGTGGCCAGCGGGTCATGCTGGATTCGAATTTGGCTGGAATCTATGGGGTGGGATTGAAGCGTCTAAATGAACAGGTTCGGAGAAATCATGAGCGCTTCCCGCAAGATTTTGCGTTTCAGCTTGCACCTCAAGAGTTTGTAAACTTGAAGTCGCAATTTGCGACTTCAAGTTTGCACGGTGGCAAGCGCAAACCACCTTGGGTTTTCACCGAACACGGCGCTCTTATGCTCGCCAGCGTTCTGAACAGCCCGATTGCTGTGGAAGCCAGTGTCCGGGTGGTGCGCGCATTTGTGTTGATGCGCGAACAATTGGCCGCCCACAAGGAGTTGGCCGGAAAACTGGCCGATTTGGAACAACGCGTCGGTGGACACGACGCGGCGATTCAGGATTTGTTCGAGGCGATCCGGCAGCTGGTTGAACCGCCGTTGCCGGAGAACCGGCGGGAAATTGGTTTTCATGTGCGTGAAACCGCGCCGCCCTACCGGATCAAAACCCGTCAGCGAATGTAATTTTCATGGCCACCACGCGCGACATTCGCCGACGCATCAAGTCGGTCAAGAACACCGCCCAAATCACCAGGGCGATGCAGATGGTGGCGGCGGCCAAAATGCGCAAGGCCCAGCAGGCTGCGCTGGGTGGCCGGCCTTATGCGGCATTGATGAATGAAGTGCTGGCCGAAGCGACGGCGCGCACAATGGATTTCAGGCATCCGCTCATGGAAACTCGTGACGGGCGACGGCGGGCGGTCATCCTTGTGAGCACGGACCGCGGTTTGTGCGGCGCGCTCAACAGCAATTTGTTCCGCGAAGCGGTGAAATTCGACCGGGACACGACCCTTTACGTCACGGCGGGACGCAAGGCGTCACAGTTCATCGCGCGCACGAAGCGGCCGCTGGCGGCGGAGTTCACTTACAAGGACACGCCGCAGTTCGGCGAGGCGCGGGCGATTTCCCGGTTCGCGCAGGACTTGTTTATCAAGCGCGAAGTGGACGCGGTGGACGTTTTGTACACCAACTACATTTCGATATTGGTCCAGCGGCCGGAAATCGTCCCGTTTTTGCCGGTGGGAAAAATCCAGACGGTCACCGCCGGCATTCACGGCCACACGGAAGCGGAGGAATTGCCGGCGGGCGGCGCCGTTCCGTATTTATTTGAGCTGGATGAGGAGACGGTGCTGGGCGAATTGCTGCCGCACAGTTTGAATTTCAAGATTTACCAGATTTTGCTGGAAGCCAAAGCCAGCGAGCACAGCGCGCGCATGGTGGCGATGAAGAACGCCACCGACAACGCGCAACAGCTTATCAAGGACCTGACGCTGCAATACAACAAGCTGCGCCAGTCGAACATCACGAAGGAATTGTTGGAAATCGCCACCGCGCAAATGGCGGTGGGCTAATCAATCAATCGCATGAACAAAGGCAAAATCGTTCAAGTCATCGGACCGGTCGTGGACGTGGAATTTCCCGGCCAGCCGCCTGCCATTTACAACGCGCTGGCCGTGGAATTCGACGTGCCCGGCCAGGGCCGCGCGAAACAGATACTCGAAATCGAACAGCACCTTGGCGACAACTGGGTGCGCTGCGTTTGCATGGGCTCCACCGAAGGCATGAAACGTGGTTACGAAGTCACGGACACCGGTCAACCGATTTCCATGCCGGTCGGCGACGTCGTACTGGGCCGCGTGCTCAACGTCGTCGGCGAGCCGGTGGACGAGCGCGGGCCGGTCAACGCCGACAAGTTTTACCCGATCCACCGCCCCGCGCCGGCGCTGGCGGACCAGTCCACTTCGCCCCAGGTGCTGATGACCGGCATCAAGGTCATTGACCTCATCTGCCCGTTTTTGAAGGGCGGCAAGGTCGGCGCCTTCGGCGGCGCGGGCGTTGGCAAAACCGTCATCATCATGGAACTGATCAACAACATCGCCAAACTGCACGGCGGTGTGTCCGTGTTCGCGGGCGTGGGCGAACGTTCGCGTGAAGGCAACGACCTTTACACCGAAATGTCCGAAGCCGGTGTCATCAACCAAAAAGACCTCGGCAAATCCAAAATCGCGCTGGTCTACGGCCAGATGAACGAGCCGCCCGGCGCGCGTTTGCGCGTTGGGTTGTCGGGCCTGGCCATCACGGAATATTTCCGCGACGAAAAAAACCAGGATGTGCTGCTGTTCATTGACAACATCTTCCGTTTCTCGCAGGCCGGTTCGGAAGTGTCCGCGCTTCTGGGTCGCACGCCCAGCGCCGTCGGTTATCAGCCGACGCTCGCCGCTGAAATGGGCGATTTGCAGGAACGCATCACCTCGACGAAGAAAGGTTCCATCACTTCGTTCCAGGCCGTGTACGTGCCGGCTGACGACTTGACGGATCCGGCGCCCGCCACGACGTTCGCGCACCTCGACGCGACAATTGTATTGGAGCGTGCGATTGCCGAACTCGGCATTTATCCCGCCGTGGATCCGCTGGCCTCGACGAGCCGCGCGCTCGCGCCGGAAATTGTGGGGCAGGAACACTACGAGGTCGCCCGCGGCGTGCAAAAAGTTTTGCAGCGTTACAAGGATTTGCAGGACATCATCGCGATCCTCGGCATGGATGAGCTTTCACCCGAAGACAAGCTCACGGTTTACCGCGCCCGCAAAATCCAGCGCTTTCTCAGCCAACCATTCTCGGTGGCGGAAGTGTTCACCGGCCGTGCCGGCCGGCAGGTGCCGGTGGCCGAGACCGTGCGCGGATTCAAGGAAATCCTGGATGGCAAACACGACGACGTGCCGGAGCAAAACTTTTACATGAAGGGCGCCATCGAAGAAATTAATGACAAGGCGTGATTCGCGATCCAACGATTTAACGATTTAAGGCGCTGAAAATGGCCAATACGCTCAAACTGGAAATTGTCACGCCGGAGGCAAAAATTTACTCCGACGACGTGGACATGGTCACGCTGACCGGCGTCGAAGGCGAGATGGGCATCATGCCGCAGCACGTGCCGTTGATGACGCAACTGTGCGCGGGTGAAATCGTCGCGCGCAAGGGTGCGGACACGATCTTCCTCGCCGTCGGCGACGGCTTCGTGCAGGTTACCGGCGACCACGTGGCCGTTCTCACCGACATGGCAATTCGCGCCGAAAACATTGACGAAGCCAGGGCCGAGGAAGCCCGCCAGCGTGCCGAAGCGCGCCTGGCCGAAAAAATCACCGACGAAGAAGCCGCGCGCGTTCAAGCCGCGCTGGTCAACGCCACCACCCAGCTCAGGATCAAACGCCAGCGGCGGAAGTAAACTCCAGCTCTGTCAGGAGCGGAATCTTTGTCGTTTTGGTAAAATTTTCCTCCAGCCCCAGCGGGCGGCATCCATATGTCGCTTCTGACGGAGCTTTTACTTTTTTGGTAGGGACGCCGCGCTGCGGCGTCCGGTCGGCGCAGCGCGCCGACCCTGCCTTCAGCTTTCCACCACGCTGATTTCCACCGGCTCGACGCTGACGCCCAGTTTCTCCAGCCACGCGATGGCGGCTTTCACGTCTTCGCGCTTGCCGTCCAATTCCAGACACACGATGCCGATTTCATCGGTCACGCTGGCTTGCCGGATGTTGGTGACCACCTTGAATTTCTGGCCGAGTTTCCAGATAAGCGGTTCCTTAATGAGCTTGGGCGGGAACATCAGCCACAAACGCCTTTGTGTGGGCGAACTCGGCTGGGTCAGTGCGGTTTTTTTGAATGCTTTGGCCATATTGAACAACTTTCTTTTCCAGCGTAGCGCAGGCGTCTCGCCTGCACTTTTGTTTCTCCCGCCTGGCTGATGCTCGACGGGCGGCCAGGCGGGACGCCTGCGCTACTTTAACCGCCGGCAATCGCCGGGATGATGCTGATTTCATCACCGTCTTTCAACGGTGTTTCCCGGTTTTTCAGGAAGCGGATGTCTTCCTCGTTCACATAAACGTTCACGAAACGGCGCACCTCGCCTTTTTCATCCACGAGCCGTTCCTGGATGCCGGGGTAGCGCATCTGCAATTCGACAATCGCCTCGCCGATGGTGGCGGCGTTGACTTCGACCAGCTCCTCGTTGTTGGTCAGCTTGCGGAGCGGCGTTGGGATTCGGACTTTTTTTGGCATGGTAAAAAATTGGGATATTGGAGTGCTGGAGTATTGGGTTAATGGAAACAAGCATTACTCCACAACTCCATTACTCCATCACTCCGACTTTTCTTCATACATTCACTTTTTCTTCATGCGCCAGCAGGGCTTCGAACTCGCGCAGGCTCGGTTTGATTTCGCGCGGTTTGCCGACGTGGCCGGCCACGGCGTCGAGCGTCTTCAAGCCGTTGCCGGTGACGCAAAGAACCGCGGAATCATTCCGCAGAATTTTGTCCGACGCAATGAGTTTCTGCGCTGCGCCTACCGTCACACCGCCCGCCGTTTCGGCAAAAATACCTTCCGTTTCTGCGAGCAACTTGATGGCGTTGCGGATTTCGTCGTCGGTCACGTCGTCCGCCGCCGCGCCGGTGTCCTTCATCACCTTGAGTGCGTAGAAACCATCGGCAGGCGTGCCGATGGCCAGCGACTTGGCAATCGTGTCCGGCTTGACCGGCCTGAAAAAATCCAGGCCCGCCTTTTGCGCGGTGGAAATCGGCGAACATCCGGTTGCCTGTGCGCCGTGAATGGCCGTCTCGCTTTCCGCCACGAGGCCGAGCTTCACCAGTTCCTGGTAGCCCTTTTGGATTTTTGTCAGCAACGAGCCGGACGCCATTGGTACGACGGTGTGCCGGGGCAGGCGCCAGCCGAGTTGTTCGGCGATTTCATACGCCATGCTCTTGGAGCCTTCGGCGTAATACGGCCTCATATTCACGTTCACGAACGCCCAGTTGAATTTGCCGGCAATCTCGGCGCAAAGGCGGTTCACCTCGTCGTAATGGCCTTTGATGCCGATGACGTGCGCGCCGTAAATGAGCGAGTTGACGATTTTGCCCTGTTCCAAATCCGACGGGATGAAAACGTAGGATTTCAAGCCGGCGGACGCGGCGTTGGCGGCGACGGAATTGGCGAGATTACCGGTCGAGGCACAGGCGACGGTGTCGAAACCCAGTTCCCGCGCCCGGCTCAACGCCACACTCACGACCCGGTCCTTGAATGACAGGGTGGGGTAGTTGACCGTGTCGTTCTTGATCCACAATTCGCGGATGCCGAGTTTTTTGGCCAGCCGATCGGCCTTCACGAGCGGCGTAAAGCCGACCTGCAAACCGACGGTAGGGTCGTTGGCCACGGGCAGCAGCTCGCGGTAACGCCACATCGTCTGGGGACGCGACTGGATGGCCGCCTTGGTCAGCGACTTTTTGATGCGGTCGTAATCATAAACCACTTCGAGCGGGCCGAAGTCGAACTCGCAGACGTGCGTCGCGGTGAGCGGATATTCCCGCCCGCACTCGCGGCACTTGAGCGCCTTCATGAAACCAGCGTGTTCTTTCATAAAATTTTTCAATCGTAGCGCAGGCGTCCTGCCTGCCCGAAAGTTTTCAATTTCGCCTTGCTTTCGCTCGGCGATGCAAGCGGGACGCCTGCGCTACTTTCAGGGCAAACAAAAAGCCCCGACTCATGGAGAGAAGGGGCTGACAAAGCTTGCGTGCTCTTCTCATTTTCCCCCGACACCCGCCGGGGCTGGATTTGGCACCTGGTCGTTGAACTTGCACTTCAACCGGTTGCCGTGGCGTCATCGGGCCAGTCCCTCAGCCACTCTACATGAGACCGTTTAATCAACGGATGTGGATAAAGTGATACAAATAGTGAGTATTGTCAAAACTTTTTTGCCCGGATTATTTCACCGAATGTGACCAGTTCCAGATAATGTAGGAATAAACGATGGGCACAATGCTCATCACCACAATTGCCGGCAGCAGGACGCAAATGAAAAACAGCTTCACCGGCAGCAGCAACCCGAAAATAAAAATGCATGCGCCGCCGGCCATCATCAATCGGCCGCCCAAGCGATGGGTTTTGATCCAAACATCGCGCGACTCCAGAGTCCACCGCGTGCGGATACCATAGAACCAGTTTGGCCGGAGCTTGGTCATCAAGTTGCCGAAGACCATCAGCAACAAACCCAAGCCGGGAATCATAACTGTCGGCCCCTGAATTGCCGGATACAACGGGGTTGCCATTACGGCCAGCGCCACGAGCGAGCAAAAGAGCGTGGCGGCGAGGCGCATGGTTCCGAAGGTGCGCCGAAGGCTAGCCTGGGTTTCCTCATCATAGCGCGCAAACCTGGGATCAATGCGCGGCAAAATCAAAATCAGCCCGGCGGCCACCAGATTGATGCACGGCAACAGCAGTGTCGCCACCGGCTTGCTGTCGTAACCGTCCACTTGGCCGTTGATGCCCCAATGATTCGGCATCTGGTCGGGCAGTTTGTTCCAGAGCAGCGCCGCGACGCAAAATGGGGCGGCAAGGATTAGAATCTGCAGCCACTCTCTCCTGGGGATTTTCATGTCAGGTTCCTGATTTGTTTTTTTTGTTTTTCAATTCCAGCAGCCAGGCCAGACATTCATCCAGCACACTGGTGTTCAACGAATAGTTCACAAACTGTCCGTCTTTTTCCGCGAGAACCAAATCGGCCTGTTTCAGCAAATCCAGGTGATGTGAAATGCTCGGCTTGCTGATCTTAAACTGGTCGGCGATTTCGCCGGCGTTCATGTCTTTTTTTCGGAGCAGGACAAGAATTTCCCGGCGGGTCGGATCATTCAGCGCCTTGAACAGTTTATCCATAAAGTAATTAGATGATTATCTAAATATCTATTTGCGTCAAGCGAAAAAATGAATTTTTCCCAGTTGACGAAATCACCTTCCAGTCGTATAAGAGCACAGTAGTTTGATGGAAAATTTGAAGTGGCAGTTAGTGGCACAAAGCAAATCCTGGTTCCTCACCAATTAGTTGTGCCACAAGTAGAATTGTGTGCCTTATATTGTGGTTTTTACTTTACTTGAAACCGGCAGTTGTGATTGCCTGAATAAAAGTCATGTATCTCAAGAATTTAACGCTTTTGGGGTTTAAGTCCTTTTCGGACAAAACTTCGCTGAACTTTCAGCCCGGTGTGACTGCCATCGTCGGCCCGAACGGGTGCGGCAAATCCAATGTCTCCGACGCCATCCGTTGGGTGCTCGGCGAACAATCGGCCAAGGCTTTGCGCGGTGGCGAAATGGCCGATGTGATTTTCACCGGCACGGACGGACGCAAACCGATGGGCATGGCCGAGGTGTCGCTGACGCTGGGCGACATGGACGAGGACCACCTGCGCGCAGCGGGTGTCGAGGTGGCTTACAATGAGGTCACGATCACGCGCCGGATTTTCCGCGACGGCGGCAGCGAGTATTTCATCAATCGCACACCGTGCCGCCTCAAGGACATCCAGCAATTGTTCATGGGCACCGGCGTGGGCCGCACCAGTTACAGCATTCTGGCGCAGGGCCACATCACGCAGATTCTTTCGAGTAAACCCGAAGACCGCCGCCTTATTTTCGAGGAAGCCGCCGGCATCACGAAATACAAGAGCCAGAAAAAGGAATCGCTTCACAAACTGGAATACACCGACCAAAACCTTTTGCGCATCGCCGATCTCATCCGCGAAGTGAAGCGGCAAATCGGTTCGCTTCAGCGCCAGGCCGGCAAAGCGCGCCGCTACAAACAAATTTCCCAGGAACTCCAGCACCTCGACACGCAACTTGCGCGCCATCAATTCGACGTGCTGCAGGCTGAAATCGTTGAAAGACAAACCGCCGCCGAAAAACTGCGCGGTGAAATCGAAACCGGCTCAGCCGACGTTTTGCGTTGCGAAGACGAAATCAAGCAACTCCGCGAGCGGCTTTCGGGGCTCGAACACGAAGTGGCCGAAAAACAGCAGCGCGGTCTGGAATTAAAGGGTGAAGCGGACCGGCACGAAAGCCGGATTCAATTCAACGAGGAACGTTTGCGCGAGCTTGCCGCGCAAAACACCAGGGCTTTGACCGAAATCAACCAGGCCGAGGAGCGTTGCCACGCCGCGTCCAGTGAATTGAAGGCGGTGGTGGAGCGGTTGACCGCTTCGGAAAACGCGCTCCTGCAACATCGCCTGACGCTGGAGCAGAAACAGTGGGCGTTGAACACGGTTGAGGGAGACTTGCGCCAGCGGCAGGAAGCGTTGCGCAAGGCGCAGGCCGAGGCATTCGCCGCGGCGCAGGATTTGACGCGGATTCGCAACGAAATCACCGCGCTCGATCTGCAAAAGCAGGGCAACAGCATCCGGCTCGAAAAGCTTTCCGCCGAAAAAGTGCAACTCGAAGAGGAACGCGCCCGGCTCGAAGCGCGCCTGCAGGAATTCACCGCGAGCGTCGAGGTTGAGAAACTGAACGCGCAGACCAAGCGCGGCTCGGTCGAGCAGCGGCAAAACCGGTTGCGCGAACTCCAGGTGGAATTGCAGGCATCGTCCGCCGAGCAGGACCAGTTTTTACAGGCGCAGGCCGAGAAACGTTCGCGCCTGAACGTGCTCGAGCAGCTCGAAGGTTCGCACGAAGGCTTCAGCGTGGGCACCCAGGCTGCCTTGCGCCAGTCACGCAAGGTCATCGGCTCGCTCGCCGACCGCATTCGCGTTCCCGACCAGTACGTCGTCGCCGTCGAAAATGCGCTCGGACATCACTTGCAACTGGTCCTGACCGAGCAGCCGGAATCCGCGCAGCAGATTCTCGCCGACCTCAGCGCCAACAAGGTCGGTCGCGCCAGTGTCGCCGCGCTGTCCCTCGAATACACCAATGACAAGCAATTGTTTTTTGAGGGCGAAATGGCGCCGGGCAGCGGCCTCGACGTGATTCAAAACGGCCTGCAAAATGGCCAGGTCATTCATGCCCTGGCCGTGGTCCAGGGCGAGCCGTCGGTGGAAAAACTCCTGAAGGCATTGTTGGGCCGCACGTTCATCGCGTCCGACCTGGCCACGGCCACGGCCCAGATTCAAAACGGCCACGCCGGTTGCGATTTCGTCACGTTGACGGGCGATTTGCTCAGCCGGCACGGCGTTTACACGGGCGGTTACTTGAACGGCAACGGCAATCCCAAGGCTCCGGCCTCGATTCTCGGACGCAAAAACCAGATCTCCGAACTGCACGGGGAACTGACGGAAGTCCAGCTCCGTGTTGCCGACATGAGCCGCAAACGCGGCGCGCTCCTGGGCGAGCAGACGGAATTGCAGGCCAGCCTGCAACAGGCGCAGACGGAATTGCGCGAGCAGGAAGTCGCCATTGCCACGCGCGAAGGCGAGTTCAACGCATTGCAGAATTCCAACCGGTTGCTGCACCAGAAAATTGAGACGGTGGTTTTTGAAGTTCAAAGCCTCGCCGCGCAGGAGCTGGAAGGTTCGCAAAAACGCAGCGCGCTGACGGCCCGGTTGAACGAACTGGAAGCCCGCGAACGCACCGGACAGGAACAAGTCGCCGCGCTCGCGGCTGAACTGGAAAACCTGCGCCAGCAGCGCGATACCGCCCATGCCGCGCTCACGGAGAGCAAGGTGGCGCTCGCGGCGGAGGAACAGCTTTTGGCGTCGTTCCGCCAGCAACAGCAATCTTTGGAGCAACGCATTGGCGAGCTGACCCAGATGGTCGAGCAGCGTCGCAACGAAGTGTCATCCTTTATTGGCCGCAAAGAGCAGGCGGAGTCGGAAATTCAGGATTCACGGTCGCAAATCGGGCGTTTGCAGCACGAGCGCGAGCAGGTGAACACGCAAACCGCCGAATTGCTGGCGCGGAAACAATCGCAGGAAGGCGACGTTGTTGCGCGCGAAGAAAATTTGAGCGAGCGGCGGCGGCAGTTGACTCAATTGCAGGAACAGCGCGGCGCCCTGGATGTTGAACTGGCGCAAAAAAACATGTCCGTCCAAAACCTGCGCGAACGGCTCCAGCAGAAATATCACATCGCCCTCGACGACGTGCGCAGCGAGTGCATCACCATCACGTTCGCCGACGAAGGCGCGGCCAAGGTGCACGTGATGACGCCGGAAGAAATGGCCGCCGCGGGCGCGTCCACGGATTGGAACGCCGTCGCGCAGCAGATTGATGCGTTGCAGAAACGGCTTGACGAAATCGGCCCGGTGAATCTCGTGGCCATCGAGGAATACGAGGAAACCGAGCAGCGCTATCAATTTCTGACGAAGCAGAACGACGATTTGGTTCAGGCGCGGGTGCAACTGTTGGAAGTCATCAACCGCATCAACGTGCAGACGCGGCAGATGTTCACCGAAACGTTTGAAAAGATCCGCGAGAATTTCCGCACGATGTTCACCGAGGTCTTCGGCGGCGGCAAGGCGGACCTGATTTTGTCGGACCTGAACGACGTGCTGGAAAGCGGCATCGAAATCATGGCGCGACCGCCGGGTAAACAATTGCAAAGCATTTCGCTGCTGTCCGGCGGGGAGCAGACGATGACCGCCGTGGCGCTGTTATTCTCCATTTATCAGGTCAGGCCCAGTCCGTTTTGTGTGCTGGACGAACTGGACGCGCCGCTTGACGAGTCGAACATCAACCGCTTCGTCCGCATTCTGCAGCGGTTCCTGGTGCACTCACAGTTCGTCATCATCACTCACAACAAACGCACCATCGGCATGGCCGACGTGCTTTACGGCGTGACGATGGAGGAACGCGGCATCAGCAAGATTGTCAGCGTGAAATTCCACAAGACCGGCGGACCTGCGCCGTCGGCGGAAATTGACGAACCGGCCGCCGAAATGGCGCTGGCGAAGTAGGTTTTAACGCAGAGACGCCGAGGACGCAGAGAGCCGCAGAGCTTTTTCCTTTAATCACGGGTGGACACAGATAAACCTAATGCGGTTTCAGCCGCAACGAGGTTGTTTTTTATTTTTCATCCTCGATGAAGGGATACTTCTGAATATATTCGTACGAACCTCTCTTTCCCCGTCGAGTAAGGTGCTTGGCCCGCTTTAGGGCCATCCCCAGCTCTGGACCAGAAAAATTGTACCCTTTTCCAGCTAGGCTTTCGACAATTTGGCTTTGATTTTTCCAAGATTTAAAAAGACCTGTCGACCAGAGAAGTTTTAGACTGTCCGGTGCGCTCTTTGCAATATTTGTATCCGCTTTTGTCATAAAATTAATTCACGTGTAGCCCTGTAGGCTCGATTAAGAAAATGGTGCGGGGATTAACACCTTTGCGAACCAATAACTCAGGAATTTTTTCTTCGGGGATTCCCTCAAGCATCAAGGCTGCCTTGCCAGACTCAAATGCATCTTTCACGGATCTCTCAAATCCTAGGGCCTGATAGAACGCAGCAGCAAACACAATGGCAGCCTTGTCTCCGATCGCGCTGTTCATCCCGATTGCACAATCAATGACTTCAGTAATTGCGGCAGCCTGAGGTCGTGAGAAGCATGCATTTAGGACTACCACACGGATGTTATCCTTGAGGGTGGTGAATAATTGTTTTAGTGCTGCTTTGCTAACCGGTTTCGGCTGGTCATCAGAATCCATAAGAATGAGTTCCTCAGTTTGACTTCCGTGACCACTAAAGTGGATCACATGAGGGCGGTGCTGATTGAGATATTGCAGCAGATCCCCCGCCCGGACCGCCCATTTTGTGAGAAATTCAAAACCGTCGCGGTGTTCTGATGCGCGAAGTTTCTGTTCGATCTCACGACACTCACCGTCCAGAGACAACTGTTTTGTACCAATTGGATTGGCTGCAAGGAACAAAATCCTGGTTTTAGTTATATTATTTATTGGACGGACCGGCATTGAAGACGATTCCCTAGAGACGTCTTTTGATAAAAGTGGTGACGCGTTGCCAAGTTTGGCATTCAGAAGTTGAAGGGCACGTTCCGTTGCCCTTGCCTTATCTACACTCGCAAGCACCCAAAAATTCCCATGATGTTGTTTGATTTCGAAGGAATAGATAATCCCTTCCTCCATGAATCTTTTCATGTACGTCTGAATGACATTTGACTTCAAACGTTTCCCGACATTTTGCCGAATTTCTGTAATTATTTCGTTTGTGGTTTTCGGCGTATCGAAGAACCCATCAACAATAAGTTTTCGTAACAACTCATGCTTACCCCCCTTTTGCAAAGAAAGTTTTGTTGCCGATATTTTGAGATTCTTACTCGTGCCTGACATAATTTGGGGGCTGTTATCGCCGGACAGCGTATTTCCAGCCTTTTTCTCCTTTATCCTTAAGCCGGATGAGTGTGCGTTCCCGGACTAAGTTTAACAACCCCATAGACACAGTCTGTTTGGAGTAATGCCTGCCTTCTTGCTTCAGAAATTCCGCGATTTCGGAGAGTGATTTTGGAGAATCTAATTTCCCATCTTCGACTAATAGCCGGACGCCGCCAGTTGCACCTGACCTATCTTTTTCTCCTGACAAAGGAAGCATTTTAGATTGCGCTGGCTTGTTACATATCTGCGCACCCGCAAGCGCAGCAAGTTCTGATACAAGGCTAATTATTTCCCCAGCTATTGTTTCGGCGTCTTTTTTCATAAAATATATGTCAGCGTTGATGGTATCTGAAAGGGCCTTTCCCTTCAGCAGGCTTGCTCCGAATGAGAGCTTTTTTCCTGATCAAAAGAAGAAGGGGGGACATTAGTGAAGTTGTCGGCTTTTTAATTCCTTCGAGTCGAAGTTTGTTTTGGATTTCTGAGATGGCCTTCGGTTCCTTAAAGAAACCCTCTTGAATCAGATTGTAGATTTCTCCAGCTAGACCAGAAAAATTCACAACAGGTTTTACCTTTGATGGTTCATTTATATTTTTGGGAGGCTTTGCCCCCAGCGAGGTTTTTAGCTCTCCCAAAAGAGCCTCAATCTGCCCAATAATTTCAATATGCTTGTTCATAAATTTCTTCTCATGGCGTTGCTAGATTTATTTATTGTTACTTTCGTTTGTTGATGATTTCGTCGCAGGCCGCAGTAATTTTTACTACAGGAAGTTCCCAACCATCAGTTGTCTTCTTAAGAAGTTTTCCCTTTAACCTTGAAAGAAGTTCCCGTGCTCGTTGAACGTTGACCCCAACGACACCAGCAATTTCGTCTGCGCTTGCGGTGACCCTTTTATTTCCAAACCCAAGCAAGGCAGAGGCTTGCAACCCCAAAAGATAAGCCAAGATTTTAGAGTTATTGTCGAGCTTGTCATACGCAGTGCTACTTGGCACAACTTCCCCGGTCTCTTTTACGATTGAAACGAGTCCCGTCAAAGCCGTGGCTACAATATCTGTGGCGACCGACTCTTGAGAAACAACCAGCGAATTCAAATCATTCTCAATTTGCATCAGTTCATTGTTGCACACTTTTAATCAAAGCACAAGCGAATAATTTATTTTCTTGCCATTATGTGAAAGTATCAATTTATGTTACTTGATTTATTATCATGTTATCTGAACACGTGCTAGAGAGAATGTGCCAGTATTTCCAATATATTTGGTGATTTATAGTCTCTCTTTGTTGATCATCACCATGAAATCCCATGCCATTCCGTTTCACAACTCTCGAAAACTGACCAGCAACGAATGTCTAAGGATACACTTGCAATATATTGTATTTTAATAAATTTCGTGTTTATTTGTTTAGTCATTTACAATAAATCACTTACAACTATTTTAAATCCATATTTTGCTTATATTTAATTTAAAAGTAATAATCTCACTTTCAAACTACAAAATCAAGAACTTTGCTATTTCATGTTTTTGAATTATCACTACATTCCGGAACGCATGTTTCGCGGGAACAGATTGCATATTTCCTTTAAAAAAGGCCAATTAATGGCCGAATGTTTGTTAGTAACCACCATGAAATTCAACGCCAGTCCGTTTCACAACTCTCGAAAACTGATCAGCAACGAACGTCTAAGAATATACTTGCAATAGATTATATTTTAATCAATATTGAATCGGTTTGTTAGTAATTGATAACAAATAACTTACATCTATTCTAAATCAAATATATGCTAATATTTAATTTAAAAGTAAGAATCTCACTCCAAAATTCATAAATCAATAACTTTGCCATTTCCTGTTTTTGGATTATCACTACATTCCGGAACTCATGTTTCGCGGGAACAGATTGTATATTTCCTTTATAGGCCAGCGACAAAGCTGAACGGACGCTTCAAGCCGCGTCGCTCCATGGAGGATCCGTCAGAAAGAACACTTTATTGCCACCGCGGCGGACACACGTTGCAGGTATTCGCGGCGCGGGATTTCGATGGCGCCCAGCGGTTTGGTGGCCGGCGTCACCATCTGGATGTCAAACAAGGCAAAGCCGCGCCGGCGCAAATGCCCGACCAGGTGATGGAGCGCAACTTTGGAAGCACCGCTGACGCGGTGGAACATGGATTCGCCCGCGAACAGGCCGCCGATGGACACGCCGTAAATCCCGCCCACCAGTTCGCCCTTGAGCCGGCACTCGACGCTGTGGGCGTGTCCCTGCCGGTGCAGCCGCGTGTACGCTTCGATGAATTCTTCCGTGATCCAGGCTCCGCCCCGTCCCGGTGTGGGCGTTGCACAGCCTTCCATCACTGCGTGGAACGACTGGTCAATGGTAACCTCAAACCCGCCCTTGCGAATGACCCGGGCCAGGCTTTGGGAAACGTGAAATCCGTCCAATTCAAAAATCGCCCGCGGATCGGGCGACCACCAGGTGATGGGATCAACCGTCCACGGAAAAATCCCCGCCCGGTAGGCCGCCAGCAGCCGTTCAGTGCCGAAGTCGCCGCCAATGGCCACCAACCCCTCCGCGTCAGCCAGGCTCGGGTCGGGGAAGGCGATGTTTTTGTTCAGCAAGATCGGCATGGGTGAGAAACATACCAATTTCCGGTGATGCTCGGCACATTGGTAGGGCGCGTCACTCCGTGCGCGCCGCAACTGTTGTGTGGATGAGCGGCGGGCAGGGGACTGCCCGCCCTACCTGAGTTTGTTCCGGTTGTCATTGGGACATGGTATCAAAGGTCATTCCGCGGGCGTATGTCCGCTTAATGCACCGAGAAAAACCGTTTCAAAGGCGCCGGCGAGTTCCATCATACGAAAATGCGGCAGGATTTTTTCATTGAACACAGTCTTTTTGCCCTGCTCCGGGTCCGGCGAACCAAGGGCGATCCAGCTTCCGACGCGAACATCATTGAGCACTTGCAACAGCCATTCGATTTCCGGCCCGGAGAGCGTGAGCTGAAAGCCGGAAGCTGCCGCCTGAAAACGTCCGGGTTCGTTCAGCATGGCCCGGACGTTTTTCCGATTTTCCTGCCGTTGGGCGGCGAGTGACTCTTCCAACAGCCGCTGGTTTTCGTCGTGTTTGGTGGTCTTGGCGGTTTTGCTAAGGCGGTGATGCGTTGCGGAAATCAGGGGATAGAGCTTGAGGACTTCGAACAGCAGGCGTTTTTCCGGCAGGCTGATTTCAAAAACCAATTTTTCCCGCCTGGTCCGGATGAGTTTCACCTAATCACGCTCCATCGTTGCATGCAGGCTGTATTTTTGGAGTTGGTGGACATAAAACTCCGCCTTTTCCATGCTCTCGCGCGTCAGCACGCTTTTGCCCTGATTGTGGACCTGCAACATGTGAACCTCGGCTTTCTGCCGCTGCCAGCCGAAGACGACCTGAAACACGTGCGTCACGTAGTCCATCAGGTTGACCGGGTCGTTCCAGCAAATGACCCGGTAGCCCGGTTCGAGGTCCGTCCTCGAATCGGTTTCCTCGTCCCGATGGATGCCGGGCCGGATTTCAGGTGTTGCCGTGGTCGCCATAACCGGAAAATAAAACGTTCGAGTACAACTGTCGAGGGTGCCGGTGGGACCGTTTATGGCAGGGGTGCTCTAAAGTCCGACGCAAGTGGTTGAAAGAAAGGGATGAGAAAGACCGAAGCTGGATCATCCTCGTTGTCGTCCTCGTTCTCGTAATCGCTATTCTCCGGGTTTGTTTCGAGAATGAGGACGACGACGAGGACGAAATCAGTCGGAAAGTCCTCGTCCACACCAAGGACATTTTTCATCAGTCCAACCACTTATGCAAATGTATAGAGCAATGCTGCCGGGCCGAAGTCCGCAGTGTCTGGTTTGGTTTCTTGGAAGGTGCGGGGGAATTTACTTTTGTTTTTCGATTATCTTCTTCAGCTGGCTCGCGTAATGATTCAAGTTGTCAATCATGCCCTGCCATTTCTCCGCCTTGAATGCGGCCTGTCCCCAATCATTTACTGAAGCGAAAGAGATGCCGGTCCGACTCTTAAACCAGGCGGACTCGGCTTTGCCCAGGTTTAAATCCAGGAAAAAATAGATTTCGTTTAACAGGTCAATTGACTCTATATCTTCTTCGTTTTTAAGACTTTTATTGTATTCAAATAAAGTCATCTTTTTTATCGCGAGGATGCGATCTTCCAGTTGAGCCAGATAAGCTACCAACGAAGCCTTGATTTTTTGTTTTTGGCTGACGGCTTCAGCCGGTTTGTCTTTGGGTTCAGAAGCCGTTTTTAAGAGCGCATCCGCTTGTTGAATCTGGGAGGTGAGATTTTGTCTTTCTGCCTTATGCGCTTTTTGTTGCGCTTCATGGCTGCGGAACGGAAGCCAAAGAAAGCACCATCCCGAAAACACGACGATGGCAGCCATTTCGCAACCGTCAGCCAATTTGGAATTGGCAATAAAACCTTTGATTGGGCTTTCAAAATTGGCCAGCTTGCACAGCACGCAACCTGCCGCAAGCAGAACCGTGACAATCAAGGCACTCATGTCGAATCCTCCCTTTGCGGTTTCGAAGTTTCCGCACCAGTAACGCCAGAATCGCTTGATTGCCGACATGAAGCTAGAGCATCCTCGAACTCATTGGATTCGTAAAGCTCCTTATTACCTCTTTATTACCTGACGCCACGGTTATAACTATTGACTTTTCCTGTCAAAAACCTTAATTCCATCCCTATGAGTACACTATTAAGCAGTCTATCGGTTCAACAATTACGCAAAGCAGCCACACTCAAAGAGAAAATCCAATCGCTGGAAAAAGCGCTTGGCCAGCTATTGGGTTCTTCAACCAAACCTGCCGCTCCTGCAGTTCCGAAGAAGAAGTTTAAGATGAGTAAAGCGGCCAGAGCCAGGATCAGTGCTGCCGCCAAAGCAAGATGGGCGAAACTGAAAGGGCCAAAACCATCAGTGAAACCGGCCAGGAAAGGCAGAGGGAAGATGAGTGCAGCGGCCAAAGCCAAACTCTCAGCCAGAATGAAAATGATTTGGGCCAGGAGAAAGGCCAGGAAGTCCAAATAACCGGCGGTCTTGGTGGCGTGCGAGTTTCCACCAAAGGAAACTCAAATTAAATCAAACCGGGTTGGCCGGGGGCGTTCCGGAAAATGATCCGATAACCCGGTTCGAGGGCTGTCCTCGAATCGGGTTCCTCGTCCCAATGGATGTCGGGACGGATTTCAGGAGTTGCCGCGGCCACCCTAGCCGGAAAATAAAACGTTCGGACGCAACTGTCGAGGGCGCGGGTGGGGGTGCCGCGCCCGTGGTGGTAGCCAGCATGCCGGCCGCCGAAATAGCGCTGGTGAAACAAGTCTTCGCCCGCCAAATTTTTTAGACAACCTCGCCCAGTGTTGGCCGGCCGGATTTTCAATCATTCCTGTATAGCTTTGCCATAATCTGGTGGACAGGGTGCATAAAGAACCTAAATAATTATAAAATGAACATGTTGGCGAAAATGCCCTTTCGCGGCGAAAGCAGAATGGAGGCGGGCCTGAGCCAATGAAAACACCCGTTGCATCTTATCGGCCAGCATCGATTGGTCATCGGTGTTGTGTCGGCATCGCCCTCCTGGCCGTTTGGTTCGCGTTCAGTGTCCCGGCCGGGGCGGCAACCGTGACCATTAACGGCGCACAGACCTATCAAATCATTGACGGCTTTGGCGTCAACGCGAATCACCGGAGCTGGACCAATAACGAACTGCAGCCCGTGCTCGATGCGATGATTGACCAGGCGGGGATGACGCTGTTCCGGGTGCTCTATGACCGGACGGACTGGGAAGCCACCAACGACAACAGCGACCCCGACGTAATGAACTGGACTTACTACAACACGGTGTACAGCGCGCCGGACTTCGAGAAAATGTGGGGCATGATCGCCTATCTGAACCAGCGCGGCATCAGCAACGAGTTGGCGCTGAATTTTCAAGGCATCGGCCCGTCATGGATGGTCAACAGCAGCACCTACGTCCTCAAGCCCGGCTACGAAGATGAGTGGGCGGAGATGATTGCATCGTTGTTGGTTTATGGTCGGAACACGCTTCATCTCCAGTTCGGTTTGGTCGGGCCGGACAATGAACCGGACAACACGCCGGACCCCATCCAGGGCGTGCAGGTCGTGAACTCCGCCCAGTACATCACCATGTTGCATCAACTGGCGTTGAAGCTCGACACGAATGGCCTGAGCGACATTCGTTTTATCGCCCCCGATCTCGGCTACAGCAGCACCAACTGGTTGGCGCAAATAATGAACGATCCCCTGATCATGACCAAGCTCGCGCATTTCGGCCTGCACAGCTATCTGGCCGGCGGCGATCTGGCCGGCGGCAGCAGTTCAGCCGATGTGTACGACTTCCTCCGGCAATCCGCCTATCCGGATCGCAATTTTTGGATGACCGAGTTCAACGTCTGGTGCTCCAATTGTGAGAACTGCGCGGGCGGGGCGACGGGTTGGGCCTATTTTCGCGGCACGGCAGAATATCTGCTGGCGCACCTGGCCAATGGCGCATCGGCGGGACTGGTGTGGGAGGGTTACGACAGTTTCTATATGATCCATAACTGCTGGAGCTATTGGGGTTTGTTCGCTGTGGACAACATCAACGCCGTTCCCAAAACCTACACGCCGCGGAAAAACTTTTACACCGTGGCACAGATCTCCAAATTTGTCCGTCCGGGCGCGCGGCGGATCGCCGTGAACGGTTCGACCTCGCCCTTGGTTTTGCTGGCGTTTTACCACCCTGGTACCGGCCAGCTGGCCCTGACCGGAGTGAACACCGGCAGCCGCACGGCGACCTTGTCTGGCACGCTGACGAACCTGCCGTCCGTTTCCAGCCTTGATCTCTATTACACCAGCAGCACCACCAACCTCGCCTTTAAAACCAATGTCCCGGTTGCCAACGGCGTCTTTACCGCGACCGTGCCTGCGGATTGCGTCTTCACCTTCAGTGGGTTCTCTCTCAAAATCGCCGTTTCCCTGCTGTTTACCAACCAGGCAGAAAACATCGTTCTATCCTGGACCAGCTCACAGACCAATTGCGTGCTGGAAGGCACGACCAACCTGAATCCGCCGTTCTGGTCGCGGGTCACCAACACACCGCAACAAGTCGGTGGACAACAGAGCGTCCTCCTCCTCCCGTCTGGTCAAAGGAAATTCTTCAGGGTGCGCCAGCCCTGAAATGCAGGCGGAAACGGTTTCAGCCGGCTTGATGATCTGGCTCGCTTGCCGGGTCGAAGCTTGAAGCGTCTGTGTGTGGCGTGTCTCTGATATGTGGATTGACAGTTACAACATGTCTAACAAGATCGGTCGAGCCGACTCCGACTTGCGTCGCGAGCAGGCGACCGGTGGGCGCGCTCAGTCGGCAATCTGAAGTCCAGACAAATGCTTGACGTTTCCATTGCCAAAGACAGTCTGCACCACGACTGAGGAACAAAAATGAATGATGAACCTTGGAGACCGAGAAAAGTGGTGATTGTTGGCGCGGGCGCCGTGGGATCCACTT
Organism: Verrucomicrobiota bacterium; assembly: GCA_050010435.1. Classification (GTDB taxonomy): domain Bacteria; phylum Verrucomicrobiota; class Verrucomicrobiia; order Limisphaerales; family UBA11358; genus UBA11358. The sequence continues at coordinate 114,378 of JBEKKZ010000007.1, read as the reverse complement.
TTGCCTATGCGCTGGCCCAGAGCGGGCTGGCCGATGAGATTGCCCTGCGCGATGCCAACCACGAACTGGCCTTGGGGCAGGTCCTCGATTTGGTTCATGGCCAGGCGTTTTTCCCTTCGGTCCAGATTCGTGAAGCCCGGGCGGCGGATTATGCGGATGCCCGCCTGATTGTGATTACGGCCGGGGCCAAACAGCGGCCCGGCGAACCGCGTCTGGAGTTGGTTCAACGCAATGTCAAAATCATCCACGACATCATTGATGAAATCGTGCTCCAGAAGTCATCGGCGGTCGTTTTGATCGTCAGCAATCCGGTGGACATTCTGACGTATGTCGCCCACCAACGGTCCGGCTGGCCGCGCGGACGCATCATCGGGTCCGGCACCGTGCTGGACAGCGCGCGCTTCCGTCACTTGTTGAGCCAGCATTGCGGAGTGGATGTGCATAATGTGCATGCCTACATTCTGGGTGAACACGGAGACAGTGAATTTGCCGCCTGGTCCATGACCAACATGGCCGGCATGCCCATCGAACAGTTCTGCCGCCTGTGTCTGAAGTGCGACGACTGGCTGGCCGCCCGCCGCAAAGTCGTGGAGGAAGTGAGGCATTCCGCCTATCACATCATTGATTACAAGGGCGCCACCTGGTTCGCGGTCGGCCTGGCCTTGACACGAATTGCCGCGGCCATCCTGCGCAATCAACGCGGCGTGCTCACTGTTTCATCCGTGCTGGAAGGGGAATATGGCCTGAGCGGTGTGAGTCTGGGGATTCCCTGCATCGTTTCCCAAAAGGGCGTTGATAAAGTTTTGGAGGTGACTTTGCCGCCCGACGAGCAGGGCGCCCTGGTGAAGTCCGCCGCCGTTTTGCAGGCCGCCATCGAGAAACTTGATTTGACCGTCCCGTCATAAAATAGAACGCTCGCCCGAAGGATGGCGGCGCTCTGCCGAGACGCCGCTACGCCGGGGTTCAGGAACACAGGTGACACTCGGTGCGTAAACACGGCGCCGGTTATTTTGCCAGCGCCGGTTCCGGCACGCCCGCGCCGCTTTTCGGCTGCGGTTTTAGCAACAGCGTGAGCGCCGCGCCTGCGATGAGCAGGATGCCGGCGGTGATGAAGGAGGATTGGTAGCCGTATCTATTCAATGAAACCACGGATGGACACGGATAAACACGGATTAAGACAAAACCAAAAGTCTCTTCAGTGAATCCGGGTTGCCTCCCCGATTGGTGAACTCTTTTGCGTTGCTGAAATCCTTCTTCCTATTCGTGTTCATCTGTGTCCATCCGTGGTTAAAAGATTTTCCCACTGCATGGATACGGCCTGGAGGAATGTCCATTGCCCGGTGCAGGGGCGAAAATTTTGTCGTTAATTAAGATTTATTTTTTAACCACGCCGAGCGGCAGAACGACTTTCCCATAAAGTTCATTCAGAATTTGCGCGAGGCCGGTGTAAATCGCCGAAAAGCCGCAAACGAGTCCTTCGTAGCCGGTGAAATGTTTGAAATCCCCACCCGCAGCGGTGTAATCGCCATACGCCAGCAGGAAGAAAAGAATGGTCAGCGTGCCAAAGACGACTTGCAAGGCACGGTTCAGGCGGAACGTGCCGAGGAACATGACCCCGGTGAACAGTCCCCACATGACGAGATAGGCGGACATGGCGGTTTCATCCGCCGGCGCGACCAAATTCAATTTTGGCAAAACAATCAGCGTTACCAGTGAAAGCCAGAAGAGACCGTAGGAAATGAAAGCGGTGGAGGCAAAGGTGTTGCCTTTCTTCCATTCCATGATGCCTGCGATGACTTGCGCGACGCCGCCGTAACAAATGCCCATCGCCAGAATCATGCCGTTCAGCTCGTAAAAGCCGGCGTTGTACAGATTCAACAGCACGGTCGTCATGCCGAAACCGAGCAGGCCGAGCGGTGCGGGATTCGCGGTGGTATCCTTGATTTGAATGGCTGTTGGTTCGCTCATATAGGTGGGAGTTGATTTGTTTAACGGAATGGGGGGCTGGGAAATTCTCGCCGTGTCACTCATGGTTGGGTTCTTTCTCGGTTTTTGTTGTTGTCGAGGACGAAGGACGAGAACGAGGACGATTCACGGCGATGTCCGCTACTCTCGACCCTCGACCCTCGACCCTCGGCTCTTATTGCTTGCCCTTGACCAACGCCTCCACCACGTGCGGATCGGCCAGGGTGGACGTGTCGCCAATCTGGTCCACGGCGTTCTCGGCAATCTTGCGCAAAATGCGGCGCATGATTTTGCCCGAACGCGTCTTGGGCAGGCCGGGCGCGAATTGTATCTTGTCCGGCACCGCAATCGGCCCGATTTCCTTGCGGACGTGGTTGGCCAGTTCTTTCTTGAGTTCGTCGCTTTCCTTGACGCCGTCCTTGAGCGTCACAAAGGCATAAAGTCCCTGCCCTTTGATGTCGTGCGGCATGGGCGCGACAGCGGCCTCGGCCACTTTCGGATGGCTCACCAGCGCACTCTCGACTTCCGCCGTACCGATGCGATGGCCGGAGACGTTCACCACGTCGTCAATGCGGCCCATCAGCCAGTAGTCGCCGTCCTCGTCAATCCGGCAGCCGTCGCCGGTAAAATAGATGTTCGGATACATCGTGAAGTAGGTTTCGATGAACCGCTGGTGGTCGCCCCAGGTGGTGCGCATCATGCCCGGCCACGGTTTCTTGATGCAGAGCTTGCCGCCTTCGTTCAGCCCGACTTCCTTGCCATCGTCGCGCAGGATGACCGGTTCGACGCCAAAGAACGGACGGTTGGCGCTGCCGGGTTTGAGTGTGTGCGCGCCGGGCAGCGGATTGATGAGGATGCCGCCGGTCTCGGTCTGCCACCACGTGTCCACGATGGGACAACGGCCCTTGCCGATGACGCGATGATACCAGATCCACGCCTCGGGATTGATGGGTTCGCCCACGGAACCGAGCGTGCGGAGTGTGCTCATGTCGTACTTGTTCGGCCATTCCTCGCCGAGGCGGATGAGCGAGCGGATGGCGGTCGGCGCGGTGTAGAAAACGGTCACTTTGAACTTCTGCACGATGTGCCAGAAGCGGCCCGCGTCCGGGAAAGTCGGCACGCCTTCGAACATCAAACTGGTTGCACCGTTGCAGAGCGGGCCATAAACAATGTAACTGTGGCCGGTGACCCAGCCGATGTCGGCGGTGCACCAGAAAATGTCGTCGTCGTGAACGTCGAAAATGTATTTGTGGGTCAAGGCGGCGTGCAGCAGGTAACCGGCGGTGGTGTGGACGACGCCCTTGGGTTTGCCCGTTGAACCGGAAGTGTAGAGGATGAACAGCGGATCCTCGGCGTTGTTGATCGCCGGCGGACAGTCGGCGTTCGCCTTGCTCATCAGGTCGTGATACCAGACGTCGCGTCCCGCCACCATGTTGCAGGGAGTGTCGTTGCGTTTGACGACGATGACCTTCTCGATGCTCGGAGTCTGCTTCAACGCTTCATCCGCGATGCCTTTCAAGGGGATGCTCTTGCCCGAACGCAAGGAAACATTGGAAGTGATGAGCAGCCGGCACGCCGAATCAGTGATGCGCCCGGCCAGCGCATCCGCGCTGAATCCGCCGAAAACGATCGAGTGAATCGCGCCAATCCGCGTGCAGGCCAGCATTACGACGGGCAGTTCGGGGATCATGGGCAGGTAAATCGAAACGCGGTCGCCCTTCTTGATGCCGAGCGATTTCAGCACATTGGCGAACTTGCAGACTTGCTGGTGCAACTGTTCGTAGGTGAGTGTGACCACGTCGTTTTCCGGCTCGCCCTGCCAGATGAGCGCGAGTTTGTCACCCTTGGTCTTGAGATGACGGTCGAGGCAGTTGACGCTGATGTTGAGCTGTCCGTCTTCAAACCACGTGTGCTCGATTCTTTTTGCGGCGGTGTCCCACACATATTTGAGGCCCATCGTGGGTTTCTTGAACCAGTCGAGCGTCGCGGCCTGCTCCAGCCAGAACTTGTCAGGCTCATTGATCGAGCGGTCATACATTTTTTTGTATTGCTCGGCGTTGATGTAGGCGCGTTTGATCACTTCCGGGCTGGGTGGAAACGTCCGGTTTTCCTGCATCAGCGAACTGGTGGAAACGGTCTTGGTTGGATTGCTCATGGTATGTTTCTTTGTTGTTTGATGTTGTCGTGAATTTAGCAGAACCGGCCGGGCGTTGTCACCCCCTGGCCGGAGCCGGCCTGAATGCCATGAAGCCGGAAGACATTGTTGGTGATAATTTTAATGGTGGCCTGCAACTCCGGTTCAACGGCCCGGCGTTGCTCCGTCGTGACGGCCAGGGCCCGGTCCCGCAGTCCCCCCGCCCATTCGGTGCTGGCCAGCATCACGCCACCCATGCCGAGGCCAAAATCACATTCCTCATCCTCGCCGCAACACGTCCGCCAGGCCAGCGCCCAGCCGCGAACGGTGTTCTCGATGTGATACCCGCCGCCGCCCGCCACCAGCATCGGATGACGGAACCGCAACAGCCGTTCGATGACCTCCACCACCACGTTGTTGGTCATGCGCAGATGCGTCAATGGATCGCCCGCCAGCATGTCCATCCCCAGTTCCAACACCATGACATCGGGCCGGAAAAATTCCACCAGCGGGACCACGACACCGTCGAACGCCATCAGAAAAGCCTCGTCATAGGTTTCGGGCGGCAGCGGAACATTGACGTTATATCCCCGGCCCGGCCCTTCGCCGATTTCATTTTCAAAACCGCCCCAGGGAAAAAGCGTCCGGCCGGTCTCATGCAACGAAACGGTCATCACGTCCTTGCGCTGATAAAAAGCCGCCTGCACTCCGTCGCCGTGATGCGCGTCCACGTCCAGATACAAGACCCGCTTCCCGGCCCCGGCCAGTTTCATGCAGGCGAGCACCACGTCGTTCAAATAACAAAATCCCGCCGCACGCTCCGCCATGGCGTGATGAAAACCGCCGAGCAAATTGAAAGCGATGTCCGCCCTGCCCTCCAGCAACAAGTCGGCGGCGACCAGTCCCGCGCCGCAGGCCCAGGCGCCGCAGTCGAACATGTCCTTGAACACCGGCGTGTCCAGGCCGCCCAGGCCCATGTGAAAGCCTTCCACGGTCAAATCACCGCCAGCGACCCGTTGCAGTTCCTGCAGATAACGGGCGGTGTGAAACTTTTTCAACTCGGCCAGGGGAGCCTTGCGCGGCGCGACCTCGATGCGCCCGTCGCCGCCGAGCAATCCGAACGATTTCAGACGCTGGCGCGTGAGGCTGGCGCGCTGGGTTTTGAAAGGGCAATCCGGCGGGTAACTCAGCCCTTCGATTTCGGGTGAGTACAAAAAGGCCAGTTTGCGATCGCTCATGCGGAGAGGGAGGTAATGCCGTTACAGACGGTGATCGAAGCAATGAAATCCGCCTCAGGGAGTTTGAGAAACTCTCTTTCTGCGCGCGTCTTTGTAGATTTGCGTTTCAAGGCCATCTCATCCTGTCCGGCTTTCGGGTCATCCTCTCGGAGAGGAACGTCCTGACCCGTCGCGTGAGGCTGAAGGCCCCAAAGGGGCGTGGCTCCCACGGGGCTTTACGCCCTTTTACGCGACCGGTGACCAGTTGTGATGCCATTCCGCCCGGCGGCAACTATGCCTCCGCCGACAAAATGTTCCACCGTCACTTGCTTCTGGGTGCTGCGTTTTTAATACCCCAAGCGTGCCCTTGCATCAAGGCACAACCCTTGTGGCCGGAATCGTCTTCCCGGCGGCCGCCCAATCCCGGCTTAACGGGACTGGTCCGCACTGTCGACGCCCGCCATCAAAGGCACGCGGTGCACATCTTCCGCCTTACAAGTTGAATTAAAACAAGCCTGCGGTCTTAACCATTATTGCTAATTGTTTGATTTTTTTTGGGTGCAAACGGTTGCAGACCGCGTGAGGCGACGCCTTTTACGCGGCCTTGAACAACCTGCCGTCACCGCGCGAACCATTGTGGACGCCGTCCGTACCGGTCAAAGACAAAAACAGCTTTTAAGAAAAAGGCTGTTTGAAGGAGACGCTTTTTCGCCATTGACCGCTCACGCTAATGGGTGACCTTTCATTTTCTTGGTTGACCGCCACCGTCATCGCGTTTGAAACTTGCGCATGAAAGGATTGCGCCAACATCCATTCCGCGTTTTGGGGCGGCTGCTTTGGTTTGTCGGCGAAGTTATTATCGCGCTATTTGATTTTTTGATCCGCTGCACGTTCCGTCCGAAAAAATCCGCGGTGGCCGCGCGCGCCTTGTGGCTGCAACGGGCTTCCCGCCGCACCCTGCGAATTTTTAAATTCGAAGCGCAAGTCGCCGGACCGGTTCCGTCCGGCGGCCTGCTCGTGAGCAATCATTTGAGCTACCTCGACGTGCCAGTGATGGCGTCGCTCACGCCCGCGGTTTTTGTCGCGAAACAGGAAATTAAATCGTGGCCGGTCATCGGCTGGCTCGCCCGGCTGGCGGGCACGCTGTTTATTGATCGCGAACGGCGGATGGACGTCGCGCCGGTGAACGCCGCCATCCAAACCGCGCTTGATGGCGGCGCGCTGGTGGTGGTGTTTCCCGAAGGAACGAGTTCGGACGGCCAGACCGTCTTGCCGTTCAAGTCATCGTTGCTCGAGCCGGCCACGCGGCAAATTCATTCCCTTTCCATCAGCTTGATTCAGTATGAGCTCGAAGATGGCGACGCGAGCAAAGACGTTTGTTATTGGGGCGACGTGACATTTTTTCCGCACCTGCTGAACCTGTTGAGCAAGCGCACCTTCCGGGCTTCGGTTCGATTTGCCCCCATTCAATCCATTGACCCCAGCCGCAAGGAGTTGGCGCACCAATTACATTCTGAAATGCTGAAATTAAAGAATGCGGCAGTGGGTTCAAAAAATCCTTCCCCACCTTCCACCGGCCATTGATGGCTGGCAAAGTGTCGAGCGCGCCGGTGACACTGAGCAGTCAGAGAAAACTTTCCTCACAATTCTCCTGCTCGCCGCGTCGGCTTGTCGCGCCGAAGCTCCACGAAGGCGGAAGTAAAGCGGAGACGGGTGAAGACTTTGTCCAAAATGGCCGGAAGACTTGTCGCGCCAGCTTGTTGCGGCGACTTGCCGCGTCGAAGCAATGCGGAGACGGGAGCAATGCGAAGACGGAAACTCAGTGAAGACGGAAGCAAAGCGACGGCGGAAAAGCGTCAAATTTGGCGGCGGCTTCAAATCCCATCTCCTGGCTCCTATCTCCTATCTTCGATCTCAGGCAGGGGAAAACTGTCATAATTCCAAGGCCCTTTCACTCGCCTTTGGGCTGGCTTACCGCAATTCGAACTCCGAACTTCGATTCCCCTGCCTCCGGCTTTCAACCCTGCCGCAACTGCTGTTCGGCCTCGAACCAATGTTCCTGGTCATGGCCCTGTTCCTGTCCCCGCGACATCCAAATCTCGTAGGCCCTTGTCCCGATTGCCTCCCACGATGGGGCTGATTTTCCCATCTTTAACGGATTGAGCATGGCAGCCTTGGCAATCGCATTATGTATTGATTTCAGGGCTCCCTGCCCGCGAGAAGTGGGAGACGGAGTTTTATCTGTGGCTATGGTCATAACTTTGTTCTTTCTGGTCCTGGTTTACGCTTGTTTCAGGGCCGCCAATGCGGCTCCGGCATTGCAGTGCAGGGAATAAGAGGGGAGGGAACGCCCCATCCGCGGGGCAGTCGGACGCCTGGTAAACTATGCTCCGTTAGCAAAGGCAACCTACACCCGAAACCGGGATGCGCAAGCTTAATCGGGATAAATCGGCATGGTTGGCTTCCTGCGTTTGATTTTCAAGATTCGCCGGTGCGCAGGCCTAGCAGCCCGTTAAAAAATGGTGATTTTTCCGAGAGCAGAGGATTGCGCGAACACAGGCAGTTGCTGTAGCCGTTACCAGCAGCAACCCCAATTTGCCCAGCCAGCCACCGATCGTCGGGCTCGTTCTCCAGATAACTATGGCGGCTATCACGATTGCCAAGAGCAAAAGCGCCCAAAAAAGAGCTGCCGCCGCCGCTTTCGCGTTGCGCGGCTTGCAGTAACCCCAGATTTTCCGCAGCAGCAATCCCAAATTGTACGCCGCACATTTGAGCGTATGCACTTTGCTGACGTTCGTCTGACCTCGCACCCACGCCCGCCTGCCACCCCCGGTCTCGCACACATGGGCAAAGGTCCGTTCGCAGCGTTCGCTCCGCCACCGGTTCAACTGGCGTCCCTTGTTTCCGCACACCCGTCGCCGATTGGCCCGAAAAGCCAGTTCGTATTCGACTGGCTTGTCCGTCCAGCACCGGCTCTTTTGCCTCCGCTCCGGAATATACGTTCGCACGCCCTGCTCGGCCAACTCGGCCAACAAACCATTGTCGTGGTAACCTTTGTCCATCACCGTTTCCTCAATCTCAGCTTCACTGCCCGCCAGCACCAGATTGGCTGCGGCCAAACTCAGCGTCACCGGCGCACTTTGCGGATCGGATTTATCGGCAAAGGTCACAGTCGTCGCCACGATGGCTTCGCTCACCAAATCCACGGCATGTTCGGCTTTGTAGGCCAAATGCGTGCGCCCGTCTTTCATCTTGGCAATCCGACTGTCCGGATCGGCCGGGCTTTTCCACTGTTCGTTGGAAACCTTCTTATCCTTGCGCCCGCGATCCAGCCGGCGCAGATCTGCTTCGGTGGGATTCTCGATGCCCTCCGCTTTGGCCAACCCCTGCAGGTATTGTTTCCAGTCCTCACCGCTGTCCTTGCGCACGATGCTCTTCATCGCCGCATTGGCTTCCAAGGTCGTCGCATCAATCGCCACGGCCTTGCCGCGCAACAGTCCTTTCTGTTCCAGCAAACTCAGCACACAGACAAAGACTTGGTCGAAGACCGACTCCGGCAATCGTTGCCGGATGATCGTCATCGAAGCATGCACTGGCGTGTCCTCAGTAATCGCGATGCCCAAAAAGGTCCGCAACCCCAGACTGTCCGCACAACGCCAGGCGATGCCCCGCTGGCTGTCCAAACCTTCAAAGTAGCCAATAAAGAGCATGCGGAAGTAAACCCCCGGCGGGATGCCGGGCCGCCCGCCCGCTTTATAATACGGCGCACAAAGTTTCTCGACGAACTCATCAAAACCAGCGCCGCCCAGGACTTCATTGAGCTTGGTGTAGAACGGATGGCCGGAACCGGCGGCCAGTTTGGCGGTGGGGATGAACAGTTCGTCCTGTTTGGGTTTGCGTTTTCCAAGGGCCATGAAAATCAGACGCTTCATCTTCGCTCTTGTTCAATTACTCAACCGACTTTTTTAACGGGCTGCTAGGTGAGAAATGTCACAATTCCAGGGACCTTTCACGCCAATGAAATGAAGAAGTAAAATTGCGCGGACCTAAAATCTTATGCCGAAACCTGCGGTCAGATGGTAATCGTTTTTTTGGGTATGTTGCCGTCGGATCGGGCCGGTCATTTTGCCGCAGGCGGGGTAGTCACCACGGTTTTCTCGCTTTGCGTCGCGGCAAATTTGCGCCACCACTCGTCGGCCAGTTCGCGCGTCCAATCCGTCGCGCTCCGGCAGCGGGCCAGCGCGTCGTCCAGCTCGCGGGCATTGGCCGGACGCGACGCGGGGTTTTTGGCCAGACAACGCATCAACAGTTCCTCCAAATCCGGGGACACGGGCTTGCCCAACCGCTCCGAAGGACGCACGGGCAGGTCTTTGACCTGGTGCATCAGCACTTCGCCCAGCGTGAGGCAGTTGAACAACGCCTCACCGGTGACGAGGAAGTAACCCACCGCTCCCAACGAGTAGAGGTCGCTGCGCGCATCCACTTCGTTGGAATGTTCCACGGCCTCGGGTGACATGTAGAGTGGTGTGCCGAGTGTGGCCTCGGTCATGGTCAATTCGGCCGCGCCCTGGGGGTCGCGCACTTTCACGAGGCCGAAGTCGAGCACCTTGGCGAAATCCGTCACGCCGCCACGCTGCGTCAGGAACACGTTGGCTGGTTTGATGTCGCGATGCACCAGGCCGATGTTGTGCGCTTCGGCAAGCGAGCCGCAAACCTGCCGCAGGATGGAAATAACCCGGCCTTCCGGTTGCGCGCCGTACTGTTTCACCAGCCGACCGAGGGTCAGGCCGTCAAGATACTCCATCGCGTAGTAGAAAATGCCTTCGGGTGTGCGGCCGTAATCGTAGAGGGTGATCGTGTTGGGGTGGGTCAACTGGCTGGTCAATTGCACTTCCCGCTCAAACCGCGCGGCGCTGGACTGGTTCAACTTTTCCGTCTGCAACAATTTTACCGCGACCGGCCGGCGCATCAGCGCATGGTGGGCGCGATAAACCGAGCCGAACGCGCCCTCGCCAATCTTGTCGTCCAGCGCGTATTGACCGAGTTGTTTGGCCTTCAAGGCCGCCTTCCGGGCCGCTGCCTGCAGCCGGTTGGCCAGGCGCATCAGCACATAAACCAGCACCGCGCTGACAATCAGCAGTCCGAAGATGGACCAGAAACCCACCCGCAGTATCCGCAAAGGCCGGAACGCCTCGGCCCGGTCCATCTCCGTGGCCAGGCCCATGTCGAAATCGTCCAACCACGTCCACGCGCCCACCACCGGCACGCCGCGGTAATCGCGGTAACCATTGGCGTCCACGCCCGCGTGGCCGTCCAAGGCCTTGCTGACCGCGTGGATGAACGGCAATTCCGTGCGGCGCTTGGGCGACTGGCGTCCTTGGCCGAGATCCACCAGCGGATCGCGCAACTCCAGGGTCAGGGTCGAGCGCGCGTCCGGCGCGTCCGGAATCAATCCCAGGCGCCTGAGATCGTTGTCGAAACGGCTTTCGGAAAGTTCTTTGCCATCGCGGCCGAAGGCATAGGTCTCGCCGGTCTGGCCGGCGCGCGCCGTGGCGAGGATGCGCGTGAAGTCCGTGTCCGGCGCGATGCGCAATCCCAGCGTGGCAATGACTTGCCCGTCGGCCGACCGGACGGGTGCGACGGCAAACATGGTGGGCACGCCGGTGCGCAGGTTGCCTTGCTGGTCCGGCAGCAGCGCCACGCTGGGGAATGGCCGCGTGACCAGGGCCTTGCCGGCCAGGCACGGGGCGAACTGTTCCGCGTTGCCGGGCGGCGATTGCATGCCCACGAGCTGGTCGCGCCCCGAGGCGACCACCAGAAAGTTCGTGTCCAGCACCAGGAACCCGTTGAAGCCGCGGCGTTCGAGCACGGGTTTCAGATGGGCGCGCAATGCCGAAAGCTGTGGCGACGTCAGCAGCGCTGCCTGGACCTGCGAGCTGGATTTTGCCTTTTGAATCAGACCGACGACGAGTTCGCGCACGCGGTCGTCCTCCGCGAGGTTTTCCGCGTCCGTTTTCATGGTGACCGACCACGAACGGAGCGCCTCGGTGTTGGCGTTCAGGATGGTCTGGAGCATGTCGGCAATCTGCTGTTTGGTGGCGCCCTCCATTTTCACGCGCAGCCAGACGCCGATGAACACGAGAACCAGCGCCGCGACCAGTGGCCAGACCCACAACTGGGTGCGGAGGAAACCCCGCGTGAGCATCAGGACACTGGCGACGCTGGACGTGCGAGAGTGGGCTGGGTTGGACTCGCTCATGTTGGTTGCCGGCTGGCCATGCAAGTGTCAGCCAAGCCGCCGCCAAAAATCCAGCCTCAAATTGCAGATTCGCAACGGCAACACGACGGGATTGACGCCGCCGTCCGCTCCACAGGCGAAGCCGAATCCGTGAAAAAAAATGGTAGGGACGTGCTGCTGCGCGTCCGGGTCTTGATTCAACGCGGCCTTCGTTATGTCACAATTCTAGGACCGCCCTTTCAAGAGAGAAATGTGTCAAGGTTGGGAACCGGCACCTTTCCAAAACCAGCCAATAATAAGAACCGCCCCGTTTCCTTCTAACGGTAAGTTCTTCAATCATAAGATGTTTACAAAACTTTGTCCCACGTGGGACAAAGTTTTGTAGTCCTCGTTCCCGACTTTTTTGTCATAATTCCTTTCAGGGGTGATTCTTCACGGCTTCAAAATTCATCGCGGCTGACGCCGATGTCCGCATTTGGTTGACGCTGTCGGGTGGGGTGCTTACGGTGGGAACATGAAAGTGAAAAAGGGTGAGAAGTACCGGACGAACGCTCCCGTGGTGCGTCAGGAGACTTTCAGTGATGGCAGCCGGTTAGAAGATCGGAGATGGCCGCGTAAAAGGCTTTTACGCCTCACGCGGCAGGGGGACTTCGTGTGGTTCGCATTTTTCGCGGTTTCAATCCGTGTTCATCCGTGGTTAAAAATCAGGCTGTTGGCATTCAGAATCCATCCGCCTTCGTTCACTCCCGCCTTGTGTTTCGTGCTGTTTGCCGGATAATGTCGCGCGAATACCTTTTTCAAACCCAACTTATGAGCCCCAAAGCCGCCAAACCCAGGGAAACGCCGGAGAGCCGCTGGCTCTCCTACCGGCCCGAAATCAAAGTCCTCGATTGTACCATTCGCGACGGTGGATTGATGAATAACCACCATTTCGACGATAAAACCGTGAAGATGGTGTATGACACCTGCGTCGCCGCCGGCGTTGATTACATGGAGCTCGGCTACAAGGCCTCGCGCAAAGGCATCAAGCAGGGCGAACATGGCTGTTGGAAATATTGCACCGAGGAGGACATTCGGCGCATCGTCGGCGACAACAAGACGAAGCTCAAACTCACCGTCATGGCCGACGCCGAACGTTGTGATTATCACGAGGACATTCTGCCGAAAAAGGACAGCGTCCTGGACATGATCCGCGTGGCGACCTACATCACCCAGATTCCCACCGCGCTCGACATGGTCAAGGATGCCCACGACAAGGGCTACGAAACGACCATCAATTTGATGGCCGCCTCGATCGTCTCCGACCGCGAACTGGACGAAGCGTTGGAAATGTTCGCCAAATCCGAAGCCAAAGCCATTTATCTGGTGGACAGCTTCGGGGCGTTTTACAGCGAGCAGATTCATTATCTGGTGAAGAAATATCTTTCGCACTGCAAGCCGGCCGGCAAGGAGGTTGGCATGCACATGCACAACAATTTGCAACTGGCCTACGCGAACACCATCGAAGGCATCATCGGTGGCGCCAATTTTCTCGACGCCACCATGGCCGGCCTGGGCCGGGGCGCGGGCAATTGTCCGATGGAATTGCTCATCGGTTTTCTCCGCAACCCGAAATACCAGCTCCGTCCCATCCTCGACTGCGTGCAGAATCACATCGAGCCGATGCGCTCCAAGCTGCTGTGGGGTTACGACCTGCCCTATCTGCTGACGGGTCTCCGCAACCTGCACCCGCGCGCCGCCATCAAGTTCAAGGAAGTTGAACTGAAAGGCGAGAAGGGCGACATCCTCAAATTCCACGACGCCGTGACGGACCAGGAATAAGACGCTTGCCGCAAAGAAGCACAAAAGGCGCAAAAAAAGAAGACGGTTTGACCCGTGAAAGTTTGTGGCTATTGCGGTCGGGAAAACGATGATGCCAGCACTCACTGCCGCGAGTGCGGCACGGAGTTTCCCATTCCAGTTCCTTCATCAACCCCAGAAGCGAAAGAATCGCCGCTGCCAGCCTCAACTTTGGTAAATCCGGATCAGATTGAAGGCGCTTTTGATTTTAAGGAGGGATTTTCCCGTCCGGATTGGAAAATCATCCGGCAGGCGGTCGAAGCGACGGTTGATTCCGGGGAACGCCGGGAAGCCTGGGATGAAGCCGTGATGCAATGGCTCGCCAAACTTCAAGGCGAGTTGGGAGGTGATTACCGGTTGAGGAAGTCCCGGCATTTTGCTTTCCTCAGTCCGGTGGACAAGGATACGTCCCAACGGCTTTTGAATTTTGCCGACGGCGCGATGTCGGCGATTCGCGATTCCTTGGGCGAGGTGGCTTGGGGCAGCCATGACGGCCTGCAGGTCGTGATCCTATTCGCCGAGGAGGATGATTACTACCAATATATTGCCGACTTTTATCGTGAAGGCACTCATCCAAAGAGTGCCGGAATCCATATCAATACCGGCTATCCTCATATTGCGCTCATATTTGACTCGGAGTTGCGGGCTGGTGAAATTATCGCCCACGAATTGGCGCACCATTGTCTTAACCATCTGCCCGTCCCGCTTTGGTTGAACGAAGGCGTGGCCGTGGTCCTGCAAAAGGCGGTTGGGGGTTATGCGCCGCCTTCGTACCAGGGTGCGGCGTCAGCGTATTGGGGAATCGTCAGCGGATGGAAACCACCGGTGGTTTGGGACGAACTCGCGGAGAAACACCATCAATTCTGGAATGAAGATCAGATCCAACATTTTTGGGCAGGCACTTCGTTCCATGAACCGGGCGATGCCGTCCAATTGAGCTACAGCCTCGCGGAAATTCTCGTGCATCTGCTGGCCAAGAATCGCGGGGAATTTCTTGCTTTTATTCGATCTGCGCAACGCAATGATGCCGGACAAGCCGCCGCCCTGGATTGTCTCGGCACCTGTCTGGGAGATGCTGCCGGAACTTTCCTGGGCGAAGGCAACTGGCGTCCGCAACGCAAAGCAATCAAGGCCTGCTGGGAAACCAAACGCGCTGGCGGAGCGGACCTGGATTGAGAAGATTGACCCATTGTAGCGGCACTCTATGAGCGCCGTTTTCGGCAGTCACAAACCGCCGCTACAAACCAAACCATAGTGTGCGCTGCCTGTCCCGCTTTGCAGCGATCCTCAGCGTACGGTCGGCCTATACCATTTCCCGATAATAATCGGCACCTATTCCAGACGGCAGGGCCGCGCGGCAGCACCGCCCTGCCGTAATTTGGCAGGGCAAAGCTGCTGCTTTGACCACTATTAACCCGCCACACGGTCACAAAGCTTGGATGGCAACTTTACTTTCTTTCGTGCGTTTTATCCCGACGCCCTGCCCGCGATACGCCACTAAAAAATAAACCAGCACCACCGATGCAATGGCGGCCATTCCACCCCAGAAAAGCGACCATTGGGTGCCGGCCGGACGCGCGCACGCAGTGAACCACCAGCCGGCGCCAAGGTAGCCGATGAGATTGCCCACGCCGTTGTTCATCAAGGTCAGCAACGCCTGTGCCCGCGCCCGCCACGCCGCGTCCACGCGCTGGTCGAGATAGATTTGGGCGGTGACAAAGACGAGGGCGAACGACGCACCGTGCATCGCCACACCCGCGAGCAGCCAGGCTTTGCCATTGACCGCGCTCAATACGAACCGCAGGACGCCGAAGCCGAGACCACAGGCGAAAATCCATTTCAACCGCCAGTTGAGCAGCAGCCAGCCCATGCTGAATATGGCGATGACTTCCGAGATTTGCGCGAGGCTCATCCACGCGCTCTCATGTGCGAGGCCGAGGTCGCGCAGGTTGGCCGGCGCATACGGATAAAACGCCGCGAGCGGGATGCTCAACAGCGTCGTGGTAATGAAAACGACGCGATGGTCCCGGTTTTTCAGCAACGTGAGCGCATCCAGACCAAGCCGTTCGTGCCAGGTGAGGTTCTCGGCGGATTTTGGGACCTCCAGCGCCGGCAGAAAAAATGTAAACCCTGCCAGCACCACCCAGATCGTCGCGCTGGTGTAACCGGCGAGCGACGACGTGTCCGCGTTCAACACGCTGGCGAGCACGCAGCCGGCCATCCAGCCGATCGTCATCATGACGCGCATGGGGGCGAATTCCTTTGAATCGGCGAGCTGCGCGAAGACGATGGTTGAGGTGATGCTCAACATCGGCGCGCTCGCCAGTGAAAGCAACTGGATCAACGCAAGAACGAGCCAGCCGTTGCAATGGAATTTGATGGCCGTGCTGACGAGCGACATCATCGCGGCGGTGGCCAGCGCGAGCCAGCGCAGGACACGCGCCGGCGACACGTGGCGGTCGGCCATCGCGCCGAACATCAGCGGCGAGACAAACGCCGCGAGCGCGCCGGTGGCAAAGGCGAACGGCTTGATGGCGTGCAGCCCGTGCGCATCGAGCACATTGCCGAGCGGCACGAACCAGACGCTCATCGCCGCGCCTTGGATGAAAAAAAGCACCGCCAGCTCGGTGTATTCGGCCTTGCGAAGGGTTTTCAGCACGCGCAGAGAAAATAGATTACGGCGGAAGATTTCAACCAAAACAAATCGAACCGCCAAAACCCCGTTGCGATTTGGTTTGTTTGCCCATCAAAATTTCAATCCAATTAAGCCACGGATTGAACACGCAGCAAACACGGAAATGAAATTCAGCGCGCCGGATTGGAGTCCGGCTTGAATGTGATGATCACATACTCCGGGTTGCTCAACTCCCAGTTGCCGGCGAGCATCCGGCAGAACGTGGCGACAAAACGCAGCGATTGATTGTCGCTCAATTCCGGGTGAAAGAATGTGCAATAGACGAGCGCCGTCTTTTTGCCGGGCATTTCCGGCACGGGAATGCGCGCGGGCGCGCTCCACGGGCCTTGAATCTGTTTCGCCTGGCGAAGCTGGATTTCGTGCGGGTGAAAAAAATCGGACGACGTGGCCATCAAATAACGCCGCAGCGCCGGAACCCACATCACCGAAACCTGCCCGTAGGCTTCGCGGAAGATTACTTTCACGCCTGCGCGATTGGTTGACCAGCCTTTGCCGGTAAAAAATTCATACGCGGCGGGGTTCTCAATTTCCGGGGCGTTGACGCGGGCGAGAATCAGACCCTTTGGCGCATCGCTGATTTCAAGAAGATAAAGCCGGTCGCCCTCGCGCAAAATCTGGGCGGGCGCGACGGGAAATCTCCACTGGCCATTCGGCCGCAACCGGGCGAAACGTCCGAGCAGCGTTTCGGCCACCGCCAATCCGGCCCCAATCCCGTGAAAATTCCACGGCCCCGGCTCGTCGGTGACTACGATCACGGAATAGGAAAGATAAATGCGCGAGCCAATGCTGATGCCGTCTCCCGGCCAGATGCGGTGGTGCTTCAGGTCTTCATCCGGAAAATACTCGAACGGATTGGCCACGACGCCGTTTGAATCCGTGAAGTATTCGAGCGCCGGCGGGAGATTCGTCTGACCGGCGGGCAGGAAGGCGATGGTCGCGCTCTGCGCACCCTTGTTTTGTGACAACTGCGGCGGCTGGCCCGGCTGCGGCTGGCCGTAAAACGTGTCGCCAAAAGTCCACAATGTCCCGCGGGTGACCGGCACGGCCACGCCGCCGTCCTGAAACAGCACGCCTGCGCGCCGCTGCCCTTCCGTCCAGATGGACCGGCCAAATTCGACACGGGCCACTCGCGGCGGAGCAGCGGCGCAACCCGCGAGCGCCAGCGCGATGACGGCAACGGAAAATTTTCCCAGCCCACGCCGCGTTGCTTCCTCCGGAAACAACCCGCCGAAGTCCCATGGCGATTTGGTTTGTTTGCTCATCAAATTTTCATTTCAATTAAGCCACGGATTAAACACAGATGAAACACGGAAATTAAATCGAACCATGCTTCCTGAATTTCCAAAGGCAAAGCAAAGAATGCTTGAGATGTGGAATAAAGCGTTCTTCGCTGGGTTTCATCGCAGTGACCCATTTGTAGCTCAAATTCCTATTCGAGTTCAAAGAGAAGGAAATTCGGCCTTCATCGGCGGAGGCGAAATGCAATATGAGAAATGCTCGGTAACATCATCCTTCAAAGCGCGAGACGCCGAAGGGATGTCGGTTGAAGAGTTCTTTGGAATGGCAGGAAAATTGGGCTTGGAACTTGGTGGACAGCAAGCGAAGGGAGTTTTTGAAGCCATGTCAAAACCTTCCCCACACGCGATGCCTCTGCAATGGGAAGGTCCGTTGCAGTTTCAGATGATTCTCGATACTTGGGAGAAGATGGAAGTGGATTTTGGGAACGACGGCTTACCGAAATGGCCGATGGTCGTCTTGAGCAAAGCAGCTCACGCCGAGTTTGCAGAAAAACTCCCGAAATGGTTGGAAGACCAAGAATATAAACAGAAATGGGCAGAACTGGTGCAACGCAAGCGCAAGGAATTCGATGAAAGAGAGGCTCGTCGAAGATTGGTTGATTAGCGTCAATGAGCGCGGCTATGAAGTGCCTTTTTGCCAGAGCTTACTGGCGAAGGGATACCGAGTCTTACGTTGTGGTCACAGCTCAATCGAACACGGCAAAGATGTTCTTGCCATTGCTCCTGATGGAGCAGTCTGTGCATATCAACTGAAATCGGGTGATTTAGCGTTGGCCGACCTGACCAAGTATTTAGGTCAAATTAATATGTTAGTGGAAACGCGTCCCATTTACCCCGGCTTGCCTACGGACTTCATCTATCGACCATACCTAGTCACCACAGGTCAATTCAAAGAGCCGTCACTGTCGCTCATCAAAGAATTAAATGCAAGTTGGGAGCACCGCAAGCTTCCGACATTAGAACCGATCAACGGGCGGCAACTTCACGTTGAATTCGTGGCTCTCTCTTCCGATTTCTGGCCGGTTGAATCACCAGCAGTCCGACGCTTTCGAGAACTCTATTTGGTTGATGGTCGGGGCGACCTTGATGTCAAACAATATGCTCGATTCCTTATTGAGATATTACGCGATGCAAAATCAGGTTCTGATTTAGAGCGGCGCGTAGCTGGGGCAAATATTTTTGCTAGTTACCTATTAAGCGAGTTCTACAAGCAGCAGGACCATTGGAGTATTTTTCAGGGGTGGACTATTTGCGCAGCACAAATCGCTTGGGCTGGTGAGTCGGGCGAGTTTCCTGAAAAACATTGGAAAGCTGCTTTTGAGATAGCCAAAGAAGGAGCTATGAACGCACTCGCGAATCTTAATAAAGAGGTTCTCAAAGAGGATAGTTTCCGTGTTTATGACCGGGAGCTCGATGAGTTGACGCGAACTCGAAACACGGTAGCTGTGGCAGGAGCGGGTTGTTGGCAACTCGTTGCAAAACGTGATGCGGCAAATCCAGACAGCCTACGGCAAATTGAAGACATCATTGTCAAGTTACTTGAAAGAGGCCGTTTCTATTTTTGGGGTGAAGGCGCGCTTTCGCAGTTCCTTATGTTGTTCTGGGTTCTCGCCTGTGGGCAAAATCCAGTTCGAGCGAATTCATTGTTAATGAGTCTGATCGAAGTCATTTCGCTACAAAACGCCAAAAATAGCGAAGACGCATTTGAAGATCCGTATTCATCGCCAGATGAATGTCTAGTTAAACTGTTAAAGACCAGTGCGAGTGAAGAAGTGCCCAGACGCCAAACCGTGGAATCTTACAGCCTTTTTCCGATGGTGCTTCTCGCAGCACGCCGCGAGCTTCGAGTTGAACTAGAGAAAGCCTGGCAACAAATCACTCATGTTGACCTAACGTGGTTCAAACCGGAGAAGCCCGCCGATACGCTTTTGTGGCATTGCGAAAGAGGGAAAGAATATCAATGCACATTTGACCGACCTCAAAGCTGGAAGCAGCTTCACGAGTTGGCGTTGCGTGATGATAGGGATCGATTGCCAAAAGTTTTGCGCGACGACTTTGAGTTTGGTGTCGCATTCATGCTCGCATTTCCACATCGAATCATGCCGAGCCTCATTAAGCATTTGGACGATTTGATTTCTCCGCCACGCAGTTAATTAAGCTGCTTCCGACACGCGTTGGATTTTTAACGCTTTGCCGCTGGCGTCATCAATTTCAATGACCGCGCCGTGGAGCAGCACACGGTTTTTCGCCACTTCAAACCGCTGCGGCATGCCGGTGAGAAAACGTTTGAGGACAGGCTCGATTTCGCGGCCCAGCACGCTTTCGTGCGGGCCGGTGAACCCGGCATCGGTCAGGTAAGCCGTGCCGCCGGGGAAAATCTGTTCGTCCGCCGTCTGCACGTGCGTGTGCGTGCCCACGACCGCGCTCACCTGGCCGTCGAGCATCCGCGCAAACGCAATTTTTTCCGAGGTCGCCTCGGCGTGAAAATCCACGAAGATGATTTTGGTCTGCTCGCGCAGACGTTTCACCTCGTCGAGCGCGAGGAGAAACGGATTTTCCAGCGGCGGCATGAACGTGCGGCCTTGCACGTTCAGCACGGCGATTTGCAATATAGCGTCGAGCCTGTGGCTCGACTGTTCGGCCACAGGCCGAACGCTACAACCAAAAACACCACTGCCATGTCCGGGAACGTCCGCCGGATAATTTAGCGGTCGCAGAAAGCGTTTTTCGTTCTGGAGCAATTCCATGACTTCCTTCTGGTCCCACAAATGGTCGCCGCTGGTAATGACGTCCACGCCCGCCGAAAAAATTTCCCCGGCGGTCTTGGGCGTGATGCCGGAGCCGCCCGCGGAGTTTTCGCCATTGGCGATGACGAAATCGAGCGCATGCTGTTGCCGCAGTTTGGGAAGCAGTTCCGCAACCGCGCGCCGGCCCGGTTGTCCCACGATGTCGCCGATGAAGAGCAGTTTCACGGGACAATTTTAACCACAAAATATACGAAATACACGAAAGAAAAGCCGAAGGTAGGGCAGAGCTGCCGCTCTGCCCTAATTTAACCGACAGCAAGCGCAGCGATGCTGGAGAAAAACTTGTAATGGAGGCGGCGCAGCAGCACCGCCCTACCAATCAGAGCCACCAGGCGATGGAGCCGATCATTGCCGCAACGAGCCAGATTAACAGGACGGCCTGCGTTCGGCTCATTCCCCTGCGGACGAGCCGGTGCGACAGGTGATTCGTGTCGCCGATATAAAATGGTTTGCCTGCAAGCGTGCGCTGGATGACGACCCACGCGAGGTCGGCCAGTGGAATGGCCAGCACGAACAACGGCGAGAGCACGGCGAACGGGTGGGGATTCCTTTTTGTGTAAAAGTGCGGCAGGATCGCCAGCACGGCGAGCAGATAGCCGACGAGATGGCTGCCCGCGTCGCCGAGAAAGGCGCGCGCATTGGGAAAGTTATATGGCAAAAAACCGACGAGCGCGCCGCACGCCAGAAACGCAATCAACGCCACGAGGTATTCGCCATCCCCCGCGGCGATGACAGCAAACTGCCACGCGCCAATCGCGCCCAGTCCGGCGCACAGGCCGTTCATGTTGTCCATGAAATTGAAGGCATTGACGACCGTGAGCACCCACAGAATGGTGATGGCATAGCTGAACGTGATGCTGGGCACGAAAAGCGTGATGCGCTTGCAGGCGGCGGCCACGAGCACGGCGATGAACAACTGGCCGATAAATTTCGGCAATGGTTTCAGTTCATGTTTGTCATCCAGCCAGCCGAGCACGACCATGGCCACCGCCCCGAGGGCGATCACGGCCAGTTCAATGGCGCGGCGGTTCAATCCGTGTGCAATCAGATGCGTCTGGCTGGCAATGTTCACACCGAGCTTGAGCGAAATTGCTCCGGCCGCGAGCGGCAGCAGAATGCCGGTGAGCACGGCGAGGCCGCCGGCGAGCGGCACGGGCGCGTCGTGGATTTTGCGCCGGCCGGGATCGTCCACGAGGTTTGCGCGCAGACACCACTTTCGCCAAAACGGCAACACCAGCAGCGTGGTCAGCAACGCACTGGCAAAGGCAGCCAGAAAAAAGTTAAAGGGAAAGGCCATGTGGTTGGAATGACTAATGACTAAATCCGAATGACGAAAGAATAACAAAGCTCGAATGACCAAAGCGCGTGACATTCGTCATTTGAACATTTGGGAATTTTTTAGTCATCCGTCATTATGGTTTGGTCATTTTTGCATCGGCGGCCAGCTTCAGGTAAAGAGTATAAAGGTTGTCCACCATTTGTTCGACGGCAAAATTTTCGCGGACGAATTGCCGTCCCCGGCGACCGAGCTGTTCGCGCAACGGCGCATCGTTGGCGAGTTGGAGCAGGCGTTGGGTGATGGCGGCAGTGTCGCCGGTGCGAACCAAAAAGCCGGTTTCGCCATCAAGACAAATCTCGTCCGCGCCGTCGAAATCGTAGGAAACGACAGGTTTGCCCGCCGCCAGCGCCTGGGGCAGGGCACGCGAGAGTGCTTCGC
Organism: Verrucomicrobiota bacterium; assembly: GCA_050010435.1. GTDB lineage: Bacteria > Verrucomicrobiota > Verrucomicrobiia > Limisphaerales > UBA11358 > UBA11358. The sequence goes on along the minus strand of JBEKKZ010000007.1, from coordinate 92,468 downwards.
GGGCTGACAGGTGGGCGAGGCAGTCCATGATTCCGACATAACGCGGCACCTCGCCGGGCAGTACCAATCCGGTGAAAATCACCTTGTCCGCCAGACCAAGCGTGCGGGCGCGAGCTTCAAGTTGTGTTCGCAAACGGCCGTCGCCAACGAGGAGGAGGCGCGCACGGGGGAATTGGGGCAACAGCTTTTGGAAAGCGGTGAACAAATCTTCATGGCCTTTGAGCGGGGCGAGGCGGGCGATTTTCCCAATTACAAAAGCATCCGGAGCCAGTCCCAATTGAGAGCGGAAGGCGGGATCATTGGCGGCATTCGCAAACGGTTCCACGGGGAAGCCGCTGAAAATGCGCGTGAACATTTCCGGACGTCCGATTCCAGCGGCGAGGTAGAGTCGCGTCATGGCCTGGGCGGAGCAGACGAAATGCGTGGTAACTCCGGCGGCGTAACGTTCGGCAGCGGTAAAAATCCAGTTGGCCGGCAGTCCCTGGAACGGGCCGAAGGATGGGCCGTGAATGTGGTGGAGGATCACCGGCACGCCCGCGCGCCGGGCCGCGAGGCGGCCGAGAATTCCCGCCTTGCCGCTGTGCGTGTGGACGATGTCGGGCTTTTGTTCGCGCAGGATTTTTTCGAGCCGGCGCAACGCGAGCCAGTCTTTCAGCGGATGAATCGGTCGGACGAGTTCCGGCACGCGCGTGAAGATTTCCGGCATGCCCGCGAATTCAGATTCGAGCGAGCCTTCGGGTCCGGTCGTCGGGCCGGAGAGCAAATGGACTTCAACGCCGGGTTTTTGGCGCAGACCGAGCACGGAGGCGACGGTGTTTTCCTGCGCGCCGCCGACGACCAGCCGGGTGATGATATGGGTGACGCGCATCGGCGCGTTTCAGGGTGAATGGCCTTTAAGTTCGCGGAGCCGCTGCATGACGTTGGTGGCTTCTTCGGTGTTGGTGTTCGCGTTGGCCAGATAAAGTTTGTAATTTTTAATCGCCTCGTTTGTTTCATGTTTGCGCCATGCGATTTCGCCGAGGCCCCAGGCGAACTGAAACGAGTTGGTGAACGATTGTTGCAACGTTTTGTAATCGGCGCGCGCGGCGTCGAGCTTGCCGCTGTTGAGGCAGGCCAGGGCGCGATAAAAGAGCGCCGAAGGATTGTTCGTTTGAGTGGCAAGCACACGGGTGAAAGCGGCAATGGCGTCATCGTAGGCTTTGAGTTCGATGGAAACGTTGCCCCGATTAAAAAGCCAGGCCGGGTCGTTGGGCGCCAGTTTCAGTTGGCGGTCAATGATGACCAGCGCATTGGTGAACAGACCATGCATCAGATAAGCCTGCACGACAGCGTCGAGCAGAGCGTCATCGGTGGGATGAAGGGCGATTTCAGTTTCGAGCAAATGCGTTCCCCGCGCGAAGTCGTTTTTTTGAAGATAGGCGGCGGCGGCGGTGACGTTCAGTTGAGTTTTATTCATTTTGGCGAGCGAAAATCTTTCCGGCTGTTCGAGCGGATCGCGCAACACCTCGAGCGCGCGGTCGGGCAGGCCGTACTTTACGTAAATCTGGCCGAGCGCGAGCCGTGCTTCCAGATTGTCCGGCTCGAGTTCTCGAACGCGCGCCAACGGCGCGACCGCCTGGCGAAAGTATCCATTTTGCACCGCCAGGTTAATGCCCTCCACAAAACAAAAACTCGGTTCATCGAAAGGCCCGTGAGCGTTGAGCACTCTGTTCCAATCGCGGTATTTGCCAAATTGATCACTGGTGGTTTTGGACAAGTCCAGCGGCACGCTTTTGCCGGTGCGAAGACTTTGGTTGAACTGGAGATTGATTTGCGCGACGAAGTTGTCGGGATTGACTTCTTCCGCCAGGATGAAACACGCGGCGGCGTTTGTAAGATCGCCGGCACGTTGCAACTGAACACCCCAGAAATTCAGGCTGCGCGAGTAAAAGGTTCCGGCGAGGATGGCATTTGGATTTTGTTCGCGGGGCACGTGAAACCTATCCAGCATTCGCCGACCCCAACTGCGCGGCGCATTCGGGTCGGGCGGGGTGACTGCGCGTTTAATGGGAGCGAACGCCTGCGTTTCCACCCGCGCCCAGAATGCCTGGTTCTCAGCGATTTGATTTTTGTCCGGTAACGGTGGCAACAGCGTGTCACTGGACAGTATTTTTAGTTTGTAGGCCAGGCCGTGCGGCTCCAGATAGAATTGCTCGAAATAGTAGCCGAAGCTCGGATGCAGGTAGTAAAGCTCGTTGGATTTGGCCAGCATGGTCAAGGCGCCGATGAGTCCAACCGGATTGACGGGTTTCACGTCTGTCGGCGACACCAGTTCCGGCCACTTTTGCGGGAATTTATTGTGCAAGAACCGCAGATAAGCGGGCCAGTTCAGGGACTGGGTGTCGAGCGGCGAAAAATCTTTCGCCCGGCCGTCCCGCACCAACGCCGCCTCCACGAAAAACAAATGGTACGGATCATCGCTCAACAAAATGCCGCCCGACCGTGGTAAATTCTCCTCCACGAACGATGCATATTTTTGGAATGTATCATCGTTTGCCGCGCGGATTTGCGGCGTGTTTCTGTAAATCAGTCCTGTTACTGCTGCCGCCGCGAACACCCAAACACTTACAACCACCAAAGGGTTCAGGAATTGAACCACCGGCGGCTTTGGCAACGGCAATCGGCTGCTGGGGTCTTTGCCAAAAATGAGCAAAAAATATCCGCTGAAGTAGCCGACACTCAATGCGCCGAGATAATAAAATGTCAGTAATGGAGCAGTGGAAAGGGGATAAGGCTGGCTGGGGCCAAGCTGCCGCGGACTGAACGGCGGATCAAATGCCATCCAAACGCAGAGGACCAAAAAGGCGGCGCACGCCAGATGAAACAGGAAATTCGTCAACGCCATGCCGATTTGACTGTGGTCGCCGAACGCCGATTTCCAGCGAATCGCCATCACGAACACCGGCATCAGGTAAGCCAGCAACAGCGCCAGGAACTCAAGATGTTGCGATGGGTGGAGGCAACAGAAGAAATAAATTTTCAGCACATTATAATGCGGAATCAGGCTGATTTTCAGTGTCTCCCAGAAAGTCATCGGCACCTTGCCCGAAATCACGACCAGCAGTGGCAGCAAAAGAAGAAACGTCATTCCCAGCAGGCCGCACCACATCATTCTTCGGATAAATCGCAGATGGAAGAAGCTCAAGCCGCGAACCCACACTATCGCGGCTACGAAAGCCGGAAAAAATCCCATCATTGCCCAGTTGTTTGCCATGCCCGCGCCATACACGACCGAGGCCAGAAACAAACGCCACTCGTGTTCATCCAGCCGGTATTCCAGCAACGACCAAATCACGAACGCGAACAGCAACAGGTCGAACATCTCACCCGTGAAATTCGTTGCGTTCTGCCAAAACGTCATTTGCAAACCGCAAACCAACACGGCCAGAACCGGCGGCAGCCACGCGCTGCCAGTGGTCAAAAACGCAAAATCGCTGTGCTCACGTTTGCGTTGCGCGTCGGTCCGGTCATGCGGCAGCAGCGCGACCGACCGCGCCAGCAAGCCGAGGGTCAAGGCCGCGCACACGGCGGAAAACACATTCAGCGCGATTGAAATTTGCGCCGGTGGCAGCCAGCGAAATGGATAGGTGACAAGAAATAAAATCGGATTCGCAACCTCCGGCTGCCACGTCCAGCCTGATATTTTGGCAACCGCCATGAGGTTGGCTGGCGATACCCAGCGGTTCAACGTGAACCAATAAATCGCGAACGACGCCACCGTCAAAAACCAGGGCAAAAACCGCGGCGCAAAATTTTTTCGCGGGTCAGTTCGCATTTAAGTTGTCATTGAGTTTGTTCAGTTGAATCCATGCCGTGCGTCCTGGCAAGGCTTTATGCCAGTGCGCAAATCCGCCACGCACTCGACGTGTTGTGTTTGTGGAAACATATCCAATGGCTGCACGCGCGCCAGTTCAAAGACACCATTGCCGCACAAAATGTTCAAGTCGCGCGCCATCGTCGCCGGATGACACGACACATAAATCACCTGCGCCGGCTTTGTTTCACGCAACAAGTTCAACGTCTGCGGCCAACAGCCTTTGCGCGGCGGGTCGAGCAATACCGTTGTGGCTTGCGGCGAAAAACGCTTCAGCAATTCCGGCAAAACCGCCTCCACCGCCGACGCCAGGAACTCGCCATTGCTGATTTTTCGCGCCACCGCGTTGCGTCGCGCCGCCTGGATGGCGCGCTGGTCATATTCCACGCCGGTGAACGATTCGACCGCGTCCGCCAGTTCGATGCCGAAAAAACCGACACCGCAATACAAGTCCGCCAGATGCCGCGCGCCGCTGTCGCGGAGAAACCCGCGCACCGTTTCGACGAGTTTCGGCAGCAGGGAAAAATTGTTTTGGAAAAACGAGTCCGGTGGCACGTCCCAGTCTTCCGGCGGCACGCGCAAAACAACTTTGATCCCGCCTTTCGGCGGCGGGTGCGCACGGACCCGCCGGATTTCTTCGTTGAGCACCGGTTCGGCGATTTTGCATTCCTCGATGTCCTCGACCAAACCGCAGTCCCAGCGCACAAAACCGATGTTCAGTTTTTGCTCCGGTTTGTTCCACTGGCTGCGAATCATGATGCGATTGCGGTAGCCGTAAGGTCGGGGGCAGGGGATGACCGGCGCCACCCGTGCCGGCTCAAACCCGCCAATGCGCTGAAACAAATCGGCGATCTGTTTGTGTTTCAATCGAAGCTGCGTGGCGTAATCAACGTGCTGATACTGGCAACCGCCGCATTGGCCGAAGTGGCGGCACGCCGGTTGGACACGCTCCGGCGACGGTTGCATGACACGCAAAAGTTTCGCGCGGGCGAAATTCTTTTTGACCCCGGTGATTTCAACCTCGACGCCTTCGCCGATGAGCACAAATGGCACGAACACGACAAAGGAGTCGAACATCGAAGGTCGAGAGTCGAGGGCGGCGTCACCGAAAGATTGTCTTGCTTTCGGCTCTCGACTCTCGTCTCTCGACACGCTTGCGCGCCCGACGCCTTCGCCGCCGAACGCGATGTCTTGAATCGTCAAGGTGAGTTGATCGCCAGTTTTGAAAGGCACCCCCCAGCTTAGAAAGCGGAACGCTATCAAAAAAGACTTTTCACCGCGCGGGATCGCTTTTTGCGGCGATGGCTTCGGAGAAAATCGTCAGCACTTCCGCCCGGTCAACCGCGCCGACCAGCTTGTTTTCCGCCGGATTGTTGACGACGGGCACGTTGCGCAATTCACTTTCCAGCACTGCTGGCAGCGCCTCGAGCAACCGCTGGCCGGGGGTGAGGCATTGGGGCGGCGGACGCATTACGTCGTAGGCGATGACCGCGTCCAAATCCTGCGCGGCGTTCAAAAATTCCTTCAAATCCTGCAACGCCACCATGCCGAGCAACCGCTGCTGCGCGTCCACGACCGGCAGAAAATTATTGGAATTGGTCAAAAACTGGTCGGCAATTTCCCGGAGCGGCGTGTTCTCGCGCACCGGCGTTACCGGCGCGCGCATGAGGTCGCCGATGGTTTGTTCCATGGTCGCGCCGGGGCGGCTGGTTTCCCGGCCGAGCGCCAGGCCCTTGACGCGCAGATGTTCTGTGTAAACCGACTCTCCGTGCAATTGCCGCGCCACCAGAATGGAAACCACGCACGCCAGCATCAGCGGCGGCACGAGCGAGTAATCCAGGGACAATTCAAAAATCAAAATCATTGCCAGCAATGGCGACCGGGTTGTCGCCGCCAGCACCGCGCCCATGCCCACCAGCGCGAACGCGCCCGCCGGCATGCCCGCCGCTGAACCCCCCAGTTGATGCAGCGCCGTGCCGAACAGCGCACCGGCGCTTGCGCCAACGAACAACGTCGGCGTGAACACACCGCCCACCGTGCCGGCGCCGACCGTCGCCGCCGTCGCCACCCATTTTGCCACCAGCAATCCAAACAGCCACAGGAGCGGGTTCGCCTCGGTCAGGAATTTTTCGTGCAAAATGTCGTTGGTCACGGAATAGCCATTGCCGCAGACGCCGGGAAAACCGATGGCAATGATGCCCACCATCAAACCGGCCAGCGGCAGCCGGAGATAGACCGGCCAGTTGAGTTTGCGAAACCGCTCTTCACCCAAGCGCAGCAGTTTCAAGAACACAGCGCCAACCGCGCCGCAAAGCACGCCCAGCAGCACAAACCACGGCAGTTGCGACGGCGTGGCGGCGGGAAACGGCGGGATTTTATACCAGGGTTCAATGCCGAAAAAACTTCGTGACATCATGGCCGCGATGACCGACGAAAAAACCAGCGGCGCGAAGAGGTTCATCGAAAAATTTCCCAGCACGATCAGCGATGCGAACACGGCGCCCGCAATCGGCGCGTTGTAGGCCGCCGCGATGCCGGACGCCGCGCCGCAGCCGACCAGCAGCCGCAACCGGTAGGGCGGCCATTTCGCGATCTGGCCGAGCTTCGACGACAGCGTCGCCGCCAGTTGCGTGATGCCACCCTCGCGCCCGATGGAGGCGCCGGTGGCGATGCTGATGATTGCCGAAGTGGTTTTTACCAGTTCCGTGCGGCAGGGCAGCCGGCCGTCGCCGGCGACGACGACTTCGAGCAGGTTGGTTGAACCCTGCGGACCGACGAGCCGCAAGCCCCAATGCAAGACCAGTCCCGCCGCCAGGCCACCCAGGGTCGGAACCAGAATGCGTTCCCAATCGTTCAATCGTCCGGCGACTTCCACCGGGTCGCCCGGCTGAATCAGATGAACTCCGTAATAGAAAGCCAGGTTTACCAGGCCGCCAATGACGCCGACCAGCCCGGCCAGCACGAGGTGGAATGCTTCTTCCCGCAGGACCAGTTTTTCGCGCAGGCGCAGCGCGCGCCGCCAGTGGCGGTGAAGAAAATCCCGCGCCCGCGTGACCATGCCGCTGTTCATCCACGACTGCACCGGACAAATCTAAACGCGGATTGCAATTTTGACGAGATGGGACTTTGAGGCTTGCGCCCCATTCACTTCTTTTTCAAACCGGCGATGGCGTCCTTCATTTCGTTGAAATGGATGTCGGGATTGCCCGAGTCGGTGACATGAACAATCTTGCCATCCAGGCCGATGAGAAAGCTGACGCGGCGCGCCATTTTCCGGCCCACCACCCGCACATCGTAGGCGTCAATGATTTTTCCGTCGGGATCGGCCAGCAGGCGGAAATTCAACTTGTAATCAGCAATGAACTTTTTGTGGCTCTCGGCGGAATCAAAACTGACCCCGATGACTTCAACATTGTTTGTTTGCAATCCGCTCATGCGGTCGCGAAAACCGCAGGCTTCCTTCGTGCAGCCCGGGGTGTTGTCCTTCGGGTAAAAATAGAGCAGGACGATTTTTTTACTGATGAAGCTGTTCAGCTTCACCGTCTGGCCGTCCTGGTCCTGGCCGGTGAACAGCGGCGCGGTATCGCCGGCTTTGGGAACAGCGGCATAAGTTGCCGTGGTGGAAAAGAGGATGGAACCGGCGACCAGCAGGCTGGCGAAACAATTTGTTTTCATGGTGAATTTCCTTTTTGTTGTGCGTTGGCGGAATCTAGCTCATGGCCTGGCGCCGCGCAATTTCATGTTTTTCAGGCGCTCGACAAAATCGGTGAAGCCATTGGCCTGGGCTTTCAAACGACCAAGCAATTCGGCGTCCTTGAGCCGGCCCGAAGCGTCGAGCAGGTTGTTGATTTGCGGCAGGAAAACGCGCTCGGGATAAAGGTAGGCGTTGCGATAGCCGAAAATCTGCTGGAGCTGTTCCACCGGCCGCAATGCGCCCCAGATTCCCGCCGCCAGCCCCGTGAAACAAACCGGCTTTTGCTCAAAGCTCTCCGGGAATTTCAGCATATCAATGAAATACTTCAATATGCCTGGAATGCCACCATTGTATTCGGGCGTAACGACGTGCAGCCCGTCGGATTGCAAAACGGTTTCGGCAAACGGCTGGAATGCCTTTGGTTTTTCGGCATAGGCAACGGCTAAAAAAATTTCCGGCGGCAGTTGGGCGAGGTCGAGCACGCGCAACGGCACCTTCAATTCGGCGTAAAACACTTCGATCTGTGCGGCAATCTTGCGCGTATTGCTCCCGGGACGATTGGTGCCGACGATCAAGCTAATCATGGCATTCAATTTAGCTGATGAAACGGTTTTGGCAAATGTTTGCTTATCGTTTGCGGGGCCGGCGGCGCAGGCCGTTTTGCCACCACAACTTCCACACCATCCAAAGCGCTTCCCAGACGATGTGGCCGGACATTTTGGAATGACCCTCGGCCCGGTCGGTGAAAATAATCGGGACTTCGACGATCCGGAATCCCTGCCGCCAGAGGATGTGCGTCATCTCAATCTGAAAGCTGTAGCCGTTGGACTGGACGGCCTCGAGATTGATGGCCTGCAGCGCACGCCGGCGGAAACATTTGTAACCGCCCGTCGGGTCGGTAAACGGCATGCCGGTGACCAGCTTCACGTATTTGCCCGCGCTCCGGCTGAGCATCAAGCGTTTCAGCGGCCAGTTGATGACGCGGATGCCGTCCTTGTAACGCGAACCGAGCACCAGGTCGGCATTCTTGGTGGCTTCGATAAACATGGGCACGTCGTCCGGGTTGTGTGAAAAATCGCCGTCCATTTCGAAAATGAATTCGTAGCCGTGTTCCAGCGCCCATTTGAATCCGGAAATGTAGGCGCGGCCCAGACCGTTCTTCTCCGCACGATGCAGGACGTGAATTTCGGGGTGTTTCGCCGCCAGTTCGTCGCCCATTTTGCCCGTGCCGTCCGGGGAATTGTCATCCACCACCAGCAGGTCCACCGGCACCGGCAATTTCAAAAGGCATTCGGCCATGCGCGCGAGATTTTCCCGCTCGTTGTAGGTCGGTACGATGATGAGAGTCGGATTCATGCCGGGTAACGCCCCAGATAATTATACGGGAAACGCGCGGAAAACAAGCGGGCAATTCAGTCGTGGGACAGTTTGATGAAAAATGGTGAGCCGATGGAGACGAAATCACTAATTCCCAGGCAAAAACCCTAATTCCTAAATCCGAATGACTAAAGAATGCTCAAATAACCAAATGACCAAACCGGCTCCTTCCCCCGCGCATTCGAGCTTCCACCCTCCGTAGCGGGGCTACTGCGGAGGACGGGTCGGACTTTGGGTTTCTTTCGTCATTATGGTTTAGGAAATTAGTCATTCCGCGGAGCGGCCTGGGCCATCCGTTATGAAGTTTGATTGCCTCGTTTTGCCGGCGCGCCTAATCTCAAAGCATGTTCGCCTCGCTGATTTCGGATGCGTTAAATCTTGAATATCTGATTTACAATCCGTGGCTGTTGCTGGTGTTCGCCTTCCAGGTCTGGATGCTCGTTGACGCGGTGCGGCGGCAGGAGTGGTTTTGGGCGGTTTTCATCTTCATCGGCTTCGGGTTGTCGGCGGTCCTCTACTACTTTTTCGTCTATCGCGCCGTGCCGTCCGCCACGCACGGATTTGAACTGCCCGGCGCGCACAGTCGCCGCCGCATCAAGGAATTGCAGGCGCAAATTCATCACCTCGACAAGGCGCACCACCACTCGCAACTCGGCGACATTTATTTTCAACAGGGGAAACTCGACCAGGCCGGGGCTTGCTACCGCGCCGCGCTCGAACGTGATCCGCGGGACCTTGACACCCGCGCCCATCTCGGCCAATGCCTGCTCCGCCAGAAACGCGCCGCCGAAGCGCGTCCGTTGCTCGAAGGCGTTATCGCCGAAAATCCGAAACATGATTACGGCTACACGATGATGGCGCTGGCCGAAACGCTGGCCGCGCTCGGCGAAACCGATTCGGCGCTCCAAATGTGGCGGCAGGTCACCGCGGAACATTCCTACGCGCGCGCCAAGGTGCAACTGGCCGGGCTTTACCTCGCCAAAAACCAGCCGGATCTGGCGCGGACGGAATTGAAGGATGTCGTGGCCGACGACGTGCACGCCCCGGCCTTCCAGCGCAAGCGCGACCGCGTCTGGGTGTGGCGGGCGAAAATCCTGATGCGCAAACTGAATTAGCTGTTATTCCGAAAAAGCCAGGTAAGGCAGAAAAATCAAATTGGCAATCGGGATGATCAGCAAAATGACGAGCCAGCCGCTTTTCCCCCGCGCCTGGCAGATTTTCACCCACATCATGATGGCAACGATCAGGTTGATAATCGGGACCAGAAAAAGAATGATCATCCAGATCGGCATTTTGGCCACCTGGAGCAGGGGAACCAGGTTGGCGATGGGAATCCAGATCAGGATGCCGGGGTTCACGCCGCATTTCTCACAAATGCGTTTGGCACAAAAACAGTAAAACACGTAAAACGCCAGAGAGATGAGAAGGACAAAGAGAACCAGTCCCAAACCCATGGCTGTACCCGCTGCTGAGCTTGCATTATCATTCATAACAGAATCCTTTTTGCTGAGGTTTTTGTTGGGTAAGACAGTGAATCATTCGATTCACTGCGGACGTTTCTGACACAAACGCCCCCAAAAGCAAGACAATTCAATTCCATCCCGGCGGGACACATCTTGCCACTGTCCCTCGAAGATGCCTTTCTCGGGAAGAAACGTCGGATTCATCCAGCAGAACAGTGCATCGTATCCCGGGCTGCCGCATAAATGCGACGTTCCGGGGACAACGCCCGGATGCCGGTTTTGCCTTCCGCGCCAGCGCGAACTCCGCCATCTTGGTCACGTGTCAAATCTGATTGCCATCGTCGGCCGCCCCAACGTCGGCAAGTCCGCGCTGTTCAACCGCATCGTCGGACGGCGCATTGCCATCGTCCATGACGAACCGGGTGTGACGCGCGATCGCATCAGCGCCGAAGCCGAGTGGCACGGGCGCGCCTTCACGCTCGTGGACACCGGCGGCATCGGCCTGTTGCGGCGCGAAAAGGCGGGCGATGTCATCGTCAAGGCGGCGATGGAACAGGTGGATTTGGCCATCGAGTCCGCGAATGTCATCATTCTCGTCGTCAATGTGCAGGAGGGAATTGTGCCGCTGGACCGCGAAGTCACGGAAAAATTGCGGCGCAGCGGCAAACCCGTTTTGGTCGCGGTCAACAAGGTGGACACGAGCTGCGCGGAAACCGGCCTGGACGAATTTTCCCAACTCGGCTTCGACCAGATTTTCCCGGTTAGCGCGATTCACGGCGAAGGCATCGAGCCGTTGATGGACGCGGCGGTGGCGCTTTTGCCCACAGTCAGCAGTCAGCAGTCAGCAGTCAGTAGCAACGCAGACGGTACAGATGTTTCGACTACTGACTACCAACTACTGACAACTGACTCGCACATATTGAAACTAGCGATTGTCGGCCGCCCCAACGTCGGCAAGTCCTCGATTATCAACGCGTTAACACAATCCGACCGGGTCATCGTCAGTCCGGTGCCGGGCACGACGCGCGATTCCATTGACGTGCCGTTCGAGGTCGAAACCGGCGGGGTCCGGCAAAAATACGTCCTCATTGACACCGCCGGCATGAGAAAAACGCGGCGGGTGGATGATTCAGTCGAGTTTTTCAGCGTTCAGCGCGCGGTGGATTCCATCGAACGTTGCGACATCGCCGTGCTGATTTTGGACGCCGAGGCCGGCATTTTGGAACAGGACAAAAAGATTGCGGACAAAATCGTTGAAGAGCGCAGGGCCTGCATCGTCGTCGTCAACAAGTGGGATTTGGTGGCGGAATCCGTCCGCCAGGTGCGCGAAGAGGAAATCGCGCGCCGCAATAAAAAGGAACGGCGCGAAGGCCAGGCAAAGATAATATCCACGCTCGGCGAATTCGGCCAGTGGGTGCAGGACAAATTGTTTTTCCTCGATTACGCGCCGGTCATTTTCACGTCGGCCACGTCGGGTTTCAACCTCGAACGTCTGCTTGAAGCCGTGCGCTACGTCGCGGCGCAGTTGCAGCAGAAAATTCCGACGGCAATTCTGAACCGCACGCTGCGCGACGCCATCGAGCGCCGCCAGCCGGTCAGCGCGGCGGGGCACCGGCTGAAGTTTTTTTACGCGACCCAGGTGCGGCAGGCGCCGCCGACATTTCTGCTGTTCATCAACCGCGACGAATTATTTTCCGACCCGTACAAAAAATATCTGTCCGGCGAATTGCGCCGGGCGTTTGGTTACGAAGGTTGCCCGATGGTGCTCGTGCCCAAACCGCGCCCGAAAACCGTCGAGCCGATACGAAAATTCAAATTGCCGCAACGGAAACACTCCGGGAAATTTTCGCCGTCACGCAAAAAAAAATCGCGCTGAATTTTTTGTTCACAACGGCGAATAAGTTGTCGTTTGCGCAATGCCGGCGCGAGATTTACCGGGTTTTGTTTGGGAATATCGTTCCCGTAACTTTTATTAAAAATTTTCTTGCAACCACAATATGTTGGGCATATTCTCCGTTCGTTGCCCACTAAATGGGGTTTCGCTTGGAATTGGGCGGTCGGCGAAAATCCGAAATAGCGGGCTGAGAAGTTGATTTTCCCGACCGGTCTTCTGTGTTAAGGCGGTCGGGTGATTTGTCACAAAATAAAATTTCGACCGCCGCGAAAGGAAAAATTCATGATTGACGCACGCGAAGAGGTGTTGGTTCCGGCGTCGCAGAAAGGCAGTCGTCGTCCCGCAACGGTGGCGGCAGGTCGCCATGTCAAGCGTAACGCCGGCGCGGCGAAAAAATCGGCGCGCGTCGAGCGCGTTTTCAGCGATCCGAAGGTCAAACCGTTCGACCAGATTGAATGGGACCGGCGCACCGCCGAAATCACCGATGACGCGGGCAAGGTCATTTTCAAGCAGGAAAATGTCGAGGTGCCAAAGTCGTGGTCGTTGCTCGCGACCAAGGTGGTCGTCTCGAAGTATTTTTACGGCGAACTAAACACGCCGGAGCGCGAGACCTCGGTGCGCCAGCTCGTTCATCGCATTTCCCGGACGATTGCGGATTGGGGCGTCGCGGACGGCTATTTCAGCAAGGCGGACGGCGAGATTTTCCACGAGGAACTGACCTGGCTGTGCCTGAACCAATACGGCGCGTTCAACTCGCCGGTCTGGTTCAACGTCGGGCTGTTCCCTGAATACGGCATCGGCAAAAACTCCTGCAAGGGCAACTGGTTTTACAGCCGCAAGACGCGCCAGGTCGAGCGCGCCACCACCCAATACGAATATCCGCAAGGCAGCGCCTGCTTCATCCAGTCGGTCCAGGACAACATGGAAGACATCATGCGCCTCGCCCGCAGCGAAGCGATGCTCTTCAAATACGGCTCCGGCACGGGCACGGACCTTACGCCGATCCGCTCGGCCAGGGAAAAACTCAGCGGCGGTGGCCGGCCCAGCGGCCCGATGAGTTTTCTGAAAGTTTATGACCAGGTTGCCAATGTCGTGAAATCCGGCGGCAAAACCCGCCGCGCGGCCAAAATGAACACGCTGCGCGACTGGCACGGCGACATCGAGGAATTCATTGACGCCAAACAGAAGGAGGAAAAGAAGGCGTGGGCGCTGATCGAGCAGGGCTACGATGGTTCCTACAACGGCGACGCCTACGGCAGTGTGATGTATCAAAACGAAAACCTTTCCGTGCGCGCCAGTGATGAATTCATGCAGGCTGCGCTCGCCGGCAAGGAATGGTGGACGCGTTCCATCACCACTGGCAAGCCGCTCGAAAAGAAGGACGCCGCGAAATTGCTCTACAAAATCGCCGAGGGCACGTGGGTTTGCGGCGACCCGGGCATGCAATACGATGGCGCGATCCAGAAATGGCACACGTGCAAGGGCACCGAGCCGATTCACTCCACCAATCCGTGCAGCGAATACGTTTTCATCAACAACACCGCCTGCAATCTCGCGTCGCTGAACCTGATGAAGTTCAAACGCGAAGACGGCAAATTTGACGTGGAACGGTTCAAGGCCGCTGTGCGCATTTTCATCACCGCGCAGGAAATTCTGGTGGACAACGCCAGTTACCCGACGAAGGACATCGCGGAAAATTCCCACATCTTCCGCACGCTCGGCCTCGGTTACGCCAACCTCGGCTCGCTGTGCATGAGCTACGGCCTGCCGTATGACAGCGACGAAGGCCGCGCGCTGGCCGGCGCGATCACGGCCATCATGACCGGCCACGCCTACGAGCAGAGCGCGGAAATTGCCGCGAACATCGGCGCGTTTCCGGGTTACCGCGACGCGCGTTGCGCGCACGTGTCCAATCCGCTGGCGAAGGACAACGTCGAATCCATGCTCGGCGTCATTCAACAGCATCGCGACGCCGTCGAACAAATCCAGCCGAGCCAGGAATTCAATTATTTGAAGGACGAGGCGCGCAAAACCTGGGAAGGCGCGCTCGCCAAAGGCCGCCAGCACGGCTGCCGCAACGCGCAGGTCACCGTGCTCGCCCCGACCGGCACCATCGCGTTCCTGATGGACTGCGATACAACCGGCATCGAACCCGACATCGCGCTGGTCAAATACAAGCTCCTTGCCGGCGGCGGCATGTTGAAAATCGTCAATCGCGGCGTGCCCGACGCGTTGCGCCGTCTCGGCTACGGCGCGAAGGAAATCGAAGACATCATCGCGCACATCGAAAAATTCGACACGATTGAAGACGTTGATTGTGGCGGCGACGCCCCGTCGCAGAAAAGTGGCGTTGGCGCCCCGCCGGCATCGGCTAAACGCGACGAGGCGTCGCGGCCGCGTTCCGGCCTCAAGCCGGAGCATTTGCCGGTGTTCGATTGCGCCTTCAAGCCGTATCGCGGCAAGCGCAGCATCCATTATCTGGCGCACTTGAAAATGATGGCCGCCGCGCAGCCGTTCATCAGCGGCGCCATTTCCAAGACCGTTAACATGCCGCACGAAAGCACCGTCGAGGAAATCCGCGACACCTACGTTCAGGCGTGGAAGATGGGGCTGAAATGCGTGGCGATTTACCGTGACGGCTCGAAACGCTCGCAACCGCTCAACACCAAAAAGACCAGCGATGGTGGCGGCAAAACTTCTTCCGCCAATGCTTCCACGCTGGAAGCCCGCATCAAGGAACTTGAAACCGAAGTTGCCAGACTGCGCATCGAAGCCGGCAAGCCGCTCCGCCGCCGTCTCACGGACACGCGCACGGCGGTCACGCACAAATTCGACATTGCCGGCCATGAAGGCTACATGACGGTCGGATTGTTTGGGGACCACCAGCCGGGCGAATTGTTCATCACGATGGCCAAGGAAGGTTCGACCATCGGCGGTTTGATGGACAGCATCGGCACGCTCACCAGCATTGCGTTGCAATACGGCGTGCCGCTGGAAACCCTCGTCCGTAAATTCGCGCATCAGCGGTTCGAGCCGAGCGGCTTCACCAAAAATCCCGAAATCCGCAACGCCTCCTCCATCACCGACTACGTGTTCCGCTGGCTGGCGCTGCAATTCATTCCCGGCTACCGCGAAGCGGTTGCGGCCAATCGCGCGCAGCCGGAACTCGCCATGCCCGGTTTGCTCGAAGAAGAAAAAAAAAGAGTGAACCGTCCGGTGCCTGAACTCCAGTTGGCCGAAGACGCCGACGTGCTTGAAATGAAGGAACCCGGCAACGGCAACGGCCATCACGCGCCCGGGCCCGCCCGCGCGGTTAAATCTCTCAACGACTCCATCGCGCACTTCCAGCAGGACGCGCCCACGTGTCCGAACTGCGGCCATGTCGCCGTCCGCAACGGCGCCTGCTTCAAATGCCTGAACTGCGGCGATAGCCTCGGCTGCTCTTGAGGAACCGAAAAACGCAACAGGCCGGAGGATTCCGTTTCTCCGGCCTGTTTGCTTTTTCCCTCCTCGTCCTCGTCCTCGAAATCATCGGATCGATGACGAGGACGAGAACGAGGAGGAGGACGAACACAAGCCACGGCTTGTCTCCTTTCGCCGCCGCGACTATGCTCCGGCCATGAGCGACACCACCTTTCGCATGCGCGAAGACCCCTGGCGCATTTTCCGCATCATGGCCGAGTTCGTGGATTCCTTCCAAACGCTTTCCCAAATCGGTCCGGCCGTGACCATTTTCGGTTCGGCGCGGGCGAAACCCGGCGACAAGTATTACCGCGCCACCTGCGACATCGCCAAAGATCTCGCCAAACACAAATTCGCAGTCATCACCGGTGGCGGACCGGGCATCATGGAAGCCGCCAACAAGGGCGCGGCGCAGGGTGGCGGCAAATCCGTCGGCCTCAACATCGAATTGCCGCGGGAACAGGCCGGCAACCGCTTCGTCAACCTCCCGCTGCACTTCCACTATTTCTTTGCGCGCAAGGTCTGTTTTGCCAAGTACAGCCTCGGCTTCATTTACATGCCCGGCGGCTTCGGCACGCTCGACGAGTTTTTCGAAATCATGACCCTCGTGCAAACCGAGCGCGTCCCGCAATTCCCGCTCATCCTCTTCGGCAGCGAATACTGGAAGGGACTGGTGCACTGGATGAAGGCCGAAATGCAGGACCGGCACGAACATGTCAGCCCGGGCGACCTCGACCTGTTCAAGGTCACCGACGACCCGGCGGAAGCCGTCCGCATCATCCTCGACTACGAACGCCGCGTCGGCCCGCCCGTGATGATGCCCAAGGCGTTTGCCTGAAGTTGGTCAAAACATCGAACATCGAACTTCCAACACTCCATCACTCCAATTCCGCCCAGTTGACAACCCGCGCAACTCGCGCGAGTATGCGGTGTTGAATTGACAGGTGTTGATTTTATGAATACACGAACCTCTACCGGCTTGTTTTTGACAGTTGCCATCGCCGCTGTGCTCGTCCTGGCAGCGCGCAACGTTCCGGCACAGGATTCCACCCCCACCAGTGCCGCCCAAACCGCACCCGTCCAATTGTCCTACGGCGTGCCGCAAATCATCCAGCTTTCGAAGGCGAAAGTGAGTGAAAACACCATCGTCGCCTACATCCAGAATTCCGGGACGATTTACAGTTTGAACGCGTCTGAAATCGTTTATTTGAAGCAGCAGGGAGTTTCCGATGCCGTCCTCACCACCATGCTGAACCAGCGCCAGCGGGTGACCCAGGCCGCCGCCCAGACTGCGCCGCAGGCCCCGGCTACAGTCACGATGTCGCAGCCGGGCAGCCCGGATGCCCGCAGCGCCGAAACTTCAACGGTCGTGGCGCAACCCACGGTGACTTATGTCCAGACCGTTCCCTCCTCGACGGTCTATGTCATTCCCGACACCCAGACGTATCAGTATTACAACAATTATTATCCGGCCTACGGTTGCTATCCGTATTACAGCGGATGGTATTATCCGCCGGTGTCATTTTCATTCGGATTCGGCGGCGGCTATCGCGGCGGTTATTACCATGGCGGTTGGGGTGGCGGTTACCGGGGCGGCTACCACGGCGGTTGGGGTGGCGGTTACCGGGGCGGCTACCGCGGCGGCGGTGGCTGGCATCGCTGACGCGGGTAAAAAATTCATTGCCGCCAAAAGGCGCAAAAGGCACAAACCGGATTATCGGAGGGCCGAGTTCTGCGAGGCCTAAGCTTCAACCGCAAAGAGCACAAAGAGCGCAAAGTAAAAAGGAATTCTTTGTGTTCTCTGCGTTCTCTGCGGTTAAGGCTGGTTGAGAGTTTGTCTCCGCGTCTTCGCGTCTTCGTTGTTCAACCCGGTTTCCCAGTTAAATCTTCCTTCCCGGTTACGGCACCAGCAGACGATAGAACCGCTGCGGGTCCGGCCCGATGGAATCGGCCGCGGACATGACGGCGTTGGTCGCGGTGATGGCGCTCCCCAGGTTGCTCCAGTCGCCTTGAACCAGATTCGTGCGGTATTGCAGTTGATAGACCGCGCTGACCACTGCGCTCCAGGTGAATGCCACCGTGCCGCCGGTTCCGGTCACCGATTGCAACACCGGCGCCGGCACGGAGATGGGGATGGTGTAATCGGCCACCACGGGCAGGTGATCGCTCGCGTCGGTGAGGTCCAGATAAAGCTGTGCTGCGCTGATGGGCGCGCCCGAGGCCAGATCGCTATTCAGCGCGGTATTGGAACCGGAGTTTACACTGCCTTTATAAGGCGTCGTGCCGTTGTTGCCGAACACGTGATACGTCCCGGGCACCAGCGCCAACCCGCCCGCAACGCCGTAGTAAACATTCGTCGTCATCACCTGCAAATCATCCCGGTAATGGAGACTGGTGGAGGAGTCCGTTTTCATGCTGAGGTTGGAATTGGCGGACCAATCAAAGGAAGTAGCGCCCGACGGATTGAGCGGGTCAACGCCCTGTCCCTGTTGTATGCCGTTCGGGGCGGTGTTGGACAAAATCGTTTGATACGACGCCTCGCCGCTGGTGGTGATGTTGTAATCGCCCACGTAAAGCACCCGGGCAGTGGCGGGCAAATTGTTCGCTTCGTCGTTACGGATGATTACCGCCTCTTCATTGCGGTAAAGTTGGTTGGTGGCTTCTATGCCTGAAGAACTCGATTTGTAATGGCTCACATAAACGTAAAACTCGTTCGTTGCTGTTGGCGTCATCCCGGCCGGCGCAAGCTCGTAGCGCATCACCTCGCGATACTCGCCGCTGCTGGAGCCCAGGTAGCTGGTGCCGCCCGGCGGATCCACCGGGACGGCGGCCAGCAACTGCAAGGTTTTGGTGTTGTAAACCAGCGCGTTCGGGCCGTTCCCATCGGCGACGTCGCCGCCTTCTTCCGTGGCCTGATAACGACTCAACGCATACATGCCGGGCGCGTTATAGAACGAGTTCAAGCCGTTCACGATGGGGGTGACGGTAATCGGGTTGCTGGTCGTCTCCTGCAGGGCGAGGACGTCGAGCGGCTGGGCCGGGTCGCTGCCCAGAATCTCTTCCCCAATCCCCTCGAGCACACCGCCGGCCTGCACATTATTGGGGTTGGCGGGCGGGGCAATCAAACCCGGGCGCGGCGTGGTTGCGCCATTGATATCGTCCTCAATGTTGTAGGTGACGACGCGCAGGGTCCGGGTTTGGGCCGCAGCGACCCGTGAAATGTCGAAGCCCGCGCAAAGGGTGATGCAGCCCAGAACAAAATGGATTGTGACTGTTTTTATTGGACTGCTTCTTTGTTGGTTGCCGGTCGTCTGCATGATACCGCCTGCCCGGCCCGAGTCAAGGAAATACCCGCGTATAGCGGCGTGGCCGCCACGCGGCTTTACGCCGTGTCCATTCCGCCGTCGCCGAGGCTACGGCGGACAGGCCGTGGTTAATGAAATTTTCTTGTCACCTGCCTGTCGTACCGAATCCCGCAATGCGGGAGAAGGTGGAAGCACAGTGACGGCGGGAGTCTGATGCAGGCGGAAAAAGGCGCAAAAGGCCCAAACTTCAACCGCAAAGAGCACAAAGAGCGCAAAGTAAAAAGGAATTCTTTGTGTTCTCTGCGTTCTCTGCGGTTAAGGCAAGTTGAGAGTTGAAAGTTGAGAGTTTATCTCCGCGTCTTCGCGTCTTCGTTGTTCAACCGGGTTTTTGAATGCTCCGGGCTATTTGTTCCCGAGCAGCTTCGCTTTCTGGGCTTCGTATTGGTCGGCCGAGATGGCTCCGGCGTCCTTGGCCCGCTGCAGGTCAATCAACTGCTGGCCGACGGTGGGGTTCTGGTACTGGGCTTCAGTCTTGGCGCCGCCGCCGAGATGCAATTCCAGGCAGCCGGTGAGCAACAACATGGCGGTCAACGCCATCGAGGCGGGAATGAATAATTTCTTCATAAAGCGGCTTTATTTGTAATGCGATTGGTTTGATTAAACTTGACGGTTCCAACCCTGAATAAGATGGCGGGGGCTGTCAAGTTTTCAGCGTGTCCGCCTGACGTTAACCGCAAAGATCACAAAGAGCGCCCGTCCTCCGCAGTAGCCTCGCTACGGAGGGTGGACAAAGGTAGAAACGAATTCTTGAAACCGTGAATCACACGCCGGTCCGCCATAGCCTCGGCGACGGCGGAAAACACGCGAAAAAATTCATAGCCACACTTGTCGCGCCGCAATCTGATGCAGGCGGAAAAAGGCTCCCGTCCTCCGCAGTAGCCTTGCTACGGAGGGTGGACAAAACGCGCAAAAAAGCCCGGACGCTTTGACGCTAATTTCACGAATTCACACGAATTGAATTCTGCAAAGAGAAATTCGCGGCAATTCGCGCAATTCGCGTAAAAACCCTTGATCTGGATCGCTGATCTGTCAATCCACTCGCGAAAACTTTCGGAGTTGGTCCCGGCGTGCCGAAAAAAGCCGCTGGCAAAACCAATTTTAACGCAGAGCACCCGTCCTCCGTAGCAGTACTGCGGAGGGTGGACGCAAAGGACACAGAGAAACGCAGGGAAAAAATCCTCTGCGAATCTCCGCGTTTCTCCGCGGCCTCTGCGTTTAATGTTTTGTGCCTTCTGCGCATTTTTGCGGCAAAACTCCGTGTCCATCCGTGGTTAGAATTCTTTGTGTTTTCTGCGGTTACGCAACACTCATTGTCAATTCCGGTCAACGAATCCATCCCTCAAAAAGCGCAATTCACCCCTAAAAACCCGCAATCCGTCCCTTATTCCTTAAGCTTCTGTCCAATTTCTGTTAAATACTGCCTAGAATTTTGACATTATGAAAAATAACAAACATTGCAAAAGAGAGAGTCAACAGGCGCATCAGTTCAATGCCAACCCCATCCAGCTCATTTTGGGTTTGTGCGTCGTCCTTGGTGTGAGTTCCATTTCCGTCCGGGCGAACGATAACCCGGCCCAAGCCGCCGCCCGTGTGGCTTTGGAACAAAAGATGTACGAGCTGGACCACCCGCAAACCGTGCCGCCACCGGTACCGGTCACACGTTCCGAGGCCGTGGTGAAACAACCCGGCAAATCCGCAGCCAACGCAACCGGGACAGTTTCCAAAAAAGCGGTGACTCCGCAAACCGCCCCGGCGCCAACAACTCCGGTGGCTGCTCCCGCTACCGGCGCTCCCACCGCTGGCGCTCCCGCGGCTGTCGCTCATCATATGTGGATACTGATGCTGGCGTGCTTCATACTGTCGGTCCTGCTGCTGCTGGTCCTGCTGCAGCATTCCCGCCGGGGCAACTCCAACCAGGATTCAACCAGTAGCGGCGCCTACAACTCCCGAGCCAATTCCTTCACCCTGCGACTAAAGACAGGTGACAGGTGACGAGTCGAGTGGCGAGTGGCGGGTGACGAGTGGCGGGTAAAAAAATCTGCGTTAATCGGCGAAATCTGCGGACCAACTCCTTTGCGTCTTGGCGCCTTGGCGTGAGATTCAATCTTCATCCGCATTCGTGCGCGCCCCGAAAATTCGGAGCCGCCGGCCTGCCGACCCGCCAAATTAAAAAAATATTTCAAAACCCTGACAATTGATTTTTATCCATGTCTGGAAAATATCCATGTCCATTCATGTCCATCCGTCGTTAAAACCTTCGTTCCTTGGTGGTTGAATTTCGGTGTCCAATGTTTTGCCTGCCCCGCGCGCTTTTCGCCCTCGGACTTGCCTTCCGGTCCATTTGAATTCTTGTCCGTGACGGTTACAGTATATCCACGCCTGGGAGTCCTGAATTTCAACCGGACCTCAGGGAAACATGGAAACACAAATCAATACCAGTCTATGAAACATTCAAATCTGATTAGTCGTTTGTCAGCCTTGTCTATCGGTCTTTTGGCGTTTGCCGGTGTCGCGCGCGCCCAATGCGACCTTTATCCCATTGCCTTGTCGGTGCAGACCCTGGCCAATGCCCAGCCCGGCACGGTCATCACCAATATTTTCAACGGCTCGCAGCCCGGCAATTTCGGCTGGCTGACCTGGGCGGGCAGCCCCAAAGAACTGGCACTCGTTTACAGCCTCACGCCGCCCGGTAACAGTTTCACCTACGTTGATCCCTTCAATTCCGGCAACAACCAGGTGCAAGCAGGCAGTTGGGTGCAAGGCAAACCCGGCGTCTCCAACAGCGAAAGCGTGCGCGACGCGCTGGACAACCTGGAAAGCATGGTCATCACCGTGCCCGTTTGGGACCAGGCACAAAGTCAGGGCAATAACACGCTTTATCACATCGTTGGTTTCGCTGACGTGCAAATCATCAGCTACCAGCTTCCGTCACAAAACGTCATCAGCGTGCTGTTCCTCGGCTTCACGAATTGCGGCGGTCCGGTTGACTGAACCGCGTCGCAGGACTTTCACGGACAGCGCAGGACCATCCGCCTGCGCTGTTTCGTTTTTAGGGGGCGGAGTCGGAAAAAACAACGAACCGCTTATCCTCGCTTACCTGTCCTCCATAGTCTCGCATTGCGGGACGAAGGAGGATCAGCGCTCATGAGCGTGCATTAGCGGTTAAACCCTCCGCGCCTTGGCGCCTTGGCGTGAGGCCTCAACAATTCCCTTGATTTGGATCGTTGATCTGTCAACCCCGCTCGCGCACTGCGCCGAAAAAACAAGGGAGGCCGGCTGGCCTCCCTCTGCAAGACTGACTAAACGCTCCGGACAGCTATTTGCCCTTCTTCTGGCCTTTCTCCGGGCACTTCCCCTGGCCCTTCTCCAGGCATTTCGGCACGGTCACCGTGACCGTGCTTGGGTCGGAAAGGTTGCCGGCGGCGTCTTTCGCCTGGATGGTGATGGTATAAACATAGCCGGCACGCAGGAATACCGTATGGCCCCAACAAATCTCCCAGTCATGCGAAGTATAGCAATTGCCCGATTTATTGCCGGACTCATTGCTTTGCACGCCGATGATCTTCCAACAGGTTGGACCGCAATTGTCGGTCACCGTGGCACTGACCGTGACCATCACCATTTCGTCAACCGCTGGGCAGTTCGTGTTGAACGAGGCGCTCACGCTCTCAATCACCGGCGCGATGGTGTCCACGACCGTGACGGTGGTTGAGCAGGACACGGTATTACTCGCGGAATCAGTGACCGCGATCTCGATGAGGTTGGTGCCCAGCGGCAATCCGGCGGTGAACACGATATTCGTTGTGATGGCCGGAAGGCTCGCGGGAACCTGGTTGGTTTGCAGCGGGGTGCCATTCAACGACCAGACGGCGGTCATCGCGTACCCTGCCGGATCGCTTATCTGCACCGATACCACGGCGGGTGTGCTGCACTCGTTCGTGGTGGGATTCGGACAGACGATGATGGGTATCGTCGGGATCAGCTGCCCGCGGATCTCGCCACTGGGCTCGTTGGTTGTGCCGATGTTGATGTAGTCAAACCCGGCCAGCAGGTCCGCCACCTCATCGGTGGGAACGACCACGTTGCCGAAGATGACGCCGCCTTGGGCGGGATTGACGGCTGGAAAACCAAGCGCCGCCAGATCGAACAGCACCGCGGCATTTTGGTTCGTCGCGGCCGGACCATTGAGCGTCAGGCTCGTGGCCGGGCCGGTCAAATCCGTAAACCCCGCGGCGGAACCATAACCCACGGTCAGCATCAACGTGTAAGTGTCGGTATCATACACCAGACCGCCGGAGATGGGCCCGCCGGAGCCGGCGCTGTTAAGCACGGCGGGAACCTCGTTGGACGGGCTCAGGCCGATGGCCGAATCAGTATCGGCGGGAGAGATGCCGATGGGAATCAACGCCGCCTGACAAAGCGCGGCTGACGACAGGAGAACTGCGAATATTTTTTTCATAGACTGCCTTTCTGTTTGGGAAAAACGGCCCAACGCTATTGGGAAAAACGGCCCAACGCAGGTTGGGTTCAGGTTTTTCTGCTTCCGATACCGAAGGGTAATGAGCCCGGGCTACCGGCACAAGCAAATTTAGACGGCAAATTCAGACGGCAAAATCAAACGGCTAATGAAACCATGGCCGCCCAAAGGCTCAAAACGCGCAAAAAAAGCCCCGACGCTTTGACGCTAATTTCACGAATTCACACGAATTGCCGGAATGAAAATCTTGTCACCCGTCACTCGTCACTTGCCACCTTCAAAATGAGTTGCTCCCGGCGTGCCGCTTTTGCGAAGGTTGAGGGTTCCCGCCGTCGCCGAGGCTATGGCGGGCAGGGAGCGTTGAGGGTTGAGAGTTTCTTTGTGTTCTCTGTGTTCTCTGCGGTTAAATCGGTTTGAACTTGATCTGGATCGCTGATCTGATCAATTGATCCCGGCGTGCCGAAGAAAGCCAAACCAGCCAAACGCCAGCCAAAAGGAGTGACGAGTGACGCGAGACGAGTGACGGGCAAAACAAAACCCCTTTACCGGAAACCACCGCCGAAGCCGGCTGCCAAAGTCCACAGTTCCGAGTCCAAAGCCCAAAGTCCAAAGTCAGCCCCGCACTCCTCGACTGTGGACTCGGGACTGGCGACTTCTGACTTTTCCCATCCGCATTTCATTGCCCCGTCGCATTTCACCCTCCGTGAAGATGGCAGCATAGAAAGTAGCGCAGCCGTCCCGGCTGCTCTGCCCGATAAACCCCGTAGCGCAGCCGTCCCGGCTGCATCTTCCGCCGGCAATTCTCGTAGCGCAGGCGTCTCGCCTGCATCATTGGACGTTTCCTCGCAAAGCAGGCGAGACGCCTGCGCTACGTTGCCGCGCCTCGTCTTCTCCTCCGACACCCCCTTCGTCCGCCTTTATTGCGGAAATTGCTTGGAATTGTTGGACGCCATTGCCGCCAAATATCCCGAGGGCCGGTTCGACGCCATCTTTGCCGACCCGCCATATTTTCTCTCGAATGGCGGCATCACCTGTCACGCCGGCAAAATGGTCAAAGTTGATAAAGGGGACTGGGACGTCTCGCGCGGACCGGAACTGAACCACGAATTCAATACCGAATGGCTGCGACGCTGTCAGCGCGTGCTCAAGCCCAACGGCACGATTTGGGTGACCGGCACGCACCACGTCATATTCAGCATCGGCTACGCCCTGCAACAGCTCGGGTTCAAGATTCTGAACGACATCGCCTGGGAAAAGCCGAATCCGCCTCCGAACCTGAGCTGCCGTTACTTCACGCACTCGACGGAGACGGTGTTGTGGGCCGCAAAAAACGAGAAAAGCAAACATGTCTTCAATTACCAGGAAATGCGGAAAGTCACCGGCAAACAGATGAAGACCGTCTGGCGGAAAGAAGAATTTTTTACAGAAGCTAACAAAGAAAACGAAGCAGGCTTGGAATCAGAAAAAGGAAAAATCTCCGTTCCCGATTCAACAGAAGCAAACGAAGAGAACAAAGACCTTGCCGGAGCGGAAAAAGAAAAATCCTTCGTTTCCTCCGTTTCCTTCTGTTCAAATCCGGAAGAAAAAGTCGGCGTTCCCTTCTGTTCAAGTTCGATTTGGACTCTGGGTGCTCCATCTTCCGGTGAGAAGTCTTTCGGCAAACATCCCACCCAAAAACCCGTGGCTTTGGTTGAACGCTGTCTGTTGGCCTCGACGAACGAAGGCGACCTGGTGCTGGACCCGTTTCTGGGCAACGGCACGACGGCGGTGGCCAGTCTCCGGCTCAAACGCGGCTGCGTCGGCATCGAACTCGATGAAGCACACGCGCAAGCAGCAGCCAAGCGAATCGCCGCCGAGATTCATAAACCGCAACCCGAACTCGGCCTAAAACATGGATAAAGTTAAAAACCATACCCATCTTAAGATTGAGATTGGCTCCACCGACCGGGCTGCCGTTCGTGCCGAGGTATTTCAACATTGGATAAATGAAAAACCTGGAACTCCGACAGTGCGAAACACGTACTGCTACGATGTAGAGGAACTGTCGGACGGCTCGTTGATTTATTTGACGCGACCAACACGTTTAAACAAGGGGGCCGATTTCGTAATCCACTGTCAGAACTTCAGGAAGTTTAAAAACGGAAACGACAAACCCCCGAGCCATGACGACTTGGCGGACGAAATGAAAGCGCTAGTTGCCCTGTCTGACGGACACAAAAAAGAGATTCTTGCGGCGCTTCGCCGGATTTGGGATTGCGAGAACAGCAAGAAAGTTTTGGGAGAATTGAAGCTCTTCAAGGGTAATGCAAAAGCAGAACGAGTGCTTTTGCTTGCCAAGTGGTTCTTTATCGAGCAGGACGTAACCTATTGGACGGAAAGCGGAAGACACATGCTTCGTGGTTTCTTTGAGGAACAATTCGGCAAACTGCCGTGATTTTTTCCTTGAGCCGCAGATCGCGGGCTGATCTAGTTTGCCCGTGAGGATTGCAGAATATTCGTTTCACCACGCGAAAGACTATTTGCTAACGAGGCCAGAAATTTATGCCTCATTGCTTGCAGCTGTTGTCAACGCGCAAGAGGCACAAATTCGCGGTCCCAAAACATCGCTTTGTAAGCACCTGCGCCGCGAGTTTGCATCCGAAGGCTGGCAAGTAAATTTCCGGTTCGATCAAAACAAATTGTACACGCAATATTTCGATTTCTTCAAAGACAATGTGGCCGTTGAAATAGAACTTTCGCGCTACGAATTTATTTATCGGGATTTCATCCGGTTTCTGGCGGCCTACAACGCCAACAAGATTGATGTCGGCGTCATCATCACCAACACCAAAGCCGGGTTGGAGCGCATCAAATGCAAATCCTCCGGCCCCAGCTACGAGCGCGTTTGCGAGGAATTGGACTGGCTCCGCCCGACGCTCACCGTTCCCCTTTGGATAATCGGCTTGAAATAAATTCGGTCATTGCCGCTGACGTGGCTTGGTTTGCCAGAGCCCTGACTCTTACAGCCATTTCTGGCGATTATTGGTTTGAAAATGATGGAAATTGGTCGAGATAGCTGTTACCAATCCAAAAATGGAAAGCGATAAGGCGAAGCAACTGTTAACGCGACAGATCGAAGCAACGGGCAAACTCGATGGAATGGAGGCGGTATCGCCAGAGTTTATAAAATGGAAGCGTGATACCGAGATCACTATAGAGAAAATCTTCGGTAGCTCAAGCCGCCACCTCCCCGATTTTCAGGCGATTTCGTTTTCCTCTGGAGTTTATTATTTAGGAATGCCAGATGATGCTGATATCAAGGCGTGCCGCAGCGGGTTAGCTGATGCTCGCCAAATCCTTCAGTCGATGATTGAGGAAATCTCTGAATACGGATTCGAGCGATCCGAAATGGCAAATCGAGATAGCTTCGCCCTTCTTGAAAACGTATGTGCGAGATTTCATTTGGTTTCACGACAACTTCGTGAACGGCACGACAGCAGACCCACGCTTGATGTCGAAGATGAATATGACACACAAGATTTACTGCATGCCCTTTTGTGCTTGCACTTCGATGATATCCGCCCAGAGGAATGGACGCCAAGTTACGCTGGCGGCAGCGCGCGCATGGATTTCTTGCTCAAGCAAGAGAAAATCGTCGTTGAAGTTAAGAAGACTCGAAAGGGTTTGCACGCGAAAGAAGTTGGAGAGCAACTGATTGTTGATATTCAGAAATACCAAGAACATCCGGACTGTAAGGCTCTGATTTGTTTTATATACGACCCCGAGGGGCGGATTGCTAACCCGCGCGGTTTAGAGAACGATTTGAACGGGAATAAGAGTGGGATCAAAGTGCAGGTGATCGTTGCTCCTAAACTAACCTGAGTGTCTTTTGAGGCACAGCTACACGCTTGACGTTGGATGTTCTCAATGCCATCCGTCACCCGGCAGTTTGCCGCCAAAATATTTCCGGCCAGTCTGGTTCTCAAAAAGAACGCCACGGAATTGAATTTTCCCCTTGGCCGCGCGGCACCATCACCGTTCCCATCTGGGTCATCGCGCTGAAATAAAATTCAGACGTCACTGTTGTGCCGCCGGGGGTATTGGAAGATTTTGAGCACCTTTTCCTTGCTGCATTATTTTATAGTTTCGTAAATGCTCTTCTGCACCTTCTGCATTGCTGAGATGTTCTTGAAGTTCATCATCTTTGAGAATCCGCGCCCGGTTATGCATATCTAAAACGGCGATTTGTGGCGGGCCATTGATACCACCGGGATTAAGTTCGATTACATGTTTGAGGGTCCATGTCGCGGCAAATATTCCATCCGTAAGATTTGGTGGTGAGTCGCCCCAAAAAACGCGCCGCATCAGGCCTAAAAACGGATCTGTTATAAGCTGGCCGCTTCCCATTGATACAAACCACATGTTCTCATTCTTAAATTCCGGTTGGAAATCCGTGATTGGGAATTCGCAAAGCTGCGGGCGCTTGCTCTTGCTGCAAGGAAAAGCGACCAGCGCGCCATAAATTCCCCGTTGTGCTTGTGTCGAAGCAAAATCTTTGTAGGCCGCAGCGCAGAGTTCTTTTGCAATCTCCAGATGTGTTTTCCCACCGCCCTTTTTTGAAGTCCAATAATCCCGAACGATTTCGACGAATCTTTGATTTAATCCGACTGGCCCCGTGGCCGCTGTTATCACCTGATCAGCGATGACTTCTACTTTTTTAACCCGCTGCTCAATGGTCCGAATATCTTGGGTGTGAGCGAAAGATGCTGAACTATCAGAACCTATTACAATTCCGTCTTGGCAGTAAATTCCGACAACAGCGGTCATCCATTATCCTCTAAAAACACTGTTGACCTTCATTTCGGGGAAAGCTTTGTAAATCGAGGCCACCAACTCTGCAAATGACAGTTTCCTCACAAAGGCATTAACATCCTGAATATATTTTTTTGCTTCGTCCATGAGCTCCCCGAGCAAAACGATTCCCTTTTGATATCCTTCGGGTGTGAGCCGATATTTATTCCATCGCAAACCTTCTTCGCGAACAATTTCGATCAACTTTTCCTGAGAGAGTTGTTCTAAACATACATAAATTTCTGCATCAAACGGTCCGTAATCATAGGGCTCAAAATGGAAATGTGGTCCACCAACAAATGTGGGAATTTGTTTGTCGATCAAAAACAACATTTTTTGAATTTGAACAGGTGTATAAGTCACACCGTCTGCCGAGGCAAGCGCAGCCAATATTATTGTTTTTTTATCCATATGAATCGCAAAATTTGACCGGCGTTAGTAAGTTAAAGGAAAATTCAGTTCTTTCAAGGCCAAAGATTTAACTGATTTCACACTCTGCGCAAAGCTCTTTTTCACCCCGGTGGCAAATTTGCCCACGCGTGGTCACGGAATCCTGGGGCGAATCCAATCTTTACTGCCCCAACTCCGATAAATCGCGAGCAGGTTGCTCGTCTCCCAAAACTGATCCGTCTTCGCTACGCTACGCCGTGACAAGCCTGGCTGGAGCCGGGGCATCCAGCCAGTGATTATTCATGCCCCAACTTCCGCCTTCATCTGATTTCGGCGCGACAAGGCGGGTTTTGGTTTCAATTCAAAGGGTAGCGCGGCCGCCCCGGCTGCGATTCAACGCGCCCCCGCGTCGAATGTCTTTCCCCAACGTCCGCGACGAGGCGTCGCGAACCACACGCGAGGCGCGTGTGCTCCCCCTCCGCCACGACCGGACGCCAAATTTCTATTTCATGCAATATGAACTCGCCACATGGCGGGTAAAGAATCAGGAAGAGTTCTGGCCAAAAGTTCCATCCGCCCGCCGGTGCAGAATCACGTGGTTTCCATCCGGGTCGAGGATTTCGATGGCCTGGCAGCACCCGTAATCCTGGGGTTCTTTCACAATCCGAACGCCCTGCCGCTTCAGCTCTTCGTATGCCGCATGAACATCCTCAACCGCCAGGGCGATGTGCCCGCCGATAACCGGTTCCGGCAATTTTTCTCCGCCCTTGAGGGAGAGCGTAAGGTTGCCGCAGTTGAATTCCGCCCACTGCCATTCTTCACTGTAAACCTCCTGGGGAAGACCCAGAACGTCGCGATAGAATTTTGCCGCCCGCGCCAGGTCGGACACCGGATACATGACGAAGTCAACGCCGCGGATTTTCATTGGTGGGGCCTGGCCGGTTGTTCAACCGCATAAGTGCGATTGGATGGGTTCACGCAACCGACGCTATTCCCCGGTTTCTTCCTTGTCCAACAGATTTTGGGCATTCCCGTTGAAGCCCGCATCATAAACGGGCCGGTTCTTGATATTGGCAAATGGGGCATCCGGCCAGTGATTATTCCTCCGATATACGGCATCGGAGCAGGCTGCCCCAATTTTTTACCGCCAAGGCGCAAAGGACGTGAAGAGTTTCAGCCACAGATTCACACAGATAAACACAGATTTCTGGTTTCTGAATTCTGAATTCCGGCTTCTGTCTCCTTGTTTCAACTTGGCGTTCTCCGCGTCTTGGCGGTTAACCTTCAACCATTTTACGGTCTCTGGTGTCTGCCGTGATTTGGGGGATTTTCCTCGACGAGCCGCCGTGCATGGCTTTGATTTGGCGTGGTTTAACCTAAATGAATCGCTTAACACAGTTCCTTGCCCTCGGCTCCTGCCTGCTGGCGCTCATTTTCTCGAACCGAGTCCGGGCGGAGGACAGCTACGCGTATTACATGGGCCAATGCGCCCTGGCCAAAAAAACCGGGGACATGGCGGGTGTCGAGAACGCCATACTCAAGGCGCTGCAATACGGTCTTGGAGACGAATATGCCTGGCGCACACTGGCCTGGGCGCAGGGCAAACAGGGGAAATGGCCGGAGTCCTTGACGAACGCTTTGGAGAACGTCCGCCGCAACGGTGTATCCGGCTGGTCCCTGGCGCAACTGGCCGACTCGGCATTGGGGAACGATGATTTTGCACTGGCGCGGAAAACTCTCAAGCAGTCTGACACGCTCCCGCGGGGTTCGCTCAAGGGCAGCGAGGTTGAGCTCCGGCACGCTTACGACCAATTGCGGGCTGCAACCGCAGAACGGACTTACGACCTGCGATTCAAGATCGACCCGAAACAGGGAGGGCCACAACAGAAGCCTGTATGGCTGCTGATACCCCAGATGAGCACAGAGCAGCAGACCTTCACCTTTCAAGTAACAAATGCCGTTTCATCCCGGACCAGGCACGTGGGAATCCGCGACTACATCGAGGTCGTTCAAAAGCCCGGTGAAGCCTTCTATGTTGACGGCAAGCTTACGTTGAAGCCCTTTTGTCTCGGCGCCCGGCTGAACCAGGTCCCGGCCGGCGTGTGCCCTGAAGACCTGAAGCCCTATCTGACAAAATTCCTGAACTATTCCTGGTGGGATCCGGAACTGCCGGAGGTCCAGGAGATCGCAAAAACTGTCAAAGGTCCGACCGACGCCCAGACCGTCCAGAACATCCTCAACTGGTTCCGGAAAAACATTCACTATGATGCCAGCATCAAAGACGATCCCGCTCTCGGACAATTGGGGACAATCCTCAAACTTCGCTACGGGGGGTGTCATCATAACAGCGGTCTTTTTGTGACCCTTTGCCGTGCGGCTGGGGTTCCCGCCTGTGTGGCGCATGGCATGAAACTGCCGAGGGATGACAAGCCCTTCGACCTCACGCATGTCAGCGGTCACGGTTGGGCGGAGGTCTATATCAACTCCATCGGTTGGGCGCCCGTCGAACCCATGGACCCCAACTCGCTCCGTCTTTTCACGGCAAAGAATGCTTATATGGCTTTCGGCGCTTCAAATCGTCCGCCGGAGAATCATCATTTCAGCAAAACCATTAAATATGAAAACCAGGAGTACCGCCTCTCTTCCATCCTGCATAGCGAAGAAATCAGCGGTCGGCTGGTCGAAGTAAAGCTTGTGGAGTAAAGACCGCGTAGAGGGCGACATTTCCGGGTTTTTATTCCGTAACCACGAAAAACCGTTTCAGATGTTGCAGCACACCGGCCCCGACCTCTGGCGTCTGCCGTAGCTCCGCAGGAGCGAAATCTTTGTAGCCGAACGATTCCAATAAATTTCCCCAGCCCCGTCGGGGCGGCATATGCCGCTCCTGACGGAGCTTGAAACATTTGTTGGTTGGTGATTCTACAAATATGCCGCGCCTGACGGCGCTTACAATTCTTACTCCGCGTCTTTGCGTCTTTGCGTTAAATCTTTCCGAATTGTCCGTCCCCAAAACTGACCTGGCTGGAGCCGGGGCATCCGGCCAGTGATTATTCCTGCCCCAAGTGCGGGTGTAGCGGCTTTCGGCAGAAAGCCGCATTTCTATCGGCGGCGCTCTGCCGAGACGCCGCTACGCCAGCAATCGCGCATCGGGACTGACTCGCTCGCGCCCGCTCGCTCGGCCCTCGCGGGCCTTTGGCTTCGCCCAAATTCTTTTCGCCATTTCCCAAATGGCTCAAATCCATCACGGACGGCGCGTATGGAGCGATGTTGTTTTGAGTTGACTTGACAAGGGGTCAAAATCGGCGAGCTTGACGCTGATTTTGTTTATGATTCAGAAGGCTGTGGCGGAGCGGTTCATTATGGCTTCCTTGATTGCGGCCATTTTGGCCGTTCCGAACTGGTCGCGCGCGATAACCATCCTGTCAGGCCCGACTTTCACGCCCGCAGCCAGTGCGCCGTTGGCCGGGGTTCTGGCGTTGACCAGCGATGTCAGTTCCCGGGTCAGCGTGCAGGTCAACGACGGCACCAATAGCTGGGAAAGGGACTTCTTCGATTTCGGCACGTCACATTCGGAAACGTTGCTGGGGTTCATGCCGGGCCGGACGAATCATATCAGCGTCACAATTTACAACAAGCAACGGAACACTTTCACGGCCACGCAATCGCTGACCTTTGTCACGGCGCAGCTCCCGGCGGCTTTTCCGCACAGCACCGTTTTGAAAAGTGACCCGAGCCGGATGGAACCGGGTTATACCCTGTTTATCGTTCACAACGGCAGCACGGCCCAGTACATGACCATCATGGACAATGCCGGCAACGTCGTTTGGTACAGCCCGGCGCCGTCGGGCGTCAGTTTTGACCTGCGCCAACTTGGCGACGGCAACCTGTTCACCGAGGGGAACAATAATCTGGTGAAGATCAATATGCTGGGACAAACCGTCCAGACCTGGTCGCCGGCCCCGGGTTACCCGGTGAACGTACATGAGGGCGTGGTGACGGATCACGGCAGCATCCTTTATTTGAGTGATGTCAGCCGGTCGGTTTCGAACTTCCCCAGCAGCACGGCGTCCAATGCCCCGCTGAGAACGGTGAATGTGGACGACAATCCCGTGGTGGAAATCCCGGCCACCAATGGCGCGTTGCTTAACGCCTGGTCGCCGCTGAACATGCTGAATCCGACGCGCATCACCTACCTCACTTACGAATTCGGCACGGCGTACGGGGTGGACAATGAGCACGCCAACGCCATCGTCGAGGACACCAACGACAATTCCATCATCGTTTCGCTGCGCAACCAGAATGCGGTCATCAAATTTTCGAGGGCCGGGCAATTGGAATGGATTCTCGGCCCGCCGGCGAACTGGGGACCGGACTTTCAGCCATACCTGTTCACGCCGGTGGGGTCGCCGTTCATGTGGAATTACGGGCAGCACGCGCCAGAGTTGACGCCGCAGGGAACGATACTCATGTTCGACAACGGCGACCAAAGGGCCAGCCCCTACGACCCACCCTGGGCCGACCAGACCAATTACAGTCGCGCGGTGGAATACAGCATCAACGAAACGAACATGCAAATCTCCCAGGTCTGGGATTCGACTGGTGCCGACACGAACCGGTTTTTCTCGCTGGTCATGGGCGATGCGGACTTTCTTCCCAAGCGGACGAACGTGCTGGTGACCTACGCCTACATCACCTACATCAACGGCGTTCACCCCAGCGCCTACGCGCCCAATGCGACGATGGCCCGCATCCGGGAATTGACCCACGACCCGGCGCCGCAAGTGGTGTTCGACCTTTCCTTGTTTGACCCCAGCAACCACAGCCCATCCTTCGCCGGGTATTATTGCTATCGCAGCTACCGGATTCCCGACCTCTACGCTCATCCGGCGGTGGCCGTCGCCGACCTCGCCCTCAGCAACACGAACCAGACACCGCGCCTGCAATTTTCGGCTGACCCGTTCCTGGGCTACGTCATCCAGGCCTCGACCAACCTGACGGACTGGGTCACGCTGGGTGCGCCCGTGCAGGAAGGCGGCCCGGGCGAGTTTGATTTTCAGGATCTGACGGCCAATCAGTACACCGCGCGCTTCTATCGCGTCCTGACGCAGCAAAGCGGGCCGTGAACCGCATCCCTGCGGACGCGCGGATCCCAGTCGTCATCACCCGTAGCAGCGGACGTAAGTCCGCTCCGTCTGCTCCGGGACAAATCGGGGAAAGTCAGAGCCGACTCACGTCGGCTACTACCATCATCGTCCCGCCAGAGGAAGTCCGTGCGCGATTCGAGCGCGTCAAACTGCTGAAAGACATTTCCGTCACCCAACGCGGCTGGACGCTGGACGTGCTCAACGCCGTCCGCCGCCTTGGCAAAACCGAGTTTACCACCGCCGACGCCTACGCTTTCACCCGCGAACTGGAGCAATTACATCCTGATAATCGCCACGTCCGTGATAAAATCCGCCAGCAACTCCAAGTCTTGCGCGATGCTGGTTTGCTATTGCACCTCGGTCGTGGTGAATGGAGATTGCCGTGAACTGGCGCTCAGGCGATGACTTGCTCGTAGGAAAAGCGCGGAACGTCGGTGCGCTGGCTGGCGTGCTCGACGGTGATGCCCAGAATACGCCCGGCCTTGTCCACATCCAAAAGCGTGTTCTCATCCAGGTCGCGGGTCTCGGCGACCTCGGCGGTCTTGAATTCGATGTGCAACGTGTCGGTGTCTTGAAAATAGCGTATTTTCATGGCTTAAATGTCCGGTCGAAGAACGCGTTGTGAACGGTCTCGCCGTCGGACAGCAATATAACACGAAGCGCGCGTCCGTCCATCTCATTGATGCGCGCCCAGCGGCGGATGCGTCCGTCTTGTTGCACAACCTCTTTTTCGGGGTGTTCGATCACCCGTTGAATCCACTCCATCTGGATCATGGCGCGGTCCGGTCGTTGTTGCATGGCCAGGAAATAGTGGGTGAACTTCACGCGCAAATCGTAGGGTTGGCGTAATTGAATTCAAAGTAGAAAGTGCAGCCGAAGTCCGGGAGCAATTCCATCGCGTCAAACCGTTGAAGGATATTTCCGTGAAACAACGCGGTTGGACGTTGGATGTGCTCAACGCCATCCGCCGCCTCGGGAAAACGGATTTCACGACCACCGACGCTTATGCCTTCACCCGCGAGCTGGAGCAATTACATCCTGATAATCGCCACGTCCGTGATAAAATCCGCCAGCAACTCCAAGTCTTGCGCGACATTGGCTTGCTGCTCCACGTCGACCGCGGCCTCTGGCGTCTGCCATGAATTGGTTTGGCGGTAGGGCGGTGCTGCTGCACCGCCATCCCCGGCAGAGCAGCAGCTCTGCCCTACCGTTATTACATGTCGAGCGCGGTGTCTGGCGTTCTGCTGAGGCGGCTTGACACGCTCCAGTAGCGGTGATATAAACTTTTTTCAGTGTTGATTCGCGATTGACTATGGATGGCGCAGTTTTAGATTCGGTTAATAGTCAGCTACTGAACCAGTTCGGAACCGGAATAAAAGCGTTCATTGATCGTCGTAACCTCATGAATATGAAACTGCCCACATTTGCTTTTGTAACCGTCGCCGTCGCGCTTGGAATCTGGAGTTCAAGTGCCCAAGTCATTCCCGGTCCAAACAGCCCCTTCGAAAAAATCAATTTCAGCCTGATCATCCAGCAACAAGGCGTGACCTGGGGGAGGCTCAGCAAAGGTTATGGATATTACTGGACCGTCAAGACGATGAGAATGGGAAATAAGGGAATGCTGAAGTATCTTGCAGACGCTTTTCACACCCAATGGCCGCCCGGCGCCCATCTGGCAATGCTCACCGATACCCGCGACATCTTTCCGGTTCCCTTGGACCTCTACGTCTTGGACAAAGACGGCAACATTCTCAATAGCGCTGAGATCGGTTGGGTCCAGGATGAAACCAACCGTGCCAATTTCGTAATCAGTGAACACGTTTCCCTCAAAGCCGGCAAATATACAGATGGCTGGCCGGTGGAAACCGATAATGTCAAACGCTACCAGCTCCTCTACTTCCAGCTTTATCGGAATGAAGATACGAATCCAGCGGTTTATACTGACCTGAATTTTCAAGGAGTCGACACGGAAACCTACTGCCAAAAATCAAGTTACTACACCAACAGCGTTTCCATAACAGAGCGAATCCCCGTGAACGGAGAAGGAATGATGAATGGCACCTGGACCGTGGTAAGCGGCCATGTGACCTTTGCCGGGAAATGGGTGAGTGTTTTCTAATTCAGTCTGCCTCCTGACGTTGGCGTCTGCCGTGGCTTGGTTTGGTGGTAGGGCGGTGCTGCTGCACCGCCATCCCCGGCAGAGCAGCAGCTCTGCCCTACCATTGAATTCACATTGGCCGTCTTCGCTACGCTACGCCGTGACCAGCCTGGCTGGAGCCGGGGCATCCGGCCAGTGATTATTCGTGCCCCAAGTGCGGGTGTAGCGGCTTTCGGCAGAAAGCCGCATTTCTATCGGCGGCGCTCTGCCGAGACGCCGCTACGCCAGAAATCGCGCCTCGGCGAGTCCATCACGGACGGCGTTTTGTGGGTGACATGTGACGGGTGACGAGTGACAAGATCAGGAAACACCTCTGCGGAGTCCTGCGTCAGTGTCGCGAGCGGGGGACACAAAGGCGTAGAGAGCTTTTACAGAGAATTCCATTCCTCCAAAGAAACCGGATGTTCAAGGATGGATTCCACCTGCCGGAGGAGCATGCGGATTTGCGGCACGGAGTATTCGGAATTGGTGGGAATGGTCTGGCGATGCTGGCCCAGGATCATGAACTGGTGGCGGGTGCCGGAATACGGGCCGTCGAAGCCGAGCGCGCGGAGTTTGCGGATGAAGTCGCGCCGTTTAAGTGGTCGCCATCCGGCCATTTTGGACCTTGTTCAAATCAATGCCGGCGAGCACCGGCAGTTTGTGCCCCAGTCTTAACCCGACAAGAATCCAATCCTCCAAGGTCGAGCGGAGTTCGCTTTCACATTCACGCAGCGATTGACCGAACGCGGCCACACCTTTGAGCTTGGGGATTTCGCCTGCAAACGAGCCGTCCTCCAGCTTGTCGTAACTAGCCAGTTCCAAAGCGGCTTCAATGTAAGCAGTGAGCGGAAACGCCATGAGGAAAAACTAGATGATTTTTGGATAAAAACAAGCCGTAGAATCATTTTTCGCGCAGCGCCCAGGCAACATCGTCCAACTGCTGCCGTTCCATCAATTCAAAGCGGCGGCGGGAGATGAATTCGCGCAGCGCCACGCGCACGACTTCGGCGGTGTTCTCGAACACGCCGGTCTTCACGGCCTGTTCGACTTCGCGCGCCATCTGGTCGGGCAATTCGACTTGCAACGTTTTCATGGTGATTGGACAGCACGTTTTCCGGCTGTTTGCACGGCAAATCCGGTTTCAGCCTGTCTTTTTGTATCATTTTGGGTGTTTCGTGGTTGGTGACCGCCGTACCGGCTGGATTGGTTGCAACACCCCGATAAACAACATCGGGGCAGGTCGCCCATTGAACCGGGTCCCCGCCGAGGCCCGCATCGCCATTGTCACGACGATTCTGTCTCCGCCGCAAAGTAGCGCGGGCGTCTCGCCTGCTCTGCCGTCGAATGCCTCCAAAGGCAGGCGGGACGCCTGCGCTACGTTGTCACGGGGCGAGAGCGTAGTGGTGACTCCGGCAGCCGAAGTGCGCGAAAGATTCCGGCGCGTGAAACCGTTGAAGGATATTTCCGTCACCCAACGCGGCTGGACCGTAGCGGCTTTCGGGAGAAAGCCGCCATCTTGGAGTTTCTGGACATATTTGCGGCGCTCTGCCGAGACGCCGCTACGTCCCGCCGCCTTGGAAAAACCCAGTTCACGACTGCGGACGCCTACATCTTCGAGCGCGAGTTGGCGGAACTGCATCCTGACAACGAGCACGTCAAAGAAAAGATTCGCCAGCAACTTCAGGAGCTTCGCGACCGGAATCTGCTTTTGCACATTGACCGCAACCGCTGGCGCCTGCCGTAACCCCTTTTCAACGCAGAGTCGCAGAGGTGCAGAGGTGCGCAGAGTTCATTTGTTCTTTGCGGTCCTCGGCGTTCTCAGCGTCTCTGCGTTAATCCGGTTTGCTGCTGCACATCGAGCGCGGTGTCTGGCGCCTGCCGTGAGGCTTTGTGGCACCATCACCGTTCCCATCTGGGTCATCGTGCTGAAATCAATTTAGAGTGCGGGAACCTTTACGTAAAACATGCACAATCAGCCCGATGGCGCCCATGCCAAACAGAATGGAGGTGGATGGTTCGGGAACAATTTCGACGATGTAACCGCGAACAAATTCGTCGGGTTGATTTCCGTTGACCGACATAAAAAGATTAGTCCCAGTGACACTTTCTGGTCCTGTTTGCCTCCTGACCCTTTCATGCTTTTCCCAAATATCATTTTTCCAGGACCAACCCTTTTATAGCGGTTAAGACTGAATCGGCGAAAAGCTGTGAAATCGGCGGCGGCCTTCCCGGTCGTGCTGGAAATGGCGGGCCGAAAAATTTGATTTGATTTTTATTTGCAAGATAAGGTAATATAAATTAAAAAGTTAAGACAAATGATGAAGGTATGACTTCAATGTTCCAGATTGTTTATATCAGCACCGCGTCGGAGCCTTTTGGCCGGGAGGAGTTGGTGAAATTGCTCCGACAAAGCGTTCGGCGGAATATGGAGGCCGGGATTACGGGGTTGTTGCTTTACAAGGACAGTTGTTTCATGCAGGCACTCGAAGGCGAGCAGCGCGCGGTGGTATGGCTTTTTTTAAAGATAAGCCGGGACCCGCGCCATCATCACGTCATTCCTTTGATTCAAGAACCGATTGAGCAGCGATATTTTCCCAACTCGTCAATGGTCTTCCGGGATTTGAACGCGGCGGAGTTTCGGAACCTGCCCGGGTACAGCGAGTTTCTGAACACGCCTCTGGACGCGGAATTGTATGCGCAAGACATCCCCAAATCGAAACGGCTGCTGCTGCTTTTCAAGCAGGATGTCCACCGAAACCGAATCGGTCCGGGCGTTGACACAAACCGGGATTGAAGCCGGTTGCTCGTCCCTCGAACTGATCCGTCTTCGCCACGCTTCCGTCTTCGTCCCGCGTTGCGGGACTTCGCCGAGACAAGTCGGCGTGACAGGCCTGGCTGGAGCCGGGACATCCGGCCAGTGATTATTCCTGCCCCAAGTGCGGGCGTAGCGGCTTTCGGCAGAAAGCCGCATTTCTATCGGCGGCGCTCTGCCGAGACGCCGCTACGCCAGCGCTCGCCCATCCGCAGTTCCATCACCGACGGCGCGTATGCGGCGATGATGAACGCCATCCGCCACGACGAGACGCCGAATTTCTATTCATTCCGGCTAAAACAGAAATGGGACGAGGGCCTTGGTGCGTGACTTGTAACCGGGATAGGTTTCAGGGAAATGTTTGGTGAGCAAGGCTTCTTCCTGCCGCAGTCTTTGCCAATAAATGAGGAAACCAATTATCAGGGCCAGAAACGCGACGGCCCGGCCGCTAATGATTGCCGTGCCGAGTATCATGAGGAGGATGCCCGTGTAGATGGGGTGGCGCACGAAACGATACGGCCCGCGCACAATCAATTCATGGTTTTCCTTGAAGGTTACGGACCCGCTCCAATTGCCCCCTAAAACGGTCCGCGCCCAGAGGGCGGTGTTTAACCCAATCAACACCGTGACATCACCCATGATGCGAAGCGCGAGCGTATCCGGCAAAAAGCGTGTGTTCAGCCTGATCCAACCAGGCCTGAACGAGCTGACGGCAACAAGGAACAAAAAAAATATTATCGGGAAGCAAATCGTGGCCAGCCGGCTGCCCCGGCTTGGACGTTCTTTGACGGGTTTGACTGAAATGGCTGAAACAATCCAAAAGAGAACGAGGATCAACCAGCAGAGTGTTACAAATTGTATGGTCATGCTCGTGGCTGGTTATTTTTAACGCCGGGGACTGGATTGTCGAGCGCGGTTGTGGCGGGTTGACTTGAGCCGTTTGGGAAACGGCGAAAGGAATTTGGCTGAAAGCAAAGGCCCGCGAGGGCCGAGCAAGCGGGCGCGAGCGAGTCCACAACCTCCTGCTCGTCCCCAGCTTCGCCTTCCCGCCCTCCGCCATCATCAAGCGCAAGCCGCTCTCATCCACGGCACGCCGTGCCGGCTGGATTGGATGCAACATCGCGTTGAACCGGGTCCCCGCCGAAGCCCGCATTGCCGTTGTCACGACGATTCTGTCTCCGCCGCAAAGTAGCGCGGGCGTCTCGCCTGCTCTACCGTCGAATTCATCCGAAGGCAGGCGGGACGCCTGCGCTACGTTGTCACGGAGTGAGAGTGTGGTGATTACCTCGCCCGCCGAAGTCCGCGCGCAATTCCGGCGCGTCAAACCGTTGTCGGAGATTTCCGTCACCCAACGCGGCTGGACGCTGGACGTATTGAATACCGTTCGGCGGCTGGTGGATAGTAGGAGACGAGGTAACGAGACTCGGGCTGGAAAATCGGAAATGGATCCCAGCCTCCTCACGTCGGCTCCTACTGGAGAATTCACCACCGCCGACGTTTATGCTTTTGAGCGTGAGCTGGAAAAACTCCACCCCGACAATCGGCATGTGAAGGATAAAATCCGCCAGCAATTGCAGGTATTGCGTGACCTTGGTTTTCTGTTGCACGTCGAACGCGGTGTCTGGCGTCTGCCGTGATCACCAGATATGAATAATAATGTGATTCTCGACTTCAGACACGCCGGGTGCAGACCGGGCAGCGCGCTCGGCTTCCTCACGCTCGAGACAATTGCCAAGGGTGCCGCGGAGCACCACCTTGCTTCCGGAGGTCTCCACCGTGATCTTCTGGGCGTCGAGCAGGGCGTGCCGCTCAAAGGCCGCCTTAATTGCCGTGCTTACGTCCGAGGGTGTCAGTTGGTTCGGTTTGATTATAATTAAATTGTTTATCCCTTTGACCCCCGTCAAACGCTGCACCGCTTCTTCAGCGGCGTTCTTCTGGTGCGCCCACTCGACGACGCCCTTCAAAGTAAGCCAGCCATCGCGGACCGTTACCGTGACGGCACCGGTCGGAACCATGATAATCCAGTCTATCGATTTGGCCGCGGCAGCAGCAATCTCGTCGTCGGTGCGGCGGGAGGAATCAGGCAAACGAACGGCAATTTCATCCGCCACGCCCTTCACCCCGGCAACCCGTTTGGCCGCGTGCGTCGCCGCCAGTTTCGCGGCATAACTGCTCACCGAGCCATTGAGCAATACACCCCCTTGCTTCACCAAGACACCAATGTCCGCGGCGTTGATGCTGGGCTCGTATGCGAGTTCAGCTAATATGTCCTTTTTCAATTCCAGGTCAGTTTTCATAAACCGGATCTTTCATTCGTTGATGGTTTCTCTGCTCGCGACACAAATCAGTCCCATGCAAGAGGCAGCATAATTGCCCTGCCAAAAAAAGTCAGTGCCAAAGCGCCCGGGAATTAATGTTGGATTGAGCGTTCGGCCGGATATAATAATTGGGGCGGACATTGAGAATTCCGAAAATTGTTATGATTGACGTTGAAGAGTATGTCAAAAGGCAAATCGCTGTTTTTCAAGCCAACGAACTCCTGGAAAATCGCCTGGAAAATCGTGAGCGGCGACCCGGGCGGGGCAAGGAGGGCGACCTGTTCTATGGGCCATACTTGCTGATTTCTCGCGAGAAGGGCGCCGGCGGGAACACCGTGGCCCGACTTGTCGGAAAACGATTGGGCTGGCAGGTGTTCAACAATGAAATCGTGGATGAAATTGCACAAAAGGCGCACGTTCGCCGCCAATTAATCGAGAGTTTGGATGAGCGTGATCAGGCAACGATCCAGGACACCATTGGCCAATTGCTGAACCCACAGGAGATCGGCACATCAGGCTACCTGGGCTACTTGAAGCAAATTGTGCTCACGCTTGGTCACCAGGGGGACGTGGTCATCGTCGGCCGCGGAGCACGGTTCATTTTGCCCGGCCAGTTCGGTTTGTGTGTGCGGATGGTTGCGCCGATTGAGGTACGCATCCGGCGGATCGCTGACAAAGCGCGCCTGAGTCTGGATGCCGCCCGGGCTGAGGTCGAAAGAACCGATCACGAGCGAGTGAGGTTGGCCCGTCGCCATTTTGGCCACGATGTGGCTGACCCTTTGAGCCACGACTTAACCATCAACACAGCCGCGATGACCGCCGAAGCGGCAGCGGAGGTTGTTATAACGGCACTTCAGCGAAAGCTGGGCATACAGATCAAAGAGAGCGGCCAGAAATAGTGTCGTTGAAAACGTGTCAAAAACGTGTCAGTGAATATTGACACAAACGGGTATCAGCTCAAAGGCCAGCAATCGCGCCTCGGCGAGTCCATCACCGACGGTGCGTAGGCAGCGAACAGTGTGCTCTAGTTCTGGTTGAGGACAAAGTGTCGGGCACCCGGCGCATCGAAACCAGATGGCACGTTGGGATTACCGGGCTCATTTCCCGTGACTGTGAGCGTGTCTCCCTCCACCCGGTAGATTGCGCAGGCTGTTTTGCCAACGTACTGGGGCATGTGACATTGAGTAACCGTGCCAACAATCTGTCGCGGATTCGTGTCTTCCCGAATGGTGAAGGTTCCCTTGCACCAATCGTCATTATTGGCTCCCTGAAACTCAATCGTGTTGCCGGAGATGATAAGGTAACGCGAACCTTCCGTATTGCCGCCAATTTCGTGACCCTTCCATGTGCCTTGGATCGCGGCCAAATCTGATTTGTGCAGCGTGGAACAGCCCGAAGCCCAAAGCAGCGCCACGATGGAAATGAAGCTAAGGATGTCTTTTCTCATATGTTTATCTTTCGTTTTCCATCTGACAAAAGCAACAAGCAATCCTCACGCGTAAAATGGGCACCCAACGCGGCTGGACGCTGGACGTGCTGAACATCGTGCGGCGGCTGGTGGAAAGCAGGAGACGAGGCCTGCTGGGGCGTAGCATCGGCGCGAAGACTGGTGACGAGTCTCTAAATAAAAAATCCACCGGTCGGCCGGAAAGTTTGAGACTCCTTACGTCGTCTCTTACAACCGAGTTCACGACCGCCGACGCCTACGCCTTCACCCCCGATAAACAACATCGGGGCAGGCCGCTCCGTCAAAGATAACCCCGTAAATAACAACACGGCGCGGGCCGGCATGTGCGGGATAACCCCGTAAACTCCGATAAATCGCGAGCAAGTAACACGGGGCAGGAATCCGCCAGCAACTCCAAGTCCTTCCGCCTTCGCTCTGCTTCGGCGCGACGAGCCGCGATGCTGGATTATTGTTGCACGTCGTCCGTCTTCGCTTCGCTTCCGTCTTCGCACTGCTTCGCCGAGACAAGTCGCCGCGACAAGAGCGCGGTTGCTGGCGTCTGCCGTAACTCGCCATTCCCATCCGGTCATTACGTGGGCAAGGTTTCAATAAAAAAAGTCATTTGATTTTCCCAAGGAGTCGGGTTAGATTAGATATACATATACATTGGATTATGTATTCTTTGTTCCAGATTGTGTATACGAGCACTGCCGCTGAATTGTTCAGCAGGGCGGAGTTGAAGGAATTGCTTAAGGGCAGCGTCCAGCGGAATACGCGGGCGGGCATCACGGGGTTGCTGCTCTACAAGGACGG
This sequence comes from Verrucomicrobiota bacterium, assembly GCA_050010435.1. GTDB lineage: Bacteria > Verrucomicrobiota > Verrucomicrobiia > Limisphaerales > UBA11358 > UBA11358. The sequence continues at coordinate 48,989 of JBEKKZ010000007.1, read as the reverse complement.
CACTTTCATGCAGGCGCTGGAGGGCGAGGAGCCGGTGGTGATTGCGCTTTTCGCAAAGATAAGCCGCGACCGGCGTCATCATCACGTCATCCCCCTGATACACGGGCCGATTGAGCAGCGGAATTTTCCCAACTCGGCGATGGCGTTCCGCGATTTGGACACGGCGGAACTCCGGAACCTGCCCGGCTACAGCGAGTTTTTGAACACGCCGTTGAACGGGGAATTGCTTGCGCCCGACATCCCCAGGTGCCAACGGCTGTTGCTCCTTTTCAAGGAGAACAGCCGCTGAATCCCAACGGGATTATTGCTGCACGTCGTCCGTCTTCGCTTCACTTCCGCCTCCATCCAATTTCGGCGAGACAAGTCGACGCGATCGAAAACGAAAACGGGTCCTGAGTATTGACACAAACGGGTATCAGCTCAAAAGCCAGAAATCGCGCCTCGACGAGTCCATCATGGACGGCGCGTATGCGGCGATGATGAACGCCATCCGCCACGACGAGACGCCGAATTTCTATTTCATGCAATACGAACTCGCCACGTGGCGGGTGAAAAACCTCCTGCTCGTCTCCAGCTTCGCCTTCCCGCCCTCCGCCCTCATCAAACGCGCGCCGCTCTCATCCACGGCACTCCGATAAATCGCTCCCCGGCTTACGCTACCAAACTGAGACCAGAGTTTTCCCAGTGGCGGCAAGGAACACCCTAGTCGCGGTCGCACCGGATGGGACGTAACGGTATTTATGACCAAAAAAGAACAGCAGCGCATCTTAAAGCGAATTGCAAAATCCATCGAAGAAATCAATGTTCTGCTTCGCAACTTGGGGATACAGGTTAAGGACTCACAAGCTCAATTCCAAAAAGTTCAGAAAAATGTCCGATCTTCCAGGGTAAAACGGAAAAAACTGAAATAAGGACGCCAGCAACAAACTAATCATACACGACCAAATCTTGCGAGATGTCAGTTTCATCCGCATTACGGCGCCTGCATCAAAGGCCGCTGGTATCTCAGGAGCCGAGGCAGGCAAAAACGTAGCAAACCACCGGCGCGGCTCGTTTGGGGCGGCCGGCAAAAATCGTCAAACTTCTTGTATGCCGCTTCCAGAGTGGCCGGAGACCACGCGGAAAGGCCAGCAGTCGCGCATCGGCAATCGAATCAGCGTATGCGGCTGAGGCGGCACGTATTTCCCGGCGTAGTCCCTCAGCCGCATATATCAATCGTCATTGGCCAGGTTGTGCTTGTTACACGGGATAAAAAATCCAGAATCAAGGCACACATAATCGGAAAACGGCACAACATGACAGGATTTGCGGCAGCGTTAATGACTGGCCTGGTTGGTTGCGCGTTGCTGTTGGCTCCAGTCAAAAGCCCGGCTGCCGCTGCGCGCCTCACCAATTCGCCGCCATACACGAATCAAATCACGGGCGGCGCAAAGTTTTCCCGGCTGAACCAGACGGTGGACGCCACCACGCTGCATAAAAAAGTTCTCGTCGGTTATCAGGGCTGGTTTCGCGCGGCGGGCGACGGAGATGCCCGATGGGATCATTGGAACCGCGATTGGCTCACGCCGCCCCGAATGAACAAGCTGGACCGGATTACATTCGAGATGTGGCCGGACGTGAGCGATTACACCAACAAGTATGCGGTGCCCGGCTTCACGTATCCGGGCGGCGCGCAGGCGTATTTGTTCAGCGCGCAGGACCAGCAAACGGTGGACAAACATTTCGACTGGATGCAGGAATATGGCATTGACGGCGTAGTGGTGCAGCGGTTCGTGACGCAGACGCCGCCGGACAACCTCCAGAGTTGGAAGACAAACGTGCTGCTTCACGTACGAGCTGCCGCCAACCGCACGGGCCGCGCGTTCATGATTGAATACGACATGAGCGGCGCCAACACGAACACGCTCTTCAGCCAGTTGACCAATGACTGGATTTATCTCGTGGACAATCTGCACATCACGCGAGACTCACGCTACCTGCATCACAATGGCAAGCCGGTGTTGATGATTTTTGGATTTTATCCCGAACGCTTTTCCGGCACGGCGCTTCCCAAACAAATCATCGCGTGGTTCAAAACCAATGCGACGTACGGCGTGACGCTCATTGGCAGCGGGTGGTGGAATTGGCGTGCCAGCGCGACCGGCGACTGGACGAATGTGTATCGCAGCTTCCACGGCTATTGCCCATGGAACACGGGAAATTATTACAACGCCGGCACAAACAAATTCGCCTCAACCGCTTATTGGGCGCAGGATCTGGCGGCGGCGACGAACGCGGGGATGTTTTATTTGCCGCAGGTTTATCCCGGATTCAGTTGGGACAACCTCAAACAACTGCCGCCGGGCACTTCCAAAATCCCACGACTCGGTGGCGATTTTCTCTGGAAACAATTCAACGCCGTCGCGAATCTCGGCGTGGACATGTGCTATGTGGGCATGTTCGACGAAGTGGACGAAGGCACGGCTATTTTCAAGGTCAGCAACACGCCGCCGGGGCAGGGCTATTTTGTGACCTACGAAGGACTGCCGGCTGATTGGTATCTACGCCTCACTGCCGAGGGCTCAAAAGTTATCAGCGGCGAACGCCCGAACAGCCAGAGCATTCCGATTTCACCATAGCGCGGCATGCTGAAATGTGGTCGAGCTTTGCAGCTTTCAGAAACGGAAACGGGTCGGTTTTTGATATTGGCACAAAAGGGCATCAGATCAAATTGGGGAGCGCGACCGTCCCGGTCGCCGTTCGCAACGGCCCGTTGCGAACCTCTTCCACACCGAGCGTTCGGCAGGACGCCGGACGCCGTGCGCGAGACGCACGCGCTCCCCACTTCACCCGCGAGCTGGAAAAACTCCATCCCGACAACCCCGTAAATAACACGGGGCAGGCCGGCACGTGCGCGATAACCCCATAAGCTCCGATAAATCGCGAGCAAGTAACACGGGGCAGGAATCCGCCAGCAACTACAAGTGCTACGCGACGCGGGATTATTGTTGCACGTCGTCCGTCTTCGCTTCGCTTCCGTCTTCGCACTGCTTCGCCGAGACAAGTCGCCGCGACAAGAGCGCGGTGTCTGGCGATTGCCCTGCCCCGCAACTCTCAACCTTCAACCATCAACCATTTTGCGACCTCTGGCGTCTGCCGTGACTCACTGTCCCCATCTGGCTCATTGGCGTGAAATGATTTTTACTTCCGCCTGTGGGGTGAAGACCCCATAGGAACCATGCAGCGGTGTGTTATGTTAACGCCATGAATATATTATTACTCCTGGTTGTTTTGCTTCTCTTGTTCGGCGGCGGCGGGTTTTACTTTGGAGGTCCCGTCATCGGCGGCAGCGGGATTGGCCTGCTTCTGGCGATATGCCTTGTTGTCTATCTCGTGGGCGGATTCCGCACGAAAAGCCCATAGGATGGCGCGATGCGGGATTATTGCTGCACGCCGGCAGCGGTTGCTGGCGTTTGCCATGACCGGAAGAAAGCCGGAAGCCGGAGATCACCATACGAACGTGATGATGCTGTGTCCGGCTGCGAGATAATCGAAGAATTTGCCGTCCGCCTCGACCTGGAATGACTGTTCCGTTTTGTTCTTGTTGAAAACGACCAGCGAGGTCTGGCCGCTGGGCAGGGCGAAAGCGACGATGTCCATGCCGCCGGGGTCGGCGCCTTTGAAGGAAACCGCGATGTGCTTCGAGCCGGGCCGGGCGGCGCGGGACATCTGGGCCATCCCATAGAACTCGCGCTCGAACTTCACTTCCTGATAGTTGTCGGTCTGAATCACCGCCAATCCCGCAGCCTCGGAATCAGGGCGCGGGGTCGGTCCGAACTTGCCGTCGAGCGCGAGGTTCCACTCCACACTCGCCTGACACCAGTTCTGCGGACCGCCCATCCAACTGTGGGCCATGCCCCAGTCCACATCACCCCACCAGCCGCCCCGGTTCTTGCCCCAGCCACCATGCTCGGTACAGAGGATATCCTTGTCGGGAAACCTCTGATGGAGTGCGTCGTAGGTCTTGCTCATGAGGTTGGCGCCGCCGTAGTAACAGTGCCAGGCGGTTCCGGCGATATATTTGCCGGCCGTGGGATCCGAGAGAATTTTCGTCACGCTCACCAGGGGGGCCATTTTAGCGTCACCGCCAATGACCTTCCGGTCGCCGGGGTGCAATCCCCAGTTGTGGTCGTGGACGAAGATTTTCGTTTTCAGTCCCTTGGCCGCCAGTTTGGGACCCAGAAGACTGACGAGCCTGATCTGATCGTCCTCGTTCATGCGCATACAAGGGTAGCTGGCGGCATCGAACTGCGGTTCGTTCTGCAACGTGACGCCCCAGATCTCAATGCCTTCCGCCCGGTATTGTTCGATGAACTTCACGAAGTAGTCGGCATACGCCTCGAAGCAGTCGGACCTGAGCTTGCAGGTGACGCCGGCGGCCTTTTCCGCCTCTGAGATTCCCACCAGCTTGCCATTGGTCTTCATCCAAGCGGGGGCGCTCCACGGCGAGCCGAGAATCCGAATCTCGGGGTTCAGCCACAGCGCTTCCTTGAGTGCGGGAATGATGTACTGCCGGTCGTGAGCAATCGAAAAGCGGCTTAGATCCGGCGAGCGCTCATCGCAGTAGGTATAGTAAGTGGCGCTGGCCGTGTAGTCGGAGGCACCCATGGGTAGCCGCAGGAAACTGAAGCCCGCGCCTTCGGTCGGCGAGAACAGCTTCTTCATGGTGTACTCGTATAGTTGCGGGTTCTTTTGCTTCAGATTCATGAGCACCCAGGCGGACGAATCCGTCATGGCCGCTCCATGGCCGTACATCGTCTGGAAGGCCTGGGTTCGATCCACGGCAATCTTCACCGGGCGGCCCGGGTCCGCCGCCGTCAAAGGGATGGAACCCTGCCGCAGCAGTGTGAAGTTGTCATCCTGGTGGATGCCGTTCTGGACATGCTTGGCGTCGCCGTCATCCACTTTGGTCACGATGACTGTTACCTCACCGGCCCGCAGCGGGGTGGTGCACAGGGCCAATGCCCCAGCAGCCACGGCACAAGCGGCTTGAAGCAGTCGTTTGCTACGCATCAGCGTTCAGAAAGGGGTCCCGGCTCTGGGTGAGTTCCCATCGCTTTCAGTCGGTTCGGCGGCGTGTGCCGGCAGCCGTCTGCAGCCGTCACGCGGTTGACAGAGAATTGCTTCTCGTCGGTCTTCATGCGGGGAGCCTGCGCCTGACCGATTCCAGGGTCAAGGGCCGGTTTTCGTTTCATCGCGTGCGGACCAAACTGCCCTGGCAGCCGAAGTCCGCGAACGGTTCCGTCGCATCAAACCGTTGAAAGACATTGCCGTCACCCAACGCGGCTGGACAGTAGCGGCTTTCGGGAGAAAGCCGCCATCTTGGAGTTTCTGGACATATTTGCGGCGCTCTGCCGAGACGCCGCTACGTCCGCCGCCTCGGCAAAACCGAGTTCACGACCGCCGACGCCTACGCTTTCACCCGCAAACTGGAAAAACTCCATCCCGACAACCCCGTAAATAACAGAGTTACACGGGGCGGGAATTCGCCAACAATTGCAAGTCCTTCCGCCTTCGCTCTGCTTCGGCGCGACGAGCCGCGATGCTGGATTATTGTTGCACGTCGTCCGTCTTCGCTTCGCTTCCGTCTTTGCACTGCTTCGCCGAGACAAGAGCGCGGTATCTGGCGTCTGCCGTAAAGCGAATCGGCGAAAATCGGTGAAACCTATGGTTTGTTATTGGGTTGAGTCAGGTGTCTTTTCGACAGCGTTTTTACGGGTGACATCGGCTATAACAATGTGCATCCACCCCTGATCGCGTTCTTGAATATAACCAAGGTCCCAGTTTTTCCATCCCCTGTGTTTGGCTTCGTTTCCAGCAACAGCCGAGGCCACTTCTTTCACATAAATGACGCGCTGCGTTCCCGGCAAAGGAGAACCCTGATGGACGATAACGTGAAAATGTGTGTCATCAACATTCTCAATGGTATATTTGGGTGAGGTTGGAAGGTTTTGATTAAAATCCTGATTGTAGGATCTCTCATTTTGTGTGGCGCAACCAGCGGCTAAAACCACAAGGGTCGCATTTAATAACAGCAGCCGGAGCGTCCAGCGTATTCGATTTGTTTTCATGCTGCTAAATTAACCGATTCTGGCTGATTGGCCATAAGGTAAACACCCCATGGCGCGCGCGAGTCCAAATCCGCCAGCAATCCCGCAATGCGGGATCTTGCGCGACGTCCGCCTTCATTTCATTTCGGCGCGACACGCGGGATTATTGCAGCACGTCGGCAGCGGCGTCTGGCGATTGCCGTGAACTGTGCATTACCATCACCGTTCCCATCCGGGTCATCGCACTGAAATGATTGTCAAACTGCCACTACAAATTTGTGGCGTTACCGCTGGCATGGCTCGGTCTGTCTGATCCCGATGCCTGTGGCAACACACCGCTTTCTCAAAACTACAAGCGTTGCCAAAGGATGGGGAACCCGTGTGTTCTTACTCGGACATCTCCCCGACTCCCATCCCCTGTTACTTGGCCCCTGAGTATTGACACAATACGGATGTCCCGCAACCGCCCGCCCGCCCGCCATCGTGTTTTCCGCGAGGGCGCGCCGAACGACAGGCGACCCTGTTCCCCGATCCCCTTCCTGTCCACCAGATTCCGGGTGGGCACGCCGGATTTAACCGATGTGGCCGCGACGAAGACCCTCGAGCAAATCACCGCTTTCCTTGATGACACGATGCGCGAACATCGTTGAGTCGAGAAGTTCCCGGACAAACGTTTCGGATTCTTCCGGAATAATGTTGGCGTGCCGGTGGAGATTAATCCGGACATGGATGAGCCAGCCGCAATCTTTGTGATCCGGGAAAAAATATTGCCCCTTCAAGTCCTCGTTCGGGTAAACATCAAACCAGGTTCCCATCGCCGGGTTCAGGTTCCAATAAAAGTGCTTGATCACGAACGGCTGATACCCGTCGAACATCTTCCGGTCTTTGGTTTGGGTGATCGTTTGCCGGTGCTTGGCCAGATGATTATTGACACGCTTGATGAGCACCTGCTCGTCCTTTCTCAGGCATTTCCATCCGTGAATGGCAACCGGCAGCATAAGGTTCAGGGGTTATGATTGGCGGCTCCAACGCGAGATGGATAGGGATGGGACGGCGGTCCCGGGACGCAGATAACGATTGTCCAGGCGCGCAACAGCGGGACCGGTTGTGACCAAAACCAGCCCGCCGGCAAATAGCGACAACGTCGATGGCTTTTTCATATTTATTTCCTGATCCACTTTCAAGATTCACACCCTGGAATCAGCCAAGGCTCTCGCCAAAGTGCATCAATTTTTACCCGAAATGGGTCGAAACGAAAGGAATCGGGGACAGATTGCGGGTTTGCGGGGGTGAATTGCTCCCGGCAAGGGGCGGAATTCCCGTGGTTTTCCCAAATGTCACCGTCTTGTTTCCGATCCGTCTTTGACGAAATTCCGAATGAATGGCCTGATGGATTCGTAGTAATCAATAAAAGACACAAGCCCATACCTAACAGGCGCTGGTACCACTTCACCAGCGCCTTCTTTTTATCTGATAGCGCGTCGAGCGCGGTGTCTGGCGTCTGCCGTGAATCGAGTTGGTGCGCCCTGAGGCTTGACCTCGTTTATCCCGCCCTGCCTGCGCGGCCGAAAAGATTTGTTCTTTGCACGGCTGCTTTGATTTTTGATAATCCGCAGGTGAAGACTTCGAACCCGTTTAAAATCCTTTTTTGCATTTTAGCCGGAGTATTTATTGCCGTTTGGTTTTTTTATGTTCCAAGCGTCCCGGATTTGATTCGGCAATATCGGGCGCAATCTTTTCCGAAAACTGAAGGCCGGGTGTTGTCGGTTGGAATTGTGTCTCAGAAGACTTCCAAAGGAGGAATTTATTATCATCCAACTTTTTTATACAAATATGAAATTGATGGTAAGAGCTACAAAGGGCTGCGATACCGTTACGTCAACTATCTTTTGGATTATGATTCGGTGAACCGGATCGTCACATCTCATCCCGCCGGTTCCACGGTTGAAGTGTATTACAATCCGGCTAATCCCGCCGATGCGGTGCTTTCACCGCTGGTGGATGTTCAGGACGCATCACAAATATTGTTAGCCTCGCCGTTTTTATATGTTTCCTTGTTTTTCCTGCTCAAGTTCGGCAGGGAGATTGATTGGCCGGGACGAGTCAAACCGGTTGCGGGCGGGGTAAAGATCATAACGGAAAGGATGACGACTCGTGTCCGGTTGCCGTGCTTTCAGCCAGGCTCGCTGGGCTTAAGCACGACTTGCATTCTTTCCATCATCGCCGGTTTTGTAATCCCCTTCACCGGTGCATCTTCTCCGGTGCCGGCCGGGTTGTTTGCCCTCAGCATCACAATCGGCGCCGGGGCTTTGGTATATTTCCGGCAATGTCGGAGAATCGCCTCCGGGATTCAGGATTTGGTGATTGATGAAAGCGCGCGAACGGTTGAATTACCCTTGACCTACAAACGGCGTGAGCGGCGGCGATTGGCATTTTCTGACATCAAAGCTGTCGGTTTGGAGCATGGAAGATACGGAGTTACAACGTATGCGCCAACGTTGCTATTGCGAGATGGTTCGTCAGAGCGGCTGACAGATTTAGACCGGGAAAGCGCCGAATCGTTTGTCGCCTGGTTGTGGGAAAAGCTTGGAAGGCCAATGCCAGCTTCAGAAAAGTCAATTGACAGTGTGCGTGACACTGGTTGAGTCCACAACCTCCTGTTCGTCCCCCGCCTACACTGACGCTTCGGCGCGGCAAGCCAGAACCAATTTATCATCAAGCGCAAACCGCTCGCGCCCACGGCACGTGGGGCTGGCTGGGTTGGTTGCAACACCCCGATAAACTCCGATTAATCGCGAGCGGGCGGCATCGGGGCAGGTCGCCCATTGAACCGGATTCTTGTCGAAGCGTGGTTAAACATCGAAATCCGCAAAGATATCCGGAATCGTGTCACGGTAGAGGAAGCGTGGCCTCGATTTATCGGTCGCCCCGGGCACGTAATTATGGGGTGAACACCCCATAGTGCGAGCGCTGTTTTCCAGCTATTGTCATGTGGTGAATAGCCAAGAACTATTCCAGATTGGAAACAGCCAATGCTACAAATTCTTGAAATAACGCTGGGCCTCGTGGGCATATTGTTCTGCCCAGATTGGGAGCAGCCTGCATCCAGAAAATCGCTGGGCAAAGGTACTTCCAGAACAAAAAGAGGCTGCGAACTTTTCGGGGTTCGTGTGTGGTGAGAAATGAGCAGCCTACCGCCGACAACGTCTTCTTCCCTGCGGCTTTGGCCTTCTTCCAGCGCGCTCCAGCTGCCGCCGCAATTTTTGCCCGCGCCGCTGCACTCATTCTGCGTCTGGTTTTCTTGACCGGCTTCGCGGCTGCCGGCGTCTGCCGTGAAATACATTTTCAACCGACAAAAGGTTTCTACAGAGAAGGGAACCAAGGACACAAAGGTTGGAAACCATCTTCACTGCTTCGTTTCCTTCGTTTGCTTCTGTGGGTCTTTCATTGTCTGGCGCCAAGCCGCGACCTGGGTTTTCTGTTGCCCGTCGTCCGTCTTCGCTTCGCTTCCGTCTTCGCACTGCTTCGCCGAGACAAGTCGCCGCGACAAGAGCGCGGTGTCTGGCGTCTGCCGTGATTTGATGCACGTCCTCCCTCACCGTTGCTCCCCTGGGAGAATCCGGCTCAATCCATCTGCTTTTTCCGATACCGTTTGTGAAGATGTTTGGGAATGGACGGGCTCAAAAATGTGTTCCCCTTGTGGACTTCCCGAATCGCTTGGCACAGACTGTCAACAGCGGTGTGTTTGATCAGATAGCCCATCGCGCCGGATTTGGCCGCCTCTTCGACATATTCATCATCACTGTGTGCCGAAAGCATGAGCACTTTGGTGGCGGGGGCGGCTTTGAGAATCTGGCGCGTCGCTTGCAAACCACTGAGCAGCGGCATGGCAATGTCCATCAGAACCAATGCGGGACGAAGTTTTTTGACCATGGCGACCGCCTGATGGCCGTTTTTCGCTTCGCCGACCACTTCAAGATCGTCTTCGCGTTCCAGAATCTCTCTAATATCCCTACGCACGAGCGTGTTGTCGTCCGCCAGCAAGACAGTGATTCGCTTCATGAATAGTGTTACGCCATAGGCATTGGTGCTTAATTAACCTTAATGTTATGTGTGGTTGCCACTCTGTCTATGGGGTGAACACCCCACTGACTGCCAGGTGAGGGCGGGCGTTAAAACAAATCATTGCCCTGATTTTCTCCGCGCGTCCGCGTTAATTTTCCATGACCGGCAAACTGGCTGCCGCTTACCAAAGCGGTTCGCAACGCGCCCGCGTCGTCACGGAATCCTGGGGCGAATCCAATCTTTACTGCCCCAACTCCGATAAATCGCGAGCACCTGTTCATCACCCATACTGGCCCGGCTGCGCTACGCTTCGCCGCGACAAGTTGCGCCTCCCGCTCGCGCGCCAGCGGAGTTGCGTTAAAACCGCGTCGCTGTCATCACGGAAAGCCAGATTCCACCTTCATCCCGCATCGCGGGGCTTCGGTGGACAGGTGCCCCGGCAGCCGAAGTCCGCGAAACTTGAGCCGTTTGGGAAACGGCGAAAGGAATTTGACTGAAAGCAAAGGCCCGCGAGGGCCGAGCGAGTGGGCACGAGCGAGTCCACTTCCGTCGCGTCAAACCGTTGAAAGAAATTTCCGTCGCCCAACGCGGCTTGACCGTAGCGGCTCTCGGCAGAAAGCCGCCATCTCGGAGTTTCTGGATAAGTTTGCGGCGCTCTGCCGAGACGCCGCTACGTCCGCCGCCTCGGCAAAACCCAATTCACGACCGCCGCCGCCTACGCCTTTACCCGCGAACTGGAAAAGCTCCATACCGACAACCCCGTAAATAACAACACGGAGCAGGCCGGCAGGTGCGGGATAAAATCAGGCAGCAATTGCAAGTTTTGCGCGACGCCGGATTATTGCTTCATGTCGAGCGCGGTTGCTGGCGTTTGCCGTGACATTGCCTCACTTCGCTTGAACAAACCGGCCACTTGTCGGGTTCAACCCCCCGCTTTCAACTTCTGGGCCAGGCAGCTATGCGTGTCCCCTCCAGCCGGATATAGAATAAGAATACTGCCAAATGAACCGCCTTGGCACGGAAGTGGACTGAAGCCGCAGCCATATTGCTTTTGATAGAGTTCGGCCACGTTGTCCTCACCAGCAGAGTTGTTCGCCTGCCGGCCGGAAGGCTGGCGTGTTGGAAAAACGAAGGATTGAAAAATAACTGTCCGGTTTTGCCGTTCGGTGGACATCATCCAGATAAGGCCGAAAATAACTTGTAACGAACCTCAAATGGCGGTGTCTTATCAAGCATGAATCCATGGCGGGGATGATTTATTTTGTGTCTTTACACGAAAATGGCCGCACAAAAGATTGTATGAAAAAATTACTGCAAATCGGATGGAAAATTATCAAGGTTGCGTTGTTTGCCATAGGCGGTCTGGCGGTGCTCGGAGTGTTGCTGGCCGTGGCCGCGGCCCTTTTGGGGGCAGGCGAGCATAAAATCGCAGACAAATCGGTGTTGGTTTTCAACCTCGATACAAAGATCACGGACCGGCCGACAGACGAAAGCGCCCAAGTGCTGGCCCGTCTCTTCGACCGTGGCCGGTCAACCCTCCAGTTGCGCGCGGCGACCATCGCCCTCCGCGAAGCCGCCCGGGATACGCGCATCTCGGGGCTTTATCTTCACGGCAACCTGCGCACAGACGGTTACAGCTCCGGCTACGGCGCGCTTAAAGAACTGCGGGAAGCCATCCAGGATTTCCAGAAGAGTGGCAAGCCGGTCATTGCTTATATTGCCAATGCCGACAACCGGGATTACTACCTTGAGTCCACGGCGGACCAGATCCTGTTGAATCCCTTCGGTCTGCTGGCCTTCCGCGGGCTGGCGGCAGAGGGCATCTTCTTCAAGGGCGCAGCCGACAAGTACGGCTTCGAGTTCACGCCGGTCCGGCATGGCAGGTACAAGTCGGCCATCGAACCACTCACGCGGGAGGACTTCAGCCCCGAAAACCGGGAGCAGATCGAAGCGCTCCTCAAAGTCATCTGGAGCGACATGCTCAACACAGTTGCCGGCACACGCAAACTCGCGCCGGAACAACTCCAGGCGGTGGTGGACAAGGAAGGTTTGATCAGTGCCCAGACAGCCAGAGACCGGGGACTGGTCACGGAACTGGCTTACGAGGGGCAGGCACTCGACAAGTTGCGCCAACTGACTGGCAAGACGACGAAGGGCGAGCCGTTTCCACAAGTTCCCATCGCCCAATACGCTCGCGAAGCTCAACACGCCGCAGCTCGCCGGCAGCATGGCAAGGACAAGATTGCCGTCGTTTATGCCGAAGGCATGATCATCAATGGCGAAGGCAAGCCGGGGGCGGAAGGTCAGGTGGCGGGCGACCGGTTCGCGCGAATGATTCGAGAGATACGGCAGCGCAAGAATGTAAAGGCAGTCGTACTTCGTGTGAACAGTCCTGGCGGCAGCGCCCAAGCTTCCGAAGTCATACTGGACGAGCTTCGCCGGTTCAATTCCGAGCGGCCGGTCATCGTTTCGATGGGCACGGTGGCGGCTAGCGGTGGATACTTCATTTCCATGGCGTCGCGCCGGATCGTCGCCGAGCCCAGCACCATTACGGGCTCGATCGGGGTGTTTGGCCTGACACTCAACGTGAAGAAAATCGCCAATGACCATGGCATTACGTTCGACGCCGTCAAGACGGGCGCGTTGGCCGACCTGGGCACAGTATCGCGGCCCATGACACCTGAGGAGCAGGCCGTAATCCAGAACCGCGTGGACCACATTTACGATGAATTCGTCCAGCGGGTGGCGCTGTGCCGCAAGCTGACGACCAACCGTGTGGACGAGATTGCTCAAGGCCGGGTCTGGTCCGGCGCGGATGCGCTGAAGGCCGGCCTGGTGGATGAACTGGGCGGTCTGCAACAGGCCATCGCCGTCGCCGCCCAGGAGGCCAAACTGGGTACCAACTATTCGGTGGTCGAGTTTTCGGTGAGGAAAGGGTTCCTCGAAGAACTGTCCGAGAGGCTCCACGGAGACGAACAGCCGCTGGCCCAAAACGACCTCGCCGGTCGCGTTATGCAAACAGTGATGCAGGAATGGCGCTGGCTTTCGGGTTTCAACGATCCGCACGGCATTTACACGCGTCTGCCGTTCGATTTGGAGTTGAACTGACACGGAATGGGCAAGGTGGCCTGACGAGATTGGCGGGCAGTTCGTCAGAGGAATGACAGTCAGAGGAATGAAAACTGGAGAGTAGAACTTGAATTCCATTCCCTTGACAATCATTCCCCCTGGTGAAGCCGGGGCGTGGGGTCGCAGGTGAAGAAGCCCGAAGGCGTGGTCGTTTTACTTCGATGCCGTGATGGATGGCGAATTCTTGTTGGGTTAATTGGCTTTGATGAAAGCGCGTCAGCAACTGTTGACGTTGCTCGGCACTCCAGTGCTTGCGACCTGATCCAGTTTTTGAAGAATCCATGGCGACAGGGTTTCACAATCTGACACCGGAAACCAGACGTGCTCCGTCAGACGCAACCAAATCACCGGCGGTGCGTTCGAAGCCATGATGGAGGCCATTCAGACCGACCGGACGCCGAATTTCAATTTCATGCACTACAGAAGGGAACCAAGGGAACAAAGGTTGGAAACAGGTGACAGGTGACCCGCCTTCGCCTGGCTACGGCGCGGCAAGCAGGTGACAGGTGACGCGCTGTTCGATTGTTGAATGTCGCTTCGTTTCCTTTGTTTGTTTCTATGGGTCTTTCATCGTTTGGCGTCTGCCGTGATTTCCATTTGTCCTTGACGAGTTTGGACGCCGGTCGGAAGCTGCTTTCGTTATGAAATCCCTTCACTTCTTTGCCCTCGCCGTGCTGAGTGTCCTCCTGTGCCCGATCGCGCCTTTGCTCGCATCACCGCCGGCGGACACGAATCCGCCGCCGCGACTGACGGTGGAACTGCACGACGGCTCACGCGTTGTCGGAACCAGCGTGGAAAAAAACTTCAAGTTCCATTCCGCACTGCTCGGTGATTTGAAATTGGAGGTGAAAGACATCAGTTCCGTCGAATGTGTTTCCAGCAATTCGGCGAAGTTGACCACAGCCAATGGCGACAGGTTGACGGTCTGGTTCGTGAACTCAGAGTTCGCCGTCAAAACCGGTTTTGGAAAAGTGGAGCTGCCGGTGGATTCGGTTCGCAAACTCACCGTGTCGGCAACCCGCGTGGCGGGCACACATTCGCCAGGCCTGGTGGCGTTGTGGTCAGGCGATGGTGACGGCAATGATTCGGTGGGCGGGAACACCGCGACGTTGACGGATATTTCTTTTGAGGAGGGCAAAGTGGGGCAGGCATTTTCTTTTAATGGTGTGAGTTCGTGCATCAAGATACCAGCCAGCCAGTCCCTGGATGTTGGCGCGGGCGATGGTTTCACCATCATGGCCTGGATCAAGCCGTCGGACGTTGAAGGACTCCATCCCCTGATTCAATGGTCAGACAACGCCATGCTCAATTTATGGATTGGCATCCGGCCTTCCGAAGATGGCGTGTTGCGTGGCGATATTGCGAGTGAAGAGAGAAATCATTTTGTGGTTTCACATCCCGGGGTGTTGGTCAGCGGCGTTTTCCAGCATATCGCCTTTACGTATGACAAGGCCAGCGGCGTCGGCACGCTGTATGTGAATGGCATAATCGTGGCCCGGCGCCAATTGGGCAGCCAGCTGGTCGCCAATACCAAGGGCGACCTTTGGATCAGCCAGATTGACAAACGTCCGGGCAATTGGTCAACCGACCGGGCTTTCGCGGGCTTGATGGATGAAATAGCCATCTACCACCGTGCGCTTTCAGCTTCAGAAATTCAGGCGATTTGCACGGAGGAAAACCATGGCGAACCGCTGACGTTGCCAACCCAATCAACCGGCTGGTTTGAAAGCTGGATGAGGTGACAAGAACTGCGCTTCCCAATCGGCCCCGACATCAATTGGGAAGCTGCTTTCATGGCGCTCAATTTTTTCAGACCCCAAAAAGCCGACCAGGTAAAGAAGCCAAAGCGCTGATCCCCGCCGAAGCCCGCATCCCCGTCGTCACCGAAAAGGAAATCGTTCCCGAGACGGAAGTGCGTGAAAAGTTCCGTCGCGTCAAACCCCGAAAGCTTTCGGGGCTGGACGCTGGACGTGCTGAACATCGTGCGGCGGCTCGTTTCGGAGGGGCGAGCTCCGCGAGGCCCGGATTCAGGGAAGATGGGGCGTCGTAGAACTCCGCCCTCCGATATTTTTACGACCGCGGACGCCGGTGCCTTCACCCGCGAGTTGGAAAAACTCCATCCCGATAACCCCGTAAATAACACGGGGCAGAACGCGTTTCGTGACCTCGACGCCTGCAATCGAGCGCGGTGTCTGGCGTCGGCCGTGATGGGGACACGATTTTTCAAATGAAAACGGACCGGGGAATGTAACAAACCGTCTGATTGTGGCGTCAGATTGCTGGAACTGTGCTCATGCTGCGCGCAAAGATTGCCATCACCGTCATGCGGCTGTTGTTTCTGGCGGGACTCTTTTGTCCACCGGAAGCAACGGCACAGGCTGTCGTGTCGGTTTCCTTTGCGACGACGAATGCCACGCCGCTCAATCCGGGATTCGCCGGCTTCTGCACCGAAATGCTGGCGAGCGCGGTGGAGTATTACGACACCAATTTCCAGCAGGTCACCGCGACGCTTTCACCGGGCTGGCTGCGTTATCCGGGTGGCGCGCTGGAGGACGCCTTTGAGTGGACGAACGGGCTGACGATGACCAACCGGATTCCCGAATTTCCGCTGGCCGAACAAAATCTTCTGAACGACACGGTGGAACTCCTGCCCGGCAAGGGCGGGGCGCTTTTCAGCGACTTTGCGGCGATGTGCGCGAACGTAGGCGGCGCAAAAATCGTTGTTTGCATCAACGGCTTCACGGACACGACGAATTCCGCCGGCGCTTTTGCCGAATACGCCCTGACCAATCACATTCAAGTGGCCGCGTGGGAACTGTCCAACGAACCTTATGTCTTCACCGGCAAGGGCGCTTACGATTTTTTTCTGAACTCGACGGATTATGTCGCCAAGATGAAGCCCTATCGGGACGCCATCAAGGCCGCCGATTCGAATGCGGTGGTGGCGATTTATTTCAACGACGCCGGTGAGCCGGAACCCAACACCTGGGACGTTGACCTGTCCAATTACACCGACAAATACTGGGACGCCGTGGTGTATCATCATTACCCATATCTGCCCACGAACGGTGTGGCCTTCTCTGATTTGATGGCGTTGGACAACTGGGAACTGGCCAGCAATACCACCGTTCGTATGCTCAATTATCTGATACCGATGAACAACAGCAACATAACTTTTCTCATTACGGAATACGCGCCTGCCAGAGGCAATGGCACCGGCGGCCAGAATCCACCCTGCACCACGCTTTATGGGGGCATCTATGCCGCGGAATATGTCCTGCGCCTGTCCACCCTTCCGCAAATGAGTTTCGTCGGACCGTATCAATTGCTCAATCCCAATGGCATTGACCAGACCAACAACAATTTTCAAGCCGTCACGACCGCTTATGACGAGGGCCGGTCAACCAACACCGCCGGTTTGAAGTTCGGTTTTTATCTGGGCGCGCAGGTGGCGGGCGAAGCGGTGGCGGATTGGGCGTTGACGCGGTCCACGGCGGTCTATGCCACGACCGTCGGCGCGAACGGCCCGACCGTCCCCATAGACACCAACGGCATCGCGACGATTCCGGCGATTTACGCGCAGGCCTACCAGGGCGGCAATGGAAAACGCTACATCGTGTTCACCAACAAAGGTTCCAACGCCGTGCCGGTGCAAATCATCCAGGACGGCGTCGCGGTGACGAATCAATTTTTGGAAAACTTTGTGACCGGCAGCGATCCCAGCACGATCAATGCACCGCCGCCCAACAGCGCCATCCAAATCCAGTCGCAGTTGACGAACAATCCGGTCACGATTCCGGAGTATTCGGTGGTGCGGCTGGAATGGACGGTTTTTAACGTGTCCCCGCCATCGCTTAGCTTGGCCGTTTCCAATTCGACACAAAACCTCCGCTGGACGGGCTTGACGAACGTCATCTATTCGGTGCAAGGCACGACCAACCTGATGTCATCCTGGTCAACCCTGGGAAAAGTCGTTTGCACACTTACCAATTTCAGTTTCACCAACTGGAATTCCGGCAGGATGCAATTCTACCGGCTGGCGGTTCCCTGAATTGATTGAGTTTTCAACGCCACCCGCCGTCGTTGCACTATGGCGCGGCAAGAGACGCAAAGATTCGGAAAGTATATTCTGGCGCCTTGGCGTTAAAAACAAATACCCGCACGTCTTGCGACGCGCGGGTGAATAAAAACTGGTCAGCGCCATCAAGCGGAAACCACGCCAAGGACTCGCGGCACGAATTGGCGACTGAAAAGATCCACCCATCTGCCCTCCCGGTCACGAAAGGCCATGCACCTGAAGCCGTCACATTGGATTTGCACCGGCAAGCCCAAAACCGGCAATGGCCCGTATTTGTCTTTTTTGAATTCCTGAGCTTTATCCTGCATGCAACAACATACGCTGGAATCAGGGAAAACGCTCACTTTATTTCAATATATATATATTCCGAAGAATGTGTGGACATTGAAGGAAATAACCGCTTTAATTGGTTTAATGTCAACCAAAGGCTTTCATGCTGACAAATCATGCAGGAAAATTGCTGTTCCCACGATTGCATCCATCACAATACAACCACCAGTTTAAAATTATCGCGGCTTCCATATTGCTTGGCCTGATCGTCGCCGGCAGCTTGATCACGGTAATGATTCTGAGAGGAGCTGTGGGCCGATAGAAATTTCCCGGATTCATACTGTGTCACCACTTGAAATCCCGCCGGCGATATTGCCGGAAACCGCCGGGCGGGCCTCAATGGCGGGTGACGCCAAAACAGGCGGATAAACCCATGAACAATCCGAAACAAAAGTATACAATCTACCGGGACAACGATTTAATAGCCTCGGATTTGCTGTCATTGCCCTCGATCATGAAATTCGTCAGAAATGATGCCCTCAAGGAACATTCCCAAGGGCGACCGGCCTTCTATATGATTAGCGGTTCGCTCGGCTTCAAGCGCGCGGGAGGTCATTTGAAGGGCAGGGTGGTTTGGGACGGTTAAATTCCCGATCAGGGTGCGGTCCAACATGGGTTCTCCCGGTCTTGAGTGGCAAACAAAACCCGCGCGCCCGGCGGCGCGCCTCCCGATATTTGAGAGGCTGCCTGGATCTCGCGGAACGAAAACGGGTCACTCACTTTGGTCGTGGTGCATCAAGGATTGTTACCGGGGTTCCGATTCGGTTTGACAGATTTGAAAATGTGGCAGCTAATCGTGTCATTAAACAATCACCACCACATGAAAATCAAATCCATCAACAGAGAACTCTGTGGTGAAAACAGCATTGCCGTGACCACAGACCCGAAATTGACCGGGCACGTCTATGAGAAGTTCCGGCAGATGTTGGAGACTGACGAGCAACTGGGGGTTTATCAGCCAACCTTCGCCAAGGACGGAATGCTTGTTTTCAGTCCTGCAACCTTCCCGCCGGGTTTTCGTGAAAACATAGAACGCCTTTTGAGCAGCGCAGAGTCATACTTGAAACATGCTAATGAGGCGCGCCAGAAGAAGTCCGACCGTGAGCGCACCGTAAAAGAGCAGGTGATACAGGCGGCGGCCAAAGCCTTGGGCGTGCCGATTGAATGAGCCACCGGTTTCGTCCGGTTGTATCCCGAAATGTCCGACCAGTCCTGGAGGGTGGCGGCCCTTCGCCGCTTTACAACGAATTCCATTCTTTCAGGGAAACCGGATGTTCAAGGATGGATTCGACCTGCCGGAGGAGCAGGCGGATTTGCGGCACGGAGTATTCGGAATTGGTGGGAATGGTCTGGCGATGCCGGCCCAAAACCATGAACTGGCGGCGGGTGCTGGAATACGGGCCGTCGAAGCCGGGCGCGCGAAGTTTGCGGATGAAGTCTTCTGTACGGTGTCAGGCAAGTTAATCCTGGCTCTGACTTTTCTCGCTTTGTTTCTGAAGCTGCCTGGCCCGTTTCTCCTTGTCTTTCTCCCGCTTAATCAGCCAAACGCAGAGGGTGAAAATCAGAAACGTCCCGAATATGCCAATCGGTATCAGAATATCGATCATCTCAAATCACGGCGAAGGCCGGCACGGGGTCAAGCGGCTTCGGGGTTAAAGGATGGTCTCCAGTGTCTCCACCACTGTCCTGACACAACCCGTGCAGGTCTTGTTCAAAAGATCGTTCTCCTTGAAAGATCGCTGTCCTTCGGGTGTGTTCAGGTCGCAACCCTTCAGCAGTGTGCGACAGAGGCACGTGCCGTGCTTGGATTCAAATCGGGACATCAACTCCCGCACTTTCCCGTACGTTGTTTCCGTGGGCGCCCGATCCTGCCCGTCGCCACGTCCGTGCTTGAGCCCGATGGTGAGTATGCCCCCGGCGACCGCTCCGCATACTTCCTGCTTCCTCGCCATTCCCGCCCCAAACCCGCAGGCGAGTCGGAGTGCCGTGTCCTTGTCGAAACCAAGATCGTCACAGAATGAGACGAGCACCGCTTGGGCGCAATTGTACCCCGCCAGGAATTTCTGCAGGGCAATGTCGCTTCTGGTTTTCATGTGTTTCCTGACGCCTAAAGCCTGTCATTCAACCGCCAAAGTGCGGTTTGATTTGTTCAAAACGACGCTAGGCCCCGGTTCCCTCCTTGTCCACAAGAATTTAGACACGGATTTCACGAATCATCACGAATTCAATTCGCGGTTGCCCGCGTCTGCCGTCAGGCTCCGTTAGAAGCGATATTTTTCTAGCCAAACGATCCCCTAAAAATCCCCAACCCCGTCGGGGCGAAATCCCGATGCCGCTCCGGACAGAGCTGGAATGGTTTTTGTCGTTCAACTACAAGATGCCGCCCCGCCGGGGTTGGAGCTGCGCGACAAGCCGGTTTGCTGTTGCACGTCGGGCGCGGCCGCGGGCGGAAGGTTGAAATAAGACTTGCGCGAATTCGAACCTGGGCGAGAATTATTGCAGCAAGCGAGACTGATTAGACGTGAGGCAGCGTTGGGGGTTTGTGGGAAATTCTCCTTCAGTTTTCAACAGCAGAAAATATTTATGACCATGTTCTTTTTTTGGTGCGCCATTGGAGTTGTTGCCGGAGTCCTGTTCGGCTCCTTCTTTGAATGGACGTTGCACCGTTATATCATGCACCACCCCGTCAAATGGTTCCGGTATCCGTTTGAACGGCACGCGCTGGTGCATCACCGGATTTTCAAGGCGGACCACACCTACCACCTCGTGAATGAACGGGATAAGAATACCATTCCCATGGCGTGGTGGAGCGGGCCGGCCATCGTGGCCGTGTGCCAGCTGCCATTTTTGGTTCCGGCCCTGCTGCTGCACAAGTGGGGAATTTTGTGCGGCGCGACAGTGGCCTGCACGCTGTATTTTACGGCTTATGAATACATGCATTGGTGCATGCATCTGCCGAAGAAACGGCACGTGGAACGCTCGGGCATCTTCTTCCGGTTGAACGGGCACCACCTGCTGCACCACCGTTACATGGGCAAAAACTTCAACGTGGTGTTGCCGCTCGCCGATTTGTGCTGCTGCACCCTGCTGCTGCGCTCGCGGGTCGCCTTTGCCCAGGCGCAGGGTCCGTCCGTGCCGAATGTGCAGCCGAAGGGAACCATCCGCGAAAACGGGTCGGTGTGGGCCCCCAGTATTGACCCAAATGGGTGTCCCGCAGCCGCAAGCATGCCATAGTGTTCGCCGCGAGGGCGCGCCAAACCACAGTCCCGACCGGTCGGGACTGTGCTCCCCCTTTCACCCGCGAACTGGAAAAACTCCATACCGACACTTGAGCCGTTTGGGATTTGAGCCATTTGGGAAATGCGAAAAGGATTTGCCAACGGCAAAGACCGTGAGGCCGACTGAGCGGGAGCGATGAAGCCCACCGGCGAAAGGTTTGCTGGTCGCGAAAGCGACAAGTCGTAAAGCAGGGAAAGCCATTGGCAAGAGCGGGAGTTCCATTTGACCGGAGGTGAAGGCCCGCGAGGGCCGAGCAAGCGGGCGCGAGCGAGTCCACATTCCCGCCACGTCCGCGATAAAATCCGCCAGTCCCGATAAACAGCATCGGAACGCGACGCTGGATTGCTGCTGCACGTCGGGCGCGGTTGCTGGCGTCTGCCGCAAGCTCCGTCAGGAGCCCGGCTTGCTAAACTTCCTTGTTGTCCCTGCTTTGAATCAACAGGGCGGAGATGACCCGTTTGACCTGCGTGGAGGACAGGATGCTTTTGAGGGTGGACGTGAAGCCCTCTTCATTTAAGCACTGTCTTTGCACATGAGTGGTGTGGTCGGTCAAGGTCAGGGGATAGATGGTGATGGAGTACTGCAGGGTGAGAATCGCAAATTTATGATTGTTGATGGCGGGGGCCGTGATGGCAAAATTGTAAATGAGGATGTTGTTGTTGGTCGGTTCCTGCTCAATTGAGCCGATTAAAACGCCCTTGGTGAGCTGGCTCAAAATCGAGGCCTGCTCGCGTAAAATCGACGTCGGAGTTCTCTGGTTGACGGGGGCATTGATCTCCCCCCACATGTTTTCGACGCTCATAAGATTATTGCGTCCCCATCATACCCTTGCGACCAATGACTGCAAACATATTGGCGGCGTGACGAAGCCATCCGGGCACTGTCCAAACCGTCGAAAACACCTGCCAGCGGGGCAGGGCCGGAAGCGAGGTTGTTATGGCCAGTTATTGTTATGAGGCTGTGGATGCCGGCGGACTGAAGACCCAAGGTACGCTGGATGTCGCCGATCAAAGCGAGGCGTTGAGGCGGATCAAAGAAATGGGGTTGTTTCCGACCAAGGTCGCGCAACCAACGCCATTCCGGCGCCGGCAAAGAAAGGCATTTGCCGTTCCCAAAATGCTCAAACTACAGGTTCGAATGCCGGGCGGGAGAATCAAACCGGCCGTCCTCGCGGTATTCACCCGTCAGCTTGCAACGCTGATTGAAGTGGGGATGCCGCTCATGCGCGGGTTGCGCATCCTGCAGGAGCAGACGGAGAATCACGCGCTGAAGCGCGTCATCACGGACGTGGCCGCGGCCATCGAAGGCGGGGGTACATTGTCCGAGGCTCTGGCGGCGCATCCAAGGGTTTTCAGCCCGCTTTACGTGAACATGGTCAAGGCGGGCGAAATGGGCGGCGTCCTGGAAGTGGCGCTCCGGCGCCAGGCGGAGTTCATGGAAAAGGCGCTGAAAATCAAAGGCAAGATCAAGGCCGCCATGTTTTATCCGGTCGCCGTGCTGGTGGTTGCGACAGGCATCCTCGCGCTGCTGACGGTTTTTGTCATTCCGCGGTTCCAGGCGATTTTTGACGGGTTGCTCAATGGCCGGCCCATGCCGCCGTTCACCGTGTTGGTCTTGAAAATCAGCGATGTGTTCAAAAGCCACTTTCTGACGGTCGGAATGGTTGGGCTGGCCCTGGCGGTTGTGTTGCCGATTCTCGTTCGCACCCGGCGCGGCCGGTGGTGGTTTGACCGCTTCAAACTGATCATGCCCGTCGCCGGCACGGTTTGCCGAAAGGTGGTGCTCTCACGATTTGCCCGGACACTTGGAACCCTGCTCGGCAGCGGCGTGCCCATCCTTCAAGCGTTGACCATCGTGAAGGAAACGGCCGGCAATGTCATCGTGGGCGGCGTGATTTCCAAAATCCACGACAGCGTGAAGGAGGGCGGTAGCATCGCCGCGCCGCTGAAAGAATCCCGGATTTTCCCGGCGATGGTGTCCGGCATGGTGGACGTGGGCGAACAAACCGGCGCACTGCCGGACATGCTCATGAAAATCGCCGACACCAGCGACGAAGAGGTGGACAACGCCGTCAGTGCCATGACATCGCTGCTGGAACCGGTCATGATTATTTTCCTGGCCATTGTCGTGGGCAGCATCGTCATTGCCATGTTCCTGCCGTTGATCGCCATCATCGGGGATGGGCCCATCGGCGGCGGGGGTGGGAACGGTGGGGGTATTTGATAAAGTTTCCAGACATCCGGGTTCATCCGTCGGCGTTTCCATCTTCGTTTTGCTTTCCGCCTTGTCGGCCCGTTGTGCCGGCGCGAATTTTTTCCTTGAACTGTTTGCCCCAACGGATGGAGTATCAGCGCGAAAATGGTTTTGCTGTGAACAAAAGGGTGAGTCATGAAAACAACTAACGATTGCTTTGGTCTCCGCCGAATCACACTCGCGGGCAGCCTCAGTTTAATGGTGCTCAGTGTGGTGGTCGCGGGCTGTGGGAAACCGGGAAAAATCACCATCCGGGGCTCGAACACGTTTGGAGAAGAACTGGCCCCGCGGCTCATTGCGGAGTACCGGAAGGAGCATCCCACGGTTGTTTTTGACACCGAATACAAAGGGACCACGTATGGGATGGGGGCATTGATGGTTGAGCGATGCGACATCGCCGCGGCTTCGCGCCCGGTGAGCACGAACGAATTGCAACTGGCCAAGGATCGGGATGTAGAATTTAACGATCACGTCATCGGCACTTACAGCGTGGCGGTCGTTGTCAATGCCGGCAGCCCCATCGGGAACCTGACGCGGGATCAAGTGCGGGACATTTTTACCGGAGCGGTCATAAACTGGAAAGAGGTGGGCGGGCCGGATGCGCCGATTCATTTGTGCAGCCGCGATGAAATTTCAGGGACCTATCTGGGCTTTCGGGAATTGGCGATGGAAAACAAGCCTTATGCCCTGGGCCTGAAAGCGTTCACCAATTACCTGGGAATCATCCAGAAGGTGGCTCAAGATGCGAACGGAATTGGTTATGCCAGCATCGATCTGGTCAGCAAGGACGGGATCAAGGCCGTGTCAATCGGAGGCGTGGCCCCCACCATCGCGTCGGTGAATGGAGGTCAATATCCTTACGCGCGTGTGCTCCACCTTTATACCGACACGACGAAGGAATCGTCAACGACACGGGATTTTGTCCAGTTTGTCCAGTCAAAGCGCGGGCAGGAAATCCTGACTCGAATGGGCTTCGTGCCTCGTCCTTGATATGGTTAAAGCAGGACGGAAAACGATACAGAAGGACGGACGCGAACTCCAAGGGGTTGGCCTTACGGTTTCCATCCGACCCGGGGATAATGTCGAGACACAATTTGGATTGATGGTTGACACCCTCTATCAGTGGTACAAGAAGTACGGCGACGCTTGCGAGGAGTTCACCGTTGGCTTTGTTGGCTCACCGGATGAGCACGAGGCGCTTATGACCTGTCTGCTCGCGCTCATTCAGCAGGAGGAACCCTTGCGTCCGTTGTTTGTCCGGCTGGGCCAGGTGGAGGTTGCCTTCGTTTCCGGTGATGGAACAGTCATGAAGGAATCCAATTTGAAGATTGAATCCGGTGCATAGCCCAAAGCAGCCCAACCCCGCGCCCCGGCCCGGCGTGGCGTCAGGTCAATGTTGGTGTTTTATCTTTTGAAACCGCTTCTTGATTTCATTCCACTCCACATTTATCCGCAGAGTCGCATTTAACAATCGCGGGAGCACGTCCAGGGCGGCTTTCAACTCGTCGCTGTTTTCAAACTCGCATCGCATTTTCCTACCGTCCCGCAGGGAGAAATTCCAGCGCCCCGCCTGTTTGCCGTGCAGGGCAAACAGGGCCGGCGGTTCAATTGCCGCTTCGCGAATCTCGGGAATATAGACTTTGAAATTGTTTTTGTTTTCACGGAGCAATTCTTCCGGGTCCACCTGCCCGGCGCGTTGGAGAATGGCCTCGGTTTTCTTTTTCGCCCGCCGTTTCATGGATTCCCGGATCAGATACCCGATGAGTCCGAAATGAATCGTGAGTGCCTGTGCGGTTGCGCTCAGGCCCGCGAGCTGGATGAAGTAGAGGTCGTTTCCCCGCGCGTAAACGCGACACACGCTGTCCGAGCGCGCGGAAACCAGTCTGGCATTAAATGTTACCGGATTGTCCATATTTTGTTGTCTTGGGTTGACGGGTCGCGGGATTCTACGGTTAATGGATTTGCAACGCCAAGCCGAAAGGAACGAGCGCGGCAAGTTGGGTTGGAATGATTTTCTGACGAATGCGTCACCCTCTCTTCCGCGAAGCGGAGGACGGGCGCAGTATTGCCACGGAGGACGGGTTCGTGGTTAATTCTCCGCGTAACGATGCGCCCGCTGATTCAAGAAATCCCGACCGCCCACACGCCGGAGTCGCTGGCCGAACAACTGCGCGGCCTGCGGGGGATGGTTCTGTTGCGAAGCGGAACATTCGATTCGCCACAGGCGCGGTATTCGTTCGTCACGGCAAGGCCGTTTCTGACGTTCCGCTCCTTTGGCTCGCGGTGCGAAATCTCCAGAACCCAGACCCCGGACGCCAGACCCCATCTCCAATTCGGCAACCCGTGGCAGATTCTGGACGCGCTGCTGGCGCGCTGCGAACTGCTGGACGAGATTGACCTGCCGTTTCCACTCGGCGGCTGCTTCGGTTACTGGGGTTATGACTTGAAAAATTTTACCGAGCCCAAGCTCCCGCGCCGCGCGGTCAACGACCTCGAACTGCCCGATTGCCACGCCGGCTTTTACGACAGCCTCGTTGTGTTCGACCATCACCTCGGCAAAACGTTCGTCGTTTCGACCGGCCTCGCCGCGGACGGTTCGCGCTGTGAAAAGCGGGCAGGGGAACAGATGGAATTTTGGCAATCGGCGTTGACGACCGAGGTGGCAGGTAGGGCGGGCAGTCCTCTGCCCGCCGTTGAACGAACGCCTGCCCACGGACGGCGCGCACGGAGTGACGCGCCCTACCTTCAATCAAATTTGTCCCGCCCTGATTTCATCGCGAAAGTCGAACGCGCGCAGCGTTACATCCGGGCCGGGGACATTTATCAGGTGAACCTTTCGCAGCGGCTCGCGGTGGAACTGCCATGGTGGGGCGAGGCTACCGACGAGCCGCCGGCACAAAGCTCCGACGCGCTACATCCGGCTCGCGAGGACGCTCGCCCCGCCAAAAATGATTTTGGCGGCTGGGAATTATTCCAGAAATTGAGCGCGGTTTCACCCGCGCCATTTTCCGCGTTCATGGATTGCGATGCGGGGAGGCGGCACTGCCGCTTTCAAATCGCGTCGTCATCGCCGGAATTGTTTTTGCGTTTGAGCGGTTCACACATCCAGACACGGCCCATCAAGGGCACGCGCCCGCGTGACACCGACCCGACGCGCGACGCGCAACTCGCCTACGAACTCCAGACCAGCGCCAAAGAACTCGCCGAGCTGGTGATGATCACTGATTTGCTCCGCAACGACCTGGGCAAGGTGTGCGAGTTTGGCTCGGTGCAAACGCCGGAACTGGCGCGGCTCGAACGGTTCGCGCAGGTGCAGCATCTGGTCTCGACGGTGGAAGGCCGGTTGCGCGCGGAGGTGACGCATCTGGCGGCGCTGGCGTCTTGTTTTCCCGGCGGCAGCATCACCGGCGCGCCGAAATTCCGCGCAATGGAAATCATTGACGAGCTTGAACCGCTCGCGCGCGGGCCATACACGGGCGCGCTTGGCTATCTCGGTTTCAACCGCGAAAGCCAGTTGAACATCATCATCCGCACGGCGATTTGCCACGAGCGGACGGCGTATTTTCACGTCGGTGCCGGCATCGTGGCCGATTCAAATCCGGAGGCCGAATACGAGGAAACGTTGGCCAAGGCGGCGGGTTTTCTGGCGGCATTGAATCAACCACGGATGGACGCGGATGAACACGGATTGACGGCGATAAAATCATCCAGTTGAAAAGCGGAATGCTCCGGCGTGCGGTGGAAAGCGGCGGTGAACGCGCCGCAGTCCAGACGCTTCGCGTGGTTGGGAGCCGTTGGAAAGTCGCGTCAGCGTTTGGGCTGCGGTCGCTTCAGCACCGCTTTTGAAGGTGCGGAGGCTATCTGACTTTCTCCACCACCAGCACCTTGATATGCTATTTTAAATAAGTGCAATGGTTCTGCAGCCACTGTGCGTCCCGGTCGGTTGCCGAAGTATGAGAGGAATGTGCTTGTCCCAGCGGCACCAAAGTGGTCGGCTCCAGCCACCGATGACCCTCCACATGACCATCGGCAAAAGAAAACCGGCCCGATCCATTATGGTAGCTGGCTGGATAATCAATCATCCAGTAGGGATCGCTCACTCCGCTGCCATCAAGCGTGCCGGTGTTGCTCATATCAACGCCAAACAGCCCGTCATTAATCGTGTCACTGCGCTCGTCCAAAATGACAAAAATCTCCGACGGGGTTTGTATTTGGTCGATCTTTGTGAAGATTTCATATGGGCTGTTGCCTCCTTGGGTGAAGGCAGGCGGGCCTTGGAGCCGGATGGGATTCATGCGGCAGTTCATCGATACGCTGCGCACAAAACTGCTTCCATCTCCCGGACATTTGTAAATTTCTGGAACAGTAACATACCGGGCCAAGGCCGATTGCTGTGGGTCAACCAGCATCAGGGAATTGGTCGCGTCTTGCGGACTGCTCATCGTGCCTGCCACCCAATTGGTGAAAAAGCCCATGCCGTTCTGGCCATCAGAATTGCAGGGCAACTGGCCATTGCTGTCATCGCAATACATCTTCCATGCCAGGATGAGTTGCCGGACGTTGCTCGCGCATTGGACTCCTTGAGCCGAGGCTTTGGCCCGATTCAAAGCCGCTAGCAACAAGGCGGCGATAATGGCGATGATGGCCATCACCACCAGCAACTCAATGAGGGTGAATGCCCCTTTGGTTTTCATGCGGATACACGTTTACATACCGATTCCAATCACCACGAGATGTAGGCGGCATTGCGCAGGTTTATCAAGTCCTGGTTGGGTGTTCCGTCGCTGGATATTTCCGCAGGGTCGGGTTGGGGTGGCTCCCAGGATAATGTATCCGGGCACAGAAATTTAAATGCTTCCGTGTGGCCGTCGGCGAAACTCAGGGGGTAGGCGGTTTTGTGGATGCGCGAGGGAATGTCATTCATATACCAGCCTGGGTCGATGATCACGACGAACATTGCGTCGTTGATGCTGGCTTCATCCTCGTCCACGAAAACAAAAAGCTTCGCGGGAGCCGGGAGGGCGGAATCCTTTTTGTAAACCAAACGTGAAGGGTCCAGCCCGGGAAGCCAATCGGCCGGGGAGGAGCCGTTCATCCAGTTGTTCATCGAGTAACTTCGCACATACGGAACGCCATCCACGGTTCGGTAATCCAGGGGGCAGCGATAAATTCCCGGTGACTGGAGGTAAGGGAAAAGCGTGCCGCGCGTGATGGCGCCGGCATTGGTCGGATCCAGCACGCCCGGATCCAATTGGCCAAAAAAACCGGTGTCTTGGGGCATGGTCTGGGCGTTGCCAAGAACCCAGGCATTTAAATTGGTTGTGCCGGACGGATGGCTGGGAACACAGGAGGGGAGTTCCCCATTGTTGTCGCCGCAATACATGGTCCAGGCGGCTGCCAGTTGCTTCAGGTTGTTCTGACAGGCAATTCGTTGCGCTTTGGCCTTGGCGGAATCGAGCGCCGGCAGAAGCAGCGCGGCGATAATGGCGATGATGGCAATCACCACCAACAATTCAATCAAGGTGAACGCCCCAAACCTCGACTTCATACTTCTTATGACATTGCTATGACAGGTTCGTTTCAAATTGTTTGGCGATTTCACGCGCCGGAAAGTTTCATGGCATCCAATTCAATGACGCGCCGCCGATCATATTTGTCCCGCTTAATTTGCCTTTTCGACCAGCAGCATTTCGATGGGCATATTGGTGGGAACCAGTTCGAGGCCAAGTTGGTCAAGTGCCTGGTTCACAGCATCCCAATTCCGATTTGCCAAGTCCGTTTGTTTGCAATCTAAATCAAAATCGAAACTATTGGTAAGCCCAGTCTCGTCAATGACGGGAATATTTGCCAAAGCCTCCGTTTCGTCGGCTAAAGCAGCCAAAGACCGGTTTCGAAACTCGAGCTGGCTTCCTGAATCTCGCCACAACATGTATTCATTCGAGCGATTGCCGGGCTTCAAGCCTGGCGCGTTTGGAAATTTCACCTTTAGGATCAGGACATCCGCATCGCGGGTTTCAACTTTGCCAACGACGCCGAACTTTCGTTTTACTTCTTGCTGCAAAGCTTCCCAATTTCCACTTGGCAAGCTGGTGATATAATCGTATCTGCCTTTCGGCAATTCAGTGGAAAGAATTGTCCTTGCTGAACTCCCGCCATAAGCCGCCGCCACGACCTCTTGAGCCGGCAATCCCGTTCCCATCTTTTTATAAACACTTTGGCCCTCGGCGAAATTTGTGAACTTGCTGGGGAGAATCCTGACTTGCGGCGGTTGCCGGTCCAACAGGCTGGGATCAAACACGCCTGCTTGGCCCCCGGCTTGCCACGGATAAGTTTTGTGATCTTGAATTTCTTTGACGGTGATGGTGGTTGTGCCAGCGGCGAGCAAAACAACCACGCCGCTGACGATGGCCGTTTTCGCTTTTGTCCAAGCCATAAGTTTCAATGCTCCTTTGATGAGGGTTAAGGTTGAACCGCCGGTCGCCCCGCCTTTGGCAATCGCCACGGCAGTAATGGATTTTGCCAGCGCCACGGGCGCGGCTTGAACGGAGTTGGCGGAAATCGCTCCGGCGATGATGACCGTCGTCGAACTCACGCCGCGCTTGTTGAAATAGCGGTGCAGTTTTTCCAGCGCGCGGCTGACCCGCTTGCGCGCGGTGTCTTCGCCGGTGCCCAGAGAATTGCCGACTTCCGCCAGGCTTTTGTTTTCAAAGAAGCGCAGCAGCACGGCCTGCCGGTCGGTTTCGCCGAGCGTTGCCAGCGCATCGTCGAGCAGCGGCGACATTTGCTCCCAGAACAAATCCGGCGCGGTTTGTTGAATTTCAGATTGCATTTGAGCCTCCTGCTCGCGTTGCCGTCGTTTCGCGGCGGCACGCCTTTGCGCCAGGGCGGTAAAACGCGTGGTCTTGAACAGCCAGCCGGTGAGGATGGTTTTGTCTGAAATCTGTCCGGCCTTTTGCGCCAGGATGATGAACACCGCTTGCGTGACTTCCTCCGCCAGATGGGGGTCGCGCACCTGCCGCAACGCCGCCGAATAGACGAAGCCGACGCGCCGCGAAACCAGCGTCTCGAAGGCCGCTTCGGAATTGCGCGCGGCGTAATCCTGCAGCAACGCCATGTCGTCCATTGCCTGCATCCACCTATAAATGCCTGTTCCGGCTAAAACCGGACAATTTTTTTTGAAAAAGCATCGTGTAGCCGCGGACGCTAGTCCGCGCATTATCATCCGCCGGAACCCAAATCAGCGCCGACTCACGTCGGCGGCTACACGAACAGAGAATTTTTCTACTCGCGGAATTGCCACGCGTCGGGTAATTGAAGCGCCATTAGGAATTGAATTTCATGCTCGTCTTCCTCAACGGAAGTTTTTTGCCCGAAGCGCAGGCGGTCGTCCCCGTCAACGACCGCGGTTTCATGTACGGCGACGGGTTGTTTGAGACGCTGCGCGTCTGCCAGGGCCGGCCGTTTCGCATGGCACAGCACTTGGAACGGATGAAGCGCGGCGCGGATTTCCTGAAAATCCAATGCCCGTTTTCACCGAAGGAATTGCAGGATTTCGCCGGCCAACTCATCGAACAAAACCGGATGCCCGAGGCGATCCTGCGTGTGACGTTGACCCGCGGGCCGGGCGAACGCGGGTACATGCCGCAGACTGACAGCCAGCCAACGGTCGTGATGACGTTGCACCCCGCGCCGCCGATGGATGTGGAAAATCCGGTTCAGTGGAGGCTCATCACGTCGTCCTATCGCATTCCGGCAGCCGATCCGCTGTCGTCGTTCAAGACGGCGAACAAGTTGATTCACATCATGGCGCGCATGGAAGCCGTGGAAAAGGACGCGGACGAAGCGTTGCTCATCAATACAAACGGCGAAGTGGCGGAAACGGCCAGCGGCAATTTGTTCTGGGTTTATCAGGACAGCTTTTGCACCGTGCCGACGGGCCGTGGCGTGCTGCCCGGCATCACGCGCTCGGTGGTGCTGGAAATTTGCCAGACGCTTGGCCTGCCGACGAACAAACGCGTCATCAAACCCAAGGCACTGCGGAATTCCGAGGGCATTTTCATCACCCAGAGCGCGCTCGGCATCGTGCCGGTGACGACGCTGGACGGCGAACCGGTCGCGCCGTCGCCCCTGCTGGACCCGGTTTTGCGCGCCTACCACGAAATGCTTGCCAAACCGTAAACCCGCCGCTAATGGTTAATCATCATCAAATCGTTTTGGCACCGTTGAAACCAGTCGTGCCGGCGGTATTCTGAAAATGGAAGCTGGCGACGACGAATCAGTCGTGCCGGCGGTTGGACAACCCCGGAGGTCATTATGATCGAGAGCGCCGGTCTGGAACATTGTTTGTCCTTCATCAACTGCCAGCTCCGTGACGGCGGGAAGTCCGGAACTCATGCTGAGGGCGGCGTGCGCCGCGCCGTGACCATTTCCCGGCAGGCTGGTTGCGGCGCGCTTGCCGTCGCCCAGAAACTCGCCGAATACCTGCAGTCCCGCTCGCCCAAAGACGCCTGTCCGTGGACTGTGTTCGACCGCAATCTCATGGACAAGGTCCTCGAGGATCACAACTTGCCGGTCCGCTTGGCCAAGTTTCTGCCCGAGGACACCATTTCGAAAACCCAGGAGATTATGGCGGATTTGTTCGAGTTGCATCCGCCGATGGAAACCATTGTCCTTCAAACCGCCGAGACCATGCTCAGGCTGGCCGGGTTGGGCAACGTGATCCTCATCGGCCGCGGCGGCAACGTGATCACCGCCGAATTGCCACACGTGCTGCATGTCCGCCTGGTGGCTCCGTTCGAAAAACGCGTCGAATACGCCCACAAGGAGTACAACAAATTCAACCTGACCACGGACCAGGCGCGCAAGTTCTGCCTGAGTGAAGACCGCGGCCGCGAACGTTATCTGAAAAAGCATTTTGACGCCGATATCAATGACCCGCTGCTTTACCACATGATCATCAACACCGGCCTGGTCAATTACGATGACGCCGCGAAGCTGATCGGCGACGCGGTTCTGAACTTGCACTGAGGCCGACTTCGGTCTTGGGTCGCCGTCCGGCCTGTGGCTTAATCTCCGCGTGCGCCGCAATTCCAGGTCTTCGTCGTCCCGCCCGCATCGCAAAAGGCGCGGCGGCTGGCGCTGGCTGTTGGCGGTGGCCGTGCTCGCGGTCGCGGCGTGGTTTTGGTGGTGCCACGAGCAGCCAACCAAAGTCGTCCGTGCGCCGGCGAAGGCCGTGGCGCCGCGCCTGCGGCCGTTTGTCGTTGCCCCCGAATCGCCGGCTGATTTTCCGCGTCCGGTGCGCGACGTGTTTGAAGCGCAGGTGGCCCTGGCGCGCCGGGCGATTTCATCGGGGTCCATTGACGCCGCGCTCGGCTCGCAAACGCGCCGGGCAATTTCCGTTTTTCAGGAAACCCAACATTTGCCGGTGACCGGCGCGCTCAACGCGGACACGCGTGCCCGGCTCACGCTCGCTGCGCCGCTGGTGACGACTTATGTGGTTACGATCAACGACCTCGCACGGCTGCAGCCGCTCGGCAAAACCTGGCTGGCCAAGTCGCAGCAAACGGCGCTGGAATACGAAACGGAACTCGAACTCGTCGCGGAAAAAAGCCATTCGCATCCCGAATTGATCCGGCGGCTGAACCTGGGCGTCAACTGGACGAACATCGCGGCGGGGACGGTTTTGCATATTCCCGACTTGGATTATCCTGCGGCGTCGAACAAGGCGGCGTTCGCCGTCATTCATCTGGCGGACAAGTTTTTGGAGGCCTTCGACACGGAAACGAATCTGCTTGCGCATTTTCCGTGCAGCATCGCGGCGAACGTCGAGAAACGGCCGGTCGGCGAATTGCACGTCGCGGTCGTTGCGCCGAACCCGAATTACACGTTCGACCCGGACTTGTTTCCCGAATCGCCCGAGGCGCGGCAGTTGAAGATGAAACTGGTTTTGCCGCCTGGCCCGAACAATCCGGTCGGCGTGGCGTGGATTGGTCTGGACAAGACCGGTTACGGCATTCACGGCACGCCGGTTCCGGAGCAGGTTGGGCGCACCGAATCGCACGGTTGCTTCCGGCTGGCGAATTGGGACGCGGAATACCTGTCGAAGCTGGTGTGGGTGGGGATGCCGGTGCTGGTCGAGCCGTGAAGGATGACTTCCCCCTCTTGGGAGCGCCGGCGTCCCGCCGGCTTGGAGCCTTGCGGCAGACTGAACCACTTGCCAGCAAGACGCCGGCGCTCCCAGGAACCCGATTCCAAAAAGACGGGCAAATTATCATTGCCGGGCAGCCGGCTTTGGCCTAATTGTTTGACAAATTCAACAAAGGATATTTATGGCCATCGGAATTGGACTGATTATTGCCGTTATTGTGCTGGTTTGCGCGCTGGGACTCATCACTTTTGTCATCGGCGTTTACAACAAACTCGTCACGATGCGCAACCGCTACAAAAACGCCTACGCGCAGATTGACGTGCAGCTCAAGCGCCGCTACGACCTGATTCCGAATCTGGTCGAGATTGCCAAAGGCTACATCAAGCACGAACGCGAAACGTTGGAGAATGTCACCAAAGCGCGCAACATCGCCTACGCCGCCTCGCAGGCCGCCGCCGCCAATCCCGGCGACGCCAGCACCATGAAAAACCTGGTCTCCGCCGAAAGCGGCCTCGCCGGCACGTTGAGCCGCCTGATGATGGTTTCCGAGCAGTATCCCGATTTAAAGGCCAACCAGAACATGATGCAGCTCACCGAGGAGTTGACTTCCACGGAAAACAAAATTTCCTTCGCGCGGCAGGCTTACAACGATTCGGTCATGGTTTACAACACCGACCGCGAAATCTTTCCGAGCAACCTCGTTGCCGGCATGTTCAACTTCGGCCCGGCGGAACTGTTTGTCGTTGACAAGCCGGAACAAAAGGACGCGCCGAAGGTTTCGTTTACCTGAGATCGTAGGTGGCAGGCGACGTGAGGAGGCTCTGATTTATTTACGATATGGGATTTACGATTGACGAGTCTTGCTGCCATCCAGGTACATCGCGTAAATCGTATATCGTAAATCGGAAATAGTGAGCCTCGTTATCTCGGCTGCTAACAGTGGCATAAAAATGGATTTCTTCGCGCGACAGGAAAAAGCCAGAAAAAAGACCAAGTGGCTTGTCATTTATTTTATTCTGGCGGTCGTGGCGATGATTATCGCCATCTACATCACGGCGCTGCTGATTTTTTCCGGCGTTCAATCGCATCGCCATTATTATAACGAGGAACAGCCGCAGTTCGCTTTGTGGAATCCGCAGCTTTTTCTCGGTGTCGCGCTCGGCACGCTCGCGGTCATTTTGATCGGCAGTAGTTACAAAACCATGGCGCTGGCGTCTGGCGGCAGCGCGGTTTCGGAAATGATGGGCGCGCGGCTCGTCAGCCCGAACACGAATGATCCCGACGAACGCAAACTGCTCAACATCGTCGAGGAAATGGCCATCGCCTCCGGCGTGCCCGTGCCGCAGGTCTACGTCATGGACGACGAGGACGGCATCAACGCCTTCGCCGCCGGCCACAAGGCTGGCGACGCCACCATCACCGTGACGCGCGGCTGCATGAAATTGCTCTCGCGCGACGAATTACAGGGCGTCATCGGCCACGAATTCAGCCACATTCTCAACGGCGATATGCGGCTGAACCTCCGGCTTATGGGAATCATCTTTGGCATCCTTTGCCTCGCCATCATCGGACGGGTTCTTTTGCAAACGGCGCGCGGCGGCGGTCGCGGTCGCGGACAAAATCCGTTGCCACTGCTCGGCCTCGTCCTGCTGCTCATCGGCTACATCGGCGTTTTTTTCGGACGCCTCATTCAGGCCGCTGTCAGCCGCCAGCGCGAGTTTCTCGCCGACGCCTCATCCGTCCAATTCACGCGCAATCCGGGAGGCATCACCGGCGCGCTGAAAAAAATCGGCGGCTTGGGCGAAACGGGTTCGCGCCTCAGCCACGCGCATGCCGAGGAACTTTCTCACATGTTTTTTGGAAACGGCGTCAGCGAACCGTTCATTGGACTGCTCGAAACCCATCCGCCGCTCGTGGAACGCATCCGTGTTTTTGACGCGAATTTCGACGGAAAATTTCCTTACGTTCGTTACAACGGGCGCGACCAGCCGCCTGAAGAAATTTCCAAACCGAAACGCCAGCCGATGCCGAACCTTTTTGGCACGGTGCTGGGCGGCGCGATCCTCGCCTCGGGCGACGCGGAAAAACCACCGGTCATCAGATCGCATTCCGTCCTGCCAAATCTGGGCAATCCCACGCCGTTGCATCTCAAATACGCCGGACAATTGCGCGATTCGTTGCCCGACAGTGTAAAAGCCGCCGCGCGCGAACCGCTTGATGCCGTTGCGCTGATTTACGCGATGCTTCTCAGTCCCGATGAAACGACGCGCACGACACAGCTCGCCGAACTGGCCAGGCGCGTTGATCCGGCAATTCAGGAAAAAACCATTGCGTTGTTTCCCGATGTTTCGACTGCCGCGACGCACGCGCATTTGCCGATCATCAATCTCGCGTTGGGCGCGTTGCGGCAGTTGCGCGTGGAACAGTTCAATCAATTTTCGCAGACGCTCCAATGGCTCATCGAAAGCGACGGCAGGATTGAGCTGTTTGAATTCGTGCTGAAAAAAATCGTTCTGCGCCATCTCGCGCTGCAATTCAGCGGGGCGCGTCCGCCGGTCGCCCAATACTACACGCTCAAGCCGCTCGTGCCGGATTGCGCCGTCGTGCTGTCCGCGCTGGCAAACGTTGGCAGCAACGATGCCGCCGAAATCGAAAAGGCCTTTGAAACCGGGGCGCCGTATCTGCGCGCGCCCAACGACGGCGATCTGATGCTGCTGCCGCGCGAACAATGCGGCGTGGACAAGATTGACGCCGTACTCAACCGTCTCGCGTTGGCCGTGCCGACCATCAAAAAGAATTTGATTGAAGCCTGCATCCATACTGTCGGCGCCGACGGCGTGATGACAGAAAACGAAGCCGAACTGCTCCGCGCCGTTGCTGACACGCTGGATTGCCCGATCCCGCCGTTCGTCCAGACGGAGTAATACCATTTCTCAATGATAATCGGAACAAACCTTGGTAGGGCGGGCAGTCCTCTGCCCGCCGCTCGTCCGCACAACAATTGCGGCGCGCACAGAGTGACGCGCCCTACCCATGTGCCGATTTCCACTGGGAATTGGTATAATTTGGAAAATGGGTGAAGTAAAAGCGGCGGAGGACCGACGCACTCCAAAACCTGTCGGACACTTCTATGATCTTAAACCAGCGCGGAGCGTCTTGGACTGCGCCAGTCCTCTGGCGCTTTTCAATCGCCGGTTCCCTAACTGTATTTACTCAACTTCAAGGACCACGACCGATTTGGCTGGTAACGTGGTAATAAATCCGTCGTCCGTCACCTTGAATGTGTTGAATTCGGCCGGCTTCACATGGTCCGGCCGGTCAAAGGTGTTGTGCGCGTTCATTTCCGGCGCGGTCAGCACCCGGCCGGAAATTTTCCCCGCCTTAGCCCCCTGCAATTCACACGGGACCTCGATGGATTGATTGGGATTCAAGTTGCAGAGCGTGACGTGGATTTTTCCCGCCTGGTCACGCGAGGCGGAGGCGCTGACTGCCGGAATTGTTTTATCGCCGAAGGCATAATCCACACTTTGCAGGTCCATGGGCAACAGCGTGGCGTCGTGATGGACGGTGTCCATTTCGAACACCCAGTAACTCGGCGTGACCGTCATCTTTTCGTTGTCGGTGAGGATCATCGCCTGGAGCACGTTGATCATCTGGGCGATGTTCGCCATCTTCACGCGGTCGGCGTGGTTGTTGAAGATGTTCAACGTCACGCCCGCCACCAGCGCGTCGCGCAGCGTGTTTTGCTGGTAGAGAAACCCCGGATTGGTCCCCGGCTCGACATCGTACCACGCGCCCCATTCGTCCACGATCAGGCCGATTTTTTTCTGCGGATCGTATTTGTCCATGATGGCGGAATGTTTGGTGACGAGTCCATCCATGACCAGCGCGTGCTGGAACGTGTTGAACCATTCCGCCTCGTCGAAGTCGGTGGCGGAACCCTTGTGCGACCAGTTGCCCGTGGGCAGGGTGTAATAATGCAACGAAAAGCCGTTCATCGCCTGTCCCCCATGTTTCAGCCGGTCCACGTTCTGCTTCATCAACACTTCGGTCCAGTGGTAATCGGACTCCAGCCCGCCGCTCGCGACGCGGTAGATGTTGTTGCCGGGGTAGTTTTTCACGAAGGTGTTGTAACGGCTGAAATTATCGGCATAGAACTCCGCCGTCATGTTGCCACCACAACCCCAGCTTTCGTTGCCGACGGCGAAGTAGGGCACTTTCCACGGCTGTTCCCGGCCGTTTTGCCGGCGCAGATTGGCCATCGGTGAATCCGCATCGGAGGTCATGTATTCAACCCACTCCATCATTTCCTGCACCGTGCCGCTGCCGACGTTGCCGCAGATATAAGGGGCCGCCCCGATCTGCCCGCAAAAATCCATGAACTCGTGCGTGCCAAAGGCGTTATTTTCCGTCACGCCACCCCAATGGGTGTTGATCATGGAGGGCCGGTTGGTGGGCGTGCCGATGCCGTCCATCCAGTGATATTCATCGGCAAAACAGCCGCCCGGCCAGCGCAGCACCGGCACCTGGATTTTCTTCAGCGCGGCGACGACGTCGTTGCGAATGCCGCGGGTATTGGGAATCGGACTGTCTTCGCCGACCCAGATGCCGCCGTAGATGCAATGGCCGAGGTGCTCGGAGAATTGCCCGTAGATATTGCGGCTGATTTCCGCGCCCGGCTGGTCCGCGTGAATGACAAGCCGGTTGGTTTTCACCAGGGGGGAAGGTGGCGGCTGAGGTTGAGCTTGAAGTGGGACCGGACTTTGCGCCTGGGCAACGGGAGACTTGGGTTTGGGACTGGAGCAACCCGCCCAAAGACCGAGGCAAAGAACACTGACGATGGGAATGGCAACGAAGGATTTGATGTTCATGGCATAAATTCAAAGGAAGTTTGCGCCGGACACAAGAAAAGTTTTTGGAAAAGTGGAGCAAGCGGCACAGCATCCTGAGATCCGCCACTTTGTCGGAAGTGTCGAAATCAGTTCAACGTGAGGAGGCTCTGACTAAATTCCGAATACCGAAGCCCGGAAGCCGAAAGAAATCCGAAGGCCGAAGGCCGAAATGACCAAACCGGCAGTATATCATCCCGCTTTCGGAATTCGGATTTCGAGCTTCGGATTTCAAATCGCGAGCCTCACCACCTCGGCGGCTACGGGTGGAAGAGCAAAGCGCGTTATTCCCGCACGGTTGCCTTTAACTGCGCCTTGAACGCCGTTACCATTCTTAGTGTGCCATGTTTGTCGCGGTTTTGGTCAGTGCTTAACCGTCCGGCAAGAATGTTTATCATATGCCGGGGGCGAGATGGACAGAAAAGACCTGCTCTCTTCATGCAAGCAGATTGCGCTGGAAAATGGTTTGAGAGGAAGGATCATCATTCATCCATGACATTGGCAGCTTGATTGCCAAGCAACTCCTGGGCGGCACGAATAAATCCATTTTGCCCGATGGCCTTGCCCGGGGTGATGCTTTCTTCCAGCTCTTGCGACCTGAAACGGTATTCCATTTCCATGTCCCGGTCCTGTTCGCTGGCTTGCGCCGCCTGTTTTTCAATTTGTGCCTTGCTGGCTGGCAACGGGTAAAGACTTTCGGGCTTGACCGGGCGCTTTTCGGCGGCGGTCGCAACGTTGCGCCAGAGCGCGGCCAGATCGGAGACAACCTCAAACGACGGATGGGTGTGACGGCCCAGTGGATCCAGTCGAAGCAGATTGAAAACCACGGCGTCGCGCTCCGGGGCGGATTGGAAAACATGGGAACTGATGCCTTCGATTTTTTCCCAAGCATTGAGATAATCCGGATCCAGCCTGACCGCCACGCGATAACTGGCCAGCGCCTCCGAGTAACGCCCTTCTTCTTCCCGCAGATAGCCCAGCAGGTAATGCACCTGTGGCTTGTTCGGCGTCTTTTGGGCCAGTTCCGTGAACACCTTCTCGGCAATGCCTTGCGCCCGTTCGCCGTCAAACGCGCGTTCACATCCGAAACAATAACTCTCCATGCGGCCAAAACTGTCGGGCATCAATTCGTAGGCGCGCCGGTAATGTTCCTCCGCCTGCTCGTGCAACCCCATGTCCGACAGTTGCACGGCCAGCCGCGCATGGATGCAATAGGCGTCCGCAAAACGGTTCAATGAATCCTGATACATGGCCACGGCCCGCTTGAGCAGGCCGGCGGCGTGAAACTGATCCGCCATTTCCGCCTGTTGCACCGCCTGGACGGCGCCGCGCAGTGATTCCGCCTCCTTCGCATCACCCCGGGCGGCGCGAATCTCCGCAAGTTCGGCATAGGCGCGGAGGCGGTCGCCGGGTCCTTCCTCGCCATCGGTGGGATCAATGGCAATGGCCTTGCGCGCAGCCTGTTCTGCTTCTTCCAAACGCTGGTGCATTCGCAACCAGTGGGCCTTCCAGATCAACGGCCGTTCCTCGAATTGGTCCCGCGCAAACAAAGCATCCAGTTCGGCCGGGGCGTGTTCATCATCCAATGAGAGCAGCAATTCATACAGCCGGTCGCAGCCGGGGGATTGATCGAACAGTGGATCGAGCAGTTTGCGCGCCTCCGCCGTGCGTCCGGTTTTGGCCAGCGCCGAGGCGGCGTAGTAGCCGACCGGCACGGGGACGTGCTGGTGGGAATAACTCGGAACCAACTCTTCCAGGTCGGCATACCGGGGTTTCAAATCAGCCAGGTCTTTTCCGCCCCAATACGGTGCATCATCAAATAATTTCAGCACGTCAGCATCCCGTCCGGCGCGGTGGTACAGCCGGGCAAGGGCTGTCAGAATCGGGGTGGCGGGAGTGGAGCGTCCTTCATAACCGTACGTTCGCGGGTTTGCCTTTTTCGAGACGGCATTGGACAAGGCTGTGGCCAGAACCGCTTCTGCCTCCGGTCCCCGGTTAAGATCGTCCAAAAGCATCGCCAGCGACGGCGCGGTGGCGTTTCCCCACGGAGAATAATCCTGTTCATCCTGTTTTTGAACAGCCGCCTTGGCGGCGGCGAGGCCTTCCTCCAGCCATTCGGGGCGGTTGAGGAGGTGGCCGATTCGCGCCAGCTTCAACGCCAAATCGCCGCGGCTTTCACGCTCATAGCGGCCCGACGAAGCCGAGGCCGGTTCATTGGTTTGAATCAAGCGGCGAAGTTCGGTCACCCCAGCCTCGACTTCGTCGTTGGCGAGCAACGCCTGATACAACAATTGTTGCAGATGCAGCCGTTGGCCCTTGCTCAGGCCGGGCTTGGAAATGGCCGCCTGAACCAGCTTGACCATTTCTGCGGTTTGATCCGCGTGCGCCGCCACCTGCACATACTCCTCCCAAAAAGGCAGATCTGGATTTTGCTGCAACAGTTCATGGAAAAAACCATTAAGCTGGCCGACGAAACCGGCGCGTTCCATCTGCCGGATGACTTCATTCGGGAAGTAAGCGTCGTTTTCCTTCTCAAACTGTCTGGCCACCGCCACGGCATCAGCCGTGCGCTCATGGGCAATCAGGCCAAGCAGATAATAAATCCGGGCGCTCTTCTTTTCATAGTCGCCGAACGCATCGGTCGGAAGCGGCACTGAAGGCATGTCGGAAACGGCTGCTGGGGGTTCATTGGTCTCGGGTTTGGCAAAGCGTTTTTCCATCGCTTCATACAAGTCCACCGACTCCAGCGAATTGACCAGCGACCACTGCGGTGTTTTCAATTCGCTGATCAATTCCAGCGCCAGTTTCTGCGCGAGCTTGTCGGTGGCGGTGCCAGCTTCAATATTCAGTTGGGCTGTGGATTTGACCAGGGCGCGCCGAAGAAATGCCTCGGCCTTTTCCGGTCCGACCAGCGGAACAAGGTCCGGGACCTGAAGGCTGGATTGATAACGATAGCCTTCCTCGGATTGTTGGGCAGCCAGTTTCCGGTCCAACGTCTGCAACACGACATCGGGATTGTCCATTGCGGCCATGAGGGAATTGCTTAGTTCCTCAAACAGGGAATTGTAAAAGTAAGCCTGCCGGGTTTTGGCCTTGGCGGCGAGGGCTTCCAAAGCAGCGATGTCTTCCCGCCGCTTGGTCGTGTCACCCAAGAGGGTGTGCGCCAGCAGCCGCAAGCCAAGCCCCTGCAATGCCTGTGCGCCTTCGCCCGCCGGGCGCGCTTCAATGGCCTTGGCCAGTTCCGCCCAACTCGCGGGTGGCGGCAGCGCCTCGACCAATTCCTCCGGTTGAAGGGGTTTGGCCATCCCGCTCCGTTGGCCGTAATTGGCGGGCGTTTCCTCCAGTTGCAGCAGACGGTCCGCCAGCGCCAGCCATTGTTTTGCCGCTTCGGTCGGTGTCAGGCCGGCGGACTGTTGCTCGAAAGCCTTTAAATCCACGCGCAGTTGTGCCGCCGGAGTGGGTTTTTCCTCCTTTGATTTCGGTTGGTTGCTGCTTTCAGCCGCCTGGCGAAGAACGGCATCGGCACCCTGATAATTGGTTGCCGGCGTCGCTTCCGCCGTTGTGGTCCAAGCCCAAAGGCCGGCCACGCACAACGCGACACTGGCTCCGATTCTGCGGCGAATTGTGATGCTCATAAGTGTTCCATTTGTGGGTTGTGATTGAACGTGTCAAACCCTTATAGCTCTCCGAGAAGTGACTTTCAACCCAGATTTGCAGGATGCCGGCAAACCGTGCATCACGCCTGCCGGTGATGGCGGCGCTGAAGGCGGTGTGATGGCAATTTGATTGTAGGAGCCGACGTGAGGAGGCTCACTTCAAATTCGAAATAAAAATGGAGCCTCGTTACCCCGGCGGCTACGGGTGGAAGAGAAAAGCGCGTTATTCCCGCACGGTTGCCTTTAACTGCGCCTTGAGCGCGTCCACGACTTTGGTGTGCGCCGCGTTCACCTCGGCGTCCGTCAACGTGCGCTCGGCGTTCCGGTAGGTGAATGCATAGGCCAGGCTCTTTTGTCCTTCCGGCACATGCTTGCCGCGAAACACGTCGAATAACTCTGCTGTTTCCAGATTCGCCGGTTTGGTTTGCTTCACCACCTGCAAAACGGCGTCGTGCGTCGTGGCTTCGGGCACAATCATCGCCACGTCCCGGCGAATGGCGGGAAACGCAGGCAAAAGCTTGAATGACTTGGCCGGATTCCGCCGTGCCAACAGCAAATCCAGATTCAGTTCCGCCAGCAGCACGGCGTCGCGCAAATCGTATTTCTTCGCGAGCGCGGGCAACAACTGGCCGAATTCGCCGATTTGGTTTTTGCCGAGTGAAATCACGGCTGATTCGAGGAAGAACGCGGTGCTTTCCGCCCGGCGCGTGAACGTCATTCCGCGCAAACCGAATTGGTCGAAAAATTCCTCCAGCACGCCTTTCAAATCGCAGGTGTCAAACTTGGCGTCACGTTCGCCTCCGCTCCAGAAGGGCAGGGCACGTTGCCCCGTGAGCGCAATGGCGACGCGACATTCTTCGTGAGGAGCGCGGACAGCTTTGTCCGCGTGTTCCAGCGTTGGTTTGTTCTCGCGGACATGGCTGTCCGCGCTCCTGTCCGATGCGAACACCCGCCCGATTTCAAACAACGCCACGTCATAATTTTTACGGCTGACGTTATGCCGCAACGAATGAATCAGGCCGGGTAACAGGCTCGGCCGCAAAACGTCCATATCCGAGCTCAGCGGATTCGCCAGCGCCACTGCTTCCGCACTCGACACTCGACACTCGACACTCGACACGAGTGTTTGCCCCTGCGCTTCATTCAAGCCCAGCCCGCTCAAAATCCGCCGTGCTTCGGCAATTTGATTATGAACAGCGTCGAATGCGTTTGCGCCAAACGCGCCGCGCGGTGATGTTGCCGGAATTTTTTCAACGCCATGCAGGCGGGCGACTTCCTCAATCAAATCCGCCTCGCGTTTCAGGTCCACGCGGAACGTCGGGATTTGAAACGTTGCCGGTTCCGGCGTGGCGTCGGCGCCGATTGGCCGCGCCTTGCGACCGACGGTTTTCAAACCAAGCTGGCCGAGGTAAAACTCAATTTCTCCAGGCCGAAGCTCGATGCCGAGTAATTCGTTCACCTTGCAATGCCGCAAGGTGATTTGCTTCGGCTCGACCGGCTTCGGGTAGGCGTCCACGACGCCTTCGGCGAGCTGGCCGCCGGCGGTTTCGAGAATCAATTGTGCGCAACGCGCGCTGGCCCAGTCGTTGATGTCAATGTCCGCGCCGCGCTCGAAACGATAGCTGGCGTCGGTGCGCAGTCCCAGTGTCTTGCTCGTGCGGCGGATGTTCGTGGGCGAGAAATACGCGCTCTCAATCAACACGTCCGCGGTGTTGTCCTTGATCTCGGAATTCTGCCCGCCCATGACCCCGGCCAGCGCGATGCCTTTCTGTTCATCGGCGATGAGGAGGTTTTCGGTGCTGAGCTTGTGCTTCTGGCCGTCGAGCGTGATGAATTCCTCGCCGTCCTTGGCGCGGCGGACGACGATGGTAGCGCAGGCGTCTCGCCTGCTCTGACCAGCCGGGACGGCTGGGCTACTTTGAAGAAGATGATAATCAAATGCGTGCAGCGGCTGGCCGATTTCGAGCATCACGAAATTCGTTACATCCACGACGTTGTTGATGCTGCGGATGCCGACTTTTTCCAGCGTCGAGCGAAGCCAGTCCGGGCTGGGACCGATTTTTACGCCTTTCACGACGCGCGCCGTGTAACGCGGGCAAAGATCCGCGTCTTCGATGCGGACGGAGACAAGGTCTTCGCAACGTAGCGCAGGCGTCCCGCCTGCACCGGCCAGCCGGGACG
This sequence comes from Verrucomicrobiota bacterium, assembly GCA_050010435.1. Taxonomy (GTDB): domain Bacteria; phylum Verrucomicrobiota; class Verrucomicrobiia; order Limisphaerales; family UBA11358; genus UBA11358. The sequence continues at coordinate 4,893 of JBEKKZ010000007.1, read as the reverse complement.
GCTGGGCTACGTTAACATCCGGCATCTTCAACTTGTTACCCGTCACTGCCGCAATCTCCCGCGCGATGCCGATGACGCTGTTCCAATCCGACCGGTTGGGCGTGATTTCGAGATCGAACACCACGTCGCCGCCGCTGCGGCCGAGATATTCGGCGAACGGCTGGCCGACCTTGGCGTCCGCCGGCAGGATGAGCAGGCCTTCCTCGCGTTTGAGTCCAATTTTTTCCGGGTCAATGCCGAGTTCCTGGTAGGAGCACATCATGCCATGGCTGGTGATGCCAAAGACCTTCCGTTCCTTGATGACGAACGGCTCCTTGTCGCCGGGCTTCAGCGGCAGGGCGAAATTTGGCAGGATGAGCGGGACCTTGTCGCCCGGCTTGTGGTTCTGCGCGCCGCAAATGATGGTGCGCTCGCCCTTGCCGTCATTGACCTTGCAGACGGAGAGTTTGTCCGAGCCGGGCACGGGGTCGCGCGTGAGGATTTGAGCGACGACGATGCCGTCGAACTCGCCGCCGAGCGATTGCATCGCTTCGACTTCGAGGCCGAGCATGGTGAGCCGCTCCGCCAGCACTTCGGGCGACCAGTCGAAATCAACGTATTGTTTGAGCCAGTTAAACGTGAGTTTCATTGCCAAAATTTTTTAACCACGGATGAACACGGATGAACACGGATGTGCCATTTAAAGTTGTTTCAAAACCGCACGTCATCCTTGAAAAATAGCCGGATGGCATTGCTGCCGCAATTGAATTGGATGCGGATGGCGTTTCACCCCGAAAGGCCGGACCGGCGGGAGAAATCCCGTTTTGCCGACCGGATGCGCGAACGGAAGCCTGCTTATTTGACGCCCAAACGGCCCTGGATTTCCTCGATGAGCTGGCCGTCTTCCTTGAAGACGCGATCATAGGGAAGCCAGTCCTGATGGGCACTGGACATTTCCGACTCGATTTTCATTTTGTACACGAGCGGGGTCTTGGAGGAGATGGAGCAAATAAAACGGGTTCGGACCTGATAATCCCCGTCAGGGCCCTTGAATTTCTGGTTCACATAGACGCTGCGCATGTAACCCGAGGCCGCGTCGAGCATTTCCAGGCTCGGATAACGGCTGGTCACGGAATCCACAACCTTTTGCCAGACCACCTCCGGTGACAGGGAAGGATCCACCTGCACCCGCAGCCAGTTGTTGTCCGCATCGGACGTGGTGGTGACCTTGTAGGCTTCGTCTTCAGACAGGACGACGTTCAACTGGTTGTCGTGGATGCCGGACGATTCCCGGGTAATGATCTGTTGTTGGTTATGATAACCCGGTTTGGAAGCAACCACGACGGAAGTGGGGGTTTGTTTAAAGTCAAACTGGTGGTGGATCGGTGTCGTGCCCGCATTCACCCCGTTAATCACAATCATGGCTCCCGGCGGTTGCGAAACAATTGTGGTGTCAGGTGTGCTGCAACCCGCCAGCCCGACGCATAAACAAATCAAAAATGCGAGCGGAAAGATCGAATGACTTGTCCGTGACGACGTCGTATCATTCTGGCAAGGCATGACTTGGGTTTGAGCGGGCAAGCGGATGATTTTCATAAGATTTGATCTGTTTGGAGCGGCCTTTATTGGGAAAAAAACTACACGGGGCAGAGTTGGGTTGCAAGCAAGAATTAACGTGTTGTTTGAGCCGGTTAGCGGAGTATGGCGAGTTTAAAATGGCATCGGTTGACCATAGAGTCGTTGTAAAAGCTGGCGTTTTAATTCTTCCGGTGAAAGCCCGGCGGGAAGCGAGGCCAGCACCATCGCGCGCGCGGCATCGAACGCATGCACGCCCATCAAGAACCGTTCCTCGGGTGAGCGCGCCATCAACTTTTGCCGGACAAGTTCGGCGATTTCTGGCGGGGTGTCATTCATGCGCGATTTTATTCCAGCAAGTTAAAACTGTTTCAAAAACCGCACGTCGTTTTCGTAAAAGAGCCGGATGTCGTTGATGCCGTAGCGGATCATCGCGATGCGTTCGATGCCGAAGCCGAACGCCCAGCCGGTCCAGACTTCGGGGTCGTAACCGACGTTCTCGAACACTTGCGGATGCACCATGCCGCAACCGGCGATTTCCAGCCAGTCCTTGCCCATCTTCTTCACGAGCGCGCTGCTGAAATCAATCTCGAAGCTCGGCTCGGTGTAGCTGAAGTAGTGCGGACGGAAACGAATCTTCACGTCGCTGCCGAGCAATTCCTTGAAGACGAATTCGACCGTACCCTTGAGGTCGCCGACGGTGACGCCTTTGTCCACGTAAAGCCCTTCGATCTGCTGGAAAGTCGGGTTGTGCGTGGCGTCGGCGTTGTCGCGGCGATACACGCGTCCCGGCACGATGATGCGCACGGGCGGCGGCTGCGATTTCATCACGCGGATTTGGACCGAGCTGGTGTGGGTGCGGAGCAGTAGCGCAGGCGTCCCGCCTGCTTTTGGGTTTTGTTCGGGCAGCCGGGACGGCTGCGCTACATTCAGGTAAAACGTATCCTGCGTGTCGCGCGCCGGATGGTCGGCGGGGGTGTTGAGCGCGTCAAAGCAATGATACTCGTCCTCGATTTCCGGGCCGTCCGCGACGACAAAACCGATTTTGCGGAAGCTGCGGACGATGTCCTCGGTCACTTGCGTGAGCGGATGGAGTTTGCCGAGCGCGCGGCGGCGACCGGGCAGGGTGAAGTCGGTCGGTTCCTTGGGCAGTGCGGCTTTGAGTTCGAGTTCCGCGCGGCGTTCGGCGAGTGCGGCTTCGAGTTCGACCTTGGCGGCGTTGATAAATTTGCCGGCGGCGGGCTTTTCCTCTTTTGAGAGCGTGCCGAGTTGTTTCATCAGCGCGGTGAACTTGCCGTTGACGCCGAGCCACGTGCCCTTGGTCTGTTCGAGTGCGGCGAGGTCGGGCGCACTTTTCAATTCCGCGAGCGCGGTTTGCTTGAGCGGTTCAATTTGGTCAATCAGTCCGGCCATAAAAGAATTGCGAAATTTAGCCGCAAGAGAACACAAAGAACACAAAGAAGGGAAGTTTTTTCAAAGGGAACATCCAACTCCGATAAACTCCGTTTCCGCGAGCACGCCACAAAGTCGGTGTCGCGAGCAGGCATCCAACTCCGCTGTCGCGCGAGCAGGCGCCCAACCTCGAACCTCCGGGCGGGAGTTGGACGCTGGAGGTTCGATGTTGAGTGTTCGATGTTCCCATTCCAAAACAAAACGGGCGGACCATTGCTGGCCGCCCGTCGGAAAACTTGAAACTGAAAACTTTAAACTTCCTGCGCTTTCACGCCTTTGGCTTTGAGCGCGTCCCGGGCGATTTTCACCAAACAAGTAAACGCGGCGGCATCGGTCGCAGCGAGGTCGGCGAGCACCTTGCGGTCGAGCGCGCACTTGGCGGCCTTGAGGCCTTCAATAAACCGGCTGTAAGTAATACCGGCGGCACGGGCGGCGGCGTTGATGCGCACCTGCCAGAGATAACGGAAGGTGCGTTTCTTGACGCGGCGGTCGCGGTAGGCGTATTTCCGACCGTGGTCAACGGCGTCGGACGCGTAGCGGTAAAGTTTGGAGCGGCGCATCCGGAAGCCTTTGGCGGCTGTGACCATCCGTTTGCGGCGTTTGCGGGAGGCGGCGGCGTTGGTAACTCGCATAAAATTGAGGTCTGGCGTCTGGGGTCTGGGGTCCGGGGTCTGGAAAATTAATGGCTGAACGGCAGATTTTGCGTGATGCGATACACGTCGGTGGGATCCACCGTGGTTGCGCCACGGAGACGGCGGCGGCGCTTGGGATTCTTGGTCTGGGCCAGGTGGCGGTTGCCGGCGTGGTGGAACAGGACTTTGCCAGTGCCAGTGATCTTGAACCGTTTGGCCACGGACTTTTTCGTTTTGATGCCTTTGGGTCGTCGCATAAATCTTAATTACAAAAGAGCGCGAACTATACGTGACGACAGGCGTTGAAGCAAGCGCCATTTTTGAATTTTTGAATTCGAATCAAGATGCGTGTGCCCAATCAAGAGTCAACACGACCTTGACACTGCCACCAACGATGGCAGGGCAAACCTGCCGGTTAGCCCAAACTTGGTGGTGTCAAAATGCGCCCAATCGAGAAGACGGTCATTGGTCCTAAAGGCGGAATTCAAGTCATTCCGTCAACCTAGGGAGCATAAACCGAGCGGTAGAATCGCTGGCTGAATTGGCACGCGTTGGTATCCACAAAGGTAAACGGGGCGGTATTGGTCTGTACCGGAACCCAATTAACCATGTTTGTGGATGCTTGAACTACATATTTATAGCCCGGCACACCCGCAACAATCAAAGCATACTGGCCGTCGGCATGGGCGGTTGATGCCAGGGTGGCCGCCGCCGTGGCATAGACAGTCAATTTGGCTGTACTGTTGGTCGAACCCGTTCTGTTGGACACCATTACCGAATATGTGCCCGCTTGATTTGTGGTAACTTTGCTTAGCGTTAACACCCTCCTGACCGCCAAAGGCAGATTGGTGCCATTAAATTTCCATTGGTATTTAAAAGGACCTGGTCCGGTGACTATTACGCTGAGGGTTTTGGTCTGGCCAACCGTGGCCACACAGTTGGTCAATGGTTTGCTGAACGAGATCTGATTTCTGCTGGGTCTGGCAGCAGTGATGGTGGTGGTGGCAACGGTCACGGTGAATGTGCGGGTAACAATGTTGTTGCTCGTCCCACCGTCGTTGACAGTAACGGTGACGGTCGCTGTCCCGGTCTTGTTGACCACCGGCGTGAAGGTCAGGGAGCCAGTGCTGTTCGCGCTGGTGTAATTAACCGTTGGATTGGGAATCAAACCCGTGTTGCTGGAAACCGCAGTGACGGTCAGCGTCTGGATTTCATTGGCCGCGCCGGAAGTGATGCCGGACAGATTCACCGTTTG
>JBEKKZ010000006.1:0-193196 GCA_050010435.1 Verrucomicrobiota bacterium | reverse complement strand
CTGCGCGCGTTCGAGCAAAAGCACCTCATCGCGCTCGTTGAAGCAATAGAGCAGCGTGGCGACTTTGTAGGGCAAAACCATCAGACGGAATTTCAAATTTCGAGTGCCGAATGTCGAGCGCAGAAACAATGAATCACAAATTTCCGTTGCGACTTGGCTCGAAAACATTAGGATTATACTTTCCGCCCCGAAAGCTTTCGGGGAGAAGACAAAAACTCATGAAAAGTTACGATATTGCAGTCATTGGCGGCGACGGCACGGGGCCGGAGGTCGCCCGTGAAGCCCTCAAAGTGTCTGAGGCCGCGGCCAAAAAATTCGGTTTCAAAATCAACTGGCATCCTTACGATTTCGGCGGCGAACGCTACCTGAAAACGGGCGAGGCGCTGCCGGACAGCGCGGCGGATGAGTTGCGCAAGTTCAAGGCGATTTTCCTCGGTGCGGTCGGCCATCCGCAGGTCAAGCCGGGCATCCTTGAAAAGGGCATCCTGTTGCGCCTCCGTTTCGAGCTGGAACAATACATCAATTTGCGCCCCGTGAAACTTTACCGCGCCGCCGACTGCCCGTTGAAGGACAAAGGGCCGGAGCACATTGACTTCGTTGTGGTGCGCGAAAACAACGAGGGCCTTTACACCGGGGCGGGCGGTTTTGTGTTCAAAGGCACACCGCATGAAGTTGCGATCCAGGAGTCGGTGAACACGCGCCGTGGCGTGGAACGCTGCCTGAAATTCGCTTTTGACCTGGCGAAAAAGCGGCGCTGCGGCAAGCCGTGGAAGGGCCTCAAGCCGGAGGACGTCAAAGCGGGCAAGACGGCGCAACTCACGCTTTGCGGCAAGACGAACGTGCTCACGTTCGCGTTCGATTTGTGGGAACGCGCGTTCCACGAACTCGGCGCGAAGTATCCGGCGGTGAAACGCGATTACGCCCACGTGGACGCCACGGTCATGTGGTTCGTGAAGAACCCGGAATGGTTCGACGTGATCGTCACCGACAACTTGTTCGGCGACATCATCACCGACCTCGCCGCGATGATTCAGGGCGGGCTGGGCATCGCCGCCGGCGGCAACATCAACCCTGAAGGCACGAGCATGTTCGAGCCGATGGGCGGCAGCGCGCCGAAATACACCGGCCAGAACGTCATCAATCCGCTCGCCGCCATCAACGCCGCCGGGATGATGCTCGACTTCCTGGGCGAAACAAAAGCGGGCGCGGCCATCGAAGCGGCCGTCGTGAAGATCATCAACACCAAAATCAAGTCGCTCGCCGCCGGCAAGATGGGCCACGGCACGCGTGAAGTCGGCGATTTGGTGGCGGCGGCGGTTTGACGATGAGGACGGCGGATGAAAAGTTTGACCGAACATCTCTGGTTTGAAACGCCGCATCGGCGCGATTACGTCAACATCACCGGCACGGTCGAACAGCTCGTCCGCAAGAGCGGCGTGCAGGAAGGGCTTTGCCTCGTCAACGCCATGCACATCACGCGTCGGTGTTCATAAATGATGCCGAAGACGGCTTGCTGCACGACTACGATATATGGCTTGAAAAGTTGCCCCTGGCAAGGTGAGCAACCTGAAGAGAGGTAGGTTGGGAAAGGGTCCCCGGTTTTTCGTATCCGTCTGAGCTTGTACTTGGTGTGAAAATGAACCGCTTTGCACACGTCGTTCAACGGGAATCGGCATACACCGATCCCCGTTCCCAGCTTGTCGCCGCAGATAAGGGCAAGGGCTGCCCCACCGCCCAGCGAGTGAAACCCCCTCAAAATCCGCTAGAAATGAGTCTGGTTTAAAATCACCCTAATTGGCTTACCGGTGGACAAAAAGGGTGGATTGACGGGATTTTGAAATCGTGAGCAAATCGAAAAAACTGTAAAAGGTTTAAAGCCAACAAGTCGGCACGGCACGAATAGCAGCACAATCATGCCGCCAGTGGAGAATCTGTTTTTCTGGTTGAAGCAATAGCATCATTGAAACCTGACACAATCAAATCCATGAAAACTTTCCTCATCCGCCTCTTCGTGGCATTCGCATGGCTGGCTGCCTTTGGCCAGGGTGCTTTCGCCGCCGTCACGTTTACCGTCACGCCCACTGCCGTCAGCAACACCTACGCCGGAACCATCACCCTGCAAATCGGCGGGTTGACGAACACGGAGATGGTGGTCATCCAGAAATTCCTCGACCTCAACACCAACGGCGTCATTGATGGCAACGACTGGCTGGTGCAGCAGTTCACTTTGCAGGATGGGACAAACTTTGTGATTGGCGGGGTGACCAATTTCAATGTGCCCGGCGATTTGAATGCCACGACGGGTGCCATCACTGCGACGTTGAATTTTCAAAACGGGGATTTCGTGCAGAACATCATCGGGAAATATTTGTTTAAGCTGTCCAGCCCCGTTGGGCATTTTACGCCGATCACCAACAGTTTCAGCGTCACCAATTTTCCCTACGCACAAAAGTTCACCGGCAACGTAGTCAGCAACAGCACCAGCACCACGTTGTCCAATGCCCTTGTCCTGTTGTTTCCTCCCCCGAGTCCGGGACACAGCGGGCCGGGAGGCAGTCCACTGGCCGGCGTGGTGGCGAACAATGCGGGCAGCTACACTGTTCAGGTGCCGGCGGGAACGTATGTGCCGGTGGCTTTTAGAAGTAATTATGTTGCCAATTACACGTGGCCGGTGCTCACGTTGGCCGCCAGCCAGACCATCACCACCAATCTGACGCTCACCAACGCCACGCAGAGCATTTCGGGGAAACTGTTGGACACCAACAACCAGGCCATCGGATTGCCCGGAGTGTTCTTTTCGGCGACGTCCACCAACAACCTGCTTGCAATCGCTTTCACCGACACCAATGGCAATTTCAACGTGCGGGTCACCGCCGGCACGTGGAAAATCAAGGCGAACGACACGGTGTTGATTGTTCATGGCTACCTGGGGTTGCAAAACAAAACCAATGTCACCGCTGGCACGACAGGGGTGATACTAACCGTCCCCAAGGCCACGGCGTTGATTTATGGCAGCGTCAAAGACAACCTGGGGAATCCCTTCGTGGGATTGGACGTTTATGCCGACGACCACGCCGGTAGCGGCCTGTATGAAACGGACGGTTATACGGATGCGAACGGAAATTATGTCCTGGGCGTGCTGGGCGTGGGCGCCAGTGATTCCTGGTATGTGCAGGCCAACGACAACAATCAGCTCACCAATTATGTTTTTTCACAATCGGCACTTGATCAAAATGGAGGCACCAATATCAATGCCGGCCAGGCCGTGCTGGCGAATTTCACCGCCATCCTCGCGACGAATTATATCACCGGCAACGTAAAGGCTAACGGCACGAACATCGTCGGCGTCGGCGTGTACGCCTATGCCAACATCAACGGTACATATTATCAGACCTATACGGACACCGATACTAATGGCAATTACTCGTTGAACGTGGCCAACGGCGCTTGGACCAACAGCGTCAATTGCACTGGCGGCAACGACAGTTTGGACGACATTCTTGGCAGCGGCAATTACGCCTGTCCGAACAACCAGACGGCAATCATTAACAACAATAATGCCACCAACAATTTCATCGTCTACCCCTGCGGCGGCATTTCCATCACCACCACGTCCTTGCCCCCCGGCGAAGTCGGCGTGGATTATGACCAGTCCCTGCAGGCGTCCAGTTGCAATATCGGTGCCTACAACTGGATCCAGATCGGCGGTTCCTTGCCGTCCGGTTTGACCCTCGGCAGCAACGGCGAGATTTACGGTACCAACGGCGCGAGCGGCACCTACACTTTTACTGTGCAGGTAACAGACAGCGGCAGTTTGACCACCAACCGCCAGTTTTCCATCGGCGTCAGCAACGCCGTGCAGATCATTACAACCTCCTTGCCCAATGGCACAAACGGTTCCGCTTACAGCCAGCAGTTGCAGGCCACCGCCGGCGTGCCCTTTGGCGGCGCATCGCCTTACAGTTGGTCGCTCGCATCCGGTTCCACCAGCCTGCCGGCCAATCTGACACTGGCCACCAACGGCGTGCTTTCCGGCACGCTGACGACCAGCGGCTTGTTCAATTTCACTGTGCAGGCAACGGACCTTCTGCCCGCCACAAACGAACAGTCGCTTTCGCTCACCATCATCAGCACCAATACTTATCCGCCACTGACAGTTGGCCTTGGAGGCGGGCAGGTGATTATCCTGTGGCCGGCCTCGGCGGGGACGAATTTCATGTTGCAGATGACGACCAATCTGACTACCGGGCCTTGGGTGCCGGCCACCAACGGCGTGCCGGCGGTTGCCTTCACGTTCACCAACAACCCGCCCGCCGCCTTCTTCCGGCTGCAATAAATCGTATGCGTCTGTCGGAACACGTTTGGTTGCAGGTGTCGGGTCAAAGGCTTATTGTTTCACCGTCCGATAAAAGCCGTTTTTATTGGTTGCGGTCGTGTCGGTGAAGCTGAAGGTTCCGTTGGCCAAAATTGCTTTGTAGGTTTGGTCCGGCCTCGTTCCCAATTTAGGCCACTGAAAAAATCAAACAGGGTTCAGCTTGCCGAATTAGCGTGATCCTGACATACAAAACAGGATGAAATATTTGACTGAGCATCTTTGGTTTGAAGTCCCGAATCGCCGGGGATTCGTTAACATCACCGGTACGGTTGAGGAATTGGTCAAAAAAAGTGGGGTCAAAGAGGGCCTCTGTTTGGTGAATGCCATGCATATAACGGCGTCGGTGTTCATAAACGACGCTGAAGACGGTTTGCTGCATGATTACGATGTGTGGCTCGAGAAACTCGCGCCGCACGAGCCGACGTCGCAATACCAGCATAACCGCACCGGCGAGGACAACGCGGACGCTCACATGAAGCGGCAAATCATGGGTCGCGAAGTGGTCGTGGCCATCACGAAAGGCAAGCTCGACTTCGGCCCGTGGGAGCAGATTTTCTACGGTGAATTCGACGGTCGCCGCCGCAAGCGCGTGCTGGTGAAAATCATCGGGGAGTAATTTTTCATCCGGCTGTTTTTCGGCTGGCGGGGGGTTGGCCCTTCAAAATGGGCGACGCGATTGCCTCGATGGCTTGATCCACGCAAATTTCATCATCCCCTACAAAACAAAGGCGCAGCGCGGCGGAGCCGCAACCAAACGGAAACGCCTTCAACGCAGAGACGCCGAGGACGCAGAGAGCCGCAAAGCTTTTTCTTTAACCACGGATGGACACAGATAAACCCAGCGCGGCTTACGCCGCGACCACAGGTCTTAACCGCAGATAAACGCTGATGGACGCAGATTTGATTGGTTCCATCTGCGGTCAATATCCTTGTTCAAAATGCGCGAACTCTTGTTATTGTATTACGGATAAGGGCGAGATGCGAATTTCGCAAATTAACCGAATTCAGTTAGCGATAATTCGCGCAATTCGTGTCAAGCATTGTGCTCCCCTCTTTCCAATCCGTGTGAATCCGCGTATAGCGGCGTGGCCGCCACGCGGCTTTACGCCGTGTCCATCCGTGGTAAAAAATCTTCTCAGAAAGGAACGATGTCATGAGATAGCACTGCGGAGCGGCAACCCTAGTCGCCACAATTAAAAAGGCGCACCCGAAGATGCGCCTGTTGAATTTTTTAGAAAAAACCTCAGGCTTTTCTGCGTAAACGAAAGATCAACGCCAGCAAGGTGCCCGCACCGCACAGGCTCAATGTTGTTGGCTCGGGAACGGAGATGATTGAAAAGGGAGTCATTTCGGGTGGAAAAGTTGAAGCTTGCGACACAAAGCCAGTAATATCAACAAGGCCGGTTGGCTCCGGGGTGCCTCCCAGCGCTCCACAAGTGGAGTAAGATGATGCCCAGTCATATATTTCCATGATATTGCCGCTGCCATCTTTGGCATACAAAGTCACGTTGTTGCCGATGGCGAAGTTGCCCGACACCGGAATGGTTGCGGCTGCATCTGTGTAAAGCGAAACGTTGTCCAATGTCACAAGATGGCCCGCTATACTTTGAGGAATGGGTCCTGTACCTGAAGCGATCAGTGTCGGAATTGTATAGACACCAGGTGAAGAAACCGCGTTTCCAGTAGAATATAAAATCATTGAACTTGAACCATTTGCATTTGTAGCAAGCTCAGGAATTTGATGATAAGGAGAATAGGTTCCTGTAAAACTTATTGCGTCGCCTACAGCCGGCGTGAAACCAAGGCTGGGCATGACGCCATACACATCAAGCGAACCGGTCGAATCTGCGGCTAAGATTGCCCAGGTTCTATAAGTATATCCATCAAGAGTTCCCGGCTGAGACAAAACAGCAGTAATGACGGGATATGCGCCTGAAGCATTATCATACGTCGCTGCAGTGCCGCTGAGATAACCTTCGATATTGACTGCGCTGTCGGCCAAAGCGTTTGAGGCGAACAAAACGACTGTGGATGCGATGAGACCGGTTAACCAATAATAATATTTTTTCATAAGGTTTGGTTTTTTCATAAGAACTGGTGTTTGCAACGGACTTTGTCTTTCTGATCTTTCTTCTGCCTGTCCATTTATGATTAAAACCCGGGACGAAGTCAAGGTTTTTTTACTTACTTGCGTTACGATATCGTTACGATTTTGGGCGAAGGGGTAGTCAACCAGATTCCGATCACGAAGACACAATTTTTGCGATTACATGCATGGCAACGTATTTTTTCTCCCCCGCTTGAGTATGCAGTTCATGCGCTTGAAATTTACCTGCCGCCCAGATGGGCAACGCGCTGGCGGCGGCAGTTAAATCAAGGGTTTGACGCGCGATACGGCACGTCCCAAATGACCTCCCCCAGCAAAGGTTCGCCTTCGCCGCCGCTGGAAGGATTACTTTGGATATAGGTGGTTTTGAAATAGTAGGCATGGCCGTCAAAGAAATTGATCACCCCGCCTTTGTTATGACGTGAGGCGAAACTGTTTTGACGGCCAGCCGGGTTGACGGAATTAAATTCCGGGTGAGCATTGACAACTTCAGTGACCGGATCAAAGACCATGTCAAACATGAAGACCACGGCGGACGGATTTCTAAAAGTAGTCATCTTGGGCATGGTCGGGTATGGCAAAGCCTTGGTGAAACCCGGGGCGTCATCAGGCGACCTTTTTAAGTCAATATTCATGGCATAACTAAAGAAACCGCCAGAACCAGGTACCTGCAGACAAGGAGGATCAGCTGGACTTAAATAGGGGGATGTTCTACTAAAGTAATTATTAATCGTAGCCAAAGACATGCTGGCAGCCGGACACTCCCAAACAGGCCCCTTGCCGCCGGGAAAGGGCATATAGAGGGTTGCCTTAGTTGGACTTGAGCCTCGTGCAGTAGTGTAGTCAATGTAATAATCAGACAGATTTCGTTCTGCTAACAACTGCGGCAGCAGATTGAACCATGCGTTGGGGTCAGCCGGAGTGCCCGTCGGCTGGGGATTAGGATTGGGTGGCGGTGGGTAAGTTGCAGTATCAAACCACGCACTCCCGGCTCCATAACCATCGCGCGGTATGCCGTCGTTGTTGTCCGGGGAATACATTTGGATGGCCAGTCCCCACTGCCGCAGATTGGAAACGCAGGCAATCTGTTTGGCCTTGGCCTTGGCCCCGGCCAGCACCGGCAACAACAACGCCGCCAGGATGGCGATGACGGCGATGACCACGAGCAACTCAATGAGCGTGAATGCGCGCCTTTTGACGACGGCATTCACGCCCGAGGCGTTGATTGTTTTACGCATAACGCAATTCCGACCCGGCAATCATGGCGTGCTGACTCTATAGAACTGGGTGGCGGCAGAATTGGTTGCCTTATAAAGGCCGATGCTCGGATAATAACCCAACCCAAAGGTCTGCGTCCACGGGCCGAGGAGGTTCGTGGCGCTATAGACGCTGTAAGTCGAGCCGGCCACCCCTGCCGGCCAGGTCAGTTGGGAAACGCCATTGCTTACCGTCAAGCCAGCCGCAAAGGGCGCGGGCGCATTGGTGACAAAATCCGCATAACGCGACGGAACAAGCTCGGCGTTGGGCGAGTCCATCCCCATTGCCCCGGTCAATTGATAAACAAAGCTGGGTACCGGTTTGCCAAAGAAATTGGTGTTTAACTGGTTCACAGCGTTAGTACTAAGGCAAAGAAAAATCTCCAGATACGGCTGCGGGTTGGTGGTTGAGTATGGTTTGGCGAACGCATAGAGGTCAAAGTAGCTGGTAGCTGGGAAAGCTGGGAAATTGCCGACCGCAGCGCCCGCTGATGAGGAGTAAAGATACACATTGGTAATTGTGACCAGTGAACATTGGATGCCAAGCCCGTAAGGGCCCATCGGATTGGTTGACATCAACGGAAGGTTGAGCAACGCGGGTGCCGGCAACGGGTTGTTGTAACTGATTACAGTTACGTTGGTGGGGCTGCCCGGTTCCACTTCCAATTCTCCATAAAACTGCTCTATTTCACCCGTCACACTCACCAAGGCGCCAACGGGCACTATGTTGGTGTTTGGGCTTCCAACGTATACCAGCGCACCACCCGTCCCATCTTGAATAAAGTAGTCAGAGTATGTTTTTGATTGTACGCAACCAAAAGACGTTACCACACCCTGAACCGTAAATATTGTCGTGCCCGCGATATCATTAAATTCGTAATTATTTGAAACCATCAGAGAGTGCAGGAAGCCAATCGGTACCAAGGCCGGCGGCACTACCAGCACAATGTTGGTGACACTGTTTGTTGCAGGGGGATATGCCCCGGTGACTTGAAGGTAATAGTATCCCGATTCCGTGAAAGTGACGTCGGCCAAGGTCAAGGTCGAGTTGGTTTGTCCCGGCACAGCAGAAAAAATGGTGCTATTGGTATTAGCATACCATTGATAAGTCAACGGCCCGGAGCCATTGGCAACCGCAGTCAAGGTGATGGTGGAACCGTAAGAATTGGTCGCACCATACGGCTGGGTGATGAAAAACGGCGGCGCGGGCGTGGCGATAACCGAAACCACCGCCGGCGCGCTGGTGATGCTGCCCGCCGAGTTGGCAACGACAGCACTGTAATTGGCGGTGTTTTGCACATCGGTCAAAGTGAGCACATTGGACACCGAGCCTGAAACGTAGGTGCCGTCGGAAAGCGGAACGCTATTGGAAAGCCAGTGATAGCTCAACTGGCCGAGGCCGGACGCCGCCACATAAAGCGTCACATTGTAACCTGTATAATTATTGGTGCTTTGCGGTCCGATGCCAATCACAGGAATTTGAGGGGTACTGTTGAACACATCGCTGAAGGTTGTGCCAACAATGACATTGCTGATCGCTGCCACTCCTATATAGGCGTCTTGGCTGAAAGAAATCTGCGAAATCACTATGTTTTCTTGAGCGGGATTGGACAGAGTGTCGGTCCCATAAACATTGGCATCCGAATCCGAAGCTGGATTGACCCAGAGAGTTGAACCAGCCAAGGGAGCATTATTGTTCGGATCGTAGCTGAAAACAACCTGATAGGTGATGCCGGTGGCCAAATCCAACGGGAAAAATGCAACACCACCCGCAGTCGAATAACTGGCGCCATTATCAATGGCCAACCGATAGGTTCCGGGCACTACCGTACCTTTGGTGACAATAAAAACGTGACCAACGTAGTCATTGGTGTTGTCTTTGAAATTGGCGACGTAACCGCCACTGGACGTCGGCAGCGAGCTGACATTGATGATAAAACTCGCATACACAATCGTGTTTCCCGGAGTGTTGGTGAAATTGTTGGATGGCGCCGCGACGCTGTCATAATTGTTTTGATTGAGAATCAAAAGATCATTCGTCACCATGGCGTCCAGTTTCGGCACGGCCGGCGAGTAGGCATACCATAAACCGTCGGTTTCAATACATCCGTTTGGGTAATTCAATGTATCGTGGAAAAGCACATTTGCACGCGCGGACAGGGCTGCAAAAAATGCAAGGATGACAAAGGTTGTTATTAAGGTTGTTATCTTTTTCATAGGTCGTTCTTGTTTGAATGTTTTCTCTGGCTGGCTGATATTATTTGAGTTTCAGGCATAATTACGTTTGCGGTTGAATTTTACACTAAACACGCCGGGCCTGCGTGACATTTTGGAAACTATTGAGCCATGTTTTGCCGCCCTTGCCGGAAATAAAAAATCCGCGAAGATTTTTTTGCAAACCGTTTTGCTGCTTTCAAACATAGCCTTGCTCATGCTGCCGGCAAAATCGAAACGATCATTTTTCTCGCGCGCGAACCGGTCAGGGTTGACGACGAAAGCGTTTTCTCACGAATTGCGGTCGCTGGCAAGAACTTCCCGGAAAAGTTGTTAACATTTTCACACAATTCACAAAACGGCAACCCAACGGTAACCCGTTCGACACACCACTTGCGTTTCCGAGGACGAAAGCGCATTTTCCCTGACGCAAAAACGAAGAACTGCCAATGAAAAAACACAACTGGATTTTGCTCCTGGCCTTCGCCGCCGGCCTGCGGGCCGCCGATGCGCCCAAAACCAATTCGCCCGCCGGCGGCACCAACGAGCCGCCGGCCGCGAAAGTTGAAGCCGGGACGATTCCCGATGCCACCCACAAGCCGGTCTTCACGACGAACGCCGTGGCCATCGCCGGCCGGCGCGTGACTTACGTTGCGGAAACCGGAATGTTGCCCATTCTCAAAACCGACGGCACTTCCCGCGCGTCGGTTTTTTACGTCGCTTACACGCGCACCGGCCAGACCAACCTGGCCGCGCGGCCCGTCACGTTTTGTTTCAATGGCGGGCCCGGCTCGTCGTCCGTGTGGCTGCATCTCGGCGCGCTCGGCCCGCGCCGCGTGAAAATGAACGCGGACGGCACCTTGCCGCCGCTGCCATTCGGCCTGGTGGACAACGAGTATTCCATTTTGGACGGCAGCGATCTGGTGTTCATTGATCCGATCGCCACCGGTTTCAGCCGCCCGGGGAAAGACGAAAAGCCCGATCAATTTTTCGGCGATTCCGCCGATCTCGATTCCGTCGGCGAATTCATCCGGCTCTGGACGACGCGGCACGAACGCTGGCTCTCGCCGAAATATCTCTGCGGCGAAAGCTACGGCGTCTTTCGCGCGGCGGGGCTCGCCGACCACTTGCGCTCCCGTTACGGAATGTATTTAAGCGGCCTGATTTTGGTCTCCGGCGTTTTGGATTTTGGCACCATCATTGACCAGCCGGGCAACGATTTGCCGTTCCCGCTCTTTTTGCCCGCCTACACGGCGGCGGCGCAGTTCCACAAAAAATTGCCGCCCGAGTTGCAATCCGATTTGCCCAAAGCGCTCGCCGAGGCGCGCGAATTTGCCCAAGGCGAATACGCTTCCGCCCTGCAACAAGGCAAATCGCTGCCCGCCGCCGAACGCAAAAAAGTCGTTGCCGAACTCGCGCGGCTCACCGGCCTTTCGCCGCAAGTCATCGAAGACAACCATCTGCGGGTGGACAGCAGCGTGTTCCGCAAGCAATTGCTGCACGATCAGGGCTTGATCCTAGGCGCTTACGACGCGCGCATCACCGGACGCGACGACGACCCCGCGTCGCCGCGACCCGACTTTGACCCGTCCAGCGCGGCGACGCTCGGGCCGTTTTCCGCGGCGATGAACAGTTATGCGCGCGGGGAATTAAAATTCGAGGACGATTTGCCTTATGAAATTCTGGCCGGCGTGCAGCCGTGGAATTACGGCGTGCGCAACAGCTATGCCACCGCGGGGAACCGGCTAGCGTCCACGATGAATCAAAATCCATATATGCGAATACTCGTGCTGGGTGGACGGCGCGACCTGGTCTGCCCAATTGACACGATGCGCTACGCGCTCGAACACATGCAGCTCGACGCCGCCTACCGCACAAACATCACCTACGCCGAGTTCGACGCCGGCCACATGATGTATGTCAACCTGCCCGACCTGCAGAAATTGCAGAGGGACCTGGAGGATTTTTTGAAGCCGTGATTTAAAATCCGAAGCTCGAAATCCGAATTCCGAAAGAAGCCCGAATTTCGAAACCCGAAGACCGAAAATTGGGCTGGCAATTTGGTTGTTTCGGACCTCGGAGTTCGTCCCGCTTTGCGGGATTTCGGATTTCGACATTCGGCATTCGGAATTCCCGTCAAGGCCCACATGTCTTTGCTCCAACGCGGCAAGCATCGCCCCGCAATTTTCACTCATGCAGGCGGATCAATGTTTTGATGACACGATTGCCCGCGGCCATGGATTTGAACAACTCCGGCAACTGCGTCAGCGGACATTCGCCATCCACAAAATCCGCCGCGCGAATCACGCCCGTTTCGATGAATTCCAACGCCCGCCGGATCGTGCGCGGCGTGTGATGGAAACTCGCGAGCAGGGTGAGGTTGGAATAATGGATGAGCGTCGTGTCGAGCGTGATGGTGGTGCCGGACGGGCAGCCGCCAAAAAAATTCACCGCGCCGCCTTTGCGCACAAGGTGCGCGGCTGCTTCCCAAACCACCGGCTGGCCGACGGCCTCAATCACGACGTCAAAATGCGTCTTCGTTGCTTCGCGAACTTTGGTGACCAGTCCGCTGCCGTCGCCGATGTCAACCACTTCGTCCGCGCCGAGCCGTTGCGCGGCTTCCAGTCGTGGTGCGCGCCGGCCGGCGACGGTGACGTGGCAGCCGAGCTTTTTGGCCAGCACGACGAACATCAAACCAATCGGCCCGGCGCCGATGACCAGCACGTTTTGTCCGGCGCGCAGTTGCGTGTCCTCGACGCCTTGCACGACGCAGGCGAGCGGTTCGACGAGCGCGGCGTCGCGGAAACGGGTTTCCGGCTTGAGGCGCAGGAGATTTTTCTGGACGAGCCGCGCGGGAACGGCGATGGATTCAGCGTAAGCGCCGTTGAGAAACAACAAGTCTTCGCAAAGATTTTCCTGACCGGCGCGGCAATGAAAACAGCCGCCGCACGGCGCGGAATTGGCCACGACTACACGGTCGCCGATTTTCCATCCCAACTCCGAACTGCCATCTCCCAACTCCGAAACCACGCCGGCGAGTTCATGGCCGAAGACGGCGGGGGGCACGATCATTTTGGCGTGATAACCGCGTTTGAAAACCTTCAAATCCGTGCCGCAGGTAAGCGCGGCTTCGATGCGGATGCGGACTTCGCCCGGTTTGAGCGCGGGCGGCGTGACGTCCTCAATTTGAATTTTTTCCCTGCCGTGCAGGATGGCGGCTTTCACGCCGGCAGTTTATGAGTGCGAACGGGCGAGCGGAAGAAATATCCCAATCAGAAAGGGGTGCGTCGGTCCCGCGATGCGGGATGAGCCGGTTTAATCGGGCCACCCGCCGGCGCGCTTCCGCCTGCATTTCGCTTCGGCGCGAGACAGGTTGGCGCGGCCGGCCGGCTCGACGCTACAACTGATGGATGCGCTTGTGAAGCAGCACGGCAAACTTACCGCGACCACTGGCCGCGAATCATGGCTTTGACCTGGGGCGTCATTGGCGGCAGTTTGCTTTGATTCTGAAAGTTCACGTCGAAACCCCATTGGCGCGTGGGAACGGTGTAGTTGTGATTGGGGTATCCGGATCGGTCTGAGGGGCCAATCCAGTAATTCGTCGCGTAGAGGCTTGGGAACATGACGATGATTGAACCGTTATAACACAGCGTTGCACTAGACGTGCTCCAGTCTTCCTGCAAGCGGAGGAAATTCTCCAAGCCGCCGCTATATTGTTTTTTCCCAGCGTAGGTAGAGGGGACGATGCCTTCGAGACACCCGGCGTTGACAGTGGTGGTGGTGGCAACCCGATTACCAGAACTGGATTCAGGAGGGTTGTAACTGCTACCACTTTTGGCAAGGCTGTTACCATCATTCCAGTTGGTGGAAAGGATGGTGATGGCGTCGCCCATAAGCCCGGCGGGGTAGGTCCAGGAGGTATTGGTCGTGGTGACGGATTGGCTGCCGCCGCTGTTGGTCTGGATATTGTAATTGCCCAGCACATAAAGCGGCATGGGTGTGGCGACGGTGAGACCTGCGGTAAAGTAACTGCCACTGGTTGACGACGGCATTTGCTGTCCGTTGACAACCCGGACGGCCTGGAGCGTTGAGGCGCCACTTACACTGTTGTAAACGTAAATGGAGTTTATGCCATGGCCCTTGTCGGTAAAGTTTTGAGCGTTCCAGGGGTAACCGGCGATTTGGTTGGTGATGCCACCGCTGGCGCGCGTGGCGGTGTTTGTCAGCCAGATATTGAATTTAGCAATGTCAATTTGAACGGCCTGCACCGTGTCTTGTTCGCGGAAATCGTAGAAAGTGACGTTCGTCACAAAGGAATAAAACTTCATTATATTTGTCGTGTAGGTTGCTCCCGCTCCGCTCCCGTTCGTCTTAATGACGGGCCATTGCAAATCGTTCGTGAGCAGAGTCAGACGGGGAGAACTATATTGGTCATCGTAATAGACGCTGAGGTTGGTGCTCCAGACACTGTTGGTACCAATGCCGGTGGCGGAATTGGAAATGATAAGATCGGCCTGATTATATTTATAGACCTGGTTGGAGGGCGCGTAGCCGGCATCGTTCGGCACAGCCACGCCTGCGGGCGGCAGATTAAGAATGGCTTCGATATTGGTCGGATTGCTATTGGGGCCGCCGATTGGCAGGGACACCGCGTTCGCCTTGGAGAGCGGCTTGCCGCCGTTGTCAGTGAAGTTGTAAGTCGGCGCCGTATAGCTGGTTAAATTCTGCTGGTCATTGGGATCATCAGCGTTGGTGACCAACAAGGTGGCCATGACGCTGCCATTGAAGGTCATTGAAGCCTGCGGATACATCCAGATGTTTCCATTAACGAAGGTCTTGCCGTTCATGATCATCGGCTTGCCGTTGCTGAGATCCATGTCCATGTTGAAGAAGACGCCGTATTGGAAAACAGGGATGGAGGCCATTTGCAACGACTGGATGACTGTGGCTGGCGTCTGGTAACTTTGGCCGATTGGCGTTGCCACGGCAGCCACCACGCAATTTGCCACGGTGGCATTCAAGCCGTTGAATTGTGAGTCGTTCAATATGACCCAGTTGGTGCTGTAATTTAACGGATATATGTTCACGCTGATTTGGTTCGCCGCGCCGTTGGTGGCGCTGAACTGGAATTGCACCGGCCAGTTGTTGGTCAGCATGATGCTGGTGGGGATCATCCCCTGGTAAACACTGGCGGCTTGCAGGTTTTGATAGAGAAAATCGCGATCCATTTGGGCGACGACCATTTCGGTGGCGCCCTCAGCGGCGGCCTGGCTGATGTTGTATTGTTGGTTTTGCGACGTTATCTTGGAGTCGCCGCAAATCAAATACATTATGCTGGCGAAAACGAGCAGGCTGGCGACCAAAAACGCCAGCGTGGTCATCAAGGCAAAGCCTGATTTGGTCTGCCGAACTGGTTTGAATGGAATTTGCATAACGCTCCTATTGGTGTTTCAATCTATAACCGCGCGCTGGGTGACCCGCGTCCGGAGTTGATAAAAGTCATACATATTGGCGCCACCGTTGGTCCCGACCAAGGCGACTGGATATTCCCATTGATAAAATTGCAACTTTATGAAAATGACCCTGCGCTTGGTCCAGCTTATTTCATTCGTCAGGGGGTTGCCTTGATAATCTGCGGCGGTAAAAATGTCCTGGTTCGTAATGTAACCGGCCAGCACGGTGATATTGGTGACAAGAGCGGTGTTTGCGGCATTGGAGGCCACGGTGAACTGCGTCATTTGATAATCGTTGGTTTTGGTCAGCATGTCCAAATAGAAAAGGCTGTAAATGTTCGAATTGTAAGTCGTGGTGTAATTGTTCGTGTTTATTATGGGGGGATAAACCATCACCGCGTTGCCTATTTGCGAGAGATTTGTTGCAAGGGAGTTGAAGAAGGAGGGCGTCGAGGTGCAGATTCCAACATCCACCTTGGTGGCCTCCCGGATTTGATCCCGGATTGCATTCAACGTTTTGCGGCAGCCCTCGGTGGCGGACTGCTTGGTCGCCGCGAGCGTGTACATGCGCAGCCCAAAAATCTGGACGGCGACCATTGCGCCAACGACCATCGAAAAAACCCCCAAGGCAATGCACATTTCCGCGAACGTGAAACCACAAGCGCCGGTCCGGCGCGGACCAATCTGGTTGGGCAATAAGAGTTTCATTCGTCAGGCGCGCGCAGGGTAAACACGGAGTTGATGAAATAATTGCCGGTCAGCGGAAACTGCCACACACATTGCGAACTGATTTGTCGCAATGGCGGAGTGCTTGAAATTTGTGTGATGGTGACGGTGTTCGTAACATAAATCGGCGCGCCGGACACCGGAATGTCCAGGCTATAATTCGATCCTTGATTTGTATAACTACCCAACCCATTGATATAGACCCCCGGAGGAAGTTCATCACCCGTTCCCGGGCCGGTATTTGTCGGTGGCCACACTTGCGTGTCCCACTTCCCGCAGCGCGCCTGCTCGGCCCCCTGCGAAGCAATTGATTGCGCGGCCAGTGACATGGAACTCCATAGCGCCGTCTGATTCATCTGCACGTATCCATATATCAACCCCGACAGCACCGTCACCAGGACGACAATCGCTATCAACGTTTCCGCCAAGGTGAACGCGTTGGCCGCAATACTTTTGTCGGCTTGTTTAAAATGAACCACCATAATGGGTGAATTTGAGTTTTCGGTAATGGCGTTTCTTGCGCACCAGACAATGATTTTTAGCATGGCACGTGCCATCATGAGGGAGAATGTCCTTATTTTACAGCCCTTGCCCGTTGTATCGTGTGTCCCTGTGCGCCGGTGCGCTGAAGACGGCAAACGCCACGCCAAATTAACTTTTGAAGCACCGTCTGCCGGACGATTGCCCTTTGTCACTCCAACCTTCCCTGTCCTGAAATCGGACAATAGTGGCAGTGCGCCAAGTGCTTCAAGCAGAACCAAAAACTCTCAGGGTCAAAGCGCAGTTCGCCGGCTCGGCGGCGCTTTCACAAAATTCGTTTCCCGCAAATAAATCGGCTCCAGCTTGTCGCCCGCTGCAAAATCGCTTCGGCTCAAGGCGAGTTGCCCCAAAACCGCCGCGCGTGGGAAGACCATCCGGGCATTCGGAAACCATCGCGTCACCTCCGGCCCGATCAAGATTTCTTTCGCGCCGGCCCGCGATTCAACCTCCGCCCGCGTCAAAATCCGCAGCGGCTCGATTTCCCGCCAGCCATCCGCCGAAATTTCGTACGCTGCCAGATAAAATTCATTCCGTTGCGCGTCAATCACCACGTTCACGCGGCCGGAAATTTTTTCCGCCTGCGCCTGCGCCGCCACACATTCCACGCTGCTGATGCCGAGCAATTTCATCCCGCCATGGCGGGATGCCAGTTGCCAGCCTTGTGCCAGTGAAAGCGCGACGCGGATGCCGGTGTAGGAACCGGGGCCAAGACCAATGGCCAGCACCTCAATCTGCTCGCGTTCCAGACCGGTTTCGCGCAGCGCGTCTTCAATCATCCCCAACGCCCGCGTTCCGCCGGCGCCGGTTTCAACCACCTCGCTGGCGACGAACGAAGCATCGCCCGCGCGACGGCGCACGACCGCGACACTTCTTTGCCCGGATGAAAATTCAAGCGCCAGAATCGTCATAAATAATTTTTCGTTCCGACTCGCCGACAATGTCAATTATCGCCTGCTTGAACAATCCGCAATCTGCAATCCGCAATCCACAATTTATCCACCGCTCCGCCCATTCAATCACCGTCACGCCATCCGGTTGCAGGAATTCCTCCAGCCCGGCGGACACAATTTGCCCGCGCGTTTCGAGCCGGTACAAATCCAGATGAAACAGCCGCAGCCGCCCGCCGCCATATTCGTTCACCAGCGTGAACGTCGGCGAATACACTCGCGCCGTGATGCCGAGTCCGCGCGCGATGCCCTTCACGAGCTGCGTTTTGCCCGCGCCCAAATCGCCGGACAGGCCGATGACCAGTCCGCGTTGCGCCGCGCGCCCCCAGCGCTCGCCGAGCGACCCGGTCTCCGCCGGACTATGCGAAATGAATGCAGCCATGAATAATGTAGCGCAGGCGTCTCGCCTGCCCGGTTGATGCCTTCACTGTGCCATGCAGGCGAGACGCCCGCGCTGCTTTAAGACGCAAAATGAACATAGCCATGGGCTGTAAGCGGTTGGGCGCCGGTTTGGTCGCGAATCGTGATGCCTTCGTCCGCCGTGATTTTGCCGATGCAACTCAGGCGGAGTTTCGGGAATTGTTTTTTCCACGCGTCGAGCAATTTCACTGCGTCGGCGCCCGCCACCGTGAACAACAGTTCAAAATCCTCGCCATCGGTCAGCGCGGCAGCAATTGCCGGTTTGTAGCCGCCGATGTCAATCGGCGGATTATCCGCGCTTTGACAAGCGCGGCTACGCGCCCTTTCCTTCGCCGCGCGGGAAACCGGAATTGCGTCTTTCAATAATTCCGCGCCGACGTGGCCGGCTTTCAAAATGTGCCGCAAATCGCCCGCCAGTCCGTCGCTCAAATCAATCATGGCGTGAATGGAAAAGTTTTCCGCGAGCCAGCGCGCCTCGGCCAGGCGCGGCTCAAATTCCAGATGTTTGCCCGCCAGCGAACCGCCGAGTTCGGCCGTCACAAAAATCGCATCGCCGGTTTTTGCGCCGGAACGCAGCACGGCTTTTCCGCGCGGCACAAAGCCGAGCAGCGCAATGGAAATCAAAATGCGCTCCGGGTTCGCTGTCGTTTCGCCGCCCACGATGGCCACGCCCAGTTTTTGTGCCAGCGCCCTCATGCCGTTGTAAATGGCTTCGACGAATTTCACATCGAACTTTTGCGGCAGCGCGATGGTCACGAGCGCGGCGGTGGGCGTGCCGGCCATCGCGGCGATGTCACTGAGGGCGCGGGCCAAAGCTTTATGGCCGATTTTTTCCGGCGGCGTGTCCCGGGTGAAATGAACTCCCTCGACGATGGCGTCGGTTTTGAACAGCAGCCATTTGTCCGGCAGCCCAAAATCGAGCACGGCGCAATCATCGCCCGCGGCGATCACGACGTTTTGGTTCGTCGGCAGCGATTTTGTCAGGCGCGCGATGAGTTCGAATTCATTCATGGCGGTGCTGGAAGTTGCCGGCTGAACCCTTCCGCAAGGCAAAGCACGATGAGATTTGTTGCGTTGAACAGAGCGTGGGCGGTGATGGGCGCGAGCAGGTTGTCCGTCTTTTCGTAAAGCCACGTCAGCGCGAGTGCCAGCACAAACAGCGGCACGAACGTCGCGGTATCGTCATGGATCAGCGCAAACGCAAAACTGACGCCGACCCACGCCAGCCGCGGCCAGCCGAGTTGTTTGACGAACGGATACAACATGCCCCGAAAAATAAATTCCTCGGCCACCGGCGCGAGCACGACGGCGAACGCGCCGAGATAAACCCGCAGCCACCACGATTTCGTGTTTGCCAGCAGCGTTACGGCGAGCTGCTCTTCGGGCGGCCAGCCGGCCCGCGTCAGCGCATCCATCGAAATGATTTGCAAGCCCCACGCCACCGGCAGAATGGCGATGGCAAGCAACAGGGCCAGGAGCAGCGCGCGGGGCAACTGCGGCCCGCAAACGCCAAAGGCCTCGCGCCAGCCAACTTGATGTTGCCGCAAAAAAAATAAAATGAGCAGCCACGCCACCCCCTGAAAACCCAGCGTGCCCAGCAGCACCGCGCCAAAACCGTCCGGTGGCTGGAACGCGGCGAGCCCGGCCTTTTGCAACAAGCCGGCAATCGTCAGGCCGAGACAAAAGCAGAGAAGCTGCGCCCCGCAAAACTGGAGCACGGCTTCGCCTCGCCATGGTTTGGCGGATAACATGCGGAAAGTTTATCGCGGCGATGTGGCAGAGACGATGCAAATTTGAAGAGCAGGGAACATCGAACACCGAATCAATGGCATCGGGCGCAACCGGACACTGTCACCGGAACGCCGGATTCATCCGGCAGCCCACACGCAATTCGCCCGCCTGCCGGATGAATCCGGCGTTCCACAGTCGGGGCGGCCTCGTGTCTTGGTGGTGATGCCCGGATGCACCCAATGGCATCAGCATTGGAAGTTCGACGTTGGCGGTTCAATGTTTATCCTTTTGCCCGGGTTATACCCGCTTATTATCTTGATGAGTTGCATGAAGTCCGCCGTTCACAAGCACACCAACCGCCTGGCGCGCGAAAAATCGCCTTACCTGCTCCAGCACGCGCACAATCCCGTGGATTGGTTCGCCTGGAGTGATGAGGCGTTTGAAAAGGCGCGGGTTGAAAACCGGCCGATTTTCCTCAGCATCGGCTATTCGACCTGCCACTGGTGCCACGTCATGGAGCGCGAATCGTTCGAGGACGAAAAGATCGCGGCGTTTTTGAACCCACACTTCGTCAGCATCAAGGTGGATCGCGAGGAGCGGCCCGACGTGGACAAGATTTACATGACCTTCGTGCAGGCCACGACCGGCTCCGGCGGCTGGCCGCTGAATGTTTTTCTCACGCCGGGACTGAAGCCGTTTTTCGGCGGCACCTATTTTCCGCCTGACAATCGCTCCGGTCGTCCGGGCTTTTTGCAATTACTCCGGCAAATTCACCAGGTCTGGCAAACCCGCCGGGGTGAAATTGCGGGTTCGGCGGACGAAATCCATGCGCGCCTTGAAGCCGCCGCCACGAATGCGAACGCGGGGGATTTGCTTCCGACCCCTGAAGCGCTCAAAAATGCGGGCGATTCTTTCAAGCGGATGTTCGACCCGCGCCATGGCGGCTTCGGCGGCGCGCCGAAATTCCCGCAACCGGGCATGCCGTCGCTGCTGTTGCGCTGCGCGAGACGATTTCACGATGATGAAGCCGCGCGCATGGTGCTGCACACCTGCGACCGCATGGCCGCCGGCGGCATTCACGACCAGCTGGGCGGCGGGTTCGCGCGTTACTCGGTGGATGCCGGGTGGCGCGTGCCGCATTTCGAGAAGATGCTCTACGACAACGCGCAACTCGCACAGCTTTACCTCGACGCCCATCTCGTTGCAGAAAATAAACGGAGTGATGGAATGGTGGAGAAACGGAATGATGAAAAAACCAGCACTCCAGCACTCCAGCACTCCAACACTCCTTTCGCCGACACCGCCCGCGACATTCTCAATTACGTCCTGCGCGACATGACGCATCCCGATGGCGGGTTCTATTCCGCCGAAGATGCCGACAGCGAAGGTCACGAGGGCAAGTTTTATTGCTGGACGCACGATGAATTGTCGAAACTGCTTTCGCCGGAAGAATTCAACGTCGCTGCGCACTGCTTCGGAGTCACAAAGCAAGGAAACTTCGTTGACCACAGCCATCCACAGCCGCTGAAAGGACAAAACGTTTTGAGTGTGGTCAATCCGCTTCCACCCGCCCACGGATGTAGCGGCGTCTCGGAAGAGCGCCGCCAACTTTCGAGCAAAGGATCAGCGGCGCTCTTCCGAGACGGCGCTACGACAATAGAAGATTTCGCGCTCCTCGCCTCCGCCAAGAAGAAAATGCTCGCGGCGAGAAGCCGGCGCGTCCGACCGCAGCTCGACGACAAAATCCTCACTTCGTGGAACGGCCTGATGCTGGGCGCGATGGCTCGTGCTTATGCCGTTCTCGGCGATGAAAAGTATTGCGCGGCAGCGGAGAAGAACCTGGCGTTCATTCAGGCGAAACTTTGGCAACCGCAAAGTAGCGCAGCCGTCCCGGCTGCATCCGAAAAAAACAGGCGGGACGCCTGCGCTACTTTATTTCATCGCTGGCGCGATGGCGAACGCGACAACGTCCAATTGCTCGAGGCCTACGCGTTCCTGCTTTCGGGCGTGATTGATTTGTATGAAGCAACGCTTGAACCGAAGTGTCTCGACTTCGCCATCGCACTCGCGGAGGCGATGGTCGCGAAGTATTACGACGTGGAGAACGGCGGTTTCTGGCAAAGCGCCAGCGGCGCGAAAGATTTGATTTTGCGCGTGAAGGACGACTACGACGGCGCGGAGCCGTCGGGCAATTCCGTCGCCACGCTCGCGCTCGTGAAGCTGGCCGCCATCACCGGACGCGAGGATTTCAAGAAGCCCGCCGAGGCCACGCTGCGGTTATTCGCACATCGCCTGCAGAATTTTCCGCAGGCCATGCCGCTCATGCTGCACGCGCTGGATTTTCGGCTCGAAGAACTCCGCCGTGTTGTCATCGCCGGCAATCCGCATGGCGCAAAAGCGCGCGAATTGCTGCGCGCCGTGCATTCGGTTTATCAGCCGAACAAAGTCGTGCTCGGCAACGCGGGCGCGGTGGAGGAATTCGCCCGGACGCTGCCGGCCTCGGACGGCCCGGTGGTTTATCTTTGCACTGGAAATTCCTGCCAACCGCCGACGCAAGATGCGGCGAAGGTGAGAGAGATGTTGAAATAAATTGGCCCGGTCAGACTACACCGCGCTGTCTCCCCGTTCCTCGGTGCGGATGCGGTAGGTGTCGTCAATGGTGGAGACGAAGACCTTGCCGTCGCCGATCTTGCCGGTCTTGGCCGCCTTGATGATGGCTTGAACGGCCGGTTGCACCAGCGCGTCCGGGAGCACGGTTTCGATTTTAATCTTGGGCAGGAAGTCCACGGTGTATTCGCTGCCGCGATAAATTTCCGTGTGGCCTTTCTGCCGCCCGAAGCCCTTCACTTCGGAGACGGTCATGCCCTGGATGCCGATTTCGTTCAGGGCCGCTTTGACTTCGTTCAACTTGAACGGCTTGATGATGGCTTCAATCTTTTTCATAAGAAATTTTCTCCCGGTTATTCAGTATAAGCGCGTTCGCCGTGTTGCGTGAGGTCCAGGCCGGCATCTTCGTCTTCGACATCCACGCGCAGACCGACCAGCCGGTTGACAATCTGGAGCAGGATGAACGACGCGATGCCCGCAAATGCCACCGTGAACAGCACGGCCTTGAGTTGATTGGCAAACTGGCCCATGCCGCCCGCCAGTGACACGGTGACGCCATTGGCCTGGAACGTGGTCGCAATCGCCGGGTTCACCAGCGTGTTCGCCAAAAAGCCGAGCATCAACATGCCGGTCGTGCTGCCCACGGCATGAACACCAAAAACATCCAGAGAATCGTCATAACTGAACTTCGCTTTCAATTTCGTCACGGCCAGATAGCAAATGACTCCCGCCACCAGTCCGATGCCAAACGCCGCCGGCACCGTGACGAATCCCGACGCCGGCGTGATCGTGGCCAGTCCGGCCACCATGCCCGAGGCCGCGCCCAGCACACTCGGCCGGCCCTTGTGAAACCATTCCACCGCCGCCCAGCTCAACGCCGCCGCCGCCGCCGAAAAATGCGTCGCGGCAAACGCGCTGGTTGCGAGCGTGCCGGCATTGAGCGCGCTGCCGGCGTTGAAGCCGAACCAGCCCACCCACAACAATCCCGCCCCGATGAGACTCAGCACCACATTATGGGGCAGCATCGGCTCCACCGGATAGCCGGTGCGTTTGCCCAGCACGAGCGCACACACGAGCGCTGATACACCGGAACTGATATGCACCACCGTGCCGCCGGCGAAGTCCAGCGCCGGCACCCGGCCACCCAATGCCCAATTAAAATAACCGCCCTTGCCCCAAACCATGTGGCACAGCGGAAAATACACGACCGTGATCCAGAGCAGCACGAACAGCACGTAAGCCTTGAACTTGATTCGTTCCGCCATCGCGCCGCTGATGAGCGCGGGCGTAATGATGGCAAACATCATTTGAAACAGCATGAATGATTGCTGCGGCACCGTGCCCGCGTAATCCGGATTCGGCGCGCCGCCCACGCCACGCAACATAAAATACGTGAGCGGATTTCCGACAAATCCATTGCCCGGCGCGAACGCCATGCTGTAGCCGAACACCATCCAGAGCGCCGACACCAGCGCCATGAGAATCAGGCTGTGCATCATGGTGGCGAGGACGTTCTTGCTGCGCACCAGCCCGCCGTAAAACAAAATCAACCCCGGCGCCGTCATCATCAGCACCAGCGCGGAACTCACCAGCACCCACGCATTGTCGCCCGTGTTGACAGGCAGCGCCGTGGGCTGCTGGAGCGCTTCGATCCGGGCCACGCGCTGTTCGAGCGAAAGGCCGTTCTCGGCGGCATTCAACGGCGTCACGCTGAATCCGATTAAAATGCAGACGACCGGGGGGATGAGAAACCATTTGGCGGAATGACGAAGTAAATTCATGGTGATCGGGGGCAAGATTATCCTTGCCCCCGCAATGGAATCAAGCATAACCGTTCACGTTTGGGCGGCAGCAAGCAGTCCGTAATAAACCTTCCTCTTGTAGCCGCCGACGTTAGTCGGCGCAAATTCTCTACGAAAATTGAAGGCGGATCAGCGCCGACTCACGTCGGCGGCTACTTTTTCAACGAGCTGCTCGGGGCTGCCCCCGGCCGGGACCCGGTCTGATGCGGAGCGCAGTTTCCATTCCCGTGCTGAAGAATCACGTGTCGTGTTCGCGTCGCTCGCCCCGGCCGCTTCTCGGATGCTGCAACTGGCGCAGCAACCGGCGGAGCGAATCAATCTCGTGTTCGTCGCCGAGCTTTTGCCGCTCGGCGTGTTCGACCAGTTCCAAAACATCCTCCATTTGATTGAGCGCCTGTCTCAAGGATTCGACAATTTGCATCACTTCGTTCACGGCCTGGCTGATGGCTGAACCGTCCGGTTTGGCGGCGCGCGGCGCGGGAACAGCAGGTTGAAATTTTTGCCTCAGCGGTGCGGGTCGTGACGGGAGTTCCGGCGTGCTGACGGATGGTGCGACTTGCGGCGTCAGTGACTCAGCTTGCGCCGGTTGCTCCGCAACTGGAACGGATGGCGCGGGGCGACGCCGTCCGCGTCCGCCGCGATGTCCGCGACGGCGTCCGCTGCCCGCTTCCCGGGGTTGCGCGGGGCGATTCGACTCGGATGATTGTTCCGCTTGGGACATTCCGTTTGGAGCATGACGTGCCGTCGGGCAAAAGCAATGGCGAATTATTCCCCACCGCAATGTTCCGGGCGGGCTACGGCTGTTTTTTCACAAACAGCGCGAGCGACGCGGTGTAGCCGTGCAGAAAATTCTTTTCGCCGACGGGCCCAATTTCGCCGTTGCAGAAAAATCCCGAAAGTCCGAGCGGGCCGAGCCGTTCCTGCACGAGTCCGGCATCGTGGTTCGCGCAGCCAAACAAGTGCTTCCCGCGGCCGTTGCAACAGCAGAGGCAGCCGCCGTAAATCATCGCGCCCCCAATTTGTTTTTTCGCGCGCGCGAGCAGTTCGTTCATGTCCTCGGTCGCTGCGCCGGCGTCGCGCCGCTGGAACTGCATGGTTTGCCCCGCGCGCGGCAACGTGCCGACGGCCAGTACGCCGGACTGCGGATCACCACCGATGAGGTTGCGCACCAGAAAATCGCCGCGATGGAAATCTTCGAGGTATTCGTTGACGACCAGGCCGATGAACAGGTTGCCCTGCGCCTTGCGCTGTTCCTCGGGCGGAAGTTTTTGAAAGGTTTCGGCGAGCACCGCGTAGGCGGGCCGGTTGCCGATGTGATGAATCAAATTTTTTTCCACGCGTGTGAGCGTCCACGTTTCGCCGATGGGGGTGCAACCCTGTGAAATGACGCCGGTCAGTTGCACGTCGCCGCCGACGGAAATCGCCACGCCGCCGTCCTCGAACACGTCGCCATTCAAATAAACCTGTGTTGTTTGCTGGTTGAAAATGCCGCTGGCCAGACCGCCGAGCGCGGGCAGCGGCGCATAGGCCTCGTTCCACGAACGAATCCAGCTTTCCGCGTCGAGATGGAACGGGTCAATGAAAACGAGCCAGCCATTGGTGCGCGCCGGTTCGACGCCGGTCTCCAGGTGCCAGTAGCCGGGGCCGTTGGCCTCCTCGACCTGTTCCTGCGTGAAACGAAAACCCGTCAACTCTGCGCCGGGCAGCGAGTAGAGCGCGAGCACCAGGCCGGTCGCGTCTTCAATTTCCTGCGTGCCGGCAATCAGTCCGGTGCTCGAACAGCCCGCGAGCAACGGAATCCGGGCGTGAACGCGCAAAATTTCCAGCGCCTGCCTGGCGAATGGGAAAAATTTCGGCGACATGAAAACGAGGCCGAGTGAAACCTGCGGGGCGAGGAGTTGGGCGCGCAAATCCTCCGCCCACTGCCGCAGGCCGGCTTCATCGAAACCGCCCGGCCAGTGCGCCGCGATGGAAAATTCGTTGTTCACAATTCTACTTCAACCATGCCACAACTTTTTCGCCCGACCAAATTTCTTTCACCGGCTGGCGTTCGCGCGCCACGGCGGCGCGCCGGCCGTTCACCAAAATTTCAGCGGCCCGGGGCCGTGTGTTGTAATTCGACGCCTGGGCAAAACCGTACGCCCCCGCGCTCAAAAGCGCGAGATAATCGCCCTCGCCGGCTTTTGGCAACGGGCGGTCCTTGCAAAAAAAGTCGCTGGATTCGCAAATCGGCCCGACCATATCGGAAGCAATTTGCACGCCGTTTTTGCGGGTGAGCGGCACGATTTCGTGGTAGGCGTCGTAAAACGCCGGGCGAATCAAGTCGTTCATCGCGGCATCCACGATGACGAAATTTTTCCGGCCGGTTTTTTTCACAAACTCGACGCGCGTGACGAGAATGCCCGCGTTGCCGGCGATAAAGCGTCCCGGCTCAATGAGAATTTTCAAGCGGAGTGGTTGGAGCAGCGGGACCAGCCGCCCGGCGTATTTTTGCGGTGTTAAAATATTTTTCGCCGCGGAGGTT
The DNA here is from genome assembly GCA_050010435.1 of Verrucomicrobiota bacterium. Lineage (GTDB taxonomy): Bacteria > Verrucomicrobiota > Verrucomicrobiia > Limisphaerales > UBA11358 > UBA11358. The sequence goes on along the minus strand of JBEKKZ010000006.1, from coordinate 166,494 downwards.
TTCCACCAGGCGGCCGCGCCGCTGGCGAGCGCGGGTTTATAGACAATGCCGAGCCCGCCGCCGACGCTGAAAAATTCCAACGGGTATTTTCCCTGCAGCCGTTGCAAAAGCGGCAGGACTTTGCGCACGGCCCGTTCAAACGGTGTCGTTTCAGTGATCTGCGAGCCGATGTGCATTTGCAGGCCGCGCAGCCGCAGATTTTTCAGTTTGCTCGCGCGGGCATAAACGCCTTCGACCTGCTCGAATTGAATGCCAAATTTGTTTTCATAAGTGCCGGTTGTGATTTTCGCGTGCGTGTAGGCGTCCACGCCCGGGTTCACGCGCACGGCAATGGGCGCGATTTTCTTCAGCCGCGCAGCAACGCGGTTGATGCGCTGCAATTCCGGTTCGCTCTCGGCATTGAAGGAATAAACACCCTGCCGCAAGGCAAATTCGATTTCGTCTTCCGTTTTGCCGACGCCGGCGAAGACGCATTGGCGCGGGTCGCCACCCGCCGCGATGACCCGCTGTAATTCACCGCCGCTGACGATGTCGAAGCCGCTGCCGAGATTCGCCAGCGCGCGCAATACGGACCGATTGGAATTGGATTTGACGGAGAAACAGACGAGATGATTCACCGGCGACATGGCCGCGTCGAGTTTTTGGAAATTTTCAGTCAACGTGCGCTGCGAATAAACGTAAAGTGGCGTGCCAAACTTGCGCGCGAGCGACTCGACGGCGACGCCTTCGCAAAACAGCCGGTTGCCGACATAACGAAAATCATGCATAACGCCTGAAGTTTAGGGTTCAGAGTTCAAAGTTCAACCCCGAAGGTCTTCGGGGCCAAGGTTTGCAATAAAAAACCCGCCGGACGCGCGCATCCAGCGGGCGGATGGAATCGCAGTTTTATGGCTGGGCCAGTATTTCCGCGCGCTGGTTGTAATATTCCTCCGGTGTGATCTGGTTGGCCTTGTATTTTTCGAGCAAGGCTTGAAGTTGCGCTTGTTGGGTCGCGGAAATCGGCAGGAGCGGCGATTCAATCGGCTTCAAGCCCAGTTCTTTTCCTGTATAAATTGCGCTGATCTGGTTCGTCGCGCTCTTCACGCCGGGTTTGACTTTTATCGCGGCGGCCATCGCGGGACTTTGAGGAACTGTGCCCGCCGCGGGCTGAACCGTTTCCACGGTCGGCGCAGGCTTCATCTCAGGAGTCGGGGCTGCCGGCTTGGTTTCGGCTGGTGGAGGAGTGGCGGGTGTAATCTCTGTCGGCGTCGTCGCAACGGGCGCCGCGGGCGTTGTTCCAGAAGCCGCCGGGGCAGCGTTGGTTTCCGAAGTGATTGTCGCTGCTGCTGCCGGTTCGACCGGAGTCATCATCGGCGCCGGCTTGGTTTCGGCTGGCGGCGGTGTGGCGGGTGTAACCTCTGCCGGCGTTGTCTCTGCCGGCGGACTTTCTGTTTCGGGCGCAACGGGCGCAGCGGGCGTCGTTCCGGAAGCCGCCGGGACAGCGTTGGTTTCCGAAGTGATTGTCGCTGCTGCTGCCGGTTCGACCGGAGCCATCATCGGTGCCGGCTTGGTTTCGGCTGGCGGCGGTGTGGCAGGTATAGTCTCTGTTGGCATCGTTGCCACCGGCGGACTTTCTGGTTTAGTCGCAACGGGCGCAGCGGGCATCGGGGTTGGTTCGGGCACTGTTATCGTAGTCGCCGGTTGGGGTTGGGCTTCGGTTGGCGTCGGCATCGCAGACAGAATTTTCGTTGGTGGCGGAGTGGCAGGCGCTGGTGTCATCGTTGCGGTTGGCGGACTTTGTGATTCAGGCGCAACGGGCATCGGGGTTGGCCCGGGCGTTGTTGCCGTGGTCGGCGGAATTGTTGTCTTGGGTGCCGGCGTTGTTGCCGTGGCCGGCGGAATTGTTGCCTTGGTCGCTGGCGTCGTTGCCGTGGTTGCCGGAGTTGTTGTCTTGGTTGCCGGAGTTGTTGTCTTGGCTGCCGGAGTCGTTGACTTGGCTGCCGGAGTCGTTGACTTGGTCGCCGGAGTCGTTGAGTTGGTCGCTGGCGTCGTTGCCGTGGTCGCTGGAATTTTTGTCTTGGTTGCCGGCGTTGTTGCCTTGGCGGGGACAGTTTTAGTTGTGAGCTTGCTTGGTTGCACCTTCACGGCGCCGGGAGAAGTAACCACAACAGGTGGTGCCTGGGTTTGTTGCGCATCCAATTGGTTCATCTTTTGTTCCAAAGCCCCGCGCGCGGCGGCTTGAACCGGGGTGTCATCCGCTCGGACGGAAATGAAACTCGCACAAAAGGCAACCGCACAAACCGTGGGCAACAACTTCATGATTTGCATATTGTTTTTCTACGCCAATTTACCTTCGGATGCAACAGCTTTCCCAGTCGTAAAAAACAATTGTCGCCACACCTCCGGCAGCGGGTAAGCCAGTGTCGAACGCAGCAAAATCCCGCGCACTTCGGCCCGGGAAATTTTGACACCCTGCTGCAGGTCAAGCACGTTGCCGGCGCGCAGTCTCTCAATCGTTTTCACGCCAATCAAAATCGGCCACGCGCAGGCCAGCCGCACGCGGACCTGGCCAAACGGCAACGTGTTCGTGTAAGCCCAGCCCGCGGCCAGGTGCGATTCGGCGCGGTCGAGATATTCGTGAAACAGCGGACGGAATTTCACCTCGTTTGCCGGTGACAACAAAACCTCGGGTATTAATCCCGCCTTTTCCAGTTTGTCCGAGGGCAGATAGCAGCGGCCCTTTTTCAAATCGGCGGGCAAATCACGCAGGATGTTCACCAGTTGCAGTCCCTTGCCAAACCGGACGCCGTCCGCCAGCAGTTGCGCGTCGTCCAACTGCGGCTTTGGAAACAGATGCGCCCGGCACATTTTCGTCCAGAATTCGCCGACGCAGCCGGCGACGTGGTAGGTGTAGTTGTCCAGTTCGGCGGTGGTTTCAAGCGCGACAATTTTTTCGGCGGACGCGCCGGCGAACCGGCGCAGGTCCAGTTCCTGTCCGCCCGTGATGGTGTTGAGGACGGTGCGGGCCAGTTGCTGGTCAGCGGGCGAAAGGGTTTGCAGCAGCGTGAGGCTGTCCTCGACCTTTTCCAGCAAGGCAGCTTCGGCGGACGAGCCTTGATGTTTCGCCAGTTCACCGAAATTCAGCGGCGCGGTGGACGAACCCTGGATGCGCTCGCGCAACCTTTTGAGCGCATCCAGCCGTTGCTCCACCGGGACAAGTTCAGTATCGGTGATGGTGTCGGTGGTGCGCGCGAGCAGGTACGCCAGGCCGATCTGCAGGCGGATGGCGCCCGGCAGCACACGCAACGTCAGATAAAACGAGCGCGACGTCACTTTGAGTAAATCATTTAACACGATCGGCATTTTTAGACAGAATCAACAATCTGATTATAAAGGAAATCAAAATCCAAACTGATATTAGTTGGTTGCTTGAAATTTTCCGCTTCAATTTTTTCAACTGCCATCCGAGCCAAATTTACGATACCAGCATCAGATAAAAATTGAGTTCTAACTGCTCCAATAAAATAGCCCATTCCTGAAAATTCCATGCGCTTCTCGCCAATATGCTTCACAATTTTTAAATCCCTGTCTTTCCCAAATTGAACCTCAAACCCATTTCGATTCAGTTCATCGATTAAAAAACCGGGATTGTATAAAGTCATAACTCGCATTTGTCGAAAAATTATTGCTTTGCGCACTGCGGTATCCAAAGGCCAAAAGAACAGAGGCATCATGCCGAATGGATGAAAGTATCTGCCATTTGCTGGATAGAGAATCCAAGACGTTAAAATAAAATTTTGGGACAAGCTCTTATCAAGAATTTCTGCTGTTGCAACTTTCAACTTCTCCATGTTTTGTTGGAAGTTTCCTCCTGTTTCTAACGGCACTCCTTTTAAGTGTAAATAAAGAGGCATTTCTTCAAACCTCATGCCGACCAACAATAATCCACGGTCAACTTTGATGCTTCCCCATTTGCCCAGTGACGAACGGTCAAAAAGTTCTTTGAGCTTCATTTCAACCAAATGCATTTCAATTTTATTGGGCGGATGGTTTTGAAGTGGTGGTTTAAATGCTTCTTGCATGCCTTTGACTTGTTTCTTGAGGCGGGTCAAAAGCGCCGGCGGAAGTTGTTCTGAAATTTTCTTGATAGGCTCGCCTTGCACTTCCGAAACCTTGGGAAGCATTTCCTTCGGCAACTTTGCTCCGATGAAGGTAATGTTGACAGAAATTTTGGTGTCGGATTTTTTCTGTGATTTAAGTTCGCCAATAGCCACAACTTTTAAGTCAATCGGATCTATTAAGCTGACATCTCCGAGACGAAGAAATGTTGTGATTGAGTGCGCTAACACAATGTATTTTCCAAACCGGGGAGCGTTCTTGGCAAATTCATATTCACCGCGCCCTCCGATTCCAAGTGCAAGGTGAGGAATAAACTCGTGGTCATAGTGTTTTTTTAAGAGTTCTTTTTCATTTCCGTAAAAAATCCACGCGAACGAATCACCTAACGCTTTGCCAATGTCCAAAACTTGGGTCAATACACTTTTGTAGCGAGCCAATGTTTTCATCCGCTCCGCGAACTGGTTTTTATTGGATGATAATTTTTGTGAAATCAGTTCACGTTCTTCTTTGCAGATTGTTCGGTAGGCCGACTCGATTTGATAGAGGGCAGTTAGTAATGTGGGTTGGAACGAAAAGAAATTTTCCGCATTCTTCATGTCGGAAAGTTTTGCCCAGCAATCCTGAAGTAATTCTTCAGCCTTTGAAACGGTTTGCCTGATTTGTTCTTCGGTAATCATGCAAAGCGTTTTTGCGCTTCACGAAAGCTGTTCCCGCCGCCGCGCCAGTTGTTTCGCGACTTCCTTGGTTCCCGGAGCGCTGGTCAGGTTTCGCTTCGCCATTGTGCGTTGCAATCCAAAAGCATTTCGAAAGTTCATCCAGATTTCACTTTTTGGGACGTTCGCGCAGCACCAGCGCATTGCCGGCCAGCGCCGGATACTTTTTGCGTTCCGCGAGCCGCCGGGCCAGTAATTCCTTGCCGCGCTTGAGTTGCGCCGGATGCTGTTTTTCCTCCGCGCGCAGGCTGACGAGATATTTCGTGATGTCATGCCCATGCTCCGTGGAGATGCGGTGCCGCACCGCCCGGATTTCCTCAATGGCTTTGTCCGCTGCGTTCATGTTTCAATTTCTCCCAGCAATTCCGGCGGCGTCACCACTTCCGGCGTCTTCAATCCCAGCATGGCGTTGATCCGCCGGATGTGGCCGAACTTGTTGGCGTTCGCCAAATGCCGGCAATTCCACGTCACAAGATAGTCGCATTCGTGGAACGAAGCCAATGCCAGATGCAGCGCGTCGCCTGCCGGGTCTTCCGGCATCAGCTTGTGCTTCACGTAGGCCTGAACGATTTCTGCGACTTCATGGCCGCCCGGAATCAACGGCAACGTGAGAGCCAAATCCAACGCTGGTTTTTTGTGGTGCGCGCCGCCTTTGCGCAATTCGTCCAAAACCGCCGCGCTTGTGACCAAGGCGTAATCTTCGCGCCGCTCGGTCCAAAACTGCCGAGTCCAATCTCGCATCGCCACGATGGCTGGTGCGGGCCGTTCGTCGTGGTAAAAACTGAAAAACGTCGTTTCGAGATAGACGATTTCCATTGCTGGTGCTTACGAAAGCTGTTCCCGCCAGCGCGCCAGTTGCTTCGCGACTTCCTTCGTTCCCGGCGCGCCGGTCAGATTTCGTTTAGCCATCGCGCGCTGCAAATCGAATACGCCCAGTGCATCGCGACCGAACTTTTTGTCCACGGATTGCAGTTCCACAAGCGAAAGCTGGTTCAGCGGCTTGTCCAATATTTCCGCCAGTGCCACGACGGCGCCAACCGCGTGATGCGCCTGCCGGAATGGCATTCCCTTTTTCACCAAATAATCGGCCAAATCCGTCGCCAGCAGCGCCGGGTCGCTTGCGGCGGCAGTACAGGTGGCGCGATTTACTTTTGTGTTCTTCAGCATCGCGGCCATGAGGCGTGTGGTGGCACGCACGGTGTCGGCGGTGTCAAACACCCGTTCCTTGTCCTCCTGCAAATCGCGGTTGTAGGTCATGGGCAGGCCCTTGAGCAGCGTGAGCAGCGCGACGAGGTTGCCGATGACGCGGCCGGATTTGCCGCGCGCAAGCTCGGCGATGTCGGGGTTTTTCTTTTGCGGCATGAGCGACGAGCCGGTGGTGTAGGCGTCGGCGATTTTGATGAAATTGAATTCCGCGCTCGTCCAAAGAATCAAATCCTCAGCCAGCCGCGAAATGTGAACGGCGAGCAGCGCGGCGGCGGCGCAAAATTCGACGGCAAAATCGCGGTCGCCGACGGCGTCCATGGAATTTTGCGTGAGCTGCGGTTTGCCGTTCGCATCCACGAAGCCGAGGAGTTTGGCGACAAACACACGGTCAAGCGGCAGCGTGGAGCCGGCAATCGCGCCGCTGCCGAGCGGGCAGACGTTCACGCGCGAGTGGCAGTCCCAAAGCCGTTCGCAGTCGCGTTCGAGCATCTCGACGTAGGCGAGCAGATAATGCGCGAGATAAACGGGCTGCGCGCGTTGCAAATGGGTGTAGCCCGGAATCAACACGGCGGAATTCTTTTCGCCGAGGCTGACCAGCGCGCGTTGCAAACCGGCAATTTCGCCGAGCAGCAAAACAATTTCGTCGCGCAGCCAGAGGCGCATGTCGAGCGCGACTTGGTCATTGCGCGAGCGGGCGGTGTGCAGTTTGGCGCCCGCCGGAACACGCCTCGTCAAGGAGGCCTCGATGTTCATGTGCACGTCTTCGAGTTCGGGTTTCCACTTGAATTTGCCCGTGGCGATTTCGCGTCCGATCTTGTCGAGTCCGCGGATGATGGCGACTTCCTCTATTTTGGAGAGCACGCCGATTTTGCGGAGCATGGCGGCGTGGGCGAGCGAGCCGAGGATGTCATGCTGCCACAGCCGCCAGTCAAAAGAAACGGATTCGGTGAATTGTGTCACGTCCGCGCCGGGGCCGCGCGCGAAGCGTCCGCTACGGGAAACGGGAGAGATTTTTTTCATGCGCTTCAACGGTCTCGAATGTGCGCCCGACGGTGCCAAAAGTCACTCTCAAATGAGTTTGCCGTGGCGGTTCATGACCATCGCAGAATCATTTGGCCGATGAAACTAGAACGGCGATCACCGAGCGCCGCCACAAATGAAAATGCCGGATTGCAGTCCGGTTTTGAAAATGGGATGTTAAAGCTAGGCAAAACACAGATCACCCGCGCCATGAGCGAATTTAAATATGCGTGTCCGGTGTGCGGCCAGCACATGAAGTGCGACTCGTCACAGAGCGGCACGGTGATGGAATGCCCGACCTGCTTCCAGAAAATCACCGCCCCGCAAGCGCCTAAATCGTCGGACGACCCGAAATTTATCATCACGGGCACGAAAGTGGGCGAACGTCCCATTCCGACCGTGGTGGCGGATTCGGGAGCGGCAACTCCCCCCGAGAAGCATTTTCCGGCACTGGCGTTCGTCTTTGTGGTTTTGCTCTTCGCAGCGGTTGCGGCAGCGTTCGTGTTCCGTGGAAAAAATTTCAAGTCCACCAGCGGGCAAACCAATCAAATCGCATCTGCGTCGAATGGGAAGCAAATGCCTCCACCAGCGCCGCCCAAACCGATTGTCGGGCTGGCGTGTGCCATCTTCGCCAAAGGTGACAGCATCGTGCTTGGAGCCGGAACAAATGAGGCTGAAGTGAAAGACCCGGCACAGGCTTCATTCCTTGCTGCTTTCAAGGCTGATCTCGCGCGTCCTTTGCCATTTGAAGAGCCTCTGCCGTTGACAACGACTCTGCCCGGATTCGGTCGCGAAGTTCCGGGTGCCACCGGCGAAATCCGGTATCATGACTCATTCCCCGGTGGATTGGTAATCGGGGTAACACTTGCAGGTCTCGTCCCCAATCACAAATATATCCTCACCATCAACGGCGCCATCCAGCACGCGGGAAACAACAATTTGCCGGAACAATTGACACGCAACAATCCACAGAAGTATTTCGATTTTAGCCCGGCTATGACCGATGAGAACGGCCGCTATCAGGGCACTTTTGGCATCCGGTTGCCGCCGGGTCCGTATGATGTCTATTTTTTTGTGAAGGACACCGCTGACTGGAAGATTATCCTCTCCCACAGCCTCTTCCAATTCACGGTCGAGTGAATTCCCGGGTCAGGCGGAAAAGGGGAAGAACACACCGAAATCCGCAAACCCCAAACGCCCAAATAAAATTAAAGTGTGGTTGTTTGGGTCCCCGTCCCGCCCGGCACTACAAATAAAAATGCCGAATTGCAGTCCGGCTTTGAAAATGGGATGTTAAAGTCAGGCAAAATACAGATCACCCCGCGCCATGAGCGAATTCAAATATGCATGTCCGGTGTGCGGCCAGCACATGAAGTGCGACTCGTCGCAGGCTGGCACGGTGATGGAATGCCCGACCTGCTTCCAGAAAATCACCGCCCCGCAAGCCCCCGCGACGGACGACCCGAAATTCATCATAAAAGGCACGAAAGTGGGCGAACGTCCCATTCCGACCGCGGTGGCGGATTCGGAAGCGGCGCCCACACCCGCGCCGCAGGAAAATTCTTCCCTGCCGGCCATTGTCTTCATCGTCTTGCTCTGCGCTGCGGCGGTAGCGCTGTTTGCGTTCCATGGAAGGATCTTCAAGTCCAGCGGCGGGCAAGGCGCGCCAGGGCCCTCCCCATCGCAAAAGCCCGTCAGGCCGCCGCCACCGCCCAAACCCGTCGTCGTCGCGCCGCCGGCAAATGATGCGAGTTGGATGTTGGAACTCGCGGCAGTGACGATTCCTGATTCGACGGTGGCGGGGCGCATCCACGGACGGGACTTTATTTGCGACCGCGCGATTTTGCAGGGGGGCACACTGACGTTGCGCGGCGCAACGGATTTGGGCGCGATAATCAATTTCGGTGGCGTGTTGACCGAAGCGCTTGCCGGACAGTCCATCAATGTCGCCACCAACGCAGAAAAGGCAGCGCATGTCATATTGCGTTGGAAGGAGGGCAACCTGTCCCTGCGGGAAAATTTCACGAACGGCTACGCGCTGCGGATCGAATTTGGCCAACTTGCCGGCAATCGTATGCCGGGGAAAGTTTATCTATGCACACCGGACGCCGAGAAAAGTTACATCGCCGGGAACTTCGATGCCGAAATCCGCAAACCCAAAACGGCCAAACAAAAGTAAAGTGTGGTTGTTTGGAGTCCCGTCCCGCCTGGCACTATAAATGAAAATACCGGATTGCAGTCCGGTTTTGAAAATGGGATATTAAAGTCAGGCAAAACACAGATCACCCCCCGCCATGAGCGAATTTAAATATGCGTGTCCGGTTTGCGGCCAGCACATCCTATGCGACTCATCGCAGAGCGGCACAACGATGGAATGCCCGACGTGCTTCCAGAAAATCACCGCACCGCAAGCGCCCGAAACGGACGACCCGAAATTTATCATTGCAGGAACACAAGTCGGTGAGCGTCCCATTCCGACTGCGGAGGCGGATTCGGGAGCGGCAACCGCGCCCGAGAAGCCTTTTCCGGTAGCGGTGTTCGTCTTTGCGGTTTTGCTCTGCGCAGCGGTTGCGGCAGCGTTCGTGTTCCGTGGAAAAATCTTCAAATCCACCAGCGGGCAAACCAACCAGACCGCAACCGCGTCGGACGAGAAACGAACAGCTACGCCAGTGCCGCCCGGGCCGGTCGTCGCTGAACGGCCTGCCAACGATACGAATTGGACGTTGAACCTGGACACGATGACGATTCCGGATTCGCCGGCGGTGGGGTATATTCACGGAAAAGTTTTGATTCCACAGCGGATGGTTTTGAATGCAGACGGGTTAACGATACGCACGGCGGATAATCCGCCGGAAGCCGGCATCACCATTTATCTTCGGGAGAAGCGGAATGAGAACCTCTTCGGGAAGTCAGTGGTTATCAAGATCAATGCTACAAACGCGCCGATGGTCAATCTGCGATGGAAGGACGCACAAGGCCAGCCCATGACGGAATCGGTAAAGGGGGGATACGCGCTGCGAATCGAGTTCGGACAACCTGCCGGGGGCCAGTTGCCGGGGAAAATTTATCTCTGCACGCCGGACGATCAAAAGAGTTATGTCGTCGGGACTTTCACCGCCGAAGTCCACTAACCCAAACCGCCCAAACAATAGTGAAGCGCGGCGCGGACTTGCCAGCGGCCTGAACTCACCCGAAACTGGGGCGGGTGAACATCGAACTTCTCAACACCGGCAGCGAATTGATGCTGGGCCGCGTGCTGAACACGCACCAGCAATGGCTCTGCCGCCGCCTCGCGGATCTCGGTTATGTCGTGACACGCCAGGTGGCCGTGCCGGACACGGCGCACGACATCCAATCCGCCGTTCGTGAGGCGTTGAGCCGCGCGGATTTGATCATCACCACCGGCGGTCTCGGCCCAACTTCCGATGATTTGACGCGTGATTTGATTGCGCGGCTGCTCGGCAAAAAATTGCGGCTCGACGACGCGGTGCTCGACCACATCAAGAGGCGTTTTGCGGCGCGCAACCGGCCGATGCCGAAAAACAACGAAATCCAGGCGCTCGTGCCCGAAGACGCGATGGTGCTGGCCAATCCGAACGGCACCGCACCGGGGCTGGCCATGAAAATTGCAGATAGGAAATGGGAGATGGAAGATGGCGCACACAATTCTCCATCTGCCATCTGCCATCTGCCATCTGCCTCTCCAAAGTGGCTGGTGATGCTGCCCGGGCCGCCGCGCGAGTTGCGTCCGATGTTCGACAATTTTGTCGTGCCATTGCTCCGGCGCGAATTCCCGCTGGCAGCGCCGTTTGTCTGCCGCACGTTGCGGACGAGCGACATCGCCGAGTCTCTGGTGCAGGAAAAAATTGAGGCGCCGCTGAACACGCTCGCGGCCGCCGGACTCGAAATCGGCTATTGCGCGCGGACGGGGCAGGTGGACGTGCGATTGTCGGCGCGCGGCGGGAACGGTAAAAAAATTGTCCGCGCGGCGGAAGCGATCGTTCAAAAAATTCTTGGCGCGCAGATTTACGGTTTTGACGATGAGGAAATGGAAACGGTCGTCGTCCGGCTTTTGACCGGACGAAAGAAAACCTTGGCGATGGCCGAGTCCTGCACCGGGGGTTGCATCGCGCATCGCGTGACGAATGTGCCGGGCGCGTCGGCGGTTTTCTCCGGCGGGTGGGTGGTTTACAGCAACGAATCGAAGCGGAAATTTCTCGGCGTTCGCGCTGAGACGCTGGCGGCTCACGGCGCGGTGAGCGAAGCGGTGGCGCGCGAAATGGCCGAAGGCGCACGCCAACAAACTGGCGCGGATTTTGCCATTGCCGTCACGGGCATCGCCGGGCCGGGCGGCGGAACAAAAGAAAAACCGGTGGGGACGGTTTTCATCGGGCTGGCCGGAGAGTTTGGAACGGTGGTTGAGCGCAAATTTAATCCTTATGAGCGCGGGACATTCAAGGAAGTCACGGCATGGCAGGCATTGGAAATGCTGCGTGTGCGGTTGGTTTGTTCTTGAGGGCAAACAAATTTGGAGTAAAGTAGCGCCGTTCAACGTCTTTGCTTGAATTGAACAGAAAGGTTGATTTCCGGACATGGCTTTGACCACCGAACCATTGATTGCCAAGAGCAATCCCGTTGAGGGCGACAGCACGACGTTTCGCAAACGCCGCGGCACGTTGTTGGTTGTGGACGATGAGGACGGGCCGCGGCAGTCGCTGCGGGTCATTTTCAAGGACGAATACGATATACTGATGGCCGAGGACGGGCCAACGGCGATTGAGCTGGCGCAGAAGCATCCCATTGACGTGGCGGTGCTGGACATTCGCATGGCCGGCATGTCGGGCATCGAAGTTTTGGAACGCCTCAAATACGTGAACCCAAACATCGAGGTGATCATGATGACGGCGTTTGAAACGACGGATACGATTCGTCAGGCGTTGCGGCTGCGCGCGTGCGATTACATCAACAAGCCGTTCGACCTGGCCACCATCCGCGCCGCCGTCAGCCAGGCGATGCAACGGCGCACGCTCGAAAGTGAAATTCACAGCAGCGCCGAAAAAGTGCAGGAATTGCTTTCCGAACTGCAAAACCAGAAGGTTGAGGAGCAAATTGCCAAAACGCGCGGCGACATTTACGCCAGCATCATCCACGACATCAACGGCCCGCTGACGGTCATTTCCGGTTTCGTGCAGGTGCTCAACCAGCGCCTCAATCGCAATTCACGGCTGGAAATGGAGGACCTGGAATTCATCAAGGACCGCCTGCGCATCATCGCGCGGCAGGTGGGGAATTGCGTGGAAATTTCCCGGCGCTACCTCGGTTTTCTCCGCCGTCAATCGGAAGAAGCCCCGCGCGTGAGCGTGAATCAATTGTTCAAAGACCTCGAACAACTCATCCGCGTTCATCCCGGCCGGGTTGACAACGAATTCAGCGTTCAGCCGATGGCCGAAGACCTTGGCGTCAAAATGAACGGCACCGACGTCATCCAGATTTTGCTGAACCTCGCCGTCAACGCCTTTCAATGCGCGCCGATGAGTCATCGCGTCGAGGTCGGCGGTGAAATTTTGCGCGAGCCGCTCGATTTGACCAAATTCAAGGACGGGCCAAACGACCGGCTGCTGAACGTCGAGGGCATGGACAATACCGCCCCGCTGGTGAAGTTGTGGGTGCGCGACACCGGGCCCGGCATCCCGGAGGAAGTGCTGCCGAAAATTTTCCAGCCTTACTTCACCACCAAAGGCCCGCGACAGGGAACCGGCCTCGGTCTCAACATCGTGCAGCGGCTCATCAAGGAAGGGAAAGGCGCATTACACGTTCACACGCGGCCGGGCGAAGGGACGACGTTCACGATTTATCTGCCCGGCGCGAATCTGGCGAAGTAAAATATAAAATATGCGCGCCCAAGGTTTCATCGCGTTCAGTCTGATCGTTGCGGTTTGGGTCGCGCGGGCGAATGAAAAGTTGCCGGTACTCAACGCCGGCAGCGAGGTTTACAGCAACGTGACGGTTACCACGGTCACGGCCACGGACATCTACTTCACCTACGCCAGGGGAATGGCCAATGTGAAACTGAGCAAGCTCGATCCCGCGCTGCAAAAGCATTTCGGTTACAATCCGACGAAGGCGAGCGAGGCGGAACAAAAGCAAGCCGCGGCCAACGCCCAATACCACATTCAAGCCATCAACCAGCCGGCGCCGCGACCCCCGGCTGATGAAAGTGCAACGCAGCCGTCATCTGCGGGACAGGCTTCAGAATTGTCACGGGATACCGCCTTGTCAGCGGCCTTGAATCAGGCGCGGTCGGAAAACAAGATGGTGCTGCTCGACTTCACCGGCTCCGACTGGTGTGGCTGGTGCAAGAAATTTGATAAGGACGTGCTGTCCACGGACAAATTCGCCGGCTACGCCAAAAGCAAGCTCGTGCTGGTGACGCTGGATTTTCCCAGCCACATAAAGCAGGACGCCGCGCTTAAACAGGCCAATCAGGAGATTAAGAAACGATTCGGCGTGAACGGTTTTCCCACCTTTGTGCTGTTGAATTTCGCGGGCAAGGAACTTGGCCGGCAGGTCGGTTATGCGAAGGGCGGCCCGGATGCTTTCATCGCGGAACTGGAAGGGTTCAGTCGGCATTGACTGGCTGACGCGCCTGCGCGGGCATGGGTGAAGGCACGACGTTCACGATTTATCTGCCCGGCGCAAAGCTGGCGAAGAAAAACCTCCTTTAGTGAACGGTTACCGAATATCCCGATTCCGCCAGTCCGTAGATGAACCAACAGCCTAAAAAACCGCCAACTATGGTGAGATCAGCCGTCACGGCAACTGGTGTTAATGCAATCCGGTCTATTTGACCTCGACCGTCATTATACACAGCCAAGCTGTAATCTGTTTTTTCTTTGCCGGAATAAATTGTGAAGGATTGTCTGTTTGTCGAGATGACGGCGTAAATTATTTGCGAAAAATTCGTGTCGGATTCGGGCAAGGTTTGGAATATCGGCACCGGCGGCAATTTGTGTGACAAACGAGCGTTGACAAAATGGGGTTTTTGCCCTTGGGCAACACCTTTTTGATTTTGATTCAGGAAATACGCGCGAGTATGGATTGAGTCATGGCGTTCCGAGTATTCGTCATAAACAACCAGAAAATCTTTTTGCTGGAAGGCTTCAAACAGGTGCACGTTGGCGTCGTTTGCAGGTTCGTTCCAGTCATCCAACTGGGTTTTATTCCAAAGCGCATCGGTCACGCATCCGCTGGTCAGCAGCGGCAGCAACAGCGCAATGGTCAACGACTGTCGTTGCACGATAAAATCATGCGATGGGCAATTGGAGTTGCAAGCCGAATGTTTAATTCCCCAAATACTCGCGCGGGTCCACGATCTTTCCGGCAATGGCGCTCGCCGCCACCGTTGCCGGCGAGGCGAGGAACACCTGTGATTCCTTGTCGCCCATGCGGCCGGGGAAATTGCGGTTCGTCGCGCTGATGCACTTGATGCCGGCCTGGTTGATGCGGCCAAACGTGTCCACCGGCCCGCCGAGACACGCGGCGCAACCGGCGTTCTCCGTCATCTGCACGCCCGCGCTCACAAGAATTTCCCAAATCGTCTGGTTGCCCCAGTAGGTCGTCTGCAAATCGCCCACGATTTCCGGTGTCGCGGGCACGCCGAACGTGTCAATTTTGACGTGCTTCCCGCGCAACACGCGCGCGAACTCCACGAAATCGCTCGTCTTGCCGCCGGTGCAGGAGCCGACGTAGGCGCGGTCGAGCTTGATGTGGCCGAGTTCCTTCGCCTTCTTGCGTTCGCCGGGATTGGGATGGCACGCCACCGTCGGTTCGAGCTGGTCGAGGTTCACGACGAGTTCATAGACGAACTTTTGTTTTTTGTCCGGCGCGACGGGTTCGTAGGCGGATTTCGTGCCGTTCAATTTCACGCGCGCGTCCACGTATTCCGCCGTGCGCGAATCGAATTCAAAAATGCAGTTCTTGCCGCCCGCTTCGATGGCCATGTTGGCGATGGTCATGCGGTCGTCCATGGAAAGCGACGCCGCGCCGGGGCCGTCAAATTGCAGCGCGCGATACGTCGCGCCGTCGAAACCGATTTCACCGATGCAATGAAGGATCACGTCCTTGGCCATCACGCCCGGCTGCAACCTGCCTTCGAGCCGGAAGTGCATCGTCTCGGGAACCTTGATGAGCAGCTTGCCGGTGCCCATGACGAAGCCGGCGTCCGTGTTGCCGATGCCGGTGGCAAACAGGTTGAACGCGCCGGCCATACAGGTGTGCGAGTCCGTGCCGAACAGCACTTCGCCCGGACGCGTGTGGCCCTTGGCCGGCAGCGCCGTGTGGCAGACGCCCGCGTAACGCGAACCGTATTGGCGGTTCAACATTCCCTTTTTCGGGTCGAAAACCCAGCGCCCCTTCGGGTCGTCAATCACGTCGTAGAAATACGTGATGCCCTGTTCGCGGACAAAATCGCGGAGGATGTCCACGTTGCGGTTCGAGAGCGAGTCGGCGGTGAAAATGTAATGGTCGGGGATGATGACGATTTTGTTTTTGTCCCAGACTTTGGCGGTCTTGCCGAACTCGCGTTTGAAGACGCCGATGGTGCCCGGCCCGCAAACGTCGTGGGTCATGAGCACGTCGGCGTTCACCCAGAGGTTGTCGCCGGCCTGCACCCGCGACTTGCCGGCGGCCCGGGCGAGGATTTTTTCCGTCAAAGTCATAGGCTGAACATGATAGCTGATGTACCGCGCAAATTCAACTGAACAAAAGCTCCGCCAGGAGCGGAATCTTTGTAGAATCCCGATTAAAAAAATCTCAAGCCCCGTCGGGGCGGAATATGCCGCCTCTACGAGGCTTTGGAATTATCTCGATACAAAGCCACAAAGATGTCGTGCCTACGGCGCTGAAACCAACCACCTGATTCCTTGTTTCACCTTTACCCCAAACATGCCCTTGTGACTCCGTCCGAAACATTTTCCCGCCTGCTCTGCGGTCTTTGACATAACGTTTCACACCACTTTCACCCGAAACCCGCGCGCGTCGGTGATTTTGTCGCAGTTGCCGGATTCCCTGAAACAGGGAAACGCGCGCGGTGTCAACTTTTGGGTCATTGCTGGCATCATTCATGCTAATTCGCGACCGGTGTTTATTTGCACCGTGCCGTGGGGTTTTCGGCGTTGAACGTGCTTGCACATGTTAACCAAGTTCCTATGCGAAAAAAAATACTGGTGGTAGAGGATGACCCGGATCAGCTTGAAGTGGTACGCTTCACTTTAAAAAATGCAGGTTTTGCCGTTGGCACGGCCACCAATGGCATTGACGCGCTCAAAAAGGCCCAGACGGTGTCACCCGATTTGATTATTCTGGATGTGATGATGCCCGAATTGGACGGGTTCGCCGTTTGCGAAACTTTGCGGGGGAATCCCGCCACCGCCTCCATCCCGATTCTCATGTTGACAGGTTTATGCAGCCATATCAGCCGGCTCGTCGGGTATGAGTCTGGCGCCACCGATTATGTCATAAAACCGTTCGATTCAGAACAACTTGTCTCAAAAGTGGAAAAGTTGCTGTATCAGCCGTCGGAGGCCTCAAAAACGCCGGGCAAACCCGGATCAAAGCCCGTTGCTGCTTCGTCTAAATAAAAGCCCTGCCCGGCATTCTTGGGGCACCAAACGAAATGGTCCGACGCACCGTTCGGAAATCGGGCTCGGACAACCGGATCAAGGATAATTCGCTGTAGTACCTGGCCAGATCAAGACCGGGCCTTCAGGGGCATCGCGGGGGGTCGGTGCCGCCTCCAACGGCGACAGGGTCTTACTTCACCTTGACCCGGAATTCACTCGCCGCGCGGATTTTTTCGAGGTCTCCGTCGTAAAATTCTTTGCGGTATTCGTCGGTTTCGAGCAGGTGCTGGCACAGTTCCTTTTTGTCGCGCTTGATGATGAACTTGAGTTCGTCGAGGTCGTCCGACCAGCGGAAGCCGTTGAAAAATTCCGCGCCGGCAAACTGTGTTTTATACAGCGCGGTTTGCGAGTAGCACGTGCCGAGGTAAAGCTGCTTGAAGCCGCGTCCGGCAAACAACTCCACCGCCGAGGTCATCATGAACATGCCGAGGTTGCGCGCGTAGTAGTTCAGGTCGTAGAACGCGTAGTAATAATAGGCGAGTTCCCGGCCCTCGATATAAAGCGTCGCCACGCCGACTTCACCGCCGTGTTCCACATCGGTGAACACCAGCAGATGCGAGATGATGGGCGAACCGAACAGCGCGTCGAGCCGCTCGAACGTCATCACGTCCTTGCCAAATTTGATGTCGGCGTAGGTCTTGAAAAAATCGCGCTTCGCCGGGGTGTAATTGTATTTGTCGCGCGGCACGAGCTTCACCTCGATGCCCGTGCCCTTGCGCAGAATGCGGCGGTTTTCGGACGATGGCTTGAACTTCGCGAGGTTCACGCGCACCTGGCGGCAGAGGTAAAAGCGGTCGAGGTTGCGCGACGACGGCAGGAAGCCGGCGTTGAAAATGTCCCACGGCGTTTCGCCCGCCTCCGGCACGGCCCAGATGGCGTAGGGAAACTGGTAATGCTCGTAGTCGGAGTTTTGCTCGGAGAAAAGGAGTTTCATTTTGCGGCGGCAGGTTCGGCTTCGATTTTCGGCGGGGCAGCCTTGGCGTTTACTGATTTTCTCCGCAGGCGCAACCGCCAGTTGGTGAGCACCTCGTAGCTCACCGAGTTTTTCAGCTTCGCCATGTCATGCACGGTGATTTCCTCGCCGCCCTGGCGGCCCATGATGACGGCTTCGTCCCACATCTGCGCTTCGGGGATGTCCGTGATGTCCACCATGAGCGCGTCCATCGCGATGCCGCCGACGAGCGGGGCGCGCCGGCCGTGGATGAGCGCGCCGCCCTGGTTGCGCACGCGCGGAAAACCGTCGCCGTAACCGATGGGCAGCACCGCAATCCGCCGCTCCGACGGCGCGGCGTAACGCATGCCGTAACCGACCACTTCGCCGGGTTTCAATTTTTGGATTGCCGCAATGCGCGCTTTCACGGACATGACCGGCTCGATTCCGGGAATCCGCCGGCAGACCGACGATGGGAAAATGCCATACATCAAAATGCCGACGCGGACCATGTCGAGATGCGCGTGCGGCAGATCGAGGAACCCGCCGCTGTTGCAGGTATGGCGCAGCTTCACAGAGATGCCGCGCGCGGCCATGCCCTGCAGGACCTCGTTGAAACGGGAGAATTGGAGATTGGCGAATGTCTTGTCTGTCTCGTCGGATTGCGCGAAGTGCGTCATCACGCCTTCGAGCGACAGTGATTTCTCGGCGCCAATCTGTTTGATGAGCGGCCATGCCTCGTCCCAGCGCACGCCGAAGCGGCTCATACCGGTGTGAATTTTCAGATGCACCGGCACACGCTTGCTGGCATGTGCGGCCGCGTGGGCGAGTTTGCGAACGGTATGAGGTTCATTGACGCAGACGGTCAGATTGTGTTCCACGCACCACGGCAATTCGGCTTCCTGCCGTTCGCCCAGCAGCAGCAGCGGCGCGGTGATGCCGGCGTCGCGGAGCGCCACCGCCTCTTCCAACGTACTGAGGCCAAACCCCCAGGCGCCTTCTTCGAGCGCGATGCGCGCCACGTCGAGCGCGCCATGTCCGTAGGCCTCGTCCTTCACGACCGCCAGCAACTGCACATTGCGCGGCAGGTCGCGGCGGATGAGTTGAAGATTGCGGCGCAGCCGCGCGAGGTCAATTTCAACCCACGCCGGGCGCAGTGGAAAACTTGTTGAATCAAAGTCCATTAAATTGCCGGGAACTGTTTAACCACGAATCGTGCCAAATGACACGAAAAATATGGTGTTTGGCGCAACCGGTTTTTCAGGCGCATCCACCTTAGCCTGGAAAAGGTTCAGTGGTTTGCCCCAACGCGGACGTTCTTGATTTGCGGATGGTTGATGAGTACCACAGTCGCGTGCAGTCCAAAAATTTCAACCGGCGGCTCGCGGCGTGGTTGTCGGCGTTGTTGCTGGTGGTGCTGGGGGCCAAACTTTGGGTGATCCAGGTGTACGGAACGGCCATTCCCTACTGGGATCAATGGGACGAAGCGAAGCTTTTGTTCAAACCCTGGCTGGAAGGCCATCTGACGTGGGGCGCATGGTTTGCACCGCACAACGAGCACCGGATTTTTTTCACCCGCGCGCTGGACTTGTTGGGGTTGTGGCTCAACCGCCAGTGGGACCCCATCCTGCAGATGGTCATCAACGCGTTCATTCACACCGGCTATGCCTGCGGACTGGCGTATGGCCTGTGGATTTTTACCGGTCGAAAACATGAAGGGTTGATCTGTTTTTTACTGGTGCCGTTTTTCGCCTTTCCCTTTGCGGCTGAAAATACGATTCACGGCTTTCATTCCCAGGAATATTTTTTGAGCATTTTTGCCGTTGTCACCATCATCGGACTGGGGTTCGGTTCGCCGGGTGGCGGCTGGTGGTTTTGCGGGCTCGCAACGGCGGGGATGTCCCTCTTTACGATGGGGTCCGGTTTATTGGCTTCCCTGGCCGTCATCGGGCTGCTGGTTCTTCGCCGGTTAAAGCGGAGGGGCATCATTCAAGGTCAATGGGTTACCCTTGGTTGCAGTCTGGTGGTTTTTATTTCCGGCCTGATCCTGGATGTTGCCATTCAAAAACACGGGCATTACCGGGCCGGACGGTTTTTGACATTTGGGGAAGCGCTGCTGGGCAATCTGGCATGGCCGTTCATGAATCAGCCGGCCTTGCTGTTGGCCATTTGTCTGCCGCTGGCGATCACGGTCATCAAATACTTCCGGTCGGACTTCAAAGACCCCCGGGCGGCTGAATTTGTTCTAACCCTTGGCTTTTGGGGTTTCCTGCAGGCCGCGGCCCTGGCTTATGGACGCGCGCACTTGGGCAACAGCAGCCGATACATGGACACCCTCTGCACCCTCTCCGTCGCGAGTCTGGCCAGTTTGTTCATCCTGGGAGAGAATACAGAATATCGCCGGCTGTCACGGCCGTTGGTGGGTCTGCTGGCGATGGCTTGGGCAGGTTGTTTGTTTTTGGGAATGTGGCAGATCTCCTGGGCAACGATGGGCGGTGGCCGGGCGGAAAATTACATGCAGTTCAGCCGGCGGATGGGCCGGATTGAGGAGCAAAATGTGCGGGCATTTGTTGCCACGGACGATCCTGCCTGTTTGCTAAACAAACCGCTTTGGGATATTCCGTATTCGGACGCTAATGTGTTGGTGGAATTGCTGCGTGATCCCAACCTGTTGCGGATTATGCCTGCCGCCTGCCGTCCGCCATTAAAACTGGAAAGGGACGAAAAATCCGATGCCGCATTGGTTCTGAATGGTTGCCCGCCCGGAACACCAGAACAGGAATTCATACCCGTGTGGGGTAATTGCTCAAACGGAGTGGCCGTGACCGGGCATTTTGTCAGCAAACCACTGTGCGCCACTTTGCCAAAACTGAGCCTGAAATTATGCTGCGGGCCCAGGCTGGAAGGTGTCAGCCTTCAGCTGGTGGAACAATCCACCGGTCGCAGAATTGAACTGCATCCGGAAAGCACCGGACGGTGGCAGGCGATCATGGTGTCGGCGCCCCAAAACCCATTCCGGCTGGAAGTCACCAATCAAAATCATGACACGTGGGTGGCAGTGGGCGAAATCAACCAATGCGGACGTCTTTCCTATTACGCGCTTTTGCTGCTCAACCACGCGGTCGTCATTTTATTGGCCGGGTTGGGTTTGGGGGTTTTGCTTTCCGGATGGGGCGTGGTTCGCTGCATCATCGGGAAAAGTCTTTTTTTGAACCACGGCTTGGTTGAATTGCTTGTTTTATTGGCCGGATTGGTCGCGCTGGCGTGGGTCTGGTTGGAACGGAATTTTGCTGCCGGGTAACGGCCGGCAAGCTTCACGAATTGGCGCCGTCCCTTTTGCGCCCGCCGGCATTCCCCATTGAGCGGTTTGCGGACTTGCGTCGTTGTGAAATTGACATAGGTTCGCGTCCAAGCAAGGCTTCTCGAAATGACCAGGCCAACGAACCCGACGAGCGACTCGTTCAAACATTTCAGCGTATGGCTGGCCGCGTTGTTTTTGGTCGTGCTGGGGGCCAAATTGTGGGTGGTGCAGCTTTATGGGTCGCCCCTTCCATTGTGGGATCAGTGGTATGAGGCGGAATTGTTTTTCCGGCCCTGGGTGGAAGGGCATCTGACGTGGCAGGCCTTTTTTGCGCCCGATAATGAGCATCGAATTCTCTTCACCCGCCTGCTCGATTTGGGCGTCATTTGGCTGAACGGGCGATGGGAGCCGTTGTTGCAGATGACGGTCAACGCGTTCATCCACGCGATTTTCGTTTGCGGACTGGCGTTTTGCCTGTGGGATTTTCTGGGGCGGAAAAGCGGATGGCTCATTTGTTTTCTGCTGGCGCCATTTTTCGCGCTGCCCTATGCCGCGGAAAACACCATTTGGGCAATCAATTCCCAACAATATTTCCTGAGCATCTTTTCATTGGCGACACTGGCCGGACTGGGGTTTGGAAAACCGGGGGGCCGGCGATGGTGGTTTGGATTGGCCGCGGCGATCATGGGTTTGTTTACCATGGCTTCGGGTTTGCTTGCGCCGATGGCGGTTGGCGGGCTGATGGTTTTGCGCGCCATAAAAAACCGGCGGATGGAAAGGGAAAATTTGATCACGCTGGGCGCGTGCCTGGTGGTGATTGGGCTGGGTGCGGCCCTGAGCGTTACGATGGAAGGTGATCGTCCCTTGCGGGCGCATTCATTGATGGAATTTACCTCCGCCCTGGCGCGCAACCTGACCTGGCCATTTTACAACGCTCCGGAAATGGTGTGCCTGCTTTCGCTGCCCCTGGCGGTATTGGTTGCCTTGTATTTCCGGCCCAACTTTTCGGAGCCGCGGGCGGCTGAGTTTCTGCTGGTCTTCGGGCTGTGGGGCGGGTTGCAATCCGCCGCCCTGGCGTACGGACGCGCGAATTATGGGGAGGCGGTTCCAGCCAGTCGTTACATGGACGTATTGAATATTTTTGTCATTGCTGGTCTTTTCGCAACGGTGCTGCTCCAACAGTCGGGGTTGCGCAGCCAATGGCTGAACCGGACCGGGATGTTGTTGCCGCTGGTTTTTGCCGGCGTCATTTTTTTTGGCCTGGGCCGGATTTCACAGATCGTGGTGGAAGATCTTTTGATTCCCAGTCGCATGATGAACCTGGTGGCGGAAGAACGCGTGGAAACATTCATGGCCACGGGTGACGCGGCCGGATTTCTTGAAAAACCCACCGTGCGCCCGGACCCAAAGCTGGTCCTGCAAGTGCTGAACAATGCAAAACTGCAGACCATCATGCCCGCAGTGTGTCTTCCGCCATCGTCCGCTCAAATCCCGGGTCGGTTGGCCGTCCTTTCGCAGTGGCTGCTGCGCCATTCCATGGCGATACTGTCATGCGGATTGGTCTTGTTTATCAGTCTTTGCGGATGCGGGCTGGCGCGCGGGGCCCTTGGTTTGGCGCGGGCAAATCCGGCGGGAATCGCTGTCTTGCTGGCCGGCCTGGCGGCACTTGGCCTTGTTTGGTCGAAACGTTCGCTCCAACGCGAATCGGTTGAATATGCACTGCAGCGCGAACTGGCGGCGCATTTCAAGTCCGTGGACAACTTTAAGCGCGCAGCGATACACGAACACAAGGCGGAGGCGTTAAAACATCAAGGGAATTCAGATGGTGCCCGGCGGCCATAAACTTTTCCCGATGTCCGTCCGGAAATAGCTCCCGACCACCCGGATTTTGCGGATGTTCGCGTAAGCCCTGGCAATCGCCGCGTCGAGCCTGGGTGCCAGTGCAATCACGTCCGCAATGCGATGGCCGGTGGACATGAGCTTTTGGTCCGCGCCGCGGGCCACTTCGTTCCACCAAACATCGCAATCGAATTTCCCGTCCACTTCCAGCGGCAGATGCGGGCTGCGCACCTGGATGAAGGGATAGCCGTAACCGGCCAGCGTGAGTGAACAGCCGAAATCGAGTTTTTCGTTGAACTGCAGGTCCAGCTTCTGGTTCTGCGCGGTTCGTAAAACAACTTCCGCCGGATGCTTGAGCATCCGCAAGATCATCGGGCCGGAAGTGACGCCGATGCGGATGTTGTATTCGATGACGTGCCATCGGCTGCCGCGCTTGATGGCGGTGACCTGCAGCGGCCCGTTGAAATTCGCCGCCCGCAACCACGGCAGCAACGGATGGATGAGTTTTCGCGCCAGGCCGTATTTGTCGTCCGGATCTCGCTCGACCAACCCGCCGAGCGGCGCGCCGGCGACGACGCCCTGGTTGCCATTGAAGGCGTATTTGTATTCCTGGTTCGTGACGAGCGAATAAATCTCGCCGCCGCTCACCAGCACGATGTGTCCGGCCTCGACGCGGCCGAGATATTCCTGCAAAAAAACCCCCTCGGCATAATTGACGTGCCGCAGCCACGCGCGGGTGTCCTCAACCGTCTCGCAGAGGATCGTGTGGATCGGACTCGTCGGCGAGCAGAGCGGATTTTTGATGACGAACGGCTGCGGATGCCGCGCCAGGATTTTTTCGGCCGCCAGAAGGTTTGAGGCAACGTAGGCCTGCGGAAACGGAATTTTGAAATCCGCACACAGCTTGCGGGCGAAGTTGCGCTCGCGCTCGATGCGCATCGCCTCGCGCGTGGGGCTGAAAATGCCGGCGCCTGACTGCAACAAATCCTCCGCCCAGGGTGCAAGCGCCCAATCAATGGATTGGGGGATGACGACCTCCACGCCGTTTTTCTTGATGAGCGGAACCGGGCTGGGAAACGCGTCGCGCGAAAATGTCGGCCCGACCAGCGACGGCGGGAAATGGCCGTAATTGCGGGTGAGATAAGTCGAAACGTTTGAGCCCGCGTCCGCCAGCGCCCGCCCGATGCTGTGCGCGAACGACCCGACGCCGAGGATCATGACCGACGCCGTCGTGCGCGTGCGCTGCCGAACTGGAATTTTGGCTGCCATGTGAAATTCGCCCGTGCCAATGTTTCACAAACTACGCCCGTTGCGCAATGCCAAGCTCGCCTCGACTTTGCCCGTCGATTTGCTACGTTGGTGTCGTGAGTTTCGTCGTTGAATTCAATTCGTTGCCGCTGGAATCGCTCGTGAAGCGTTCGCAGTCAGCCGGCGCCCAGGCCGTGCGCGAGAGCATGGCGAAGACAAAATTGTCGCTTGCCGATTTCGCGCATTTGATTTCGCCGGCGGGCGGGGAATTGCTGGAACACATGGGCCGGCGTTCGCACGCGGCGACGCAGCAACGCTTCGGCAAGGTCATCCGCCTGTTCGCGCCGCTGTACCTTTCCAACGAGTGCGTCAACAATTGCAAATACTGCGGCTTCTCGCGTGACAACCCGATCCTGCGCGTCACCTTGTCGCTGGAGGAGGTGAAACGCGAGGCGGGGGCAATCAAGGCGCAAGGCTTCCGCAACATCCTGCTGGTCGCGGGGGAACATCCGAAGTTTGTTTCCAATGATTACCTCAAGGATTGCATCGCCGTGCTGCATCGCGACTGGCCGGGCATTTCGCTCGAAGTCGGGCCGATGGAGACGGAGGATTATCGGCCGCTCGTCGAAGCGGGTGCGGACGGGCTGGTGGTTTATCAGGAAACCTACGACCGCAAAGTCTATGCGGACATGCACACCGCCGGCCCGAAACGGAATTTTGACTGGCGGCTCGAAACGCCGGAGCGCGGCTATGCGGCGGGATTCCGGCGGCTCGGCATCAGCCCGCTTTACGGTCTGGCCGACTGGCGTTACGAGGCCATCAGCGTGGCGGCGCATGCGGATTATTTGCTGCGGAATTGCTGGAAGGCGCAGTTGACAATTTCCCTGCCGCGGCTGCGTCCGTGCGCGGGCGAATTCCAGCCGCTCACGCACATGACCGACCGCAACCTGGCGCAACTCGTCTGCGCGTTACGGCTGACATTCCCCGATGTCGGCCTTGTGCTTTCGACGCGCGAACCGGCGAAGCTGCGCGACGGGTTGATTCCGCTGGGCGTGACGATGATGAGCGCGGGCAGCCATACCGAACCGGGCGGTTACACCGGCGCGGGCAAGGAGAAGATTCATCAAACCGTGCGCGGTCGGATTGTGGAACTCGGTGCGAGTGAATGGGCGGGCATGCCGGAAAACGCGACGCCCGCGACGGGACAATTCCAAATTGCCGACGAACGTTCGTCGCAGGAAGTGGCGGAGTTGATCCGCCGGCTTGGATACGAACCGGTGTGGAAGGATTGGGACGCGGCGTTGACGGCCTGAGAAAGAAACATCGAACACGGAACATCGAACATTGAACGTCCAACGTGCGGTAGTTTGAGAACTTCGATGTTCAGAGTTCGATGTTGAATGTTGGGTGTTTGTCTGAACCGAATTACAAAAACTTGAACATGCCTACGATCATCGCCAACGGAAAGCCAATCGAGGCGAAGCTGCCGTGCTCGATTGAGGAATTTCTGGTCGCGCAAAAACTTTTGCCGCGCAGCGTCGTCGTGGAGCACAACGGCGAGGCGGTCGCGCCGTCGGAATTTTCCCAACGCCAGCTCAATGCGGGCGACCGGCTGGAAATTGTAAAAATCGTCGCGGGCGGTTGAGTCGCGCTTTGCGCTTTCGGTTTGGGCGGTCACAGGTTTAAGCTGTGGCCATTATGGACTGGCTGACCAATCTGATCTGGTACAATGGCAAACTGCTCGGCATTGATTGGGGTTTCTGGAAGGTCATTGGCTGGCTGGGCAACTTGGTGTTCTGCGCGCGCTTTTATATCCAATGGTATGCCACCGAAAAGAAAAAACGCGTGGTGGTGCCGACGGCGTTCTGGTGGTTAAGCCTGGCGGGGTCACTGCTGATGCTGGCTTATTCGCTGCACAAGCGGGATTCCGTTTTTATTTTCGCCTACGCCGTCGCCTGGATTCCTTATACCCGTAATCTCATCATCCATCGGCGGCACAAGGAAGCGCACACGGATTGCTCCGGTTGCGGCAAGAGTTGTCCGCCGCAGTCGAATTTTTGTCCGAACTGCGGCGCGCGGCTGGCGGCGATTACTTCTTAGGCGCGACGGGTGTGGCGGCGGGTTGTGCCTGCGGCACAATTCCGTATTTTAGGAGAATCGGCTGGAAGTCGGGGTGCGTGCTGCCGTAGGCCGTGAGTTGTTTCACGAAATTTTCCATGCCCGCGCGTCTTTGGGCGAATGCCTGAATGATTTTTGTGGCTTGCGGTTTAATGGCGGCAATGTCTTTGCCGGTAAGTCTGGCCTGCCGATACAAAACGACAGTGAGCGTGCCACTGACCACGACGAGCGCGAGCAGCAGTGTGAAAACCTGATGTCGCAAAGCGACAATCTGATCCATCAATTCAGTTTGCGCGCGGGAATTCGTTTCAGATTCGTTCATGGCAATTAGCGGTTGGCGGGTTTGGCTTGAGTGAGTTGCAGGATACGGAGAATGTCCGAATTTGGATTTTTCTGGCTGTAAGCGAATGCGTCATTGGCGAGCGATTCGACGGCCATGCTGTAGCCGTTGGCCTGGGTTGCCTGCATTTGAAGGGAGCGCAACTCGCGCGTGCGGAAAATCGTCTGCAGCGCGAAAATCACGCCCAAAATCGCCAGCACAGCCAGCACGAGATTTAAAGCGGTCGTAATGTTGTCATTTTTCATAAGATTACGGTGACTTTATCGAAATGGCGGCGGATGTCCACTGAATTTTTGCGGCGAAAATGAATTGATTTTACGCGGGGCGAATGGTATTACTTTTTATAATTCAACGACACATAGTGGCTAAAGAAGAGCCAATTGAATTAAGTGGAAACGTTACACAAGTGCTGCCCGGCACGATGTTTCGGGTGGCGCTGCCTAACGGCCACGAAGTGCTCGCACATATCTCCGGCAAGATGCGCAAAAATTTCATCCGCATCAGCGTCGGCGACAAGGTCAACGTTGAGATGTCACCCTACGATTTGAACAAGGCGCGCATCACGTACCGGCACAGCTAAGCATGGTGCGTATTACGTCAAGTATTCAACAGCGGCTCAGGGTGGCTGCTTGACGCAACACACAATACGCAACACGATTGCCCCATGCAAATCCACTTCCTCGGCGCGGCGCGCACCACCACCGGCTCGATGTACCTGTTCGAGATCAACGGCAAGCGGCTGTTGCTCGAATGCGGCCTCTTTCAGGGCCACCGCGAGGAATCCATCCAGCGCAACTGCTGCTTTCCGTTCGACCCGAAGCAGATTGACGCCGTCGTCTTGAGCCACGCGCACATGGACCATGCGGGCAACCTGCCGAACCTCGTCAAGCAGGGCTACACCGGCAACATCCATTGCACCTTCGCCACGCGCGACCTTTGCAGCATCATGCTCGTGGATTCCGCGCACATCCAGATGGACGACGCCGTGTTCGTCTCCAAGCAGCGGGCGAAGAAAAAACTCCCGCCGGTCGAACCGCTTTACACCATCGCCGACGCGGAGAAAACGTTGCATCAATTCGTCGCCGTCAGCTACGAACGCCCGTTTCTGGTTGTGGACGGCGTCACCGTCACGTTTCGCGACGCCGGACACATTCTGGGCGCGGCGCAGGTCATTTTGGACGTGCGCGAAGGCAATCGAAAATTCCGTTACCTGTTTAGTGGCGACGTGGGCCGCGGCAACGATGAAATTCTCCGCGACCCGCAACCGGCCGAAAACGTGGATTATCTGCAGATTGAATCCACCTACGGCGGACGCGAACATGACGTGCGCACCGACGCCGACCAGACCGTTGGCCGGCTCGTGCTGGAAACCTTGAATCAAAAAGGCAAGGTCATCATCCCGGCGTTTTCGGTCGGGCGCACGCAGCAGATTGTTTACGTGCTGAACCAGCTCACGCTCGCGGGCAAATTACCGCGCGTGCCGATTTTTGTGGACAGCCCGTTGAGCGTGAACGCCACGGAGATTTACCGCCTGCACCCGGAATGTTTCAACGACAGCATCAACCGGTTCCTGCACGAAAAGGCGAATCCCTTCGGCATGTCGAACCTGACCTATATCCGCGAAGCCGACCAATCGAAGATACTCAATGACCTGAAGGAACCCGCCGTTATCATCAGCGCGTCGGGCATGTGCGAAGCCGGGCGAATCCGGCATCACCTGAAAAACCACATCGGCGATCCGAAGAACTTGATTTTATTCATCGGCTTCTGTGCGGAAAATACGTTGGGCGCGCAAATCGTGGCCGGCAAGAACCCGGTGAACATTTTTGGCGAACCGCAGGAAGTGCGCGCGAAAATTGTTTCACTCGACACCTACTCCGGCCACGCGGACAAAGGCGAATTGAAGCAATACGTGGAAAGAATCTCCGGCGACATCAAAAAAATCGTCTGCATTCACGGCGAAGAATCGCAATGTCTCGCCCACGCCGAAACCTTGCGTCAAATGAAGCCAAAAGCCAAAGTCATCGTGCCGGAATACAAACAGGTGGTGGAGATTTAAGTGGTGATAACGTCTATTGACAACTAATGTTATCAGTCTAAAGTTAGACCATGAATGTTGCGTTGAGCAAATACTACGAAGACTTCGTTGCCGACTTGATCGAGGGCGGGCGTTATGGCAACTCCAGCGAAGTCGTGCGGGCGGGCTTGCGCGCCTTGGAAAAAGCCGAGCAGGCGGCCGCCCTGGACATTCCCGATTTGGATCGCAAGCTTCTGGCCGGAGTTCGCAGTCCGGCCAGGCCGCTGGCCGATGCCGATTTCGACCGCATCCGCTCCCGCACCCGCCGCAAGCTCAAGGAACTTGAAGCCGCTTAAAATCATCCGCTCGGAAGAAACGATCCGGGACGTGGCGGACATTCACCTGTTCATCGCGATGAAGAACCCCGCTGCGGCCGGGCGTTTTCTGGACGCATTGCTTTTGAGCTTTCGCACGCTGGCGCAATGGCCGGAAGTTAGCCCGCGTTACCAATCCAACCGCGCCGAGCTTTCCGGGATGCGCTTCTGGCCTGTGCGCCGCTTCACGAATTATCTGATTTTCTACCGCGTGACGGGCAAGCCGCGCCGCCTGCAAATTATCCGCGTCCTCCATGGCGCGCAGGATGTTCCGCAAATGTTGGAATGATTTTGCGCCACCACAACGCGCAATGAAGCTAAAGTCATCGTGCCGGAATACAAACAGGTGGTGGAGATTTGATAAACTGTAATTTAGCTAATGGCTTTCTTTAACTCTTCGAGTTTCCGGTCTACCATTTCTGGCGTGAGGCCGACGCGCTTGAAAATTTCATCTCGCAACGCAATTGAAACCTCGTTGGCTTGACGAATAGCGATGTAAAGTTCCGACAAATGTTCATTAACTTTGAGCAACCCAGCCTCGGATTGAAAATCCATTGCATGTTCGAGGGAAAAACGATGAGCCAAAAGCCGACGTGCGACGTTAGCCTCGTCAAAAACTTTGTGAAAATCCTCGTCATCACCAAAATTCTTTTTTAGAACTTCTTTCAATTTCCCATGCACGCCTCAACAAGAAATTCATCCCTGTTTTTTATGCGTAAATCTTTTTTGCGATCAATAGCGACAAGTCCCTGCAATTCGGCCATTGCTAAAATGAGCTTCAAATTGTCTTCAAGTATTTGAGCATAGTGGAATGTAATTCCAAAATTTTCGAATAAAATTTTTTGGCTTGGCGTATTTGAAGTGATGAACGGTTTTATCACAATTCAATCCCTAAAATTCACAAACTGCACCGGCACGGGAAAATCCTGCACGCGCACGACGGCGATGACGGTTTGCAGTTCGTCCCGGCTCTTGCCGGTCACGCGGATGGCGTCGCCCTGGATCTGCGTCGTCACCTTGAATTTGCCGTCGCGGATGAAGCCGGTGATTTGTTTGGCAACGGTCGTTTCAATGCCCTGTTTGATTTTGATGACCTGCCGCGCGTGGCCGAGCGGGGAAACGTCCGGCCCGGCCGTATCCACGCTCTTGAGACTGATGTTGCGTTTGGCGAGCCGGCCCATGACGATTTCCGCGAGCGCCTTGATTTTGAACTGGTCCCCGGCGGAGAGCTTGATTTCGTTTTTTTCGAGAACGATTTCCGCGTTGCTGCCCTTGAAATCGAAGCGGTTGGCCAGTTCCTTGTTGGCCTGATTCACGGCGTTCTCAATTTCCATCGAGTTGACCTGGGAAACAATGTCGAATGAAGGCACGGCCACAGCGTAAAAGGGCGGCCGGGAAAGAAAAGCGAATTTGCCAATGATCAATGGCCGTGACATTTCCTCCTG
The DNA here is from genome assembly GCA_050010435.1 of Verrucomicrobiota bacterium. Taxonomy (GTDB): domain Bacteria; phylum Verrucomicrobiota; class Verrucomicrobiia; order Limisphaerales; family UBA11358; genus UBA11358. The sequence continues at coordinate 136,164 of JBEKKZ010000006.1, read as the reverse complement.
GGAGCGCCGGCGTCCCGCCGGCTCGCTACGGACGACAGATTATCCACTCGCCGGCGGGGACGCCAGCGCTCCCAGAACCCGCATCGGATTATCACGTTGTGAAATTTGCGGATTGAACCGCTCCGCGGTTTTTGCCAGTTTCCATTCAAACCGAACCGCTTTGGGTGAATTGTCAAATGAGCGAAATCAAATCCAACGCCGACATTGAACCGTGCCTTTCGGTCGTGATGCCGGTTTACAACGAAGCGGCGACGGTTGCCGAAGTCATCAAAATTGTGCTGTTGCAGCGTCCGGTTCAACAACTGGTCGTTGTGGACGACGCTTCCACGGACGGCACTTGGGAAAAATTGAAGTCGGCCACGAACGGCGATGCGCGGGTGACCTTGGCGCGGCATGAGCAAAATCAGGGCAAAGGCGCGGCCTTGCGCACGGGGTTTGCCCAGGCAACCGCGCCTGTCGTGATGGTTCAAGATGCCGATTTGGAGTATGATCCGACGGAATATCACCGGTTGCTGGCTCCGATTTTGACGGACAAGGCGGATGTAGTGTTTGGATCACGGTTTCTTGGCGCCGGCGCGCATCGCGTGTTGTATTACTGGCACTCGGTGGGAAACAACCTTTTGACCACTTTTTCCAACATGGTCACCAACCTCAACCTGACGGACATGGAAGCCTGCTACAAAGTTTTCCGGCGGGAAGTGATTCAACAGATCAAAATTGAAGAGAACCGTTTTGGTTTTGAGCCGGAAGTGGTGTCTAAAATGGCCCGGTTGAAGGTGCGCATCTACGAAGTGGCGATTTCCTATTACGGGCGCACTTACGCGGAAGGCAAAAAAATCGGCTGGCAAGACGGAGTGCACGCCTTTTGGTGCATTTTCAAATACAACTTTCTGCGGAACTGATGCGTAATCATGTCAACGGCGGTCCTCCTCTGGGTTTGGTTCTTTGCGTACCTGAACTGTGCTCGCCAGATAACCGGGCGTTCAAGTAAGCTTGACTCATGACTGACTCCATTGAACTCAGCATCGTCATGCCATGCCTGAACGAGGCGGAAACACTCGCGCGCTGCATCGAGAAGGCGAAGCTTGGCCTCCAACGCTCCGGTGTGCGTGGCGAAATCGTCATCGCCGACAACGGCAGCACCGACGGCTCGCAGGCCATCGCGGAAAAAGCCGGCGTGCGCCTCGTGCCGGTGAAGGAAAAAGGCTACGGCAGTGCGCTCATCGGCGGCGTCCGCGCCGCGTCCGGGAAATGGATCCTCATGGGCGACGCCGACGACAGCTACGATTTTTCCGAAATCACGGGTTTCGCGAAAAGATTTCAGGAAGGCTTTGAACTGGTCATGGGTTGCCGGCTGCCGAGTGGCGGCGGAACCATCATGCCGGGCGCGATGCCATGGAAAAACCGCTGGATTGGCAACCCGGTGCTGTCGTTCATCGGACAGCTTTTTTTTAAATGCCCGGCCCGCGATTTTCATTGCGGCTTGCGCGGCTTTACCCGGGCGGCGTTTGAAAAAATGGATTTGCAGACGACCGGCATGGAGTTCGCGTCGGAAATGGTCATCAAGGCCACGCTCAAGCGGCTTAAGATCACCGAAGTCCCCATTACGCTGCACAAGGACGGACGTTCGCGCCCGCCGCATTTGAAGCCGTGGCGCGATGGCTGGCGGCACTTGCGGTTCATGCTGCTGTTTTCACCGCGCTGGCTGTTTCTCGTGCCCGGACTGCTGCTTTCCGTCCTGGGTATCGCCGTGTCCGCCGCGCTTTCGTGCAAAACGTTCCATCTCGGCGCGGTCATGTTCAACGTCGGCACGCTGGCCGTGGCGTGCATGACGGTCATCATCGGCTTTCAGCTGGTGGCCTTCGCGTTCTACACCAAGGTGTTTGCCATTGCGGAGGGATTGTTGCCGGATGACCCGAAGCTCACGCGCGTGTTCAAGGTTTTCACGCTCGAAAAGGGCATCCTGCTCGGCCTGGCCATTCTGCTGGCGGGAACCATTTTGCTGGTCCGTGCCTTGTGGATTTGGCGACAGGCGGATTATGGCCTCCTGTCGCCCGAGGACAATCTGCGGCGGCTGATTCCGGCGGTGACGCTCATTGTTCTCGGCATCCAGTCCGTTTTCTCGAGCTTCTTCATGAGCGTCCTGGGATTGAAAACCGTGTCGCGCCGGCCGCCGATGCCGCCGGGCGGCTAGAGCTGCAGCGTCGCAATCTGAAACGGGCGGCAGATCAATCCGGCCTCCGCATTTGGCCCGAAATCCGGGCTGGGATTTTGATGCATCAAACTCACCAGGCTGTCGCTGCGGAAATTCAATCGCAACCCGCACGTTTCAGCCGATTTTAATCCGGCCCAGACCAGCCGCCAGGGCAGCGGAATGAATTTTACCTTTTTGTCCAGTCCACGCGCGATTTCCAGCAGCAGTTGTTTGAACGGCCACGGCTGCCCGTGCGCGGCGGTCAAAACGCGCGGCGCAACCTGGATTTTCCCGGCGGCGAATTTTTCGATGAACGCCGACAGGTCCTCGTTGTGAACCAGGAATTGGATCTGCGAGCCGTCGCCAATCATCGGAATTACAGACGAATTGCGGACCTGGGCGGCCAGCTTGCCGAACATTCCGCCCGGACCGCTGCCGTAAACCAGACCGGGCCGGATCGCCAGCGCGCCGTTGTCCAGCGCGATTTTTTCGATTTCCAGTTTCGCCCGGCCGTAAAGCGACCGGCAGCCGTCGTAGGCGCTGATGGAGGAAAGGCAGGCGATTTTTTTGATGCCCGCCGCGCCCGCCGCCTGGAGAATTTTTCGCGTCCCTTCCACATTCACCGCGCGGATTTCATCCCATCGCAGCGGTTTGAAATCGTAGGCGCAATGAACCAGCGCGGTCACCCCGGCCAGCGCCGGCGGGGAAATTTCCGCGCCCAGTTGAAACGCCACCGCCCGCGCGCCGGGCTTCGGCCGGCGGGTCAGTTCCAAAATTTCCCAGCCGCGCGCCGCGAAGAAATTTTTGAGGCAGCCGCCGACGTAACCGCCGGCGCCGGTGATCGCGCAAACCGGTCTCGAAGTTTTTTCGTTTATCGGGTTGCTCATGTCATTACCCAACCAGGGTAGGGCGGCGCTGCTGCGCCGCCGGGTGGCCGCGCGGCCGCGCGGCCCTGCCAATCCACATACAATTTGCCGTGAATCAATTCAATCCAGTTTGGCGGCCTCCCAGCCGATGCGGTGGGCGTTGGCCATCACGGAAAAAGTAATGGTCGTCGCGGGCACGCTGGGCAGCACCGTCGCGTCCACCGCGTGAACACGCGACCAGCCGTGGGGCCGGCCGAGGCGGTCGCTTTCAAACGCGCCCGGTTTTTCGCGCATGGGAAACGAGCCGCCGTTGTGGAATCCGCGGCCCGGCTCGGCCATTTGCAGCATCGGCGGCAGAACCATTCCGCCGAGCCGCCGCGAGTTTCGCAGCATTTCACCCAGCACCCGTTTGACCGTGCGGCGTGTCGCCGGGTTCGGTTGCGCGGCCACCTGCAGGCAGTCCGGGCCGCCGGCGCCGCCGCGTTTGAGGGTCAGGGAAATGGTCTGCGATTCGTCGGAATGCAGATAGCCCTGGACGATGACCATGCGCTCCTCCAGTTGCCGCGCCAGAATTTCCAGCGGCCGCGCGAGCGGTCCAAACGTTTTCCGCACGGCCTGCCCGATCAAATCGCTGTAGGTGTAAACCTGCAGATGCACGGTGCGGCGGCTGATTTCCGGCCGGCAAATTTCAATGAACAACTGGCTCAACGTGCAAAGCGGCTCGGTCTGCACGCCGCGTGTCCGCCGCCCCAGCACCAGCGGAAAAAGAAAATACTGGCTGTCGCACAGACGCAATGGCCGGTCGTAGGCGGACTGGGAGCGCAGCAGGATTTGTGCGGTGGGAATCACGCCGGCGGCCAGATAAACGCGGGTTGCGTCAAACGAAAGCGGCGCGCGCGTCCGGCGGTGATGACCTTCGACGATGACTTTGCCGGCCTGTTCGCGCAGCGACGTGACAATGACATCGCGTTGATACGTGAATTGTTTCTCCCGGTGCAATCCGTTCACCGTGTCGGCGCTGTTGTAAATGCAGCCGTAGGGGCAGCCATACATGCACAGGCCGCAATAGACGCAGCCGATGCCCTCCGGCGAGTCGGCGGCGCGCACCGCCAGCCGCGCGCGGCCAAACCGCCAGCCACGGTCCCGGAGTTTGGCGCGATGACAGTTGAGGTTGCTGGAAAGCAAACCGGCCTGCCCGCTGGGTTGCAGGGTATGCGGATGGTCGCAATGCAGCGGAAACAATTCCTCCAAATCGTCGCGCTGCGCGGCCAGGCCGGTGAATTCGGTCACGGCGCGGTAATGTTGTTCCAGGTCCGCGTTTTTGACGGGCCAGTCGTCCAGGTCCGCGTCCCGGTACGGCAGCATGGCCGCGCCCCAGACGGTGCTGAAGCCGCCCAGCGCCAGCGAGGGGCGAAGGCCCACGCCTTGTCCCTGCCAGGGAATGTGCTGTTCCGTTTCGCGGTAGGGATAGTCCGAGCCGAAAATCAATTTGAGCGGAATGCCTTTGGCGCCGGCGGCCATGCCTTCTTTCAATTTGGCGACCTGCCCGGGCCGCCATTCCGATGGCCTGGCGGAGGCGAGTTCGCGGACGACTTGGGCGCGCTCCGGCTCCAATTCAAGTCCGGCGTCCAGCATCAACACGTTCGCGCCGCGGACGAGCAGCGCCCGGGCGCAGGCAACGCCTGCGGGACCGGAACCGATGACACAGTACATAATTTTTCTTTGCCCAACAGGCAGTGGCGCAATGGAAACAGACTGACGCAGGACTGCAAGCGTATTTGAGCCGGGGCCCCGATTGGGCGGCGTAATAAAATAATTCCCGAAGGTGAACATTCTTTGACCCGGCCGGCCGCCTTTTCGAAAACCGGCGCGCGCGGGAAGAAAACATTTGACGCGCAGGGCAAATCCGCCTACGGTCGCCGCCGCGTAAAAATGTCATTTCTTCCGCTCGTCAGGCTCTGGCTTTGGGTTTCCGCGCTCGCAACTGCCGCGGGCTGGACTCTGTCCGTGCTGGGGCAGTTGAATCGCCCCGGCTACACGATTTTTTTCGCCGTCTTCGCCGTCTTCCTTTTCTTTTTCCGCAAGGAATTGGGAACCGTTTCCGGCAACAAAACTTCGCGCTTAAAAAAAATCCTGCGCCGCTTCCGCCGGCCGTTGCCACTCGGCTTTGCCGTGCTGGCGGTTCTAATTTTTCTCGGCGGAGCCATGTATGCGCCGACCAATTACACCGGGTTGAATTATCGGTTGCCGCGCGTGTTGCAATGGCTCGCGCACGGGCAATGGTGGTGGATTCACACGCCGAATGTCCGGATGAACGACCGCGCCTGCGGCATCGAATGGCTGACCGCGCCGCAACTGCTGTTCACCAAATCCGACCGCGCCCTGTTTCTCATCAACTTCATTTCGTTCCTGCTTTTGCCCGGATTGATTTTCAGCGTCTTCACGCGGCTGGGCGTCCGAGCGCGAGTCGCCTGGCAATGGATGTGGCTGCTGCCCACCGGCTACACTTTCCTTCTTCAGGCCGGCAGCATCGCCAACGACACGTTTCCCGCCGTCTATGCGCTGGCCGCGCTGGACTTCGCCGCCCGCGCGTGGGTTTCGCGGCGTTCGGCGGACTTGTGGCACTCGATTTTGGCCGCCGCGCTCCTGATCGGGGCGAAGCCCAGCAACCTGCCCTTGCTCCTGCCATGGGCGATTTTGATCTTCGCGCTCCTCCCGCGGCTTCTCCGCAAACCGGCGGCCACGGCGCTCGTGATCCTTTTGGCGGCGTTGGTTTCATTTCTGCCGATGGCAATTTTGAACACGCATTACTGCGGTGACTGGTCGGGGGCGAAACTCGAAGGGTCCTGCATGGTCATGAAAAATCCGCTGGTGGGCCTCTGCGGCAACGGCTTCCAGATACTGATGGCCAATGTTGTGCCGCCGATCTTCCCACTGGCGGGCTGGTGGAACACGCATGCCCCGTCGCTCATGCCCGATTTTCTGGTCGCGCTGGCGGACAAATATTTCGACAAACAATTTTTCACGGTTGGAGAACTGCCGACCGAGGATTGGGCCGGCGTCGGTTTTGGCATCTGTGTGCTGCTGCTGGTTTCTATTCTCGGGTCCTTTTGGATTCGGGGGACCAAACCGTGCGCGCCGACTGCCGGGGCGATTCCATCCGCGCTGTGCCGTTGCGTGCTGATTTCCGCCTGGGTGTCGCTGGCGGCCTACTGCGCGAAAACGGGAATGACCTCGGCCGCACGCCTCATCGCGCCTTACTATCCGTTGTTGCTGCCGGGGTTGCTCATCCATCCGGCGCAATCGGAAATCATCCGCCGTTGCTGGTGGCGCGCGATGGCCGGCGCGGTTTTAATTCTGGCTTTTGTCGTTTTGATCCTGTCGCCGGATCGTCCGTTGTGGCCGGCCCAAACCATTTTGACCAGAGCGGTGGCACAACATCCGAATCAGCATTTGCTGGCCCGCGCGCTGAAGGTTTACACCGTTTATGCCGGACGTTCCGACTCGCTTGCCGGCATTCGCGCGCTCCTTCCGCCGGACATCAAAGCCGTCGGTTTCATCGGAATGGGAGACGACGTTGACATCTCACTCTGGCGACCCTATGGCGGACGGCGTGTGGAAATTTTTCTCCTGACCGATCCGCCGGAGCAAATCCGCCAACGCGTTCAATATGTCGTTGTCGGCGGACTTAATTTGAAGCAGAATAACACGACGCTCGAAGCGTGGCTCCGAACATCCGGCGCGGAGCTCGTCGCCACCACCAATGCCACGTTGAAAGTCGCCGATGGATTGCAACCCTGGCATGTCGTGAAGTTCAAACCATGAGCGTCCGGCGGGAAAGGTGCCGGGCTTGGTTGCCTGAGTGTCGAGAATGGCCTTGATGAACGGCCACCGGGAAAGATACACTCTTCCCATGCAGGTGATGATCTTGTGCGGCGGACTCGGAACGCGATTGCGGGAGGAAACGGAGTATCGTCCCAAGCCCATGGTCGAAATCGGGGGGCGCCCGATTCTCTGGCACATCATGAAAATCTACGCCGCACAGGGGTTCAACGAGTTTGTGCTGTGCCTGGGCTACAAGGGCGCGATGATCAAGGATTACTTTCTCAACTACGAAACCTTGAACAACGATTTCACCCTCACGCTGGGTTCCACCAAGAAGGTCGAGTTTCACAACGCCCACACCGAGGACGGATGGAGGATTACTTTCGTGGAGACCGGCGCCGCCGCCATGACCGGCATGCGCCTTTTGCGCGCGCTGCCTTATATCAAATCGGAAAATTTCGCGCTCACCTATGGCGATGGCGTGGCGGACATTGATGTGAAGGCGGAACTGGCTTTTCACCGGAAGCATGGTCGGCAGGCGACTGTGGCCGCCGTGCGTGCGCCTTCGAGGTTCGGCGAAATGGTGATTGACAACCAGGGGCAGGTGAGCCGTTTCCGGGAAAAGCCGGATGTTGCGGCCGCCTACAACGGCGGATTTTTTATTTTGAAACGTGATAGATTGGAAGAGTATCTGCAACCGCACGGCGAGAACTTGGTCTGGGAACGCCAGCCGCTGGAAAAACTGGCTCAAAAAAAACAGCTTAAGGCCTTTCAACACGACGGTTTCTGGCAGCCGATGGACACCTACCGTGAATTTGAAATGCTCAACGAGCTTTGGCACCAGGACAAGGCGCCTTGGAAAATCTGGTGAAGCAATTATTGGACAAACACCTTTTCACGGATGCCTCGGACGTGATTGATAATCTGAAGGAGGCAAACCAGCGTTTTTCCGGCAAGCGCGTTCTTCTGACTGGCGCGGCAGGTTTCCTGGGTTCGCAATTCATGCACTTTTTTGCCACACTAAACGACTGCGGTATTCTGCCAAAGCCTTGCCAAGTCGTGGCTCTTGATAATCTGATTCGCGGCGAACCCGACTGGCTCACCGCCTTCCGCGCCTGCGCCGGTTTTCGAATCGAAGGCCGGGACATCACGAAACCCGGCGTTCTCCCGCGAGCAGATTTCATCATCCACGCCGCGTCCATCGCTTCGCCGATTTATTACCGGAAGCATCCCATTGAAACGATGGACGCGAACGTGACCGGCCTGCGGAATTTGCTGGAACATGCAGTCGCGCATCCGGTGGAAAGCTTTTTGTTTTTTTCGAGCAGCGAGATTTACGGCGACCCGGACGCTGCCAACATCCCAACGCCGGAAACCTACCGTGGCAATGTCAGTTGCACGGGGCCGCGCGCCTGTTACGACGAGTCGAAACGTTACGGCGAAACGCTGTGCATCAGTTTCCACGAGGTGCATCGCGTGCCGGTGAAAATGGTGCGTCCCTTCAACAATTACGGCCCGGGCTTGAAAATCACCGACCGGCGCGTGCTGCCGGATTTTTTCCGCGACGTGTTGGCGGGACGGAACATCACGCTATTGTCCGACGGTCGCGCGACGCGGACGTTTTGCTACATTTCCGACGCCATCACGGGATACTGTCTGGCGCTGTTGTCCGCGCACAACGGCGAACCTTTCAACATCGGCAGCGATGCGCCCGAAGTCAGCATGAACGACCTCGCACAAATGGTGATTGCCGTTTCCGGCCGCCACTCGAAGGTCCTGCATCAGAAAAGTGACGACCCGCGTTATTTGACCGACAACCCCCAACGGCGCTGTCCCTGCCTCAAAAAATCCCGCACCATGCTCGACTACTCCCCGCGCGTCGGTTTGCAGCAGGGTTTGGAGCGGACATGGGCTTATTACCGCGACCATCGGACGGCAATCGAAGCATGAAATTTGATTGATGAAACTGACCATCATCGGCACCGGCTATGTCGGCCTTGTTTCAGGAGTCTGTCTGGCTTCCAAAGGCCACGACGTGACGTGCCTTGACTTGCGGCAGGAGGTCGTCGAGAGCCTGAACCGCGGCAAGCCACACATTCATGAGAAAGGACTTGCATCCTTGTTGCGCAACGTTCTGAAATCCCAATGTTTCCAGGCAAAAAAGGCGGATGTCGCCGCCTTCAATGATTCGGAATTGGTCATCATCGCCGTTGGAACGCCGTCGCACAAAGGGAAAATCAATCTGGCTCACATCCAAAGCGCGGCGAAGCTCGCGGGAAATTACCTTCGCCGGGCAAAACGATTCGTTTCGGTCATCGTGAAAAGCACGGTTGTGCCGGGAACGACGGACACTTTTGTCCGCAAAATTTTGGAGCGGTCGTCCGGGAAAAAACTGGGCGCGTTCGGGCTGGGCATGAATCCCGAATTTCTCCGCGAAGGCGCTGCTGTTGAAGATTTTCTCGCGCCGGACCGGATCGTGCTTGGACACGAAACACCGGAGACGCTGCGGCATTTGGAAAAACTTTATGCGCCGTGGGATTGTGACAAACTTTGCGTTAATTCCCGTACGGCAGAGATGATCAAATACAGCAACAACTGCCTGCTGGCGACGCAGATTTCCGCCGTCAATGAACTGGCCAACCTGGCTTCGGCACTGGGTGGGATTGACATTTTAGACGTGATGCGCGCTATCCATCTGGACCGTCGATGGAACCCGATTCTGGCTGACGGACGACGCGTGAATCCACAGATCCTCACTTACCTGGTTCCCGGCTGCGGTTTTGGCGGCAGTTGTTTCCCCAAGGATGTACAAGCCCTTTATAGCTGTGGGCGGATAAAAGATCTGGAGATGCGGCTGTTGAAAGCAGTCCTGGAGATCAACGAGAGTCAGCCTCTCCAGGTCATCGCGGGTTTAAAGCGACACTTGGGAAGCCTCCACGGAAAACAGTTCCTGATTCTTGGCCTCGCCTTCAAGCCGGGCACCGACGACGTCCGGGAATCGCCAGCGCGCAAAATTATCCGGGCGTTGCTGGCTGAGGGTGCGCGGGTTTCGGCTCACGACCCCGTTGCTGCAGACTCGGCCCACCGCGCTTGGCCGGAGCTTGCGGTGGAGTATGTGACCGACTGGGAATCCGCGCTGCCTCAGATCGTTGCTGCATTGGTCGTGACTGCCTGGCCGGAATATGAGCGTTTGACAGCGCCGTGTAACTTGCAGATACTCCGGGGTAAATGTGTGTTCGACAATCGCCGCATGTTCCAGCCGGACGCCTTTACGGGCGCTACGTATTTGACGATTGGCCGGGAAATGTAAGGCTTGGCTCTGAAGAAGTTGGGTCCCCGAAATTCTGCCTGCCATGCACGTTCATACTCTGACCCACTGTCGTATCTGCTCGGGCCAACGTCGCCGGCGGTTCTTGCATCTGCCGGAGATGCCACTCACAGATGATTTCATTCCCCGTGAACGATTCGGCCAGGAATTCCGCCACGATATTGATGTGTTCATCTGTGAAGATTGTCTTACCGTACAGACGCAGCACGACGTGGATATGGGTGACTACTATGAGGATTACCAGTACGCCGTCGGGGCGTCGCCCAGCGCCAGCCGGTTCATGCGCCTGCTCGCCGGCCATTTGCTCTCCAAATATCTCGCCGGACGAAAAGGTATCAAGGTGCTAGAGGTTGGTTCCGGCGATGGCGGACAACTATTGGCTTTCAAAGAACTTGGTTGTGAAGTGCTGGGTTACGAGCCTTCCACGTTGCTGACGCGCGCGGCTATCTGCAAAGGCATCCCGACGATCCAAGGGTTGTTCACTGCCGGCTCGATAAATTACCTGCCAGCCTCATTCAAGACGGTGGATGTGGTGATGCTTTCCTACACTTTTGATCATCTGCCACAACCCCGCGAATTTATCGCGGCAGCGCAGTCCATCCTGAATCCCGACCACGGCCTACTGGTGATTGAGGTTCACAATCTGCAGAAGATTTTGGAACGTCAGGAATACTGCCTGTTCGAACACGAACACTCGATTTATCTGACTACGGCTACCGCTCTAGCCCTTGCGGCGCGCGAAAGAATGACCATCATCGATTTTGATCTGGTGCCGGAAGCGGATCGCCGGGCTAACTCGCTCCTGTTCGTCGCCACTCCCAGCGCTTCGCGTCTGGCCGGGCAATTTCCTCCGGCAAAATCGACCGCGCCGCCGGAGCTTGGTAATCTGAATTTTTACGCGGGTCAGGCCGAATTGATTAAGGGCGGCATCGCCAACTTGGACACCTTTGTCAACCGCATCACGGCTGGTGGCAAAAGGATCGCTGGCTACGGCGCAGGGGGGCGTGGCATAATGACCATGGCCGCGATGCAGGCCGCCTCGAAACTGTGTTACGTTGTGGACAAGAAACCGAAAGGGGTCGGGCTGGTAGCCCCGAAATCCGGCGTACCGCTCGTCGGCATTCCGGCGCTGAAAGAGTCGCCGGTGGATGAAATTCTCGTGTTCAGTTTCGGTTATATGAAAGAAATTCAGTCCGAACTAGCTTCGTTTGGTTATCAACCGCGCCAGTTCCATTCTCTTGTGGATGTGCTGGCAGGCAGGGCAAGCCAGTGAACGTGCTCTCGCCAACGCCGGTTTTAAATAAGGTCTTGGCCTGCGTTTTCCATGGCGGTCAGGATAAAGTATGCACTCTGTCAATGAATCGGGATAGCAACGGTCGACAAAGGTGGTGTCATGATTTTTCCGTTCAGAGTTTATGCGCTACTTCATAACTGGAGCCACAGGTTTTGTGGGATCCCATCTGACCCACAAGTTGCTTGCTTCTGGTGCACAGGTCGCGATCCTGGTCAGGAATCCAGAGGGGGCGAGGCGCATTCGCGATTTACTCGACCGAGTGACCGTGATTCGTGGCGAACTAAGCTCGATTCGAGCCTGTGCGGATGCTCTCAAGAGTTTTCGTCCCGACGTCGTGTTTCATTTGGGATGGAGCGGAGCCAACAGTTACCAGCATCAACAGAACATAGACCAGGTTTATTTGAACGTGGACGGGAGTTTGAAATTAGTGCGGCTGACCGCGGAAGCGGGATGTAAAAAATTCATTGGAATGGGATCGGTGATTGAATACGGACGTTTCGACCGCGAACTCCACGAGGATTTGCCCGTGAAACCAGACAACCTGTATGGGGCATCCAAGTTCGGCGTGGGTCTTTTGTCAGAGTTCCTCTGTAAATCCCTGGGGATGACCTTCGCTTGGTTCCGCTTGTCATGGGGTTATGGACCTGATGACGATGCTGCGCGAATGATTCCCTACGTTATTCAATCCCTCCTGCAGCGCAAGAAGCCGTCCTTAACACCCGGTAAGCAGTTGTGGGATTACCTTTACATCGACGATATTGTGGATGCACTCCGGTTGGTGGCGAACCTGCAGCGGGTAGGAGGAACGTTCAACCTCGGCTGCGGTGAGCCGCGCCGAATCCGTGAGATCGTCGAGTTTGTCCGCGACCAGATTGACCCCTCGCTGCAGATTGGCTTCGGCGACATTCCTTATCGGGAAGGCCAAGCCATGTCGCTGCAGGTGAACAACCGACGTTTGAGAGACGCGACTGGCTGGAGTCCCAAAGTGCCGCTGGAGGTCGGGCTGAGGAAAACGGTCCAGTGGTACGCGGCGAGGAGGAAGGCATGAGCGGCATCTCTGACAAGTTTTCTTGGCGGACGGAGTGTCGAAGGTTCATCGCGCAGATTTCCACTTGCGGCACACCGCCACACTATGAAAAGCCCTCTCAGAGTTGCGCGTAAACGCGCAACTCGATACGAAAAGACTAACTGGATAGCGAACCATGAAATCAAAACAGTACAAAGACCAGAAACGCACTTCCACCAGCATCATTGCCACCCTCGGCCTTCACCGGCACAAGCACTCCGCAACGGAGAAGGAGGTGGTGGAGGAACTCAGCCGGGCGTTTGGAAACTCGAGCCTTCCGCTCGCACAACGGCTGCAAAACTTCGCCTGCCACGTCCGGCGGCAGGACATCGCGCGCTTCCTCGTGAAGCACGAGCTGTTCAAGCTCAACTTGGCCGCCAATGGCAGCATTGTGGAATGCGGCGTGTTCGCCGGAGGCGGCTTGATGAGCTGGATGCATTTCTCGGCGATCTACGAGCCGTTCAACCACACGCGGCTGGTGATCGGGTTCGATACCTTTGCCGGCTTCCCGCAGGTCCACGAAAAGGACACAGCCGTCAGCACGTCCGAACATCTGCACCAAGGCGCTTTCAAGACCAGCGACGCGATTGTGGAGGAGATCACCCGCTTGGCTGCCATTCACGATCGCAACCGCCCGCTTGGCCACATTCCCAAAGTCGAACTGGTGGCGGGAGACGCCTGCCGAACGATCCCGCAATACGTCCGGGCGCACCCGCACTTGCTGATCAGCCTGCTGTATCTCGACTTTGACATCTACGAACCGACTAAAGCAGCGCTTAAACACCTTTACCCGCGCGTGGTCAAAGGAGGCATTGTGGCTTTTGACGAACTCAATTGCGCGGAGTTTACAGGGGAAACTGTGGCGCTGCTGGAAACGCTGGATTTGAAACAGGCCGAATTGCGCCGTCTGCCTTACGACCCATACATCTCTTATTTCGTGAAATGAACGTCCCCCCCCCCGGCTTCGCCACCGCGATTCGCCGCCATGCGCTGGCCATGGTGCATCGCGCGGATGCGTCGCATATCGGCGGAGCCCTGTCCATGACCGACGTGCTAGCCGTGCTTTACGGAGAAATCCTGCGCGTCCGGCCTGCCGAGCCGCAGTGGCCGGAGCGAGATCGGTTCATCCTGAGCAAAGGGCACGGTTGCTCGGCGCTCTACGCGGCGCTGGCGCTGCGAGGTTTCTTTCCAGTCGAAGAACTTGAACACTACGGCCGGAACGGCTCCCGCCTCATGGCGCACGTCAGCCACAAGGTGCCTGGCGTAGAGTTCTCGACCGGTTCGCTTGGACACGGATTGCCGTTTGGCTGTGGCAAGGCGCTGGCCGCCAAACGTCGGAGTCACACTTGGCGAGTGTTCGTAGTGTTGAGCGATGGCGAGTTGGATGAAGGCTCCAGTTGGGAGGCCATCCTTTTTGCACCGCAGCACCATCTCGACAATTTGGTGGCCATCGTGGATTACAACAAAATCCAAAGTCTCGGCAATGTGAAGGAGGTGCTCGACCTGGATCCATTGGCGGAAAAATTCCGCGCGTTTCGATGGGCCGTGAAAGAAGTTGACGGACACGATCATGACGCGATTCGCGCGGTGCTGCAGTCGCTTCCCTTTGAACCGGGCAAGCCCAGTTGCCTGATTGCCCACACGGTCAAGGGCAAGGGGGTCAGTTTCATGGAGAACAAACTTCTGTGGCATTATCGGTCACCGGACGCCGCGCAACTGCAACAGGCACTGAACGAAATCGGAACCCCATGAGGACCGCGTTCATCAACGAACTCATTCACCAAGCGCGCAATCACCCGGAAATTTTTTTGGTGACGGGCGATCTTGGTTTTTCAGTGGTGGAACCGTTTGCGCAGGAATTTCCCGACCGTTACCTCAATGCCGGCGTGGCGGAACAAAACATGACCGGCGTGGCGGCGGGCCTGGCCTCGGAGGGTTATCACGTTTTTACCTATTCGATTGCGAACTTTCCAACGCTGCGCTGCCTGGAACAAATCCGCAACGACGTGGCGTATCATCATCTGCCAGTGACAGTGGTTTCCGTGGGCGCGGGTTTCTCCTACGGCAATCTCGGCTATTCCCATCATGCCGTACAGGACATCGGCATTCTGCGCACGTTGCCGGAAATGACGATTCTTTCGCCAGCCGACCCCGGAGAAACGCGCGAGTGTATGCAATGGCTGGCGGAGAATCCGTGTCCATCCTACTTGCGATTGGGCAAGGCGGGCGAACCGGTTCTGCACGAAGCGCGTGGGCTGACGCGGGGACCATTGAAAGTTCTTGAAGGTCGGAGTAATTGCGCTTTGGTGGCGACCGGCTCCATCCTGAAGGTCGCGTTGGATGCCGCGCGCAAACTGGGGGACGAGGGAATTTCAGTCAGCGTATATTCCTGTCCCTGGCTGCAACCGGTGACGGCGGAATGGTTCCAACCATTGGCCCGTTTTCAACGGCTGCTGGTTTTGGAGGAACACGTTCCCAGCGGTGGTCTGGCCTCGCTACTACGCGAACATTTGCCGGAGAGCGTGCGCGTCATTTCCCCGTCGCTGCCCGCAGCCGTTTTGGGCGAAGTGGGATCGCAAGTTTATCTGCGCCAAAAGGCGTGTTTAAACACCGATGAAGTGTGGCGCCAGCTTCTTGCTGAATTGAGTTGAGGTATTATGCGTGTAAAACATTCTGCGACCAACCGGAGTTATAAATTGGAATGAACAAACCGACGATTACTGTTTGTGTGCCTGTGTACAACACCGCCAAGTATATCAAGCAGTGTATCGAGAGCGTGTTCGCACAGGAATTCAAGGATTGGGTTTTACTGGTTTCGGATAATTGTTCAACCGATGGCACTTGGGAATTGCTACAGCAGTTCCAACACCCACGAATGCGTCTTTTCCGAAAGCCACAGAACTTGGGTGGAGTGGCGAATTTTAATTTTCTGCTGGAGAAGGCGGAGACGGATTTCGTCTGTTTTTTGGGTTCGGATGATTATTTTTACCCCAATCATCTAGGCAACAAAGTCCGGTTGCTGGAGCAATTCCCGGAAGCACCTTTTGTTCATGGCGCGGTGCGCTTTGCTGATTCTGAAGGCAATGAGCGGCCGGGCGATGATTTTAAGTGTGCGACCATTGAGGAACGGAAGGAAACGTCGACCCGTTTTCTTAAGGTGAATTTCGTCAACATCACAAGCGCTGTCTTACGAACCGCTGCCATGCGCCGTCATAACCTTGGCTTTGAGTCCCGTTATTTACTCATGATAGACTGGGCTTTGTTTCTGAAACTGGCCTTGCTGGAGGGACCTTTGATTTACGATGAACAACCGACGGCTGTTTACCGCATCCATCCTCAAAGCATCGCGCGCAAAGCCATCCCTACGTTTGATTGGCCTTACGAGGCAATGCGCGTGCGGATGGATGCACTGACGGAATATCCGGCGACGTGGCGGGAAATTGGCCTTGATCCTTTGGCGGAGGCCCGTTCATTGACCAAGCCGCTTTGGCGGCTGGCTTTTCAACAAGCCAGACGGGGCAATTTCACAAACGCGAAGCAGGCGTGGCGTTTTTATCGGGAATTTTATTCGCCGCTGGATGCATTCTGCGATTTTCCACGCTATCTGCGGGATGGCTTGCGGAAGGGAATTAAAACCAAACCGTCCAACTGATTCATGCCTCCGAAATTCACCAGTGATTTGAAGCCGGCGCTGCGCGCGCTTTATGCCGGCCAACTCCGCCATCCGGCGTCATGGAGCGACAAGTCGGATCACGCCTACATCAACCATCATCTCATCGAGCGCAGCATCGCCGGGCTGGCGCCGCGATTGCAGGGCGAACTCATTGATGTCGGCTGTGGACAGCAACCGTATCGAAATTATTATTCGCACGCTGCCCGCGTGGTGGCTTGTGATTTTGACGACCAGCGCGGTCAGGTTGACTTTGCCTGTCCGGCGCACACCATTCCGGTGGCGGCGGAAAGTTTCGACGCCGTTTTTTGCACGGAAGTTCTCGAATACGTGCCTGATCCCTTGGCGGTCTGGCGCGAGTTTTACCGCATCCTGCGTCCGGGCGGACGCGTGCTTTTGGCCACGCCCAGCTATTGGCCGGCGCATGAATTGCCCTATGATTTCTACCGTTATCCGGAGCACGGACTGCGCTATCTGGCTTCGACGGCGGGTTTTAATATTGAAGAAGTCTGGCCCCGCGGCGGCCGTTGGGCCATGTTCGGACAGGTCGACATGCACGTGCTTACCCGTTATCTGAAACTGCGCGTGATGCGGCGCGCGTGGAACAGCTTTTTTCTCTGGGCCGGCCGGAAGCGGAACACCCCCGACATTACATTGGGTTGGACAATCCTTGCGCAAAAACCGCGAAAAGGGTCTTCTGGGGATCTAACGGTCTGATGCGTTTGCGCAACACCATTCTGACGGGAGCGACTTCCTATATTCAAATGGGGAGTCTGATGCTGACACAATTGGTGGCCATCCCTTTGGCGTTGCATTTTCTCGACTATGACCGATTTGGCCTTTGGTCGTTTGTTTCTCAATCGCTGGGTTATCTGTTGCTGCTGGACTTCGGTGTGAGCAATTCGCTCGGACGCCTGCTGGTGGAACCGATTCACAAAGGCGATGAGCGGGAGTGGAACGGCTGGTTCAATCTGTCCCTGGCCGTGCTGACAATTCAAGCCGCGCTGATCCTTGGCCTTGGCCTTGCGTTCGTCGAACCCATCCTGCACTGGTTCAACATCCCGGCCGGGTTGCTGGCCGAAGCCCAGCAGCTCTGGCTCATGATGCTGATCCTGAACGCGCTGGCACTTCCAATGCGGTTGTTTCCGGGAATTCTGGGGGCGCAGAACCGGGCCTACTGGGTTTATGCGAGTCTGGCTATCGGTGCCTGGGCGGGGCTGGCCGCGTTTTACATATTTTTGAAACTGGGCTGGGGCAGCCTGGCCTATGGGTTCTCCGCCGCGGCACAGATGTTCGTGTCTTCGGGGCTGCCCCTCATTGCGGTGCTGCGCGGACCGAACCGGTTTCGGATTTCGATGCGTGGCATCCCGTGGCATTATGCGCGCGAACTGTTTGGGTTCAGTTCGGCCGTGTTTATCATTGGGATAGCGGTTCAGGTCGCATTTATGAGCCAGTCGCTGGTCGTCACGAAGATTCTGGGATTGGGCGCGGTGGCCAGCTTCACGGTGTGCAGCCGGGTGCCCATGCTCCTGATGCAGTTGGTCTGGCGTCCTTTTGACGCGTTCAGCCCCCGGTGGCAGATTTACTGGGCCAAAGGACAAACAGAGCCGCTGACAGTGGAGTTTCGTCGCATGGTCCGGCTCACCATCGGCCTGTCCGCGCTGGCCATGGTTTGCTGTTTCGCCATGAACCGCTGGTTTGTGTTCATCTTCGGCAAACAGGACCTTTATGCAGGCAAGCTGTTTGATTTCTTTTTCGCCCTCTTTGTGATTGTCCAGGTTTGGACCCATTGTCTGGGCTTCAATTTCGTGCTGGCCAAACGCATGAGGGGATTTGCCGCCATCGTTTCAGTGGATACGATTGTGTCCCTTGGCGTGGCGATTGCGGGGACGAAGTGGTTTGGACTGACCGGTTACATCGCATTCACGGCGTTGTATGGGCTGGTCGGGGTCGGGTTCTGGTATATTACCCTCAAAGCCCCGCGAATCCTGAACTTGAGTCCCGGGAAATTATTCAAGGACATTTCGACGAGCTTGCTGGTCTTTTCAGCGTTGCTGGCGGCCGGCCTGTTGGTCTTTCGCACACAAATGACCGCCATGCCTTTGATTGCTGCCGAAGGCGGCGTTGTCGTAGTGGCGCTGGCACTGTTCACCGGTTTGTTTTGGAACGATCTGTTGGGATTGTCCCGGCGTTTGCAACGCGCGTGGCAAAACCGGGGTGGGAAAATCAACCACGAATAAATTTTTTCTTTGGTGCGATTGCCACCTCAGCGGTGCCAGCACGATGGATTGAACAAACATCAGCAGCGTCCGCATAGCGCGTCGAATTTTGAAGTATCGGCGTATATTGTGGGCACGTCATAACGACCTTGATTTGTAGAAGCGCCTTCGCTCACCGCATGCATCGGCACCTGCTGCTCCTTCAAAATCCGGGTCAATAAGGCCCGCATTTGAATGGGTCTTCCACTGGCAACATGATAGATGTTACCTTTCAGGCCACAGTCCATAATCTTGACGTATTTCTCAACCGCTTTCTCAACCGGTATATAATCCCGGTAGTTGTCTAAATTGCCGACTTGAATGACTGATATGTCTCCATCCTTGTAAGCCTTGATTTGTTCATATAATTTGCCGACGAACAGCGCGGGGGGGAGACCAATCCCGGACAGGTTGAAGGTGCGAGCCATCACAATATCCATTTGGTATAGGGAGCAATAATAACACATAAGGTGGGTTTGAAACACCTTGGTCAGGCCATACACGCTCCATGGGTTTAAAGGCTGGGTTTCCCGCACCGGATTGTCCCCGGGACGTATCGCGCCATATTCGGCAGCACTGCCAACCAGCAGGACGCGGGTTTGTAATTTAAGCCGAAGCAACCCATCCAGGATGTTCCGTGTGGACGTCACATTGACCGGATAATCAACTTCATATTTTTGGGTGAAACTCCCGGCCAGGTGGTAAATTTGATCCGGCTTGACTTCTTTCAATAACCGGTATGCCGCCCTGGAACTGGTAAGATCACAGCAGTGCATATCAGCCAGGTTTGGATTAATAGAACTGCAATACAGCCGGTGACGGGTGTTTTTTCTTAAATAATCAACGAGATGACGCCCGGTAAAGCCGTCTGCCCCGGTAACAAGTATCCTTGGTGTCATAGCCGGAGCGTTTTCTTGATGGAGTCATAGTTTTCATTGGCGCTGTCGAAGTCCTCGGGGCGGCCGATATCCAGCCAAAAGCCATGGAAGGGTTTGACCTCCACCCGGCGACCGTTTTTCAAGCTGTCCAACATGAGATTGTCAAACCCGTACGGCTTGCCTCTTTTCAGCTCTTCGATCACCCGCCGGTTCATGCAGTAAACGCCCATGCTGATGTCGAAGCGGTAAACCGGCTTTTCTGAAAACTCCACCAGTTTATTGTTCCGGTCGTACTTTAACACGCCGAAATCAATCTTGGCCTCGCGCGTGTAGGTGGAGACGGTAATGTCATTGCCACGTTTCGTATGATGTTTCAGAAATCGCGCGTAGTTCAGGTTGCATAGCACGTCGCCGTTCATGACGACAAAGTTTTCCGGCAGATCATCGATAAGGGTCAACGGGCCGATGGTGCTCAGCGGCCGTTCTTCCAGCGAATAATCAATCTTGAGGCCCCAGCGCGAACCGTTTCCGAAGAACGCCTGGATGATGTTGGCCATATGATTGACGGCCAAAGTGACCTGCTTAAATCCACACTTGGCCAGTTGGCGGATCACAATTTCCAGAATTGGCATTTCTCCGCCGATAGGCACCAGCGGCTTGGGAAGGCTGATGGTATATGGCTTCAGGCGAGTGCCTTTTCCGCCAGCCAGAATAATTGCTCTCATGGGGCTTGTTGGTTTAAATGTTGTAAATACTGGTTTTGTATCTGGCAAAGTTGGCGGGCACCCTTAGCCAGGCAATAGTCTCCGCCAACCCTTGGGCGAGTGAAAATTGAGGTTTCCATGCTGTAAGGGACAAAAGCTTGCGATTGCAACCCAACAATCGCTCAACCTCGGACTTCTCAGGCCTGAGGCGCGCCGGTTCGCAAACGATTTTCGCGTCACGATTCACCTGGGCAATCAACTCCCCCGCCAATTGTCCTATCGAAATTTCGATTCCCGACGCTATGTTGATCTCCTGACCAACAGTCTTGTCGGATTTTGCAATCTCTACAAACCCATTTACCGTGTCTTTCACATAATTGAAGTCTCTGGTGGGTTCGAGTCTGCCCAGTTTAATTTCGGCAAGCCCGCTTAATAGTTGGGTGATTATTGTGGGTATCACCGCGCGCGCCGACTGACGCGGTCCATAGGTGTTGAATGGGCGCACAATAACCACGGGAAGCTCAAAGGAACGGTAATAGGATTCGGCGAGCCGATCGGCTCCGATCTTGGTGGCACTGTACGGGGACTGGCCTTGATAGGGATGTTCTTCATTAATGGGGACATAACGGGCCGTGCCATATACCTCGGAAGTGGATGTAACGAGCAGTTTCGAGATTCCGTGCTTGCGAGCAGCCTGGAGCACGTTGAGGGTCCCCTTGATGTTTGTGTCAACATAGGAATCCGGGGAATGATAGGAAAATGGAATGCCGATCAGCGCTGCCAGATGGAACACGACCTCGCAGCCTTTCATGGCGGTTTCGACGCCATTGGGATCTCGAATGTCGCCGGCAAAAATTTCAATGCGATCCAAAGTTTTCCTGGACAAGGAATCGAGCCAGCCCCATGAGTTGAACGAGTTGTAATAGACAAAGGCTTTGACCTGGCAATGCTCTTCGATTAATCGTTCAACCAGATGGCTGCCAATAAACCCGTCCGAGCCGGTAACAAGCACTTTTTTATTATCCAGTAGCATATTGGTTTTGGCACGCGGTGGTTGAGCGGGGAGATTCCGTGTTCGCTGCCGGCCCCGCCGCGCACAGTGAGGTTGCGGCCAATTCCGTGGCCGGCGGGATAACTTGCGAATTTCTCATGCGGCGCGGGTGGGATGACTCCGGTTTTTGTTTTTGAGTGAGCCGGCTATCGTCTTTACCAGCCGTCTTGGCGGCCTGAAGGCAGGATGAAATTTGATTTGTCCTTCGAGCGACAGGGCGGGGCGGATATTGAATTTCCCGGGCCATTCTGCTGAAACCGGTTGATGGCTCGCGACTAGGTCCAGCCACCGGTCCGCCATGACGCGGACAGAATAGGCTTTCAAAACAATGTCGTGCGCGGCTCGCCCCATGGCCGCCAGCGCATCCCTGTTTTCATGGAGATGGATGATCGCCTTGGCGTAGCCAGGGATGTCATCAATGGCTACGCGGATGCCATTATTGGAGTCCACCACTTCACGAATCCCGCTTTCAATGTCGGAAACCACCGGCACCAGGCCTTGCGCCATGGATTCAAGCAGGCTCATGGGCAGTCCTTCGAAGTCCGAAGCGAGAAGGAAGACATCATGCCGGGACAACAAAGCTGAGATCTCGGAGTTGGACAACGGGCCCGTGAAATGAACCTGTTGATCCGGGCGGCTGGTCTGCATGTTCGTCTTGAGAAAATCAAGCTCCGGCCCGTCACCCGCGATGGTCCAGGAAAACGGAATCTGGCTTTCGCAGAGATGCCGCAGGATGGTTGGAAACAACCGGACCCTTTTGGAATCCTGGTACAGACGGCCAAGAAAGATGATCCGCAACGGGGAGGAAGAATCTGGAATCCTCTGCCGGGGTTCCGGTATCGGAACCCCGCAATGAATACAACGCACATCAACACGGCCAAAGGCCGGCAGAGAACGGGCGGTTGCGGCAATCTTTTTGGAGACCCCCACCAGCACGTCCATGAATGGAGCGTAATCGGTCGGATAAATATTGGCCTTGTCCGACACATCCAGTCCAACCCGGAGGATTCCGGGCGGAACGTAGCGAAGCACTTCGAATGAAGGGGGAGCCAGCCAGGCCACCACGCATGACGGCCTGAATTCCGCGAGCAATTTGAGGCAGGCCGAAAGGCGATCCTCAAAAATGGACTTATCTTCATCCTCAAAAACCACCTTAACTCCATCTGCCTTGAAGTCGGAAGCAAGCGGGTTTTCCTTTTCAAAGCTAAAAACGAGCGTTTGGATTCCCCGGTGGTTGAGTTCTCCAGTGAGATTGAGCAGCAAAGAGGTCGCGCCGCCGAGGTTCAAGTTGCCAGTCACCAAGGCCACGCGGAGGGGGGCTGAACCAGGAACATCTTTTGACATGATGCGCAATTATTACAAATTCACCCGTAAAAACAAGCCTATTAACTACCTTGCGCGTCGGGTCAATTCCATTGGTAGGGATGCCGCGCTGCGGCGTCCGGACAGCGCAGCGCGCTGTCCCTACCTTCAAAATAATCCACTCCCACCGCATGGCGCGACAGTTTCATTCCGGCCCGGCGAGGTTGAGATGGCGGAGTTGTTCAAGAAATTCGCGCTCGAAATGCTCGAACGCCCACAACTCCGCATTGGCCAAAATGCCCGGTTGATTATTGATGCCGTCTGCATTTCCATCCTTGGGACCTGTCTGTTTTGGCGATTGGGCCTGAGCCAGAACCTTCGATATAAAACGGAGACAATTTTGGTGCGATTAACCGGTCCGTTCCCTGCCGGGAAATTTCTTCACTGCATTTTGGGCAAATCATGAGATGAGCTGGCTAGGTTTCCCGAAAACGAGCGCGAAGTTTGAGCAGCGACCGTTCGAAGCCATAATACGAAATGGACGCAACCACAAACACTGATACCAACCACCACGGAAACGACATCCACCAAACCGGTTTCAGGCCGAACATTTCCGGTGGGGCGCAAAAGAGTTGTTGCCAAATGTAGAGGGAATACGACAAAACCCCGATGAAACGAACCCATGACCAGTTTAGCATACGGTAGAACCCGCTCCGTGGCGAAAGGATGCTTTGCAACAGAAGAATGGCAACCCCGCCGGCCTGAAGGCTGTCTCCGGTCGCAGCAGTAATCCGACCCGGGATGGGCAGGTGCTACATCAGATATGGGATAAGCACCAGCGCCACACCGCCAAGGGCAGAGGCTTGAAACGTTCTTGCAGAAATTGATTGCGCCGCTTGCCCCGCCATTGCGAAAGATGCTTGCCCTGTCATGGCGGAAGTTGTCGGCTATGGCCCGGTTATGACAGTCCGTTTTGCTCCGGTGCAAGCGCGGATGGAATGAAAGGATTTGAGTTGAAAACACTTTTGGCCTATTACACCCCGGCGGTGGTGATAATAAACGGAAAATTACAGATTGCCGGGAAACCGGTTTTGAACGGGGGTTGGCCTTCGGGCCGGTTTGACAACCCCCGACCGCACTATGCAGCAAGACGAACTCAAGACATTCCTTTTGAAAGATGATCCAGAATTTTGGAATCACCTGGCAGCCGCCACGCGCGTCGCACGGGGGTTTGATGAGTTGTTTCCGCTCTCCGTGCTGCGCAAAAAAGCCCACGCGCGGAAATTGGCACCGCCAAAGCAGCCCAAGGAAAAACTCCGACTCGCCATCCTTGGCGGCTACAGCCTTTATCCGCTGCACGAACTCATCGAGCATTTTTGCGAGGTTGAAAATTTTCCAGTCGAACTCTGGCTGGGCGATTACGACAACTACATTTCCGAAATCATGGACGAGAACAGCGAACTGTACTCGTTCGCGCCGCACGTCGTTTTCATGCTGCCGGCGGAACGGCGCTGCACTTACACCGGCAAATTAACCGATCCGCGAGAATTGCAGCAGGCCGAGGCACAGCGCGTCGTGGATTCGCTGTTGGAGCTCTCGCGCAAGGTGAACGAAAAAACGCGCGCCGAAGTCATCACCGCCAATTTCATGCTGCCCGCGCGGCATGATCTCGGCGCGTTCCGCTCGCGCACGCTCGGCTCGGACTGGAGCTTCCGCGAATGGGTCAACCTTGAACTCGGCCTCGCCGCGCTCGCTTATCTGCACATCTGCGACTGGGCGTTTCTCGCCTATCGTCTCGGTGGCCTCACGGCGCGCGACGAGCGCGCATGGTTCGAGAGCAAGCAGCCATGTTCACCCGCGCTGATGGTCGAGTTGGCCCGCGAAGTCGCGCATCTCATCGGTTCGCTCAAGCGCGCACCGAAAAAAGTCCTCGTTCTCGATTTGGACAACACGCTCTGGGGCGGCGTGGTGGCGGACGACGGTTTGCAAGGCATCGAGCTTGGCGACACCTCGCCGCGCGGAGAGGCGTTCAAGGCATTCCAAAAATACATCGCCTCGCTCAAACAGCGCGGCGTGCTGCTGGCCGTGTGCAGCAAAAATGATTTTGCCAAGGCGGCGGAACCGTTCGAGAAACATCCCGACATGGTTTTGAAAATGGAGGACATCATCTGTTTTAAGGCGAACTGGGAGCCGAAGTCGGAAAACATCCGCGCGATGGCGCTGGAGTTGAACCTCGGCCTCGACAGTTTTGTGTTCGTGGATGACAATCCGGCGGAGATTGAAATCGTCCGGCAATTCGTGCCGGAGGTGACGACGATTTTGCTCGGCCCCGACCCGTCGGACTACGTTGCGCAACTGGCGGACTGCCGGTTGTTCGAGCCGCGTAGCATCACCGCCGAGGACACCGGGCGCACCAGCCAGTATCGTTCCGAGGCGCAGCGCAAGGCGCTCGAGGCATCGGTCACGGACATGTCGTCGTATCTCGAATCGCTGCAAATGGAGGCGGTCATCAGCGAGTTCACGCCGGTGGACGTGCCGCGCCTGTCGCAGCTCATCAACAAAAGCAACCAGTTCAACCTCACCACGCACCGCCGCAGCGAGGCCGAAGTAATCGCAGTGATGAACGACACGAATTTCGTCGGCTATTCCGTGCGGCTCAAGGACCGGTTCGGCGACCACGGCCTGATCTCCGTCGTCATCGGCCAAAAATCCGGCGAGACGATGAAGATTGACACCTGGCTGATGAGTTGCCGCGTGTTGAAACGGCAGGTCGAAGAAGAGGTGTTGAACGAACTTGCGCGGCTGGCGAAAGCGCGCCATTGCACGCGGCTGGAAGGAATTTATTTGCCGACGGCCAAGAATGAAATGGTGCGTGATTTTTACGGCCGGATGGGCTTTACTTTGACCTCCGAATCCGAAACAAAACGGGAGTTTGAACTGCGGGTGGAACAGTTCCAGCCCATCCAGACAAAGATCAGGATCACGCGCCGCGCTTATGAACCAGGCTGAAGTCATCGCCCAGTTGCAGACCATTTTCGACACCGTGTTTCTTGAGCCGGTCGTGCTCACGCTGGCCATCAGCGCGAAGGACGTGCCGGAATGGGATTCGCTCACGAATATCTCCCTGATGGTGGCGGTGGAGAAGGCGTTCGGCGTTCGGTTCCGCGTGGGCGAGATTGAGAATGCCAGAAATATAGGGGAGTTCGCGGATCTGATAATCAAACGTAAGCAGGAACCGTGATGCGCCCGGCGTTTTCATCAACGAAGCAGGCAGCGGCGTTTGCCTTACTCTTGTTATTGCTCTTGCTCTCGCCCGTGCTCGCCGGGAAAAAATTTCTGCCGCCGCGCGAAGAAACCTACTCCGCAGCGTCCTTGAATCTGGGTTGTTACCCGTTCATCCAACAGCAAATCTTCGAGGAGAAGGGTGACGTGGACATCGCCATCGTCGGGTCCTCGCAAATCTGGGCGGCGATCGACACGCCTTACGTTCAGGCGGAATTGAGCAAAAAACTCGGACGCAAGGCCGGCGTGATCACGCTGGGCTGGAACTGGTGCGGGTTTGACGCCCTGTATTTCATCACGCGGGACCTGGTCGCGAACCGGAAGGTTCACATGATTGTCATCCATGAAGAATACAGCCCCGACTGGCCGATTCCACACATAGCAATCCCGCGCTTGTTTCGTTTCGGCGACAACCGGGAAGACCTGGCGGGCCTGCCGCTTGCCTGGCAGGCGGCCTATTATGCGGACTCCCTGCGTGGAATGCCGCGGAACATCTTAAGCCTGATCCGCACCAATCTCCCGGTGAAATGGCCGCCGCCGCGGCATGATTGGGACAGATCCTACCAAGCCGCGGCCACCGCCGAACGCCTCGGATCGATTTCCGTTTTATTGGGGTATGAAACCAAAAACAACACGCGCCCCAACTTTGAGGCATTCACGCCCGGCCACGATGTTCCGCCGACGGAGGTCTGCATCTATTCTGCGGAGAAAAACCCCCGGTTTCAGTTCACCGGCCCGTCCACGCCGCCTGAGCAGCTTCACTTTGCAAAAAAACTGGCGGCGCTCGCCCGGGCCAACGACATCGAGCTGGTCTGGCTGCACATTCCGAAGGTGGAAGAAATGCGTGCCCTTGCCGTTCCCGAAAGGGAGTGCTGGCCACAGGTGCTTCCGGGCGGCGTGATTTTGGTGGGCATTCCACCAGCCAGTTTCCTAGATGGAATCAGCGATCAGGATGTTTGCAAATTATTTTACCTACACAACCACTTGAACAAAAACGGGCAGGAATATTTCACCCGCGCCATCACCCCGACCTTGTTGAAATTGTATGCCCCGTAAATCCATCTCTGAAATTCTCATTTACCTCACGGTGATTGCGCTGGCGCTCGTGGCGCTGGCGCTGGCGGTTTCATCGCCGCGTTTCCTCTCGGACAACCTCGCGGTCTATCAAGGCTTCTGACCGTTATGGATCCGCTGCTCTCGCTCATTCTGGTGCTCGGCTACATTCTCGCCGGCCGTTTGATCATCCGCCACGGGCGGGGCGTGCCGCGCGAGGCGGCGTTTGCCCTGCTGAACCTGGCGTTTTTTTTCTGTTTTTTCATCCCGTCCGTCCGCTGGCCGATTTTTCTGACGTATGTGGCGCTGGTGGTCTGCCAGTATGCGGCGCTGGTGCTCTTTTCGGGAAAAGGCGGCTGGAAGCCGTGGCTGGCCTTTTTCACGCCGATTTTCTTCCTGATTGCCATCCGCTATGTGCCGACCACTTTTTATGCGCAGTTCAGCGGCGCGTTGCGGAAAATGTTGAGCGGGCACGTCCATCACTACTCGGTCAGTTTCTATTTCATCGGCATCTCCTATCTCGCCTTCCGCAGCAGCCATCTGGTGATCGAAGTCCGCAACGGCGCGGTTCCCCGGCCGGGCTTCTGGGAGTATCTGGGGTTTTGTTTTTTTGTGCCGACGGTTTCGGTCGGGCCGATTAATCCCTACAGCAATTACCGCCGCGCATTTGACGCCGCGCCGCCGGAAATTCCGCAGGGGCGCGCCGCGCTGCGGGCGCTGGTCGGGTTGGTGAAATATCTCGTGCTGGCGGTTATATGCCGGCAGATGTGCTATGAGTGGCTGCTGCTGGATTCCCATTATCATCCATGGATGGATTTCCCGGTGGCGGTCTTGTTCTACTACCTTTTCCTTTACTTCAACTTTTCCGGCTTTTGCGACATGGCCATCGGCGCGGCGGGATTGATGGGCGTTCCCGTTACCGAAAACTTCAACAATCCCTTCGCCGCGCGCAACATGAAGGACTTCTGGAACCGCTGGCACATCACACTTTCCATATGGATGCGCGACTTTGTGTTCTCTCCGCTTTCGAAACTGCTCGTTCGTTGGATGGGGCCTCCACGTTCTAATCATGCAATTGCGCTGGCTATCTTGGCGACGTTTTTGCTCATCGGTATCTGGCATGGTGTGGGTTGGAATTACGCCGCTTTTGGACTGGCGCAGGCACTGGGCGTTGCCACGGTTCATTATTACACCATCTTTCTTAAAAGGCGGTTGGGCCGCGACGGATTCAAGGCTTACAACGAAAACCGCTGGATTCACGTCGCCGGTGTGGTGATCACTTTTTGTTACTTTGCTGTGACGCTTTTCTTGTTCGCCAACACGTTTGCCGAGATGAAAGAGATATTTTCAGTTTTGAAGTGAAAGTTCAGTTTGGCCATCCATCATCCGGACGAAGTGCGGAAACTTAACACTGCGTTTGGCTGCCAGTTGGGCGAATCCGTCTTCAGAAAGTGCATTTCCAGCTCTGCACGCACGTCGCGCATCCGGCGGTGGAAATCATCTCGCCGGCCGACAGCACCAGTCCGGTGGACAAGCTTGTGCAACGTCACACTTCCGGCATCATTTATCATCCATGCTACGAGACGGACGACCGGGCGGCGGCGCTGGCCGGACTGGAATCCGCCGGGTTACGTCCCATCTGCATTTTGCCACTCACACCCGCGCGGCTGTTCGGTAGCCGCCCCGTCTCCTTCGACAATGTCGCGGGCATCGAACTGGTGAAAATCCTCGAATGAACGGCACTGGCGTCAAATCTGGTATTCGCGTTGTCCAGCCCATGCCGCGAATAAGCGGGAGACCTACATTGAGGAAGCCAGGCCGCAATTCGAGCAAATCATTCCGCGCCGGGGCCTTGAATTTAAAAGCCAAGCTCCCGCAACTGTTCGATGAACGCTTTTTCAAAATGCTCAAAAGACAACCGTTGCGCATTGACCAAAACGCGCGGCTGCCAGTCCGGCGCGAGAATTTTGTCCGCCCATTTCAATACGGCATCAGCAATGGCCTGCGGGTCGCGAATCGGCACCACCTCGCCATTAATTCCAGATTGAATCAGATCGCACGCACCCGTATTTGGAGTGGTGATGGCCGGAAGCCCGCAAGCAAGCGCTTCTGTCACAGTTCGGGCGAAGCCATCTTCCAGCGAAGGCAGGATGAAAATGTCGGCGCTCCGCAGCCGTTCCGCCAGTTGCGCATGCGGCAACGGCGGCGACCATTCAATCGGCAAATCCCGGTACTTCGACAAAATCGGCCGCATGCTGTCCTCGACGATCCGGGTCAGCAACAGCCGGGCGCCGGGGATTTTGCTCCGCACAATACGAACGGCTTCCAATAGATAAGGCGTTCCCTTGCGCAGGGACAAACTGCCGGTACAAATCAGGGTCAGCGGCCGCGACGCCGGGCGCGGTTCGCGCGCCGGCGAAAAACAGGACAAATCCACCGGATAAACGTTGCGGAGGATTTGTTCCAGTTTGAAGCCCCGCGCCAGAAAAGATTTTGTCACGTAAGAACTCGGCGAAAGCACATAATCCACGAGTTCCATCATTGCCACCGACCGCTCATAATGATGGCGGGGAAGGGGCGGATACGGGCAGTTCCAGCGGCGATGTTCCTCGGTGATGATATTCCAGAAGTTGTCCGGGTGCGAATTGCCGCCGTCCAGAAAGGTTTTACCGCCGTGTTGCCGGACCCATTGGAAACATGCATTGGTATGGCCGTAGCTGGAAATGATGTGGTCTCCCGGCTCGAGTTGTTTAAGCACCCAGCGGTCGAACCACGGATGCAGCCGGTAGCGGAAGGATACGGCGCGGAAATCCGGGAGTGTGCGGGCGGTGGCATAGGCGAGCAACCCAAGCCAGGGATTGAGCCGCGTGCGCTCCGGCGGCACGCCGGTCGTGCCGCGCCGGGTGCCCAGGGCAATGAAACGCAGCCGGCCATGGCGCTCCAGCGCGCGCGCATTGTCGTCGCAGACCGTTCGCGCCGGGGTGGCCACCACGAACCGGCGGTCACTTTCCGGCGACAATGGTTTCATAGAGTTCAAAATGTTGTTTGACCATCGCTTCAACCGTCATTCCCCGTTCGCTGATGGACGCGGCGGCGGCCCGGCCCAGGGTTGCCCGCCGGGACTCATCGCGGATGAGTTGTTCAAGGGCTTCGCTGAGTTGGGGAACGCTCCCGGGTTCAACCAGCAGACCGAGATGATGGTCTTGAATCAATTCCGGGATTCCGCCGACGCGGCTGCCGACACAGGCGCAGCCGCAAAACATGGCTTCCTGCAAGGCCATTCCCAGCGCTTCTTCAAACGACGGCTGGACGTAAATGGCGGCGCCGGTCATCAGTTTCATGACATCGTCCCGCTGGCCCAGCAACGAAATCCGGTCGCCCAGGCGGCCGGCGGCGGCAACTTGTCGAATCTGCTCCACCGAACCGTCGCCGCAGTCATGTCCCGCGAACGCCAGTTTCCATTCCGGATGCCGGGCGGCAATCGCCGCAAACGCTTTCGCGAGCACGACTTGCCCTTTGCGACGGTTGGCGATGTGCCCGACATTCAAGATGAGGGGTTCGCGTTTCCCGGTCGCGATGGGCGCCGCGTCGCGATACAGACGCGAGTGGTAGATCTGCACAAAACGGTCGCGGAAAGGCCGGTACCAGCGGCGGAGGTTTTGAAGATCGTGCCGGGAAACGGCAATTTCCCGACGGACATGGCGGAGTTGGTGCATTTTCCCCCCCCACCCCAGTGGCAGCAGAAGCGCTTTGAACCAGGTCGGTTTCAGATCGCCACAGTAACCGGTTAAAATACTGGTTACGGAATGAACCGTCGAAACGCAGGGAATTCCGAAGCCATCCAGAAAGAAAGCCGGACAATGCCAGGGAAAACGGTTGCCCCAACCATAATTGCCACCGGCGTGAAAATGGGCGAGGGCCACCCGCGCCTCCGCCAACTGGCGGGCCAGTTTTTTGGCATTCGCAAGGGAAGGACGGTGTCTGGGTTCCCAGTGAAAATGTTCCCGGATCAGGCTCTCAGCTTCGGATTTGCGCAAGCCGGCGGGGTCATCGGGGGAGACCAGCACCACTTCATGCCCGTGCCGGGTCAATTCCCGCAGCAAGATTTCAACGAGAACGCTGACACCGCCGCGCAACCTGATGGGATATTCAAGGCAGAGTGCCAGTTTCATCAGTTCGACAGGAACGGGGCATGACTCTGTGGCTGGCGCGCCTTTCCACGGTTGAATCGGCGCGGGGTTGCCGACGCCCGTAGGCGGGAAAGGGACCCGCACCCGCAACTCAGCGGCATACCAGGAGTTTCCGACCTACTTCGCAATGGCATGGTTACTGACTACCGGAAAAGGGGCAAAAAAAAAAGTTAATTTTGAGGCGCGCCGGGCCGGCGGGTGCAACCGGACACCGACGACGGAGTGCGGCCGTCCCCGGTCGCACCTGGGGAGTGTCCGCCTGATCGTATATTGACAGCGGTCCTTTTTATCGCTGCTGCTGCAGTGGCGGTGGCGCCGCGCTTGCCTGCCAAGGTACAAACTGGTATTTTTGTTTGAAATGAAAATTGCTCTCCTGGTCATGGACATGCGCGAGAATTATCGCAGCTACGCCGAGACGACACCTCGTTTTCCCGGGGGATCCGCTTCCTTGATCGACGGTTTTGCGCGTTTGCCCGAAGTGGAGTTACATCTCATTTCCTGCATCCAACGGCCCATGCAATCGCCGGAAAAACTGGCTGACAACATCTGGTTTCATGGCCTGCTGGTGCCGAAAATCGGCTGGTTGCGCACCGGTTATCAAGGTTGCATTCGCGCCGTCCGAAGGAAGCTGCGCGAGCTACAGCCGGACATTGTGCAGGGGGATGGAACGGAACGGGAGTGCGCCATCAGCGCTGTGTTTTCCGGCTTTCCCAATGTGGTGGCCATTCAGGGAAACATGGCCGAGCTGGCGCGCTTGAACCGGCCCCGCATTGGGAGTTACGCCTGGCTGACGGCGCGACTCGAAAATTTTATTTTGCCCCGGACGGCAGGCGTGTTCTGCAATTCGTCCTACACCGAGAAACTGGTCCGGCCCCGTGCCCGCAGAACCTGGCTGATGCCGCATCCGCTCCGGCAGGCTTTTCTGGATCCGGCCCCGGATGCCGGTCCGCGTCCTTGTATTCTACTGAACGTGGGGGCCATCTCTCCGCGGAAACGCCAGTTGGAATTGTTGGATGTGGCCGAGACGCTTCATCGGCAGGGATTGAAATTCGAATTCCGTTTTGTCGGCTTCACTCACCCTGCGGTCGCTGCCTATACACAGGCGTTTCTCAAGCGGATCAAACCGATGGAAAAAGCCGGATACGCAAGCTTTTGGGGCACGCCCGCCGACAGCGAATTGCTTCATTACTATGATTCAGCGGCGGCCATGGTGCATTTCCCCACCGAAGAGGCTTTTGGTATGATTGTGCTGGAGGGGCTGGGGCGGGACTTGAAGTTTTTCGGCGCGCATTTGGGAGGCATTGTGGACATTGCGAAAGACATGCCTGGGGTGGAACTTTTTACTCGGGACGATTGGCCGGGATTGACTGCCGCCATCGCCCGCTGGATCACACAAGGACATCCCCGGCCCATTGGTGCTGCCGCCCTCATACGGGAGCGCTATCAGCCTGAAGCCTTAGCGCGGCAGCATGTGAAAATTTACCAGGAACTGCTTAATCTCTCCTCATGAAATAGTCCGGGCCGTTGCGCAACATCGTCACAAATCGGCGTGTGACGCATCTTGGCCCTGATAATTTGGCCTTGCCCTGCCCAATCTATCAGGTACTTAACCGCCCATGCCAAAACGCAGCGGGGCGGAATATGCCGGATTCCTGTTGAGTCAATTGCGGGCTTCCTGGTCGAGAGTGTGGATTCTCGAAGCTAGGCTGAAGGGGGCCTCGGTTGCCCGGGGTGTCACCTTTGTCGGACGGCCGCTCATCAGTGTCGCCAAAGGCTCCCGGTTTCAAATCGGGAACAATGTAAGAATCAACAGTTCTTTCCGGGCCAATCCCCTCGGTTGTTTCCAGCCAAGTGTTCTCAGAACCTTGTGTCCGGACGCCGAACTTATTTTGGACGCGAACGCGGGCATCAGCGGTTGTGTGCTCTGCGCGGCCAGATCCGTTCGCATTGGCGAAGGTGTCAACATCGGCTCCGGTGCGTTGTTGATTGACACGGATTTTCACCGGCCCGCCGGGTCATGGGAATGGGGCAACGATCCCGGTCACGGGGCCAGACCGATTCACATTGGCCGCGGCGCGTTCATTGGCGCCCGGGCGATCGTGCTCAAAGGCGTCACGATCGGCGAACGGGCCGTGGTGGGCGCAGGAGCGGTGGTGACCAAACCGGTTCCGCCGCGGCACTTTGCCGTCGGCAATCCGGCCCGGATGATTCCCATTCCGGATGACTATTTTGCAGGCGATTTTGCAAGCGAGACTGGACACGGCCAATAGGGGCTGATATTTTTCGTCCTGTTCGTCCTGTCAGGTGGCGTTTATTTGTGGCTGTACGCCGGGACACCCGTTCTTCATCATCAATCCGTCCATTGCCAACAATCCTATGGTCCATGCTTTGGGGATTAAGGTAGAGTAAAGTCTTTGCATAATCGTGTTCCGCAGTTACAATTTGCGAGTCAATGAATAACGCCCCGGCCATTTTGCGCGCGCTCGTCGTCTATGCGGTGATTGTGTGCGCGATCTTCTTCAACGGCCTCGTTATTGGTCCCTGCGCCAGAGAGTGAAAGCGGGGAGCGTTTGGACCACATGATAACGCCCTCGTGCCTGGTAATTGTGAACTGTGCCCTGATTATCGAAGAGGTCCGGCTTGGACAGAATTACCGATTATGAGGGAAGTTGATTGGGATTGGGAGGCCGGCAACCTAATTCTCTTGACGGTGGCCGGGCTGTAATTATCATACACTTTTTAATATGATGGAGTCTGGTTCAAAGCGCATTCGGCGCATAATTCTTGAACAATCGAAACGGGCTAATGTTGGTCATATCGTGCCGGCATTGTCGGTTGTCGATGTCATCGCTGCGCTTTGCGGAGACCTTGCCCCCGTTTGGCGGCGGGACTTGCGGCCGGTGGAGGTTTGCCCGGCGGTGACTTCTCTGAAGGGAGACAGAGGGAATGCAGGGGAAACGGTATGTTGACCGATGCCGAGATTCGCGAAGGCATTCGGCAACTGGTTGCCGGCTCTCTGCCCATTTCGTCCATGCGTGGATTGGACAATGCGCATTTTGTGGCCGGTGAAACACCCATTCAATACTCGGGGCCGACTTGGAACAATGAAGAGGTTGAAGCCGCCATTTTTGCCGTCTTGCGGGGGAAGTGGCTCAGTTCCGGAGAGAATGTGGCCAGGTTTGAGAGGGCTTTTTCAAAACACGTGGGACGGAAACACTCCGTCATGTGCAATTCGGGCAGTTCGGCAAATCTGCTGATGATGGCGGCGTTGAAGTCGCGTCACACTTACGGGTTTGAGGGCATTGAGGTCATTACGCCGGTGGTGTGCTTCCCGACCACGGTCGCGCCTATTCTTCAATGCGGATTCGTCCCGCGTTTCGTTGATATCGAATCGGCCACCTTGAACCTGGACCTCGATCAGTTCGAAAAGGCCATCACGAGCAAAACGAAGGCGGTGATTTTTGCCCACGTGCTCGGCAATCCGCCGGACCTGGATCGCGTTCAGGAGATTTGCCGCGCGCGGAACGTTCTGCTCCTGGAGGACAACTGCGACGCGTTGGGCAGCACCTGGCGGGGAAAACCGGTGGGGTCTTTTGGAGTCATGTCCAGCCACAGCTTTTATCCCGCGCATCACATCACCACCGGCGAAGGGGGCATGGTCAGCATGGATGACGACAATCTGGCCAAGGTGGTAAGGGGCATCGCCTGGTGGGGCCGGGATTGCTATTGCATCGGCGCGGCGAACCTGTCGCTCTCCGGGACTTGCGGCCGGCGGTTTGACCGGTGGCTGGAACCGGGATATTCGGGAATCGTGGATCACAAGTACGTTTACCAGGAAGTCGGCTACAACCTGAAGCCGCTCGACCTGCAAGGCGCCATCGGCCTGGTGCAGCTCGGAAAGCTCGAATTTGTCAAACAGGCGAGAAAGCGCATCTATGACCGCTACTTCAGTGTGTGCCGGAAGTACTCCGGCCTGATTCGTGTGGCCACGCCCAGCGCGCATGCCGACGTCAGTTGGTTCGGATTTCCGATCACCGTGACGACGGACAAATTCGACCGGGCGGAACTCGTGAATTATCTCGAAGGCAGGCGCATCCAAACCAGGAACTATTTTTCGGGCAACATTCTCTACCATCCTCCGTACGCGCACCTGGGCAATCCGCTCGACTACCCTCACGCGTGCGAAGTGATGCGCAGCACGTTCTTCATTGGCGTTCACCCGGCGATGACCGACAAGATGAT
The DNA here is from genome assembly GCA_050010435.1 of Verrucomicrobiota bacterium. Lineage (GTDB taxonomy): Bacteria > Verrucomicrobiota > Verrucomicrobiia > Limisphaerales > UBA11358 > UBA11358. Next base: position 100,961 of record JBEKKZ010000006.1, on the reverse strand, counting down.
CGAGTATGTCCAGGATGCGCTGGAGGCTTTCCTGAAGAAATGGTGAAAGACTTTTCCTCCGCAACGATAATAAAAGCGCCATGAGAACTTCGGAGCACAAGGCCCGCAACATTCGGAAAAGCATCCTCCAGATGGTCAGCCGGGCGAAAGCGGCCCACGTCGGGGGAGCCCTGTCCGTCGCGGACCTGCTGGCGGTGCTCTATTTCGACGTTCTCAAAATTGACCCCGCACAACCCCGCTGGGAGGATCGGGACCGTCTTATCTTCAGCAAGGGGCATGCGGTGGCGGCCCTCTACGCCACCCTGGCCGAGCGGGGCTTTGTCTCGAAGGAGACGCTGGCGAACTACTATGCCAACGGAAGCAAGCTGGGCGGCCACCCGGTAAGGGACAGCGTTCCGGGAATCGAGTGTTCGACCGGCTCCCTCGGGCATGGCCTGGCCATGGGCGTGGGAATGGCCATCGCCGGCAGAAACGACGGCAAAAGCCACCGGGTGTTCGTGATTGTGAGTGACGGTGAATGTGATGAAGGATCGACCTGGGAAGCCGCCATGTTCGCGTCGCAAATGAAGTTGGACAACCTGGTGGTGGTGGTGGACTACAACCGGTGGCAGGGGTTTGGGAAAACGGATGAGGTCGTCAACCTGGAACCATTCCGGAAGAAATGGCAGTCGTTCGGATGGGAAACCAGGGAGATCAACGGGCATGATCATGGTGAGATATTTCAAGCATTGAGCGGAGTGCCTTTTCGCCGCGGCAAACCAAGCGCGTTGATTGCCCATACCACCAAAGGCAAAGGTGTGTCATTCATGGAGGGCCGATTTGAATGGCACTATCTTTCCCCGAATGAACAGCAGCTCAAGAACGCCCTGGTGGAGCTGGGAGAATGAGAACTGCATTTGTAAAGTCCATGATTGCCCTCGCCCGGGAAGACGAGCGCATCTATCTTCTCACCGGCGACCTGGGCTACAGCGTGCTGGAGGAGTTTCGCGATGCGTTCAAGAACCGGTTCTACAATGTCGGCGTGGCCGAGGCCAACATGGCGGGCGTGGCCGCCGGCCTGGCCTTAAGCGGCAAGATTCCCTACATATATTCGATCGCCACTTTCGTGGTGATGCGTTGTCTGGAGCAGATTCGCAACGACATCTGTTATCAAAACCTGAATGTGAAAATCATCGGTGTGGGGGCGGGTTTGTCCTATTCGCTTTACGGAGCTTCGCACCAGTCGATCGACGATGTCGGAGTGATGCGAAGCCTCCCCAACTTGGTGGTCGCCTGTCCCGGTGATCCTCTGGAGACGGAGTTGATCATGCAAGAATCGCGCCGGCATCAGGGGCCGGTCTATATCCGCCTGGCCACGAAAGGGGAGCCGGTGATTCACACCTCTCGTCCGGAGCTCCCAGTGGGACGGGGCGCCGTTCTGAGGGAAGGGAAGGATCTGACGCTCATCGCCACGGGGAACATGCTGGAAAACGCGCAACTTGCCGCGCGGGAGTTGGAAGCGCAAGGCCTGAGCGTTCGCTTGATCAGCATGCCCTACGTGAAGCCCCTTGACCGCGACCTGATACGAAAGGCGGTTAAAGAAACCGGCCGGCTTGTCTCCGTTGAGGAACACTGCGCGACGGGTGGTCTTGGCAGCGCCATCGCCGAGGTCATCGCCGAAGAATGCCCGGCCCGGGTGGTTTTCAAACGAATTGCCCTCCCTGACAAATTTCCACCGGAAGTCGGAGGGCGCGCTTACCTGAGGGAAATTTACGGCCTCTCCGTCAGCGGAATTGTGAAGACGATCAACGAGGCTTGCGGCATAAAAGGAAAGCGAGGGGTGAAACCGTGAACAACACCGGAAGAAAAAAAATCAGCGCGGTCATTGCGTGTTATCGAGATGCGCCCGCCGTCCCAATCATGAACAGCCGTTTGACGGCGGTGTTTCAGAAGTTGGGCGTTGATTACGAAATTATCTTCGTCAACGACGGCAGCCCCGACAACGCCCGTGAAGTCCTGGCCGCCTTGGCGGCGCGCGATCCCCATGTGGTGGTCATCAATCACTCGCGCAATTTCGGATCGCAAAACGCCTTTACCAGCGGCATGCGGATTGCCACGGGCGACGCGGTCGTGCTGCTGGACGGCGATCTGCAAGACCCGCCGGAGTTGATCGAGTCTTTCCATCAAAAGTGGCAGGAGGGCTACGATGTCGTTTATGGTGAGCGCGTCCAGCGTGAAGCGACCTGGTTCCTGCAGGTGGCATACAAGGCATTTTATCGCCTTTTCCGCTCGGCCTCCTACGTGCCGATGCCCTTGGATGCAGGCGACTTCTCGTTGATTGATCGGCGCGTGGTGGATGCCCTCAACCGCCTGCCCGAGAACAACCGGTTTATGCGCGGCTTGCGGGCATGGGTGGGTTACCGGCAGACCGGCGTGCCTTATGTCCGGCCGGAGCGCATGTTCGGGCACACCACCAATTCACTAATGAAGAACCTGGGATGGGCGCGCAAGGCAATTTTCTCCTTTTCCTACGCGCCGTTGGATTTCATCGTGTGGCTGTCCCTGATCACCATCGGACTTTCCATAATGGGCATCGTGATCCATGTGGTTTTGCGACTTTGCTACCCCGACCTCGCCCCGCGCGGCTTTACGACGTTGATCTGCTTGATCCTTTTTCTGGGCGGCATCCAGTTGCTGTGCCTCGGCATCATCGGGTCGTATCTGGCACACATCTACGACGAAGTGAAACGCCGCCCGCCTTATGTCGTCGAAAGCATTCTCAACCCGCCGTGCGCCCCGCCCAGCGAACAATCCCGGCAGCAGAACGGGCCCGCCAATCCATAACCATGCTTGCACGCTTTTTCCGTCTAGTTCAGCCATGAACCTGATTTCACAATGGATAATACCCCGCGCTTTCGAACTCTTTCAGTTCTCCATCGACGGCACCGTCGCAAAACGCAACCTGGTCCGGCAGTATTATTCCAATCAGAAGCGCATCCTTGAAGCCGGCTGTTCCGTGGGCAACATTGCCGCCGCCTTCCCGGGACGGGGCGTCGAGCGCGCAAGACAATGAAACGAGTGATAATTACAGGTGCGACCGGGTTTGTCGGCGCCAACCTCGCGCGGCGTCTCCGGCGCGAGGGGCACGAGGTGCATTTGCTGGTGCGACCGAACCATGCGGCTTGGCGCATCGAAGATATTCGTCAGGAGGTCCGGTTGCACGAGTTGCAGTTGCATGACGCCGGGGCGGTGACACGTGTCGTCAGCGAGATTCGTCCCGAGTGGATCTTTCACCTGGCGGCGTACGGGGCGTATTCCCGGCAAATTGATTTGGAGCAGATGGTGCTGACCAATATCAACTGCACCATCAACCTGGTAAATGCCTGCTTGAAAACAGGCTTCGAGGCCTTCGTTAACACCGGCTCCTCCTCCGAGTACGGCTTCAAAGATCACGCGCCTGCCGAGAGCGACCCGCTCGAACCCAACAGCCATTATGCGGTCACCAAAGCCGCGGCGACGATGTTTTGCCGCTACACGGCACAAAGCCGGCGCGTCCATCTGCCGACCTTGCGGCTGTACTCCGTCTTCGGCCCCTATGAGGACCCGGGACGGTTGTTGCCGGCACTCATCCTGCGGGGCCTGAAGGGGGAACTGCCTCCTTTGGCGGACCCAGACGTGGCGCGGGATTTTGTCTATGTGGATGATGTGGTCGAAGCCTGCCTTCTGGCGGCCAAGGTCCGCACCCGGGAATGGGGGGCCATTTACAACGTGGGAACGGGCGTGGCGACAACGCTCCGCGAAGTGGTGAATGTGGCGCGGCGCGTTATGAATATTGGCGCGGAACCCGTTTGGAACACGATGCCCAATCGTTCCTGGGACACGAATGTCTGGGTGAGTGATAATCGGAAAATATGCTCGGAGTTGCACTGGCAATATCGCAACAATTTCGAAGCGGGCTTTCGTTTGATGTTGGATTGGTTTCGCCAGGGGCCGCCATCCGGCCCTGCCGGCAAATCATCAGAGCCGGCAACTTGAAGTTCGGGGACGGAGTTTAAAGTTGCGGCCATACAACCCGGATTGCACAATTCCAAATGTTGAAAATCACGTTAATCGAGCGCACGAATTCTTGTTTATGAACCAACCTCTTTCCGGGCTTGCGACAAACGCCAGAATTTCGAGGCTGGCAACGGCAGCCAGCCTCATATTGGGGCTGCTGGTATGCGGAATTGCCATCAGCAACCAAAGTTTCTGGATTGATGAATGTGACACGGCCTACCGGGCCGCGTTTCCAACGCTGGCTGGCTGGTGGCAATACATGCGCGCCACTGCAGATGCCACCTTGCAAGTCCCTCTTTACATGTTTTTCTCCTGGGGCTGGGAGAAGGTCTCCGGCCTCAATGAATGGGCATTGCGGGCTGGCAATGTGCCATGGTTTCTGCTTGGTTTTATCGTGATGGTCCGCGCACTGGCCATCGCACCGCTGCTTCAGCGGAGCATGGCACTCGTGGTATTGACCTGTCCGTTCGTTTGGTACTATCTCAACGAGGCACGCCCGTACGCCTTGCAGATCGGCATAAGCCTTGTTGTCTTCGCCGCGCTGTTTCGCCTGGCGTTGAACCGGGACGAACCCGCGCGGGAGCGGCTTTGGGTGGCCGGATTATGTGCGGGGTCTTTGCTCCTTTCCGCCAGCGGCATGGTGGCGATGTTATGGCTGGGGGCCTATCTGGGCGCCGCCGTACTGAGTGCGCCCAAAGGCCGTCTCCGGGAATTGGCAAGGTCTTATTGGCCGTGGTGGGTGGGCGCCGGCCTACTTCTCTTCACGTTGGGCTTGTTCTATCTGTGGACGTTGAGCATCGGCGCATGCACCGCCAGATTGGGCGCTTCGGATCTTAGAAACGTGATGTTTATTTCATTCGAGCTGCTCGGCTTCAGCGGACTTGGCCCGGGACGCAACGACATCCGCACGGGCCAGTTGGCCGTATTCCTGCCCTGGTTGCCCTGGCTGGCGATTTACGGCGGGGTGTTGCTGGTGGTGCTGGCCGCCGGCTGCCGGAGCATCGCCGCCTCCGCTTCGCGGCGCACACGGCTATGCTGGGCCCTGGCCTTCGCGCTCGTTCTGGGATTCATACTGGCGTCGGGTGTGGTGGTCCGATGGCGGGTGCTTGGACGGCATTGCACACCCTTGTTGCCGCTGGTCTTGTTCGTGTTCGGCTTCGGCGTGGCTGCGCTCTTGAGACGACGAGACTGGGCGGGGCGGCTGGCAGTGGCGGCGTTCCTGGGTTTGAGCCTGGTTTCCTGCCTGTCTCTGCGATTCTGTGAACGCCATGCCAAGGACGATTATCGCACTGCCGCCGCCATGGCACGCGCCGCCCTGGCGCAGGGGAAAATCGTCTGGTGGAATGCGGACCTCAAAGCGGCCACAATCTATCAACTGCCATTGGGAGAAAAGCCGGAGGACACCGGCAAGGCAGTTTTTGTACCGGTCCCGGGAAAGGGGTTTGACCGTGACTTGCCCAAACCGGATTTGGTGCTGACTTCCAAACCGGATATATATGACCGGAATGGAGCCCTGGCAGATTATCTAAACCGTGCCGGCTTTCGCCTGATAGCAAGCTTCGCCGCATTCACGGCCTGGCAGGCGGCAGGGAAATGATTGAGCTTTGTTCCCATCATCAACTTCGGCCGCTTAACCCACGGCGCAAAACGTGCAAGACAAAACTATTCCAATCATTTGTGCCTGGCACATCAAACGTGCACTGGACCCAACCGCATCCCGTTGGAACAATCCAGAAGTGGGTCAGTTTGATGAAAGATGGTGGGCGGATGGAGACGAAATCACTAATTCCTAAATCCGAATGACTAAAGAATTCCCAATAACAAATCCTCAATCACCGGGTGCTGGAAATCATTTTGTCGTTCGGGCTTGGTCATTCTTTAGGCACTATGGTTTAGTCATTCGTCATTCAAGGGAGATGCGCCTTTCACGGGGACACCGCCCCCCGCCGGTTTTAATTAAAATAACTCACCACCAACAATCCGATTGCCCAGGCTTTGCGGTTTGAGGTAAAGTCAAGGCGTTGCGTAATCGTGCTCTAAAGTCACAATTTGTGAATGAATGAATAACACCTCGGCCAACACCCCGGCCATTTTACGGTCGCTCATCATCTACGCGGTGATTGTGCCGCTGGCGGTCTTTATTGGCTATCTGTTGTCAGATCCACTGGATCGTTCGTCTTTTACATATTATGGCATTCTGGCGCTGATCCTCATTTTCCCAATATTGCTCCGCTGGCACCATCCGTTGCTGATATTTAGCTGGAACTCGGGCATGTGCCTTCTTTTTCTGCCGGGAACGCCACATTTGTGGCTGGCGATGACCGCAGCCAGCCTGGGTATTACGCTGTTGCAACGGGCGTTGGGTGGCGTCAAACAGCTTCTCAGCGTGCCGCAAGTGACGTGGTCTTTGCTGTTTATGATTGGCGTGGTGGTGCTCACCGCCAGGCTGACGGGGATGGGGATGCATGCATTCGGCAGCGCGACTTCAGGCGGAAGACGTTATATCTACATGCTGGGTTCGATCCTGAGTTATTTTGCCCTGTCAACGCGCCGGATTCCGCCTGAGCGCGCGGGCGTGTGTGTCGCGTTGTTTTTCCTGAGCGGCCTGACGGGGATCATCACCGATCTAACGCCGATAATGGTCGGACCTTTGCGATATATCTACCTGGTTTTTCCTGCCAGTTTATTCGAGGCATCGGCGACGGGCATGGAGAGTTCCATGCGTTTTTCCGGGGCTTGGTCGGTATCATTTGCCATTTTCTCGTATATGGTGGCAAAGTATGGCCTTCGGGGGATTTTTCTTTCCGGAAAATCCTGGCGTTGGATGGTTTTTTCTCTCTCGCCGGCCTATTTGCTTTTCGGCGGTTTTCGGGGGTTTGTCCTGTTTTATGCCGTAATGTTTGCATTGCAGTTTTATATTGAGGGTTTGCATCGGACGAAATTGCTGCCGATTTTTGCTTTCATCGGCATCTCAATGTTAGTATTGCTGGTTTCTCTGGCTTCGCATTTACCGGGTGCGATTCAGCGAACCCTGTCTTTTCTGCCCGTGCAGATAAACCGGCAGGTGCAACAGAATGCCAACCAGAGCTTGGACTGGCGCCTTGAGATGTGGAAGGCGCTCTTGCCGCAGATTCCCCATTACCTTTTGCTGGGCAAGGGCTACGCGTGGTCCCGGATGGATCTGGAGTTGCTCACGGGAACCGATGCCGCCATCAAAAGCACCTTCGCGGAAGACCAGGCTATGGCATTGTCTGGTACTTATCACAACGGCCCGCTTTCCGTGGTTATGACCTTCGGCATTTGGGGGGTTATTGCCCTTGTCTGGTTTTGGATTGCAGGCATCTGGGTTTTATACAACAACTATCGTCACGGCGATCCGGCGCTGCGAATGGTGAACACCTTTTTGCTGGTCAACTTTGTGGGGCGGATCATATTTTTCTTCCTGATATTCGGAGATATTGGTTACGACATATTGGTTTTCGGCGGGTTTCTTGGGTTGAGTGTCAGCTTGAATGGCGGAGTAAGCCGTCACGCGCCGCCGCCGGTCCGGGAAACCGGCAAATTTCAAGCCTTTGATGACATTCGCTCGCATCTGCAACCAACCTTTCGACGTCCCAAAATCCGGGCCTGATGGTTTTGAAACACCGCCGCCTTGAAGCCGGGAAGAGCCGTTGGAACCGCGAACCACGAAACGGCACAAAAACAGGAGCGGCATCGGCGGGCGAACAGCATCAACGCAAAGGCGCCAAGGCACAGCGCGGCGGAGCCGCAACCAAACGGAAACGCCTTCAACGCAGAGACGCCGAGGACGCAGAGAGCCGCAGAGCTTTTTCTTTAACCACGGATGGACACGGATCCCGCAGAGCGGGACGGATAAGGGCGAGATGCGAATTTCGCGAATTAACCGAATTCAGTTGGCGATAATTCGCGCGATTCGTGTCAAGCATTGTGCTCCCCTCTTTCCCATCCGTGTGAATCCGTGTCCATCCGTGGTAAAAAATCTTCTCAGAAAGGAACGATGTCATGGGATAGCACTGCAAAGAGGCGGCGAAAATATTGAGCGCCAAGGGACGAGGAGGAGAACAAGAAGAAATAGTTTTGCGCTCCTTGTCCACCCTCCGCAGTACTGCTACGGAGGACGGGCACCTTTTGGCGGCCATCCCGATTGCGTTTTTCAGATTTAAGCAGATCGAAATCCAGCCGGCTGCGGACCCGGGGAGTACAATTTTTGGCAGTGCCTTAATTTGAAATCCCCTATTTACAACCACTGTTTCTGAATGATTTTCGTGCCATGAATAAAAAATTAAAAACCTTTCTTGCTAGAAATTATCACCAGCGCTTCTCCGCTTTTGATCGTATTTGTTCCACCATTGACCCAGGCTGTTTTAATTCCCACTTCGTTAAATGCCATGAATAAAAAAACACTATGTTCTGGTGGGGCACCCAATGAATTAAACGTGATTCCAATATCTGCATCCGTTGGAAAATTTATAACGAGAGAAGGACAATTAAATATCCCACCACCGCTCATTCCAAATGGATTTATCAAAGGTATCTGGTTATCGTTTGCAGCATATCCAGCACTGTCGAGCATTTCTCGTATTTGTGAAATAAAACTCGACGTTTCTGAAGTTGGGTTACTGCATAAAATCCAAACAGGCTTTCGGGGCACATTTTTCAAAATCATTACGAATTTATCTTGCTGCTCTTTCGTTATTTTTCTTGGCTGCATTGCACCTTCAAGCTCTAGCACTTTGGCTTGCAGCACCAAATTTTTCTGTCGAAATTCTTCGACTTGTTTTTCAACTAAAGCACGCTCCGCTTTAGCCTTTTCAGCCGATTCACTTGCTTGCGAAGCCGACTCCCTAGCCTTTTCCCCTATTGTGAACAACGCTGCGTTATCTTTGCGAAGCTGTTGGATTTCAATGTTAGATGTCGCCATAGTGGTGACAAGCCCCACAAGTTCAATTGCCAATCCAGCGATTAGGATAAGCGTTGAACGTTTCTCCCATTGCTTTTTTTGTGCGCGGCCTTTCGGAAGTTTCGTGAAATTCGCTACATATTCGCCAACCACGCCGACAGTGACCACAACAGCACCCACCACTTCCACAATTTCCCAAACCCAAAGGGATGATGGTTCCCAAAGCGATGACCAAACAGTTGATAACATAATACGCGCCAATCAAATTACAGCGTGGTGTCTAATAGCGACTTTTGGGTCATTGATTGCATTTTTAATTATGAAATTTTTGAGAAAGAAATAACGCCACTGTCCATTGACATTTTCAAAATGCGTGCAATTTTCAAATCGGTTTGGGTGCGTAAGTTAATTGGCAAACTTGGCGTTCCTTACAATCGCAGATTGCGAGTCCGAGGCTCGCCGCATCCACATGATTATGATGCTGGTCTATCACTCACCGCAGCAGAAAGCAACGCTTTCCGTATCCACTCGGATTTGCTCTGTTTGGCGCGGCGTATCGCCTCGCTGATTGTCTTGTTTTCCTCTGGCGAAACCCGCGCCTGCATCAAAATCCCGCGCAATTTGGCCTTTGGAACCTTTGGTCTGCCCATTTTTGGCTTCATAAATAACTTTGCGTATGACGAAAATAATTGTTGACAAAAATATACAATTCGTCATACATTTAGTCAACAATTAAAAACGATATGGCAAACATCCTTAAAACCGAAAAGAAAGTGGCCGTGATTTCCATGCTGGCGGAAGGCGCAAGCATCCGCGCAGTTGAGCGCATCACTGGCGTCAACCAAAACACGATTATGAGCCTCAACAGGCGCGTTGGAGATGCCTGCAAGAAAATCATGGATGAAAAAATGCGCGGCCTAAACTGCAAGCAAATCGAAATTGACGAGATTTGGGGCTTCATCGGCGCGAAACGCAACAATGCCGCTCGCGCTGGCGTTTACGGCGATGTCTGGACGTTCATCGCATTGGACGCGGACACAAAGCTGATTCCGTCCTTCATCGTCGGCAAGCGCGACTTGTATCATGCCCGTGCTTTCATGGAGGATTTGGCAGGCCGTCTTTCCCGCCGCGTCCAGCTTTCGAGCGATGCGCTTAAAGCTTACCCGGAAGCGGTTCAAAGCGGTTTTGGCAGCGAGATTGATTATGGTCAACTCGTAAAAACCTACGGTGTCACCAACCTCAACAAAGACGCGGCCAGTAGGTATAGCCCGGCGGAAGTCGTGAAAACGGAGCGGACGGTCATTTGCGGTATGCCCGATGTGAGCCGCATCACGACCAGCCACATTGAAAAGCAGAATCACACGCTCCGTATGCACTGCCGCCGTCTGACTCGCCTCACGAATGCTTTCAGCAGAAAGTTTGAAAACTTTCAAGCTGCCGTTGCCCTGAATTTCGCGTATTACAACTTCTGCAAAATCAATCGCGCCATCCGCATGACGCCCGCAATGGCCGCAGGCATCGAAAACAGCATTTGGACGGTTGAAGAACTAATTAAACGCTGTGGCGAATAAACAATACATCGAACGGTTACAGCAGGTCATATTTCATTTGCACAAGGCCGGTTCAACGTGGGTTGAATCGGTTCCTGTGCATGAAGTGTTTCAAGGCAAAACGCTTTGGAAAGGCGACGTTGAAGTTTTCGAGCTGACAGGCCATCCCAAGGCCAAACACTGTTACGGGTGGACGTATGGCGAACCGGAGGAATTTATCACCATTCTTGAACTGCCACCAGTGACCGATGCCCAAAGCGCCGTGAAGGTTGGCGTTTCTTATCAGATCAAAAAGGCGAGGGGAAAGTGATTTTAAAAAAGAAAATTCAAATTAAGGCACTACCCAATTTTTCCATTTGCTGTTTTACCATTTCAACGGTTACGGCTTCGAGGCAGATGTAAGAGGGCATGACGCAACGGTCGAGACAGGGCCGATGGGGACAAACATCGTTTTGGACGACCAGATCCAGGTTGTGATAGGGCGCAAACCACTGGGGAAGAGTCGCGCCAAAGATGCAAACCACCCGTTTGCCGAGCGCGGCCGCGGCATGAGAAACGCCGGTGTCATTGCAAACCACGTAATCAATTGCGCTCACAATGCTGAAGAATTCCGTCAAGCTGCCAGGGCGATAAATCAAAGTCCCGGGCACCCATTCACGGGGAAGCGGCGACTCGATCGGATCGATGACCATCAGCGGGATCCCCCGGTGCAGGAAAGTCTGCTCGATCAGCGTGCGGAACCTTTCAACGGGCCAGCGGTGGCTTGGGCGCCGCGCGCCGGGATGCAGCAGCCAGATCTTTTGCCGCTGAGACCGCGCCGCCTGCAGCCATTCGGAAACTTTTGGCGGCAAGGAAGCTGCCGGAGCCGAAAACCAGGGGAGATCCGTGCTCCATTTCAAACCCAGCATTTCAGCCAGTTGCCGCCAATCTTCAATGTGATGCTGGTAGTAATCGCTGCGGTGGATTTTTTGGGTGAGCAGTTCCCGGCGAAGACAGAGGCCGCCCAGGAGGTTCATGCCTTTCCCGATGTAAATCTGCCGGTGCCGCCACGGCAGTTCGCTCGCGTAGAAATTTCTTTTTTCCATCGGGAATCCAATCCGCGTCTCCGCGCCCGTCAGGGCCATCAAGATATGGACCCGCGTGTCGGCCCAGACACTGAGGGCGGTTTGCGCCTCGATATTTTGCAGACGCTGAAACACGGATTTCATCCCGGCGTTTTTGCTTTTCGCGGAGTTGTATTGTGCGACCTCATCCATCCAGAACGGGCGCCAGGGGATGACCTGCTCCTCCGGCAGCAGGGGCCGGAACACTTCGCTGACTGATGGCTGACAGCAAACAAAGACGTTGTATTTCTCCTGCGCGGCCCGGATAAAGGGAAGGCTCATGACGGCGTCCCCCATCATGCGCAGTTCAAAGATCAGCAGATTCGGCTTCGTTCCAAGTCGGCCCGGTTGCGTCCCTGTTCGCACGACCGGTTCGATCCCAATCGCCGCCCCGGTCACTGCCGGACGGCGGCGGGAACCGGCACGGGCTTTTTCGGGCATTGTTCCAACGGCGTAATCAACGATTTTAAAGAACCCCTTTTTCCATGTTTCTTCCCGCGTATGGGCGGCGAGCCAGGCGCGGCCATTGGCACCCATTTGCCGGCGCATTTCCGGGTGGGCGTCCATTTCCAAAACCTGCCGTGCCAGTTGTTCGGCATCGCCCGGCACGTGATGAAACCCGGTTAGGCCATGTTGCACGAGTTCGGTCAAACCGCCGGAGGTCGCAGCCAGGACCGGTTTTCCGAAATCATAAGCTTCATAACAGACATACGGCAGCGGATCCCACCAGATGGACGGCACAATGGAAGCGCGGGAATTTTGAATCAAAACGTCCTTTTCGTGCCCGGTGACGTAACCGCGGAATTCAATCAGCGGATTTTCCACCGCCGCCGCCTTCACCCAGTCGGTGAGCGGTCCATCACCGCCGATAATGAGGCGCGGCGGTTTGTTTGGCTGCAGTTGGCGCAACAAATTCCATGCGTTCACCACTACCTTCGTCCCCTTTTCCTCGATGAGACGGGCGAGAAACAGGTAGTAATCGCCCTCGGGTGAATCCGGATCCTTGCAACGCGTGGACCAGGGATTGTAAAGCTGGAAAATGGATTCAGGCGCGACACCCGCGGCAATGAATTTTCCGCGCATGAACTTTGAAACCGCCACCCACGCCTTGATGGCGCGGAATTGCCGCGTGAGATGAAGCGTGGCGAGAAACGATGCGAGAAACGCCGTCTTGGACCGTGAATCCTGCCAGGCGCCATAGCAAATTTCGCGGACGAAATTTGCCGGCCAGTGTGCCGGGTCGAGCCGCTGTCCGGTCCAAAGATAACTGCTTACCGAAAACGGGCGGAAATTATGGATGTATTGAATGATGGGGACCTGCTGCCGCCGCGCCTCCCGGAAAACGCCGCCGGATATAACCGGAATGTAATTGTGCAAAATCCACGCCTGCGCATCGGTTTTTTCCTGCGCTTCACGGAGACGCCGGATGGCGTGGGGATTGTAAAAAGTGAGGGCGGCCTGCTTCCAGCGCGGTGGTGCCTGCGGACCGGTCCATTCCGCGCTTTGGAAAATGGCTTCGGCAAAGCCGGGGTCCTTGGAAAGAATCCGCGCGATTTCCTGCGTGGCCAATTCCTCGCCGCCGCCCCCCAGGGGGCGATTGAAAACTTGGAGCAGCCGATATGACAGGTCAGACATGGCCAAATGTGTGAAAAATCCGGCGTGAAATTAGCCCATTGCCGGCGAACGCGCAAAATGAATTTCCCAAAAGCTTGGGGCGGGGCGCAACTTTGACATCCGCACCACGGCAAAAGGATCACGCGGCTGGAAGCCGCGCCGACTGGCAGGCAGGATGCCTGCCTCCACAGCGGCGTCACGCTTCCCAGCGTGCCAGTATGGTGCGGGTGCCAGGTTGCGCCCATCCAAACCTGTTCTTGTGAAAAAGAACGCTCGACTTGGCAAACGAGCTTCTTAGATTGGATTGATGCGAATCGGTTTCCTGGGCACGCGCGGCATCCCGGCGTGCTATTCGGGGTTCGAAACTTTTGTTGAGCAGCTTTCCGTCCGCCTGGCGCGACGCGGGCACAGCGTGACCGTTTACAATCGCATTCCGTTCAATCGGTATGGCGAAAAATCCTATAAAGGCGTGCGCATTGTCCAGCTTCCAACCATTCCGACAAAAGCCACCGACACCATTGTTCATACATTTCTCAGCGTTTTGCATGCGTTGGGCAAGGATTTCGACATTGCTTATTTCTGCGGGGTGGGAAACAGCCTGCTGTCATTTGTTCCCAGGCTTCGCGGGACCAAAACCATCGTGAACGTTGACGGCGCGGATTTTGCCCGCGCCAAGTGGAGCGGTTTTGGACGGTGGTGGCTGCGCCGCAGCGAGTTCTGGGCATCACGCCTGGCGGATGCGGTCGTCGCCGACAACGGTTCGATCCAAAGGCGATACCGGGAGCTTTATGACGTTGACGCGGAATTGATTCCCTACGGCGCAAACACGGTGACGCAAAATCCCGGCGAGGACTGGCTCAAAAAATTCCAGCTCACGCCGAAAAATTATTTTCTTTATGTCTCGCGCCTGACGCCGGAGAACGCGGCGGATCTGGCGATGGCCGCCCATCAGGCCAGCGGCGCCAGCCTTCCGCTGGTGGTCGTCGGCGACGCGCCGTACCAGCAAAAATTCATCACAAAACTCAAGTCCATCGCGGCGGAATCAAAAAATATTTTGATGACCGGTTATTTGTTCGGCGAAGCCTACCAGCAACTGAGCTTTCACGCCCGGGCCTTCCTGTTGCCCACGGCCATAGACGCGACGCGGCCGGTGCTGCTGGACCAGATGGGTTTTGGCAATTGCGTGATTGTGCGCGACACGCCGGGGAATTTGGAGGTGGTCGGGGACACGGCAATCACCTTCAGCCATTCCGACCCCGAAAAGAGCCTGGCGGCGGCCATTCAGAAGGTGGCAGCCGATGCGGCACTGGCGACGCGATTGGGGGAAATGGCACGGCAACGGGTCCAAACCCATTACGATTGGGACGTGATTTGCACCCGTTACGAGGCGTTGTTCCAGAGATTGGTCGCGCAAAAAACCGCCTGAGCGGCTTCAGGTTGCCGCGGCGGGCCGGGGCTGGCGCTGCAGACTTTTCACCCGCCGTTGCCGCCAGCGGTCCACCGGACGGTCCACCAGCCACATCAGCAACGCGGCCATTGCGGTGGCACAGAGCAACAGCAGCCATCCCGGCGGGCTGGTCAGGCGGGTTTTGCTGACCCCCATCAGCGCGAGCAAACCCCATTTCATGAGGATGTGGCAGACGTAGATCGGATAGGCCAGGTCGCCAAGCCATCTTTGAAGGCGGCTGTCTTTCGTCCAGTTGAAGAAGATGGGCAGCGACAAAGCCATGAGGGCGATGCAGACGATATTTCTGGGGGCGACGGACAGGAACTGGGAAACGGCCAGCGCGCCAAACATCGCGGCGACCAGGGCGATTTTTAAAGGGCGTGGCACATGGGCCAGGAAAACCTCCGAGTAACGCCAGGCCAGCATCCCAAGAATAAACAAAAACAGATGAAACGGGAAAAAGAAATAGCCCAGCAGATCGGACAAGGCCGGATACACAAAAAGGCGGTTGGCGAGATAGGACGCGAGGCTCAAGCTTCCCAGCAGGACCAAATTTCTGGTCCGCCACGAAATCAGCCAGGGAACCACCAGGTAAAAAAGCAGCTCGATGCTGATGGCCCATGATTGCGGCACAAACATAAACCGCCAGGCGGGAACAATGCCCGAGGGATCCGCCCCCGCCGTCGGCAGCCAGGCCACGCTGGCCGCCGCCGTGTCTGCGCCCGGCAAATGGATTCCCTGCGCAATGTTATAGACAAAAACACAGACGGCATCCATGCCGACGACCGTCAATTGGCAGAGGCTGACGAAGAACAGTCCCCAGATCTGGCCGTGCCGCCAGGCGGTCTGCCAGAGCACAAGCCGGTCGGCGGGGTGGTGCAGGTAAAACGAGGCCGCCGCGTAAAACGCCAGGCTCAAAAGCAGGATCACATAATAGCAGGGATAAATGCGCAAAAACCGGTTGCTGATGAAAAGCCAGTAACGATTTGACCGGGTGGCGGTGTATTTGGTGGTCAAAATCATGGCCATGTAAAACCCGGAAATGATGAAAAACAACCGGACCGCCAGATGACCGCCGGTAAAGGTAAGGCCGAATATCGGCGTTGAATGTTCCGCGACCACGGCGGCGGCAAGAAGCAGGCGGAGAAGTCCCATGTCAGCAGCTCCTTTTCATTTCACCTTCATTCCACAGTGAACGGTTTTTATTTTCATTTTAAAGTCTGTTCCGCCGGATGACTGCGCCTGCGGCTGACATTTTGTTTTTCACGGGGCGACAAGTTGCCTGACGGAGGACAGTGAGACAATCCCATTCGCGATCCTCCGCGGAAAAAACAGCGGTGGCCAGTGAACGCCGGTGCCGGTTGACGATGGCCAGAGACATCTCTCCGGTTGTCAAGCAGCCGTTTCAACCTTGGCCTTTCCTGCGGATTTTGATTTTGATTGCCCCGCGAATATCGTGCCGGCTGACCAGGACAAGGTAACCGCCGCCGCCGGCTCCCGACAGTTTCCAGCCCAGCGATTTTTCCGCATACAGTGCGATCGCTGACCGCACGTTTTGGTCTGCCATTTTCGGGAACAAGCTGACCTGCGCTTCAAATGACTCGCGAAAACGCCGGCCAAATTCCGCCAAGTCCCGTTCCCGGATGGCATCCCAGCAATGATCCGCCGCGGAGGCGAGCGCTCGAACCTTCGCCGGCGTAATCCGCGCGCCCTTGAGCACTTGAAAACCGGACTGGCGCGGGCCGAGCGGAACCCAATGGAGATGCTCTTCAAGCCAGTGGAGGATTTCTTCGTCATCCACCGGGGTGATCCTTGTCGGCCAATAACCACCGTGGTAATCGAGCCGGTTCAAGCCGGGAAGCACAATCCCCAGGGCGTCCTGAGAGCCGGAGAATTCCCTGGTACCCGGCGGGTTTTCATAGCAAAAGAGCATTTTTGCGAGTTTTTCCCTGTCTCCGCCGGGAATGTCCGTCGGCCACAATTCAATGGCCCGGCGACGGGTGCTGGACGCCATGCCGCTGCGTTCATTGAACTCAATGGACGGCTCCACCGAAATGACGAGGACCGATCCCGCGCCGTGCTTCGATACAAAAGGCTGGTCCAGCCAGCCGCCGGCGAGATCCAGGCGATAGGGTATCCCGCATTCTCGCCGCAAGCTGGTTGTCGATCGCGCGGGAAGATTGGTCCGCGGGGTGCGCTGCAAGACGACATATTGGATTCCCAGCCGCCGACAAAGCTGCAACTTGGCAGGGGTGTTCCCCTCTTCATTGACCACGAAATAATCGGGTGAAATCCGGTCCAATTCCTCCAGAAAATCCATGATTCCCGAGCCTTGGTTGATGAAACACGCTTTCACGTGCCTCAGGGCTTCAAGCATGTATTTGCGTTCCTCCTGAGTATTGACCGGGTAACGCCCTTTCAGTTCTTTGATGGTGCGGTCGGAGCCGATTCCCACGCAGACGTCTCCGTAGGCCGCGGCCTGCTCCAGGAAGCAGACGTGACCGCTGTGCAACAGGTCGAAGCAACCACTCACAAATACTTTCTTTCTGCGCATAACTTGAAATCAGAGTTGGCGGTTGAAGCCGGGAGTTGGAAGTTAAGGATGGTCGTCAGGTCATCAAGCAGGTTACAGACGGTTCCACCAGATGGCGGTGGGTTTGGGCACGGCGAATGAGACACGCTGCGCCGGGCTGTTAAGCGTGTAAATGGAATAACTTGTGGGTTTCAAGAAAAAATGGCCGGCGGCCAGCCGGCGCAGCCGATGATGGACAACCCAGGCGGGGCGGAGCAGACGCACCCACCGTGGGGCCATCGCCAGAGTCGCGTCTATCTCACGAACGGCGGCGGGTTGCAAACCAAAGTTTCCGCCGGTTTCGGCAAAGACGGAGGTGAATGCATCGCAGACGGCCATCGGCACCTTGTTTTTCAACAAGGTCAGCGCCCAATGGAAATCCCCTACGGCGCGCCAGCGGGTGTCGTAGAAAAGGCCGCGTTCCTGAATGACCCGCCGCCGGAGAAAAACCGAACTGGTGAGCATCGGAAACCGGAACCAGATGTGCCGCGGATGCGGCACCATGGCATGCCGATGGCACACGTAATTGCCGGTGGCGTCCACGACAATCGTGCCGGCAAGGGCCACTTCGATTTCCGGATGAGCGTCAAAGAAGTCGCGCACGGTTTTAAGGGCGCCGGGCAGGTATTGCTCGTCGCAGTTGAGATAAGCGAGAATGTCGCCCTGCGCGCGGCGGTAACCGCGGTTGATGGCGTCATACATGCCAGAGTCTTTTTCGATGAAGGCGCGCACCCGGTGGTCCTGCGGCAGCCAGTCCTGCGTGCCGTCGTCCGAACAGGAATCCTGCACGATGTGCTCCAGTTCCACACCCTGCTGGTCGGCCACGGAAGTGATGCAGAGTTTGAGCCAGCGCGAATTGCGGAAACTCGGCGTGATGATGGAAAAAGTCATGGCGGCCCCCGGTCGCTACGTCTGTTTTCCTATACTGAGCGTCGGCAACGGCTTCCCATGTTTGTCGAGCCAGGGCACAAGTTCCCGCTGGCTGGTTATTTCGCCGCGAAGAATGGCCAGAATCAAATCGTGAGTCAGAATGGTGTTGATTTTTGGCGAATAGGTGATGGGCTCGTTTGCGCCGGGCGGTTTGACGATGAATGGCACACGCGTATCCGGCTGGCCGATGTATGAATACGGCCCCAAAGAATGGTCGGTACTGATGATCAGCCATGTTTTGTCCCACTGCCCTGAGGTTTCCATGGCCCGGCGCATCTGTCCCAGTTCACGGTCGGCCAATGCCAGATTTCCAAAGTAGCCGACGGTTGTGGGCACGCCCCAAAAAGTGAATTGATCCTTTTCCGGCAGATAAATGCCGGGCATATGCGGCGGCGGCAGATGCAACAGGGTTAAACCGTAAATATTGTTGGTCACCAGCGAGAGTGATTCCTTCAAACCGTCCTGGCAGATGCTGATGTAAAACCGGCGGATATGCAATGGCAAGGCGATGCAAGCGATCTCCCGCCGCAACGCTGCCGTAACCGTTTTTGCGCGTGCGGGCTCAAACATCGGGAATGGATACCATTGGCAATAATTCAAGCCCTTGCCGAGCACGCGACCGTAGGGATGGAACCAACCGACGACGGCGGTGTTCACACCCAGCGCCCGCGCTTCGGCAAACACCGACGGCAGTTTGCTCCAGGTGGTGTCGACCCCCGTGTCGGCGACCTGAACATGCAAATCCGAGGAGTTTGCTACGCCAACACCCGAAAGCCGTTGACCCGAAATCAGCGCCGGCATCGAACTTATGGTGGCTTCGTGGGGCGAACAGGCATTGACACAAAACAGTGATTCGCCGCGCAGCCGGTCGAATTCCGGGAGTTGCACGCCAGGCGCTCGTTTTTCAAATGCCATGCGGTAGTCCGTTTGGTCAAAAACGATCCACACCACGCGGGGATGGTCCCCGCTGACCGGCACCGGCGGCGGCAAAACCGGCGCATAATCCGCCTGTTTCAAGTGCATCACGCCGAACAACAACAACCCGATTTTTGCCAGCGTCAATAACGCCAGCGGCGAGAGGATCGCCACCAACACGCCGGCCATCCTGGTGGCCCGCCGGTGTTGCCAGACAACCAGCGCCAGCAAAACCAGCAGGCAAAGCACCACCACGGGCTGCTTGAGAAACATCACGACCTGATGGTCCAGAATGTGAAAGATCTGGGTGCGGACAAAATCCGCCGGAATCAACAGCAAACCCAGAAAGGCCATGTCCAAAACAAAATGCAACAGGCGGTTCTGAAAACGCCGCCACACCTGCATCACCAGCCACACCATGGCCGCCAGCCCGAGCATATTTATCAGGAGGGCCAACGTTGACGACGTCTGGACCGGCAGTTTATTGTAGTAGCCCCAATCCGTGTCAAACAGTATCGTGAACCACGAAGTGGAAAAACACACGTTCGCCAGCGACAACGCCACGATGCCGTCCTTGATTTTGCGTTTCAGAGGCTGCGGCAACCGGACGGTGCCCTCGTGATGCTCCGCCGGAGGCACGGTTTGGGTGGGCGCGCTCAATTTCCATCGCCCTTTCGTTTCAGGCAATACATCCGGCGCTGGGTGCCCGGCAGCGTGAGGGACCGGACAATTTCAAAATACGGCGTGCAAGCCTGTTCAAACATTTTCATATCCAATGCTGCATGCAAATGTTCGCGTCCGCGCGTCAGGCGGCGAAACATTTCATCCTTAGGGTCAATAAATTCCATCACAAGTAACCAATTGGATAATTCATAGCACAGCCGCAAAATGTCTTCAAGCGGAATCCGTTCGGTCACCAGCAGATGGTGAATCAGCGCCAGCATCAGCACGCCGTCAAACGCACCGGCCGGCGCGGACGAAGCCGCTCCGTCGCGGTGAAGGCCCGTTGCGCGGTCGAGAAACGACGGGCACTCGCCGTTCCGCCAGCCGAGCGCCGGACTCGGACGCGCCAGATTCACCACCAGCGGCAGGATGTTCAGATTTTTTTCCCGGGCCCGACTCCAGATCGCACCCACACAAGCCGCGTCCAAATCCACCGCCACCACTTCCGCGCCGGTCTGCGCCGCCAGCGCGCTGAAATGGCCGGTGTTCGCGCCGGCATCCAGCACGCGCGCCGGTTTGAACTCGCGCAACGCCTCGCTCACAAATTTTTCCTTGGCCGCAAACGCCGGGTCGTCGTAGCTGTGCGTGGCCATGTAATCCGACCACACCGAATTTTTTTGCGCGACCGGCTTGAGCGAATCCAGCGTTCGTTCCAGGCGCTTAAAAAGCGATTCGAGGATGAACTGCGCCTTTTCCGTGTTCGCCAGCAAATGCGGCTGGTAAATCTTCTGATCGTCCGGGCCGGCCCTGCGCGACAGCCAGGTTGGAATGGAGACGAGCGAGAGCGTTCGCGGCTTGATTTTCTCCAGCGGCCCGCAGAGGCGGTAAACATCCTCCGGCTCAAGTCCGTCCCGGCGCGTCATGAAAATTTCCGCCAACGGCAAACCCCACCGGCGGCTGGCCAGCAGCGGCAGAAGAAACGTGCGGACAAATTGCGCGTGCGGTTTCCAAATCGGGTCACCCGGGTTGCGGCGTTCGAACGACAGCGCGTCAATGAAAACCGGTTCACTGCCGCGAAACAAAACGTTACGCGGGTTGGCGTCCTTCAACCCGAATCCATCCGCGAGCGCGGCCTGGGCGAGTTCGAGCGTCAAGCGACCGGCAGCCCAAAGCATTTCGGGCGGCCATTCATGCGGATAGCTCGGAAACGGTATGCGTTCATGCTCAAAGACCGCGCCGATGGACTGCGCGTCAAAAACCGGCTGCAACTCCGGCGATTCGCGAAGCGCGGCAGTTTCGTTTTCGTTCAGGCGGCGGGTGGAAACAATTCTTTTCCGGGCAATGAACTGGCGCGCGCAATTTGTTTGCAGGAAATCTTCAAATTCAGGAATGGCGCTCGCGGTGACAAAACGAAGCACTCGCTGGTTGAAGAAGCAACAACAGCCCGCCGGATCGCGAAATGATGGCGCGGACTGTGGCATTACCGGACATCAGATTTGGCTTTCATTGTTTCTTTGGCGGGAATTTCCGCAACGGTGTCCGAAGGTTTCTGACTGCGCCCGAACATTTTCCGAAACACACCCACGATCCACCGCCGTGTTTTTTTCAGGTAGAACAGGAAGCCGACAAAAGCCGCTATGATGGTTTGCCAGAGCAACGCACCTACGCCGGGATCAACATATGCCAGAATTAGAATGATCATGAAACAATTTCCGAGTCGTTGGCTGTAAAACCTAGGTTACAACCATTTCCCTGTCAAGATTTTGTTCGGAATCGTTGCGCGATGGGAATGCGCCGGCCCAGGCCAAAGGCGCGCGGCGATACTTTCAGTCCCGGCGCGGCCTGGCGGCGTTTGTATTCGCTGAAATTGATTTTGTTGATGACGTCGTTCACGACCTGGGCGGGGAAACCGCGTTTTATAATTTCTTCCCGGCCCGAATTTTCGACGACATACGCCTGGAGGATCGCGTCCAGTGTTTCATATTCGGGCAGCGAATCCTGGTCCTTCTGGTTGGGCCGCAACTCCGCGCTTGGCGGCTTGGTGAGGGAGGCCTCGGGAATGATGACTTTTCCGCGGCCCGCTCGCGACGCATGGTCGGAGTTGACCCAGCGCGCGATTTTATAAACGTCCGTTTTGAAAACGTCCGCAATCACCGCCAGCGCCCCGCACATGTCGCCGTAAAGCGTGCAATAACCGACGGCCATTTCCGATTTGTTGCCGGTCGTCAGCACGAGCGCGCCAAATTTGTTCGACAAAGCCATCAACGTCACGCCACGCAACCGCGATTGGACATTTTCCTCGGCCTCGTTTGGTTTGGTTCCGGCAAAAACTTTCGCCAGTTGTTTTTCAACCGATTGAAAGACGGGTTCAATCGGCAAAACTTCGTAACGGATGCCGAGATTTTTCGCGAGCACCTCGGCATCGCTCAAACTGCCTTTGCTCGAATACCGCGCGGGCATCGAAACACCAAGCACCTTGTCCGCGCCGAGCGCGTCCGCCGCCAGCACCGCCACCAGCGCGGAGTCAATGCCGCCGGACAAACCGACAATCACCGATTTGAAACCGCATTTGTGAACGTAATCACGAATGCCGAGCGACAACGCGGAAAAAATCTGCTGCTCGCGCGCGGGCCATCCGGTTTTCGGCAGCGGCGAACTGGAATCCATGTCGGCAACGAAAACGTCTTCGGCAAATCCTTTGCCGGATGCGATGGGTTTCCCGTGGCGATCGAGAGCGACACTGTGGCCGTCGAAAATCAATTCGTCGTTCGCGCCGACGAGATTGACCTGTGCCAGCGGCACGCGCTCGTCGCAGGCCACCCGCTGCAGCATGGCGAGCCGGGTCTTCTCCTTGCCGTCGTGCCACGGCGACGCGGAAATGTTGAGGATGATTTCCGCGCCCTGCCCGATGAGTTCCTTGATCGGGTCGCGGCGATAAAGCCGTTCTGGCCAGAAATCCTCATCGTTCCAAATGTCTTCACAAATCGTGATGCCGAGTTTGCGGCCGTTGAACTGGAATGGCGTGGCGCCTTTGGCCGGTTCAAAATAGCGGTCTTCGTCGAAAACATCATAGGTCGGCAGGAGACTTTTGTGTGTGCGCCAGATGATTTTGCCGTTCTGCAGGACGGCGGCGGAATTGCGGAGCGCACGTCCGGGCCGTTCGGAATTTTCGTCAACGCAACCGACGCACAATGGAATTGGACCGATGCTTTTGGCGGTTTCGGCGAGCGCGGCCAGATTCGCGTCAATAAAATCGGCGCGCAGGAGCAAATCGCGCGGCGGGTAACCGCACAGAAACAATTCCGGCGCGATGACGAACTCCGCGCCGAGCGCGCAGGCTTTTTCATAACCGGCCACGAGCTTTTGCCGATTTGCTGTAAAGTCGCCGATCATTGAGTTGAGTTGGAGCAGGCCGATTTTCACGACATCAAGGTAGTTGCCACGGGCGGTTTTACAATGAATTTGCGCATGGCATTTGATTTTCGGTCGAGCGACGCCGGGTTGGATGCAGCGAAGCGGATGGAGTGGTTTTACCGTTTAGGTTATGAGCGACGGCGGCTGGCGAAACGCTGTTTCTCAAGCAATCCGGGGTTTTCCCTTAAGATCGTCGGGCAGTTTTCGGGCTGAAAAAGCATTCACTCGAAGGGCAAAGAGTGATTTTAATTGAGCAAAAGCGGGACTTCTGTTATCTCAAGACTGACATTACGCACGAATGAACAAACCCAAAGACAATGAAGAAACATGGGATGTGGGCCAGAAGCTCGGAATTGGCCTTGTCCTTTTGGCCTTTATCGGATGGTCTTCAGCTTCCATAGAATGGAGGATATCCACGGCGGGCAAAGGGCTGTATTTTGTCCTTCTGCCCGCGTTCTTGTTGATGCTGTATTTCCTCGACCGCAAAGCGTGGGAGCAACTGCCCAACAAGGGCTTTTTTTTCGTGCTGCTGGTGGCGTGGCTGGCGGTGTTTCATTTTTTCGGCAATTCACTTTTGGGTTACATTCACTCGCCCTCCCTGTTTACGGGCTTGTATGCGTCGTATAACAACCCCAATCCCGCCTCCGATGATGGTCATGGTAATTTCGTCCCCTTTTTGGTGGTGGGGCTGTTTTGGTGGAAACGCAAGGAACTGCTCGCGCTGCCCCTCCAAATCTGGTGGTGGGGGCTGCTGATTCTTGTTGCGGGAATGGTGCTGCACGTTTCGGGTTACGCACTTCAGCAGCCGCGCCTTTCCATCGTGGCGCTGTTTACAGGCATTTACGGTTTGATGGGGCTGGCTTGGGGACGCGAGTGGCTGCGAAAAAGCGTTTTCCCGTTCTTTCTTTTTGTTTTCTGCATTCCCTTGGGAGGGCCGGCAAATTTCATCACCTTCCCTTTACGCTTGATGGTAACTTGGATGGTGGCGATGACGGCCCACTGGATTTTGGGAATCGATATTGTCAGGATGGGAACGCAGTTGATTGATCCGACGGGCACTTATCAATATGATGTTGCCGCGGCCTGCAGCGGCATCCGGAGTCTTATCGTCATTTTTCTCCTGTCCACGTGTTACGGTTTCATTGTGTTTCGCACGGCAACCAAGCGCATTTTAATGATCCTGTTGGCGGTCCCTTTTGCGGTTTTGGGGAATTTTTTGAGGCTGCTGTTGATTATTATTGTGTCGGAGATGGGGGGGCAGAAATGGGGCAATTACGTTCATGAAAATTGGCTTTTCAGTCTGGTGCCCTACCTGCCGGCATTTATTGGGGTGTTCTGGGTCGGCAACTGGATGGAAAGAAGATGGAAGCCGGACGTGAAGGAGCCCTCATGAAAACCCCCAAATGGCTGCTTGTTTTTATCGCGCTCGCGTTGATGGCGGGCACGGTCGGCACGTTGACCCGGCTCAAGGCGCACCAAAGGCTCGGCAAACCGGGCATCAAAGCGACGCTGATTCCCGGCAGCGTGGCGATGCAAATGGATTTGCCGGGGCGCGTGCTGGACTTCACCTCCACCAATGTGCCGGAATCTGAAGTTGAATTGGGTTACTTCCCAAAAGACACCTCTTATGTCCGGCGTCTCTACCAGGCACCCGATGGATTTGGAGTCAGCACCACCATCGTTTTGATGGGCGCGGATCGCACGAGCATTCACCGGCCGGATTACTGCCTGCCGGGACAAGGCTGGACCATCGGCTCCAAAACGGCGGTCAATATTCCCATTGGCGGCGAGCATCCTTATACATTGCCGGTATTGAAATGGGTCACCCATAACTCGCTCCAAACGCCGGACGGGCGAAAGCAGGAAGTGAGCGGGGTTTATGTGTTTTGGTTTGTCGCGGACAACGAGCAGACCGCGAGTTATGTTCAATTCCAGTATTATCTTCTCCGAGACCTTTTGTTCGCCGGCGTGCTGCAGCGCTGGGCTTACATTTCGTATTTTGCCATCTGTGCGCCGGGCGAGGAGGACGCCGCGTTTGAACGCATGGAAAAATTGATTGCGGCCTCGGTGCCGGAATATCAATTGGCGCCAAAGGAAAAAGACAGCGTCCGGGCCGGGCACTGAAATTCTAAAAGATTTGAATACATGCGCACGCGGATGTTATTCTAAAAAACACTTCAAATTAAAAAGACATGCTGCGACGCGATCGCCAGATTCGAACGCAAATCCACCAATTGGCGGACGCCTGTCTGTTTGCGGTGAGCTTCTGGCTTGCCTATACGTTGCGCACCAATCCGCAAATCATCGCGTGGCTGAACCTTGACACGATCCCGCCCGACATCTTCGGCAACGTGGCTTGGCTTTACTTCGTCTTGATTCCTGCCGCGCCGCTGATTCTTGAATCCCAGGGCTTTTACAACCGTCCCGTTCTCTGCCCGCGGCGGGGCATTCTCTGGCCGCTCTTCAAGGGTTGTCTCATCACGACCATCGGCCTGGTGCTGGTGATGTATGCCCTCCAATTTATTTCACCGCGCGTCATGATAATGTTTTTTGGCTGTATCAGTTTCACCCTGGTCTATCTGAAGGAGGAACTGGTCCGGTGGGCTTTGCGCAGCAAGATCGGCCGGTTGCAATACCAACGCCGCTTCCTCCTCATCGGCACGCATGCCGAAATTGTGCGGCTCCGGCGTGAACTGAAGGAACGATTGGACAACAGCGTCGAGGTGGTGGGCGAATTGAGTCTCGGAGAAACCCCGGTGCAACAACTCGTGCAGATGCTCCACGAACATTCAATAAATGGGGTGATCATCAGCGCGCGCCACACCTATTTCGAGCAGGTCGAAACCGCCATCAAAACCTGCGAACTCGAAGGCATCGAAGCCTGGCTGGTCGCCGATTTTTTTGGAACGCAGATTTCGCGCGCCCGCTTCGACGAATTGCTCGGCTTTCCCTTGCTGGTGTTTCGCACAACGCCGGAAACCTCCTGGCAGGGCGTCGCCAAGCAACTCATGGATTTTATCGGGGCGTTGTTTTTACTGATCGCCTTGTCCTGGCTGTTCGTGATTCTGGCCATCCTCATCAAACTCACTTCGCCCGGCCCGGTTTTCTTCCGCCAGCAGCGCTCCGGCCTCAATGGCGCGCCCTTCACCCTTTACAAATTCCGCACCATGGTCACCAACGCCGAACAGTTCAAACACGAGTTGGAGGCCATGAATGAAATGAGCGGCCCCGTTTTCAAAGTCACCAATGACCCGCGCGTCACCCCCGTCGGCAAATGGCTCCGCCGCTACAGCCTCGACGAACTGCCGCAACTCTACAACGTGCTCCGCACGGAAATGAGCCTGGTTGGTCCGCGCCCGTTGCCGGTGGACGAGGTGAAACGTTTTGAAAATCTGGCCCATCGCCGCCGCCTGAGCGTCAAACCCGGCCTCACCTGCCTCTGGCAAATCAGCGGACGCAATCAAATTTCCGATTTCAGAGACTGGGTGCGGCTTGACCTCGAATACATTGACAACTGGTCGCTGTGGCTCGATTTGAAAATCCTGATCCGCACCATCCCCGCCGTGCTTATCGGCACGGGCGCAAGGTGAAATGCCAGTTTGCCTTTGATGAAAAAAAAACAACCGACGTCCGTCGTCACCGGCGCAGCGGGTTTTCTCGGCTCGCACCTGGCCGATTTGCTCCTGGCGCGCGACCACAAGGTCATCGGCATTGACAATTTCATCACCGGCTCGGTGGACAACATTTCGCACCTCGGTGGCAGCCCGAATTTCAAATTTATCGAGCAGGACGTCACCGAATTTATTTTCCTCGACGTGCCGGTCAATTACGTCTGGCACTTCGCGTCACCGGCCAGCCCGTTTGATTATTTGAATTTCCCGATTCAGACGCTGAAGGTCGGCTCGCTCGGCACGCACAAGGCGCTCGGCCTTGCCAAAATCAAAGACGCGCGGTTTCTGCTCGCCTCAACTTCGGAAATTTACGGCGACCCGCTCGTCCATCCGCAAACCGAGGAATATTGGGGCAACGTCAACCCCCTCGGCCCGCGTGGCTGTTACGACGAGGCCAAGCGGTTCGCCGAGGCCCTGACGATGGCCTATCACCGCGAACACAAGGTCGAAACGCGCATCGTCCGCATCTTCAACACCTACGGCCCGCGCATGCGGCTCAACGACGGTCGCGTCGTGCCGGCGTTCATCAGCCAGGCGCTCAAAAATAAACCCGTCACCGTTTTTGGCGAAGGCAAACAAACCCGCAGCTTCTGTTACGTGTCCGATTTGATTGAAGGCATTTACCGGCTGATGATGAGCAACTACGATTTGCCGGTGAACATCGGCAATCCGACGGAACTGACGGTGCTGCAATTCGCCGGACAAATCATCCGTGCCACCGGCTCGCGCAGCAAAATTGTCTTCAAACCGCTGCCGCAAGACGACCCGAAACAACGCCGACCTGACATCACCCGCGCAAAAAAGATTCTCGACTGGGAGCCCAAAGTCCCGCTGGCCAACGGGTTGACGCAGACAATCAAATACTTCAAAACCAAAGTTTGATCGCACCAGGCAGCGACGGATGCGCTTGGCGATTTGCCGAAATCCGTTCACAATCAGTTCGTGTCTGCCAGCAAAATCATTTTCCGCGCGCGCCGGTTTGAATTCGTTTTTCCGCGACCGGCGCTCGTCATGGGCGTTGTCAACGTCACGCCCGATTCATTTTCCGACGGCGGAAAATTTTTTGATCCGGCCAAAGCCGTCGCGCACGCACTTGAACTGGTCGCGCAAGGCGCGGAAATTCTCGACCTCGGCGGCGAATCCACGCGCCCCGGGGCGGAACCGGTCGGCGAAACCGAGGAATTGCACCGTGTAATACCGGTGGTCGAACATCTGGTGTCGCGCGTCAAAATTCCGCTTTCGGTTGACACGATGAAGCCCGCCGTCGCCCGCGCCGCATTGCAGGCGGGCGCCAGCATCGTCAACGACGTGGCGGCCAATCGCGAAGACGATGCGATGTGGAGGATTGTGGCGGAGTTTCGCGCCGGTTACATTTGCATGCACGCGCGCGGCACGCCGCAAACGATGCAAACGAATCCGGTTTATGCGAACGTGGTTCGCGAAGTCGGCGAATTTTTCAGCGGACGGCTGGAAAAATTGAACGCCAGTGGCGTGACGGCGGATCAGGTTGCGCTGGACGTCGGCATCGGTTTTGGCAAAACGCCCGGGCACAATTTACAGTTGCTCGCGGCCTTGCGGAGTTTTACAACGTTGAGGCGGCCATTGGTGCTTGGCGTCTCGCGCAAGTCGTTCATCGGAAAATTGCTCGGCACGGATTTGGCTGCACGCCTGCCGGCGTCGCTCGCGTGCGCGTGCCTGGCGGTTGAATCCGGCGTGCAAATCATCCGGACGCACGACGTGACGGAAACGGTTCAAGCCGTGCGGATGACGGAGGCCGTGCTGGCCCGGAAGAAAAAATAATGTGGACACATCTCCAGATTGATTGGGGTCCCGCGTTGGAAATTTTAATCCTCGCGGTCGTGATTTATTACACTTGCCGTTTTTTGCGCGGGACGCGCGGCTGGCCGGTGGTCATTGGTTTTGTCGTGTTGTTGCTGGCGCTCGCGCTGGTCACCACGATTCTCGATTTAAAGGTATTGCGCTGGCTGCTGGGCACGTTCTCGGCGTTTTTCGCCGTGGCCGTCCTGATTATTTTTCAACCGGAATTGCGCCGGATGCTGGCTGAACTCGGCAATTTGCCGCTCTTTGTCAGCATGAGTGAACAGCGCGAAAGCATCGAGGTCATCATCCAGACGGTTGAACGTCTGGCCGACGTGAAAATCGGCGCGCTCATCGCCATCGAACAATCCATCCAGCTTCAGGAAGCCGTCGAGTCCGGCATCCGCGTGGATTGCGACGCAACGCCGGAAATGCTCGAGACAATTTTTTTCCCGAACAACGCGATTCACGATGGCGGCGTCATCATCAAAGGCGATCGCATTGCCTATGCTGCGTGCATTTTTCCGCTGACGCAGCGGCAGGATTTGAATAAATCGCTCGGCACACGGCATCGCGCGGCGATTGGGTTGAGCGAGGAAACCGACGCGGTCATCGTGGTCGTGTCCGAGGAAACGGGGATGATTTCGCACGCTTACAAAGGCCAGCTTGTACGCGGCGTGTCGCTGGAAGAGTTGCGCGCGTTCCTGACTTCCGTGCTCGTGCAACCGGCCAAATCACGCCACGGCGTCGAATGGCTGCGTGCGCGTCTGAGTGAACGGTACAAGCCCGGTTCGGTCGTTATAACCAAAGATGGGCCGCGCCCGGCTTTCAAACAACCGGGCAACTGAATTTTTATGGCAATGCGCGATTGGGTCACAAAAGATTTCAGCTGGAAATTGTTTTCGCTGTTTTTGGCGTTGGCCCTCTGGCTGACCGTTCATAAAATTTACGAAGAGCCGGGAGCAGCCTCCGGGTTGGTGGTCGGGAACACGGTGACCTTTGGCAATTTGCCGGTGCTCGTGGTTTCCGCCGCGTCGGATGTGCGCGATTTCCGGGTGGCGCCCGCCACCGTTGCCGTCAAGGTTAGCGGGCCGCCCGAGGTCATGGCCGATTTACAGGCAAATCAAATTCATGCGATGGTGGACCTCACGGACGTTCAGTCCGCCCGCGATTTGCGCCGGCGCGTGGATATTTCGACGCCGCCCCGCGTAACACTCGTGAGTGTTGACCCGCCCAAAGTGGGCGTGATCGTTCCGCCTCCGCCTGACAAAAAACCATGAGTTCCCCGAAAAAAATATTCGGTACGGACGGCGTCCGTGGCACGGCCAACGTCGAACCCGTCACCGCCGAGACCGCCCTCAAACTGGGCCGCGCCGCCGCGTACGTTTTCAAAAATCTTGAACGCCAGTCACGCGGTCGCGGCAAACACAAAATCGTCATCGGCAAGGACACCCGGCTTTCCGGCTACATGCTCGAAAACGCGATTTCGTCCGGCATCCTTTCGATGGGCGTGGACGTGCTGTTCATCGGGCCGTTGCCGACGCCGGGCGCGGCTTACGCGACGCGCAGCCTGCGCGCCGACGCCGGCATCGTCATCACCGCGTCACATAATCCCTATGCGGACAACGGCATCAAATTTTTTCGCGCCGACGGCTACAAACTCGACGACAAACTCGAGGACGAAATCGAGAATTTGGTTTTCAGCGGCGAGATCGAAAACATCCGTCCCACAGCCGACGCCGTCGGCAAGGCGGTCCGCATTGACGACGCGCTCGGACGTTACATTGAATTTGCCAAGGCCAGTTTTCCGCGCGGCCTGACGCTCGAAGGCGTGCGCATCGTCGTGGATTGCGCGCACGGCGCGGCCTACAAATCCACGCCCTGTGTGCTGCGCGAACTCGGCGCGGAAGTCATGGTTTACGGCAACCAGCCCAACGGCATGAACATCAACCAGGATTGCGGTTCGATGCATCCCGAAGCGGTGTGCCGCAAAGTCGTCGAACACAAGGCGCATCTCGGCATCGCGCACGACGGCGACGCCGACCGCGTGCTGCTTTGCGATGAACAGGGCAATTTGATTGATGGCGACGACATCATGGCCATCGCCGCGCTCGACATGCTGGCGCAAAAAACGCTCGCCGAAAAGACCCTGGTCACCACCGTGATGAGCAACGCCGGTTTGGAAGCTGCGATCAAAACTGCCGGCGGCAAAATGGTTCGCACCGCCGTTGGCGACCGGAACGTGATTGATGAGATGCTGCGCCACGGCTTCAACTTTGGCGGCGAGCAAAGCGGCCACCTGATTTTCCGTGATTTCGGCACCACCGGCGACGGCCTCGTCGCCGCCCTGCAGATGCTCCGCATCGTGAAGGCCAGACAAACGCCGCTTTCCAGGCTGGCGAAATGCTGGACACGCTTTCCCCAGCTCGTCACCAACGTGAAGGTCCGCGAGAAGAAACCGTTCGAACAACTCGATGGTGTGTTGAAGCTGGTCAGGCAGGCCGAAGCGGAACTGAAGTCCGCCGGGGGCCGCGTGTTGCTGCGTTATTCCGGCACCGAACCCAAGGCGCGTTTGCTCCTCGAAGGCCGTGATGCAAAGATTCTGGAAAAGTGGTCGGACAAAATCTGCGCCGCGATTCAGAAACAGATTGGCGTGTGATGTGGTAGCACCCGCGTCTCGCGGGTTGTTTCGGGTGTCGCGCCCGAAACCGTTTGCATTCACACATTGCCATCCTTCGTTTGGGCAATTGCAGGTCTTGCGTCCGCCGCCACAATTCGGCGGAACACCAAATTGCTGCCGTCGCGCCGGAGCATTGCTTTGGCGCGCTGCGAAGGCGGAAGACGGGTGCCCCCCACATTATTGCACGACCAAAATTTCCGGACGCAACTGGCCGATAAACTGGTTTGGCAGTCTTTTGTCCAAAGAGCCGGCCACAGGATTTTCCAGCGCCACATGTCCATCGCCAAAAACCACATTCGCTTTTTGTGAATGGCGGAAGTGGCCGTTGGGTTGGGTCGCGCTGGTGTCCACATAATACCATTCTTGAAAGTTGCCGGCGGAAAACGGGTCAACCTGTGCGGCGTCGGCAAACAGCGCGGTGGCGTCGGGATGCGCAAGACCTTTTTCATTGGTTACGCTATGTCCCGGCCCGCCGAAAATAAAGCCATTGCAGCCGTAACTGAAGATGACGTTTGTGCCTTTGAGTTTGAATTGCGGCGAACTCCACACGGGTGACGGACACAGCCGCACGTCGCTGCCGTGCAGATATGAAAATAAAACACCGGCAGAGAGATTAAACGCACGTTGGCCATCCGGTGTTTGTGTGCCTTCAATCCAGCCAAACCAATAAATCTGGCCGTTGTTGACGGTGCCGGGCTGGAGGTAGCGGAATGAGTTGCCGGCGTTGTCATCCCAATAAAGTTGTGTCGCCACTCCAAGCTGGCGCAGATTGCTCTCACAGGCGGCGCACTGGGCGGACAGCCGGCCTTTGACCAGAACCGGCAACAGCATCGCCGAAAGAATCGCGATGATGGCGATTACGACGAGCAGTTCGATGAGCGTGAACGCAGGTGCGCGGCGTGAGGCGTGAGGCGCGGGGTGGCCGAATAGTTCGCGTTCGCGCCAAAATTTTTCCACGCAGTTGTGGCAGATGCAGGCGCGGTCGCGGAAATTTTCCGGCACGCGCGCGAGGAGCGTTTCGGAAATTTCCACGCGGGCGCACCAGCACGGACCTTTGTACGCAGCGGGCGAACAGAGCTGGCACTCGTTCGTCTCGCCGCATAACGGGCAGCGGCCTGGGTCGGGCGGAAAAGTCCTCATGGCAGGTCGGCGCGCACGCGGTAAAACGATTGGTCGGCGGGCGGATTCGTGGCCTGCAACATCAGGTTCGTCCCGTTGCCGGGGACGGACGGCGCGGCGGCGGACCAGGTTTGAAAATCCGCGGTTTGTTCGAGCGTGTAGAGCCAGTTGGTGTCGCTGGCGAACTGAACTTTTCCGGCGGCGATGGCGTTGATTGTGCCGACGGGCAGCGGCGAGGCGAAAGCAAAATTGTCCACCGTGCCATGCGCCAAAATCGAGCCGCTGTAGTCGGGATCTTGTCCGTCGTCGCTGTAGCTGTTGATGGAAACGGCGTCCACTTGAAAATCATCGAAGCCCGCGCCGAGGTAGGCGTCCTGAATCGGCCCGAACGGCGCGCCGTCGGCAGCCATCGTGGTGTGCAAGGTCTGGTTCGCGGCGGTATAAACCATCATGACATGGTAGAGCGTGTTGGTTTCCAGTTCGAGCGGGTCGGTGAAGCCGCCGCTGGAGTAATTTGTCTGTGACGAGATCATCAGCGTTGAAACGGTCGCGCCGTAGTCGTTGATGTCGTTCGGAAAATAATCAAACTCGACGATATCTGGAAAATAAGCATAGCCGCGGAAATAATTTCCATTGGTGGCAATCGTGGTATGGATCAGGCCGATGGCAATCTCGAACGCAAACGGTTTGCCCGGCGTGGTGCCGATGGCGATGTCACTCAGCCACAGGTCAAACGTGATGAGAAAATCATTCGTCTTGGAATAAATCGCGCCGAGCGGATGGTAAAAATAACTGTTGGTTTGCGACGAGTCCCAGGTGACGGCAAGGTCGTGATTCGTGGAATCCCACTGGAACAGATTAGTATCGCCGAAAATTTGCCAGCCGTCGAGCGCCGGGTTGGTGGTGAATTTTTCGGTGATGACGGTCGCACCGGAGTGAACGGCGACGAATGCGAACAGGCCGGCCAACGCCAGCAAACAGATTTTTTTCATAGCTGATCTTTCAATTTTGTTCCGCAAAAAAATCGCGGAACGGTTTTGACGATTGAGAAACCAGCGCGGGGGAGGAAGATGTTTGGCAGCGCAGACATTCTTGTCTGCGGGTTCATGGGACATTCCTGTCCCGTGTCTCAAGAACTGGCGACTGGAAAGTCGCCCGAACCCGCAGGCTGGAAAGCCTGCGCTACAACAAAAAACCTTCAGACCCCGGCAAAACGGAGAATGAAGGCATTCAGCGAATCCTGTCGAAAACCGTTCGACAGGCTGGCCTCATCCTTCTCTTTGACGGAGAAGTTGATTGATTGGTTGAGGGTTATTGGTTGAGGGTTGAGGGAAAATGCGCTTTTACGATTTCGCCTCTCAACTCTCAACTTCTTCAACCAGACGAGCACAGCCAAACCGGTATCCTGACTTCGGCCTCAAACCGCCTTCCCGCCTTCCCGATTCGCTTCGGTGGCACTTTGGGGAATTTGTAGCCGTTACAGTGGCGCAACCGTCCCGGATTTTCACCGGGTTCCCAGACATTTGACTGCAATGACGGATGAACAACGTTCATCCTTTTCAAAGAACAGTCTGTTTCTACGCCGAATAAAATTTTTGCCAAGAAAAATCTTTGTGCAGTGAATTTGGAGAACGCGCTTCGACACCGCCACCATTCTTCCACCCCTGGGAGCGCCGGCATCCCGCCGGCTCGCTGCATTGCGACCGACAGTTCCAACCCGCCGCCGAGACTTCGGCGCTCCCAGAGATTGCAATCCGATTTGATACGAACATCATGGTCGGTGGTGGCAAGATGCGCTCGAGTTTGGAGTTCCACCCTTGCGCACCACCAAACGCCTCAACATAATCCTCCGCGTAAAAATTATTTATGAGCTCTACACCCATTCGCGTTGCTGTCACCGGCGCCGCCGGCCAGATCGGTTATTCCCTCCTCTTCCGCATCGCCTCCGGCGCCATGTTCGGCCCAAACCAGCCCGTCATTCTGCATTTGATTGAAATCGAACCCGCGTTGCCCGCACTGGGCGGCGTGGTGATGGAACTCGATGATTGCGCATTCCCGTTGCTCAAGGGCGTCGTGCCCACGGCGAATCTCGACGAAGGATTTCGCGGCGCGAATTGGGCGCTGCTCGTCGGCAGCGTGCCGCGCAAAGCCGGCATGGAACGCAAGGATTTGCTGGGCATCAACGGCAAGATCTTCATCGGCCAGGGCCAGGCCATCCAGAAAAACGCCGCGCGCGACGTGCGCATCCACGTCGTCGGCAATCCGTGCAACACGAACTGCCTCATCGCCATGAACAATGCACCCGACGTGCCGCGCGACCGCTTCTTTGCCATGACGCGCCTGGATGAAAACCGCGCCAAGGCGCAGCTCGCGAAAAAAGCCGGCGTGGACGTGACCGGCGTCAGCAACGTCGCCATCTGGGGCAATCATTCCGCGACGCAATACCC
Organism: Verrucomicrobiota bacterium; assembly: GCA_050010435.1. Lineage (GTDB taxonomy): Bacteria > Verrucomicrobiota > Verrucomicrobiia > Limisphaerales > UBA11358 > UBA11358. Next base: position 66,062 of record JBEKKZ010000006.1, on the reverse strand, counting down.
CGATTTCTACAACGCCAAAATCAACGGCAAGCCCACCACCGCCGCGATCCCGGACGAAGCGTGGCTCAAGGGTGAATTCATCTCCACCGTCCAGCAACGCGGCGCGGCCATCATCAAGGCGCGCGGTTTATCCAGCGCCGCCAGCGCGGCGAACGCGGTCGTGGACAGTGTCCATTCCATCATTGAACCGACGCCCGCTGGCGATTGGCACAGCGTCTGTTTGTGTTCTGACGGCAGTTACGGCATTGAAAAAGGTTTGATTTGTTCGTTCCCCGTGCGTAGCGATGGCAAGGGATTGCAAATTGTCCAAGGCGTGCCCGTCAACGACTTCAGCCGCGCGAAAATTGAGGCGACGGTGAATGAATTGAAGGAAGAAAAAGCGCTCGTTGCCGATTTGCTGCCGAAATAACAACGTAGCCGCGTTTGTAAAAACGCGGATTCCGCGCTCTCACGAACACGAACTCATTGACTGCGGCCTGCACAAACGCGCCGTCATCCGCGTGAACCGTTTTGCCAGCCGGGTGTGGAAAAAGTCCACTTAGGATGCGTGTAGCTTGTCCGACTTCGATGTAACTACTTTATAAAGTGGTATTGATCTCGTGGTTAGGAAGGCTGAATCGGCATAAACATTGCTTAATTTAGGGCGGATATGAGATTCAGAGCGGCTGTTCCTGGGCTGGCTTTTTTGCGGTGGTGTGGTTGGTTTCCCTTCTTCTTTTATAAGTCGAAGCGGGTGCCGGCATTTTGTCTGCTGGCCGGTCTGTTGCCGGCGATGTTGGTTCCAACCGCCGTCGCCCAGTCATCCACGAACGTCCCCGTTTTTCAATTTGCCGCCTTTTACAACCTGGACATGGACTTGACTCCCGGCAAGCCGATGACCATGAACGGGAAGGTGCACGTCAATGGGACCATCTGGATGTATCCGCAGGCATCGGCGACCTTCAATGACATTGTCGAAGCCTCCGTGGTGGTGACCAACAAGGACAATCCCAATGACCAGCAGAATTTGACCAGCTATACAGCGCCCACTTACAATGATGGTCCTCCGCTCTCCGGTGTGGGCAGGCTGGACATGCTCATCAACACCACCAACGTCGAAGCGATTCTCAATCTGCCGCCAGCAGGCTTGGGCGTGCCAAACGACGCGGCGTATATGCCTTCCAACCAGATTTATCTTTACAACGAATGCGATCTAATCATTTCCAATTCCGTCGTTGGCACCAACCTCAGCGTTTATTTCAGCGACTTTTACAATCCCGCTGGTCGTCTGGTCCTGGTCACGAATGATGTGCAATGGATCACCACCAACGGTTCAGGAGCGGGCAGGTTGTATGTCACCAACAAGTTCTATTCCTTTCTGAACCATGTCGCCTTTTACGATTTCCGCGAAGGCAAAACGGTCCAGTCCGTCCAGATCGATGTGGCCAAGCTGGGCAATTGGCTCGCCAATTCTGCGTCCAATGGAGGCAATCAATACAATCAGAACAATTTTTTGGACAAGGGCCGTGGCATCGACTCCATTTACGTTTATAACAGTGTTTCTTTGACCAGTTTACAACTTCCCGCTGTGCGACTGGTTAACGGGCAACAACTGCCTTCGAGTTACGGCCTTACCATCGCCACACCCATGCCGCTTTATGTGCTGGGTAATTACAACATCCAGACCAACAGCGGCGGGAGCCAATCTGTCCTCACGACAAACACCGCCTGGACCTGGCCGGCGGCGCTCATGGGCGATGCCATCACCATCCTTTCCGGCAACTGGAACGATGCCAACAGTCTGGCCAAAAGTGGTGGCAGTTATAACGCTCCTGAATCCAGTTTTGGTAATCGGGTTGCCACCACCACCACTGTCAACGCCGGGTGTCTCGAAGGCATCGTCTCGTCCACGTTCACCACCCATAAACAATACAGCGGCGGCTTGGAGAATTTCCTCCGTTTGCAGGAAGACTGGTCCGCGAATGGTGCAACGCTGTGTTACAACGGTTCAATCGTCGCCATGTTCCCCAGCCTCTACGCGACGAATTACTGGATTGGCCCTGCGGACCGGACCGGGTATCCGACCCATAACTACACGGTTCCCACACGCGCGTGGGGCTTTGATCGTAATTTTCTGAATCCTGCCAAGTTACCGCCGCTCACTCCATTGCTCTCAAATCCCAGCAATTTTCCCGCAATCACCACCCAACCGCAAAGTCAGACGGTGATTCAAGGTTCAAATGCTGCGTTCAACGTAATGGCCGAGGGCATGGCGCCATTGAGTTATCAGTGGCAATGGAACGGTACGAACCTGGACGGGGCGACGAATGCCACGCTGACACTGGACAATGTGACCCTGGACCGGGCTGGTGCCTATTCGGTTACGATCACGAACCTGATCGGTAGTGTCACCAGCAGCAACGCGGTTCTGTCGGTGTACGCCTCCGCGGCGGCGACGTTGAATGAATACTCATTTTCCAGTGCCAATGGATTCCAGTTCCAGGTTGCGGGCGTTCCCGGATTTAATTATGCCGTGCAGGAGTCAACCAACCTGATTGACTGGGTGTCGCTCATCACCAACACCTCGCCCTTCATCTTTGTGGATGCGAACGCCACTAATTTCCCGCAGCAGTTTTACCGCATTCTCTACATGCCCTGACCGGCCCCGGGTTCCTCGCATTGCCAGCCGCGCCAATTCTGCTAGCCTCACGCGCGTATGGCTTTTGAATCCTTCCGCGAATTCGTCAACCAGCTTGACTGCGCTGGCGAATTAAAACGCATTGCGCAACCCGTTGCCACCGAACTCGAAATCACCGAAATCGCCGACCGCGAAATGAAATCGCCCGGCGGCAACCTGCGCGCAGTCGTGCCTCCGCCCAATTTATGTTCCGTCGCACAATTGGAGTTGGTTTGCTGCCTTTGCCTGTTTTTGTTCGTCGGCAACGTGGGCTCGGTTGCGGCCGACGCAACCCGCGAGCGCATTTGCATCAACGACAACTGGCGCTTCATCAAAGGCGATCCGACGAACTGCGCCGTGAGCCTGCTTTACGACGTGCGCGAACAGAAACAAGTCCGCCGGCTCGCGGAAGCCGAGGCGGACGGCAACTCATTCTCAAACGCCACGCCGACTTCACTTGATGCAACCAACGCGCCGGTGTCCGTCATCAAACAATGGATTCTCCCGACCGGCAATAATTTTATCAAAGATGCGGCAAAACGATTCTCGCGGCCCGAAGGCAATCCCGGCGACGGTGTGGCTTATGTGCAGCCGGACTTCGACAACAGCGCGTGGCAGCAAATCAATTTGCCGCACGATTGGGCCATCACGGGTCTGTTCACCCACGTTGGTGGTGGCGGCATGGGACGTTTGCCGACTGCCGGCATTGGCTGGTATCGGAAAAAATTCACGCTTCCGGCGACCGACGCGGGCAGGAAAATTTTTCTCGATGTGGATGGCGCGATGTCTTACGCAACGGTTTGGTTGAACGGTCATTTGGTCGGCGGCTGGCCGTTTGGCTACGCGTCGTGGCGGCTCGACCTGACGCCGTTCGTGAAGCCAAGCGGCGAGAACGAACTCGTCTTCCGGCTCGACAATCCGCCGAATTCTTCGCGCTGGTATCCGGGCGCGGGAATTTATCGCAACGTCTGGCTGGTCAAGACATCGCCAGTGCATGTCGGTCAATGGGGAACGCAACTGACGACGCCGGAAGTTTCATCCGAACGGGCCACGGTGAATCTGAAGGTGACGGTGAACAATGATTCCAAGCAAAGCGCGAATGTCACGGTGGCGACGGAAATTTATGCGTTGGATACGAATAGTAAAAAATCCGGCGCGGCCGTCGCGAAATTTGCGGCGGTGGATTTGCAAATTGCGCCCGGCGAAAACGCCGCCGCGGAAGGCAACGCCACCGTTGCTAATCCAAAACTTTGGGGACCGCCACCGACGCAAAAACCAAACCGCTACGTCGCCGTCACGACCATTTCGCAGGACGGCAAAGTGGTGGACAATTACGAAACACCGTTTGGCGTCCGCACGCTGAAGTTCGATCCGAACAAAGGTGTATTCGTCAACGGCGAGCGTGTCGAGTTGAAGGGAGTTTGCGAGCATCACGATCTGGGTGCACTCGGCGCGGCATTCAACGAGCGCGCGGCACAGCGGCAGTTGGAAATGTTGCAGGAAATGGGCTGCAACGCGCTGCGCACCAGCCACAATCCGCCCGCGCCGGAACTGCTGGAGCTGGCCGACAAAATGGGTTTCCTTGTCATGGACGAATCGTTCGATGTGTGGGTGCGGCAAAAGACTCCGCTGGATTTTTACCTCATTTTTCCCGACTGGCACGAGCAGGATTTGCGCGCGCATCTGCGGCGCGACCGGAATCATCCGTCAGTCATCCTGTGGAGCATCGGCAACGAAGTCGGCGAGCAATACACTGGCGCGAGCGGCGCGGCGGTGGCCAAAGAACTCTGTGCCATCGCGCATGAGGAAGACCCGACGCGCCCGACCACCACGGCGATGAACTGGGCACAGGCGACGAATGATCTGCCCGCGACGGTGGACGTCATCGGTTTGAACTATCAGGGCGCTGGCGTCCGCAAAGCACCGGGGCGCTATCCCGAATTTCACGAAAAATTTCCGGACAAGTTGATCATCGGCAGTGAAACGGCTTCGGCCCTGAGCACGCGCGGCGAATATATTTTTCCCGTCACCACCAGCAACAGCGCCGCCGTCGGGCCAAACTCCGGCCAAGACCAGTCGAAGCATCAAGTGAGTGCGTATGAGCTTTATTGTGCCGCGTTTGGTTCGTCGCCGGACAGAGTGTTTGCCTCGCAGGAAAAGCATCCGTATGTCGGAGGTGAATTTGTGTGGACCGGCTGGGATTATCTCGGCGAACCGACGCCGTTCGATTCGTCACGGAGTTCTTACAGTGGTATCATTGATTTGGCCGGATTCAAAAAAGATCGCTTCTACATTTATCAAGCGCAGTGGCGTCCGGATTTTCCGATGGCGCATATTTTGCCGCATTGGACTTGGCCGGAGCGGGCGGGGCAGGTGACGCCGGTTCACGTTTTCACCTCCGGCGACGAAGCAGAACTTTTTCTCAACGGCAAATCGCTCGGCCGAAAAAAGAAAGGCGCTTACGAATATCGCCTGCGCTGGGACGATGTTGTTTATCAGCCGGGAACGCTCAAGGTGGTCGCCTACAAAAACGGCAAAGTTTGGGCGACTGACGAGATGAAGACCGCCGGCGCGCCAGCCAAACTTAAGTTGACGCCGGATCGCAAAGAAATTCACGCAAACGCAAAAGATTTGTCTTTTGTCACCGTGACCGTAACGGACAAAGACGGGTTGACGGTGCCGCGTGCGGGCAACCGCATCCACTTTGAGATTGAAGGCCCGGGCGAAATTGTCGCCACGGACAACGGCGATCCGACGAGTTTCGAATCGTTCCAATCACACGACCGCCAGGCGTTTAACGGCCTGTGCCTGGTGATTATCCGGGGAAAACCCGGGCAGTCTGGGAAAATTGAGCTGACCGCAAATACTGACGGTTTGAAAGTTGGAACCGTTTTGGTTAAAGCTATCCGATGAATCATTCGAGGTGCCTCGGGGCAGAGAGTCACGGGAATCACGAAGCGTCTTTGGTTTCGGGTGCGATTGATTGCCTGCCAAATTTCGGATAAAAACGCTTTCCAATTTTTTGCGGAGTGTGCCCATTTCTGAAATGTGTGGGGAATTTTCGGGAGAAATCGCTTCATTGTTTTCCAGCCAAAATTCGACTACTTTCGCGGGCGTATGGCTTTTGATTCCTTCCGCGATTTCATCGCCGCGCTCGACCGCGCGGGCGAACTCAAGCGCATTGCCCAGCCCGTCGCGACCGAACTCGAAATCACCGAGATCGCCGACCGCGAAATGAAATCGCCCGGCGGTGGCAAGGCGCTGCTCTTCGAGAAACCGACCGTTAATGGACAAATATCGCCGTTTCCCGTTGCCATCAACACGATGGGTTCGCACAAGCGCATGGCCATGAGCCTGGGCGCGAATTCCGTGGACGAGGTCGCCGCCGAACTCGGCTCGCTCATGAAAGCCAAACCGCCCACGAGTTTTCGCGAAGCCATCAAACTGCTCGGCCAGGCACTCGACCTGCGCCATGCCAAACCGAGAATTGTAAAAGATGGGCCGTGCAAGGAAGTCGTGCGCAAATTTGACGAGAGTCGAGAGTCGAGAATCGAGATCTGGCCCAAGGCGCCGGACTGGCGCAATCCCTCGACCCTCGACCCTCGACCCCCGACCCTTTTGAATCTTCCGATTCAACAGTGCTGGCCGCTCGACGGCGGCCGCTTTATCACGCTGCCGTGCGTCGTGACGAAAGACCCGGACACCGGGGAACGCAACGTCGGCATGTATCGCATCCAGATTTACGACGAGCGCACCACCGGCATGCACTGGCAGCTCCAGAAAGTCGGCGCGCGACACGGCCGCCGTTACTACGAGACCGGCACGCGCATGCCCGTCGCTATTTTCCTCGGCGGCGATCCGGTGTTCACGTTCGCCGCCACCGCGCCGCTGCCCGACGGCCTCGACGAATTCCTGCTAGCCGGTTATCTCCGCAAAAAATCCGTCGAACTCGTCAAATGCGAGACCAACGACCTCGAAGTCCCGGCCAATGCCGACTTTGTCATCGAAGGTTACGTTGACCCGAAGGAACCGTTGCGCGAGGAAGGCCCGTTTGGCGACCATACCGGCTATTACACGTTACCCGAGCCGTATCCGGTCTTTCATGTCACTGCTATCACCCATCGCAAGGACGCGGTGTATCCGGCGACGATTGTCGGCATGCCGCCGATGGAGGATTTTTACATCGGCGGCGCGAGCGTGAAATTGTTCCTGCCGGTCTTCAAAATGAATTTCCCGGAGATCGTGGACATCGCGCTGCCGGCGGAAGGCGTGTTCCACAACCTCGTTTTTGTGAGCATCAAGAAGACCTATCCGATGCAGGCTTACAAAATCATGCACGGCCTCTGGGGCATGGGCCAGATGATGTTCACCAAATACATCGTGGTGGTGGACGACGACGTGGACGTGCACAAGACCAGCGACGTCCTCTTCCGCCTTTGCGCCAACACCGACCCGCAACGCGACAGCATCTTCACCAAAGGCCCGTCCGACGTGCTCGACCATGCCACCAGCGAAATGGCCATCGGCAGCAAACTCGGCATTGACGCTACGAAGAAACTGCCGGGCGAAGGCTTCAAACGCCATTGGCCGCCGCTCATCAAGATGGATGCAGCGGTGAAGACGAAGGTGGAAAAACTATTCAACCTGTATTGACCCAAGGCGTCGCTCGCAGACTCGCTTTGCCTTGGGCTATTATCTTTCGGGCTTTCAGCCCTTCCAAGTCAGCCAACTCCGAAAACGTTCGGAGCTATTCGAACTGAAAGGCAATATACAGCGCAGATTCGCCACCAATGTTGCTGATTGCGTGGTATTCGTTTGATACGAGATAGATGATGTCACCGTCGGTGGCCTTTTTGGTTCTGCCGCCCTTTTCTTCCGGACCCAGATACATCTCGACATTGGCGTGGAGGACGACGACCAGTTCTTCGGCGCGGTGATGATGCGGAGTGTGGCTGGTCTGACTGGGTTCCAAAAGGGTGGAATGCAATTCCAGACGCCTGCCCATCGCCGTCGCCCTGGTGAAAAAACTGCGCGTGCCGCCCGTGCCATCATCGCGGGACTTGAACTGGACGTCGTTCCAATCCATGACAACTGAGCCACCCGATTTCCTTCCGCGTTCCAGATCAACCGGGCTTTTTGATTTGTAACGGAAAACATAATACGTGGTTTCGCCATCGGCGGCGTTGGCAAAGCTGTGCTCGTCACCGGGCATGATGATGGCGACGCTGCCCCGGCCCACCGTTTTGGATTCTCCGTTAATGGTGATTTTCAGGCTGCCATCCTTGACGATGATCATTTCTTCAAAGTCGGCGTGGGAAACCTTGTCCTCCGCCTTGTCTTTTTCCAAAGTCGTCGCAGAAATATCCATATACTGGAAATCGGTGGCCGTCCCGTTGACGATGGAGCGCTTTGAGCCGGTCTTGTTTTTTCCCATCGGGGAATCCTTCCAGGTATAAACATCCGATTTTATAGGCGTTTGGGCCATCAAGGCCGAAGCGCTGCAAAGGGCGAGCAGGCATAATGACAGGAATTTCCTTTTTGACACTGCGTGGTCCGGGGAGAGCCGCTGCTTCAGTGGGTTCATTTCCGGCGAGCTTATTATTGCGTGACCGTGCGTCAAGGACGGCTTTCAAGCGGTGGCCATGTCCGGGTCCGCACCATTGCCGAATGCAAGTTGACAAAGCCCGCAACGCTTTCGCACTGGCTGCACCCGGGCAGATCCTGCCGGCGTATCTTCGGCAATCTCAGCGACAAGGTTACGTCCTGATGGAGTAGGGGTTGAGCGTTCGCAGTTGCCGTGTGGCGATAAATTGGCCAGTTTCTCAAAAATTCAATGACCTCTTCGTCTCCAGCACAGGATGAAAATTGGGGATGGCTGCGCGCTTTATGGAATCGGGGTTGGTTCTTGAGCCTGCTGCTGGTGGCCACCATCATCTTTGTTTACCAGCCGGTGTGGCATGCCGGGTTCATCTGGGACGATGACGCACACGTGACCAAGCCGGCACTTCGGTCGCTGGGCGGTCTGGCAAGCATCTGGATACGGCTGGGCGCCACCCAGCAGTACTATCCATTGGTTCACAGCGTTTTTTGGGTGGAGCACAGGCTCTGGGGCGATTCAACGGTGGGTTATCATTTAACCAACATTCTGTTGCACGCTTTTTCGGCGTTGTTGCTGGTCAAGATACTGCGGCAATTGAAAATACCCGGGGCCTGGCTGGCGGCGGCCATCTTTGCGCTGCATCCGGTTCAAGTGGAATCGGTGTCGTGGATTTCGGAGCTCAAGAACACGTTGTCGGGAGCATTCTATCTGGGTTCGGCGTTGGCCTATCTGGGATTTGATCGAAACCGAAGCGGAGGGAATTATGCGCTTGCTTTGGGATTGTTCGTGCTGGGTTTGATGTCGAAAACCGTCATTGCGACCCTGCCCGCGGCGTTGCTGGTGGTTTTCTGGTGGCAACGCGGGAAGATATCCTGGAAGCAGGACGTGCTGCCGCTGATTCCATTCTTCGTCGCGGGGATTGGGGCCGGATTGTTTACGGCGTGGGTGGAGCGGAAGTACATTGGGGCGGAAGGTTCGGAGTTTAATTTTTCCATTGTCGAACGGTTTCTCATCGCCGGGCGTGTCACCTGGTTTTACCTGGGCAAACTTTTCTGGCCGGTAAATCTGGTCTTTGTCTATCCCCGCTGGAATGTCAGCCAGGGAGTGTGGTGGCAATACCTGTATCCGGGGGCGGCGTTGCTGTTGTTGGGAGCGTTGTGTTGGCAGCGGCGGCGGTGGCGCGGGCCTTTGGCGGGGCTGCTCTTCTTTGGCGGGACGTTGTTTCCGGCTTTGGGGTTTTTCAATGTGTATCCGTTCCGCTTTTCGCTCGTGGCTGATCATTTCCAGTATTTGGCCGGCATCGGTCCCATCGTGCTGGCGGCGGGTGGAATCGCCACGGCCTTGGGCAAGTGGTGCAGGGAAAAACCATTCCTGAAACCGGTGCTCTGCGGGGTACTGCTGCTGACACTCGGGGTGCTGACGTGGCGGCAGTGCGGGATGTATGCCAGCCTGGAAACACTTTGGGGGACGACCGTTGCCCGGAATCCCAATTCCTTCCTGGCTCACAATAATCTCGGCAACGTTTTTTTTCGAAACGGGCGCATGGACGAGGCCATCGGACAATATCAAAAAGCCCTGGTCATTCAGCCTCGCTATGCCCTGGCTCTTAACAATCTCGGCAACGTTTTTTTACGTAACGGACGCGTGGACGAGGCCATCGAGCAATATCAAAAGGCCCTGGCCATCCAGCCCGGCGATGCCGATACCCACGACAATCTCGGCAAGGCTTTGCTCAAAAAAGGGCAGGTGGATGAGGCGATTGTCCATTTCCAACAGGCCCTGGCCATCCAGCCGGACGATGGAGCAACCCATGACTATCTCGGCAACGGCCTGCTCAAAAGAGGACAGGTGGACGAGGCCCTGGTCCATTTCCAACAGGCCCTGGCCCTCCAGCCCGACAACGCCGATTTTCACAACAACTTCGGTAACGCCCTGCTGGGAAAGGGGAAACTGGACGAGGCGATTACTCATTACCAAAAGGCCCTGGAAATTCGGCCGGTCAGCGCCGAGTTTCACAACAACCTTGGCACCGTTCTGCTCCGGAAAGGGCAGGTGGATGAGGCGATGGTTCATTTCCAAAAGGCGGTGGAAATCCAGCCCGACTATGCCAGGGCCCACGAGGGCCTCGGCATGGTTTTTTTTCAGAAGGCACAGGTGGACGAGGCGATCGTTCATTTCCAGGAGGTTTTAAAAATCCACCCCGACTTTGCCGAGGCCAACCACAACCTGGGCGCGGCTTTTCTTCAAAAGGGACAGATGAACGAGGCGATTGCTTATTATCAGAAAGCCGTGCAACTCGAGCCCCTGAACGCAGAATTTCAAAGCAACCTCGGCTATGCTCTCTTCCTCAGGGGAGAGGTGCGCGAGGCGATTGCGCACTACCAAACGTCTTTGGAAATACAGCCCCAAAATGCAATTACTTGCAAAAACCTGGCATGGATACTGGCAACCTGTCCGGAGGCATCAGTCCGAAACGGGGCCAAAGCAGTCAAGTTGGCCGAACAAGCGGCCCGGCTTTCCGGCAGCCCGGATCCAATATTTATCGGCACGCTGGCGGCGGCTTATGCCGAAGCGGGACGATTTTCCGAGGCGGTGGCGACCGCCCAGCGCGCTCAACAGTTGGCGGTTGACCAGTCCAATCCGGGCCTAGCCAGTGCCCTGCAGGTCCAAATTGGACTTTATCAGGCAGGCTCTCCCTTTCGTGATACCAGTCAGATCAACACCCCGGGCCGCTCTCAATGAACTTGCCGCCAATGGTGTGACGATCCCGCAATGCGGACTGTCCACCCCGCGCGCAACTCAGGACATTGTCGAAAAATCCATGGCTTTTTGCTTGCCGATGCGCCGAGGCTCACAGTATCTTTTTCCCGACTCGACCAAAGCGAGAACCGCAAAATCCAAAGGAAATTTATGCAAGATGCAAAACGTTTGATACGCTGCTTGCCCGGCGGTTTCGTCGCGCTGCTGGCCATCGGTCTGTTCACCGGTTGCCATTCAGCGTCGCATTCCAATCCAAAGGCAACCACTGTCATTACTCCACTTCCGGAAGCCCCCCTGCCGAAGGATACCCCCGCGCCGTCAGTGTCCCTGCCGCCGCCTGTAGCGTCGGTGCCGGCCACGCCCCCGCCGCCGGCCGTGGCGCCGGCGAAAGCCGCTCCTGCACCGGTGCTGCCGCCCGTTCGCATCAAGGCCGGCCTGTTTACCGCGTTCACGGATTCCGACGGCAACGTCTGGCTTCCCGATCAGGGTTTTACCGACGGAGAAACCGCGGACCGTCCCGACGACCTGCAAATCGCCAATACGAAAGACCCGGCGTTCTATCGAACCGAACGATACAGCATGACGTCATTTTCGTACCCGGTTCCCAATGGCAAATATCTGGTGAAGCTTCATTTTGCCGAAACCTTTGACGGAATCAGCGGGCCGGGCGGACGGGTGTTTTCGTTCAATGTCGAAGGCCAGGAGTTCAAGGATTTTGATATCTGGGTCAAGGCCGGCGGTGCGCAACGCGCCTACATCGAAACCGTCAACGTGGAAGTCACCGACGGCAAGCTGGACATTTCTTTTACTCCCAAGGAGGAGAATCCCGAGATCAACGGGATCGAAATCCTGCCGGCACCCTGAACGGCTGATCTGGCGCCGTCCGTTACGCACGCGGTCTCGTTCGCGGGTTTTTGCTCCGAACTCCGATGGTCATCGTGAACCGGCATTTTCGGGGCGAAGTTTCATCCTGACGGAGCAAGGGCTGGGCGTTCACAGTTGCGGCGCTGTTCTCCCCGTCGTTCGACGTGAAGGCAATGCCGGTTGGCAAGTATGACGCGAGGTTCATCTGCACTGTTGCATCTCTGAAGAAGCATCGCGTAAGTTGTCCAGCCTGTGACCAAAGCAAACAACCGCCAACGCCCGTTGCGGGTGGGTTTGATTTCGCTCGGCTGCGCCAAAAATCTGGTGGACGCCGAAATCATGCTCGGTGCGCTGCTCCGGGACGGCGTGGAAATCACCAACGACCCCGCGTCGGTCGACGCCGTCATCGTCAACACCTGCTCGTTCATTGACGCCGCGCAGGAGGAGAGCGTGGACACCATTCTCGAATCCGCCGAGGTCCGCGCCGCCCAAAATCGCGGCCAGAGCCTGATTGTTTCCGGCTGCCTGCCGCAACGGTTCCGCGACGAATTGCCGAAGCTCCTGCCCGAGGTGGACGCCTTCATGGGCATTGACCAGGTCGCGCAGGTGTCGGACATCGTCCGGCAGGCGGTGGCGCGGCGCGCGGAGCGGATGGGAAAACATTCAACATTCAACATTCAACGTTCAACATCGAAAGATAAAGTCGCCGGGCGGCTGGCTGAATTGAACAAGGACAGTGCAGCCTCCGGGCATGAAAAAGCCGAAGCACTTCGCGGCACCGGGAAATTCGGAAAGACGAAAACTGTCGTAGCGGCGCCTCGGCAGAGCGCCGCCATTTCATCCGTCAAGGAAACATCGGCGGCGCTCTACCGAGACGCCGCTACGCGTCACAAACCGCTGGTTGACGTCAACCAGCGGCCTACCTTCATCCCCGATTTCGGCACGCCGCGGTTCCGCCTCACGCCCAGGCATTTCGCCTACGTCAAAATCGCCGAGGGCTGCAATCATCCGTGCAGCTTTTGCATCATTCCCCGCATGCGAGGCTCGCATCGCAGCCGCCAGCAGGCGGATATCGTCGCCGAGGCGAAGGCGCTGATTGCTGACGGCGTGAAGGAATTGAACCTGATTTCGCAGGACTCGACCTATTACGGCCTCGATTTGCGCCCGAACCACAGCCGTGCGATTTCGTCACCAGAAAAATTTTCCGCGGCGGCCAAGTCGCTTTCCGCCGATGCCACGACCATTTGCACGCTGCTGCGCGAGCTGAATTCGCTCAAAGGCGATTTCTGGATTCGCCTGCTTTACACCCATCCGGCGCATTGGACGGACGAACTCATCTCGACCATTACCGAATGCCCGAAGGTGGCGCGTTACGTGGACATTCCGCTCCAGCACATCCACGAAAACATGCTTGAACGGATGCGGCGCGAAACCTCGCGACAATACATCGTGGATTTGCTCCGGAAAATCCGCGTCGGCGTGCCGGGCATCGCGCTGCGGACGACGTTCATTGTCGGTTTTCCCGGCGAGACCGAGGCGAGCTTCAACGCGCTGCTCGATTTCATCCGCGAGACGAAATTCGAGCGGCTCGGTGTGTTTGCATATTCCAAGGAAGACGGCACGCGCGCCGGCGCGATGACCGGACAAATTCCCGACCAGGTGAAACGGCAGCGCCGCAAGCTGGCGATGGCCGAACAGCACAAAGTCGCCCGACAGGTTTCCGAATCCTTTGTTGGCCGCACCCTTAAAGTGCTCGTCGAAGGCCGTGCGAATGAAGAACAACTTCGCCAGGCCAATGTCAGTTCATGGGAACACGGATGGATTCGCGCAGAAGGTAGCGCAGGCGTCCCGCCTGCACCGGGCCAACGAGGAAAATTTGGGAAAGGCAGGCGGGACGCCTGCGCTACTTTTACCGCTCGCGGCGAGGCCGATGCTCCGGACATTGACGGCCGGGTTTACGTGTGCGGCAGACTGCCGATTGGAGAATTTGCCCAAGTCAAAGTGGTCGGGCACACGGACTACGATTTGATTGCCGAGCCGGTTTGAAGGAAAATTCTCTTGCGCTAGCTAACTTTTTGCGGGAAAAGCCCTGTAGCTTTCAATGAAAATGCAACTTTCATCGGCTATCAAACTATTCAGCGTTCAATCTATTTTTCTTTCACTTATCTTGGCAGTCGTATGTAACCCAGTTTTCGGGCAACAAGTCGTGGCACAGCCGATGCCTGATGATTTAAAACCCTATTTGAAGGATTATAATGTTCCAACGGCCAAACTTCGGGCTGGCTTCATTCCTTACAAAGCCCAACTAGTTTGGGGTGAGCCTCTTCAGGTTAAATTCACCGTTGAGAATCTAGGCACGAATGATTTCAAGTTTACGTTTGGAGGTGACTATCGCGGAACTGGTCGTCATGACAGGTTTAAAATCACCGTCACGGATGCCAATGGCAAAGCGCTTCCCGATCCCATCGAACATCCTTTCGACTTCGGCGGATTTCTCCAGTCAGTGAATCTTAAGACAGGCCAGATTTTTACGAACGTCATTGACCTCACAAGTTTTCGCATCATAGACAAACCCGGCATTTACACCGTCAATTGCAGGTTTGCATTTGACGAACGTTGGTCCCAAAAGGAAACAACCAATCCTGTCGTCAATTCCATTTTCACGCTGACAATTCTTGAGCGCACACCCGAGCGCGTGTCGAAAGTTCTTGATGAACTTGTTGTAATAGCTCAATCAGTTCAAGGGCAAGACCTTGATGAAACCCTCGCTTTAATTGCTCGTTTCGGGCGGGATGACGCAGTGCCGCGATTGGCCCAACTGGCGAAAAGCGGCACTATGGACCGGCGCTCTGGCGCGCTGGGAGCACTTTCGTTGATTCCGACGGACGCTTCTTTGGACATTGTGCTAACAGGCCTGAAAGATTCAGATCCAAAAATTCGGGCAGCGGCTGCTGGTTCTCTGGGAGCAATACAAAAGCCGCGAGCCGTTGATGCATTGCTCGGCGCGCTGCCCAGGGAAAAATCACCGGTGGCGGAAGCCATAGTATTGGCGTTGGGCACATCAAAATCTGACCGCGCGTTTCCTGTCATCACCAACACGCTCGACGCTGGGCAAATCGAATTACAACGCGCCGCCGTAAATGCGCTGGTGAACTTTGGTGGTTCAAACGCCATCGCTGCGCTTACGCATTGCATCAACACGAACTATCTTTCGCTGCGTTACGAAATTGTGCTAGCGCTGGCGGAAAAGTTGCATCAGCCGATACAGGCCGAATGGTTATTACCGGTTCTCATGAGTCGCGAATATAACACTCATGAGTGGTATGACTCGCTTCGCCTGCTACAAATGTATGTCGGCGAAAAAGCCATACCGACAATGTTGAGTTGTCTCGACTTCGACGTGGCTTGGAGCGGACGGAATTATCAGATCCTATACGAAGTTAAATTATGTCCCAATGCTCCTCACTTTGAATACAATTATGAGTTCAGTTTCCCCGGCAGCGATAGCCCAAATTATCCTGACGGCACGCCTGAAATGTGGACTAATAACCTGCACGCGCTTCAAGCTCTGAAAGCTCTCGCCGGTCCAATTTCCATTGCTCCACCTCGCCCACAGCCTCCATCTGTCCCTTATCTAACAACTGACCCGCCGATTGATTTCACCCCCACTTTTAAGACAACAGAAGATGGCGGCGTCGAAATTAAATCCGGATTTTTAGATGTCACAATTTATCATCAATCGGAAAGTTTTCCCTATTCACCATCTGATCCTTACAAATTGGTTTATCACGAAGCCGCTCGTTTTCGATCGCTGCCCAATGCTTCGGACGAGACGCGTGCAAAGCTAAACATCACACCGCAGCAAATGAATCAAATTGCAACCCAGTTAAACAGATTTGCTGAAAAACTTTGTGGTTCTCAAAGTTCAAATTCAAGAATCGCAAATTATTACAACCTTCTGGTCAATGACGGTGATTACTGCACGGGATGTGACGAGTGGAACAGTTTGTTTTCTGATTATCGGGAAGCGCCTGCCTCGCTGAAAGAGCAAACGAAAGCTGACTTGATTGATTCAGTTCGCGTTTTCAGCCAGAACTATCATTCTGGCACGGTCGAATTTGCCGAAGCAGCCAAAAAGATTTTTACTGCGGCGCAGCTTGAAGAGATTTTACGTTAACTGCAAATCATCATGGCCACCATTGTTTTCGACATTGAGACTTCTGCGCTGCCGCTCGACATTTTTGATGAGGCGCAGCAGGAATACCTGTTTCGCGAGGCTGAAAAAATTGCCGATGAGCCGGCCCGCGAAACCAAACGCGCCGAAATCCGGCAGCAGTTCAATCTCTGGCCGTTCACCGCCCAAGTCGTCTGCGTTGCCATGCTGAATGCGGACACGCAGCGCGGCCAGGTGCTGTTTCTCGCTGAAGATTTTGAGGAAGCCGAGGGCGAGGCGGGGCCGGTTGAGTTTATGCCCTGCGCGGATGAATTTGAATTGCTCACGGCGTTCTGGGACGTGGCGAAGCATTACGATTCGGTTGTCACGTTCAATGGTCGTGGCTTCGACGTGCCGTTCATTTATCTCCGCTCGGCGCTGCTCAACGTGCCCATCTCGAAAAAGAACTGGCTGGGCTATCGTTACGCCGTCGAGCCGCATTGCGACTTGGCGGAACAATTCACATTTTACGGCGTGAGCGGGCGCGAAGGCGCGGCGCGGCGGTTCAACCTGGATTTTTACTGCAAGGCGTTCGGCATCGAATCGCCCAAAAGCCACGGCGTCACCGGCATGGACGTGAACACGTTGATGGCCGAGGGGAAATTCCGGGAAATTGCCGAATACTGCCTGCGCGACGTCCGCGCCACGGTGGAGCTTTACCGGGTTTGGAAGGAAAGGCTGGCGGGGATAAAGTGAATATCTCGCGACAGAAATTTTTTAAGGCACAGCTTCAATGCCTGAAGCTCGGCAAGGGATTTACCCTGATTGAATTGCTGATGGTGATTGCGATCATCGCCATACTGGCCGCTTTATTGTTGCCTGTTTTGTCTAGCGCGAAAGCCCGGGCCAAGCGAACGGAGTGTTTGAACAATCTGAAACAAATCAATCTGGGCGTTCACATGTATGCCGGGGAAAATGACGATACGTTGCCTAATACGGGCACCGCCACATATATCCTCTACAAAGAGGTCGTGAAAAGCTACGTCGGCCTGCACGGGCCTTCGTCACCGCAAGACAAGATTTTCGCCTGCCCGGCAGACACATATTATTACGTTGAGTCTTCCGGTGCCTATGTGCCGAACGGCCTGCACGAGCAGCGGACTTTTGATTTTTCAAGTTATGCATTTAACGGCGCGAACCTGCTCACCACCAACTATCCCAATTTCGCTTACAACGGAGTCTTGCCCGGCATCGGCGGCCAAAAACTCAGTGCGGTTAAAAATTCCGCCAAAACAGTTTTGGTTGTAGAAGCGTCGGCCCTCGAACCCTATTCATGGCATCAGCCGAAACCGCCGGTGCCAGGTGGTTGGCCGATGTTTAACGATGCCAGAAATATGGTCAGTTTTGCGGACAGCCACGTCAGCTACATCAATATTTATTGGAACAGCACGATCAGCTATCCCAATGGGGGCATCTCGGTCGCAGCTTATTACGATCCGCCCGCAGGGTATGATTACCAATGGAGTGGTAATTAGGCGCAGTATTTGTTTTAAATCTTTCTCGTCATGCACTTGCTCGTTTGTTTCGCGTTGAAAGAAGAAGCCGCGCCGTTTCGGAAAATCGCGGCGGACAAACCGGATGTCGCCATTATTGTCACCGGCGTCGGGCGGAAGAACGCGGAAGAGTCCGTCCGTGGATTTCTAGCTGGCCGTTCTGGTGGGGCGAGCGTCCCCGCGAGCCGTTCTCAAGACATTTCGCCCAGCCAAGACCGGCTCGTCAGTAGCCTCGCCCCACCCAATTTAGTGCTGACTTGTGGCTTTGCCGGCGGATTGAATCCGGATTTGAAACTGGGTGACGTGATTTTTGAAACGGTAAACGTGCCCCTCGCCCCGTCCCTCTCCCCGCCGGGCGGGGAGAGGGTGGCCGGCAGGACCGGAGAGGGGTTGGTTTCCAAATTGGCCGCCGCCGGCGCAAAACCGGCGAAGTTTTTCTGCGCCGACCGCATCGCCACGACGGTCGCCGAAAAGAAAAAATTGCGCGCTGAAACCGGTGCGGACGCGGTGGAGCTGGAATCGGGGGCGATTCATGCCGTCTGCCGCGAGCGTGGCATTCCCTGCGCGACCGTGCGTGTGATTTCGGACACGGCCAACGAGGATTTGCCTTTGGATTTCAACGCGCTGGCCAAACCGGACATGAATCCGGATTACGGCAAACTGGCGTGGGCGATTGCAAAGTCACCGGGAAAAATCGGCGCGTTGCTGAAATTACAGAAACAGACCCGGTTTGCCGCGGAACAACTGGCGGATACCCTTTCCAGGCTTCTGTAGCAGCCGAGGTCACGAGGCGCCAACTGAATTTACGATATGCGATTTGCGATTTGCGAATCCTTCCACAATTCATGCGCGACGCGTAAATCGTATATCGTCAATCGAAAATGATGAGGGTCTCCTGACCCGCCCTGCGCTACGCTTCGACGCGGCAAGCGCCGGCGGCTGCGAAATTATTGGGTGGGAACAGACTCTTTGACAGCAGGCGCGGGTGCCGGCGGTTTTGATTTTGCCTTTTCGCTATAGCTGACGAGTGAAGCGCCGATGACGATCAACAAAACGCCCGCCCAACGCAACGCCGTCACTTCTTCCTTCAAAATAAACTTTGCCGCGAGCGCGGTGATGAGGAAGCCGAGCGCGGTCAGCGGCCAGATCAAACTCACGTCGCGTTGGGAAAGCAGATAAAGCAGCGCGCCAAAAAACGCCGCTTCCAGCGCCACGCCCAGCAGCACGCTTTGATTGGTCGTGCCCTTGGCGATGATGCGTCCGATTTCGCGCGCGCTGATGCTTTGCACTTCCCCGATTTGCTTCAGCCCTTTGCTCAAAAACACCACGCCGACGGCTTCCACACACAGCGCAAAAATCAAAATAACGAGAATCTTTGTCATGCTACAAATCCTGGTAACGAATCAATTCGATGCCGAGTTTTTTTATCTGTTCCTTCACGCATGGACTCACGAGCGCGTCGAACTCATGCTTAAATTCATCCAGCGACGGATGCGAGTAAAGCTCCGAATCGCCCGGTGGCAATTCCGGCAGCAGCTTCAATACGTATGCCTCGTCCACATGGGAATCCTGCAACAGGCCGAACGTGATTTGCGCATGCTTGATGCCGCGCTGGCGCAACGGCTCGCGGGCGCGGCCGGAAAGCCATTGGTGAATCGCCGCGTGTGCGACGCGATAAAACCAGCGGCCGTGCGTCATGCGCCGGCTGCGGGCGAGACAGTCACGGGTGAAGCGCATCCGCTGGATGCCCAGTTTTTCCGCATCTTCCATCAAAATTCCGAAAACAACCGGATGCAGATGCAGGTGCAAATGGCCGTTAACGTGGTCGAGCGGCAGGCCGGTGGCGTGGAACCGTGCAAATTGCGCGAGGATTTCCGCTCGCAGTGGTTCGCGCAGGCTGCGATTGAAAAAATAACGAAAACCGACGCTGACGGGGTTGTTGGAAAATTCGCCACGCGGGTTGACCAGGCCGGGGATTTTTTCCGGCGACAGCGCGGAGTGTGCGCACAGGAGGGAGAGATGCAGGCCGACGCCAAGTTTTGGATTTTCCTTTGCCAGCTTAACCGCTTCGTCGAAGCCGGATTCGTTCACCATCAGGCTGGCGCTGGTCAAAATCCCTTCGCCATGCGCGCGGATGACGGCTTCATTGATGGAATGCGAACGGCCAAAATCGTCCGCGTTGACGATGAGGCGCCGGGCGGAATCAGGGTGTGCCATAGTCCGGTTTGATGGCTCCCATGGCCGAACGGAACCACGAACGCAGAATCAAAGTCAGTTTTTGGCCCAAATGAAGCCGGACGGGGCGGGGGCCAAAGACGTTGAACCGCTGTTGTTCCAATTTTTGCAGCAACCGCCAGTAAACCGATCCCATCAATTCGGCGGCGACCATTGAGCGCCGGTCTTCAGCGGGCAGTGTTTCCCGGGCGAGGCGATAAAAATTTTTGGCGCGTCCGGCGACGCCGGCGGCGAGCTGCGCGAAGCGTTCGGAATATTCGTGCCGCAAAATTTCGTCAGGCGACACGTTGAATTTTTTCAATTCGGACAGCGGCAGATAAATCCGGCCGCGTCCGGCGTCGGTGCGGACATCCCGCAGGATGTTCGTGAGTTGCAGCGCCTTGCCGAGATACACGGCGTAGTCGCGGCACGCAGGATTCTGGCAGCCGAAGATCTCAATGCTCAACAGGCCGACGACCGACGCGACGCGATAACAATAAAGCTCGAGTTGCTCAAAATTTTCATAGCGCTTGATGTCCAAATCCATCTCGCAGCCTTTGATCAATTCATCGAAGAGCGTGAATGGCAGATGATATTTGCGGATGAGGGGTTGGAATTCCTGGTTGATGACGAATTCCGGCGTCTGGTTTTCGCAGGCCCGCCGGACGTCGGTCCGCCAGTCAGCGAGTCGCTCACGGCGTTTTTCAACCGGAGCAGATTCTTCGTCAGCCGCGTCATCCACTTCGCGGCAAAAGGCGTAGAGCGCGGACATGGCGTCACGTTTGGCTCGCGGCAACACCACAAAGGCCAGCGCCAGATTTGAGGCGCTTTTGCGGGTGATCGCGCGGCTGTGATGCATTTATGGTTGAGGTGTTGGTGGCGGCCGGCGGAAAGGTTTTTCTTCCTGGCGAACCGGCGGCAGCCCGCCGTTTTGGGCGAGGGTGGGATTTGGCGAACGACGTTCATGGCGATGGCGATGTTTGCGCCGTCGTCGTCCCGGCTTGCGAAAGAAAAAGATCCAGATCAGCGCGCCGATCGCCACCAGCAGGAAGGCGCCGGCCATGATGAAAAAATCCACCCATGCTGGTGTCATCCGGCCTACGGCTGGCAGTGCGTCATCCATGGCATCAAAATATAATCAGTTCTCAAAAATTTGCCGGTTAAAAGTTACCGGCTTTCATCCGGTGTGCTGTCGCCGAAGTCCATATTCAGCCGTTGCATCCGGTAACGGAGCGAATGCCGGCTTAGCTTAAGCCGTTCGGCAGTGCGTGTCGGGTTAAAATCGTTTTGTTCCAGCACGCTGGTGATTAATTCACGCTCCAGACGCGCCAGCGCGTCGTCCAGCGATTCATTGGGTGCGGCTTGTGTGAACGCGGTTTTTTGCAAACGCGTTTCGACCTGGAAATCCGGCAGGCTGGACGCCTGGATCTCGTGCGTCGTTTCCAAAATCAGCGCGCGTTCGATGACGTTGCGCAATTCGCGGACATTGCCGGGCCACGTATGCGAAAGCAGTTTCTGGCGCGCGGCGGGCGCGATGCCATTCACATTGGTCTTCATCGCGGCGCGGAACATTTTCAAAAAATGCCCGGCCAGCAGCAAAACATCCCCGTCCCGATCGCGCAGCAGCGGCAGGCGGAATTGCACCACGTTCAGGCGGTGAAACAAGTCCTCGCGGAACTGGCTTTCGGCGATGGCTTGCACGATGTCGCGGTTGGTCGCGGCGATGAGGCGGACGTTGACGCGAAGTTCGTGCGTGCCGCCGACCCGCGTGAACGTGCCGTCCTCCAAAAACCGCAGCAGCTTGGCTTGAAGCGGCTTGCTCATGTCCGCGATTTCATCGAGAAAAATCGTGCCGCCATCGGCTTCCTCAACGCGGCCGGGTTTTTGTTTCAACGCGCCGGTGAACGCGCCCTTTTCGTGGCCGAACAGTTCGCTTTCGAGCAGAGTGTCGGGGATGGCGGCGCAGTTGATGCGGATGTAATTCGCCTCGTGCCGCTGGCTCAATCCGTGCAATGCGCCGGCGACCAGTTCCTTGCCCGTGCCGCTTTCGCCAAGAATGAGCACGCGCGCGTCAGTGGGCGCGACCGTTTGGATCAATTTCCGCAGCTCGCGGATTTTTTGCGATTCACCAACGATCTGGTCAAGGCTGAAAATTTCATTGGCGCGCGAACGCAGCGCGGCATTTTCCCGCAACAGCCGGTAACGCTCGGCGCAGCGGGTGACGGCGTGAAGCAACTCCTCCGGCGCGAACGGTTTGGACACGTAGTCAATCGCACCGGCCTTGATCGCTTCCACGGCGAGTTTTGGCGTGGCGTAGGCGGTGAGCATGAGCACCGGCAGGTCGGGCCATTGGTTGTGGATTTTGGCGAGGAATTCATAGCCGCTCATGCCGCCGAGCCGGGCGTCGGTGATGACCATGAAAAATTCCTCGCGCGCCAGCAGGGTCAATGCTTCCTCGGCGGATTCGACTGCGCGGGCAGCATAGTCTTCGTCCTTCAGCACCGTCTGCAAGGACAGGCGCATGTTCTTCTCGTCGTCCACGACGAGCACGGGTGGCAACGGTACGCTCATTTGGCCGGGTTCATCAATGCTTTCTGCGGAAAGATTAACGTAAATTTCGCACCTTTTCCAAGCTCGGATTCAACGCGCACATTGCCGCCGTAAAGTTCGACGTTATGTTTCACGATCGCGAGTCCAAGACCCGTGCCGCGTTCTTTTGTGGTGTAGTAAGCCTCGAAAATCCGTTCGATTTTGTCGGGCGCAATGCCGGGGCCATCGTCGCGCACGGAAATTTCAATCGAATGATCGCGGTGGCAATCAGCGGTGACAAACACGTTGCCTTTTTCGATCAGCGCTTCGCGTGTATTTTTTAAAAGGTTCACAAGAATCTCAGATAAATGGCCGCGCTGCATCAGTAATGGGGGAAAACCGTGACCGTATTCGCGGTGGACTTGAATGCCTGTCGGCATGACGGACGGGAACACCTGCGCCATGGCGCGGTTGAGTTCCTCGATGACGTTGAGTTTTTCGACATGACCTTCGCTCAATTGCGCGTAGCCCATGATTTGTGTGATGACCTGATCGGCGCGCGCCACTTCCTCCTGAATAATTCCGATTTGCTGCGCGACTTCAGTCTTGGCATCGCGCAGGGCGCGTTGCAGCGAAAATGCGGCATTGTTGATTATGGCCAGCGGATTTTTAATTTGATGCGCAAACTCAGCGGCAAGCCTGCCGGCGGAACGCAGTTGTCCTTCGCGCGCGGCGAATTCTTCCGCTTCCTCGACGGCCAGCCGCTGACGTTCCAGCAGCGCCTGTGCGCCGTAGCAGCAAACCGTCGTGAGCAGAAGCACGGCCAGCCGCAGCACAAACGGCTCGCCCAAATCCTCGTGCACTGGCCAATCCAGTGCGCGTCGCGTGAACTCGTCCAGATTTTGGGCCACGGAAATGTCCAGCGCGACAACCAGCACGTAGCAGAGGCTGATCGCAAAATTCAAAAACAGTTGCGAAAACCCCGCCGGCACACTCACCGCGTTGCGAATGATCAATGCGACAAACAGCCAGAATAAAATGCTGTCCAGGCCGCCGGTGATTATCGTCATTCCCGTGAGGAAAAGTCCGTCCACCAGGCTGCTCGTGACCACTGTCCATTGCACGACTGCCAGCGGCAGCCGCCCCATATTCAGCAGCAGTGCGGCCAATGCGGCACTGGCAAGCACGTAAAACCAGAAAATGTATTGAACCGTTTCAACCGTCACATCCACCACGCTCAACGTCACTCCGAACCACGGGGTCGAAACAAATGAATAAAAAATGAACCCGATGGCGACGGCCTTGACCGGCAGCACGATGTTCCGCTCCATGATTTCGATGCGGCGGAGCAGGCGTGGCGGATCCGGCGCCGGGATTTCCAGCAGCGTGAACAACCGCTTCAACCATTGCCAGGGGCTTGGTTTCATAAGCTCGCGTCCGGCGGGAAAATTTTCAGCGCACCAGTTTCAGCGCGCGCTGGGCAATCGCTTCCACCGGCCACATCCGGCCAATGCCTTCGTAACCGCACGAAAGCATCCCTTCATCCGGACCGATGAATTCCGCGCCGCGCGCTTTCAGCGTTTTCACATTCTGCTGCGTGGCCGGGTGCAGCCACATTTTGCCGTTCATCGCCGGCGCGATTAAAATCCTGGCCTTCGGATTCAACGCCAGCGCAATGCACGTCAGCGCGTCGTTCGCCAGACCGTGCGCCAGTTTCGCGATGACATTCGCCGTCGCCGGCGCGACCAGCAAAAGGCCGGCCTCATCTGCCATTTCAATGTGCGCCGGCTTCCAGCCTTCCTCCTCGTCGTAAAGACCGGTCACAACCGGATGGCGCGAGAGCACCTTGAACGGCAATGAGGTAATGAACCGTTGCGCGTCGGCGGTCATCACCACATGCACGCTGCATTTCTGCCGGGTCAGCAGGCTCGCCAAATCCGCCGCCTTGTGCGCGGCAATTGAGCCGGTCACGCCGAGAACAATGTTTTTTGAAACGCTCATGCTTCGAGTGTAACTTGAACCACTAATTTTCGCTAATCTTCGCTGATTTAATTAGCGGCCATCAGCGCCGATTAGCGGTTAAAACTCCGGCGGGTGCGACCGCGCCACGCGCGATTTTTCCGCCTCGACAATCACCAGCATCCGCCGCAAATCCTCCTGAATCGTCGAGCTGATCAAAAGATAATCGAAATTTTTCCATTGCGCGATTTCCCGCCGCGCGATGCCCAGCCGTTTTTGGATTTCTTCCGGCGCGTCCGAAGCGCGTTTTTTCAAACGTTCTTCCAGCACGGCGATGGACGGCGGAGTCAGGAATACCGTCACCAGCGCGCGTTTCAAATCCGGATCGGCCTGCGCCCGGTCGCAAATTGTCGCCGCGCCTTGCACGTCCACATTCAGCAAAACATCCTTGCCCCGCCGCAATTTGTCCAGCAGTTCGGAGCGCAAAATGCCATAACTGCGGCCAAAAACCGTCGCGTGCTCGATGAACTCGCCTGCTTGCACGCGCCGCTCAAATTCCGGCGGTCCAAAAAAATAATAATCCACACCGTCCTTTTCACCGGGTCGCCGCGCGCGCGTCGTGCAGGTGATGGCGCGCGTCATGTCCGGCCGGGCGGCGAGCAACTGCTGGCACAACGTCGTCTTCCCGCCGCCGGAAGGGGCGGAGATCAGAATCAGCAGCGGTCCACCGGCCACAGCCTTACGGGTCTGACTTTCGACTCTCGACTTTCGACTCTCGACGTTCATGTCACCTGTCACTCGTCACTCACTCGACGTTCTGCGCCTGCTCGCGGAACTTTTCCAGTTCCGCCTTCAGCGTCACGACGTCGCGCGAAATCAGCGCGTCGTTGGCCTTCGAGCCGATGGTGTTGATTTCACGGTTCATTTCCTGCGCGAGAAAGTCCAGCGTGCGGCCCACCGGCTCCTTCGATTTGCGGCAATCTTCGAACTGTTGGAAATGGCTTTGCAGCCGCGTCAATTCCTCCGAAATGTCCGAACGGTCGGCGAACAGGACGATTTCCTTCAACAACCGTTCGTCGTCCGGCGCGGGTGATTCCAGCCCGGCGCTTTTTATACGCTCGAGGAGCTGCTGGCGGTAACGCTCCGCCGTTTGCGGCGCGTGTTTTTGGATTTGTTCGGCACATTTTTGCAGAACGCCAACGCGCGCGGCCAGATCCTGCGCGAGATGCGCGCCTTCGCGTTCGCGCATTTTCACCAGTGCGGTCAGCGCCTGCTTCAAGGCCTTTTCCACAATCGGCCAGACGGTTTCGGCCTCGACCAATTCCTCGTCCGTCTGAAAAACTCCCGGCGCACGGACGATTTGATCCAGCGTCACTTCGCCGGGCAGCTTCAATTGTTTTGCCAGGCGGTTGAGCTCGGTCGCGTAAGCTTTGGCGAGCGGCAGATTGATGTGCATGCGCGCCGACAATTTGCCCTCGGCGGCGTGAATGGAAATCCGCGCCGTCACGCGTCCACGCGCAATGTGGCGGTTGATCGCGTCGCGAACCGGCGCTTCGATCATTTCCAGTTCGCGCGGCAGGTTCACGGAAATTTCCGTCTGCCGGCGGTTCACCGCGCTGAGTTCCACGGTGATTTTGAAACCGTCCCGTGCGCACTCGCCGCGACCGTAGCCCGTCATGGATTTCATTGCGGTGAATATGCAAAAAACCGGCGCGGCAGGCGAACAAATTTTCCATTTTCGGAGGGGCGGGCTCTGCGAGTCCCAAATTTCAGGGTCTCGTGGAACTTGACCCTCCGAAAAATCAAACTGGACGCGGCAAAAATGAGAGTTTAGCGTCCGAACGATGAAATCGTTTTTGGCATGGGTGCTAGTCCTTGTTGTCCTCTCTAGCTACGCGGAAAACCAAACCGCTACCAATAATATCAAGGGTTATCAATACACCGTTCCTAAAAAAACAAATGACGGATGGGAAACCGCTTCTTTGAACAGCGTCCATCTTGACGCCAGCTTGATCAAAGAATTGTTTGAACGAATTGGCGACAATAGTTACAAAAACATCCACAGCGTGCTTCTGGTTAAAAACGGCGAACTCGTCGTCGAAGAATATTTTCCAGGTCAGGATAGCTTCGGACAATATCGGACATTCACGGGGGACACACTGCACGAGATGCTTTCGGCGACAAAAAGTGTGAATTCCATTTTAATCGGGATTGCGATTGATCAGCATTTGATTCGCAACGTTGATGAGAAGATTTCCAGTTTTTTCCACGAATATTCCGACATCTTCACAAATAAGGAAAAGGACGAGATTCGCCTGAAAGACTTGCTTTCCATGACGGCAGGCTTGTCATGGGACGAGTGGAGATATCCCTACACCGATTCCCGCAATGACGCCGCTGTGATGGCCAGCAAAGCTGATTTTTTTAGATATGTTCTCGAAAGACCAGTCGCCACGTCGCCTGGCACGAAATTCGTCTATAATAGCGGCATTTCTCTCATGCTTGGTGAAATCATTTACAAAGCTTCTGGATTGAAGGCGGATAAATTTGCCGAGCGTTATCTTTTTTCGCGACTTGGCATTACAAACTATTCTTGGGGAAAAGCTCCCAATGGCGTCGTCAACACATTAGGAGGCCTCGCGTTGCGACCGCGTGACATGGCGAAAGTGGGTTATCTCTTTTTGAATGGTGGGCGCTGGCAGAGAAAACAAATCGTGAGCGAAAAGTGGGTCAAAGAATCCACGAAACAACAAGTTGGCGCTGGTCAACTTCCAGCATGGTTTTTAGCCGATGGATATGGTTATCAATGGTGGCTCGGTTCATTTCATGTGCGCGGTCAAACTGTTGAGTCATATAGTGCGCGAGGCAGAGGCGGGCAGTTTATTATTGTCTTTCCGACCCTGCAAATGGTCGCTGTGTTCACCGGCTGGAATGACAATGAGTTGTTGGGACAACCGCTCGATATGCTTCAGCGGTATATCCTGCCAGCAGCTATTCGCAATTAACTTCATTGGCCACGGCCACACCCATTGCCACTTCAGTTTGGTCTTAAATGTTCAGCGCAAAAATTTCAGCGCCTCGCGAAAATCCTTCGGCAATGGCGCTTCAAAGCTCAACTGCTTTTGCGTGCGCGGATGGATGAACGAAAGCTCACGCGCGTGCAGCATCACGCGCGGCGCGGCGTAGTTCGTCAATTCCTTTAGCCGGGCATTCTGCCGTGCGCCGTAGGTTTCGTCGCCGACCAGCGGATGGCCGAGGAATTGGAAATGCACGCGGACCTGATGCGTGCGCCCCGTGTGCAACTGCGCCTCAACAAACGTGGCGGCGTTCAATCGTTCGAGCACGCGATAACTCGTGTGCGCGGCGCGGCCGGAATCGTCGTCCCGCACCGCCATGCGCTTGCGGTGCGACGGATGCCGGGCGATGGCGGCGCGGATTTCACCGGATTCGCGCGCGAGTTCGCCGCACACAATCGCATTGTAAATTTTTTCAACCTGCCGTTTTGCGAACTGCGCCGAGAGCACAAGGTGCGTTTCGTCGTTTTTGGCGACGACGAGGCAGCCGCTGGTTTCCTTGTCGAGCCGGTGGACGATGCCGGGCCGCGCGACGCCGCCGATGCCGCTGAGCGAACCCTGGCAGTGGTGGAGCAGGGCGTTGACGAGAGTATGTTCCTCGTGCCCGGCGGCGGGATGCACGACCAGTCCGGCGGGTTTGTTCAGCACGAGCAGCGATTGGTCCTCAAAAAGAATGTTGAGCGGAATTTCCTCCGGTTGTGCTTCAGCGGATTTTGCCTCCGGCCAATGGACTTCAATTTGTTCGCCGGCGCGCGGGCTGTGCGTGGGTTTGACCGTGTGACCGTTGACGCGGATGTGGCCTTGTTCAATCAGCCGTTGCAATGCGCCGCGCGAGGCGGCGGGAAATTTTTCACGCAAGAAAGTGTCAAGCCGCCCGGACGGGAGCGATTTTTCGACAGTGAATTTTTCCGTGCGCACGGACATGGCGCATTAATTGACCGCAGGTTTGGGTGTGTGCTCGGTTTTCCAGGTGATGAGAAAAATCAGCCCGACGCCGGTGCAAATGGCGGTGTCGGCGACGTTGAAGGCGGGAAAATCAATGACGCGTCCGCCGCGTTGTTGCAGGTAAAAATAAAGAAAATCCACGACCGCGTGGCGGCCGGGCAGCAGGCGGTCAGCGAGGTTGCCGGCGATGCCGCCGAAAATCAGGCCGAAGGCAATCTGGCCGGAGAGCGTGTGCGAACTGAAGTGGTGGCGCGTAAGAAACAGCGCGATGAGCGCGAACAGGGCGACCAGGGCGAGCGCGGCGTTGTTGCCGCTGAAGAGGCTCCACGCTGCGCCGGTGTTGCCCCAGTGAACCAATTTGAAAAAACCATCAATGACGATCTTTTCGTCGCCCAAAGCGAGCGAGCGCAGCACCCGCCATTTTGTGAATTGGTCGAGCGCGAAAACAACCAGTGCCAGCGCGGCGATGCCGCGATTTGATTTTTGAAAGATGGTTTTGGCGGCGGCCATGGCAAACGGTTGCGGTAATTTAGCTGAATGGCCAAAAATTAACCACGAAAATTCCCGGCCAGACAAGGGAGCAGCAGCGCCCATCCGGCCCGGAATTTCCCTTTTCCCTTTATGCGGTGAAGGGCTACGATACGCACATGGCGCTGGCGCGCATTTTGGTGGATGGCTACAGCCTGCTGCACAACTGGCCGGAACTGGCTCCCGGCCGGCCGCGTCATTCGGCTCGCGTGCGCGAGGAATTGGTTCACGTGCTCACGCGCTATCACGACGCGACGGGCACGCCGGTCACGATTTTCTTCGACGGTTCCGGCGCGCCGGCGGGAACGCCGCCGCAGGAATCGAATCCGGCGGTTGAGGTTTTATTTTCGTGCGCCGGGCAGACCGCCGATGACATGATTGAGCGTGCGGCGCACCGGTTCAGCGCCCACGGTGAAGTACTGACCGTCACGGACGATGTTGCCGAGCGCGACACGGTCACGGGCATGGGGGGCCTGGCGTCGAGTTGCGCGAATTTCATTTGCATGGTTGAAAATGCGCTGACGGAATTGCAGGATGAATTGCAAAATTACAATCGTGCGGAACGGAACCGTTTTAACCGAAGTCACAAGCGCGATTTGAAATGAAGACACCAACGTGCCAAAATCGAATTGTCCACCGCCCGTTCATTTTCGCGGTGCTGCTCGCTGGAATTTTTTTGGTTCTGACGGTGCGTGCGCAACCGGCGGTGCCGAATGTGGACAACCGTTTTCTGCTCATTTTTGACACTTCGTCAGACATGAAACGGCGCTTGCCGGCGGTGCAAAAAGCGCTCAACGACATACTGGCAGCCAGCACGAACGGGCAGTTGCATCCAGGTGACAGCATTGGCGTGTGGACGTTCGACCAGGATTTGCACGCGGGGCAGTTTCCGCTGCAACACTGGAATCCGGACACCGGGGCAGGGATTGCATTGGACATCAACGTATTTGTCGGCAAACAGCGTTACACAAAAACAACGAGATTTGATGCGTTCCTGCCGTTGCTGAATCAAGTCGTGCGGGGTTCCGAGCGGTTGACGGTGCTGATTTTCTGCGACGGCAAAGGAGAAATCCACGGAACACCATACGACGTTGGGATCAATCAAATTTTCCAGCAACGTCAGAGCGAACGGCAGGAGGCGCGTTTGCCAATCGTCATCGGGTTGCGCTCGCAACGCGGCCAATACACCGGTTGCATGGTGAGTTTTCCGCCCCAGTTTGTGAGTCTTCCGGCGTTTCCTCCCTTGCCCGAAGCCGTCCCTGCGCCACCAAAGGTTACGAATGCGCCCGCACCGCCAAGTCCACCACGGTCCAGCATCCCATCGCTTATTATTGTTGGCACAACCATCACCAATCGTGTGCCGCCGCCCGCGCCGAAACCGGCACTGACCAATCCGCCGCCGATGGTCATAACATCAACGCCCGCACCCGTGGTTACCAACGAGGTGAAACCACCGGACGAGGTGCTATTGATGCAAACCGGCGCCGTTCCCGCTCAACCCAAAATCGACACTGCGTTACTGCCGCGGACGAATACCATCACCCCGCCCTCCGAAAGTTCCGGGCCCGGCCATAAAGGGACTTTGGCCGTGGGCATGGCATTTCTGGTGGTGGCGGGTGGTCTGGCATTTTTCATGTTACGCCGCGCCCGTTCGATGAAAAAGGATTGATTCCGCCCGTGACTTTTGCCCGCGTGTCTGGGAAATTCCCGCCCATGAAAGCATGGATTTACATTTACGCCATCGTCTTTGCCGCTGGAATGGTGACGGCTTTGGCTGACGAAACCAAAACCAACACGCAAACCGGCGCAACCATGAGCATTCCCGCCAACACCAACGAAGTTGCCGTCCCGCCGCCGATGGCCGCAACGTCGGCGCCCGCACCCGCGATTGCCCACAAGGTGAAACCACCGGTCGTTGTGCCATTGATGCAAACCAGCGCCGTTCCCGCTCAACCCAATATCACCACTGCGCCCCTGACAACGACAAATGCCATCACCCCGCCGCCGATGACCACATCAACGTCCGCACCCGCGGTTGCCGGCGAAGTGAGAGCGCCGGAGGTTGTGTCATTGATGCAAACCGGTGCCGTTCCCGCTCAATCCAATATCACCGCTGCGCCACCGTCCGAAATTTCCGGGATCGGCCGGAAAGGTGTTTTGGCCATAAGCGTGGCATTTCTGGCGGTGGTGGGCGGGCTGACGGTTTTCCTGCTGCGTCGCGCGCGCAAAGCCGACCACGCCAGCCTCATCACGCGCGCGATGAACGAAAACAAAGACGAGGACAAAGACACGGGCAAGCACGAGGAAAAACCTGAGGAAAAGCACGAGGATAAAAAAGAGCCCAAAAAATTTCCGCCGCCGATGACTTGAAATGCCCGATTCCGCGCGTGACTTTTGGCCGCGGGTCTGGAAAATTTTGCACCCATGAAAACAATTCATTTACTGTGTGCGCTCGGCCTTTTTGCCGCCGTTGCGATAGTTCAGGCCGAAGATGCCAAGAAGGAGGAGAAACCTTCGACCGCTTCGCCGGGCTTCACCGATCCCGCCAAACTCACCGAGAAGGCACCCGAAACCTTCAAGGCGCAGTTCGACACGACCAAGGGGAAGTTCACCATCGAAGTCACCCGATCGCTCTCGCCCAACGGCGCGGATCGTTTTTACAACCTTGTTCGTTCCGGCTATTTCAAGGACGTCGCTTTCTTCCGCGTGGTCCCCGGCTTCATGTGCCAGTTCGGCATCCACGGCGACCCGAACGTCTCCGCGAAGTGGCGCGCGGCGGCGATTGCCGACGACCCCGTCAAAGGCAGCAACACGCGCGGCACGATCACCTTCGCCACCGCCGGCCCCAACACACGCACCACACAGTTGTTCATTAACTTCGGCAACAACATCAATCTCGACAGCATGGGGTTCTCATCTTTCGGCAAAGTGACTGAGGGAATGGACGTAGTGGACAAAATCAACAGCGAGTATGGCGACGGCCCTCCGTATGGTTCAGGGCCGAATCAGGGACGCGTGCAGGGTGAAGGCAATGCCTACTTGAAAAAAGATTTCCCGAACCTCGATTACATCAAATCCGCGACCATCGTCTCCGCCGGAAACGCCAAGTAATCCCAACCCACGAAATTTTATGAACGAACTTGCCCAAATCAACACCACCGAAGGCGAAATGGTCATCGAATTCTGGCCCGAGGTCGCGCCCAAGACCGTCGAAAATTTCAAAACCCTCGCCCAAAAAGGCTTTTATGACGGCACCTGTTTTCACCGCGTCATCAAAGGTTTCATGATTCAAGGCGGCGATCCGCTCACGAAAGATGCGAGCAAGGAAGATCTGTGGGGCACGGGCGGGCCGGGCTACCAGATCAAGGCCGAGTTCAATGAACGCTCGCACATTCGCGGCGTCATTTCCATGGCGCGTTCGAACAATCCCGATTCCGCCGGCAGCCAGTTTTTCATCTGTCATGGCAGCCCGGCGTTCCTCGACCATCAATACACCACGTTCGGCAAGCTGATCAAAGGGGACGACGTTTTGGAAAAAATCGGCACCACGCCCACGCATCCGCAGGACCGCCCCGACAAGCGCATGGGCATCATCAGCATCAAAATCGTTCCGCGCGACGCGGTGAAGTGATTTGTGGCCGGGCCGTGCTGCAGCGCGCCCCGGCCATTTTTTGTTTACGGATTCCGCCTTCATCCATCGGCGCCATTGCTTCGACGAGACAAGTCAAATTTTGGCGCGCTAGCGACTGCTGCGAGCCAAACCGTCCCCGCGAATCTGATTCAACATCCGGCGTCCTTTTTTCAATAAATTCTTGTAACGCAAAAAAAATTCGGACAAAGTGCCGCGCCAAAACATTTTTGCCATGTTGGAATTTAAAAACAAAATCCTGTTCGTCGGTTACGGAGCCGTGGCGCAATGCGCCCTCCCCATTCTGGCCAAACACCTCAAGACGCCGTACCCCAACATCACCGTCATGGATTTCGAAGATCGCCGCGACGTGCTGGCGCCTTGGCTGAAGCGCGGCGTGAAGTTCGCCCACAAGCGCGTGACGCGCGAGAACATGGGCGCGTTGTTGGGCAAATATCTGGCGGCCGGCGACGTTTTGATTGATCTGGCCTGGAACATTGATTGTTGCGAAATCCTTCAGTGGTGCCATGACCGCGGCGTGCTCTACGTCAACACATCGGTCGAGCTGTGGGACCCCTATGAGAATGCCAGGGCCGCAACGCCGCAGAAAATGACACTGTACTGGCGTCACATGAACATCCGCCGCCTGATTTCAAAATGGAGCAAACCCGGCCCGACGGCGGTGCTCGAACATGGCGCAAATCCCGGCCTCATCTCGCATTTCACCAAACAGGGCCTGATTGACATCGGCAACCGCGCACTAAAGGACAGGAAGGTCGTGGGCAAGGCCGCCGACGAAATCCGGCAGCTCATCGCGGAACAAAAATTCAACCGCCTGGCGATGAAACTCGGGGTGAAGGTGATTCATTGCAGCGAACGCGACACGCAGATCACCAACCGGCCGAAGCAGGTGGACGAATTCGTCAACACCTGGAGCGTCGAGGGGTTCCGCGAGGAGGGCACGACCACCGCCGAGATGGGCTGGGGCACGCACGAGAAGGAGCTGCCGCCGCTGGCGTATGAACACACCGAAGGCCCGCGCAACCAGATTTGCCTCGCCCGCATGGGCATCAACACCTGGGTCTCGTCCTGGGTGCCCAACTACTGCATCCACGGCATGGTCGTGCGCCACGGCGAGGCGTTCACCATTTCCGACCGGCTGACGGTCTGGGAGAACGGCAAGGCCATCTACCGGCCCACGGTGCACTACGCCTATTGCCCGGCCGACGTGGCCATCGTGTCGCTGAACGAACTGCGCGGTTACGATTACAAACTCCAAAAGAACCAGCGCATTCTCAACGACGAAATCATCAGCGGCTCCGACATTCTCGGCGCGCTGTTGATGGGCCACGCCTACAATTCATGGTGGACGGGCAGCGATCTCAGCATCGGGGAATCGCGCCGGCTGGTGCCGCACCAGAACGCCACCACCATGCAGGTCGCCATTTCGGTCATCGCGGCCGCGATGTGGATGATTGAGAACCCGGCCAAAGGCGTCTGCGTGCCGGACGACCTGCCGCACGAGTACATATTGAAGATTTCCAGGCCGTATCTGGGCAAATGGATTTCCAAGCCGTCCGACTGGACGCCGCTGAAACACTACACCAACGCGTTCAACGGGCACAACCATCCGCAGATCGACCGGGACGATCCGTGGCAGTTCAAAAACTTCCTGATCACCGACGGAGACTGAGATGATCCCGCGCCGCACACTGAAGAAACTGGCCGAACAACACGGCACGCCGCTGTTCGTGGTGGACCATGAGGAATTGCGCCGCAACTACGCCACCTTCAAAAAATACCTGCCGCGCGTCCAGGCCTACTACGCCGTCAAGGCCAACCCCGATCCCGCCATTGTCAAGACGCTGTTCGATGCCGGTGCGAGCTTCGATGTGGCCTCCATGCCGGAATTCCACATCGTCCATGAATACATCAAGGACATGCCGGACAAACAACGGCAGGCCTGGATTTGGGACAAGATCATTTACGCCAACCCCATCAAGGCCAACGAGACGCTGCAGGAGTTGAATCCATACAAGCCGCTGGTCACTTACGACAATCACGAGGAAATCCGCAAAATCAAGAAACACGCCCCGCAGGCCGGTCTCGCGTTGCGGCTGAAGGTGCCCAACACCGGCGCGATGGTCGAGTTGTCATCGAAGTTCGGCGCCGCGCCCGGCGAAGCGGTGGATTTGATTCTCGCGGCGGACAAAGTGGGGCTGACCGTGGAAGGCATCAGCTTCCACGTCGGCAGCCAGACGACCAACTTCAAGAATTACGTCGCCGCCATCAACCTCGCCGCCAACATCTTCAAGGAAGCCAAAGACCATGGCTACACCAAGATGAATTTGCTCGACATCGGCGGCGGGTTCCCGGCGCCCTACGACGACACGGTGAAACCGTTCCGCGAACTGGCCAGCATCATCAACCGCGAACTCAACCGGCTCTTTCCGAAGAACATCCAGATTCTCGCCGAGCCGGGCCGGTTCCTTTGCGCCACCGCCGCCACCGCCGTCTCAAAAATCATCGGCAAGGCCGTGCGCGACGGCAAACTCTGCTACTACATTGACGATGGCGTTTATCACACCTTCTCCGGCATCATTTTCGACCATTGCCATTACCACATGAAATCCTTCAAATGCGGGCCGACGCAGATCTGCGCGGTGTTCGGACCAACGTGCGACGCGCTTGACGTGGTTTCACTGGCGGAGGAACTGCCGGGCGACCTGCAACTGGGCGACCTGCTTTACAGCGAACAAATCGGCGCCTACAGCCACGCGTCCTCGACCTGGTTCAACGGCTTCCCGCCCGCGACCGTGGTGCACATCAACCAGTGAATTGAAAAGTGGGACAGGCATCCTGCCTGTCTGGGCGGAAGGGGAAAAACGGTGGGGCGAGACTACCGGCGAGCCGAAACCAAACTCGCCGCAAAGGAATGCAAAAACGCCAAAGCCACAGTGGATACAGGAGTTCTATATGCTGAATTTCTCGTCAAACAGGAAGCGATCCAAATCCTGTGCTGCTTGGTCGTGGATCCGCGCCCGGACGATCGTATTTTCTCTCTCGGGTTGTTTGACCCTGGGTTGATGGTGACTTCGGTGGGGCAGGCTCTCTATGTGCTTGGAAGGCCGGAGTTAAAGCCGAAGGTGGCGAAGCTGATACGGAATCCGCGACAGAATTTGTTTTTTAGAGCCAGCCGGTCTGTTTCAACCTGCTGAGTCGGCGCAGGTTGGCGGCGGACAACGGCGACAGAGAAAGCGAACCGCTAATCTTCATTCATCAGCACTGATGAGCGGGAATGAGCGGTTGGATCTTTTGTGCCTTTTTGCGGCCAAGCACACCATTGGCTTGAATTTCAGACCGGCCTGCGCCATGCTTTCCGAAATCCATGAAGCCCAATGATTTTTCTGATGCGCGGGTGCTCATCACCGGCGGCGCAGGCTTTATCGGCAGCGCGCTGGTCTGGGCGCTGAACCACCGCGGCTGCGAACGCATTGTCGTTTGCGACCGCCTCGGCGCGGACGAAAGGTGGCGCAATCTCACCCCCCTGCGCTTCACCGATTATGTCGAGGCCGACGATCTGCTCCCGAGGTTGCAAAGCGGCGCATTGGGCAAATATGACCTCGTGCTGCACATGGGCGCCTGCTCGTCCACGACCGAGACCAACGCCGGTTTTCTCATCCGCAACAATTACGAATTCACCCGGGACCTCGCCACTTGGGCGCTCGGGCAAAAAACGCGTTTTGTCTATGCGTCGTCCGCCGCAACTTATGGCGACGGCTCGGCCGGCATGGACGACGATGATGGCAAGCTGGACAGGTTGCGTCCGTTGAACATGTATGGCTATTCGAAGCACCTCTTTGATTTGCACGCCAAGCGCGCCGGATTTTTGAACCGCATGGTCGGTTTGAAATACTTCAACGTCTTCGGCCCGAACGAGGCCCACAAGGGTGACATGCGCTCACTCGTGCATAAAAGTTTCGGGCAGGTGCGAACCGAAGGCGTCATCCGGCTGTTCAAAAGTTACCGCGCCGATTTTCGCGACGGCGAACAGAAGCGCGATTTTCTTTACGTGAAAGACGCCGTGGCGATGACCTTGCATCTGGCCGCCAGCAAAAAGGCCGGCGGCCTGTTCAACATCGGCTGCGGCAAGGCGCGGACATGGCTGGACCTGGCGCGTGCCGTTTTTGCCGCGTTGAAACGCAAGCCGAAGATTGAATTTATCGAGATGCCGGAAGTCATCCGCGACAAATACCAGTATTTCACGGAGGCGAACCTGTTCCGGCTGCGCGCCGCCGGTTACACCGCGCCCGTCACGTCGCTGGAAGACGCCGTGAGCGATTATGTCCGCAATTATCTCGTGCCGGCCAAGCGGCTCGATCCGGCGGTGGCGTGAAATATATCTGCGGCTGCGGCGTAGCGGCGTGTCGGCAGACCGCCGTCATTTTCAACCAAAATCAAAGGAAGCAATTTTAACGGCGAAGCTGGCGGCTTTCTCCCGAAAGCCGCTACGGAGTCAAACTTGCCAGCGGCCGGGTTTTATTGTCATTTTAAGCGGGAATGAAATTGAAAATTTCCATCCACTGCCTGCTGGCTGCCTTCACCCTGACGGCGGCGCAGGCGTCGGCTTCGCTGGAGAATTTCGATGCGACGACTGAAGTTGTTGGCCGCAACGCCAGCGGCTTCGAAACCCCGGTCAATCAACTGGTCACGCCCGCCGGCACCCGCATCGAGCTCCCCGGCCTGAGACCGCTGGCGCTGGCGCTGAGTCCCGACGGCAAATTGCTTGTGACCGCCGGCCTGACGCACGAAGTGGTTGTGGTTGATCCGGCAACCGGAAAAATCCTGCAGCGCGTTTCCCTCCCGTCGGACCAGGCGCAGGAACCGGCCCCGGTCTCCACCGCCATCCTTTCGCCGGACGAAAAAGCGCAGGTCAGCTTCACCGGTCTCGTCTTTTCGCCGGACGGCTCGCGCATTTATCTGGCAAACGTCAACGGTGACATCAAGGTTTTCAGTGTCCAGCCAGATCACAAAGTCGTTCCACTGTTTTCCATTCCGCTGCCGCCAGCCAATGTGCCGGGACGCACGAATGAAATTCCCGCCGGCATCGCGGTTTCGCCCGACGGCAAAAAACTTTATGTTGTCCTGAATCTTTCAAACCGCCTGGCCGAATTGGACGCCGCGACCGGCCGCGTGTTGCAAATTTGGGACGTGGGCGTGGCGCCTTACGACGTCGCGCTCGCCGGCCGCAAAGTTTACGTCAGCAATTGGGGCGGTCGCCGGCCCGATGCCGGCAGTGTCACCGGTCCCGCCGGACGCGGCACGCTTGTGCGGGTGGATTCCCGTTCCATCGCCAGCGAAGGCTCGGTGTCGGTGATTGACCTCGACCCGAAATCCGAAATCCGAAATCCGAAATCCGAAATTGTGACCGACTTGCACGCTGGCGCGCTCGCGCTGTCGCCGAACGGACGCTGGCTCGTTGTTGCCAACACCGGTGGCGATACGTTGAGTGTCATTGATGTTCGCAAGGATCAAATTGTCGAAACGGTTTGCGCGCGGCAGAACCCGGCCGATTTGTTCGGCGCACAGCCGAATGCGCTGGCGTTCGACAAGTCGGGCAAAACCCTTTTTGTTTGCAACGGCACGCAAAACGCCGTCGCCGTTTTCCAATTCAAACCGGGCGAATCGAAATTGCTCGGGCTGATTCCCGCCGGCTGGTTTCCCGGCGCGATTGCGTTCGATGCAAGGCAGGGGAAAATTTATGTGGCGAACATCAAAAGCATCGGCGCGAAAATGGAAAGGCCGCGAACGGGATTCGGCCATGGTCCGGGCTTCAACACCAAGCAATACGCCGGCTCGCTCTCGCTGGTGCCTGTTCCCTCGGCAAAAGAATTGGCCGCTTTCACGCAAACCGCGCTGGCGGATTTGCGTTACCCGCTTTTGGCACAGGCGAAATTGCCTGCCCGGCCAAATCAGCAGGCGCAGCCGGTGCCGGAACGCGTCGGCGAACGGAGTGTGTTCCAGCACGTCATCTACATCATCAAGGAAAACCGCAGCTACGACCAGATACTCGGCGACGTGAAGGAAGGCAACGGCAACGCCGATCTGTGCATCTTCGGCGAAAACGTCACGCCAAATCAGCACAAGCTCGTCCGCGAATTCGCGCTGTTGGACAACACCTATTGCTGCGGCATCTTGAGCGCCGATGGCCATCAATGGACGGACACGGCGTTCGCAACGGATTACATGGAGCGCGAGTTCGCCGGTTTTCCGCGCAGTTATCCGAGCGGTGGCGATGGCGCGGACACCCGCGACGCGCTGGCCTATTCACCCGCGGGTTTCATCTGGAACAACGCGCTCGCGCAGGGCAAAACGCTGCGCGATTACGGCGAATTCGCCACCGCCGTTACGCGCTGGAAAAATTCCGCGCGCAAGGACAAACCGCATTTCCCCGATTATTACCATGAATTCCTCAACGGCACGGACGACCTGGCAATCGGGTGTGAACCGGACATCGAATCGTTGCGGCCTTATCTCGCGACGAACACGGTTGGCTGGAATCTGGATGTGCCGGACGTTTTTCGCGCCGCGCAATTCATCAAGGAACTGAAACAATTTGAGGCCGCCGGCAACTTCCCCAATTTCGTCATCATCTGGCTGCCGAATGATCATACCAGCGGCGTGAAATTCGGTTCGCCGACGCCCGCCGCGCAAGTGGCGGACAATGACCTGGCGTTCGGCCAGATTGTCGAAGCCGTCAGCCACAGCCGGTTTTGGACGAACACGTGCATTTTTGCCATCGAAGATGATCCGCAAAACGGGTGGGACCACGTGAGCGGTTACCGCACAACGGCTTATGTCATAAGCCCTTTCACAAAGCGTGGACAGGTTGTCAGCACGCAATACAATCAAACCAGCCTGTTGCGCACGATGGAACTCATGCTTGGTCTGCCGCCGATGAACCAGATGGATGCGACGGCCACACCGATGTTTGACTGTTTCATCCCGCCTGGGGCGGGACCGGATTTCACACCGTTTGACGCGGTAACCAACAATGTGCCGCTCGACGAAATGAACCTGTTGCCCAAATTCATTTCCGATCCACTCTTGCGTAAAGATGCTTACGTCTCGGCGCGGTTGCCTCTGGAACGGGAGGATCAATGTCCGGAAGATCTGTTCAATCACATCCTCTGGCGGGCGACAAAAGGTTCGCAAAGCCCTTATCCGGACTGGGCGGTGAAAATGGTGGAAGACAACGATTGACTACTGGTTTGATCCAGCCGCCATGATTTGCAAGATTGCTCCCCACGAACCTCGCAGCCGCCGACGTCAGTCGGCGCACCTGGTCGTCGTAGGAAGTCAGCGCGGATTCATCCCGCGTGGCGGGACGGCTACAGTTCAAGGGGACTCACCGCGACCCATCGAATCGGCGAAATCTGTCTCGCAGTACTGTT
The DNA here is from genome assembly GCA_050010435.1 of Verrucomicrobiota bacterium. Classification (GTDB taxonomy): domain Bacteria; phylum Verrucomicrobiota; class Verrucomicrobiia; order Limisphaerales; family UBA11358; genus UBA11358. Next base: position 26,146 of record JBEKKZ010000006.1, on the reverse strand, counting down.
CCATCAAAAAAGCACCGACATTTCTTGTAACTTTGGCCGGGTTTTGCCTAAGTAGTGGATAAGACCTGATTTAAAGACCATGGAACCAACACTGCCAACCCCTGCGCCGCCGCCAGCCGCGCCGCCAGCGCCCGCAACGTCGCTGGCCGGACGGTTGATGAATGTCTTGGCCGCGCCGGGCGAAGTTTTTGCCGGAATCAAAGCCGCCCCCTCATCCGTCGCCAACTGGCTCGTTCCCGTGCTGATCTTTGCCGTGGTCGGAACGATTTCCATGTGCATCATGTTCGCCCAGCCCGCCATCCAACAGACCGTTCACGATCAACAGGTCAAGGCAATGGACAAGCTGGTGCAACAGGGCAAAATCACCCAGGCCCAAGAGGATCAGGCGTTGCAGGCGATGGAAAAATTTGCCGGACCGGTTTTGCTGGCGGTTTTCGGCAGCATTGGCATCGTCGTGTATGGCTTCGTCTCGATTTTCGGCTGGGCCTTGGTGCTGTGGCTGGCGGGGCGATGGTTGCTCAAAACCCAATTTGACTACCTGAAGACCCTGGAGGTTGCCGGATTGTCCTCCATCATTACTGCCCTTGGCATGGTGATCACCACCCTGCTGGCCGTAATCCTGGGCCGGCTTTACGCCGGGCCAAGCCTGGCGTTGTTGGTGGACGATTTTGACCCCACAAATCGCGGCCATCTCCTGCTGGGTGCGGTCAATGTGATCAATCTCTGGCACACGGGCGTGCTGGCCGTCGGGCTGGCGAAATTGTCGGGCACAGGGACGGTAAAAACGGCAACGGTCGTTTTCGGCTTTTGGGTGCTGATTGAATTATTGCTCATCGGCATCGGATTGGGAAAGTGGGCACTTTAGCCATGTTCCTCCGGTTAGATTTAATTTTCCGAAACGAATTCACGTCCAAGCTGTCTTAATACCAAAAAGCATGGCAAACTCCAAAAAACGCCGGAAGATTATCGTCTTTTCAATCATCGGACTGGTGCTCGTCACCCTGATCGCGGTGGCCGTCTTCAAGAAAAAGCAGCCGGTCATCACGGTCCAGACGGAAAAGGTCATCCGCACCAACATCATCGAGACGGTCGTGGCCAACGGCAAAATTTATCCCGTCGTGCAGGTCCACATCAGCCCGGAAGTGAGCGGCGAAATCATCGAATTGCCGGTCAAGGAAGGCCAGCGGGTCAAAAAGGGCGATTTGCTGGTGAAGATCAACCCGGACATTTACATCGCCGCGGTCAATCTGGCCAAGGCCAGTTACGAATCCTCGATCGCCGCCAAAGCCTCGGCGGTGGCGAGTTTGGAAAAGGCCCAGGCGGACTACGACCGCAACCAGGAATTATTCAACCAGAAGCTGCTTTCGGAATCGGATTTCATCGGTTTCAAATCCGCCCGTGACGTGGCCAAGGCGCAACTCGACAGCGCCAACGACCAGGTCAACGTCGCCAAGGCCAACGTGGACAACGCCGAGGAGGAACTGGCCAAAACCACCATCGTTTCGCCGCTGGACGGCACCATCAGCAAACTGAACTCCCAGCTCGGCGAACGCGTCCTGGGCACGGTCCAAAACACCGGCACGGACATCATGGTCGTATCCGATTTGAACACCATGGAGGCGCGGGTGGACGTCGGCGAAATGGACGTGGTGCTGATCCGGCCCGGACAAAATGTGTCGTTGGAAGTGGATTCGTTCAAAGACCAGAAATTCACCGGGACCGTCACGGACGTGGCCAGTTCTTCGGAAGGATTGAACTCCTTGTCCTCGGCCAGTTCCTCCACCACGCAGGACGCGACCAAATTTGAGATCCGCATCCGGATCAGCGAAAAGGAATCCTTCCGTCCCGGAATGTCCGTAACCGGTGAAATCGAGACGCGCTCCCGCACGAATGTGCTGGCCGTGCCCTTTGCCAGCGTCACGGCGCGTCCGCCAAAACCACCGCCGAAACCGCCGGGCAAGTCGCCAAAAACCAATTCGGTTTCGCCGGCAAGCAAGGCAACCAACATCGCCAAGGCTGGTGGCAGCGAAACGAACACCGTCAAGGTTGCCGGCAGTGAGACCAACACCACCCCGACTGGCAACGGCGCAACGAACGTCGCCAAGGCCGATAAAAAAGGCGGCGCGCAGCAGAAGCTGGTGGATGTGGTGTTCGTGGTGGAAGGCAATCACGTGAAAATGGTGCCGGTCAAAACCGGCATCAGCGATGAGACGCATTGGGAAATCGTCGAAGGTTTAAAGGAGGGCGACGAAATTGTTTCCGGCGGGTTCCGTGCCATCAGCCGCGACCTCGACGACGGCAAAAAAATTCGCAAGGGCGCGGCGACCGGCGAAGAACCCAAGAGTTGATTGTGGCGCTGATCCGCCTTCAGAACGTTTCGCGGCGTTACCAGATGGGCACGGAAACCGTCCACGCCCTGCGGGACGTGTCGCTCGAAATCCAGCGCGGTGAATACGTCGCCATCATGGGCCCGTCCGGCTCCGGCAAATCCACTCTGATGAACTTGATCGGCTGTCTCGACACGGCCACGTCCGGGCAGTATGAACTCAACGGCGTTCTGGTCAGCGAGATGAACGACAATCAACTGGCGGAAGTCCGCAACCGCGAAATCGGCTTTGTGTTTCAAACTTTCAATTTGCTGCCGCGCTCGAATGCGCTGCACAACGTGGAGCTGCCGCTGATTTACGCCGGCATGCCCGCCGATGAGCGGCGGCGGATTGCGCTGGACGCGATTTCCCAGGTCGGCCTGGCCGACCGCATGCACCACAAACCGAACGAGCTGTCCGGCGGCCAGCGCCAACGCGTCGCCGTCGCCCGTGCCCTTGTCAACAAACCATCCATTCTGCTGGCCGACGAACCGACCGGCAATCTCGATTCCAAAACCGGCGCTGAAATCATGGCGTTGTTCGAGGACCTGGCGCGCGCAGGCAACACCATCATCCTGGTTACGCACGAGGAGGACATTGCCAGACAATCCCGCCGCATCATCCGCCTCCGCGACGGTTTGATTTCCAGCGACGAGAAGCTGGCCGAGAGTCGGGAGTCGAGAGTCGAGGGACAGAAGACCAAAGCCGGCGGGCCCATGGCTCAAGCCCTCGACCCACCTGCGTCATGAACGCGCTGACCGAACTCAAGGAAGGCCTGACCATTTCCTGGGCGGCGATCCGCGCCAATAAAATGCGGTCCGTGCTCACCACGCTCGGCATCATCATCGGCATCGTCACCGTCACGCTCATGGGCACGGCCATCGAGGGATTGAACCGGTCTTTTCTGAACACCATTTCATTCATCGGCGCCGATGTGCTTTACGTTCAGACCACCGATTGGGCGCCGCATTCGCAGGAGGAATGGCTGAAAATGAAAAAACGACGCCCGATCACGCTGGAGCAGGCCGGTACGTTGGAAAAAGAACTGAAACAGGCGCAGGCGGTGACTCCCGTCATCTATTCGCAAGAACGGATCCGTTACAACAAACGGAGCGCGCGCGGCGTTACCATCGTCGGGACCACGGAACAATATCTTTTCACCGGCGGCTTTTCCGTCGCCCAGGGCCGGTTTCTTTCCGCGCTGGAGGTTGACGGCGGACGACCGGTGTGTGTCATCGGCTCCATGGTCGCCACCAACCTGTTTCCGAAGGAATCGCCCTTGGGGAAAAAAATCAAAATTGACCAGCAACCGTTTGAAGTCATCGGCATCCTCGAAAAGCAGGGCACTTTCCTCGACAGCAGCATTGACAACCAGGCGATCATTCCCATGCCGAAAATGCTCTCGGGCTATGTGAACAAACGTGATTTGGACCACATTCAGGTGAAAGTGGCGGCCGTGGCCGACTTGGACGAGGCCCGGGACGAATTGCACAGCGTGATGCGGAAAATCCGCCATCTCGCGCCCAGCGACCCGGACGATTTCGCCATCAACCAGCAGGACCAGATTCTGGCCATGGTGCACCGGGTGACCGGGGTCATCGCCACCGTCGGCCTGTTCATCACGGGCTTGTCCCTGTTCGTCGGCGGCATCGGCATCATGAACATCATGTTCGTGTCCGTGGCCGAGCGGACGCGCGAAATCGGCATCCGCAAGGCCATCGGCGCCAAACGCCGGACCATCCTGCTGCAATTTTTAATCGAAGCCGCGGCCATCTGCATGATTGGCGGGCTGATCGGACTCGGCATCGCCTGGCCGTTGACCCTGGTGGTGCAGCGGTTTCTGCCGGCAACGATGTCGCTCACCGTCGTCGGCATCGCCTTGCTGGTTTCGCTGGTCACGGGCCTGCTTTCCGGAATTTTCCCCGCGTGGCGCGCGGCGCGGATGGACCCGGTGGACGCATTGAGGAGCGAATGAAATTGCACCGGCCAACCCTGCTGCTCGGCGAACTGCATGAAAGCTTCTCCATGGCCATGAATGCCGTGACAGCGCACAAGTTGCGCTCGGCGCTCACGTTGCTCGGTGTGTTGATCGGCGTGTTTTCCATCATCGTCGTGATGACGGCCATGCGTGTGTTGCAGAGCCGCATCGAGGCCCAGATCAGTTCTCTGGGCAGTCAGACCTTCATGATCCGGAAATGGCCGGCGATTTTTTTCACCCTGCCGGAAGGCATCGAAAAAATCCGGCGCCGCAAGAACATCACGCTCCAGCAGGGCCTGCGGTTCCAGGAAAAAGTCACGCTGGCGCAGAGTGTCGGCATCCAGTCCTACTTTTGGGCGGGGGAAATCCAGACGGCCCACGCCAAGACCGCGCCCGACGTGCAAATGCTCGGCGAAACCCCCGGCAGCTTTTCCGCGCGCAACTGGACACTATCCGACGGGCGGATTTTGGCGGACACGGACGTGCAGGGCGTGCGCGATGTCTGCGTGCTGGGCTACACCCTGGCCACCAACCTTTTCCCGTCCGTCTCGCCCATCGGCGAACGATTGAAAATTGACGGCATCAATTACACCGTCGTGGGCGTGCTGGAACCGCAGGGCAACTCGCTGGGCGGCGACCAGGACAATTTTGCGGTCATCCCCATCACCACCGGGCTGAACCGCTACGGCGGCAGTTGGTGGCGCAGCCTCCAGATCCTGGTGCAGGCGCCTGATCAGGCCAGCTACGACGCGTGCGTGGAGGAAGCCACAGGCATTTTGCGCGCCATCCGCAAAGTACCGCCCGGAGAGGAAAACGATTTCGAAATCCTGTCCAACAATTCCATGATCACCCAGTTCAATTCCTTCACCCTGGCTGTGCGCATTGGCATGGCGGTGGTGAGTTCCATCGCCCTGCTCGCCGCCGGCATTGGCATCATGAACATCATGCTCGTCTCGGTCACCGAGCGGACGCGCGAGATCGGCATCCGCCGCGCCATCGGCGCCAAGAAGCGGAACATCATGACCCAATTCATCATGGAGGCCGTCGTGCTGTGCGAAATCGGCGGCGTCATCGGCGTGGTGCTGGGCATCCTTGGCGGCAACTGCCTCGCCTGGTACATGGAGGCCCCGCCCGCCATCCCGGTGGACTGGATTGTGCTCGGGCTGGCAATTTGCTCCGTGGTTGGAATTGTTTTCGGAACTTACCCGGCATACAAGGCGGCGAACCTGGATCCCATCGAATCGTTGAGATATGAGTAAAGGGCGCATTGCGCTTCGTCGAAAATCCCTGTTAAAATTGGACTGAAAACGAAAACTGCAAACGAAGACCGATTCCTCGGCAATCTGATGAAGAATCACATAATAAACCTTCGAATGGTCGGAAACCGAATGATGAAAAACCCTCTTGCCATGAAGCTTGGCACCGCGTGGCGGTTTGTCTGGTCCGGTTGCGCGCCGCCGGCCCGCCAACCGCAATCCAATGGTTCAGGCGCATTTGCGACGGGCCGTTACCGCAATCTCTTCGTCGAGGCCGGCCGTTCCCAGGTTGAGGTGACGGAAAAAATCAATGCTTCCTTCCAGCAATTGTTCCACGGCGACCCGGGCACCCAGGCAGTGTATTACCCCGCCGGCGCCAATGCCAACGGAGCACTGGCTTATATTTATGACCCCGGCAACAAGGACGTGCGTTCCGAAGGCATGTCGTACGGCATGATGACTGCCGTGCAATTGAACCGGAAGACCGAGTTCGACGCGCTGTGGAACTGGGCCAGAACCTACATGTATCACGACTCGCCGGAGCATCCCGCTTGCGGCTTTTTCTCCTGGAAAATGAACACCAACGGTTCAACCCTGGACGGCATGCCGGCGCCGGATGGGGAGGAGTATTTCGCGATGTCGCTGTATTTTGCCGCCGGGCGCTGGGGCAATGGCACCGGCATTTACAATTACCAATCCCAAGCCGACCGGTTGCTCACCGACATGAGGCATCGCAAGATCATCGAAGGTCCGACTGTCGGCGGCTCCAAGACCGCTGGAGCGCTCTTTGACGCGGAGCGCCACCTGGTGCGGTTTACTCCGGAAATCGAGAGCTGCGACCACACCGACCCGTCCTATCATCTGCCCGCTTTCTATGAGTTGTGGGCCAAATGGGGTCCGCCAGCGGACCGGGATTTTTGGGAAAACGCCGCGGTGGCCAGCCGCGATTTCTTTCAGCACGCGGCCAACCCCCGTACCGGGCTTACGCCGGAATACGCCAATTTCGACGGCACACCGTGGACCTGTCCGTGGCACTCACGCAGCGCCGATTTCCTATTCGACGCGTGGCGCACGGCCATGAACTGGTCCGTGGACTGGGCCTGGTGGACCAAGGACGACCGGGAAAAACAGTTGAGCGATCGGTTGCAGGCGTTCTTCGCGAGCCAGGGAATGACAAACTATGCCAGCCAGTCCACGCTGGACGGCACTCCGTTGAGCACCGACCACTCGACCGGATTGGTGGCGATGAATGCCGTGGCCAGTCTCGCGGCAACGCAGCCGCGTGCCCAAAACTTCGTGGAAGAGTTATGGAATGCGCCGGTGCCAACGGGACAATGGCGTTACTACGACGGGTTGCTGTATTTCCTCGGCCTGCTTCATTGCAGCGGCGAATTTCGCATCTGGCCCCCGCAAACATACGCTCCAAACCCGTCGTCGTGAGGGTGCGGGCGCTCACGTCGGGCGCCGGGCTGGAGTTTGCGGGGTGGAGCACGCGCCGCTTGAAATTTTTTGTCCGATTCTGCCCCTGGGCGGCACTATACTAACGGTAAATGACGGAACACCGAAAATTGCTCGCGGAGTACGTCACAAATGGATCGGAATAGGCGTTCCGCGAACTGGTCGCGTGCTACATCGATCTGGTCTATTCAACAGCCGTGCGGCTGGCTGATGTCGACACCCACAGGGCTGAGGACATCACTCAAACAGTGTTCACAGACCTGGCACGACTGGTGGGGACACTTTCCCCGGATGTCATGCTCGGTGGCGGGCTGCACCGGCGCACCTGCCATGTTGCCGCCACGGTCATGCGCAGCGAGCGCCGCCGTCAGAACAAGGCTTCACTCAATCCTCCGCGAACAAATACTCCAAATCCGTCGTCGTGAGGCTGCGGGCGAAGCCTTCCTCGCCCAGCACGTCGGCAATCGTCTGCGCCTTGCTCTGCTGCAACTCCCAGATTTTTTCCTCGACCGTGCCGGGCGCAATCAAGCGATACGCGTTCACGGTCTGCGTCTGGCCGATGCGATGCGACCGGTCAATGGCCTGCGCTTCCACGGCCGGATTCCACCACGGATCGTAAAGCACCACGTAACTGGCGTTGGTCAAATTCAAACCGGTTCCCGCCGCGCGCAGACTCAGCAAAAACACGCCAGGCTGCGTGTCGCTTTGGAAGGCATTGACGACCTGCTGCCGGTCTTTCGTTTGGCCGGTGAGGATGTGCGTGGTGATTTGCCGGTCGCGACATTCCTTTTCGAGCAAGAGCAACATCTGCACGAACTGGCTGAAGACCAGGACTTTTTGTCCCTCGGCCACCAGCGGATCGAGCAGTTCGAACAGCGTCTCGGTCTTGCCGGATGCGGTGTCGCTGCCCACGAGCCGCGGATGGCAGCAAATCTGGCGCAACCGCGTGAGCGCGGCCAGCACGTGCATCTTGCTCTTGTTGAGGCCCTGTTCCGCGACGGCCTGCATGATCTGGTCGCGGCTGCGGCGGAGTTCGGCCAGGTACAGTTTCCGCTGTTCGTCGCCAAGCGGACAATCACGCCGTTGTTCAATGCGGTCGGGCAAATCCTTCGCCACGTGCTTTTTCAGGCGGCGCAGCAACAATGGCCGCAGCCGGGCCGAGAGCCGCTTGCGTGCGATGCGCTGGACGGATTCGGTTTTCTCGCCGCGCGCCGGTTGTTCCGCCGGAGCGGTTTCGTCGCCGACGCTGGCGCGCGGTTCGTAGGTTTCGATAAATTGTTCCTGGTTGCCGAGGTAGCCGGGCTGGATGAAATCCACGATGCTCCACAAATCCAGCAGCCGGTTTTCGAGCGGTGTGCCGGTGAGCGCCAGGCGGTATTCGGACTTGAGCTGTTTGACTGATTGCGTGACCTGCGCGCCCGGATTTTTGATGAACTGCGCCTCGTCCAAAATTGCCGCGCGGAACGCGAATTTTTGCAACTCCTCCAAATCGCGCCGCAACAGCGCGTAATTCGTCACAATCAAATCATGCTGCGGAATTTGCTTCCGCAAATTGTGCCGCGCCGCGCCGCTTTCGAGGACGAGCACTTTCAAACCCGGCGTGAACCGCTCCGCTTCGCGCCGCCAGTTGTGCAGCACGGACGCCGGACAGATGACGAGCGACGGTTTGGGATTTTTTGTGTTGCGCTCCTTGAGCCACGCCAGCCACGCCAGTGCCTGCAGCGTTTTCCCCAGACCCATGTCGTCGGCCAGAATGCCGCCGAGTTTGATTTGCGTGAGGTGGCAGAGAAAATCGAAGCCGTCCTTTTGATACGGGCGCAACTCGGCCTGCAATCCGGCGGGCAACGCAACGGCGGGAACGCCTTTGAAATCCCGCACGCGCGCGCGCAACGCCTTCGCTTCCGGCGAATCGGCAAAGCGCGTCAACTCGCCATCGTCCAGATGCGCGACGTGCTCCAGGCCGACTTTTTGCGGCACGGCGATGAGGCCGTCCACGCCCATTTCAGCCATGGCCTCGTGCGCGCCTTGCACGGCGTTGATATCGAGTTCCACCCAGCCGGAATTCGGCAGCTTGACGAAACGGCTGGTGGCGGCGGCGAGCCGTTCGAGGTCCGCCTTGCTGAGTTTGAGACCTTCGGCCTCCCATTCGGCGGACACAGCCAGCCAGTCAATGCCGCTGCCCTTGACGATGAGCCGCGGCTTGAGCTGGCGCGGTTGCAGGAACAGGCGGTGAAACGCCGGGTTGCCGAGAAATTCCGCTTCGCTGGGACGTTCCGCCCACACGGCCGCGAGCGTGCCGAGAAAATTTTCGTTCGCGTCGCCAATCCACAAACCGGGTTCGGGCGTGAACCAATCGAGTTTGCGCAGCCATTGGATCGCGGGTTCCAGGCGCGGGTCGTCGAGGATCTCCGGTTTGTCCCCCGGACGTTTCTTGGATTCGTTTGCGACCCATTCGTGGCCGTTCCAAAACCAGACGCTCTGGTCGCGGAGACTTTTGGCCAGCAACCGCAACCGCACCGTGTCGTCGAGCAGCTCGAAAACGAACTGCGGCCGGGCCGGATGCGCGACGCAAAGCTGCTCCCAATCCACGCCGTGATTGGCCTGCGTCTTGCGCAGGTGCAGCAACAGCCGATGGCTCAGTTTGCGCACCGGCACGGACGGTTTGTGCGCGAGATATTTCAGCACCGGCGGCGGCGGCGCGTTGCGCAGCAGATAAAACATGCCGTTGACCAGCACGAGCGGCGGCTGACGGTTGAAAAATTTCGCGTCGGCAATGGAATGGTTTTCACCGCCGGGCAGTTCAATGCGGTGCGTGAACGACAGTTCCTTGTCGCCGTTGTCGAGGTGCGGTGTGAGCGTGGCAATCTGACCGTGAAAATGGAGCGGCTGGCCGTCGCATTCCAGGCGGGGCGAGTGTCCCCAGCGCGCGAGCCATTGGAGCAGTTCGGCGTCGGACAAAACCAGCGTGTCCGCATCCCGCAATGCGGGATTGCGGTTCGTGTCGGCGAGCCACTGGATGAACTCCCAATCGGCGGGTGAAAATAATTCCTGCTCGTGCGTGGCGCGAACGACGAGGTCAATCAGCTCCCGCAGCGTGCGCGCCTTTTCACCGGTGCGCGGGCGCAACAAAAGAAATTGCACGGCCAGGCGGTAACGTCCCGCCTCGGCGGGATCATCCGGTTGCACGCGGCAGACGACGCGCAACGTGGCGCGCGGCGTGTCGAGCAGCGGCAGTGCTGGCGGCGAGAGCCAGTTTTCGAGCTCCTTGACGAGATTTTGCTCCTTCTCAGTTTCCTCGGCCCGGGCAAAACGGTCGAGGCTGGCGTGCATCTGCAATTCGGGCGGCACGGAACGTTTGGCGCGGAGAAATAAAAACGCGAGTTCCTCCAGGCGCGCCTTGCCCTGGGCGTTCAACAAACGCGGCCACCAGTGCGTGTCGGGGAAATCGCGGCGCGAGAGCGACAGTTTTTCAAAATAATCCTCGAGCAACAGCCACGAACGCTGCGAATCGGGGCACGTCGCGAAACTTTTCAGAATGTCCTCGCGCCCGTTGACGGTTGCCTTCGAGTCCGAGAGTTCCCGGCGCAAATCAGCGAACGCGCCGTAGGTTTGCGACAGCACCTTGTGGTGCGCGTCGTATTTCGTCGTGCCCGTTCCGTTTCTGACTGAAATTTTCGACATCTGAAAAAACTTAGACTAGTATTTCGTCATAAGCACCAAGTCCGGTCAACTGGAAAGCAAAAGAAAATGTGTTGTGCCGGCACCGACATGATTGACGCGAGCCGGGTTTTTGTTATCATTCACCCTTTTATGAACCGGAATCCGCATGTGGCCGTGGTCGGCGCGACCGGCGCCGTCGGCATCGAAATGATTAAAACGCTGGAAAAGAGAGGTTTTCCGGTGGGCAAACTGACATTGCTCGCTTCGGCGCGTTCCGCCGGCAAGAAGCTCAAATTTCGCGGCCAGGACATCGCGGTCAAGGAACTTACCAAAGATTCCTTCAACGGCATTGACATCGCGCTGTTCAGCGCCGGCGGGAGCATCTCGAAGGAGTTTGCGCCCATCGCGGCCAAGGCCGGCTGCGTGGTCGTGGACAACTCCAGCGCGTTTCGCATGGACGATGCCGTGCCGCTGGTCGTGCCGGAAATCAACGGCAGCGACGTGAAGTGGCACAAGGGCATCATCGCCAATCCGAATTGCACCACGGCCATCACGCTCATGGCGTTGTATCCGCTGCACCGGGCGTTCGGCGTGAAACGCATTTTTGCTTCGAGCTATCAGGCCGTCAGCGGCGCGGGCGCAAAGGCGATTGAAGAATTGAAACGGCAGGTGGGCGAAATCGTCGCCGGCAAGCCAGTGACGAAACAGGCTTTTCCGCATCAAATCGCCTTCAACGTGCTGCCGCAGGTGGACGTGTTTTTGCCGACCGGCTACACGAAGGAAGAAATGAAGATGGAAAACGAGGGCCGCAAAATCATGCATCACCCGGCGTTCAAGGCGAGCGTCACCTGCGTGCGCGTGCCGGTTTATCGTTCGCATTCGATTGCCGTGAGCGCGGAATTTGAAAAGCCGGTGAGCGTGGAAGCCGCGCGCGCGGTGCTCAAAAAAGCGCCCGGGCTTGATCTCGTGGACGACCCGGAGAACAAGCGTTATCCGATGCCGCTGTTCACCTCGGAAAAATACAACTGCGAAGTCGGCCGCATCCGCTTGGATTGCGCATTGGACAACGGCCTGTGCTTCTGGGTGAGTGGCGATCAACTGCTCAAGGGCGCGGCGCTCAACGCGGTGCAAATCGCGGAAGAGTTAATGAAATGATTTTAACGCAAAGGCGCAAAGGCATAGCGAAGAAGTTTGTGTGGTAGCACCCGCGTCCCGCGGGTTGTTTCGGGCGTCACGCCCGAAACCGTTTACCAACACAGGTTGCCGTCTTTCTTTTGAGCAATCGTAATCGCACGCATGCCGCGCAATTCGGCGGGACGCCGAATTGAACCCGCGAGACGCGGGGGCTACATCATCTTTGTCACGGCGTTTTGAGCCGGTAGAAGCCATTGCCGTTGGTTGGCAACAAAATCACTTCGTCCTGCAAGTTCGTGAGATTGAGCGTGGATGTGTTCGTCACGTCCGTCCAGTTCGTCGTGGTCAAATCCAAATTCTGCTGCAAAACAAAATTCGCCGAAGGCACAATCCAGGAAAGTTTGAGATCGGGATTGGCAGGCGCGAGGTTCAACTGTGGCGTGGGAGTGGATTGCGAAATCCAAATCCCGCCGCCATTAACCACAGCCGCTAATTTGTTTCCATCCGCTGATGAAGTGACCGAAGTTGCCCCAGCCAAAATGTTCGTCACCCACTTCGCGCCAAAATCCATTGAAACATAAATGGCCGAGCTACCGGCGGCCACTAATTTGCTCCCGTCTGCCGACGAAGACACAAGGCTGAAAAATGGCGTGTTGATTTGGGTCCAAGCAAGTCCTGAGTTTGTTGAAAGGTAAATTTTGCCGCTACCCGCCACCGACCCCGCCACCATCAACCTGTTTCCATCCGCCGATGAAGCGACCGAATACGACGCTCCTCCAACGATGACGTTTGTTGTCCAAGAGCTTCCCGAATTCGTTGAGGCCAAAATGGTGCCAAGACCGCCGCAGGCGACCAATTTATTTCCATCTGCCGAAGATGCGATGGCAAACCAGCGATCATAAGGTGAGGCCTTTGCTGTCCAAGTATTTCCTGAATCACCCGAAGTGTAAAAATCAGGCGGCGGAACAATCCTTGCGACAGCGGCAAGTTTGTTACCATCCGCTGAAGAAGCAACGGAGGCCCAATTGGTGTTCGGCGCGCTGGTTTGGGTCCAAGTAAGCCCCGAATCAACCGACCTATAAATCCCTCCGCCATTCACCGCGGCTATCAATTTGTTTCCGTCCGCTGAGGACGCGACTGAACACCAGGCTGCATCAGGCGCATTGCTGGCTGGAGTCCAAGTGGCGCCCGAATTAGTCGAAATATAAATTGGACCAGGCAGAATGGTGTAATTTGCTCCATATCCGCCGTTGGCTGCGACAATCAGCTTACTCCCATCCGCCGAACAGGCCACAGCGGTCCAATTTGTGATGGGCGCGCTGGTCTGCGTCCAAGTTTGGGCGAGCGCGAAATGGGCTGTCAGTAAAGCAGTCGAAACCACCAGCAGAATTCTGAAGGTTTTCATCGGTTGTCTGAATGAACCTTCTTCAATCAGCCATTTTATAAAATCATAGTCAAGTCAGCCGTTTTCTTATGGCTTGCCAGTTGCCCGGTGCGGACGACAGATTTGTCCTTTGGCCCGCTCAACGCGGGGCAAATCACGGAAGAGCTGGTAAAATAATTTTTGGGAGGGATGCCGTGTCGGCGTCCCTGAATTTGTGTTTGGAAAATTTGGGACGGCGGCACGCCGTCCCTCCCAATTTATTTCACGGTGTCGCCTTTTCTTTCGTGTAGGCGACGAGGGACTTGATTTTTGCCTCGGCGGCGGCGTCGCGCACTTTCACGATCTTTCCCCACGGCGCCTTTTCGTCGGCGTTGATGGCCAGCACGAGCTGCGGATTTTTCGCCGCCTGCTTCAGCAGTTCACTGCGGAACTGCTCGTAAGTCACGGGCAGCTTTTCCAGATAATAAATTCCATTGGTGTCGATGCTGACGACGAACGGTGGATTTTCATTCGCGCCGGATTTTTGCCCCTGCGCGGATTCGGGGATCGCGAGTTTTAACGCCGATTGCTGTTTGAACGTGGTCGTCACCATCAGGAAAATCAACAGCACGATGAGCACGTCAACCAACGCGACGATGATGACCGCCGGCGCGCTCCGCCTTTTGTGAACAAGGAAACGCATGTCAAATGGGATTTGGCGTCTAGGGTTTGGCGGCTGGAGCAGAATGCGATCCGCGATCCGGGGCGCGAGACCCCAGACCCGAGACGCCAGGGCCTGATTCGCTGTATTGCCGCCGGATGAAATCATCGCAGAGCGCCTCCATTTCCACGGCGAGCACCTCGACTTTTTTGCTGAAATAACTCCAAGCGATGAGCGATGGAATGGCGATGAGCAAACCCATCAACGTTGCGTTCAAAATCAGCGCGATGCCCTTGGCCAGCCGCGCGGCGTCGTTCAAGCCGGTCAGGCCGATGTCGCCGAACAGCGTCATCATGCCCGCGATGGTGCCGACCAGCCCGAGCAACGGCGCGATGCCGACGATGATTTCAAGCACGACCAGGCCGCGTTCGAGCCGGACGACTTCATGGCGCGCGGCGGTTTGCAGCGCGTCCACATTATCCGCCTTCGGCCAGTCGAGATGGTCGGCAGCGAGCAGCAACAGACGTCCGAGCGGTGACGGCTTTTGTTCGCACACCCGGCGGAGCACTTTCACGTTGTCACGCGATATGCAGGCCGCGAGCGTGTCGGCAATTTGCGGCGGCACGACTTTGCGCCAGCGCAACGCCAGTCCGCGCTCCACGATGAACGCCAATCCGACGACCGAAGTCAGTCCCAGCATGATGTAAACCGGTATTTCCATAAAATTTTTCCGTCATTCACCGCCGCCCGCATCAGTAATAATAAAACGTGAACGTGATTTCGCGATAATTCTCGCCGACGATCCGCCGCATATCGGCCGGCCACGGTGCGAACGGCGCCGGATCCGTCACCGCTTTTTGACAAACATAGCTCAGCACGTCGCCGACGGTGTTTTCCAGAACCTTCATATCGACAATGCTTCCGTCGTAATTCAAGTGAAATCGGAGTGTAACCTTGCCGCTGCGGTCCATTGCGAACTGACGGCTGTCCAGCAAATCATACCAACGCTGTGTCACCGCCTCGATGAACTTGGAATCGTAATCGCCGAACGGCGTCGCCTTCACGTCAAGCGACGACACCAGCGCCGGACGACGCGTCCCGCCCTCCTGTTTCATCTGCTGGCCGGGCAAACGTTGCGCTTGCTGTTGTGCGAGTGCCTTGCTGACGGTACGCGGACGCTGTTGCTCCTGCTGCTGAGAATTCTCCGGCTTGCCCAAAGTCAAATCGCCCGGCTGGATCGCCGGTTGCAATTTTTGCTGCGGCGCGGGAGATGCCGGCTGAAGTTTGTTGAAGTCCGGGCGCGGCACGTTCTCGGTTTTGGCGTATTCGGTTTGTTTGCCGTTCAATTGTGGAATTTCCTTGTTTCCCTTGGTCGGGTCGGCGGCGCGGGAATTTTGGCTGGAATAATACTTTGCATTTGGGGGCGCTTCGGTCGTCGGTTGTGCCACCTCCACGAACGTCAGTTGTTCTTCGTTGTTTTGAGGCACTGGCGACGGCAAGATTTTCATGATTGCCAGGCGGGGCAACCACGTTGGCCAATGCAATCGCTGCCACCAGCCGAATTCCTTGCCCGCCGCATAGCCGCCCCACGCGAACAAATGCACCGCAAACGACAAGGCCAGCGCCAGGCCCAGCCGCCGCATTTCGGGGCTGCTGAGCCGCAAAGAATCAAATCGTGCGCCGACTCCGGTCATGTTTTGAAAGATTGCCTCAGGAAGGCGAGACCGGCAACTGTCTTTACCACGTGGCCGGGTTGATTTGTGTCAGATTCATTCCGGCACCGGCACATCGAGTGCGCACAACCATTCCTTCGCATCCGGGTCGTCCGGTTTGAACCGCACCTCCTGGAATTGAGCGATGGCTTCGTCCACCAGCCCTTTTTGGGCAAGAGCAATGCCAAGGTTGTAGTGAGCGCATGGATGGTTGCGAGACCTTGGCAGCTTGATCATTTTTCTTGTGCCGTTCGGCGCGGCTGCCCGATAATTTATTTGGGGGAACCTGACGGCCCCACAGCGGGTGCATTGCTGTAAACAGTTGCCGCGGCGGGTGTGTTCGTCGAAACCATCATTGGCGGCACATTGGTTTCCCCCGGCATTCCCAGTTGCGAGCGGATGACGGCGCGCATGGCGTAGGGTGCGCCTTCTTGCGGATCAAGCAATTGGTTGAGCACGGCGCGATTGAGGTCGGCGAATGGGGGCAGGCCGATGCGTTGCAGGTTGCTTTTCATGCGGGAAATTTCAGCCTGGTAATGCTCATAAACTTTTCCGGCGAGCAGCTTGAATCCGGCATAGCGGTCGTCCTGCCCGATGGCCAGTTCATAATAGGAACGGACGAGCAGGCCTTGCACCGCCGCCGTCGTGCGCTCCTGCGACGTGTCGCCGATGTCTTCCTGCACACGGGCGATGGCGTATTGATCAAGGGTGAGATTGCGCGGAAAGGACTCGGGGTCGCCATCAATAATCGGTTTGTTGGGATATTTTTCTCCCAGGTAGCGAAACCATTTCGCCGCATCGGCAACGCGATTTTCTTCATAGAGAAAATAAATCGCATTGCGCAGGAAATTCCGGTGCGCGGTGGCGATGTTATTGGCGTTTTTAAGATCCTCCGCCATCATCGTTTCATAGGTGTCATTGACTTTGGGAATCAGACCGAGGTTTGGACCAAGCTCATACGACTTGTTGAAGGGATTGGCGATGAAACGTCCGTGATAAAACGCCCAGAGCATGGATTGATAAATGTTGCGGCGCACCGTGATCAAGTCGTCCGCCTTCACCTTGTCGGGATTTTCCTTCGCCTTTTCCAAGCCCAGGGCGCCCCAATAAATCGCGTGCGCTTCGGGCAGCCGCCAGTCGAGCGGACCCCATTCCGCGTTCACCTTTTCCGCGAAGACCGGGTCAATTTTGTATTTGTTGGTGAACAATTGCACCTGCGCCTTCGCCTCGGCCGTTTGCGGCTGGAGCAATTCAGAGAAATTCGTCCCGTTCGCGCCGAAGAACGGCGTCATTTCCCTGGCCCACTGCTGCTTGTAATACCAATTCGCATCATCGAGGTTTTGACCCATTTTGTGCTGAAAAAACAAGGCCAGCTGCTGATAGAGCAGGACATCGTTGGGATTGTAACGCAGGCCGTCGTCGCGCAGCAGTTCGATGCCCCGTTCCACCCAGCGCCAGCGATCGGCGTAGACTCCCGGACTGTTCTCCTTGAATTTCACCGAAATGTTGTAGGCCATGTTCCATGCTTGAAACGTCCAGATCTGGGGGAAATGCGGCTCCAGGGCCGTGATCCAATCCGCCAGTTGCGCCGCCTCGAAATACTTGTCGTCCAGTTGCAAATCGTTGGCGCGAATCCAGAGATAATTGGAAATCAACCCGCGGAATCCGCCCAGCGCCACTGTTGTGAACGCCAGCATGGGCGGCGCGTTGTCCAACACATCCGTGCGCGTCAAGCCAAGTTGCTCGCGGTCGCGGTTCAACGACTGCTGCACCCGGCCGGAACCGGCCAGCAACGCCGCCGCCAGCAGCAGCAAGAGGATTTTTTTTGCGCGGGCGTTCATTGATTTCCCTGCGCCGTCGCCAGTTCACGCCGGTTGAACAACATGATGCCGATGACGCCGATGATTCCGCCGGGCAGCAAAACAATTTGCCCGAAGGCCGTGCCGAGTTCACTCCACGAAATGCTGCGCCCGCTGCTCAACGCATCAATCGGCGAAAAATTTTCCACCAGCTTGATGACCGTCAAGCAGCCTTTGAAAACTGGAATCAACACCGCGTCCACGACTGAATGGCCCATGACGCCGGTCTCCGCGTTGCCGCCCATGACCGTGCCTGATTCCACCGCCTCGGCCAGCGTGCCGCTGGAAAGTCCAATCGTCAGAACCGCCAGTGAAAAAAATGCCGCGACGGGAAACGTCAAAAAGCTCGCCGCGGTCAGCCCCAACGTCGCCAGCAGCGCCATCCAGCAGAAGATGATTCCCAGCCCGCGCGCAAAATTCAGCGTGAAGCCGCCTTCGGGGTACAACACTTCCATCCCATCGGCGAGCGGGAACAATAGCGCCGTGTCATTCGGATTTATGAACAAGACCGTCAACACGCCCTTGTCGTCGAAAAGGTTCGCCGGGATCTGAAATTCATGAAACGTGTCCGGCGCGAGGCTCATCGGCTCGCTGCGCCACAAATTTGCGGAGTTCGGATCGCCCACCTGCCAGAGCGCGACAAACGTGCCGGACGGACTTTTCTGCGCCGAGTTGAATTTCACGCGCAGTTGCAACGGTTTGCCCCGCAAAAAATTCCTGGCAAAACCCAGGTCAATCTGCCATTGGCGTGAATATCCCGGCGGCACGAGTTGAAAATCCGCCTTGACCTGTTCGCGGATCTGCTTGCGCACCTCCGGCACGTCCACTGTGTCCACCGGGCTGTTTTTCAAACGTCCCTGCAAAATGCGTTCCGTTGTGGCATCAATTTCCGCGTTGTAGTTTTGTTCCCTGGCCGAACCGCGCGCCACCAGCACCTGCTCGCGCAAAACGGTTTGTTCCGCCGCCGGCAATTTCGTCGCCCGCCATTGCAACAAGCCGTAAACGCACGCGCCCGACAGCGCCAGCAGCGCCGCGTTCAACGACATGATGCCGAGCCATTTGCCCAGCCAGATTTGCCAGCGCGCGATGGGTTTGGTCGCAACGACTTGCATCTGACATTCCTCGATGTCGCGTGCCAGCGTGCCGCACGCAAGCCAGAGCGTCGAAAGACCAAGCAAACCGGTGATGACGCTCAATGTGTAAGTCAGCAGAATTTGAGTGAACCCGCGCGCCGTGCCGTCGTCCTTGATCACCATCGGCAAACCCACCACCGCCGCCAGCAACACCACCGCAATCACCAGGAACAGCCGGAACCGAAAGGCGGCTTTCCAGGTCAACCAGGTGATGGCGAGCAATCGTTGCATTTTCGATCCGGCAATTCCTTTAACGCAGAGGACGCGAAGGTCGCAGAAAAACGCAGAGTTTCATTGAAACTATTTTCTCCGCGTGCCTCTGCGTTCTCTGCGTCTCTGCGTTGCGCTTCATGGCTTCTTCTTCCCCAGCAGCGAAGACAATTTTTCATCCGCCTTCGACAAATCCACCGGCTTTTCTTCCGCTGTGGGCTTGGGTTTGGCCGGCGACGGCGTCGGTTCGGCGGCTTTTGTCAGCGCTTCCAATTTTTTGTCGTCCACCTTCGGCGCGGTGGCAACCGGTGCCGGCGGTTTTGGCGGGACAACGGGTTGGGCGGCTTGCGGCAACGCCAGACGTTCAAGAATTTTCTCGGCGGGCGGTCTTTCTTCAATGCCGGCGCGCAGATAAGCCGCCACACGCGCGCTGGAAGTCACGCCCGAAGTTTCCGCCGCGGCCCGGCGCGCTTTTTGCACCACGTCAAGAAAGTAGCTCTCCAGATTCTGCGTTGGCGTATCTATCCTGACCTTGTCAGCCGCCACGTCCTTGCGAATGATTTCCAGCACGCGCTCCATGGTTTCGCGCGGCAACGCAGGCGTGGTGATGCGAATCGTGTCCGGCGTGGCGAGCAAATCCTTGAGCGTGCCCATCGCCTGGATTTTGCCGTCGTAATAAATCACCACGCGGTCGCACACATCTTCAACATCCGCCAGCAAATGGCTGCTCAAAATCACCGTCTTGCCCCGCCGTGCCAGCGCCAGGATGAGGTCTTTGACTTCGCGGCAGCCAATGGGGTCGAGACCGGACGTCGGTTCATCCAGAATGATGAGGTCGGGATCGTTGATGAGCGCCTGCGCCAACCCGATGCGGCGCTGCATGCCCTTGGAAAATTCACCGACGGAGCGCATGTGGACCTGGCTCAAGCCGACCATTTCGAGCAATTGCTCGGCGCGGTTGTCGCGTTCGCCTTTGCCGAGATGAAAAAGATTTCCGAAAAAGTCGAGCGTCTCTCGCGAGTTGAGGTAGCGGTAAAGATACGATTCCTCCGGCAGATAGCCGATGCGCGACTTCGTCTGCACGTGCCGCGGCGAATGGCCGAAGACCTCGATGTGGCCTTTGGTTGGGTAAAGCAAACCGAGCAGCAGTTTCACCGTGGTGGATTTGCCGGAGCCGTTCGGGCCGAGCAGGCCGAAAACCTCGCCGCGCCGCACGTCGAAATCCACATTGTCCACCGCGCGCACTTTGGGCCGGTTCCAGAAATCCTTGAAAACCTTCGTCAGCCCGCGCACGGAGACGACGACCTCGGCGGATTTACGATTGGCGATTTCCGATTGCGGATTTGGTTCAGCGACAGCCATAAAATAAATGGTAGCGCCCGCGTCTCGCGGGCCGACTTCGGTGTCCCGCCGAAGTCTCTTGGTTTTTCAATCAAATTCTTTATTGCAATCAACATCGTTGCTGGAAGTTTTCAGCGAGACGCCGAAAACGACCCGCCAGAGGCGGGTGCTACCCCATCACGCCAGCTTTGGCGTCAATTGCCCGGAGGCGGCGCGTGGCGTTTCTTCAGTTTCAGAATGAAAATGTTCCAGTTCCTCGCCTTTGCGCACGAGGCGGGCGCTGTTGAAAATCACAATCAGCGAACCGACGTTGTGCAGGATGGCCGCGACAATCGGAGTCAGGTAGCCGAACGCCGCCGCCGTCAGGCCGACGATGATAAAAACGACGCCGAACATGAAATTCTGGTTGATGACCGCGCGTGTGCTGCGCGAAAGTTTCACCAAAAACGGCAGCCGGCGCAGGTCGTTGTTCATCAGCGCAATCGTCGCGCTGTGAATCGCCACTTCGCTGCCCGCCGCGCCCATGGCGATGCCGATGTCGCCCGCCGCGAGCGCCGGCGCGTCGTTAACGCCGTCGCCGACCACCGCCACGCGATAGCCCTTCGCCTTTACGCCGCGCACGAACTCGACCTTGTTTTGCGGCAGGCATTCGCCCTTCGCCTCTTCGCAACCAATTTCAGCGGCCACGCGGGCCGCCACCGCCTGCCGGTCGCCGCTCACCATCGCGATGCGGCGCACGCCCGCTTCCTTCAACTCGGCGAGTGATTCCTTCGCTTCGGCGCGGGTCTGGTCTTGCAAGCCAACCCACCCGATGCATTTGCCGTCGCGCGCGACGAAAATCAAACTCCAGCCCTCGGTTTCGTTCAGGTCAACGGATTTCACAAAATCCTCGGTCACACCGTTGTCTTTGAGCCACTGCGCCCGGCCAACCAAAACTTTTGCGCCGCCCACCTCGGCCTTCACACCGCGACCGGCGGTCTCGGCGAAATTCTGCGGCTCGCCCAGCGGCACACCCGCTTCGCCCGCAATTTGCGCGAGCGCTTTGGCCGTCGGATGATTGCTGTATTTTTCCGCTGACGCCGCGACCCGCAACAATTCCGCCGGTTTGACTTCGCCAATGGGCGCGAGCCGGCTGACGGCCAGCTCGCCGGTGGTCAGCGTGCCGGTTTTGTCGAAGACGAAGGCGTTGATCTTGGCCGCCGCTTCGATGTCGGCGACGTTTTTGATCAAAATGCCGAGACGCGCGGCGGCGGACAGCGCGGCGACCATTGCGGTGGGTGTCGCCAAAATGAACGCGCACGGGCAGGAAACGACGAACACGGCGATGACGCGGTTCAGGTCGTGCGTGAATGCCCAGACGAGCGCGCCAATGACCAGCACGAGCGGCGTGTAAAAACCCATGTATTGGTCCACGATCTTCATGATCGGGAGCTTGGTTTTTTCGGCAGCCAGAATAAGTTCGCGCACGCGGCCCAGCGTCGTGTCTTCGCCGGCGCGGCTGACCTTGATTTCCAGGACACCCGTGAGATTTTGCGTGCCGGCAAAAACTTCGTCGCCGGACTTTTTGTCCACCGGCAGCGATTCGCCGGTGATCGTGGCCTGGTTGAACGAGCCCTGCCCGCTGACGATGATGCCGTCCGCCGCGATGTTGTCGCCGGGACGGATGCGAATCACGTCGCCGATGGCGAGTTCGCTCGCGGTAATTTCCTCTTCGCTACCGTCCTTTTTGATCCGGCGCGCCTTGGTGGGCGTAAGTTTGATGAGCGATTCGATGGAAGCGCGCGCGCCTTCGGCGGTGCGGGTTTCGATGATTTCGCCGGTGAGCATGAAAAACGCGACGACCCCGGCGGTCTTGTAATCGCCGGACGAGAACGCCGCGAGCACGGCGATGGCGACGAGTTCGTTGATGCTGAGGTGGCCGACGCGCAAATCCTTGATGGCGGTGACGACGATGGGGTAGCCGAGAATGATCGCGCCGATGAACGCGCTACAACTGGCGACGGTGTGGCTCTGATCAAACAGCCAGTCCACGATGAAGGCGTTAAGGACGAACACGACGCCCAGCACGGCCTGCCACAGGTGCACCGGCGAATGCTCGTGGTCATGACCACAGCCGCACTCCGGTCCGTGCTCGTGATGAGTTAAAAGCGATGTGACTTGCATACAATCTAAACCTACGGATTCGGCGCCGCCGTTTGTGGCTTCGGCGGCTCACGATTCAACATTAGCCGAAGTTCGCGCGGTTTGCCATCGGCGCGCTGGGGCAGAAAAATTTTGTCCTGCACATTGGTCAGGATCGGCCCCATCATCTGTACCAGGGTTTGCTGCGCGAACAGGCTCGGATTGCTTTCGTATTTCGGCAGTAAATCGCTGAAGCGCTTCGCCTCGGCGGTGATGGACTCCACGAAACGCGCGCGGTCGGCAGCGGCGGCATTGGTGATGGATGAGGCCTGCGCCCCGGACTGGCTCAAGACCTGGTTTTCGTAACTGTGCGCTTCGTTGAGCAGTTTGTTGCGATTTTCCCGCGCGCTCGTGACCCGGCTGAAAACGTCCTTCAATTGCCGCGGCGGAATGCTCTGGACCTCGCACTGGTCAATGGCGATGCCGAGTTGTTCCTGTTCGGTCAAATTGCTGACGCGCTGGAGCACGGCATCGCGGAACCCGGCCACGTCGCGCGTGAGGACGTCGTCCACGTTGAAGTGCGCGGCGGTGTAAAGCAGCGCGTTGTTCAGCGCGTTTTGGACGGTGTTGGACGCGGACACGAAATCGAACACGAAGCGAATCGGGTCTTCGATGTGATAGTAAAGCATCGCGCGGGTGTGAATGATGTTGGTGTCCGCCGTGATCGCGTAACCGTCCACCGCCGGATTCAGCGAAGCGCCGGCCGGCAATTCCTCGCCGCTCAATTCCTGTTCCGCCGTGGTCGCATACCAGCCAACGGTGGAATTGACTTTTTGAATTTCCGTGATCGGAATTTTGACCACTTCATCAATCGGATAAGGATACGACCAATGCCATCCCGAATTGAGCAAAACCTTTTCGCCTTCGCCGACGGGCCTGCCGAAACGCAAAATCACCGCCTTTTCCGACGGACCGACGGTGAAAAAGCCGGAACTGAAAAATGCCAGCACCATCAGCAGCATCACGACTTTGACAATCGCGAAACTGCTGTGCAACGCCTCGGCCAGCGCCTGCGAACCGGCGTCGTCCGGCGTCACCGGTGCGGGCGCGGGAGGCTCGTGCGTGTGATCGTGATCGTGATCGCGGCTCATATTTACCGGCTCGGCGCGTTGGTCGGGAGACTGCGGAACAAATCAAACGGCGGGAAGCGCTCGTCGAAAATCAGGGTCGTACGCTGGTTGGCCGACTGTTTAATCGCATCAATGCGCAACAGGAAATTCGCCAGTTCGGGATTTTGTTGAAAGACCGGCAGCACCCTGGCGGCCGCGGCTTCGCCCTCGCCGCGAATGCGCGTGGCCGCGGCATCGGCGTTCGCAATGGTTTCGGCGGCCTGACGGTCGGCGGCGGATTTGATTTTTTGCGCCTCGGCCTCGCCTTCGTACTGGAATCGGCTGATGAGTATTTGACGCTCGGAGGTCATGCGCTGAAACACGGTTTCCGTCACATTCTCCGGCAAGCCGAGTTTCTTGATGCCGAGAAATGCGATTTCGATGCCGCAATTGTTCGTTTGCAACTGCGATTGGACGGCCTGCTCGATTTCGTTTTCGATGGCGTCGAATTTCAATTGCTTCGCGTCGGCGTTCACGAAATCCGCCAGCGGATGTTTGCCGACGACGGCGCTTTTGGCGCTGCGCAACATGCTTTCAAGCATATTTTGGGCGGCCACGGTCGAACCGCCGGCGAATTTCGGGAAGAACGCCCTGGCATTGGAAATCCGCCAGCCAACATAAACCATTACGAGCAGATTATTGTTGTCGGCCGTAAGATTTTGGCTGAACCGGTCCTCGAAATTCTGGACGCGCTGATCGAATTTATAGACTTTCTGGATCGGCCACGGCCATTTGGAATACGCGCCGGGCTTGTCGTAGGGCTGCGCCGTCGGTTTGCCGAACGTCGTGACGACGGCAACCTCGGATTGGCGAACTTGAAAAACAAACAGCAGCAGCGCAAAAATCACAATCAGCACTGCGCCGATGACGATGGTCATTAGGTTACGTTTCATGGCGATGAATTGTTGGGAGATGATGGCACGTTCAAATTCAAAAGGTCTTCGCGGATTTTGTCTTCCAGATCGAAAATCACCACGTCCTGCGTGTTCGTGACGAGCAAAATGTATTTGCGCGCTCCGGCCGTGGCGTCAGCGAATGCCCGCAAATAGGCGCGCTGCCGGTAAACCGATGGCGCGGCCGCGAACGCCGGAATCTGATTCGTGAACAGCGCCGCGTGCGCAAACGCCGAAACCGTGAGCCGCTGCCGCGTCGCATCGGCCACGTTCGTCGTCGTGAACGCCTGCGCGCCGGCCAGCGCATTGGTGCGAATGGCCCCGGCCTGGGCATCAAGAATTTTGGCCAGCTTCGTCTGCTCCGCACCGACAACTTTTTCGTAATCACCCGCGACTTTCACCGGCGGATGAATGTCCTGCAACCCGACGAAAATGATCTTGGCGCCGAGGTGGTACTCATCCACCGCGGCCTGGATTTGTGAACGCAATTCCTGCGCCGCCTCCAGGCGCGCGTGGGACATCACGTCGTTCAAATCCACGCCGGCGAGATAATGAACGACTTCGCGCGTCGCCAAATCCTGGAGCAGATTCGCCGGTTCGGCGTTGGTGTAAGCCCAGGCGCGGACGTTCGTGATTTGAAATTGAACGGGAATGCTGACGGTGATGAGGCTCACCGGCGGCGCTTTGAGCGTGTCATTGGTGTCGGCGTTTTCGTTTTTAATCGTGACCGGTTCGCGGTTGCCGACGAGGAAATTATCCTCCTTGCCGTGGCCGACCTTCCACAAAATCGTCTTGGCGTTTTCACTTTGCGCGTCCGGCGTGTAACCGACGACAAAGGTTTGGATTTGATCCGTGTAATAGCGGTAAATTTTGTCCGCCGGCCACGGCATTATCAGATGTGCGCCCGGCTCCAGCACCCCGACCGGCCTGCCGAACCGCTCCAAAACCGCCTGTTGGCCCGCGTCAATGAACACAACCCCGGTGGACGAAAACAGCACCACCAGTTGTGCCAGCACCAGTACGGGCAGATTTTTTTGGAGCAGCCGGAAAAACCAGGTTTCCGAAACTTTGAAGCCAAATTGATAATCCAGCGCCTGTGCCGCCGTCGTGAACAAACTCTCCGGTTGCGCGAGCAGGCCGACGAGCCGGCTGTCGTAAATGGGCCGGGCGATTTTGCCTTTCACGCGCGGCCGGTAAATTTCCAGCAACAGCGTGACGAGCATTTCCGCCGCCATCAAACCGAGCAGCACGCACAATGCACGCGTGAGCCAGAAATCAACCTTGGGAAATCCCGCTTTGACTCCGGCAATGCCGAGCGCGGTGAAAAAACAGACATAGGCGCCCGCCAGAAGGAAACTCGCGCTGGGCCGCAGCAGCCGGTGATTTTCCAGCCGCGCGATGGTCACGGAAAATCGTCCCAGCAAAAACAGCAGCAGCGCAAAAATCCCGAACAGCGACAACGACGCCATCGCCCGGTCGGGCACGACGCCGTTGGTGGTTTTGGAAATCCAGCGCCAGAGCAACCACGCGCCGCCCGCTTCGAGCAAAAACAGCAGCACGCCAAAGCCCGGCACAAAAAATTTCTCAAACTGCTCGCGCGCCCGTTGTGCCGGAAAAACCTCCGCGTCCTTCGTTTCAAACAGTGTCGTTTCGCCTTTGGCGCGGGCGAGTTCCTCCACTTCCAGTTTTTCCAGCCGCTCGTTTTCTTCGAGCCGCATCTGGAACCAGCCGGCGAAGGCCACGAGCACACCGAGGCCGAGGAAAATCGAGCACGCCTGACCCGCCAGCGAATTCACGTAGCACGTCACGACGAACGCGGCGATGAAAATCAC
>JBEKKZ010000005.1:0-205841 GCA_050010435.1 Verrucomicrobiota bacterium | reverse complement strand
GACCGTAACCGACAATCGTGGCATGCAGGTCGGAGTTGGTGGCGGTGTTGGTCACCGTCAACAGGGTCAACTCGTTCACCGTCTGGATCGGAATCACCGGCAGCACCGGCGCCACGTTCACTTCCTTCACGATCACCGTGAAGCTGTTCGTCGCCGTCAACTGCGGGTTGACCAGGTCAAACACATCGCTGTTGGTCACCACCGTCGTTATCGTGTTGGTGGACGGACTCTGCGCCTGCGCCGGCGTCCAGGTGAAGATCCCGCTGCTGCTGATGCTCATGCCGCTGAGCGGGTTGACCAGACCGTAACCGACAATCGTGGCATGCAGGTCGGAGTTGGTGGCGGTGTTGGTCACCGTCAACAGGGTCAACTCGTTCACCGTCTGGATCGGAATCACCGGCAGCACCGGCGCCACGTTCACTTCCTTGACCGTAATCTGGAAGCTGTTGGTTGTGCTTAATGACTTGGCGTTGACCGCCGCCGGATTGGTGTCGGTCACGCTGATCGTCACCGTATAGCTGCCTGGACTCTGGTTTTGCGCCGGCGTCCAGTTGATCACACCGTTGGTCGTTACGGTCAATCCCACTGGTCCATTCACCAGCGCAAAGGTCAATGGATTTGGGGGTATGTCACTGTCACTGGCCGTCGCCGTCGCGCTCCAGGCCACCTGTTCGTTGATGTTTGTGTTCGGCGGCAAGGTCAGCGACGGCGCCGTGTTCACTTCATTCACTAAAACAGTGAAGTTGTTGGTTGCGCTCAAATTGGGCGTCCCATTGTCCGTCACCACTGTTGTAATCGTGTAACTACCCGGTCCCTGCGCCTCGCTCGGCGTCCAGGTAATAATCCCGTTGGTGTCAATCAATACCCCAGCCGGCGGGTTGATTAATTGATACGTCAGCACAGGGGCCGGGAAATTGCTGTCGCTGGCGGTGTTGGTCACCGTCAACAGGGTCAACTCGTTCACCGTCTGGATCGGAATCACCGGCAGCACCGGAGGCTGGTTGGTGGACACGGCCAGGAGTACCGATTGTGGCGACACCGTAACGGGCATGTTGAAAAGAAGAAATGGCGTGCCACCGATTATTTGAATGGTATAAGGGCATGCGACGCCATTTGTGGTCAAACCAAACAACGAGGGAATCCCCGAAACGTCCATCTGGAAGGTCAGGACGTCATTCGTGCCGATGGCGGTTTCAAAACTCCGCTTGCCCGACGGATCGAGCGGCAGCCGGTAACAGTCGAATTGAATAAAGCTTGCGTTCTCGACATAATTCGAGATCACGGTGCGATCCCGTTGAAGAATGTACTTTACCACCGAGCCTATCGGTGCGACCCAGATGTTCTGGCTTGTAGAGTAAGTAATTGCCCCATCGCTGTCGTTTGTCGTATGAAGCACCATATTGAACCACTGGCCTTGTGCTACAGCGGCATCAACACACGTTTTCAAATCTGCCGGCGGATAAGGAAAATGTTCATGCGAGTTGTAACACTTCAGATTCATGAAGTCGCTTGGCGTGGGATTCTCCAGTTGATTGATGTTGTAACCCCGGGACCCAAGGAAATAGTCGGCCGCCACAACTTCCTCCTGAATGTCGGTGAAGCCCCAAGGCCACGCAAACGAGATCACTTCGGCTTGCGATGCCGGGGTTGAGGCGACTATGCTCGCGATGTTGCTTTCAATTTCAAAGCGCAACGCGGCTTCATTCACTGCGTAACTAGGATGGTCAACGGTATGCGAGCCCATCTCCATTCCCGCCAGGTAATAATTTGTAAAAAATGAAGGGACTGGTGTAAGATCCCATATCATGTAGGAACCCCGAAGTCCGTTGGTGCTCAGTTCGTCAAAGGCGGTTGGGTTCGAGTCGTCCACGGAAACACTCATGGCCCCTGCCTTTCCGCCCTGCCAGGTGGACACCTGCACACGTGTATCCGGGTTGACAATTAACGTTACGTTTTCCAGTGCCGGAATTGAATTCGAAGCGCCAAATCCCAACCCAGCCTGGTATATTCCCGGGACCAGTCCAGTAGTGTCCACCGAAAGCTGGCAGGTCCCGGGTGTATCTCCAGCGGCTTCATTGGTCAGGAGCCAGGATGAACTGTTTGTAACAGACCATTGCACTGGAGGGTCCTGGCTGCGAACGACGACATTAATGTTTTGAACGTTGGTGCAAGGCTGACCAGCCATCGCATTGAACACGAGGTGCTGCGGCTGCAGGATGAGCACCGCCGGAGGAGGATTGTTGAGCGTTATGACATCGAGTCGTTGCAAATCGGCATTGGGAAAACCGCCGTTAGAACCGCCGCAGAAGATCGCCACTTGGGGATTCAGAAGTGTCTGCCAGACTTGGCCCACAGTCACCCAATTTGTCCCGTCGAGTGAATAGAAAGCACTGACAATGTCGGTGTTCAGGTCGCGATCCAATCGCAGATACATATTTGTGGCCGCAACACCGATCGAACTTACCGTCTGCGCGTGCTGGACCATTTCCTGAGTTAGTTCCACACTTTCCGAGACATTGTAGGCATGACCCACCTCCACATAATTGTCGTCATCCTGATACACGACAAGGTTTGCCTGCTGATAGTTCTGCGAAGGCACAAACGACAGTTTCAATCGAACACTCACCCAGTTGGACGCCAGGTTCTGGAACAGGGTGTTGCGCGAGTTGTTCATGTCTTCCCACAAATCTCCCTGATCAACAGGTATCCGCAGCACGCCGGGGTGTGCGGTTTGATCGTATGACACTACTGCGCCATTGGCGCTATTCGTTATCTCCGTGTTCCGCGGCGTCGAGCCATAAGCACCCGACGACACCGCAATAAAACTCCAGCCGGCGGCCAGCAGCGCGTTCCGATTTGCATATGTGAAACTGAAAGTATTCGTAGTGAAGCTCTGAGCCGCCGCCGGCGCGCTGACCGCACAGGCGACCGCGACAACAAGCGCTTTCACCCAACGAACTTTCATAAAAACGACCCGGTTTAGACGCCCAAGAAAAACGCTTGGGCTTCCAACTGATGCACTCTGTAACATAAGTTTATAATAGTTTATAATGTTCACATTTTTTACCACATTTATCGCGCTTGTGCGTCTTTTGATCACGGAAAGAATATCGGTTGAACTAGGGAAGCCTTGGAAAGACGTTACACGGCACAAAAACGTTTATTGCGGCGCACAACCGCCAGAATTTTCATCCGAAGAAAACTCTTTTTTGCGCCAAGACGGTTATGATGTTGAGCTGAAGCTTTAATTTCGCACCCCTTCTGTAAAATTTTCAAGATTTGCCTGCGATTTCGCCGGCGCATTCCATCCTAACGTGAAAGACAACTCAGGTCACTTTGTTTCATATGCCTGGCTTTGTTTGCCCGCCGGTTCGGAATCCATCAGGGGAAAGGTCACTTTTAATCCGCCTCCCTGAATAAAAAAGAGTAACCTAACGGGCAAATTGGGTCAACCTTTTTAGCTGATTTCCCAGTAAATGAGAGGGGGTGGCCGGGCTGGCACGTTTTTGCACGATACACAGGGCTTTTCATCGCCTTGATATATTTTGAATGTATGAGTCCGCCTTCAAACATCGTTCTCTGATGGTGGCTAAACCCAACGTTTTTCCGTAAGATTCACTGCCAAAATGGTGGATGTAGCTGGCCTTTGTCCACACCACCCGGAACCCACCTTGAATCAGGCGTCGGCAAAACTCTTTTTCGTTGCCATAATCTTGCAAATTCTTGTCAAACCCACCCAGTTCATCCCACACAGTCCGGCGCACGAAGAAAGCAAAACCGCCGACTGTCGGTAAATCAACAACCGGCTCTTGCCGGTGCTTCGCTACATACTTCTCCGAGAAAAGCCAGATTTGCCCGTCCGACCAATAGTGGCGACAATGACAAGCTCGTGTCACATGTTGTGGTGTCGGGGTATAACTTGTCGAAGGACCAGCCGCCGCAATTTTAGGAGAGTCATCGAATGCGCGTGAAATCCCCAGCCAACTGTGAGGGGTCACAACGGTGTCAGAGTTCAGAAGGCAAACATATGGCCTTGTTGAAGCTGACGCACCGATTTCCGAAGCCCGGCTGTGCCCCAAAGCCGTGTCGTGTCTAATCAATTTCCAGCCGTTCCGCGGGCAAAAGTCGTCAAGCATGCGCCGGACAACCTCAAGTCTTGACCCGTCATCCACCACGATCACCTCGGCTTTCCCGCTGAAATTTTCAAGACTTTTCAAGCAGCGTTGCGTGACCGCCGGGGCGTCATGCACTGCAACAATAATTGACATCGCCCCGGAAGCCTGCCTCTCCTCGTTTGACAGGAAAAAATCCCCGCCGCACCGCAGCCCGGCGCTTAACAGCCAGGCCCGCAGAAAGCGATAACAAACCTTGACTTTCTCCGGTGTCAGTTGACGGACTTTATTCATTCTGGATTTTCCACCCCCCGATTGTCAGGAGATTTTGATCTGCCAAGGACAGCGCGAACCCGTTCAAAACTCTTCGGGCCAAGTCCAGCCCAGACAAACAGGCATCGCGCGGCGACGCCGGGGGAAGGTTTGTTCATCAACGCCCAGCGCAGGTTTTGCTTGTGTCTGGGTGTCATTTCATAAAACGAGCCGATTGCGTTGGCCCGCAATTGAGAAAGCGCCTCACGTCTGGCAGCCGGTTCGAGATTTCCTTGTTTGAGGTGCTTGACACAGATCTGACACATGGCATCCAGCATCCGGGCCCATTGCGAGCGTATCATCGAAGTTCCAACTATACGATATTTGGCTGAAACTTCGTCGGAGTAGGCAAAATCAAAGCAGCGCGAGATGCGCAAAAACATGTCCCAATCTTCATAAAATAGCGTTTCATCATACATCCCCACCTTCTCGAAGCAATCACGCCGGATCAAAGTCGTCATGGCTGGAATGAAATTGCCCTCCCACAAAATGTTGTGAATATTGCCCGCCGGCATCGTTTCGAAGCGCCGATGTGAGTCAATAAATCTTTCCGGAAGGAGTCTTCCACCCTCATTCATCTGCAACGCATCACTATAGACGACGCCCACCTTGGCCGGAAGCCGCTCCATGAGTTCAACCTGAGTCCGCAATTTGCCGGGAAGCCAGACATCGTCGGCCGCAATACCGGAGGTGTATTTCCCGCGCGCTTGTCTGAGGATGTTGTTCACACTGCGGCAAATGCCCTGGTTGGTCTTGTTCTTCAAAAAATGATGAGGGATGCTGTTTTTGGCCAGCCAATCGTGAATTACTGCAACGGAATTATCCTTGGAAGCATCGTCATTAATAATCAGTTCCAGATTGGGATAATTCTGCGCCTTTACCCCTTCCAGGCATTCGACGACAAATCGTGCTTGATTGTAGCAAAGCACCATGGCGGAAACCAAAGGGTATTGCATCAGACTCTCCACTAGTTTGATGAAACGGGCCGTCGCCGCGCTTTAAGAATCCAATCTCCCGCCATGAACCGTCCCAAACACCGCCGAACCGCAACTAAATTCCGCGACGGCATGCGGTCAAACCATTGCACGGCAACGGTGCGAAAGCCCAGGCGCTTGAGTTGTCGCTTCATGAAATTCATTCCATACGGATTGATGCCGCCGAGGGAAAAACTTCGCAGTTTTTTATAATCACCAATGCCCAAAGCACGCCTGAGCATGACCGGAATTCGGCCAAAATTCGGATTGCTGACCACCAATGTCCCGCCTTCCCGGACAAACAGAGAACATCGTTGGAGAACCTCTATTGGATTCGGCTGCAAATGGAGCAAGTTTGATATGAGGACACAATCAAATTTGCGACCTTTCAAATTAGTCAGACATTCTTCCAATGTTCCGTAAATCACCTCGATTCCCAAACGAGCGGCTGCCGCTCCGATAACCGAATCGAGAGGAAGCGCGGTGACTTCAGCGCCCCGCTGCTTCAACCTGTTTTCGGTGGCCCCCCAGCCACATCCAATTGACAGAATTTGTTTCGCGTCCTCAGGCACCATTTTCAAGAATGCTTCGCTGGGCGCTTCATAATAGTGCTTGGACCAGTCCAAATGCGGCATTTTAGATTCGACCTCGCAAAGCGTGCTGACCGGGTGAGTGCCGTTGCCTATGTCAATCAGTGTTTGGACCTGCTCCTTAAACCGGGAGAGTGGAACCCCATGCCGGTTCACATAGAGATTTGACATATGCCGGATGAGAAAATCTTCCAGGACAGAAATGCAAATGACCTTGCGAAAACCACAGCAAGTGTATGGATCCGTGGCCGCGGTTTCAGGCAAGCCGTATCGTCCTTCATATGGCTTTTTCAAAAAGCCGCCGGAGGCAATTGCTTGCCGCAATTGAGCCTGCGTCAGAATATAGAACCCCGCGTGTTCATTTGTGAACTCAGCAATGGTGTATTCTCCCCGATGTCTTGCTGATTCCGGCTTCCAGCAAAATGAGCCATGCACGTCGGTCAGAAGCTTGGTTTCGTCCTGACCGGTTTCATACCGAAGATAGCCTGGAATTTCATCCGGTCCCATGGCTGCTGTCGCACGCAGGAAAGCCTGAATTTGCCCTTCAGCCACCTCTATGTCGTCTTCGGTATAAACAAACAGGTCGTAACGTTCCACATTTTCCGCAAAAATTGCCTTGTGCGCAAACGGGAGGGACCACGGATTGCCGGATGGCAATCCCACCACCACCTTCACCCCGCTCCCAAGCTCCTTCGGGGACTCAGAAACCACGATCAGATCCACCTCCATCGTCATGTTCTGATAGGTTTGAATGATCTGCTTCAGAAAGGGCAGGTTTTTCTGTCCGTAACTCGCAATCACAACCAGCAGTCGAAGCCTGCCGGTCTTTTGTCGGGAATCTGTCATGACCATTTCACTACCGATTGGAGCCCGAGGCGGGTTCTCTGTCTTTGATGACTCTTCCCGGCACCCCGACAACCGTGCTGAAAGGCGCAACGTCCCGCGTGACCACGGCATTCGCGCCAATGATTGAGTGATGGCCAATCCTCACACCTTTGAGGACGACAGCGTTCACTCCCAACCAGCAATCATGCTCGATCAACACTGGGGCGCTGTGAAATTCGGTGCCTAACGTCGTCCTTCCCATTGCTTCACCAACGACATGGTCGGAATCTGTGATGAAAACCCTCGGTGCAATTAGCACATGATCCTGAATCTC
This sequence comes from Verrucomicrobiota bacterium, assembly GCA_050010435.1. Classification (GTDB taxonomy): domain Bacteria; phylum Verrucomicrobiota; class Verrucomicrobiia; order Limisphaerales; family UBA11358; genus UBA11358. Next base: position 198,694 of record JBEKKZ010000005.1, on the reverse strand, counting down.
AATTGATACGCTCGCATTACACTGGAAATCATGCATGATATTGCAGTAAGCCCCGATGCGAATCTTGGGCTTGTTCCCCAAAACCGAAGGATTGAGATCCGCCAAGGACCAGCCATCTCCAATAGATGTATGGTGGTCAATGCTGATTGTTGCAGGATTACGAACCAGTCTGCACTTTCCAACAACAGATCGGGGACCAAATGAATGGAACCTCCAGCTCCAGAGCATCCGTGTCCTTGCCAGCTCCCACATCCTTATCAGGATTTCACTCATTTATGTCCCGTATATTGGTGGATTTAAGCAAGTCTTCCTTGCCAGCGTTCCGAGGTTTGCCCTTGCCTCGCTCACTTTGGTGTTCTGATTTATCGAAATCCCCGGCGCGTGCGCCTAAATTCCCCATGGTCCGAGTCATTTAGGACTGCTACTCGTGTGAAATCCTCGGGCTGGAAACAGTTACAGGATTCCGCTGAAATATACCTATAATGGACTAGAGACTCGGCGCAATGTGCAAGTTTAGCGGCGGCGGCGGCAACTGCAGAATGGACAAACCTTGCAACTGCACGTTCGCTTCCCGTCCCGCGATGATGAGCAGACTCGTGCCCGGGGCGTTCAGTATGCTTGGGATAATCCTGTCAACTTTGCCGGAACGCAATTTCAATTGCCATCACCCCGAAATCAAGTATAACGCTATTGAGTAACGGTGATGACTTGTGGACACGAAATACTATTGCCCAATACGTTGTTACTCGCTATGAGCGTTGCCGTATAAGTTCCGGGACTTGCGTAGGTGTGAGGTGTGCTGGCAGCATTGGTGTTGCCAAAATTGGTGTAGCTGCCGTCACCGAAATTAAAGAAGAGATTGGTCACCCCACTTGCACTCCCTTGGGCTTGAACCTGTAGCGATGCGATCTGCCAGACGTTCCAAGCAACAATAGGAACTAAGGCAGTTGACGGCGCGTTGGTGCTGGTACTGCCATACTCATACGCTCCGAGACTCCATGTCGTGCGAGTGTTCCCATCAGGGTCAATGTTATACGGGCTTCCAAGGTTTACCCCGGCAGTCGTGTTCGCAGCCAGGTGAAAATTTCCCGCCGCTGCGTTCACGAAACTTGCGCCGCCAGTGTTGAGCAGATTGTGATCGTTGACGGCACAATCCATTCCGGGGTTATAAACGCAACTTTGCCAAATGTTATTCCGCACAGTAATGGTAGAAGAGCTGCTGGAACACCAGACCCCGGTATCCGACATACCCTCCGACGGAGGAGAGGCGTGTAGTCCATAGATTGTATTATTATAAATATAAGCATTTAGCACCTGTTCACCACTGGTCGAAGAAAACACGGATGGGTTTTCGGTTCCTTCACCCGAATCCACTGCTCTGAACACGTTGCCATAAATGTAAATCCCATTCGGAACAACACCACCGTTAACTTGAGGCTCAATATAAGTTGTGGACGGGTCAAACAAGTCCTGCAAAACACAGTAGCGAATGGTCAGATTGCTTACATTCGCCGCGTCTATCATGCAGGAGTGACCCTCCCCACCAGCGTCCGCCAAGTAGCAGTGGTCAATTATCTGATTGCTGCCGGTGAACAAGACAGACCCCCGACCGCCATGAACGTAGCAATACTGATACAGTGTGTTGTTTGGCCCCGGCCAAACGGACGTGCTGATGAGATAACCAGATAGGGTTGTCCCAGTGCTTATAGGAGCCTGACATTCCAAGTGCTTCAGGATTAAACCATCCGGTGCGGTCGAGTAACTATAAACGCAATAATCGGTGTCTCCGGCGGCGGTGCTGCTGGTTGAGAGCTTGATGCCATACCCGTTCGTTCCCGACCCGGTGACACCATCAATAGAAAGATATACCATGTTGACCACCCAAGCCGCGTTGACGGATGGAAACACGGCCTGATTTGTCGCGTAACCCAATTGCCATCCAGTATCCGAACCGTTGTCCACCACGTTCGCTTTCTTCAAGTAAACGTAGGTTGTTCCGGACGCCGCTGTATTAAATACGCGGGTTCCACTACTGTAATTTCCGCCTGCGATATAATAAGTGTCGCCGCGGACCAGTGTGGCAGGAATGTCTGTAAACGCATTTGCCCAACTCGTGCCGTCGTTCGCCCCAGAAGCCCCTGCGAGAATGTAATGATTTGCAGCATTAGAAAGATTGCAGGCCAGAAGAATCATTCCTGCCGCAACACAAAAGATTGAGTTGCTTTTCATCAAATTCCTTTTGTAATCAGGAATTGTGCCACTTTTCAGCCGGGCGCCAAGCCGGCCAATTTGAGCTCCCGAAGAACGGGTGCCCGAGTTGGGCTTTCCCGTCCACAGTATTCTTATTAGATGTAATTTCATGCTGTAAATCTCGCTTTTGGCGTATAGGCAGGCAACGGGGAATTTCCTGGCAGCCGCTAGGAAATTCCCAAGTCATACTTCTAACAGGCTGCTAAAAAACGTAAATTTGCGATTTATTGCTTATGTAAGTCATTGATTATCAGGCTCCGATTTTAGGCGATTTCAAATTGCATGGGCTTTTTCAGCATCCTGCTAACCCCGTTGGGGTCCGTAGGTTGGCCAGAGCCTCAAACGGCTCAACTACAGCGTGGCTGATGTTCACTTTTCAGACTGGACAGATGATTTTCAGACAGATCAATTGGTGCCTCGGGGCTTTCCAACTTCTTTGCCGGTGAGCAGCCATCGGAGGCAAACCAAGCTCCGCTTGAACTTAAAAGCAGTTTCGCCCCCCCAATCTCCAGTACTAACCGCGTTCAAACCGCGCAATGTGAGCCGCAGAGAATGATGGATCACAGACAGGACATAAAACACCGCTTCGCCTGGTATCCCGCGGTGCTTCCTCCAATAAATGAGATTGGCACGCAACATTTCTATGCTGTAACGCAACGGCGCATTGTTGGAACTGCCGCCGCCAAAATGTGTCGCGGTGGCCTCCGGCACGAACACCACCTTCCAGCCTGCGTCGCGAAACCGCTTGCACCAATCCACATCCTCTGCATAAAAAAAGAACCGTTCGTCCAATTCGTCCACGTCTTCAACCGCTTCGCGCCGCGCTAACCAGAAACAACCGCTAAGCACGTCAACCTCCGCTTGACTGGTTTGATCCCAATGACGCATTTCCCTTCCGGAAAAGAGAGACCAGCGGGGAAACAGATTGTCCAATGCCAGACTCCGACAGAAGGTGTTCCAGAGGGTGGGCAAACGCCGGCACGTTCGTTGCAGGCGACCATCACTTCCGAAGGTTTTTGGCCCCACCAAGCCAACCCCACGGTGACTTTCAAGGAATGCCACAAGTTTCTCGAAGCATCCAGGGTGGACAATGATATCCGAATTGATCAATGCCAGGTATGTGGCCGAGGCGTGTTTGAGGCCAAGGTTGTTGGCGCGGGCAAAACCAAGGTTTTCCCTAGATTGAATGAGTGTCACTTCGGGAAATTGCTCTGCTACCACGTCCGGCGACCCATCGGCAGACGCATTATCCACCACAATGACTTCGCGAATCATGGAACCGCCTGATCCACGAATCGAATTCAAGCAGTTCATTAGATGATTCCGGGCGTTCCAACTTACTATGATGACAGAGATGTCAGCCATAATGAGGTGCCGTTACAACTTCTGTCTCGCTTTCAATTTGCCCGGTTTGATCTCCGGGCTTCGCTTCAGCTAAAGCCGCTGCATGGACAGAGCCTATGGCAGCCAGCACGAGATACAGAAATACAATGGACTGGTCAAAGTAAGATACAGAAACCATCGTTGCCGCATGCGCGAACAAAATGGCACCAAGGGTCCAAACAAGAAACTGTTCCTCCGGTTGATTTTCTTTCAACCGCAGCGCCCTGCCAACCGATATGAAGCCAGCAATCAGAACACTGATAAACAACATCATCAACGGCAAGCCGCCCAGAACTCCCATTTTTATGTAATGATTTGTAATATCGGCTTGATCCACATTCCAGAGGGCACCGGTTGGCATCCAATGACGGGTATAGTCCGTGCCCCCAAGCCACCACTCACCTAAATGCTGGAATGCTGATTCAATCAAGGCGGCCCGATACCAACTCGTGCTGGCCCCCGTAAAATCTATCCTGGCAAGCAAGTAATATATTGGAGCATTCATCACAACGTTGAGGGCAACTATCGCGAACACGGCACTCCATCGGATCAGCCGCATGTGGCTTCTCATCTTCCAGAGTCCAAGGCCAAAGATCGCAAAGGCTGCTGTCATAATTGGTCCGCTGGATCTGCTGGCAATTACTATGGTGACAGTCGTTATCAATCCTAGAAATGCCAGGTTGCGGTTTTTTCCCCAGAACAGGATTGCCATCGGCAGGCAGACGGCCCCGACCGTGCCCGCCAGAATGGAATGGGCGAAGGGACCTTGCGCACGCACGTTGCCGTTGCGAATTTCACTTACGTCCGGAACCCCTCCTAAGAAGGCGAAGGCATTTCTTCCCGTAACAGTTTCCGATAGCATTTCAATGGCGATTGGAATAAGTGCAATAATGGCAATCTTGCATAAGACCAATGTGTTATCAGCATCACGGATAAAAACACGCAGCAGGAAATAGAGACCCAAACTGTCGTATGCCATACCAAGACGGTTAACCAAGGCTGCGGCTGGGTCCTTATGAAAAACACTGCTGCAAACCGCACACACGCCGAATAAAACTATCATACGATCCAGACCGCTCCAGCCTCTAATCATCCTTTCCTTTCTTGTTATCACCCGAAGGACTCCAATCGCTACCAAGATTCGTATGACAGTAAAATGAAATGGTCCCATCTCAATACTCTGACCAAGTGTCATATAGCTCGCACCAATCAATAATGGAAGAGGCGCCCAGCGCTTGGGCACTCTGAATAAGAAGAGGGCGGCTACGAACGTGAATATGATGGCAGCTAGGTTCACAGATCATATTCGGATGAACGCGCGATGCCATAATTCAAGAGAAAGGAGCAAATAGATATGACGCATATAATGCTCCTTGCCCTGCCGGTCACGCTCAAGAATTTCCTTTACATAGTTTTGGTCGAAATAACGAGCAATCAAGGAGTCGCTGCTCAAGAGACAATCTTCCACCAAGGGTCTCATGGATGTGCGCAACCAATGGGCGATAGGATGCGCAAAACCCTTCTTTTTGCGGTAAACCACCTCCTGCGGCAGCCATTTCAGCATGGCTTTTTTGTGCAAATACTTCCCGGTCAGGCCATGGAGCTTGAACTGCGGCGGCAGGCTTTCAATGAATTCTACCAGCCGGTAGTCCAAGAACGGCACGCGGACCTCCAGTGAATTGGCCATCGAGGTCTTGTCTGCCACCATCAGCAAATCGTCCGGCAGGTTCGCACGCGTGTCGACGTAAAGCATTTGCGTAAGCGGGTCGAGATGCTGCACGTCCGATTGTAGCCGTCGGAGCGCCTCTTTCGTGCCGTACGGGTCGGCCTCAAACCGCTGCTTCAGGTCGCCTTTGTAGAGTCGCTCCTTCATCTCCGCGCCAAAAAACGAATACACTTTCGCAAACCGCGTCAGCATGTCCCGTTCCCCGAGCGAAGCCACCCCTCGCTTTAAGCGCTCCATGCGGCCCGGCACTCTAGCCATGACAGCAGCCAAGCCGTCGGTTACCCCTTGTGGCAACCGACTATAAACTGTCGAAAGTTTCACGCCTTTATAACGATCGTATCCCGCCCACGGCTCGTCTGCCCCCTGCCCTGTCAACGCGACCTTGACACGCTCGCTGGTGATTTTTGAGAGGAAGTAAAACGCGGCGGCGGGTTCATGTCCGACGGGTTCCTCCACATCGGACATGTAACGTTCGTAATACTTCTCATAGTCTGTTGAACCCAACATCATGTGGTAGTGTTCTGCGCCATACTGCCGGGCTGTTTTACGGGCGTCCTCAACTTCGTTGGTCTTTTCACCTTCGTCGAAACCGATGGTGAACGCCTGCACCGGGCCGAATGAGTATTGGCGCATGATGGCCAGTAGCGCACCTGAATCAATCCCCGAACTAAGAAACAACCCCAACGGAACGTCACTCCGCAATTGTAGGCGAACAGCGTTCTCAAGCAGCGTCTGGTATTCTTCAATTAAATCTGCTTCGTTCCACTTTTCCCGGAGTTGCGGAACCCAGGTCCAGAACCGTTTGATTTCAGTCCCCTTTTGCGTGCATCGCATCCAGTGGCCTGGCGGCAACTTGAAGACACTGTTGAACAGCGTCTTGGGCGAGGGCACGTAACGGAACGTAAACAACTCGGCCAGCGCCTCCACATCAACCTCGCGCGGACAGGCTGCATCCTGCATCAACGCCTTGATTTCGGAGGCAAACAACAGCCGATTCCCATTCTTGAAGTAATACAGCGGCTTGATGCCGAGATGATCCCTGGCCAATAAAAGCTCGCGTTTGCGTTTGTCCCAGATTGCGAATGCAAACATCCCATTAAACCGGTTCACACAATCAAGGCCCCATTGTTCGTAGGCGTGGACGATGACTTCCGTATCCGATTGTGTTCGGAACACGTGGCCGGCTTTTTGCAATTGCTCCCGCAGTTCAATAAAATTGTAAATCTCGCCATTAAACACGACTTGGACGCTGCCGTCCTCGTTCCCGATGGGCTGCGCGCCGCCCACGAGATCAATAATGCTCAAGCGCCGATGCGCCAGCCCCAGCTCGCCATCCACCAATTCACCTTCTCCATCTGGGCCCCGATGCCGGACGACGGAATTCATTCGGGTAAGGGTTTCCCGATTGATCGGTTTTCCCGTCAGGTCAAAAATGCCGCAGATGCCACACATGTGTATTCTTTGACAAAATCCGATGCCAGGATCATCGGAAACGGATGTTGACTTGCAGAATCAAAATGGAACTTCAGCATTTATCGCCATACATTCCAAAGCCATGCTTCTGAATCCCAGACACGTGAATATTTTGAAAATCATTTTCTTCAAACCACGATCGCACTTCAGCTTCGGTATGCCAGTGGTTAAAGCGAGGAGCGAACCCATCGAATAAATCAAGTGTGATCTCGCGCGTGTTCCGGCGGCGGAAACTCATAATCCCCATCCCATTCAACAAATCGGCGGCTACCTTATAGACCGGCGCCAGCAACCGGCATACTCTCATCACGGATTTCAGCGTCATCCAATGCTTGAGGCCTTGTCCCGACCGAAAGAACAGCCGGACCGGCCAAGATCGCTTTCCATAGACCCATACATACAATCGCCCCCCTTTCTTGGTCAGTTTGACCAAGCTGGTAAATGCGTCTTTGGAGTTGGGTGTATGGTGAATTACACCGGAACTATAGATAAGATCAAACGCCCCCTCCCTTAACGGCGGGTTCACAATGTTGCCTTGAATATATTGCACAAGTTTCGCTGCATTTTTGGCATATTTATCCCGATTCGCATATGCACGCCCCAACCCATCATTCAGATCGAGCCCCACGATTTCCATGCCGAAGTCGCTCAAAGCCGCCGTGAGAGTCCCGTTACCGCAGCCGGCATCCAACATCCGTCTGCCGCGTAGGTTTTCGGGTTTGAACTGAACATCGCCAAGAAACACTTCCTTGCGTTCCTGCAACGTCCATCCCCACGTTTTGTCGGCATCATAGTCGAATATGCTCCATTCCTGGCTGAAAGACTTTCGAATGTTATCAAAGTCGTTTTGCCCATTCTCACCGCGCACCGCCTCAATGTTCTGTGCATCGCATATTGCAGCCAGATCCTTCTTATGTTCCGCCACGAAGTCCGGAAAGAGTCGCAGTCCGCTTTCCAACACTCGGGGTACGCCCCCGATAATCGGAAACACTTGGCCGCATTGGCATGTAAGCACGCCAGAAAGAACCTGCCTCTCCGCAGCGGGATTATGCCCAACCACCGCAGAGCCAGTACCAAGGTCAAAACTGATTAGCTGCGGCTTTTGGCGACAAGACGGGCAGACCAGCAATTCCAATAGGTTTTCGTTCATATATCATATATCAAGTAAGTCAGATCAAAGAAGTCATCCACGAGTCGTGGAACGATTCAATCACAAGGACTAGATACCGAGGCCAAGTGTGCTACTCGCTTCAACTTCTCCCTATGTTCGGCTTTTAAGTAACGGACCACATCACGAGGCAGAACAATCGGTTGCCGCCGCATCATGCTCCACAGGTAGCCTACTAAGGCCGCTCCGCTGCCCACGATAACAGGAGGATCTTTCCAGCGGTAGACACAACGCGCAAGATAAAACATGGGACCGTATCCCAACGAATAAAAACGTCGTCCGTCGTGCATCCTGGCCTTCCACTGGCTGCCGGAGGCGAAGCCGGTGAGACGGTGTTCGAAAACAGGGTTTTCGGGAAACTTCCGCACATTCCACCCTTTCATTCTTGTCATAATTTCCGCAGCAGCATCTATCCCACCATACTTCAACGGCCTGTAACCTCCAATGTCCTCAAAGCATTTACGGCGAAATAGCTGAACCTGTCCCCCCACACTATCCGGTGTCTCGTCATGGGTTACGAACTTATCCCCCACCTTCATAAAAACCTGCCCACCGGCGATCCCGAGGTTTGTATCCTTCTCAAATTGTCGAAGTATATTCTCGAAATAATTTGGTTCCAACTCTATATCTGCGTCGAGATTGCCGATGAAGTCGTACTGCAGATCGTGAAGTTCTTCCAAGCCACGGTTGAAAGCATACACTTTTTTCCCGAAGTCCCGGCCCGCCGCACGATCCATGTTGACCAGCCTTATGAAGGGGCGGTCGCGCGTGCATTCTTCAACGATCTCTCGCGTGCGATCGGTGGAGGCGTCATTGACGATGATCCATTTCAGCGGACAGAACGTCTGTTGAATCATCGATTGAATCGTTTGTTCGATAAACGCTTCCTCGTTATGCGCCGGGGTGATGATGACGTAGGCCGACATGTTTTCTTCTCACTTCAAGAAGCCTGCGACACGAGAGAGGACTTTACTCCTCATCACATAGTTATCACGCGCCTCGCAAAGGTAGCGGCGCACCATGGTTTTGGCTCTGTAGGACACATCATCCCTGCTTTGCCCATTTCCAGTCAGGTCCAGATAATTGATGGCAATGGTTGTGTTCTGCCCGCCATTCAGTTCGATTTTGAAATCAATGTAGTCCCCGGAGGAATTCCAGGCAATCAACCGTGAATCGGCGAGGATCTCTTTAATAGCTGAAGGGGTAGGCTCCCGCTTCCTGATTAAGAACTGCTTTTGCTGATCAGAATGATTTTCAACTCTCAACACGGTTCCGTACATCTCAATTGCCATTTTCTGCGAGGCGAGCTCTCTTTGCCGGCAACTACGGCTCACGACGTCGCCCAAGCTGCGCCATGACAGCGGAACGGCCAACGCATTAAGACCGGTGATGAAGTCGACTAACTGTTTATAGCCATCTCCAAAAAAATCGTGATGCGTGACGACGATGCAAGGCTTTCCCAGTAGAAGATCAAATGCAAAGTTTTCAATTCCTTGAGAAGGGTATCGCCGGGTGAATATCGGGAAGCTGGCGTAGGACATCACCGCCACGTCCCACACATCGCAAATCCGGATCGCTGGCGGCTTGGGGTCAGTGCTAATGACCTCGGTATTGACCGCCGCTGTGAAATTGGTGTCCTTCAGCACGCCCATTGCTGCTGCGGAAAACACGCCTTGAGGAAACACCATGATCCGATCATGACGAAGTCCCGTTTTCGATTCGTGACCAGACATCCGCTCAACCGCCTGCCTCGCCTTCCAAGAAAGGCGCTGCCGGTCATGGATTCCAAACTCTGCCGCAATATGGTCGCAGCCGTGGATTGACAGCGAGTATTTGTCCGGGTGGCTCTTGAATAATCGGACCACCTTTGGATCACTTCTACGCCAATTCCAAGGAATGAATGCGATATTGGTCGAAAAGCGGTGGCACTCCATCAAGTTCAGGAGTTCCTGATAGTCGACGAAACCGTAACTGGGCTTGAGCAACAAATCGTCAATCACCAAACAAGCATTTGCTTCCGGAGCCCGCCAGCAAGTCTTCGCGAAGGCCCAATTGACATATAGCACGATTGGCACCGCCGACAGAACATGCTCTCTGACATCAAAATTGCGTCCCTTCATCTCAGCAGAGATATCAACGATTTCAGGGGAAGTGGAGAGATGCACGGACACGCCGTTGTAAACAATTTTCAGGAAGGTTGTCAGCCGACCCACCGAAGTGAGTTCGATCGCATTTTGAGGCAGCGATGTCGTAAACAGGAACCCCGTCCCACCAACATTCTTTGGAAGGGAAATCCGGAGTCCGCTCATGATCCCACATAATTCCCGACTTTTATCCGAGATGAACAATTCTCGCGAACTTGGATCAAAAGCCTGGATTGCAGCCCGGGGGTTCTGCGTAAGCTTTTGCGCGAGGATTTGAAGTGCCGCGGGATCAGGACTCGCATAAACAAATGCTGAATGAACTCTGGTCCGCCATAGCTGCTCAACTCGACCCTCGGGAGCTGCAAGCAATTGCATCAGACAGTCTGCAGATCCCAACAAACTGAAGCTCGTCCCAGTTTGCTTGTTGTAAGCAATGTCCAGGAATTCGCGTGCCGTGAGACTCCGCCAGGGAACACCGAAGAAGTCAAGTATCCTGGTGATATACTCGTCTTGCCCTGTTCTCTCTGCGCTCCGCAGAATTATGGCTTCGTTGTTGTTCACGGAACCTGTGGGTGCAAACTTATGTCGCTTGAATTCGGCTTGGACACACTAAGCCGGCGGACCTGAGAGATCCCGGCCGTGACGGGCGGGAGGGGGCAATTGGCAAATGTTCACGATACCACGACCCTCCTGGTCAGCTCTGACAGTAACACATAACCATCCCACACCGGCTCGAAGTTCAGAGCCCGGCCAACGGGAACGATCCGGTCTATGCCCCTGACACTGAGCAACCGGGCGACCTTGCTCATCTCCTCGCGTGTATAGCCGATGTAACTTAATGTCTGATCGCCCCGTTGAATCATCGGAGCGATCCGGATCGCTTCCTCAACCGTGCACTCGATGAAGAATCCTCCTCCCAATCTATCCCGGCAGCCCACAACACTGGCAGGCGGCACACGCACCACCGTAAGACAAGGCGAATTCCGCCCGTGCTTCCACTTCGCACCCAACTCGCGACCTATCAACTCAAAGGCGCCCACCAACTTGTCCATCATCGTCGTCATCGACTCGGATGGCTGGTGCCGCTGAACCTCTTCTGTCAACGCCGCCCAGAACATCTCGCTCGCGGCCTCGCAGATCGCCTCGGGGCCCGCAAAAATCACGAAAAGCGGCGAAGAGCATGCTAGTTGGTCAAACTGATAGGCGTCGTTGTAAAACGCGCGGGCTGTAGAGGCGCGGGCCGCTTCCTGCATGTCAACATAGCGTTCTGCGTTGATGATGCAGGAGGAGATCTTGTCTGCAAAACTAATGTCGCGAGTCGTGGGTTTTGCGGGAAGAGACCGCAATTTGCGAACGGTCTCATCCCCCCCCCAAATCAATCGGGCGTCGGCACGCTGCGAAAGGAACAGGCTGCTGCGGTCGTCGTGTGGATAAGTGAGAACAATATTTCGTTGGCGGATCGGCTGCATGCTCCTATCCGTCAGCACGCGTGCCACCACGTCCAGCAGCAAATCGAGTTGAGGCGCGACTGCCTGGGAAACGCGGACAACGTTCAGATTGCCTGCGAGCAAGGCCAATGCCCAGGAGTAGAAGAAAATCGTATCTACATTCGATGGTGCGACGTGAAACGCCATGCCAAGTGGCTGGACCAACTCGCCCTCTGCGACTGCCTTTTGGAAGTTAGTGACCATGGCCCGCACATTGGCCTTCCGCAGCCAGAACGCGAGCGCGGCCAACTCCGGAAATTCTTTGACGGATGGCAGCTTGAGGATTTCGGCTGAAGCCCGGTCGAGGAAATCGACGGCGAGTGGATCAAAAGCCGGCATCGGCTCCTGTCCGAGAAACTCGTCAGTGCAGATTGATTCAATGGCGGTCGCCAAGGTGCGTTCGGGCAGGAATTGGCGAAGGTGGTCCCCGTCGGACTGGCTGGCCCGCGAGAACGCGTGCGTGTCGCTACAGCCGCGGAGTTCGGCTCGAGGCATCCGGCCATAAACTTTTAGACGAACACCCTTCCTGCCGCAAGGACAGTCGTCCACTCCATGTAAAGCGCCAATGTCTTCGGTCAATAACGAGTGCCCCGGGTAGCTCCGCGGGAGCACGCTAAATGTCTGGATTGCGCCTTTGTCACCGGGTGGAAGGACCGACCAGTCGCGAGGATCACGCACCAGCACGTCGGCCACGTTAGGCGCGTGGAAAAAGCCCTCCTCGCATTCCATGTAAATCCCACCCACTTGTTCGACCATCCCGTAGAAATTGTGAATCCGACTAATCCCGCATTGCTCTTGGAGGGCGCTCTTGAAGATTCCGTTCGTGACAGCTTGATCCTCAAGCTTCTTCCATCCTCCACTGTGTATGAGAAGTGCCTGCCGAAGCTCAAGCTTCTCGCCCAAACGCCGCAACTCCTGATGAAAATACTGCCACACCATAAACGTGAAGCCAAACATCAGAATGGGTTCCCCAGCGTGACGCTCCGCGTACTCCTTGAGGCCTTTAATATCCAGGCGCATCTCCGAATCCAGCGCGTAAAAGTGGTCGCGGCCAAAGTTAGAGAGCCCGACAAGTCCCGCCCCACGCGCACTCATCGAGCTGCGGTCCTTCAAAATGGACGCGGAATCGATGATAATCATCGGAAGTCGCTTGGGGCCGATGAACGACGTTATAATAGAAGCTAGAGCTTTCGTCTGTAGCCTTGAGGTTGGCCCGTCCAGTATTATGCGCGACACCTGTTGGGAAGTTGTTCCGCTGGACGTCAGAACTTTGAACACTTCCCCATCGGGCACACTCTGCAATTTCAAACTTTTGAACAGCCGAACCGGCAGGAAGGGAATATCGTGTAACGCCTCCGGCGACCGACCGCTCGCACCTTGCGTCCCTTCCACAATCCTCCGGTAGGCACTACACCGGCTCTTGTGAAAAGCCGTCAACAGACGCAATTCCTCCAGCAGAAGCGTTGACTTGTCCTCCTGCCGGAGGGAGTACTGTGGACTGGTCAACAGCCTCTCGAGAACTTTCGAATTATTTGAGTCCACGCCAAATTGCCGTGTAGTCCTTCTTACCGGAACTATTTACCGCCAGGTCGGTAGTTCGATGCACATGCACGACCGAATGGTGAAGTTTATAGAGTTCCGCCACGCGCCTTCTTGCCTCGGAGACGTCGGCCTCATCGCCGGACTCAATAACCACATGAAGGGATTCGTCTTTCCCGACACACGCCACTTGCCGGCTGAGCGCTGACTCCAACATTTTCTCCACTTCCTCGAGATTCAACCGGAGGCCGAATACCTTGATAAATCGCTTGAGGCGGCCAGTGATGTAGAAGAATCCATCCGTGTCGCGGTAACCAAGATCACCCGTAGCAAGCCGGCCTCTCAATTCGTCACCTTTGGCAAGACAATCACGCGTCTCCGCATAGCCGAGCATTACGTTAGGTCCCTCATACACCATTTCGCCTTCGCTCTCTGGTTTGATAATCTCCCTGCCTTCCCACTCCAAATGCAATGTGCCTCCGGGGATGGCAACACCCACGGAACCCACCTTCTCCACAAGACGCTCCCACGGCACATACGAAATCCTGGCAGTCGCCTCTGTTTGACCATACATTACATAAAAGCGTGCCCCTTTTTGGCGGGCAGCGTCGGCAAAAAGCCGGATTTTCTCTGGTGCCAGTCGGCCACCTGCCTGAGTCATCGTACGCAACGACGGAAGATCCATTCGGCTGAACCTCAACCGTTCCAGCATCCCGTAGCCGAACGGCACACTAGCGAACGAAGTGGATCGCATTCCGGTGAACAGATCCCAAAACTCTTGGACGACTACGGAGGCGTTAGTGCACACGATATTTGCCCCGGCCAGCAGATGAGTGTTGATTACAGAAAGTCCGTAGGAGTAACTCATCGGAAGGCTCGTAATCGCGGTCTCTGTAGCATCAATTCCGAGGTATTGAACAATGGATTCTGCGTTAGCCTGCAGATTCCGGTACGAAAGCCGGATTAACTTTGGACTGCCGGTGGTGCCGGAAGTGGACAGCAGGACGGCGGTGGCCGGATCAATGGGCGCATTCGAAGGCTTTTCCGCCAAACCAACAGTTAGTCCAGGCACCGGCGAGGTCGCCAACCTATAGCCCACAGGAGGGTCAGTCATCGCGGCGGTTGCAAGGATAACCTCGGGGGTGTAGATATCTAAGAGCCGCTGTTCAAGCGAAATATCTGTCGCCGCATTGACCAGCACGACTGCATGCCCGGCACGGAGCGCGGCCAAGTACGCTGTAAGACTGGCGAGCGAATTGTCGCACAGCAGCATCACCAGGAGCTTTCGATCCTCCTTGAGGATTTCCTCCAGGGCGCTTACTCGTTCCACCATCTCGGAGTACGACACCCAGCAGTGCTCCGCGCTTTCATAGATTGCCGTCTTGTTTCCGGCTACGCGTTCGATTTCCCAAAACATCAGATCAGCATCCCTCCATCAACGCCAAGCACTTGACCTGTGACATATGCTGAAAGATCCGAAGCAAAAAAAAGTATCGCCCGGGCTACGTCTTCCGCCTTCCCGATTCGCCCCATCTTGATGCTCCGCACCCGTTCCTCGAATTTCTCCCGCGGCAATTGCCGGACCATGTCCGTATCGATAAAACCGGGTGCCACCGCGTTAACGCGGATGTTGGCAGGCGCAAGCTCCTTGGCTGCCGAAAGCGTCAGCCCAATGACCGCCGCCTTGCTGCCACCATACACGACCTGCCCGGAGTTGCCCACCCTTCCAACAATCGAACTGATATTGATGATCGAGCCACTCTGATTCCGCGCCATGAGCCGTGCTGCGTACTGCATGTTGAGAACGACGCCATTGACGTTGACGTGGAAAACCCTTGCCAAGCTCTCCGAAGTCACCATACCCAAGAGGCTGTCCTGCAAAATTCCGGCGTTGTTCACCAGTATATCCAGCCGCTTATGCTTCTTAAAGATAGCACCGTAACATTCCTTCACGGCGTCGGCCGATCCCACGTCAAAAGCAAACCCTTCAGCCTCGACCCCGTAAGTGGACTTGAGCTCGTCCACCCGCTGCTTCAGCAAGTCCGATTCACTCCCACCATTCACGAGCACTGTAGCGCCATGCTGCGCCAGCAACCGCGCGCTCGCCCAGCCGATGCCCCTCGTCGAGCCGGTCACCAGGGCGATCTTACCCCGCAATGTCAAAAGTGACTCCATATTTTGAAACGATATCCTTCGCCTTGCTGAAGCTGCTCATGCCGATCACATCCTCGGTCTCCATCATGATGTCAAACGCACGCTCAATGGCAGCCACCACCGCCATGTGCGCCACGGAGTCCCAACCGGGATTGCCGTAAGCCAAAGCGTCTGTGATCTGAGCCGGATCCGCCCCAAGTCCTTCAGCGAAGGCCTGCCGGAGTTTTTCCAAGTTTGTCATAATTCTCTGTCCAGTCCGTGGAGTCGCTCAAGGAGCTGACCGGATACTAAAAGAGCGGGTTTGCGTCAAGGTCTGACGTGAATACATCCATACATCCGGGCACTACCGCAAGCCACTCAGCCGGTGCCGCCGGAGCGGTTGTCTTGCTTGATTGGCCGCAGGCCGGCAAGAAAGTCACCGTATTCGGTGTCCATCTTCAAGGGAACGGTCACCCGCGCCAGCGCTTTGGCTCTTTCCAGTCCGAATAGTGTTCCACTCGGAACATCCGAAGAGACAGTGGTGGATGCTGTCACGACCGCACCCTTTCCTATGGATAATGTGCAGCCGGGGCTGGCGATGATCACGCAATTGGCTCCGATAAATGCATCTCGTTGCACACTTATTTTCCCGACCCCTCTAGTATGAGCGATAAGAACGGATCGCAAGCATATTTGACAGCCGTCGTCGAGCTCGACGCACTCCGGGTATTCATTTTCAATATAAACGTCATCCCCAATGAAAACCTTTCCCGTAATTCGTACTCCTCGGAGTTTGTGTAAGAAGGGCCGTAACGTTGTTGAACCTGGCAAAACCCTGGCTGCAAAGCTTAGAAGCCGGTTCAAAATTCGCCTCAATATGCTTTTCCTATCCATTTGCCTCGCGTATTTTGCTGATTTCTACGTCAATAAAGCCGCTGGAGTCAACCGTAAGAAGATGATCCTTTCGAGGCGGCAATATGCTCCGTTTGGCCCAGATTTTTTGGATTAATTGCCGGCACCGGTCCAAAGTCGGCGAAAAGGCCGAACTGGAAGTCCGCAGTATGCTCTTCAATGTGCCTTAGAAAGGGTTCCACACTGCCCTCGTTCATCCGCGTGAAAAGCTTTGAGTGCCCGATCAGTACGAATGGAAGCTCACGTCCCATGTGCCCATGTCTCTGAGCCGCTCGGTTCGCAGCTCTGACCAACTGTCGGCCCGTGCATTGGTTAAAATCCGCCTTCCAGGCGTGCCGCCAAGCCAGCATAGGAAATCTGCCAAGGAAGCCTCGCCTCGGGCGAACGCGTGGATTAACCGTGACCACATATTGGGGCTGGTCTCCAAGTCGATTGGCCCTGCTCATTAGGACGCGATGAATTCGTTTCGCCGTCAGAAATGCGCCAATCCATCTTCGTTCGCAGTAGATCGGCACCTCGATCAGTTTCCCGGCCGCGTCGCGCCGGCAGATATCATTCTCATCCACCGGCCACGGCTCGAGCTCGTTGTGCGCACTCGAATAATCGAAGCTGACGAGCCCCTCGCGGCGACCGTATTTGAAAACCGACGTATCGATCCGGATGCTGTTGTTAAGCAAAGCCCGAACCACGTTGCGGGAAGGACTCACCGACCAATTGGCCGCCCGGAATGCCATGCACTCGTACTTGGGATCGACGGGCTTCAATAAATCCTCTAGGTACTGTTTCCCGATGCGGACGACTTCGTTCAACCGTTCCAAGGGCAACCCGGCAAAATTGTATTCCGACCAGTCCTGCTGCCAGCGGCCGTTTTCATGACGCGCGTTAAAATAGGAAGTATGAAGATGAAGTTGCACGTCGTGCCCGCGCCGGATGGCTTCACAAAGTTGATCCGCGATGGCCTCATAGTGATAATCGTCGCGTCCGCGTTGCTCCTTGTATTCCTTGAATTTCAAAATTTCCGCGACGTCCGCCATGATGGTCAATTTCGCGCCGTGTTCATCGAACAGGTCCATCAGCCTGCGCGTTGGCTCGACCATCAATTCATGCGGACATCCCTCGCCGTTGCCGTGAATTTCGTAATCAAGTGTGAAGATGACGTTAAGCATAGCCGCCATGCCGCGCCGCACGAACTACACTTCCGCGCCCAAGCGTCGAATCAACCCTGGTTTACAAGATTGCTGATAATCCGTTCCGCCGTCCGTCCGTCCCATAACGGAGGGATTTTGCCGAATCTTGGCTCGCGTTTGAGAACTTCATCAATATCTGCCGACAGCCGCTCCGAGTTCGTCAGTTTATTACTGCCGAGGGTGATGGTGATTGGCCGTTCCGTGTTGGGGCGCAGTGTGAGGCAGGGCGTTCTAAAATAAGTGCTTTCCTCCTGCAAACCGCCGGAGTCGGTCAGGACCAGGCGCGCGTTTTCCGTCAGATACAGTGAGTCGTGATAACCGATTGGCTCCAGAATCTTCAGGCCTTCGTCGTGATTCAGCGAAATGCCGAATTGCGCGCACATTTTCTTTGTGCGCGGATGCATGGGAAAAACCACGTGCCACTGCCGGGCCAGCCGGTTCAAATGCGCCATGATCGTACTCAGGTCCGTTTCGCTGTCCACGTTCGAGGGGCGATGCAGCGTCACATAAACGAAACCTCCACCGTTCAAACCCAGCTTCTTCACAACCGGACTCTGCCGGGCCTTGGGCAGATTCTCCACCAGCGCGTCAATCATGATGTTGCCCACGCACGCGATCTTGTGGCCGGGCACTCCTTCGCGACGGAGGTTTTCGTCCGCGTCCGGCGAGGGTGTCAGAAGCAGGTCCGCGAGGGCGTCCGTGACGATGCGGTTGACCTCTTCCGGCATGGTGCGATCGTAGCTGCGCAAGCCTGCTTCAACGTGAGCCACCCGGATCCCCATCTTCGAGCAGACCAGCGTGCAGGCCATGGTGGAGTTCACGTCACCCACCACCACCACCCAGTCCGGCTTCTCCTGCTCACAAACCGTCTCAAATCCCGTCATGATCCGGGCCGTCTGAACCGCGTGAGAACCTGACCCGACACCGAGGTTCATGTCAGGTGGCTGAATGCCGAGTTCCCGAAAGAACACGTCCGACATCGCTTCGTCATAATGCTGGCCGGTATGCACCAGCCGCGCATCAATCGTCTTTCCACCATTTTCTTTGTGCGAATTGTGCTGACTGATCGCCTTCATGAGCGGGGCCACCTTCATGAAGTTGGGCCGGGCACCAGCGATAATAAGCAGTTTTAACTGTCGGCTCATGTGTTTTCGTTGAGAAAGAACTCCCAATGCAGCTTAATCGTGACAGTCCAACCTTATGATGTCTTCGACTTGTTCCAGTATCTCACGCAAAGCCTCTCGCGGCCCGGAAGCCGGCAGGTCGTTCTTTTTCCTGGGGATGAGAAGGATTTTATTTTGCACGTCTTCGATGCTTTCAATCAAAGTCATCTTCCCCTGACTCTGCAAGTGGCGGTCCACAGCACCGCTTTTGCCCCGGAAGATACTGTACACCGGGACGCCCAACGCCGCCGCCTCGCGATTCATCGTTCCGCCCCCACTGACGACCAAGTCGGAATACCACAGAAGGTTGAGACCATCCACCGCCTCCTTGGGGACAACCACTTTGGAGCTTTCGAACCACTGCGGCCAGTTCGCCTTTATTTGGGCTTCTTGTGCTTTGTTGCGAGGCAGGAGAACCACCTTCACGCCCGGAGTGCGGAAAACCCGATCCATGAATTGTACGAAGAATGTTTCGCTCTCTGGATTGTGATAATGGGCCTCCGTGGCAGGCGGACGGACAGTGACGATCACCTCGCTGTCGAGTAATTGTAGTTGCTGGCGAAGACCAGGATCGGGCTTGAACTCCGGCGCATAGACATCCTCCTTGATGCCCTTGTACTTTCGGATTCTTTCCTTTGCTTTGCAGTGCAAGTTCTCATTGAACAGCACATCTGGGACAATTTCCCACCGGGGCCGCAGGAGCAGCGGTGTCTGCGCGTGTTCATAGTCCATTATCATGACGGTCGGGATACGCAGGAGATTGCACAAGAGGATTTGGGCGCGGGAACCATGCGACAACCCCATAATCGGTCTTTCCCTCAGCACGAAGGGAAGCAGTTGCAGGCTCCGCCATGCGAGCCCCAAGACCTTTAGCAGCCTGTTTTTCCCGTAATGACGGCCGACTTTCGTATAAGCAAGGCCGGATTGCGTTGCCAGTTCGCAGACCTGAAACGCGTCACGTGCTGTCAATACCACCTTGTAACCGCGCTTCTCAAGCTCCCTGATGATCGGCTTAAAAAACGGCACATGGGGAGTGTTATCCAGATCAATCCAAATTCTCCCGTTACAAGGTGCGGCATCCTGAGCCAGGGGTAAAGTGCCAGGGACGGAACGAGACGGAGAACGGCTCAATTCGGATTTTGCTGGAAAAAGGAAAGCGCTTATAAGTCTGATGCTTTGCCTCAAGAGAGGGAATTTGCCCCCGTATTGACAATACGGGAGAGGGCTGCTCTGAGGAATGATTCCCTCAGGTGTCGTTCAGAAATTCCTGGTGCAGTTTAACCGGAACGTAGGAACGCGTTTTGTTGAGAACCGTGGTTATGTTGGCTTTCGACTCGCCGAGCAATGAAATCACCTTTTTGGCGACTTCCTGATTGGTTTTCTCCGATTCGATGACAAGCAACACCATGTCCATGAGTCTTGCCAAACGCGGCGTCATGCTGGTCTGAGTCACTGCAGGCATGTCAAAAATGATGTAATCGTAATCGCTGGCTCTAAGTTTGGGGATTAAACCCGTTAAATGCTTGGGCAAAACGCTTGGGAGCTTGTCACTACCCTCCGCGGGTTCAGTAGCAACATACAGGTTTTCCTGAACCAGCGCACTTTTCCTTGCTTCAACTTCCAAAACGGCATCCAACCCACATCCAAGTTTTCCTTTATAGAATTGTTGCGCCGCCCCGCCTTCAACGTTCATGTCCACCAAAAGCACGTTTCCGTCGCCGGTTTCCGAAAGCGAAGCAGCCAAGCCGGCGGCAACGCTGCTCACGCCAGCCCCCTTGGCACAGCTTGTCACGGCGACGAGCTTGGGATTGCGGGTCACATTCTTGACTTCGAAATGCACAATCAACCGATCTCGCAACCCTTCGCAAAACCGGCGCAATGGATGTTGCCGATTCCATGAGTCCAAGGCGGCATTTTCAGACGCATCTTTTCCGGCGGTCTCTGTCAGAAGCAAAGGATCTTTGCCTTTTATTTTCGCAAGCGGATAACCATTTTGGGTGAAATCCGGGATTGAAATGAACAGAGGCAACCCCAACTTTGTCTCGACTTCCACCGGGCGTTTGAGAGAACGATCCAAAAACATCTCAATTAAAAACGCCAATGCCAGTCCGGTTGCGATGCCACCAAGAGCCAGAATGGCCGCCATTTTTTTTAGTTTTTTAGGCCACTTTTTGACCGGGTGCGACGGCGATTGAATGATGCCGATGTTCGGAGCTTTTCCGGCACCGATCATACCGTCAATGCGAGCCTGCTCCAGATTGCGCAGAAAATACTCAAGCTCGGCTTCTTGACGATGTTGTCTTTGCTCCAATTCCGAAATGGTTGTCTTCGATTCGTCAATCTTCGCCGCACTGCCCTGAACCTGGCTGAGCTGGGAATTGAGGATTTTGACCTTGGTTTCAAGCATTGTGATTTGGGCCTCATTGTCGACTAAATTGATAACGGCATGGTCGGTCTGTCCCGAGGGCACTCCGAGGCTGGCCAGCCGGGGCTCCTCGGTCTCCAGTTTTTTCTTGAGCGTTTCATTTCCCGCGATCTGCGCGCGCAAATCCTTGATCGGCACGCTCTGGTCGGTGTACTGGAGCAGAAGTTCCTGCTCCTTTTTCCGAAGCAGATCGAGTCGCGTGCAGAGATTTCTGTATTCATCCACCTTGTCGGGGGAAATGGCTGTGGATTCCGCATTGTTTGATTGAGCTGTCGGAGACTCGGTATTGGAGATTGCCTTCAACATTTCCTTGCGCTCCACCAGTTCGGCTTGGGCGGCAAACAGTTTGGTGCGGATTTGAGACAACTGTTCTTCATAACTCCTGTCGGCAGCATCAATGGAAAAAACACCCGCGACGTTCTTTGCATTCTTGAGTTCCTCCTTGGTTTGGGCGAGTTCCTTGTAGAGCCGGTTGGTTTCCTGAATTGAATAGTCGCCAGACATCACGCTTCCCAGGTGTACCTGCGTATGTTTTCTAAAATAACACACTATAATCTCACTGAGAATAGGCTGCGCCATTTCAGGGTCGGGATGTTGAAGAGAAACTTGAATTACACTGCTGCCGGGAGATGATTCAGCGGTCAAACTTTTTGCAATCAGGGCGGCTGCCGTGTTGGTGTTGCTGCCTCCGCCTGCCTTGGCTAGAATTTTTTCCGGGCCAATCGTTTGCACCGCCTCCATTACTACATCCAGGCTCTGCAAAATTTCCAATTCGGTTTGAATAATGCCTTGGCCCTGGTCATTCGGGGACACCGTATTTGCCCCTTCGCCGGGCGGGCTGAAAGATTTGCCCTGCACCACATAAAGAATATCCAGTTTGGCCTTGGACTCGTATAAGGGTGGTTTGAAAATGAGAAGTGCCAGCACCGCCAAAAAGCCCGATGTGGAAAACAATAGAATTTTCCACTTGTGCCGGAAAAGCGTGAAGTAAATGTCTCCCAGAGACATTCCTCCTGATTGCGCGTCTTGTTGTTTCGAATTCATGCCGAAGAAGACCGAGCGGGGTTCGCTTCAACTTTTCAGCGGGAGTGATTTGATGAATCGGGCTGGATTGCCCGCCACGACTGCACCGGCAGGCACATCCTTTGTCACGACGCTGCCTGCGCCAATCATGGCGTCCTCACCGATCGTGATTCCGCAGAGCAATGTGGCCCCGGAACCGATTGAAGCGCGCCGTTTAACCAATGTCGGGATGCAAACCCAATCCGCATCGGTCTGCAACTGCCCGCCGTCATTCGTGGCACGAGGGTGGAGGTCATTGGTAAAAGTAACATTGTGGCCGACGAAAACCTCATCTTCCAGAGTCACGCCTTCGCAAATAAAAGTGTGACTCGAAATTTTGCAGCGATTCCCGATTTTGACGCCTTTTTGAATTTCGACAAATGTGCCGATTTTTACGTCATCTCCAATTTCACAACCATACAGATTGACAAACCCATAGAGCCGAACGTTTCTACCCAACTTGACATCTGGAGCAATCCGTTGGAACGGCGGCTGCGAAGAACTCATAGGGTTGAATTTGCAGAAGCTCGTCGCGTGCGAACCTGAAGCTTCAACCGCAGCTTTCTGCCGGCCGGACGGGAAGTTTTCTTCCTTCCAATTCCCAAGGTTGATATGCGTATGGCGGATTCGGGAATCGACGGCCTCCAACCGTTGCCATTTTCCTGGCCTGAAAGATTGACTGAGGCGCCGCCGCTTTTCAGCGATCTGGAAGACGCCTCCAAGATGCGAACCAGTTCAAGACCTTGTTTGCCATCCGTCAACGGGGTTGTCCCCTGGTTGATGCAATCCAGAAAATGCTGGCATTCAGTTTTTAACGGTTCCTCCTGTTTGATGTAAGGAACGTGAACATCTCCATAGTGATAAGCATAATGAAATTCAGCAAAGGTGTCATAGTGCGGCGGTTTTTCAACTCGCGCGTCGAAGACCCGGATTTTCTCGAGTTGGGAAACATCGTCATAGACGATCATTTGTTTGCTGCCCACAATGGTCATTTCCCTGATTTTTCTCGGATCGAGCCAGCTGCTTTGAATGATGGCTGAACGATCTCCTGGGAAATTGAGCCACATGGTCGTCACATCCTCCACCCCGGGCGTGATATGCGCGCTGCCCTCACAGTTGATGGTGACCGCTTCCGTTTCCATGATGTGCAAAATAATGGCAATATCATGGGGTGCCAGGTCCCAGGCAACGTTGATGTCTTTCTGAAATAGTCCCAAGTTTAGTCGCCGGGCGCAAATGTAACGGATTTCTCCAATGTCGCCGCGCTGCACGATTTCCTTGATTTTTCTGACCGCCGGCGAATAAAGGAAGGTATGCCCCACCATCAGCACCAATCCCTTTTTCTTTGCAAGATCAATCAACTCCTCACATTCCTGGGATGAGGCCGCCATCGGTTTCTCGATAAAGGTGTGCTTGCCGGCCAGCAAACTCGCCTTGGCCATCGGGAAATGCGATTTGACCGACGTGGCGATGATGATCGCGTCGAGGCTGGCGTCGTTAAGCATGTGATTGTAATTCGTTTCTCCTTCGACTTCAGGATAAAGCGCCTTAAGATGTGCGAGGCGGTTTTCACTGACATCACACATCATTTTCAGGCTGCAATCGGGAAGCGATCTGAAATTGCGAATCAAATTGGGTCCCCAATAACCACACCCCACCACCCCAACTTTTATTGGCTTTGTCATATTATAAATTCAATTTGGTTTCTTTCCGTATCCAGACATCCTCGCCATCTGCAGCATGAACTGCACCAACAAGAGTTGCTTTCGTAAAGGAATGCTGCTCTATGATACGATTGGAATAGCTGGTTTTCGGGCGAACTGGACCAAGGGACATTTTCTTGCCCGGGCGTATTTCCAGCATTTGAATAATCAAGGTCGGAATAGTCATCATGATGATTTTCAAATCCCACCAGAGGGTTTTGTTTTTCGCATACTTGATATCCAATTGAATCATTTCCACAAAGGTGGTCTTGTTTTTTCCGCTCACTTGCCAGAGCCCGGTCAAACCCGGCACGGTTCCAAACCGTTCCTTCTGCCAGGGCAGATATTTTTCATATTCGTAATGCAGGCACGGGCGGGGTCCCACCAGACTCATTTCGCCGCGCAGCACGTTAATCAATTGGGGCAGCTCATCCAGGCCTGACGTGCGGAGGAACAGGCCAAACGGGATAATTCGGGGATCACCCCGCGAGTCCATTTTCATCATCGGTGTATTCGAATTCATCAAATGATGCAAGTGCCCCTGGTGCATCGTCGTGTCCGCATTAATAAACATGGTTCGAAACTTGAAACACATAAAGCGCCTGCCCAAGTAACCAACCCGCTCTTGCCTGAATAATACCGGACCCGTGGAAACACTTCGAATCAACAGAGCTATAAATAGCGCCAGCGGGATCAGGAATGGCAAGGCCAATAAGATGAGAAGTATATCCAGTGTCCGTTTCCAGCGTAAGTCCTGAAATGCTTTAGGAGGAAGAGAACTCTGCAACTGATGCGCTTCGATTGAAAAATCCATAAAGAAGGAAAGGAAGACGAAAAAAAGAATTAAAAAGAATGAGGACAACTCCAACAATTTTATTTTAAAGCAAAGCTCCGCACTTGTTCGCCGGAAATAATTCCAGCCAACACAAACCTTCCCCGCTTTTCTTCACCCTTGTTTCCATTGTTGGAAACCTTTTAACTCCAACTTCAACCAACACCAATGACTGCAAGATTTTTCGCGGTGGGTGCTGCTAAAACCGGCACCAGGGTCGCTACGGTATTTGCTTCATTAACGACCAAGTTCTCATCAACTTCCGCCGGAGTAGGACGCCCCAAAACATCAAGCAACACCTGAACGCGCTTTCTTGCCGGCATAACACGTAAGACAAAGGCGCGCATCCCGCGAAACGCTCCGTCAACTACAACCACCTCATCGCCTGGTGAAAGGCGATCTTCGACGGTCATTGTCTCTTCTCCCTCGAAACATTCTTTTAACTCCTCAATCACCGCATCAGCTATCTTCGGGATCCGGCGTGCAAAATGCACAACAGTGTTTACCCCATTCGTGCGTTGAATTTCCCCCAATTTCTCTTCAATTATACATCGAAAAAAAATATAACACGGAAACAGGGGCTCACTCACGCGCATCACACCGCGTCGCGTTGCCCGCTCAATCCGCAACCGCGGATGAAACACCTCCAAATTCAAATTTTTCCGCAAATTTGCTGCAGCAATATGCTCGTGCTTGGGTTTCGTACGGGCACAATACCAAGCTGGAGATTCGATTGTCATCATGAAGTTATTAACAGGCACATTTATTCACGCGATGCTACACTGCCACTTGGCCAGTGCCTATGGGGTAATACCCTACTCTGCAAATTATTGTGCAACCGGCTTTCAATGTGTAAAACGCTTGTAATAAAACCACAACGGATCGCGAACTAACGAAAAAACCCTCATCGCCTTTGTTGCTGGGTTGAATCCTGACACAAATAACATTTTAATATCCAGTGTCATTTTAAACCTCCATCAACTCCTGTGGTTTAACATTCTGGTGTGTAGTATAAAATCCCCAGAAAAAGATGCAACTAAATTCTTGTCGTTCGTAACGTGTTCGTAATTAATGTACTACGAATATTCCGAGTAAGTTTTTTGATGATCTTAGGTTGTGAAGGGACAAAATTTGGCAAAAAATGGGACAGAAAGAGGACAGACTGTAAATAAATATATACACTCCCTCGGAAGAACTAGACAGGCAAGTTCTTAACTCAACCCTGCTTTCCCCAACCGCAAGTCATTAACAGATTCCCTTAATTTACCAGATAGCCGGCCATCTATCTTGTGTTTGTTTAACGCCAAGATGAAACCCGGATTCGTCCTGATAACCCACAGGCACATGATTTGCGATTGCACTGCGCAGCTTTGCAATAATGCCAACAAACAACAAACTCAGCGCAAAAGTATGCAACCATGTTTTATGCATGCTTTGCTCAAAGCATTAGCAATGCCATCGTTGTTTTGATACTAACTGCTTCCAATTTGTACACATGCGTCTTATTTCTATGCAATCGTGTATGATTTTAAGCCAGTTCCGACTTTCGCCTTCAATTAGAATTGTTGCTGATTAAAAAAGGCCGGATTTGAAATCGTAGGTCACAATTAGGCGGACAGCAACAGCCACTTCAAATGTTTGGGCGTTGATTTGCAGACTCGCAGCCGGATTAATTTCAAAACGGTTTTATAGACTCGTTCTTCATTGATTCTCAAAATAGTGGCGACGGTTATCCATTTCGTTCCAAAACACCGGGTCGTCGTGCAGCGTGCCCGTGCGGAAGGAAATTCCCGCGCGGGTGAACACGTTCGCGATTTCAGGGACCGGGCAGGCGGCACAATGCACGCGCCATCCGCTGGTCATGGTCGTGCGGTCACCCATTTTGTTGAACGTCGCGTAATCAATCGCCGGTGCGGGCTGGAGGTTCAAGACAATGACGGGAACTTTGGCGCGTTGCACCACCGGCAAAACCGTGGACGAAAGCGCGTAAGTCGTGACGTGAAGAAAAATCAAATCCACGTCCCCCTGCCGGAAGCGATGTCCGGCTTCAAGGGCCTTGAACGGCGAATCAATCAGGCCGAGATTCACCACCTCAACTCCGGGTCGTTTGAGCTGGTCGCGGACGACCCGGACATCACCTTCGAGGCGCTGTTTGAGTCCTTTGAATTGCGGCCAGTAGGAGTCTAAGCCGATGCCGAATAATCCAACACGAAGCGGTCTTTTTTGTTTTGATTTGCATTTTATGCGGAGAAATTAGTTTGCATGGTTTAACCAACCAACCGCGAACATTGGCAACGTTTGAATGGAAACCTTGACGGACGCGGGCCGTTATTATTAATTGCAAGCGCATCAACAACCACATAGCCATGCATTCAACCCCCATGTTTGCGCCAGCGGGCGTGAAATATTACAGGGCCGGCATTTGAATTTTCAGAAAGGTTTCAAACACCATGAGCACAAACAAGCAAAGCATGTTTGTCATGGGTGACGGCAAGAATCTGATCGTCACGTTTATTCTCGTCAGTTCGCTGTTTCTCCTTTGGGGAATCTGCAACGGGCTGATTGACACGATGGACAAGCACTTCCAGAACGAATTGGGTCTAACCAAATCACAATCCGCTAACGTACAGTTCGCACACTATTTGGGCTACTTTTTAATGTCACTGCCAGCGGGGATCCTGGCAAGTAAGTTGGGTTGGAAGGGCGGCATCATTGCCGGCCTCCTGATTGTCGCAGTCGGAGGATTCTGGTTCATCCCGGCCACTCATATCCAGGCAGCCGCGCAGGCTGGACACGTGTCAGCAACCACCGCGTTTATCGCCTACCTCTGTGGCGTTTGCGCAATCGCTACAGGACTCACGTTTCTGGAAACAGTCGCAAATCCCTACACGACCGTGCTGGGACCACCCCAATACGCGGCCACCCGCATCAATCTCGCCCAATCCGCCAACGGCATCGGCTGGCTTGTAAGTCCGATCATCGGCAGCATTTTCTTCTATTCCAAGGACGCCCAAGGCCAAAGCACGGGCAGTCAGACGCTCTACATTCCTTATGCCACCATCGCCGTCATCGTCGTCGTTCTCGCAGCCATTTTCTATTTTGCTTACGTTCCAGACATCAAAAACGAGGATGATTACCAGCTGGACGAATCCAAGCATGGTTTGCGCTCCATCTGGTCGCACAAGCACTTTGTGATGGCGGTCGCCGCCCAGTTTTTCTACGTCGCTGCCCAAGCCGGCATTTTCAGCTTCTTCATCAACTGCATGACGTCCGACAAACAAACTGGGTTTACAATGGTTCCAAGTATTCCCGCCTCATGGGACTCGACCATGACAAACCTCGCTGCCCACTCTGGTTTCTTGCACAATTGGCTCCTCGGCTGGTTTGAAACCAACAAAGCCGGCATTCTTTGTATCAGCGACAAAGGTGCTGCTAACCTGGGAACCATCGCCTTTGCCTGTTTCCTGCTGGGACGCTTCACCGGTTCTTGGTTATTGAAGAAATTCTCCGCGCACAAAGTCCTTGGCCTCTTCGCGGTCTGCAATGTGGTCATCACTCTCCTGATCTTCAGCAATCTGGGCTGGCTGTCTGTTGTTTGCGTCTTCCTGAGTTATTTCTTCATGTCCATCATGTTCCCCACCATCTTTGCCCTTGGCATTTTCGGCCTCGGTGCCCTGACGAAAAAGGCATCCTCCTTCATCGTCATGGCCATCATGGGCGGTGCGGTTTTGCCAAAATTGATGGGTTACGTCGCCGACCAATACAATATGTGCCGCGGTTTCATTGTCCCGTTGTTCTGTTTCGTCTTTATCGCCCTCTACGCCTGGAACTGGCCCAAATTCAGCAAGGCCGAGTCGTTGCACGAAGTGAAAACTTCCGGCGGACATTAAGTCCACCGGCAATCGAAGGATGAGGAAGGCGGGGCGCGACTGGCGGCTAGCCGGAGATCAAAATCATGTTCGCGTATTGAATCGTATCGCCGATGCGGATCAGCCCGATGGCGCCCGGCACGCGCTTCTTGAATTCCACGTGCGGTTCAAATTCGGTCGGGACCCCTGCAAGCCTTTGGCGAATTTCCTGCACACGGCGGTGGTATTGTTTTTCTGGAACTCCCGCGCCATGTAGGCCTGCGTGAAGTTGTGGTTGGCGCAGACGGCGGCGAGCCCCTGCAACACCGGCGGCACATCGTCCACGGGCGAGATGTCCATCGTCTCGATCTGCGGCCAGAACGGAAAACCGCGGTCGGCGATGACCAGCGCGTTGGTGTGGCGCACGCGTGCCAGCAGTGAAAGAATTTGCGGGTTGAGAATTCCGGAATTAATCATGCGTGCATTGCGGAAATTTTCAGTGCCGTGTCAATGAAACCCCGAGTTTGAGCAGCTTCTGCACGCCGGCATCGGACTTCGCCTCTGCGTAAATCCGCAGGACGGGTTCCGTGCCGGAACCGCGCAGCATGAGCCACGACGTGTCCTGCGCGATGAATTTCACGCCGTCGAAGGTATTCACCCCGGCCAACGGCGAGCGCAGCAATTTTGCCGGCGGATGGTTCTTCAAAAGAACCATCAGCGACGCGCGTTTCTCCAGCGGATAATGCGTGTCTATCCGCCCGTAACAATGCGGACCGAATCGTTTTTCGAGTTTCGCCAGCAGCCTGTTCACGGAAACTTTTTCGGTCGCCAGCAATTCCAGCAGCATCAATCCGGCGGCGATGCCGTCGCGTTCGGGGATGTGGCCGGCGAAACCGATGCCGCCGCTTTCCTCCGCGCCGAGCAGCACGCCGCCCTTGAGCATCTCGGCGCAAATATATTTGAAACCAACAC
Organism: Verrucomicrobiota bacterium; assembly: GCA_050010435.1. Taxonomy (GTDB): domain Bacteria; phylum Verrucomicrobiota; class Verrucomicrobiia; order Limisphaerales; family UBA11358; genus UBA11358. The sequence goes on along the minus strand of JBEKKZ010000005.1, from coordinate 169,287 downwards.
CGGTCTCGACCAGCGGCAGGCCGTACGCCGCGCACATTTTGTCCACCATCGAAGTCGTCGTCAGCGCCTTGACGACGCGTCCCCTGCCCTTGCGATTCACGATCAAATGATGCAGCAGCAGGCAGATGATCTGGTGGGTCGTCAAATAACCGCCGTGGCCGTCCATGCCGCCCACGCGGTCGGCGTCGCCATCGGTCACCAGGCAGATGTCGTGGGGGTGCCGTTTCAGGAACGCCTGGCTGGCGGCATAATTTTGCACGACCGGTTCGGGATTGATGCCGCCGAAAAACGGGTCGTGGTTGCCGTTCAACGTGGTGACCTTGCACGTTGTGCCGGCGAGCAATTGTTCGAAACAACCCGCGCCTACGCCGAACAATGCATCGTGGGCAAAACGCAGTTTCGATTTCGCGATGAGCTTGAAATCCACCAGCTTTTTGAGCGCGGCATAATGCGCGGGGCGGACATCGGCAATTTTGATCCGGCCGGCTTTGACAGCCTCAGCCAGCGGCATGGTTTTGACAGGATTGTGGTCGAGAAAACTTTCGACGGCCCGGCACGTTTCTGAATCACTGGAACCGCCATAGTACGACTTGAGTTTGAAACCATTGAAGATGGCTGGATTGTGGCTGGCGGTGATCATCACGCCGCTGACGGCACGCTGCGCCTTGACAGCGAACGAAATTGAAGGTGTGGGCGACGGTTCCGGAGTGAGCACGACCGCAAAATTGTTCGCGGTCAGGACCTCGGCGGCAATTTGCGCGAAGCGGTCGGAGAAAAACCGGCGGTCAAACCCGACAATGATTTTTCGTTCCGTGCCGGGTACGGGATGGGCGCTCCAGAAATCCGCCACCGCCTGGGTAACGCGCGCGACATTGGCAAACGTGAAATCTTCCGCGATGACCGCGCGCCAGCCGTCCGTGCCGAATTTGATTTGTGACATGGGTGAATTTAAACCTTCAAATCCGCCAGTGCCGGGTCGTGGGCGTTGACAATCTGGCGCATTTTTTTGACAGCGGCACGGAGATTGCGCGCATGGAACAAGGTCGTGCCACTCACAAACGTGTCGGCGCCGGCGCGGGCGCATTCGGCGACGGTCTGGAAATTGATGCCGCCGTCCACCTCGATGCGATAAGGAAGTTTCCGCTCGCGCCGCCAGGCCTCGGCCTGCTGGATTTTGGGCAGCGTTTCGTGAATGAATTCCTGTCCGCCGAAGCCCGGATTGACGGTCATCACCAGCAGCAAGTCAATCTGGTCGAGATATGGCTGGACTTCGGTGATGGCGGTGGGCGGGTTGATGGCCAGGCCGACCTTTTTGCCGAGCGATTTGATTTTCCAAATGAGTGGCGTGACCTGCTGGTGAAGTTCGACATGAACGGTGATTTCGTCCGCGCCGGCCTTGGCAAAGGGTTCGATCAAAATTTGCGGCCGCGAGCACATGAGGTGAACGTCAAAAAACATCTTGGTCAGGGGACGAATGGCGCGCACGACTTCCGGCCCAAAGGAAATGTTTGGGACGAAATGCCCGTCCATGATGTCGAGGTGCAGCCAGTCCGCGCCGGAACGGTCGGCGCGTTCGACTTCCCTGCCGAAGCGGGTGTGATCAGAGGCGAGCAGCGAAGGCGCGATAATCATGCGCTGAGTTTAAGCGAAGAACGCAGGTGAAGAAAAGTTGGAATGTGCGGCAGAGGAAGCCGTGTTATCCAGCATGTTTATCATCAAGGCAGCGGCGCACGGCCAGCGCGAGCGCTTGTGGCTGGTAAGGTTTCTGTAAATAATTCAACTCCGGCTCCAGCTTGAAATCCTTGCCAACAATGTCGGTGCTGTAGCCGCTGGTAAAAATAACTTTCAACCCGGGCCGTTCGGCCCAGAGTTTTTCCGCCAGTTCCCGGCCGTTCATATTATCGGGCATCACGAGGTCGGTGAACAACATGGAAATATCGTTCTTGTGCTGGTTCCAAGTCTCAAGGGCTTCGACGCCGTTGCTGGCCGGCAAAATTTTGTAGCCGTATTTTTGGAGGACGCGCGAAACGAGTTCCCGCACTGACCTCTCGTCTTCAACGAGCAAAATGGTTTCAGTGCCGCCGCGAATGCTGATTTGTGTTGTCGGCTTTTCCGCTTCGGCCTGTGCCGAGCCCACATAGGGAATGTAAATTCGGAATGTCGTGCCTTCGCCGACGGTGCTTTCGACCTCGATCCAGCCCCGGTGCTGTTTGACGATGCCATAAACCGTCGCCAAGCCCAGGCCGGTGCCTTTGCCGACTTCCTTTGTGGTAAAAAATGGCTCAAAGATGCGTTGGAGATTTTCCGGCGGAATGCCGCAGCCGGTGTCCGTCTTGCTGACACAAACGAAGCGCCCGACACGCGCTTCGGGATGGTGTTGAATGTGAGCTTCGTTCAAGTCCACGATGGAAATGCGCACAGAGAGTCTTCCGCCTTTGGGCATGGCATCACGCGCATTGACGGCCAGATTGAGCAATACCTGCTCCATCATGCCCACATCAGCCTCCACCATCGCCGGCGACTGGCAGTAATTTAATTGCAATGACACATCCTCGCCCAAAAGCCGTCCAAGCAGATCGGTCATGTTGCCGACGATTTTGTTCATGTCCAATTTCCTGGGCTGAATGAGCTGGCGGCGGCTGAACGTGAGCAATTGCCGCGTCAATGCGGCGGCGCGCTCGGCGGCCTGGCTGATTTGCTGCGCCGACCGCGACGCTGATTCCTCGAGCTCGGAAGACAGCAACAGCGAGGCATGGCCATGAATGACGGTGAGGATGTTGTTGAAATCATGCGCAACACCGCCGGCGAGCTGGCCGATGGCTTCCATTTTTTGAGACTGGCGCAACTGTTCTTCCAATCGCCGTTGCGTCGTGACGTCACGAAACAAGCTGAATAGCAGCAGCGGCTGCCCGTGCAATTCAATAAATGAATCGGTGATTTCCAATGCCATCACCTGACCATTGTGAAGGGTGTATTGGTGTTGAATTTTACGGTTCGTGGCGCGGGCGCGGAAATGTTCACGATGCCTTTCGAGTATGGCCTGTGGATTTTCGGATTCGGCGTAGACGATGGTGAACAGCTTGCCTTCCAATTCTTCCGCCTTCATGCCGACCAGGTCACAGTAGGCCTTGTTGGCGGCGATAATGACGCCGCTTTCATCCGTCAGACGCATTCCATCCACGGAATTTTCCCAAACGGAACGGAAAAGCATTTCGGAACTTTGCACCGCCGCCGCCGCGGCGCGACGTTCGGTGATGTCGCGCACATGCAACAGCAGGGCGGGTTTTCCGTTATATTCCACGCGGCCGGCGCGCACTTCGACCGGGGTGCTGTTGCCGTCGGCGGTCAGGCTTTCCCCCTCAACCCAGGACAATTTGCCGCTCGCCAGCTTTTGGAAATCACGGCGGGCGTTCTCCCGGCACGACGGCGGAATGAGATCGTTCAGGGCATTTTTGCCAATTAATTGTTCGCGCGTCAGGCCGTGCAGCACGCACGCGGCAAAATTTACGTCCAGCACCGTGCCATTCAAGTCCTCGACAAAAATGGCATCGGGTGAATTCTCAAACAGATCGCGAAAACGCTGCCGGCTCTCGCGCAAATCCTGCTCGGCGCGGACACGTTCAAGCGCGCCACTGCACTGGTCGGCCAAAGTCTGGAGCACTTCCAAATCATGATTGGTGTAGGTGCCGGGCGTGTTATTTTGGACGAAAAGCACGCCGATAACCCGGTCGCCCTTCCGGATGGGCGCCAGCATGGAGACGGCGGAATAGTGTTTGACTTCCACGGACGACAGTAATTCCGCGCCCTTTTTGATGACGCGCTGAACGACGGCATTGGCGGTCTTGGGCTGGGGCGATGATGGAATTTTCACCCGCTGCCCTTCGACCGTGGTGATGGTGAGCAGCGAAAAAACTTCATCGCTTTCGGCGAAGTACAAATCAAGCGCGAAATCATCCCACTTGAAAAGTGCGTCAGCGGCTTCACAAATGATCATGGCCGCCTCGGAATTGGTGGTGGCCGAACTGAGCCGGTGGCCGAGTTTGGAGAAAACCGAGTTGCGGTGTTCGGTGCGCAGCCGTTCGGTCACGTCGGTGGCCATGGTCAATGCGGCAAAGCGCTCGCCAAAAACAATCGGACTCCAAACAACCTCCACATCAATGAGGCTGCCGTCTTTGCGCCGATGACGCCAAATGATGCTGCGGTCAGCCGTGTCGAGTGAGAGGGTTTTCGGTTGGCCGTCTTTTTCCGTAAGACGGATGTCCATGAGGGTCTTGGTCAGAAATTCTTTGCGTGAATAACCGTAATGTTGAATGGCTGCTTCGTTGACTTCCAAAAAGGCCAGTGTTTCAAGGTCGAACACCCACATCAGATTCGGATTGCCATGAAAGAGAAGACGATACTGTTCTTCGCTATTGCGCAATTCCTCTTCTGTGCGCCAGCGATCCGTTACGTCGCGGCAATTAGCCACGATGCCGCCTATTTCCGGGTCCTGGAGACGGTTCTGGCCGATCAGTTCCAGATACTGCCATGCGCCACCTTTGTTTTGATGGCGAAATTGCATTTTAACCGTGCGTTCCGGGTGATCGAGCGCGAGTTGAAACGCCTCCCGCGCGTGCGGCAAATCGTCGGGATGCAAACGGGCGAAGTAATTTTGCCCGCGCAATTCCTCCGGTTTGTAACCCAACGTGCGCTCGATCGAAGGGCTGGCATAGAGAAGGTTTCCGTCGCGGCTCAAAATGCAGAGCACGTCGAGCGAATTTTCCATGAGCGTGCGGAAATATTTTTCACGGCGAACCAATTCCGTTTCCGCCGCCCGGAGCCTGGCTCGTTCTTCGGCTTCCTGCACGGCCCGGCGGACGGCGGACGGCAGCCGATCCGGTTGCTGCTTGAGCAAATAATCGGTCGCGCCGGCCTTCAAGCTTTCAATCGCCGCCTGTTCGCCGATGGTGCCGGAAACGAGAATGAACGGAATATGCGGATTTTTTTTCCGCACCATGGCCAGCGCATCCAAGCCGGAGAACGACGGCAGGTGATAGTCCGAAACAATGGCGTCAAACACGCCGGCATCCAATGCGGCCTCAAACGCCGCGCGGTTGCCGACACATTTCACCTCGACGTCCAAACCGTCCTGCGCGAAAAGCGAATGGACCAGCTCGGCGAAATCCGGGTCGTCTTCCAGATGTAAAATTTGCAACTTTCTATTCATCCGTTGCAGAACCACCATCCCCATCCAATGTTCGGAACAGCAAACATCCAAACGTCCCGAAAGTAAAGCGCGATGAGTCAGCTTTCACCGTTGACATTCACTTGCCTTCGACTAGATTCACCGCCCTTTTAAACGAAATTATAATTTATGCCGAATACGAAATCAGCCGAACACCGGGCGCGCAGCAACGAGCGCAAACACCAGCACAATCGCAGCGTCAAATCGCGCTTGCGCCGTCTGGAAAAAGATTATCGCACGCTGCTCACCGCCGGCAAAAAGGACGAAGCGGTCAAATTTCTGCCCGGGGTCCATTCCGCATTCGACAAAGCCGTCAAATCCGGCGTGCTCCCCCGCTCCACCGTCAACCGGAAGAAATCGCGCCTCGCTGCGGCGTTGAACTGAACAGTTCCGACCGGAGCCATCCCATTTTCGCCAGACGGAATTTCAATCCGACGGCAAGACAGCCAAAGCCGTATTTGAGGCTGCGGCGGAAATTGATCGAAGACGCCTCGGGAAAATACTTCGTCGGGCAGCTCACCTCGGCAATTGTGAAACCGTGCCAGAGAATCTGCGCAAGCATCTCATTGTCAAAAACGAAATCATCGGAATTTTTTGACAGGTCGAGCTGTTCCAGAATTTCCCGCGAGAACGCGCGGTAGCCGGTGTGATATTCCGAGAGTTTTGCGCCCAGCAAAACATTCTCCGCCAAAGTCAGAAAACGGTTGGCAATATATTTCCAAACCGGCATTCCGCCTTTGAGTGAATATCCGCCCAAAATACGGCTGCCCAGCACGCACGGATGCAGGCCGTTGGCAACGATGGACGCCATCGCCGGAATCAACTTCGGCGTGTATTGATAATCCGGGTGGACCATGATGACGATGTCCGCGCCGGCTTCCAGCGCCAGCCGATAGCAGGTTTTTTGATTGCCGCCGGGACCCTTGTTGCGTTCATGGACATGGACGCGCACGCCGAGCAGCGATGACGCGACCGCCACCGTGTTGTCGCGGCTGCGATCATCCACGAGAATGATTTCATCCACGATGCCCTGCTGGAAAACTTCGTCAACGGTTTGGGTGACGGTTTGGGCCGCGTTGTAGGCCGGCATCACCACGACAATTTTTTTCCCGAAATACATGGTCTTCCGAAATTTCGGCTTATCTTGCCCGAATCCTTCCAAGTCTTGAAGCCAAATCTTAAATAACGGTTGCCGCATGGCAAAAGAAGCCGCTCACGGTCAAACCGCAGATTTTATCGTACACGGCTGCGGCTTGAACAAACTCGAATCTGTCTTGAAGCCAAAAATTGCCAAACCCGTGGCAAGAACCTGCTTGCCCCGCAGTCGCTCTTGACCTAGGTTGTTCCGCTGTGAAAAAACGGGTGCCACCCTATCAAGTTGTTGAAGGCCATTGTGCTGGACCTTCGGTCTGCCCGTTGAGCCATGTCGCTGCCGGCACCACCGTTTGCATCAAGGAACTGGCCGCAACACCCGAACTGCGCGACCGGTTGCGCGAACTCGGCCTCGGCGAGGAACAACGCATCAAACTTTTGAGCAGTAAAGCCAATGTCATCTGCCAGGTTTGCAACGCCCGCCTCGCCCTCAGCGAAAAACTGGCCAGGGCCATTTTGGTGGAGCCTGTCCCTGCCAAGGCATGAACCATTTATGTCCGACGTTCCCCAGCCGCTGAGTTCGGTTGCCGTGGGCACGACGGCAACGGTGGCTGAAATCAAACTGCCGCCCGAAAGCCGTCCGCGCCTCATGGAAATGGGGTTGCTGGTCGGCAGCGCCGTTCAACTCGTTCGCTTTGCGCCGCTCGGCGACCCGGTTGAAATCAAAGTCCGCGGCTACAACCTCACTTTGCGCAAGCATGAGGCTGAACAGATTTTCGTGCGCCCAAATTCCTGAACGCGCCCGCGCTGAATGCTGATGAGCGACGGAATTTCCGCCAACCCAACGCCGCCTTACGTCATTCTGACGGGCAATCCGAATAGCGGCAAGACGACCTTGTTCAATGCGCTTACCGGTCTGCGCGCCAAGGTCGGCAATTATGCCGGTGTCACCGTCGAGCGCAAGGAGGGTAAATTACTCGGCGCTCCCGCGAAAGCGGACATCCGCGTTCTCGATTTGCCCGGGACGTACAGCCTCAGCCCAAATTCGCTGGACGAGCAGATTTCGCGCGATGTGCTGCTCAACCGCCTCCCCGAATTGCCGCCGCCGGATTTGATTGTGGTCGTCGTGGACGCCTCAAACCTTCAGCGGAATCTTTATTACGCCACGCAAGTCGTTGAGCTGGGCCATCCCACGCTCATCGCACTGAACATGGTGGACGTGGCCGAAGTCAACGGCCAGCGCATTGATGAAGCCCAACTTGCCGGGGCGCTCGGCGTGCCCGTTTTCCCAATCGTCGCCAGCACCAGCGCGGGCGTGCCGGAACTGCGCGCAAAGATCATCGCAACCGTTCAGAGCGCGCCCGAAATGAAGCCGGAGTTGTTTTGCCAGTTGCCAGGATTGTTTCGGATTGAAGCCACCGGGCTGGCGAGCCTGCTGGCCGAAACGTTTCAGGAACGGCGATTGCAGGCCACGGCGGAGGCGCTGCTGCTGCTCAGCAATGAAAAAGCGCTGGCCTCGAGCAAGGAGCATTATCCGCAAAAAATTCAGGATGCCGTGGCCGCTGCCCGAAAGCGGCTCGAAACGCACGGAATAGACTGGCGCGGGGCCCCCATTGTATGGCGATACGCGCGCATCGCGGAAATCCAGCAAGCCGTTACTGCCGAACTCGCGCCGCCGGGGGAGACGTTCAGCGACAATCTGGATTGCGTTCTCACGCACAAAGTTTGGGGCACGTTGATTTTCATCGGCATCATGACGCTGATGTTCCAGAGCATTTTCACCTTTGCGCACATTCCAATGGACGCATTGCAGGCGGCAGTGGATTGGCTGGGCGGCGCGGTCGGCAAACTGATTCCACCCGGCGATTTGAATTCATTGCTGGTGAACGGTATGATTGCGGGTGTTGGCGCGGTGATTGTTTTTCTGCCGCAAATCCTGCTGCTGTTTTTGTTCATCGGTTTTCTGGAAGACACGGGTTACATGGCGCGCGCGGCGTTTTTGATGGATCGGCTGATGAGCAAGGTCGGGTTGCACGGCAAAAGTTTCATCCCGATGCTGAGTTCGTACGCGTGCGCCATTCCCGGCATCATGGCCACGCGCACGATTGAAACACCGAAGGACCGGCTGGTGACGATTCTGGTCGCGCCCTTGATGAGTTGTTCGGCACGATTGCCGGTTTACACACTGCTGATTGCGGCGTGCATTCCCGACATAAAAATTCTTGGCTGGTTGAAGCTGCAAGGTCTGACAATGCTGGCGATGTATCTGCTCGGCACGGTGGTGGCGCTGCTGATGGCCTGGCTGTTCAAAAAAACCCTGCTCAAAGGTGAAACGCCGATGCTCATCATGGAATTGCCGCCTTACAAACGCCCGCTGTTGCGGGTGGTGGCGCGGCACATGTGGGACCGCTCGCGGCTGTTCCTGCGGCGCGCCGGCACGGTGATTCTGGGAGTCAACATTCTGCTCTGGTTCCTGGCGACGTATCCGAGAACCGAAAACGGGGTGATGGGGAAAGGGAGTGATGGAGTGATGGAAAAACAAATTGCGCGCGACGCCAACACTCCGTCTTCGGCTGAACTCGCGGGCGAAAAACTCCGCCACAGTTTCGCCGGACGGATGGGGCATTTCATCGAACCGGCCATCGCCCCGCTGGGTTTTGATTGGAAGATGGGCATCGGCATCATTTCGTCGTTCGCCGCGCGCGAAGTGTTCGTGAGCACCATGTCCACGGTCTATAACGTCGGCAGCGCCGACGAATCCGAGTCCGGCAAGCAGGCACTGGCCCAGACATTGCGGATGCAAACGCGGCCGGACGGGTCGCCGCTTTACACCCCGCTGCTGGCCGTCACGTTGATGGTGTTTTACGTCTTTGCGCTGCAATGCGCGAGCACGGTGGCGGTGGTGCGGCGGGAGACCAATTCCTGGAAATGGCCGGTGTTCCAGTGGCTTTACATGGGCGCTCTGGCATGGATTCTGGCATTCATCACCTGGCACGGCGGGCGTTGGCTGGGCTGGGGCTGAGGCAAGGCATAAACATCGAACATTCAACCCCAACATCGAACATCGAATGTCATTGCGCACCCGATTATTGGGTGTTCGGCGTTCGATGTTGGATGTTCAATGCTTCCCTGTTTGAATTTTTTTATACAAATTCCCCGCTGGCGGTGTCTATGTAATGAAATCGTGAGCGATTGGCGCGAAAATCTGTACACGAAGAAAGCGGCGGAGTTGATTCTCTATGGCCGTGCGCTGGGCCTTAGCCACGGCGAAGCGGAGGATGTTTTGCAGGAAACCTTCCTCGCGCTTCTGCAAAAACCAGACCCTCCCGTCATGCTTGAACATTACTGCGTGCGCAGCTTCAGAAATCGCGCGCGGAATCACCGGCGCTCTTTGTGGAGGCGGTTAACGCGCGAACTGGAGGCGCGCCGGTGGTTTGAGAAAGGCCCGGCGGAAAGTCCGGCGGAGCGCGCCGCGATGCATTGCCTCGCCAAACTGCCAATGGAACAGCGCGAAGTGATTGTGTTGAAAATCTGGCATCGTTGCACGTTCGACGAAATTGGCGAGGTACTGGACATTTCGCCAAACACTGCCGCCGGCCGATACCGCTACGGTTTGCAAAAGATCAAACTCTGTTTGGAAAGGACAACGTATGAAAGAGATGAACTGGCTGGAGACTCAATTAAATTCCTGGGAACCGCGCCGTCCCTCGGCGAGAATTAAACGGCGGCTTTTCCCAACACCGGCCACCAGGCTCGAGGTGGCCATGGCCTTCAACTGGCTTGCCCCCGCAACCGTTTGCATGCTGCTGGTCCTGGCGGTCTTCAAGCAGGAAAACAACATTTCTGCCGCCTCACCCCGGCATGATCCTGTGGTCGCCATGATGATGAGCAATTCAAGTTCTGTCCCTTACCTGACCGGGGGCTCGTCGCAAATCGAGCACAATATTTTACCCGCCACTTTTGAATCGACAAACCGCAGTGATTCCACTTCTACTATTGGTTTTACGCCATTCACGAAACCAAACGACTGACGTCAAAAATGGAAAAGCAAAAACCGAAGAACGCCAGGGGCCAGGCTGTGAAGCCGTCGCCTGCTGCCAAGATGCCTCCACCAGCACCCGTGCGAGTGCCTCCGCTCTTCCGTAAAATAGACTGGTTGGCATTGGTCATCACCTTTGCGGTGATTTGGATCGTTTATTTTCTGACGCTGGCGCCGGAGCAAACTCTGGAGGACTCCGGTGAATTGTGCACCGGCTCTTTCTACGCGGGCATTCCCCATCCGCCGGGGTATCCTTTTTGGGCGATATATTCCTGGCTTTGGACGAAACTGTTGGTGGTTGGGAACGTCGCGTGGCGCGTGGAAGTGGGCGAAGCCACCGCCGCCGCCCTGGCTTGCGGCCTGGTGGCCTTCATGGTTTCACGGGGCAGCAGCATGCTCATGGAAGGAATCGAAGAACTGCGGAACATTACCGGCCAATGGGAAAACATCATCTGCGTGGTTTCAGGCACTGTCGCCGGCCTGCTGCTGGGCCTCGGAGGCGTCATGTGGAGCGAGTCGGTCGTCATCAATCGAATTTCTCCCTTCGGCGTGCCTTGGATGATGATCGTTCTACTTTGTCTCCTGAGGTGGATTTACGCTCCGCACCAGCGACGCTACCTCTATTGCGGCATGTTCTTTTTTGGAATCTGCCTGACCATTCACCAGACCCTGCTGGTCGCGGCGATGGGCATTGAGGTCGCTGTCGCTGCCACCCAACCTCGACTTGGCCGAGACCTCTTTCTTGGCAACAGTATAGTTTATGTGCTGGGGTTGATTGCAAATAGTACACACTTCACCAACATGCTCGACACTGCCCTGATGGTGCTGGTCATTTACCACACTGTTGGGCTTGCCTCGATCGCTGCCTGGATTTGGCTGGGTTTCAAGACCAAGGGTCTCGGCGGCGAATGGAAAGCTATTCTTTTGATGGGGCTGTTGTGGCTGGCGGGCGCATCATTCTTCTTCTATGAGCCGATTGCGGGTATGACCGATCCGCCGATGCAATGGGGTTATCCGCGCACAGTCGAGGGATTTTTCCACGCGTTAAGCCGCGGCCAGTATGAAAAAGCCAGCCCGTCGGACATTATCCATGATCCAGGTCGTTTCATCATGCAGCTCGGCATCCTGGTCGGAGACGTCGCCGGGGAGTTCAATTGGGTTTTGGTGTTCGTTGCGCTGGTACCGCTGTTGTTTTTCTTCAAAATGCAAAAGCGCGAACGCTCCTGGATCACCGGTCTGGTCGCGATCTATCTTTGCATCGGCGTGCTGCTGATGGTTCTCATGAACACGTCGCCCGACCGCCAGTCGGCAGAGTTGAACAAGGTGTTCTTTATTAGCTCCCACAGTGTAATCGCAATCATGATCGGCTACGGCTTGGCGCTTACCGCCGCTTACATGGCAACTCATTTCGTGCGGTTCCGCGTCGTCGGGATCCTGCTGGGAGTGGTGACCATCGTGCCTGCGCTTATTACACTTTACGATGGCGTGTGCCACACGTTCTACGGCGACGCCGGCTTGTTGTCATACATCTTCATCCTGCTCCTGTATTTCTGCCTGGCCACTGCCTTCGTTCTTGCCGCCCTGGCGGGACAACGCCTGGTCAGAATACGTGACACTTCCATTCTCCCTCAGGAAAGCGACCGGTCGTATTTTCTGGTATTTATCATCGCGGCGGCGGGTTTCCTTGGCATGGCCATCATTATGGTTTTCTTCCGAAACGACAGCTTGAGTTTCGCGCAATTTTGTGCGGCCTTGGGCCGGGTCTTTGCTCCGAATCAATACAGCCTCCCGGTCATGGCGGGATTGTTGATCGTGGGCGTCTCCGTGATCTTCCTTGGCAGCCTGCTGGTTTACCGTCAACGTGCCCCGCTGGCGATCACCTTGGGACTTTTCGCCCTCCTACCGCTGGCCTCCGGTTTGTCCCACTGGGCGCACAGCGAACAACGGAACCACTGGTTCGGTTACTGGTTTGGACATGACATGTTCACCCCACCGTTCGTCGCACCGGATGGCAAGCTCAGCTACGACGCCAAATTGCGCGAACAGGCGATGAAAGGTACCAACGGTGATCTGGTTTATCCTGAGATGACCAAGGACACGATCCTTTTTGGCGGCACCGACCCCGGCCGTTTTTGTCCCACTTACGCGATCTTTTGTGATAGTTTCATTCCGCACGATTGCCAGCCCGCCCAGGATCAGAACTTTGACCGCCGGGACGTTTATCTTATCACGCAAAATGCCCTGGCCGACGGCACCTATCTCGATTACCTCCGCGCACAATACTTCCGCAGCCAGCAGATAGACCCGCCGTTCTTTAGCGAACTCGCTCGCACGCTGCTCAAGGACCAGCCATATGAAACAAATCTTTTGGCCCGCATCGTGTCCCCGCTGGATTGGATTTTTGAAGCTCGCGGTGCCCGCATAGAAAAACGCTGGCGCGTCTCCACATCGTGGTTCACTGGCAAGGATTTTACCAACCTGCCCGCCTTCGTGGCTAAATTGCGCCCCAGTGACAAACAAGACCCGCTTTCCAAATGGCTCTTTCAGAACCTCGGCAAGCCGACTCAAGACTTGATCACCGGCAAGGACAACGAAAACCGGCTGCGCACGGCGCTGGCTGCTGACTTGAACCATCTGCTTGAAACTGGCACGATTTATGACACCAGCCGGTTCACCCAGGTGAAGCTTTCGGATTACCTTCAACAATTCCTCGCGCAAAATCCCCAGAGCGACACTCGCATTCGCTTGAACCGGCTGCTGCTCGAATCCGCCTATCCGGACGAAATTGCCAAAAGCCCCGGAGGGGTTTATCCGGACCGTGAGATTTACATTCCGAGTCCTGAGGATTCGCAACGATGCTTCCAGGATTATATGGAAGATGTGCAACACCGCATGCTTAACAACCAGCTAACGCCTGGTGAAACCGTGAACGTTGATGCCAACGGGAAAATGCAGGTCAGCGGCCAGGTCGCTGTGATGATGATCAACGGATACTTGTGCAAAGTCATTTTCGATCACAATCCGAACAATGAATTTTTCATCGAGGAAAGTTTTCCGTTGCCGTGGATGTATCCCTATGAAACGCCCTTCGGTATCATCATGAAAATCAACCGCAACCCTCTGCCGGAACTTCCGGACGAGGTCTTTAAGCGGGATCACGCATTTTGGAGCAAATATTCCGATCGGCTCATCGGCAACTGGATCACTTATGACACCTCGGTCAAGGAAATCGTAGATTTTATTGAAAAGGTCTATCTGCGCCACAATTACAGCGGCTTCAAAGGCGACCTCAAATTTGTGCGCGACGACCAGGCGCAAAAGGCGTTTTCCAAGCTCCGCAGTTCCATCACCGGCGTTTACGCCTGGCGTTTGGGTCCGCAATGCCCGGACGAGTTCCGCCAAAAAACCGCCGCCGGAACCGAGGCGCTGAGGCGTGAGGCTGATTTCGCATTCAAACAAGCGTTCGCCTTTTGTCCCTACAGCCCGGAAGCCGTCTTTCGTTACATCAATTTTTTGCTTCAGTATGGTCGCATAGACGATGCGCTCCTCGTCGCCCAAACCTGTCAAAAACTTGACCCGTACAATGATCAGGTGAAGGGACTCGTGAAACAGTTGGAGGATATCAAAAACCAATCCGCAAACCGCGCCCAGGTCGAAACCCAGGTGCAGCGCATGGAAAATGAAGCGCGGACGAACCCAGGCAATCTTCAAAACCTCCTGTCCCTTGCCGGCATCTACATTCAAATGCAACAAACCAACCGGGCCATTGAACTTTTTGATCGTGCGTTGGCCAACCCGCATATTACTTCCAACGAAGCCGGTTTCATTGCCCAAGAATATGCCAAAATGGGCAACCTGACCAAACTCGAAGAAGCCATCCAAAAAATCGTCGCCCTCGTTCCCGACCAGCCCGAACCCTGGTATGATCTCGCCGCGCTCAATGTCGTGATGGGCAAGCCAGACCAAGGCCTTCAGAACCTGCGCAAAGCGCTTGACCTCAGCGCCCAGCGGATCAAGGGCAACCCCACCGCGCGCGACCTGCTGGCCGAGGCGCGGAAAGACCCACGCTTTAATTCGGTGCGGAACACACCCGAGTTTCAAAAAATAGTTCCGCCCTATTGACCAATTTCAAATCTCAAATTTGAAATTCCCAATTCCGGTCCGCCGGCTACGTCTCAGTTGCCGAAGGACAGCCAATCCGCTAATTTGACAACCCGGCAGCATTTATGTCGGGATCATTGCATGAAGAAATCAGAGTCAGACAAAAAAAACTCGGAGGCCAGGGCCGCCGCGACTCAGCCGTCGCCGGCCAATGTTCCCGTTGTGGCCGAACTCACGCCGGAGCAACTCGAAGAACTAAAAACTCGCGCCGCCAAGGCGGACGAGCATTGGGACCGCCTCCTGCGCACCGCCGCCGATCTTGAAAATTTCAAAAAACGCGCCGCGCGCGAGCGCATCGAGGCCGCTCAATATGCCAATGTCGCGCTTCTGCTAAAACTGCTGCCCGTGCTCGACCATTTTGAAATGGCGCAGGCCACCACGCAAACCGTGGAAGTCCCGCAAAGCGGGATCGCATCCTTGCAGGCCGGCATCGCCATGATTCAGCAGCAACTCAAAGGCGTTCTCGCCGAGACTGGTCTTGAAGAAATTGACGCCAGCGGCAAACCGTTCGATCCGACGCTGCACGAGGCCGTTTCGCAATTGGAAACCGACGACGCGCCCGAAGGGCAGGTCATCCAACAAATTCGCAAAGGTTACAAATTGCGCGACCGCTTGCTGCGGCCGGCGGCGGTCGTTGTCGCCAAAAAACCTTCTGCGCCTCCCGCAGCCTGAGCCATGCCCAAGCGCGATTATTACGAAGTGCTCGGCGTCAATCGCAACGCCGGCGATGAAGAAATCAAAAAGGCTTATCGCCGGCTGGCCGTCAAATTTCATCCGGACAAAAATCCGGGCGACAAAACCGCCGAGGAAAAATTCAAGGAAATCGGCGAGGCCTACGAGGCGTTGAGTGATCCGCAAAGACGCGCCGCCTACGATCAATACGGCCACGCGGCATTCGATCCGCGGGCGCGGGCTGGCCGCGGGTTCGGCGGCGCCGGCGGCTTTCATGATCCGTTCGAAATCTTCCGCGAAGTTTTCGGCGGCGGAAGCATCTTCGAAAGTTTCTTCGGCGGCGGCTCGGACCCGTCGCAGCCCCGGCGCGGCGATGATTTGCTTTACGATCTGCAAATCACGCTGGAAGAGGCGGCCCTCGGCTGCGAGAAGGAAATTTCCGTGTCGAAACTCGACCGTTGTGATGCGTGCAACGGCTCCGGCATGGAGCACGGCTCAAAAATCCGGACGTGCTCAGCCTGCGGCGGGCGCGGGCAGGTGCTCACGTCGCGCGGCATCTTTAGCATCGCGCAAACGTGCCCGCACTGCAGAGGCGCAGGACGCATTTTGGAAAAACCGTGCAAATCATGCCACGGCGAGGGAAAGCGCGAACACAGTTCCAAAATCAAACTTCGCATTCCGCCGGGGGTGGACGCGGGTTCGCGCCTGCGTTCCTCCGGCAACGGCGAAGCCGGCTTTCGCGGCGGGCCACCGGGCGATCTCTATGTCGTGTTGCATGTCAAGGCGCATGAAATTTTCCAGCGCGACGGCGACGACCTGCTCTACGAAGTGCCGGTCAGTTTTGTCCAGGCGACTCTCGGCGCGGAAATTGAAGTGCCCACGCTCGATGGCCGGGCCACCATTAAGATTCCTGCCGGCACGCAACCGGGCACGACCTTTCGCGTCAAGGGCAAGGGCGTGAAAAATCTGCAGGGCTATGGCCACGGCGATTTGCACGTCCGCGTCCAGGTTGAAGTCCCGACGCGCTTGAACCACGAACAAAAAACCAAATTGCAGGAATTCGCCGGGCTTTGCGACGAGAACGTGAATCCCCTGTCAAAGAGTTTCTTTGAAAAGGCCAAAAATCTGTTCCGATGAGGCAGATTTTGGATTTACGATTTACGATGGACGCGATTTGTTGCAGCCTGACGCGTAAATCGAAAGTCGAAAATAGTAAATTTCCGCATGCACCGCTTTTATCTGCCGCCTGGACACTGTGCGGGTGACGCGCTTCGGCTCGACGGACGCGAGGCGCATCACGCGCTGCATGTTTTGCGTTTGAAGCGCGGCGAACTCATCACCGTTTTGGACGGCGTCGGAAATGAATTCCTTTGTGCGGTCGAAAACAGTTCGCGCGATTCCGTCATGCTTTCCGTGTCGCTGAAAAATTTCACGCCGCCCCCGCCCTGCTCCATCACGCTGCTGCAAGCCGTGCCCAGGGGAAAAATTATCGAGTCCATCATTCGGAAGGCCGTTGAACTTGGCGCGCGACGAATTGTGCCGCTGCTGACCGAACATGTCGTGACCCGGCTCGACGATCGGGACGCCGCCGATAAACGCACGAAATGGCAGCAGGTCGCCATTGAAGCCATCAAACAATGCGGCGCGGCGTGGCTGCCGGAAATCGAGGCACCGACGACCATTGAAAAATTTCTGGCACCCCATCGTAGCGGCGGTCGGCAGACCGCCGGATTTGTCCGGGAAAACAAAAAGTGCGGCTCTCTTCCGAAAGCCGCTACGCCGACGCATTTTGAACTGGCACTGGTAGGTTCCCTCCAAAAGGATCGCCGTCATCCGCGTGAATGTTTGAGCGGGTTTCAGGCGAAGCACGGACGTTTGCCGCAAAGCGTCGGCGTTTGGATCGGGCCGGAAGGTGATTTTACGCCTGAGGAACTGGAAGCGATCCAGGCATCGGGCGCGTTGCCGGTTTCGTTGGGACGGCTCGTGCTGCGCGTCGAGACCGCGGCGGTTTATTGTCTTTCCATTTTGAATTACGAATTGAATTCCGTGGTGGAGTCCAAGCTTTAGCTTGCCATCACAAGCAAGCTGAAGCACGAACTTCAACTCTCACGCATTAAACCAAGGCCAGCGCCCCACCAATAGCGCGCCTTACCTTGATTGCACCAGCACCCGGAAGGCGCGGCCCAAATGTTCCGGATGTGTGAGGGTTTGAAACTGGCGCGCTTGGGCGGAAGTCCATTCGCCAAGAAAATTGTCCTTCGATGCCTTTTCCAAAATTCCTGTCAGGAATTGTGATTGCGTCGAAAACATTTCCGTTCTCAATCCCACGGATTCGCCGGCGGCCTGGATGGCGGAAAAATTGACGTGCGCGGTGAGGTCTTGCTCGCCGATGTTGGCCAGAATGTCGTCGCCGGCATGATGACGAAAATAAGCGCGGAGTGTGCCGCGCGTGCGGCTAGGCGAAAATAGTTCGTCGGCGGTCAGGCCGTAATCAATCGTCATCAGTTTTCCGCGCTCCAAAATGCCGGCAGCCTCGCGCCACCAACTTTCGGCGGCGGGACAGGTTTCGATGGTGTAACCGTCGGGAAGCACTGACTCCAAGGCTGAAGGCTGAAGGCTCCCGCCGTCGCCAAGGCTATGGCGGGCAGGAAAGGCTGAAGGCTGAATCTTCGCCCAGGCGAATTTTTCGCCGTCAACCGCCACGCCCCATTCGAACCACTTTTTGTTTTGAGCGTCCCAGCCGAATCGGTGGACGGGCATGGCGTCGAGGAGTTCGTTGGAGAAAATGACGCCGCGCAGCGGCGGGTGACGGGTGGCAGGTGACGAGTGACACGTTCGCTCCTGAAGCAGCGATTGAAAGCCGGCAAACCAGCGGACACGCGGTGCGAACTCACGCAAAGTTTCACCCTGCCATTCCTGCCGGCGGGCCGAAGACTCGATGATCCAGTACTCGATCTGGTCAAGCAGTTCCAGTCGGTTGGATTGCAACCAAGCCAGGATGTCTTTGGCCAGCCTGCCATTGTGGGCGCCTGCCTCGACAATCCGCACTTCGCACTTCGCACTTTGCACTTCCTCCAGCCATTCGGCGAATTGAAACGCGAGAAGCTGGCCGAACAATTCCCCGACGCCGACGCTGGTGTAAAAATCACCGTGCCGGCCGGGATTGTCTTTTTTCGTTTCATAATATCCATGAACAGGACAGTAGAGGGCGAGTTCCATGAAACGCGCAAATGACAAAACTCCGCGTTGAGCGGCTTCACGGCGGATGATTTCAGACAGATTGTTCATGGCTTGCGTTTGGCGCGGCGATAGCTAACATTTTTGCAAAGAAAAGGATTTATGGCCAAAATAGATGCGTTTTTCAACCTGATGTTTGAACAAAAGGCGTCCGACCTGCACATGACCTCCGGCAACCCGCCCATGTTGCGCATCAACGGCGAGCTTCAACGCGTGGATTATCCGCCGCTTGAAAATGACTCGCTCAAGACCATGCTCTACGAAACCGCGCCGGATTACAAAATCAAACAATTTGAAGAGACGGGTGACGTGGATTTTGGCTACGAAATTCCCAACATCTCGCGTTTCCGCGTCAATTTTTACAATCACAGAAACGGAATTGCCGCGGCGTTCCGGCAGATTCCCAGCCGCGTGCTTACGTTTGAAGATTTTGAAAAGCTGGAAGCGCCGCTGCCGCCGGTGCTCAAAAAATTTACCATGATCCACCAGGGCCTAATCCTGGTCACCGGGCCGACCGGCTCCGGCAAATCCACGACGCTGGCGGCGATGATAGATTACGCGAACAGAAATCGCAAAGACCACATCATCACCCTGGAAGATCCGATTGAATTCGTCCATGAAAGCAAAAGTTGCCTGGTGAACCATCGGGAAGTCGGAGTCCACACCAAATCATTTTCCGCGGGACTTCGCGGCGCGTTGCGCGAAGACCCGGACATCGTCCTCGTCGGTGAAATGCGTGACCTTGAGACCATCGAGCTGGCCATCACCGCTGCCGCCACCGGCCACCTGGTCTTCGGCACTTTGCACACGCAAAGCGCCTCCAAAACGGTTGACCGCATCATTGACGTCTTTCCGGCGGACCAGCAAAACAAAATCCGCCAGACGCTTTCCGAAGCGTTGAAAGGCATTGTGGCGCAAACCTTGTTCAAGCGCACGGACAAGAAGGGGCGCATCGCGGCGTTTGAAATTTTGGTTTTCAACACCGCCGTCTCCAATCTCGTGCGTGAGGGCAAAACGCACCAGCTTCCCGGCATGATTCAAGTCGGCAAGAAAATCGGCAATCAACCAATGGATGATCATATCATGGAGCACGTGCGCATGAAACGCATTTCGCCGGAAGACGCTTACGAGAAGGCGTTGGACCGGAAAAAATTCCGCTCCTTGCTCACCCATCCGCCGGAAGACGACGACGCCTCTTGATTTATGCGGCGCCCTGAATTGGATCAAGTTCTGACGACGATGCTGGCTTCACAGCCTGAGATTTCCGATCTTTTGTTCACCGTGGACCGCCCGCCGCAAGTCGAGGCTTACGGTGAACTCAAACCGGTGACTCTCGACCCGCCCATCGAAAAGCTTACTCCGTTTCAAACCGAAATCATCGCGCTGAACATCATTGGCGACAATCTTTGGCAGATTGAAGACCTGTTGCGCCACGGGTCGTGCGACGCTTCCTACGCGCTTTCAGACAAGGCCCGCTTCCGTGTCAACGTATTCGCGCAACGCGGAAATTATTCCATCGTCTGCCGCCAGCTGAATGCGACCATCCCAACTTTGGATCAATTGAAGTTTCCGGAGATTTTCAAGGAAATCCCAAAGGAAAAAACCGGCTTGGTGCTGGTCACCGGCGCCACCGGTTCCGGCAAATCCACCACGCTGGCCGCCATTCTAAACGAAATCAACGGATACAAACCCGTCCACATCGTCACTTTGGAAGACCCGGTTGAATATGTCCATACGCACAACCAGGCGACTTTCAACCAGCGTGAATTGGGCATTGATTTTGATTCTTACGTCAACGGTTTGCGCGCAGCGCTGCGCCAGGCGCCGAAGGTCATTCTCGTCGGCGAAATGCGCGATCAGGAAACGGTGAAGATCGCCTTGAGCGCGGCGGAAACCGGCCACCTGGTCCTCAGCACCCTGCACACGATCAATGCGGGCGAAACGATCAACCGCATTCTGGGCATGTTTGAACCGGATGAGCAGGAACAAATCCGCGTGCGCCTGGCTGACTCGTTGCGCTGGGTGGTCAGCCAGCGGCTGGTGACCAAGGTCGGCGGCGCGGCGCGATTTGCGCTGCTCGAAATCATGGGCTCGAATCTCCGCACCCAGGAGGCCATCCGGCTGGGTGAAAGCGAAGGCAAAACATTTTATGAAATTATTGAGGCCAGTTATCCCTTCGGCTGGCGGACGTTCGACCATGCCTGCATGGAAGCTTTCGAACAAGGCATCATCTCGGAGGAAATCGCCCTGCTCTACTGCACCAAACGCAGCGTCATTTCACGCGCCATTGACAACATTAAAAAATCGCGCGGCGAAATGACCACCACCAGCGGCTCATTGCGCATGAAACCGGCTCCGGACGCCGCGCCGCCCGTCCTCAAAATCAAGTAACCATGAACGGCTCATTCGATTTCGTCAGCACCGAGGACAAACCGGCCTTGATCGCCTTTTCCACGCCCGAATGGCTGGAGACCGCGAAGACCGCGTTGCAAGAGCTTGGCTACAAAGTCCACACCGCCGCCACGCACAGCGATTTTCTCGTGCGCTTCGGCCAGGCACACTATCAGGTTGTCATCGTCGAGGAACTTTTTGGCGCGAACACCATTGACGAAAATCTCACGCTCCAGGCGCTGCAAACCATGCCCGTCAACCAGCGCCGTCATGCCACGATCATTTTGCTCGGCGATTCGTTCCAAACCTTCACGCCCATGGAAGCCTTCCGGTACAGCGTCCACGTCGTCATCAACAGTTCGGAAATGTTTTTGCTCAAGCAGCTGGTGGAAAAGGCCGTGGCCGACAACGAACTGTTCCTGCACAGCTTTCGCGAAGTCCAAACCCGCGTCTTTACCAGCGGCAATCGCTTGTAATGCCCCGTGTTGACTCACGGAAAAAGGTTGCCCGGGGCTGGAAACCAGTGATGGTTGACTTTTCTGAAATTTTCCTTGCTTCCACAAAATGAAGATTTAGAGTCGCTCCTGAATCTGGGGAAACCGGGTTAAAATCTCATGAAAAAGACGCAGGGGGTTTCGGCGGGGATTGCGTTTGTTCTCGCAATTGCGTTCATTTTACACGCCCAAACAACGACCATATCCATTCAATCATTCCGGTCGGCGTCAGCCGTTGATTGGGAGGTGATGTTGCAGGCGGTGGAGGCGACGACACCCGCGTCGGCGGAATCGGCTCCACGAGGTGGAACGTTCTACAGCGCACAGTTTCCGAATTGGCCGCCGCTGCCTTGCAACATACATAATGTGCCCGTGTGGAATCTTGGCAACGGCTCTTATCTAGTGGACGATTTGGAAGTAGATTATTCGGCTCCCGTGGAACAAACCCAAAGCGGGATGCGGATGATGGGCACGGAATCATCCGACACAAGTGATTTCCCAACCTACAGTTTTCCCACGAACGACCTGTGGCTGGAGATCACGGGTGTCAGCAACGGCGCGGCTTGGCTCAACTTGCACAACGCCAGCAACCAGATTTACGCCGTCACCAGCACGACCAATCTGCTGGCGAACTGGAATGTGGAAACGGAAGTGTGGCCGACGAATCCACTGGTGATGCCCTTCACGGTTCCGATGCTGGGTCGGGCGAATCTGTTCATCTGGGCGCGGGACTGGACGGGGATAACGGAGAACGGGAATACGACGCCCGACTGGTGGTTTTGGGAATACTTCGGGACGGTGGCGTTGTCAGACACCAATCTGGACAGCCAGGGCAACACGCTCCTTTACGATTACACGAACGGCCTGGACCCGAACGTGATTTTCTTCACACTGTCGGCGACCAATTCTTACCTCAATCAAACCACCGTGCCATTGCAAATCAACCTGTTGGCCGGCACACCAAGTTATTATGCCGTGCTGGTCAACGATGTGAATTATGCCGACGCCAACTGGCAACGTTACACTTCATCAAATATCCTGGTAAATCTCAATGCTGGCGACGGAAATTACAGTGTTTCCGTCGGACTGCGCGGGTTGCCATCGGATGCCCAACAGACGTGGCAAGGGGTGCAAATAACCGTGGACACCCAGCCGCCCCAGTTGACGGTGATCTGGCCGCAGGCGGGGACTTACATCAGCGGGAACAGCTTCACGTTTGAGGGGCAGGTGGACGACGACACGGCCAGCGTCACCGCCACCATTGTGGATGCCAGCGGCGACACCAATACGGTGCAGGGCTTGGTGGAACGAAGCGGAGCGGTTTGGGCGCAAAACCTGCCTTTGGCGGCGGGCACAAACACGCTGATGATTTCCGCGACCGACGCGGCGGGCAACACCAGCACAACAAATCTGACGCTGTATCAAAGCAGTGTTACAGTGACGGTGAATCCGCTGGCGGGCGACCAGTTGAACCGGCAATTTATCACGGTGACGGGAACGGTGAGTGACACGACGGTGCAGGTATATGTCAACGGCGTGCAAGCAACAGTCAATGACGACGGCACATGGGAGGCGGACAACGTGCTGGTGAGTCCAGCGGGCATGGCGAAGTTGGATGTGGAAATTTTTTCCAGTGGCAGTTCTCCTGCCATTGTTCATGCGGCCAAAACCGGTTTGACAGTTCGCGCCAACGATTCTTTAACTGCGGGCAATCTCGGTTCCCAATTAGGCATCAACACGCAGCCCGCCAGGGTGGTTTTGTCCGGCTATTTCGGCACACGGCATTATCAATCGCCAACCAATTTGTTTGCGTATTCGCCCGCTAATGTTTCATGGAATGAGGACGATGAGGTGGATTGGACTTATGACGCGGGAGGAAGCTGGTATTTTTACGCTGCAAACCTAATCATTACCGCCAACGGAAACGACAACAATGTAACTCTATCCAGTTACGGCGGCCTGTCAGACCTCCCCTTGCCGCTTTCCCCGGATACGGATGGGTTTATATCCGGGACGGTTGATCCGAATGCAGAATGGGCTTGGGCGTATGATGGCTGGTCTGAACCGCCAGTGACTCTGTCTCTGGCCGACACGGACGGGCCGGGATTGAATTTCGTCAACCCACCTTGGGAATTCTCCGCGCTGAACGCCAACATTGGCTTTCCCAACCCTTACAGCCTGCAACGCGACACAAGGACAACCGTGATGATTGTGCCTTCACTGCCGGCGGCCAGCGGTCAGACCAATGTGTATCTGGTGCGGGCGGCGGCGCGGGAATTTTCCGATCCGCTTAACCCGAATGTTTTTGGGCCGGCGACGGTCAACTACAATCTCCTGATGTTCGCGCCCTATCCGTATCCGACCACTTGGGACGTGCCGGCTGGCTGGAATCCGGGCTGGCTGCCAACGACCCCGACGCGATACCTGGGCGACGTGCCGCTGCCACCGGAGTGGTTGCAGATCAATGGGCAGACCTTGATCAACAGCGGCATCACCAACACGGATGGCGCGGTCTGGGGCTTGATGGTGACGCAAGCACTGGCGGGCGCAACGGTGGACGTGACGCCGGCAGCCACCAACGTTTATCAAAATTGGGATTACACTTTTGACGTGCAGGTCATCAAACTCTGGCCGCCGGCGGTGGACAACAATCGCGACGGCAATATCACCTTTGATGGCAGTGACGCCACGACGCCGGGCAATCCTTACCGGTTTTGGGTCAATGATGCACAGGAGAATGGAGACATCTCTGACGCCAGCCATGCTGTCCCCGGCCAATCTGCTTCCGTTGCCAACTATCATTTAAGCCATGTCAACGGACGTTCGGATTTGGTGAATTTCTTCCCGGCGGCGCTCTGTTTGAGCAACGTGTTGCAATGGTTACCGCCGACCAACGGCTGGGAGTATCACCTCTCGCAGGCTGACAGTGCCGTGAAGTTCGTTTATGCCAGCCTGACCACGGAAAATGCTTTTTCGTATCTCACTGATTTGAATAGTTACGGCTACGGCACGAACGCCGATGAATGGGTGACTAACGCGGATACCATTCAAGTCGTGCCGTCGAGCGCGACGGGCACGGTGTTGGACACCAACTGGCTGGAGATGGTTCAAAACAACGGCGGCTATGGAGTCATTTTGATGGAGGGCTGCGCCGCGACCACGCAACCGCTGACGCTGGAGCTGTGGCACAAAGACCAGAACGGCGTTGACCAAAAAATGGGCGGCGTGCCGCTCTACATC
This sequence comes from Verrucomicrobiota bacterium, assembly GCA_050010435.1. Lineage (GTDB taxonomy): Bacteria > Verrucomicrobiota > Verrucomicrobiia > Limisphaerales > UBA11358 > UBA11358. The sequence continues at coordinate 144,737 of JBEKKZ010000005.1, read as the reverse complement.
AGCATCGGCGTCGTCGAGCAGATGTATCGCTGGATTAACTTGCGCGGCGCAATCGGGGCGGCTGAAACAAAGCACACGGATATAACCGAACCTGTCAACAATCCCGATTCACTTTCCGATGGGAAGAATTTTATTTTCGTTCACGGCTACAGCGTCAGCGAAACGGCGGCACGCGGCTGGAGTGCGGAAATGTTCAAACGGCTTTACCAGTCGCATTCGCGCGCCATGTTCACGGCAGTGGATTGGTATGGGAACGATGGACAAATTGCCGGTTGGGTTCCATTCGCTGGCGGCGCGACGCCGGACTATTACACGAATGTTGCCAACGCTTTCCTCACGGCGTCCAATCTGGCAGTGGCGGTGAACGCTTTGCCGGGGCAGAAATATATTGCCGGACACAGCCTCGGCAACATGGTTGTTTCCAGCGCGAGTGCAGACTGGGGGCTGAACGCAAACACTTATTTTGCGATTGACGCGGCGGTGGCGATGGAGGCTTACAACGCCAGCGCCAGTGACAACTTGAATCTTGTGCCGCCGCCGTATTGGATCAATTACAGCAACCGGCTTTGGGCAAGCAAATGGTATCAGTTGTTCGATTCGAGCGACGCGCGCAGCACGCTGACGTGGAGTAATCGTTTTGGAAACATTCCCAACGCCTATAATTATTATTCGTCCACCGAAGACGTTTTGAAGGATGCGGACGGGACACTGCACAGCATTACGTCGTCCCAGTTTGCATGGGTAAATCAGGAAATGCGCAAAGGTAGCTTTTTAGTTGGACTGGTTGCCAATGACGAGGCCGGCTGGGGATTTCACAGTCTGGGTCTTGATGGTTACAGCAACTATACGATTGAGCAAGCCAACAACATTCCCGATTCACAATTGCGAACCAATTCGTTTTTTGGCCATTTTGACGACGCCAATTTATACACTCCCGGCGGTGGCACTGACGCTGCAAACTACAATTTGCGCGCTCAAATCTTGGGTGATGGCATTCCGGCATTGTCAAATCCAGCGGGTGCAAATTCTTTGGGAAACAGTTTTGGTGTCCCAGACGCAGATAGAAACATGAACGACTTCAAAGGACTCAATATAAATGGCCTGTGGCCGCGTTCAGGCGACGATTGGCAACACAGCGACATTGTGAACATCGCCTACCCTTTCAACCATGCCGTGTTTAATCAAATCGTAACTGACGGAGGTCTCCGATGAAAATCATGAAAATAAAATCAATCAGCATTGTCGTATTAATTGCATGGACTTTTAGCGTGCAAGCCCATGAAGGGCGAATCACCGTTCATGTCACCGATGAAAGCGGCATCGCTGTTTCCAATGCCGAAACAGTCGTTCAATTTGAAAATATATTACCGCCTGGTGAGGGCTGGGGTTCAGGCCGTCCAACCGAAGCAAAGGGACTCACTGATACCAACGGAAATTGCACCATAACCGCCAGTAGCACCGGCGGCTCTGTCAGCGTAGGAGTTCGAAAAGACGGCTATTATTATGGAAACGCCGAAGCGATTTTCACCAATGGCGATTTGATTTTGAATCGGTGGTTGCCGTGGAATCCAACAGTGGAAGTGCTTTTGAAGCAGAAGGGTGTTCAAGCGCCGATGTATGCGCGTCGGGTTAAAGAAATCAAAGTCCCCGTCGAGGGCAAACCCGTCGGCTTTGATTTAACGGCTGGCGATTGGGTTGCGCCCTACGGCAAAGGTGCGACGGCGGATTTTCTTTTTCAGTTGGAGCGCAAGCCAGAGCCGGAAGTGCCAGCGCGCGAAATCCCGCCTTACGACGTGACGTTAACCGTCAGTTTTCCCAATGATGGCGACGGGATTCAATCCGTTTTTGTGCCGCCGCAGGTTCACAGTGGCTTGCGATTGCCACGCCAGGCACCATTCGATGGCTATGAGCCGGTGCTGGTAAAACATCGCTACAAGGAACGTGGCCAGCCGGAACACCCGGATTTTCGTGAAGACCAAAATTATTTTTTCCGCGTGCGAACGAAAAAGGACGCGCAAGGGAACATTGTCAGCGCGTTGTATGGCAAAATAGACGGGGATTTTAGAGGCGGAATTGCTGGTAAAATTACGTTCACCTATTACCTGAACCCGACGCCCAACTCGCAGAACATGGAATTTGATCCGAAGCAGAACTTGATGAAGAATTTGAAATCGCTTGAGGGAGTTGACGCTCCTTAAATCGAAGCGAAAAGACTCGTTTGTCCCTGGCAACGGTAATGTGGAACTTAACGCGGTTGAATCCCCTCTCCGCTGGCGCGTGCCGTCATGCCGGCTGCGAAACAAAGGCCAGCCGTCATGCCGCCACGCCCCAGCTTCGCCCCAGGACAAAGTGAGTCTGCCCGTGGCGTCGTTCGTCACGCTGTCCGGGAGAGACGGGACGAATGAAGTTTGAATGTCTCTCCCGGCCATCGCGCCGAGCGCCGTCCCCGGCAGAACAGACAACGACCGCTGACGCTGTTGAAATTGGTTCGCTGTCGCTCAAAGGAAATTACGAAAGCGCGCGCAAGCCACGACGTGCTCCGGGAAAGGGTCAGTGGCGAACAAGGTTAGAAGTGTTGCGCATGAGACAAGAAAGAGACTAAGTTTATTTCCACATGACTCGCCTCGACCAGGCTCTGGTTGAACACGGCCTTTGTGAAAGCCGCGAACGCGCCAAACGCGCCATTCTCGCCGGCCAGGTCCGCATCAACGCCCAGTCCGCGCACAAACCCAGCGACTCCGTCAAACCCGATGACCGGCTCACCCTGGACGCGGATGAGAAATACGTCAGCCGCGGCGGCCACAAACTGGAACACGCCCTGCGCCATTTTCATTTGGATGTCACCAGTCTGATGGCGCTCGACCTGGGCGCGTCCACCGGCGGATTCACCGATTGTTTGTTGCAACACGGCGCAGCGAAGGTTTTTGCCGTGGACGTTGGCCGGGGGCAATTCGCCTGGAAACTCCGGCACGACCCCCGCGTCGTCGTCATGGAGAAAACCAACGCCCGCCATCTGACCGCGGCGCAATTTCCCCAGCCATTCACCCCGGCCGATCTGGCCGTGATTGACTGCTCGTTTATTTCGTTGCGAAATATTTTGCCCGCCGCCATTGCATTATTGCGGCCCAATGGCAGAATTGTCGCGCTCATCAAACCGCAGTTTGAAGCCGGCAAAGCCGAAGCCGACAGGGGTCGCGGCGTCATCAGCGACCCGTCGGTGCATGAGCGCGTGCTCAATGAACTGCGGGGATTCGTCCGCGCGCAACCCGGGTTGCGCTGGCAGGGCGTGGTGGAATCACCGTTGCTTGGACCGGCGGGCAACAAGGAATTTTTGGCGCTGATTGAAAAAACAAGCTGACAAAATCAAACGCGTCGGACTCATCGGCAATTCCGATAAAGCCGCCTGCGCCGACAGCGTTCGCAAAGCCGCGCGACTCATTCAACGCGCCGGACGCAAGGTGTTGTGCGACGCCGGGACCGCCCGGCTGGCTGGTTTGAAAAATTCCGCGTGCGGCGACGCCGCCGCGCTGGCGCACAAAGTGGACCTGCTGCTGGTGTTTGGCGGCGACGGCACGATGCTGCACGTCGCCCGCGAAATCGCCGGCTCGGCCACGCCCATGCTCGGCGTCAATATCGGCGGCCTTGGCTTTCTCACCGCCGTGCCGTCGGATGAAATGACCCGCGCTCTGGCGCGCATCTGGCGCGGTGAATTCAAATATGAATCCCGCGTTTTGATCGAAGTCAGCGGCCGCTGCCAGGGACGGCGGATTCATGAAACCGCGCTCAATGACATCGTCGTCAGCCGCGGCGGAATCTCACGACTCATCAAACTCGACGTCAGCGTGGACGGCGAACCGGTCACGCGCTACCACGGCGACGGATTAATCATCAGTTCGCCCACGGGTTCAACGGCGTATTCGCTGGCGGCAGGCGGCGCCATTGTTTTACCCACTGCTGAAGTGTTCGCGCTCACGCCGGTTTGTCCGCACACGCTGTCGAATCGTCCGCTCATTTTGCCGCTGGCTTCAACCATTCGCGTCAAGGCCATCAGTTCGCCACCGGCGACGATTTTGAGCGCAGACGGACAGTTTATCGCCGAGCTTGGCGCCGGTGACGAGGTGACGATTCGCCGCAGCCGGGGCACGGTCCGGCTGATGCATCTGGCGGACAGTTCGTTTTGGGAGGCGTTGCGCCGCAAACTGCACTGGCGCGGAGCCTATTTATGAAATGAAAAAACAAGCCGAGAGTCGAAAGTCGAGAGTCGAGGGCACAAAATCACGCCTGCATCCCGCCACTCGCCACTCGCCACCCGCCTCCTGACCATGGTTCGACTTAAGGACATTGCCCGGCATGCGGGCGTCTCGGTGATGACGGTCTCGAAGGCGCTGCGCGACCAGCCGGATGTGTCGGCGGCCACGAAGGTGCGCATCAAGTCGCTGGCGCAGCAAATGGGTTACGTTCCCGACTCGTCCGCGCAAGGGCTGCGCAACCGGACGACCAAATTACTCGGCCTCGTCATTCCGTCGAGCACGAATCCGATTTTTGCGCGCGTCGTTTTCGCCATCGAGGAACGCGCGCACGAACTGGGCTACGACATTTTGCTCACGCATACGCACAACCTGCCGGACCGCGAAGAGGTTTGCATCCGGCGGCTGTTGTCGCGGCGCGTGGACGGGCTGTTCATTTCGCCGGTGTATCGCTTTGAGGCCGAGGCGCGAATTTATCAGGAGGTGCTGGCCCGCCAGATCCCGACGGTTTTAATCGGGCCGCCCGCGCCATTTTGCAAATCGTTCGTCAGCGTGGAAATTGATGAACAGGTTGCCAGCTACACCGCGACGCAACATTTGCTGAAGCTCGGCCACAAACGCATTGCCTATCTCACCGGCTCACCCACGGCGCCGTGGGTGCACGAGCGGTTTGAAGGCTACCGCCGCGCATTGCGCGAAGCCGGATTGGACGTGGACGACAAGCTGGTTTTTCAGGCCGGCAGCACCATTGAAGATGGCACCAAAGCCGCGCTGCAAATGCTGAATGAATCGTGCGGTGCAACCGCCGTTCAAACCGTCAACGACCTCGTCGCCATTGGATGCGCGGACGCGTTGTTCGCGAAAGGTTTGCGGATTCCGGAGGACATTTCGCTCGTGGGTTTCGGCAACATCCTGACGGCGGAATATTTTCGCGTGCCGCTGACAACCATCCGCCAGCCAAAGTTCCGGCTCGGCATGGCCGCCGTGGAAGCGATGATGAATTTGCTGAAGGGCCAGCGCGTTGAAACGAAACGCTTGTCCGCCGAACTCATCGAGCGCAAGAGCACGGCACCGCCGAAAACCGGCGCGAATGCAAAACCGGCGTAGCGGCTTTCGGCAGAAAGCCGGATAATTTTCTGGAAAAATGCGGCGCTCTGCCGAGACGCCGCTACGGTGCCTCGGGGCGTTTGGCGGCGGGTTCAATCCGCTCCCAGCCGGAACGCCGCGAGCGAAGTGTAATGCGCCCCGGCCGGAGACAATTCGCTTCGGATTATTTCAATTTCATGCGCCGTCCATTCGCCGAACAGCCGCTTTTCGAGCGACTGTGCCCGGGCGGCCAGGTCCCGAATGTCAGACGGCTTCGGATTTTTCAGGCGGCCCAACGTGGCATGGCCCGTGAAATTCTTTTCGCCCGGTTCGGGACTGAACGGGCCGACAGCGGCTTCAATCTGCTTCTGCAAATCCACCAGCCGCCCTTCCCGGTCGTTGATTCCCACCCAGATGACCCGGGGCGAACGGGGATTCGGGAAAAAGCCGACGCCCTCGGCGCGCAAGGACAAGGGCCACGCATTCCGGCAAACGGCACCGACCGATTTCTTCAAATCTTCGACGCCATCCGCCGGAACATCGCCCAGGAACCGGAGCGTGAGATGAAATTGATCCGGCCGGGCCCAGCGGGCCACGTCGCGCGGCGCGAGCGGCTGCAATTCCTGCTGGCCGCGGATGATTTCATCTTGGACTGGCTCCGGAATCGGAATCCCAATGAACAACCGGAGTTTCTCCGTTGAATTGTCTGCCATTGCTATGCAATCTGTTGTCCAAATCGCCAGAATTCAAGACCGGATTGCGAACTCTGGGAGCGCCGGCGTCTCGCTGGTAAAAAAACAAGTCCGTCCAGCACCACGAGCCGGCGGGACGCCGGTGCTCCCAGGAAGAAACAAATTGAAGCTTGAACTCCAACGCGCCGTTTTTGATTCGACACCCGGCCCTCAGCTTTCGACACTCACCCCATGTCATTGCCGGCTGAAGAAAATTCCCATTCTTTTGTCGCAAAACCGCCCCGGACGTCACTATAGAATGACGATATGAATTTGCCTGGACAGGACATTGCATGGACTTGACCGACAAAGAATACGTCGAGCGTTGCCGCGATGGACATCAGGAGGATTTCCGCGTGCTGGTGGATCGTTATCAGAAACCGCTGTTCGCCTATCTGGCGGGCCGGCTTCGGGATGGCCGGCAGGTGGAAGAAGCGGCGCAGGAGTCGTTCGTCAGGGCCTTCCTGTCCTTGAAAAAGCTTCGGAAGCCGGAGTCGTTTTATTCCTGGCTTCTGGGCATCGCCGGACGGGTCGCCAAAGAACAACTGCGTTCCCTGAAGCATCGCCAACAGGATTGTGAAGTGACGGAATCCATCATGGCCAACGCCGCCGACAGCCAGGAAGAAAATTATCCGTTGGAAGAAGCCATCGCTGCCCTGCCCGAAACCTATCGTCAGGTGATACTGCTGCGGTATTACGAGGGGCTCTCCTGTCAGGAGATTGCCACACGCCTCGCCCTGCCGCTGGGTACGGTCACCAAAACGCTTTCGCGTGCTTACGCCCTGCTCCGTCAGGAGCTGGCCGCCCGCGAAAGCGCGGAACCAACAGTCAACCAAACGGAACTGCCATGAACTGCGCCGAATGCCGGGAAAACCTGGTCGCCTGCGTGGAAGGATTGCTCGACCGCGAGGAATCGCTCCAGTGTCAGGCACACCTTGAAACTTGCGCGGCCTGCCGCGCTGAATACACGGCCATCACCCGTCTGCAACGGCAACTGGTGGCCCGCGGTCAAGCGACCGCCGAGGTGTCACTGGTCGAGCCGGTAATGCGGCAAGTTCATCGGGAACAGTTCAAACCGGAAAGAGAAACAATTATCAGCAAACTTTTGAAACATCGTTGGGGATTGGGTCTGGGTGCAACTGCGACCGCAGCTGTCATCATTCTGATCGCTTTCCTAAGCACACCAAAAATACAAGCCGCTGCCGCCGAGGTCATGACCAAAGGCGCCCAGGCCGTGGCGAGACTTGCTTCCATTCACCTGCACGGCCAAGTGCGCAGCGCTCCGGCAGAGAATTTCGGCGACGTCAATTCCACCGAGGACTTCACCTCAATCGAGCTGTGGAAGCAGTTCGAACCGGAGCTGAAATGGCGCATCGAGAAGCCCGGGCGGGTCGCTGCCATGGACGGGCAGTCCACGCTGCTGCTTGTCAAACCGATGAATCTCGCGATGAAGATTTCGCACCCGGCATCGAGCGCGTTTGACACCGGTTGGCTCCAGAAAATCGCGGACCTGAGCAATACCATAACCAACGAACTCAAGAATGCCCTTGCGAAGGGTTGGAAACTGAGCCTCACGGAAGAACGCGGTACGGATGGCCGGACAAAATCCGTGGTGACCGTCGAGGCCAAAGCCGGCCTGCCGGACAATGACTATCTCAAAAACAAGTCTTTCGACACCTCGGACACGCGCCGGGTATATCGGTTCGATTCACAGAACGGGCTGCTGGAAGCCGTACAGGTGTATCTGGCTGGCAAATCCGGCGAGACACTGATCTTTGAGCTAAACCAGATTGACTACAACCAGTCCATTGACCCCAGCGTCTTCCAATTTGAGCTGCCTGCCAACGTGAACTGGTACAAGGAGGAACTGCCGAAACTGGCGGACAATGACAAATATGCAAACATGACCGCGCAGGAATCCGCCCGGGCCCTCTTTGAGGCTTGCGGACGCGAGGATTGGGTTGAAGCCGGGAAATTTTTTCCCATGCCTGTCCCCACACTGTTCCGGCAATACCTGGGCGGCCTTCAGCTCATCAGCGTGGGCGAGCCATTCAACTCCAAAGGCGCCGGCCCTTCCGATGTATTCGTGCCGTATGAACTCAAACTGAAAGACGGCAGCGTCAAGCAGATGAACCTGCATCTTAGAAAGGACACGCAAAGCGGTCGCTGGTTCTATTGTGGCGGCATTTGACCCGCGTGTTTGATCGCGTGTCCAAGCGAGGTGCGGGCGGAACTCCAAGGGTTCCGCCCGTTTGGCCTGCTCCGGCGGCGACCGGCGTTTTCAGAAATCAACACCTGAAACATGAAACTCGCGGCATGTCGTCGACCTCTGGGAGCGCTGGCGTCCACCTTCCGCAGTGCTGCTACGGAGGATGGGTCTCACCGGCAAATGGACAAGTCCGTCGCTGTGGCACGAGCCGGCGGGACGCCGGCGCTCCCGGGAAGGAACAAGCTGAAGCTTGAACTTCAACGCCAAGCCTATGCCCCGTTTTTTATTCGACACTCAACGCTCAACTCTCAACACTCAACGCCATGAAATGGCCCGCTGATTATCACCTGCACACGCCGCTTTGCCGGCACGCGACCGGTGAACCGGGCGAATATGCCAAGCGCGCGCTGGCTGCCGGCCTGACGGAAATCGGCTTCTCCGACCATTCGCCGATGCCGCGCGACAACTTCGACAACTGGCGGATGTACGCCAGTCAACTCGACGAATACGTCGCCAAGGTCCGGCAGGCGCAGAAGGATTTTCCCGACCTGACCATCCGCCTCGCGCTGGAAGTGGATTACCTGCCCGGGTACGAAGATTGGATTCGCGGACTCGCCGCACGGCATCCGTGGGATTATTTCATCGGTTCGGTGCATTACGTCTCCGACGACTGGGCGATTGACGACCCGCAGAAATTGTCCGAGTGGAAACACCGCGACGCCTTCGAGGTCTGGTCGGCTTACTTCGAGCGGCTGACCAAGGCAGCGGAGACCGGCTTCTTTGAAATCATCGGCCATGCCGACCTGCCGAAAAAATTCGGCCACCGCCCGGATCGCGACCCGGGCTTCGCCGAGGCGAGTTGCACGCCGCTCTACGAAAAATTTCTCAACGCGGCCAAAAAGAACAATTGCGCCATCGAACTCAACACCGCCGGTTTGCGGAAAGATTGCAAGGAAATCTATCCGAACCGTGAAATCCTCCAGCTCGCGTTTCAAAAAGGCGTGCCGATAACGTTTGGCTCGGACGCCCACGCGCCGGAGGAAGTCGGGATGAATTTTGCCGAAGCCATCCAGCTCGCACGCTCTGTCGGCTACAAGGAAAGCTGCCGGTTCACACAGCGAAAACGAAGAATGGTCAAATTTTGATTCCTGACCTTTCGGGTTATGTTTACGGTCAAATTGACAAAAAACCAGCTCACCGCCCTCATCTGCCTGGCGCTTGCCCTGGTCACAACCGCGCTCTACTGGCCGATTTCTCATCACGATTTTGTCAACTTCGATGACGACGATTACATTACCAACAATTCCCACGTTCAGGCCGGGCTGACCTGGGGCGGGGTGATCTGGGCTTTCCAAACCGGAGCCGCCGCCAACTGGCATCCGTTGACATGGCTTTCGCACATGCTGGATTGCCAGTTGTATGGTTTGTATCCCGGCGGCCATCACTCGACCAATCTGCTGTTTCACGTCGTCAACACTTTGCTGCTGTTCCTTTGGTTGAGGCAACTCACCGGAGCCTTGTGGCGCAGCGCGTTTGTGGCTGCCTTGTTCGCCTGGCATCCATTGCACGTCGAATCGGTGGCGTGGGCGGCTGAACGCAAGGATGTGTTGAGCGCGTTCTTCTGGATGCTCGCGCTGATGGCGTACACGCGATATGTGACAAGTGACAAGTGGCGGGTGACACGAGCGGACCCCGCTTCGTCACCCGTCACCCGCCACCCGTCACTTCACTACTTCCTCGCACTTTTTTTCTTTGCCTGCGGACTGATGTCCAAGCCGATGGTGGTGACGTTGCCTTTCGTTTTGCTGCTGCTCGATTTCTGGCCGCTGAACCGGTTCTCCAGTTTCCAGTTCCAGATTTCAAGTTCTGAAGAACCCTCAACCCTCAACCACCAACCCTCAACTGAATCAGCCTTCCGGCTGATTTATGAAAAACTGCCTTTCTTCGCGCTCACACTGGCGGCAGGCGTTGTGACATATTCTGTGCAAACTTCGGGCCGGACGCTTTGGTCGCCGGCGGAACGGCCTTTTTCGTCCCGTGTGGCAAACGCCTTGTGGGCCTACGAGCGTTACATCTCCAAAACATTTTGGCCGGCGGATCTCTCAATTTTTTACCCGTATCCGCATCATTGGCCGGCCGGCCTGGTGATCGGCGCGGCATCGCTGTTGGCCATCTGGTCTGGTTTGCTCATCTGGCGCGCGCGCCAAAATCCCTGTTTGTTCGTCGGCTGGTTTTGGTTTTTGGGAACGCTCATCCCCACCATCGGTCTGGTGCAGGTCGGCTCGCAATCCATGGCCGACCGTTACATGTATATTCCCAGCGTCGGCTTGTTCATTCTGGTGGCGTGGGGCTTTAACGATTTTTTGAACTGGCGTCCCCACTGGCGGCGTATTACGACGTTTGCCGGGGGCGTGGCGCTGGCGGGTTGTTTGGTTGGCACTGAAATTCAACTGAGTTACTGGCAGAACAGCATAAAACTCTTCCGACATGCCATTGAAGTGACAACCGATAATTTCGTCGCCTACACCTGCCTCGGCGAAACCCTCAGTGACTTGGGCCTGAAAAAGGAGGCAATGGAATTTTGCGGTGAAGCGGTGGAAATTTCGCCGAACAGCCCGGTGGCACAATATAATTTCGGCATGGCTTTGTTGCAGAACAACAGGCTGGACGAAGCGCTGGCACATCTTGACGCCGCCGCGCGGCTCGCTCCTCACAATTCCGAGGTGCAATACAACTTCGGCCTCTTTTTGTTGCTGCATAACAAATCGGATGAAGCCGCGAGTCATTTTGCCGCCGCGCTCGTTGAAAGGCCAGACTTCGCGGAGGCGCATCGCCGCCTGGCGCAGGCTTTGTCCCAACAACACAAATCAAAGGAAGCCATTTTTCATTACCACGAGGCGTTGCGTCTCAAGCCGGACTTTGCTGACGCGCTCAACGAACTTGCGTGGATTCTTGCCACCGCTCCCGACTCCGGACTCCGCTCCGGCACGGAAGCCGTTCAACTGGCCAAACGTGCCTGTGAACTGGCCCAAAATCGGCAGGCGGCTTTTCTCACCACGCTCTCCGCCGCCTATGCGGAAACCGGGCGGTTCTCAGACGCCATTGCCATCGCGCAAACAGCCGGCAAACTTGCCCAAACCGCCGGGCAAAAGAAAATCGCCGCCCAAGACGGGGAATTGCTGAAACTGTACCAGGCGGGATGTCCTTTTCGGGAAACGCATTGATTTTTAAAAGACTGCTCCCCTCTTAATCATGTCCACGGCCAGACCAACAAGGAACCAGCTTTTCGCGGTTATCTGTCTCATGCTCGCCCTTGTGACATTGGTTGTGTATTGGCCGATTACCCACCACAGCTTCACCAATTTCGATGACGACGGGTATATTACCGGAAATTCTCATGTTAAATCAGGACTGACCTGGTCGGGAATGGTTTGGGCGTTTGAAAACACGGAAACCACCAATTGGCATCCGCTGACGTGGATTTCGCACATGGTGGACTGCCAACTGTATGGCTTGAACCCCGGCGGTCATCATTTGACGAATCTGCTCCTTCACATCGCCAATACTTTGCTGCTGTTCCTTTTGTTGAATGAACTGACCGGCGCTTTGTGGCGCAGCGCTTTCGTGGCGGCGTTGTTTGCCTGGCATCCGCTGCACGTCGAGTCCGTCGCTTGGGCGGCCGAGCGCAAGGATGTATTGAGCGCGTTCTTCTGGATGCTCACGCTAATCGCGTACACGCGCTATGCACAAAAGCGGTCGAAGGTCGAGCGTCAAGGGTCGAGGGCGGACATTACAGTTCAGGCTCTCGACTCTCGACTCCTCGGCGCGGCGAAGCGGAGCGGAGACGGCTCGACCCTCGACTATCTTCTGGCGCTGTTTTTCTTTGCCTGCGGTCTGATGTCCAAGCCGATGGTGGTGACGCTGCCGTTCGTCCTGTTGTTGTTGGATTTCTGGCCATTGGCAAGGTGTTCGAGTTTCAAGTTTCAAGTTTCAAGTTCTGAAAAACCCTCAACCCTCAACGTTCAACCTTCAACCAAATCAGCCTTCGGGCTGATTTTTGAAAAACTGCCTTTTTTTGCGCTGGCGGCGGCCGGAAGCGTTGTAACCTATTTGGTTCAGAAGACAGGCGGAGCGGTGTCGAATGATACGCTTCCGTTTCGCATGGCGAACGCCTTGTGGTCGTACCTGCGTTATATTTTCAAAACATTTTGGCCGGCGGATCTGGCGGTCATTTACCCTTTTCCCAGTCACTGGCTTGCGGGCCTGGCAATTGTTTCGGCGGCGCTGCTGGTGATTGGGTCGGGTTTGTTCATTTTTTTGGCTGGAAGGCATCCCTGGTTGTTGGTGGGTTGGTTTTGGTTTTTAGGAACGCTGGTGCCTGTCATTGGTCTCGTGCAAATCGGTTCACAATCCATGGCTGATCGCTACATGTATATTCCCAGCATCGGACTCTTCATTCTCGTGGTGTGGGGCTTGAATGATCTTCTCGGTTCCTGGCCACAGAAACAAAAAATTGTGACCTTGGCCGGAACCGTCGCGCTTGCCGGTTGTTTGGCCTGTACTTGGGTCCAATTAAAATATTGGCAGGACAGCATAAGCCTTTTCCGGCACGCCATAAAAGTCACGACCGACAATCACGTCGCTTGTGCCTGCCTGGCCCAGGCTTTGGATGCCATTGGCCAGGAGGATGAAGCTCTGACTCTTTGCACCAACGCGGTGCGGATTGAGCCGAACTATCCACCCGGGCAATTTTTTCTCGGCATGGTTTTGTTGAAGCAAGGCAAATCCGAGGAAGCTCTCAGTCACCTGAGCGCCGCGGCCCGGCTCGCGCCGTTTGACACAACGATGCACTATAATTTCGGCAAAGTTTTGCTGGATTTCGACCGGCCGAAGGAAGCCGCCGCCTGTTTTATTACCACTCTCGACAACAACCCAAATTTTACGGAGGCGCACAACGGTTTGGGGAAGGCTTATTGGAAGCAAGGCAAATTGGACCAGGCCACCAACCAGCTTTCCCAGGCCGTGACGCTTGAACCTGACAATCCGCAATTCCGCTATGATTTCGGGACTGTCCTGCTTGCAAACTCAAACGTGGACGAAGCCATCGCCCAATTTTTCGAAGCCTTGCGGCTGAAATCGGATTTTGCGGATGCACACGGCAATCTGGCTGTGGCTTTCATCAGGCAGGGCAGAGCCAGGGAGGCTGTCCTCCATTTTTCCGAAGCTGTTCGGCTGCAACCAAACGATCCGGAAAGGCGCTTTAACCTTGGCCTCGCCCTGCTCGACAATCATCAGCCAGTCGAGGCCGCCTTCCAATTTTCCGAAGAACTCCGTCTCAAACCGGACGCAACCAAGGCGCACTACCGTCTCGCGCAAGCCTTGCAACAGCAAAACAAACTGGCCGGCGCCGTCGAGCATTACCGCGAGGCATTGCGACTCTTGCCGGATTTTCCCGAGGCGAAGGCCGCGCTCCACCAAATTCTTTCCGCCAATCCAAATCTGAAAGCCGAACCTTGAACCGCTCGACACCGCCGGTTGATTTTGGAAGACTCCCGCCGATGAAACAATCAATCGTCACTTTGGACATGGAAGGCGTGTTGACGCCGGAAGTCTGGATTGCCGTCGCCGAAAAGACCGGCATCCCGGAATTGCGCCGCACCACGCGCGACGAGCCGGATTATGACAAGCTCATGCTGGGACGGCTTGCCCTTCTCGACCGGCACGGCCTGAAACTTTCCGACATCCAGCAGGTCATCGGCACGCTGCGACCGCTGCCCGGCGGCAGGAAATTCCTGGATGAACTGCGCTCGTTCGTGCAGGTCATCGTTCTTTCCGACACGTTCGAGCAATTCGCCTCTCCCCTGCTCCGCCAGCTCGGCTGGCCGGTGCTCCTGTGTCACCGCCTCGTCGTCGAAAACGACCGCATCGTGGATTACCAGTTGCGCATCCGGGAGCAGAAGCGCGAGGCCGTGGCCGCCTTCAAACGGATGAATTACCATGTCATCTCCGGCGGCGATTCGTTCAACGACACCGCCATGCTCATCGAGGCGAACGTGGGAATTCTCTTCCGCGCGCCCGACGCGGTGAAACAGCAATTCCCGCAGTTTGAGGCCGTCGAGACTTACGCCGATTTGATGAAGCTGATCAAGGCGGCGATGGCCTGAAACAAGTGCGGAATGCGGAGTGCGAAATGCGGAACGAACAGCTTCCGACGTCCCAAGTGTTCAACGACCCCCAGATTTTCGTGCGGTATTGATGGAGGAAACAGCGATGGCAGTCAATTCGCCCGCTTCTTTGATGAGAAAGGATGCGTCAGCCAGTTTGATTTTCCCGGCATCCACAAGCAGTTCCGTCCAATAACCGGATTCGTCTGCTTCCTCTTCCACCGTACCCATTTTCGAAATGAAGTCCGCTGTGGATTTGGCCCGACAGGCGGCCCGGTAGTTCGCACCAACCGACGTTCCGGCACGCAGCAACTGGCCGCCAATAATGTTGCAAGTCCGGTTGGGCGGCAGATTCTCGACAAACTTGATGACGTCCAACGCAAATTGCTTCGTTCTTTTCTTCAGATTTTCATGGTTCATGGTCTGCCTTTCATTTTCTCGGTTACGTGTGCCGCTCGATTGCTATCACTCCGCATTCCGCACTCCGCATTCCGCACTGGCATCAGTCCTCCGCCTTGAAGGCGCGGGAAATCAAATCCTGCACCGCTTGTTTGGGTTCTTTGCCTTCGTAGAGCAGCGCGTAAACCTCGTCAATGATCGGCGTGAGCACCTTCTTCCCGCGCGCCAGCCGGTGCGCGGATCGCGCCGTCGGATATCCCTCGGCCAGTTTCGGATGCGACGCCTGGATTGCCGCCATCGTTTCACCGCGCCCAAGACGTTCGCCGAGGTCGCGATTGCGGCTCTGTTTCGAGAAACACGTCAGCATGAGGTCACCCAGACCGCTCAAACCGGCGAACGTTTCCGGTTGCGCGCCGCACGCCACCCCCAGACGACGTATTTCAGACAACGCCCGCGTAACCAGTCCGGCCTTGGTGTTATCGCCGTAGCCTAGCCCATCGCTCACGCCGGCGGCGATGGCGATGATATTTTTCAGCGCGCCGCCGTATTCCACGCCGAGGATGTCCGTGCTGCGATAAATGCGGAAGCTGGGGCGGTGGAAAAGTCCTTGCACCATTCGCGCCGTGACGTCGCTTTCGCAGGCGCAAACCACCGTGGTTGGAATGCCCAGCGCCACTTCGCGGGCAAAGCTCGGCCCGGAAAGCGCGGCCACGCGATCCGCCGGGGCCTGCTCGCGCAGAATCCGGCTCATGGTTTCGCCGGTCTCAAATTCAATGCCCTTGGTCACGCTCACCAAAATGGCCGGATGCCCTTTCAGCTTCATGGCAACCTGACGGAAGGCCTGCGACGGAATGGCCATGGCCAGGCACTCGGCCCCCGCCACCGCCCTGGCGAAATCCGTCTCCACCTTCCAATCCGTCGGCAACGCCACGCCGGGCAGGTAACGCTCATTCCGCCCGCGGCGGAGTTCGTCGAGCGTTCGGGCGTCAATGTCCCAAAGTGTCACGGCATGGCCGTTTTCGTGCAGCACTTTGGCCAGGGCGGTTCCCCACGCACCCGCGCCCAGCACGGTAATTTTCATTTCGTTGCCTCCGGGGTCGCGGATTTCTGACCAAAACGTTGTTCCGTGCCGTTGAGCAGACGCTGGATGTTGTCTCTGTGTTTGAAGATGGCGAGCAGTCCCAGCGCGGTGGTGACAATTCCCAAAAACAGGCTGTCCTTCGTCAACCAAACCGCCGTGGGCAACGCCACGGCTGCCGCGATGGAAGCCACCGACACGTAGCGGCTCAATGCGAACACAACAATCCACGCACCCAGCGCAATGCCTGCGGCCAGCGGCGCCAGCGCAAAATAAACTCCCGCGCTGGTGGCGATGCCCTTGCCGCCCTTGAACTTCAGCCAGCAGGTGAAATTGTGACCGAGCACGGCACAGATGCCAGCGACGATTTTCAAACATTCGATTTTATCCGGCGCAGCGGCGAATGGTTGAACGACAAAATCCGCAAGCCATGAACACGCGGCAAAACCCTTGAGTCCGTCCAGCACGAGCACAAGGATGCCGGCAGGTTTGCCGAGAATACGAAAAACATTGGCCGCGCCGATGTTGCCGCTGCCAACGGCACGAATGTCAATCCCCTTCGCACGACCGACCAGATAGCCGGTCGGGATTGAACCCAGCAAATACGCCGTAACGGCGATGATGATGCAAGCGAGCACGGCGACACTTTATGAACCCGGAGTCCAAAGTTCAAAATAGAAATCTCTTGCTGGAGCACAGGCTCCGAAAGGTTCACAAACCCATTTTTGCGATTTTTATGTGAAGTTCGTCTCCGGGCGTATCTTGACACCATCACCTAGCAACGATACCGCGCCTGCGTGGAACGCCGGATTTATCCGGCAGTCGGGCAAACTGCGCGTGTTGCCGCCGGATGAATCCGGCGTTCCGGTGGTGTTGCCAAAGTGCGCCCTTCGTCTCCCTTGTCGAAAATTTGTTGGTGCCGGCAAAATGGCTTTCCGTTAAATTTGACCTGTGATGATGAACCAACATTCCCGCATTTATGTGGCCGGCCATCGCGGTTTGGTGGGCAGCGCCATCTGGCGTGAACTTCAACGGCAGGGATTCGACAACCTCATCGGCCACACCCGCCAGGAGGTCAACTTGCTGGATGCCGACGCGGTCCAAAAATTCTTTGCCGGGACAAAACCGGAGTTTGTGTTTATCGCGGCCGCCAAGGTCGGCGGCATTTACGCCAACGACACCCAGCCCGCGTCGTTTCTTTTTGAAAACCTGCAAATTCAAAACAACCTCATCCACGCGGCCTGGCAGACGGGCGTCCGGAAATTGTTGTTTCTGGGGAGTTCCTGCATTTATCCCAAACTCGCGCCTCAGCCGCTCAAGGAGGAATATCTGCTCACCGGACCGTTGGAGCCGACCAATGAGTGGTATGCCGTCGCCAAAATCGCCGGCATCAAACTTTGCCAGGCCTGCCGGCGCCAGCATGGCTGCAATTTCATCAGCGCCATGCCGACAAACATGTATGGGCCAAACGACAACTATGACCTGCAAACGTCGCACGTGCTGCCGGCATTGCTCCGGAAGTTTCATGAAGCCAAACAGACCGGCGCCGCCGCCGTCACCTGCTGGGGAACGGGCGCGCCGTTGCGGGAATTTCTTTACGCCGACGACCTGGCGAACGCGTGTGTTTTCCTCATGCAAAAATACAGCGAGGAACAATTCATCAACGTGGGCTTTGGCAGCGACATCAGCATCCGGCAGCTTGCCGAACTGATCAAACACGTTGTCGGCTTTGCCGGCGACATTGTCTGGGACGCGTCAAAGCCGGACGGCACCCCGCGCAAGCTGATGGACAGTTCACGATTGTTCGCGCTGGGCTGGCGGCCCAAAGTGGACTTGGAAACCGGCATCCGCCGCACCTATGAAGATTTTTTGGCGCATCAGCAACGCGGAAAATAGCCGGCCTTGGCCGCGCTAACTCGCAACCCGGCCCTTGCCCGCAAGGTGGTCCTTCACCATCTGCAGGTCGGCGTCCACCATCAGTTTGACCAGGTCTTTGAATTTCGTTTTTGGTTCCCAACCCAACTGCCTTTTCGCTTTTGAAGCATCGCCCATCAGCAGGTCCACTTCGGCCGGACGGCAATAGTTTTGATCAATTTCGACGTATTTCCGCCAGTCCAGGCCGGCGTGGGCAAAGGCCGCCTCGAGAAATTCCCGGACACTGTGGGTCTCCCCGGTGGCAATCACATAGTCATCCGGCTGTTCCTGTTGCAGCATCAGCCACATCGCCTCGACATATTCCCGCGCGTAGCCCCAGTCGCGTTTGGCATCCAGATTGCCGAGGTAAAGCTTGTCCTGCAGGCCGTTTACAATGTGGGCGACCGCGCGCGTGATTTTGCGCGTAACGAAGGTCTCGCCCCGCCGCGGGGACTCGTGGTTGAACAAAATGCCGTTGCACGCAAACAGGCCATACGACTCCCGGTAATTGACCGTGATCCAGTAGGCATAAACCTTGGCGCAGCCATACGGGCTGCGCGGATAAAACGGGGTCGTTTCGCACTGCGGTGTTTCCCGCGCCTTTCCAAACATCTCGCTCGACGAAGCCTGGTAAAACCTGGGCTTGATGCCCGTTTCACGAATGGCCTCCAGCAGCCGCACCGCGCCGGTGGCGGTGATGTCGGTTGTGTATTCCGGGCTGTCAAAGCTCACGCGCACGTGGCTTTGGGCGGCCAGATTGTAAATCTCGTTCGGCTGGATGCGACCCACCAGGCGCGCCAGCGCGCTGGCGTCGCTCAGGTCGCCGTAATGCAGCTTCAGCGCGGTCTTCTTGGCGTGAGGGTCGGCGTAAAGGTGTTCGAGCCGGGCCGTGTTGAACGTGCTGGCGCGGCGGATGATGCCGTGCACCTCGTAACCTTTCGACAGGAGCAACTCCGCCAGGTAGGAACCGTCCTGGCCGGTGATGCCGGTGACTAAAGCTATTTTGCCCATGGTTTGTGGCTGAATCTTTAACCGGCAATCAAACCAACGCAAGTGAAACTTGCCCGCCAGTTGCCAGTTGTCAGCCGTCCTCCATCAATGGCAAACTCGACCCGTGCCAACCATGAACCATATTCGCGTCGCCGTTCTCGGCGTCGGCTCCCTCGGAAAAGAACACGCCCGCATCTACGCCGAACTGGCGGCGGCGGGACAGGTCGAATTGACCGGGATCTTCGACACCTCTGCCGACACCGCCCGCAAAATTGCCGCCAAACACGGCACGCGGGTTTTCTCTTCGATGGCCGAATTGGCGGCCGCGAGTGATGCCGTCAACATTGTCACGCCGACGACCACGCATTTTGAACTCGCCAAATTGCTGTTGCAGCAGGGCAAACACGTCCTCGTCGAAAAACCGATGACCGACAGCTCCGAGCAGGCCGCCGAGCTGTGCGAACTCGCGCAGCAGAAAAATTGCGTCCTGCAAGTCGGCCACGTCGAGCGGTTCAATCCCGTGTTCAAATATCTCGAGCAGGTCGCCACCGAGCCGCGCTTCATCGAGTGCCTTCGCCTGTCCCCCTTCCCTGCCCGCTCGACGGACATCGGTGTGGTGCTCGATTTGATGATCCACGATCTCGATGTGGTGCTCGCGTTCGTGAAATCACCGGTGACGAGCGTGGACGCCGTGGGTATTCCCGTTTTAAGCAAGTCCGAGGACATGGCCAACGTGCGGCTGCGTTTCGCCAACGGCTGCGTGGCCAACCTCACCGCCAGCCGCGTCAGCCCGGAGCGGATGCGCAAGATCCGCGTCTTAAGCGGTCCGACGAACCCCTGCTGGATCTCGCTCGATTACCGTGCGCAGGAGGGCTTCATCTATCGCGTCGCCCGCGACGGCGAGGAAGAAAGCTCGCTGCTGAAAAAAGTGCTCGCCGCCAAGCTCGGCATCGGCAAGGACTCGACCATCGTCAGCCAGTTTGGCGGCAAAAAAATCGTGCGCGAACCCGTGCCAATTGCCAAAGAAGAACCGCTCAAGCTGGAACTGCAAAGCTTCGTCAACTGCGTCCGCGAAAAGCTGACGCCCGTGGTCAGCGGCGAATCAGCCAAACGCGCGCTGGACCTGGCCTTTGAAATCACCCGGCAGGTGCAGCAGAGCAAATGAACCCAAAACAGTTCATGCTCATTGCCGGTGAGGCGAGCGGGGATTTGCTCGCGGCGGAACTGGTTTTCGCGCTGCGCGAAAAAATTCCATCCTCCACCTTCAATCCGCCTTCCCCGCCGGTTTTCTTCGGGGCGGGCGGACCGCGCATGGCGGCAGCGGGAGTCGAACTGGCTTTCGATATGACGCAGCACTCGGTCATCGGTATTTCCGATGTGCTGAAGAATTATTTCAAGTTCCGGCGGTTGTTTAATCAATTGCTAAAGCTGGCGATTGAGCGCAAGCCGGACATCGTCATCGGCGTGGATTACGGCGGATTCAATTTACGCTTTGGCCACGCCATCAAGGAATACGTCCGCAACAATCCGTTTTTAAAATGGAATCCGAAAATCGTCCAATTCGTCTCGCCGCAGGTCTGGGCGTCGCGGCCGGGCCGGGCGAACCTGCTCGCGGCGGATTACGATCTGCTCCTGAGCATTTTCCCGTTTGAAAAGGACTGGTATGCCCAGCGCGTGCCGAAATTGCGCGTGGAATTTGTCGGACACCCCATGGTGGGGAGATTTACGAATGACGATTTACGATTTACGCGCCGTGAATCAGAAGCCAGTAGGAGCCGAGGTGACGAGGCTCAAACCAAAGAAAAGTTAGAGGCTCCTCACGTCGTCTCCTGCAAATCAAGAATCTTGTTGCTGCCCGGCAGCCGCGCCGACGAATTGCGGCGACATTTGCCGCCAATGCTCGGCGCGTTGAAATTGATTCGGGAAAAATTGCCGTCGGCGAAAGTGAAAATGGTTTTGCCGGATGAAGCTTTGAAACAACTCGCGGACAAGCTGTCCGCACTCCCGTCAGATACGGAAATCCAAATTGGCAATCTACCACAAGCACTTGCACCGGCGGACGTTGTCATCGCCTCAACCGGCACGGTGACTATGGAGTGCGCATTCTTCGGCGTGCCGACGGTCACGCTCTACAAAACGTCGTGGAGCACCTACCAAATCGGTAGGCGCATCGTGAAGGTGAAATGGCTGACGATGCCGAATATTCTGGCGGACGAGGAAGTTTTTCCCGAATTCGTCCAGGGCGCCGCCACGCCTGACCATATTGCCGGCGCCGCGTTGGAGCTTTTGCAAAATGAACCGCGCCGGATTCAAATCAAAAAGCGCCTGGCGGAAGTTGTTTCGTCCCTGGGCGGACCCGGCGCGAACACGCGGGCAGCAACGGCGATTTTGAGTTTGTTTAATTAGATAGATGATCTTCATCTTTGAGTGATACAATTATTGAAATAGCTATTACATGAATTGTATTGTTCCGGCGGCAACCCGATGGCGGTTTTTGGGGGCAGCTTGTCCGCTTTGCGGCAGACCAGCCGGGCCACAGGTTGAATGACGCGTTATCGGCAGTTACACGGCAGTTACACAGTTTTGACTTTCCGCGTCTTCATCGCTACTCTGGGGACATGGAATCGCTGCACGCGCCGTGGCGCATCGAATATATCCTGTCGCCAAAGCCACAACTCGATGCCAGCCTGTTCACCCGCATCGCCCAATCCAATGACGACGAGGCGAACCGCGTCATCGTGCGCGACCGCACGTGCTTCGCCCTGCTCAATACCTATCCCTACAACGGCGGACATTTGCTGATCGTGCCTTACAAACAGGTCCCCGACCTGAACGGCCTGACCGAGGAGGAACTGGCGGATTTGTGGAAGCTTACGCGCCGTTGCATCAACGCCCTGACGCAGATGATGAAACCCGACGGCTTTAACATCGGCATCAATCTCGGCAAAGTCGCCGGCGCGGGCGTCGCCGACCATTTGCACATCCATGTCGTGCCGCGCTGGAACGGCGATACCAATTTCATGCCGGTGCTGGCCAACACAACCGTTTTACCATCGGCGCTGAACGAGGTCGCCGCGAAATTGCGCGCAGAACTGGCAAAATGAAATTTTTCGCTTCCGAAAATGCCGGATGAAAATCTTCACTTTGAAAACGCACGGTTCGCGCCGCCGTTTTTTGCGGGCTTGCCAAAAATAATTTTCCGCTGGATAATGAAACTTGTAATGACAACGACCGTTGAAGCCATTTACGAGCACGGCAAACTTCTTTTGTCAAAACCGCTGTCGTTGCCGGAAAAAACACACGTTCGCGTCACCATCGAATCCGACACGGAGCGCGAGACGTGGTTGAAACTTTCCGAGGAAGCCCTGATAAAAACCTGGGACAACGACGCCGACGACGTCTTCAATGAACTGCTCAAGAAATGATGTCGTTCTCCTGCCGATTCCGTTCGCCCGCTTGACTTTGCCATGATTCTGGCGTGAAATTGAGATATGAGTGCGGCAGAAATCATTGAGCAGATCAAGGGCTTGCCCGCCAACGAACGGGCGCAGGTAGCCAAATTTGTCGCGGAACAGGATGATTCTTGGATTCCTAAATCTTTCAAGCAAGGCATGGCCGATGCCGCCTTCGCAAAATGGCGCGGTCGCGGCCATTTGCCCGCCGGGAAAAATGCGGATGATTATCTGCGCCTGACACGCGATGCCAACGGCAGTTGACAGTTCAGTCCTGCTGGACGTTTTGCTGGCCGACCCGCAACACGCCAAATCTTCGGAAGCCGCCTTGCGTGAAGCGATGGCACAAGGTGGTCTGGTCGCTGGTGAGGTGGTCATCGCGGAAATCGCGCCGGTGCTGGCGGGCGCATCCATCCGCGAATTTCTTTCCGACTGGCAAATCAAATTCGTCCCGTCATCCGTCGAAAGCGCGGCATTGGCCGGAGAGATGTTCCGATTGTATCTGGAGCGCGGCGGCAAACGCAGAAGAGTTGTTCCTGATTTTTTAATTGCGGCACATGCCCAACTTCACGCTGATGGTTTGCTGGCCCGTGACCGCGGTTATTATCGGGATTATTTTCAAAAATTGAACCTGCGTGAGCCGGGCTTGAAAAAATAATTTCAACCATGCCCACTGAAACCCTTCATTTTGAAAACGCGCGCGTCGCGCAGCAGCTTTTCAATCACGAGCCGCGCAATCTTCAGTTGATCCAGGAACAGCTTGCTGTCAAGGCCACATCGCGCGAAGGCTGGATAAAACTCGAAGGCGCCGCCGATGCCGTCGAACGCGCGAAGCAACTTTTTGTGTCGCTGGAAAGTTTGCTCAAGGCCGGCTCACCGGTGCGCAACCGCGAGTTCACCCACGCGCTGAACATTATCAAGCACGAGGGCGCTTCGACGCTCAAGGATTTGATGAACGACCGCGTCATGACGCACGACCGCAAGCCCGGCGTCACCGCCAAAACCGTCGGCCAGAAAAAATATCTCGACGCAATTCGCCGGCACGACATCACGTTCGGCGTTGGGCCGGCGGGCACGGGCAAAACCTATCTGGCGGTGGCAATGGCGCTGGCGGCGTTGCGCGAGGGGAAGATTTCGCGGATCATCCTCACCCGCCCGGCGGTCGAGGCCGGCGAGGCGCTCGGTTTTTTACCCGGAGACCTTTACGAAAAAATCACGCCGTATCTGCGTCCGCTGCACGATGCGCTGCACGACATGCTGCCCGCCGAGGAAATTCAGAAGCACACCGAGCGCGGCACCATTGAAATTGCACCGCTGGCCTACATGCGCGGGCGCACGCTGAATAATGCCTTCATCATCCTCGATGAGGCGCAAAACTCGACGACCGAGCAGATGTTGATGTTCCTCACGCGCCTCGGGCACGGCTCGAAGGCCGTCATCAACGGCGATGAAACGCAGATTGATTTGCCGCCGCACAAAAATTCGGGATTGCTCGAAGCACACCGCGCGCTGAAAAACACCGAAGGAATCTCGATTGTGGAATTGGGCAAGCGCGACGTCGTCCGCCATCCGCTCGTGCAGCGCATCATCACGGCTTACGAGGAGCATCGCAGCCAAAAACCCGGAGGGACGGGCGCTGCGAGTCCCCAAATATAATGGGCGTCGTGACCACAATTCGCGAAGCGAACAGCCCACTTGGGGCATCCATCTGGTGGCGGGCTTGGGAAGCCAAACTCTGTCCTCCGACAAAATGAGCGTCACCATCGCCAACCGTCAGCGCGTGCGAAAAATCAACCGGCGGCGGCTGAAAAAAATTGCGAACGCGCTGCTCGCGGAATTGGAAATTAAAAAGGCCGAAATTGGAATCTGCCTCGCCACCGCGCCGGAAATGACGCGGCTTAACGAGACCTTCCTCAAACATAAGGGTTCGACGGATGTCATCACGTTTGATTACGCGAATAAGGTAGCGCAGGCGTCCCGCCTGCCCCGCCCTTCAAACCGGCGGCAGAGCAGCAGCCGGGACGGCTGCGCTACTCTTCACGGCGAAATCTTTGTGTGCGTGGATGAGGCGGTTTTACAGGCGCGCCAGTTCGGCACGAGCTGGCAATCGGAAGTCATCCGCTACCTGGTCCACGGGGTTTTGCATCTGCTCGGCTTTGATGATTCGAGTGCGGGTGCCCGGCGCAAAATGAAACGGGAGGAAAACCGCCGGTTGCGTGAAATCGCCCACCGCTTTCCCTTGAGCAAACTCTGATGCGACCTTAGACTTGGCGCATGGAACAGAAAAGCTTCTTTGCCCGCTGGCGGGCGAATTTTGTGACCGGTTTGGTTATTGTCCTGCCGGGAGTGATTTCAATTGCGGTTCTGGTCTGGTTGTTCGGCACCATTTCCAACATCACCGACACGTTGCTTATTTTCATTCCCAAAACCATCACGCATCGAAACAACGGCGAAGGTCCGATGTATTGGTATTGGAGTCTCGTTGCCCTGCTGGTGGCGGTTTTGCTGATTAGCGCGGCCGGCCGGCTGGCGCGGAATTATTTCGGCATAAAAATGATCGAATGGGTGGAACGCGCGTTGATGCACGTGCCGTTCCTTAACAAAATTTATTCCGCCACCAAGCAGGTCAACGACGCGCTGGCGTCTGGGAACAAAAATTCCTTCAAGACCGTCGTGCTCGTCCAATTTCCTCGCGAAGGGATGTATTCCGTCGGTTTCATCACCAGTGAACAGAACGACGAGGTGCAGGCCAAGACCAGGGAAAAGGTTGTGGGCGTGTTCGTGCCCACCACGCCCAACCCCACGTCGGGCTTTTTGATTCTCGTGCCGGAAACGCAGGTCATCAAACTGGAAATGTCCGTCGCGGATGCCATCAAATACATCGTCAGCCTCGGCTCGATTTCCCACGGATACCTGCCGCCGCCGGCTTCAAAATAATCAACCACGGATGAACACGGATAAACACGGATGGAAACCTGCTTGGCGGCGAAACCAACCACCTGAAGAACAGGCTAAATGACGTACGAACTGTTTTTTGATTTGTATCCGTGTTCATTAGTGTTCATCCGTGGTTAAATATTCCCCATGATTGAATCCGCCACGGGCATCATCCTGCGGACGCGACCGCTCACGGAAACCAGCCTCATCGTCCACTGGCTCACGCCGGATTTCGGGCGCATCGCCACCGTCGCCAAAGGCGCGCGCCGGATCAAATCGCCGTTTCTCGGCAAATTGGATTTGTTTTACCTGGCGGATTTTTCGTTCAGCCGCAGCCGCCGTTCCGATTTGCACACGCTCCGTGAAGTCAGTTTGCGCGAGACACACAGCGCGCTGCGTCAGGACCTCCGCCGGTTGCGCCAGGCCGCCTACGCCGCGTCGTTCGTCGAGCAGGCCACGGAAACCGGGACGCCTTTGCCCGCCATTTTTGAATTGATGAACGGTTTTCTGGGCTGCCTTTGCCGGCAAAAATCCGCGCCGCAAATTGTTCTGGCCTTTGAACTCAAGCTCCTGCATGAACTCGGCCTGAAACCGGATTTGGGGAAAACCAAACTGACGTCCGGCACCAAACAAATCGTTCGCGTGCTGATGCAAAACGACTGGCCTGCGTGTTCGCGTTTGAAGCCCGCGACCGCCCAAACCGCCGAGTTGCGCCGGTTTTTGCACGGCTTTTTGATTTTCCATCTGGGGCGTCTGCCGCGCGGCCGCGCCGCAGCGCTGGCGGACGAAGTTTTCGCGGTTCAACCAAGTTAGTTGATTATAACCCGGAAGCCTGTTATGAATATTCCCGCTCAACCCGGGGGAACCGAAAGCGGCTGAGAATCAATACATGAGCAGGTTCGACACGAAGAGGCAGGACAGTCGAAGGACAGGCGCGCTGAAAGCGGCCCGTCCAAAGTCCGGCGATTTCGCCGTGAAATGATTTGAACAACCAGACAAACGGAGAAGCCACCATGCAGGACCTCAAACCACTACACGATGCGATCCTTAAAGGAGATGCGAAGACCGCGAAAGCCACCACCGAAGCCGCCCTGGCCGCCGGGACCGACCCGATGAAGCTCGTTCAGGAATACATGATGCCGGCGATGGCCGAGGTGGGCCGGCGATTTGAATGCAATGAATATTTCGTGCCCGAATTGCTGCTGGCCGGTCACGCGATGAGGTCCACGCTCGAACTCATCCGGCCGCTGCTCGCCGCCGGTGGCGTAAAATCCACGGCACGGGTCGTCCTCGGCACCGTCAAGGGTGACTTGCACGACATCGGCAAAAATCTGGTCGGTGCCATGCTCGAAGGCGGCGGTTATGAAGTCATTGACTTGGGCGTCAACGTGCCGCCGGAACAGTTCGTGGCGGCGGTGAAGGGAAAAGGCGCCGACATCGTGGCCATGTCGGCGCTGTTGACCACCACAATGCCGGCGATGAAGACAACGCTGGACGCGCTTCAGCGGGCCGGCGTGCGCCAGCAGGTGAAAGTGCTGGTGGGCGGCGCGCCCATCACACAAAAATACGCGGACGAAATCGGCGCCGACGGTTACAGCGAAAGCGCGGCGGGCGCGGTCAACGCCGCCAAAAAGGCCCTGGGTTGAGTTTCAAAACGGCGCCACCCAAAGGCAACAAAACCGTTTGAGCAATCCCCTGGGCCGCCTCACATGTTTTGCCAGGGAAAACCCCGGCTTCGACCACGCGTCGCGCCCCGCGAGCGTGAACAAAGGTAATTTCCTGATCCGGTTGTAGAGTCGGCGCTGTGCGCCGATTGGGTCGAACCGCCCGCCCACACCATGTCCCGGTGCGGCAAGCAGGCTCGACGCCACTTGAAATCAGGACGCAACCCGGATAAAATCCCAATTGTCACGCCGGGCTGTCTAAGGTATTCATGTCGCCAGCTATGTCGCATCAAACCGCCGCCCCCAATGGCCTGCCTCCGCGTCGAATCTCCGAGGTCGCCCGCGAACTGGGCCTTAACACCGAGATCATTCTGCCGCACGGCCATTACATCGCCAAAATCCCGCTCGCCGAACTGGAGGCGAGGCGAAATCAGCCCAACGGCCGGCTTATCCTCGTGACGGCCATGACCCCCACCCCGCAGGGTGAAGGCAAGACCACCGCCACCATCGGCCTCGCTGACGCGCTCCGCCGCCTCGGCAAAAAATCCATGTTTTGCCTGCGCGAACCGTCGCTCGGCCCCTACTTCGGCATCAAAGGCGGCGGCACCGGCGGCGGCCACGCGCAGGTCGTGCCCGCCGAGGACATCAATCTTCATTTTGTCGGCGACATGTATGCCGTGGAGAAGGCCAACAACCTCCTCTGCGCCATGGTGGACAACCATCTCCAGCACGGCAACGAACTCGGCCTCGACCCGCGCCGCATCGTCCTGCGCCGGGTCATTGACCTGAACGAACGCTCGCTGCGCGACATCGTCATCGGCCTGGGCGGCCCCAAAAACGGGGTGCCGCGGCGCGATGGCTTCAACATCACACCCGCCTCCGAAGTCATGGCCATCCTGTGCCTCGCGGAGGATTTCGGAGACCTCGGCGAGCGCATGACCAAAATGGTTGTGGGTTTCACCTACAAGAACGAACCGATCTACGCCGAGGCCGTGCAGGCCGTGGGCGCGATGCAGGTGTTGCTGCGCGACGCCATTCATCCGAACCTCGTGCAGTCCCTGGAAGGCACGCCGGCCTTCGTCCATGGCGGCCCGTTCGCCAACATCGCGCAGGGCACGAATACCTGCGTGGCCACGCGCCTCGCATTGAAACTGGCCGATTATGTCGTCACCGAGGCTGGGTTCGCCACCGACCTGGGGGCGGAAAAATTCTTTCACATCAAATGCCGCATTGCCGGGCTGAACCCGGCCGCGGCGGTCATCGTGGTTACCACCAAGGCCATCACTTACCATGGCGGATACACCGACGCCGGCGGACTCGGCAACCTCGCCAAGCACATCGAGAACATCCGCCTCTTCGGTTTGGAGCCCGTGGTGTGCATCAGCAACTTTCCGGATGACAAGCCGGCGGACTACGCGAAGATCATCAAGTTCTGCGCCAAGTTGGGCGCGGAAGCAGTCGTGTCCGAACACTTCGACAAAGGCGGCGCCGGCGCGACGGAACTGGCCGCCGCCGTGCTGCACACCATCCACCGGAACCGGCGAAAGAAGTTTCGCTTCCTCTACCCGCTCGCCGCGCCGATCGAGAAGAAGATCGAGACGCTGGCGACCCGGCTCTACGGCGCGGACGGCGTGGACTATGACCGCGGTGTCCAGAGCAGCATCGGGGTGTTTAACAAACATGGGTTCGGCAATTTGCCGATTTGCGTGGCCAAAACCGCCATGTCACTCTCGGACGATCCCGAACGGCGCGGCCGGCCGAAAGGCTTCAAGATCAAGGTCAACGAGCTGCGGCTTTCGGCGGGGGCGGGTTTCATCGTGGCGGTTTGCGGCAACATCGTGACCATGCCCGGATTGCCGAAGGTGCCCGCCGCGGCGCACATGAAGATGATCTCCGGCGAACGGGCAACGGGTCCCACCTGATCCCCGCCGGCGGCAAAACCAATTTCTAATCGGCAGCCGGCAACGCCCGTCACCGGCGGCGGGTCCGCACCGGGTTTTGACCCGGGAACTTGTCTCAATTACGAATAAAATTCCTTCACCCTCACAATGGCGTCAAAGCCATCCAGTTCCAGCAAGTCCTTCAAGCATTGCATGGCTGGATGGTCTTCCGGCAAAAGCGAATAATTCCGCTTCACCGAGCCAATGATGGTGTTAAATCCCATCGGCATGGCCATGGTCAAAAAAGCACTCTCCAGCGGCCCTTTTACCGGCGAACCATCAGCCCGTTTCGACGGCAGCATTACGGTAAAATTGCTCAGCCCGACGGACATGTTCATACCCTTGAGATCGGCATCTTGATGAATCAGTTTGATCGCATTGATCAATCGCTTGAAATCGCCTTCCGCATCGCTTCCAATCGGAACAATGCCCGGGTCGAGAATGATCTGCTCGTTCGTTACATTTTTGATGCGTTCCCGCGCGATATTGACCATGACCTTTGCGGTGGCATGCGTTTCCTCGGCGGTCTTGTTCATTTTCAAGACGCCATTTTGATCCATCCCTTCGGTAATCAGCAGCACGGGAATGAAGGGCTGCTTCGCCTGGATGTCAAACATTTCCAATCGCGCCTGGGAAATTGAATTCAAAATCGGCTTGCGTCCCCCGGCGCGCCCGGGATCGTACGCTTCCAGCCCGGCGGCGGCGATTTCCGGATCCGGAGTGTCAATCGAAAGGGGCAGCGAAATATGTTGTTGGATTTTTCGCACAACGTCCGCCATGAATCCGGGGGAATGCACGCCGACATTCACGTCAATGTAGGCAGCGCCGCTTTTCCCCTGGGATTTCGCCAGCTCGATGATGCCGGCCATGTCGTTTTTTTCGAATAACACGTGGGTGGAAGGGACGGAATCATTTATTGATTCGCCGATGATCGTAAGGCCCGGGATGTTCATTGCCGTGAGTTCTTGTTGCTCGCGAATGGTTGCCACAAACAAACAGAAAAACAATCAAATTCAATCTTGGGCAGGCACTTTTCCGCACCGGCGATCCCCAAAGTCCAGAATTTGTGCGACTTCGCGCTTGACCCCGGCCCGGCGGATGACATCATGGCTACGATAATGTCGAAAACGTGCCCGACCAAAAGGAGTTTTCCTTGCCCGTGCAGGCATTAAAACCAATTTTTCATCAGAATAAACAGATGCAAACATTGCAGGAAAAACTGTCCCAGATCTCCCAGTTTCTCGTCGGGACCGAAGTGGTTTCCGTGCGCGGCTCGGTGGTCGGGCGTGGCGCGGTCAAGGCATCCGCTTTTGCCCGACAGCTCGCCGAGTGCCCGGCCATTGATTGGATTTCAATTACCGACAACGCCGGTGGCAATCCGCAACTGGCACCCCAGGCCCTGGGCAAACCCATTCTGGATGCCGGCAAGGAAGTCGTCATTCATCTCACCTGCAAGGATCTCAATCGCAACGGCCTGGAAAGCGAGGCCTGGCTCCTGAACAGCGAAGGGTTCCACAGTATTCTGGCCATGACCGGCGATCATCCGTTCTCCGGCGCCGAAGGGCTTGCGAAGCCGGTGTTCGACATTGATTCCGTCGGCCTGATTTCGATGTTGAACAAAATGAACCACGGTTTAGATCCGAAGGACGGCGATGGCAACAGCAAGGGGCAGCGGCTGGAAAAAACCCGGTTCTGCATCGGAGCCGTCACGACGAACTACAAACTGCTCGAGGGCGAAGTGATGCCGCAATACTTCAAGCTTCAGAAGAAAATCGAGGCCGGGGCGCAGTTCATCATCAACCAGATCGGCTTCGACTCCCGCAAGGACAGCGAACTGCGGCTTTACATGGATCAGCACGGGATGAAGCCTGTCCCGCTCATCGGCAATGTCTATCTGTTAAGCCCCAGGGTGGCCCAATTCTTTCATGAGGGCCGGGTTCCCGGCATCGTCCTGACGCGACCGCTGCTGGACTTGTGCCTGAAGCACGGGCAGTCGGCCGATGGCGGCCTGTCGTTCTTCTGCGAATTCGCCGCCAGGCGAATCGCCGTCTATCGCGGCCTGGGCTATCGCGGCGTGTATCTGGGCGGCGTGCATAATCTTCCCGTTATTGAAAGAATCCTGGAAATCGAACGCACGTTCGCTCCCGACGACTGGAAACAATTCGCGCGGGAAGTCAGGTTCTCCCGGCCCGGCGAATATTTCCACTACGCCGAAAATCCGGCGACGGGACTGGCCGATGCCGCCGCCCCAAATCCAAGCGTCAGGATAAAATCAAAACACGTCGGCCCTGTTTATCATCTGTCCAAGTGGACCCACAATCTCATGTTCAGTCCGGGCCGCGCGCTGGCGAACTGTGGCGCGTATCTCTGCCGGCATTCGGCAGACCCCAAACAAGGCCCCAAACCGATGCGGGTTTTGGAGCATGTCAGCAAGGCCGTCCTGTTCCAGTGCAAGGACTGCGGCGATTGTTCGCTCCCGGAAATCGCGTTTCTGTGTCCCGAATCCCAATGCGCGAAGAACCAGCGCAATGGCCCGTGCGGCGGCACGCGCGAAGGCCGCTGCGAAGTGGACGGCTATGGCGATTGCATCTGGCTGCGCGCCTACGAACGCCTGAAACACGAAGGGAAGGAGCAGGACTTGTTGCAGCATGTGCTCGTGGTGCAAAACCAGGGACTGCGCGGCACATCCTCCTGGGCCAACTTCTGGCTCGGTCGCGATCACACGGCAAAACGGGACAATCCCGCCCCGGCCGCTGTAGCGGATTCCACCGTCAAGCATTGAATTCAAAATATCGCCGGCATGCTTGTGGCCGGTGGCATCTCTTGTATGGGCACGTATCGGCTACCCATGCGTGCGGTGTGGATACGGGCGATGGCGTAGAAGAAAGGCGGGTGAGGCCCTAGGAAAGCCGGACGCGGGAAAAAACCGCTTGTTCGGTTTGATGAGAAGCGGCAAGATGGTTTTTTG
The DNA here is from genome assembly GCA_050010435.1 of Verrucomicrobiota bacterium. Lineage (GTDB taxonomy): Bacteria > Verrucomicrobiota > Verrucomicrobiia > Limisphaerales > UBA11358 > UBA11358. Next base: position 112,958 of record JBEKKZ010000005.1, on the reverse strand, counting down.
CCTCGTGCCCCTCAATCGAGGCAAGACCAACAAACCAAAATTGTCCACCTCAAACTAGAATGTCACTTTTCTAGGACTGACCCTTTTAGGTTCCACACCGATGAGTTGTTCATTGTGACGCAGGCCGACGCGCTCGCCCGGCTTCAACTTGAGAAATTCGCGGTCATTCCAATCCGCGTTCAACAATCGCCGCAGCCAGCCCAGGTCGCCGGGGAGCTTTTCAAATTTCCAGCCGTGTGCCCGGGCGTTTTTCCGCGCGGCTTTCTCCCATTTTGCCGCTTCGGGCACCGGCGTGGCGATGAAGGCAAGCCGTTCATAGTGCCGGGTGAGGTTGTTGAATTGTTCGAGCAGATAATCGGCATTTTCTCCGCCGTATTTTTCAGCCAGTTGTTCGCGCGTGACGATGGAGCCGGGTCCGAAGGGAAAATTCTGCTGGCGGACATCGCCATTGGCCGGTGAATTCTCCAGCCAGCCGGCGCTCTGAAAGTAGGTGCCCGGCTGCGCTTCCAGTTGCGCGAGATAACACCGGCTGCTGCCGAGAAGCATGCCGATGCAATCGTGCGCGCGGGGGATGACAACGGGCAGCACCCGCGCCTCCAGCCCCACGATGCCGCGATTGCAAAGCCCGTAACCAATGGCAATGGCATCACATTGACCGGCGGCCACTCCATCAATCGCGCCTTGAAGCGCGGAGCGGAGATTTTCAGCGGGACCTTCGTGGAGTCCCATTTCCAGGTGCCGGAAAGTGACCTCGGTTTTCGCCCCGGCGGCAAGCATTTCTAGTTCCCGTTGGAAAACCGGACAGGCGATGACATGCAACCGCAGGCGATTCATAAATTATGTTTTTCGCGGAGCAGTTTGTGAAGTTCGCGGATGAATTCCGGCAACATTCCGCAGCAACCCTTGAGCGATCAATTGTTGAATGAGTGGATTAAGTGTCATGGCAAAAGGGCATTCCCCGGTTGTTTTATCAAGCTGGCTTCAGTTCATTCAAATATTTTCAGTTCTTCCAGCAAAATTCGCCGCGCCCGTTCATGCGCCCGGCCTTGGGGAGGTGCCAGCCGGAACAAAGGGCTTTCCGAAACAACGTCTTGATGGCATGATTATTGCGCAAATGCGGAATCGGTTGAAATGATAAAAAAGATTTTCAGATTCTCCACATTGCGAATGCAGTTGGTCGGCAGCGTGTTTTTGCTCATCACTCCGGCCTGGCTGCTGATGTATATTTTTGACCTGCCAATGGGCGGGTTTGTGGTGGGGGTACTGGCGCTGGCAGCATCGTGGTTCGGCGGGGAACACTTCATTTTGCGCGAGGTGCGCGCCTTGTCCAGCGTGGCTCAGCGGATTGCAGAAGGTGATTTGAGCGCCCGCACCGGACTGAAACCCTCGGAAAACGAACTCGGTCAGCTCACAAAGGGTTTTGACCTGATGGCCGAATCGCTGGAACGGCTTGTCAAGAATCTCGAAACTGCGGAAAAAAACCTGCTGAATCGCACGTTCCAGCAAACCGTTGTCGCCGCGCTCGGACAATTTGCGCTGACCAACAGTGACCTGGAGGCGCTGCTGAATCAAACCGTCATGCTCGTGGCGCAAACACTGGGCGTGGAATACTCCGCCGTGTTCGAGCAATTGCCGGCCGGTCAATTGCGGCTGCAAGCCGGCGTTGGCTGGAAACCGGAGTACGACCGGCAAACATCCCTGCCCGGAAATGAGAATTCCCCGATTATCTCCGCTTTGAAATCCGGCGACCCCGTTGTCACCGCCGATCTGAAGGCCGAAACGCGAATCTCGGCGTCGCCGTTTCTGGCCGAACACGGTGTTGTCAGCGGTGTCACCGTCGCCATTCCCACTCACGACCGGCCCTATGGAATACTGGGCATTTACAGCACGCACCAGCGGAAATTCAATTCGGATGAAGTGCAATTCCTCATGGCCGCCGCCACCGCCATCGGCCTGGCCGTCGAGCGCAAACGGGCCGATGCCGAATTGCAAAAACTCGCCGCGTTCGTCCAGTTGAATCCAGACGCGGCGATGGAATTGAACGTAAACGGGACCATCACCTATTTCAACGAGGCCGCGCAACAACTGGCCACCTCCGTGCAAAGAAATCGGCCCGGTGAAATATTGCCGCCGGACATTGACCGCATCATCCGCGAATGCCTTGCCAGCGGACAAAGCAAGGTGCGTCTGGAAACCAAAATGGACGGGCGCACGTTTTCGTGGTCGGTTCACCCCGTCTTGCCGAGCAACGTGGTGCATTGCTACGTCGAAGACATCACCGAACGGCTGAGTTTGGAGGCGCAGTTGCGTCAGGCGCAAAAGATGGAATCCATCGGCCAGCTTGCCGCCGGTGTCGCGCATGACTTCAATAACATGCTCACGATCATTCAGGGGCATTCCAGTTCGCTGCTCGCCAGACCGGCACTGCCGCCGGAGGTGATCGACTCGGTTCAAGCCGTCTATTTTGCCGCCGAACGCGCCGCGGGCCTCACGCGCCAATTGCTCATGTTCAGCCGCAAGAATGTCATGCAGCCCGAGCTGCTCGATTTGCAGAGAATTGTCGGCAACATGAGCAGGATGTTGGAGCGTCTCCTCGGGGAAACCATCACGCTTGAATTTCAGCCGGCGGTGGAAAATTCATTCGTTCAGGGCGACTGCGGCATGATCGAACAGGTCGTGATGAACCTTTCCCTCAACGCCCGCGACGCCATGCCGCGCGGCGGCAGGCTGACCATCGGCATCGAGACCGTGGACATTGACGCCGTTTTCATCGAAACCCATCCCCAGGCGCACGCGGGACGTTTTGTTCGCTTCCGCGTCACGGACACCGGTACCGGCATGGATTCTGCCACGCTGGGCCGCATCTTCGAACCGTTTTTTACCACGAAAGACGTCGGCAAGGGCACCGGCCTCGGCCTCGCGACCGTTTATGGCATTGTCAAACAGCACGAAGGCTGGGTCGAAGTGAACAGCGAACCCGGCAAAGGCAGCACATTCGACGTGTTTCTTCCCGCCGGCGACAAAGTGCCCGCCTTGGCAGAAGAAGAAGCGGCCTCCGCTGTCCCTGTCGCTGGCGGCTCGGAAACCATTCTCATCGTTGAAGACGAACCAGTCCTGCGGAGCATGGCCCGCGACATCCTCGAAGAGTGCGGTTATCGGATTCTGGAAGCGTCATCCGGCAAGGAAGCGCTTGACGTATGGAATCAGCGCGCAAATGAAATTGATTTGCTCCTGACCGACATGGTGATGCCCGATGGTGTTTCCGGTGCGGACCTCGTCGAAAAATTGCAAGCCAGCCAGCCCCGCCTGAAAGTTGTCTTTACCAGCGGCTATACCGCCAATGAAGTGAACCAGAAAATGCTGAGCCGGACCCATGCGAGCTTTCTCGCAAAACCCTACACCCACGCCGAACTCGCCAAAACCGTCCGCGATTGCCTCGACCAAAACAACAGCCGTGATGCGGCGGCGGTGAATAATTGACGCCGCATGGAAACCCGCGCGCAGGGAGATGTCACGATCGCCATTTTGAGCGACATCCATTACGCCGGCCCCGCCGAGCGCGCCCGCGGCGAAGATTACGAATATCGCACCATCGCCAATCCCCTGCTCCGCGCAGTCACGCGCGCCTACCGGCATTTAATCTGGATGCGTCATCCGCTCGACCAGGGACGGCAACTCGACCGTTTTCTGGCCGAAACCGGGCCGTTGGATTATCTCGTGGCCAATGGGGATTATCCGTGCGATAGCGGGTCTGTGGGCGTGAGCGACCCGGCGTCGTTTCAAAGCGCCCAGGAATGTCTCGGCAAGCTCCGCGCAAAATTCGGCGACCGCGCGCGGTTCACCATCGGCGATCATGAACTTGGGAAATTAACCCTGGTTGGCGGGAAGGGCGGGATGCGGCTGGCCAGTTGGCATTGCGCCACGCAGCAGCTGGGTCTGCAACCGCTCTGGAAACTGGCCATCGGCCGTTACCTGCTCCTGGGGGTGGCCTCGCCCCTCATCGCCCTGCCCGCAAACCAACCTGATGCACTGCCGGACGAATGGCCGGAGTGGCAACGATTACGCGAGACGCATCTCGCCGAAATCCGCGCCGCCTTCGACGCGCTCCAACCGGAGCAACGCGTGCTGTTGTTCTGTCACGATCCTACGGCGCTGCCGTTTTTGTGGCGTGAGGAACAGGTACGCCGCCGGTTGCCGCAGGTGGAACAGACCATCATCGGACATCTGCACACGCGGCTGATTTTGTGGAAAAGCCGGATGCTGTCGGGAATTCCGCCCATCCGGTTTCTGGGTCACACGGCCCGCCGGGTCACGTTGGCGCTGCACGAGGCGCATCTTTGGTGGCCGTTCCGGGTGCGGCTCTGCCCGGCATTGTCCGGCACCGAGCTGTTGAATGATGGCGGCTATTACACGGTGAAAATTGATCCAACGGTAAACCAACACGCCCGTTTCACATTCCATCCGCTGCCGCGGTGAAACAAATATTGGGAACGATGGCTTTTATTTGTTGACCGACGCCGTGTAATGGGTGACACCTTCAAGGTTTGCCGGGGTCGGTGAAGATTGGCAACTTGTCGCATGACAAATGCCGGGATCATCCCTGGCAAACGGCATGAAATAGCGAACCGGCGGCCGGCGCGCGGCGGCGGACAATGGCGCAGAAATCGGCCGGCCGGTCTGCAATCCAAGCCCAAACGGAAGTACAATTATAAATTCGCAGCGCAGCCTGGGGCGAGGGCGGACACTGACTTTTGTTGAAGAATGAGCCTTGTCATCCCGGTTGTCATGCAATTTTGAAATGACCCATGTTTAACCGACATTCGACTTCCGACCGTCTCCTTCTGCTGGCATTTTTTCTCTCCGGCTTTGCCGCGCTGGGATATGAATTGCTCTGGACCCGGCTGTTGTCGCTGGCATTGGGCAGTGAGATGATGGGCGTATTGGGCGTGCTGGCCGGGTTCTTCGGGGGAATGGTGGGTGGAGCGTATTGCCTGAACAATCACGCGCACAAGGCAAAAAATCCCGCGGTGTTTTTTTCCCTTCTCGAACTCTTTACGGCTGTATATGCCTGGGGCAGCCCTCGCTTTTTACTGTGGCTGGCTCGGACCCTTCCCCCGCTGATCGGGCCTTTGGCGGGAGACAATGACCGCCTCATCGCCTTGGGACTCTCCTTGCTTGTCTCGGGCCTGGCCTTGCTGCCCGCCACATTCTGCATGGGAGCCACCTTGGCGTATGTCTCGGAGGCCCGCCGGCGCGTTCAGGCAGCGGAAGCCGGCGCGAAAAATCTGGGACGCCTTTATTTTGCCAACACGTTGGGCGCCACGCTGGGAGTCTTCATCAGCATCTATTTTATTTTTCCTTCCTGCGGCATGGCAACCGGAGCCGCATGGTTGTCGCTGATCGGAATCATCGCCGCTCTGCTGGCGTATGGCTGGCATCGGAGCGTCTATTTGCCTTCGGTGGTGAAACCCGATGCGCCCGCCAGCCACCAAAACACAAAAAGGGCGATCACACACCTGCCCGTCAAAGAAGTTTACGTGTTGTTATTGCTCACGGGCCTGGCGGGGATCGGGCTGGAGGTTGTTTTGGTGCGTATCCTGGCCCAGCTGTTTTTTGATACCGTTTACACGTTTGCCAATCTTCTGGCGGTTTACCTCCTCGGCACCGCCGCCGGCGCCTGGATCTGTCAACGGCGCGCACGGAACGTCATCGGTGAAAAAGACATTTCCCGGCTCCTGGCGTGGCTGATTGTTTCCATCGTCATTTCCACACTCATTCTTTCAGTTGCCCGGCCGATTTACGACTGGCTGACACCCCCGGGGTCCGGATTGGTTCGAAACCTTCTGGCCGAGGTGATACTTTCCCTGCTGGTTTTCCTGTCGCCCACCATGCTCATGGGCGCTCTGTTCAGCCGCCTGGCGGGAGAGCTTTCTGGATATTCCGTCGGCAAAGGTTATGCCTTGAATACGCTGGGGTCGGCCTTGGCGCCTTTCGTTTTTGGGTTGTTCGTCATCCATTTTTGGGGATACGAGGCGGCGCTTTGCGGCGTCGCGCTGGTTTTTCTCCTTGCCTGGCTCTATGCAATGAAGTCGTTGCGATTAGAATACATTGGTCTCGCCGCGGGAGTTATTATTTTTCTGGTTTTTTTCTCCTCAAAATACCTGGAGACCTATCCCACACCTGAAGGGTGGATTCTGGTGGATAAACGGGAAACACTGTATGGCACCGTGCGGGTATTGGGGCCAAAAGGTGTAACCGGGATATGGGGACAGCCGCTGCGGCTGTTGATGATACATCGAGGTTTCGTGCTGGGCGGAGGAGATGGATGGAACGAGATGCGCTTGGGGCACATGTCCCTGCTGTTGCAGCCGAAGGCCGAACGCATGCTCTTTCTGGGGGTTGCCACCGGCACCGGCCTCGGCACCGTGAAACAGTATCCCTTGAAACAGATCGATGCGGTGGAAATCGTCCCGCAAATCGTGGATATGATGCACTGGTTCCGCGATATAAATTTCGACGTCCAGTATGACCCGCGGGTCCGTATGGTGAAAGCAGATGCCCGCAGATTTACCTCCGCCTCCCCTGATAAATATGACCTGATTGTCGCCGACATTTTTGATCCCAGCCTTGATGGAGCGAGCAGCCTTTTCTCGTTGGAACACTTTCGCGCCATGTGCGATCATCTGACCGAAGACGGATTGGTGGCCCAGTGGGTCCCGCTCATCAATTTTGATACCGACGTTCTAAAATCGCTGGTCCGCACCTTCATTACTGTGTTTCCCGAATCGCACGCGTTTATGGCCACCTACGATGCCAACAATCCCCTGCTGCTTTTGGTGGGCAAAAAAACGGGACATCCTTTGAAAATCGACATCGATTATCTGACACGCAATCTTCAGCGCGATAAACCGGCCGGCCATGTCATATACGATGTGAACGATTTCATGGGTGAGTATGTAACGGACGCAAAAGGATTGTCCGAATTTTCACGTTCGGGCGTGCTTAACACCGACCTCAATCCGTATATTCTTTTTCAAGCACCGCGGGAAGCGTATCTGAACAGGCGGGAATCCTACAACAGAAGCTGGGAAGCGTTTTTTAAATTCAGGAGTCCGCCGGATCCATCGCTGGTTCGTTTTCCTGATGGATCGCATGCGGACAACGCGTATGCCTCCATCAAAAACACCTGGCTGGCGGCCGGAAAACTTATGGAGGTGAATCTGGAAGGGGCAAAACTAGGGAATGAGCCAATCACCCCGGAAATCGCGCAGAAAACCCTGCAGAAACTTGGAGAAGCGTACCGACTGGATCCCGATTTCGAGCCAGTCGGGTTTGAATTGGGCCGGATCGCCTTGGCGTCCCCTTCTTACCGGCAGATCATTAGAACCATACTGAACGAAAGAGACCGGACGAGGCTGGATGAAGCAGAGTTAAAACCCGCAACCAGCGGGAATACCCCGGCCTTTTTGCCGTTGAAAGCCGTGACGTCTGAAAACGGTCAATAATGCGGCTTTGGTATGCGCGCGTCACCTTTCCGCTCTTCGCAAAATCGAAGTGAACGGGCCGGACCGCCATCCGTTTCAGTTCCGCGCTGCACGAGGCGCATCTTTGGTGGCCGTTCCGGGTGCGGCTCTGCCCGGCCTTGTCCGGCACCGAACTTCTGAACGACGGCGTTTATTACACGGTGAATATTGATCCAACGGCAAACCAACCCACCCGCTTCACATTCCACCCGCTGCCACGTTGAAAATCATGCCGTTCGCAGACCGCCATTGCTTGCTTCCACCAATTTTATCACGGCATCCACCGCTTCGTCGGCCTTGACGGGTTGCAGCGCGCCACCGCGCGGCTTGAGTTCTACTTCGCCCTTCGCCAGCGATTTCTCGCCGATGCCCACGCGAATCGGAAAGCCCACCAGGTCCGCGTCCTTGAATTTTACGCCGGGACGTTCATCGCGGTCATCCAGAATCACTTCCACGCCGCGTGCGGTCAGTTCCGCGTAAATTTTCTCCGCCAGTTTCATCACCGCGCTGTCCGGCGCCACGCCCAACGGTGTGATGCAAACCTGATACGGCGCGATACTTAACGGCCAGATGATGCCGTCCTTGTCGTTGCACTGCTCGATGACCGCTTGCAGGGTTCGTGTAACGCCAATGCCATAGCAACCCATGACGGCGGGCTTGCGCGTGCCGGCCTCGTCCAGAAATGTTGCGCCCAGCTTCTCGCTGTATTTCGTGCCGAGCTTGAAAACGTGGCCGACCTCGATGGCGCGGCGGATTTTCAGCGGTTTGCTGCATTTCGCGCAGGGTTCACCGGCAGTCACAGTTCTTAAATCGAACCATTGCGTCCCCTTGATGTCGCGTTCGATGGAGACATTGCGGAAATGGAAACCGTCCTCATTCGCACCGGTGGTCATGTCATTCGCGCCGCGCAAACGCTCGTCGGCGAATATTTGCAAAGTAGCGCGGGCCTCTGGCCTGCCCTCGGAGTTTGCAGGCGGGACGCCTGCGCTACTTTTCAGCGCGCTCGCAATCGCACCGAGACTTCCCGGATGCGCGCCGAGCGTGGCCACGCATTCTTCCGGTGTGGCTGGACGGAACACCGCGGTGCCGATGATACCCGCGAGCTTGGCTTCGTTCAACTGGTCGTCGCCGCGGATCAAAATGATGACTGGTTTGCTATCTGCGATGTAAACGAGCGTTTTGATCTGACGATTGGCCGGAACGCCGTAAGGCGCCTTGCTCAGCGCTTCGATGGTGACAACGCCGGGCGTGGCAAACTTTTCAATCGCCGCGCCGACTTCACGCGCGGCGGTTTTGGGAATGCCGCTGGTGGCCTTCTCGATGTTCGCCGCGTAACCGCAGGCCTCACAGTAAACCACCTCATTCTCGCCGGTTTCCGCCGGAACCATGAATTCATGCGAAAATTTCCCGCCGATGACGCCGGTGTCGGCCTCGACCGGAAACGCCTTCAGTCCGCACCGGGCGAAGATGCGCGCATAGGCGTCGTACATTTTCTGATAGCACACCTGCGCCGCCTCGTCGCTCACGTCAAAACTGTAGGCGTCCTTCATGATGAACTCACGGGCGCGCATCAGGCCGAAGCGCGGACGGATTTCGTCCCGGAACTTGACGCTGATCTGGTAAAAATTCTTTGGCAACTGCCGGTAGGAATTAATCTCGCTGGCGGCGGTGGTGGTAATGACCTCCTCGGCCGTCGGGCTGAGAACCCATTCGCGGTTTCCGCTGTCCTTCAATTTATACAACACGTTGCCCGCGGTTTCGTACCGGCCGCTTTGCTGCCAGATTTCCGACGGCTGAAGGGCGGGCATGAGCAGTTCGAGCGCGCCCGCACGGTCCATTTCCTCGCGGACGATTTGCTCCACCTTGCGCAGCGCGCGCAAACCGAGCGGCAGAAAGGTGTAAACCCCGCCCGCGAGCTTGCGGATAAGCCCGGCGCGCAGCAGGAGTTTATGGGAAAGGATTTCCGCGTCAGCCGGAGCTTCGCGCAGGGTCGGAATAAATGCTTGGGACCACTTCATGTGGCGGAAAGATTAACCACAAAGGAACGAAGGAACGAAGAATTTTATTTTGCGGCGTAGCGGCTCCTCGGCAGAGAGCCGCAAACCAAATAATGCAGCGCCCTGCCGGAATGTCGCTGTGTCAGGACTGCGGCATCGGTTCCCGACGCTGCTGGTAAAGTTTCCAGAACTGTTCCCAGAAATTCTCATCCAGCGGATGCAGAAAGGGAAAACCTGGCACGACCGCGCCCAAATGTGGCCAGTCACGCGGGAGATGATGCCATTCCGGTTGGGGTGTGACTGGCGCGGACCTCATGCCATTTCTCAATGACAACCGGAACAAACCTCGGTAGGGCGGGCAGCCCTCTGCCCGCCGCTCGTCCGCACAACGATTGCGGCGCGGACGGAGTGGCGCGCCCTACCCATGTGCCGATTCCCACTGGGAATTGGTATCATGCCGCGAAGCGCAACGGCTACCGGGCAACTGCCGTAAATTAGAAAATGCGGCGCTCTGCCGAGACGCCGCTACGTTCTCACTTCACCGTGTTGACCAGCGGGGCGAGTCCCTGAATCCGCACCTCCAGCCGGTCGCCGGATTGAATCGGGCCGATGCCGCCGGGGGTGCCGGTGAGAATCACGTCGCCGGGCAGCAGCGTCATGTTCGTGGAAATGAAACTGACCAGTTCGGCGGGCTTGAAGATGAGCTGCTTCGTGTTCGAGTTCTGCCGCAACTGGCCGTTTTGGAAAAGCTGGATGGTCAATTCACCCGGATCAATTTTCGTTTCCACGTAAGGGCCGAGCGGGGTGAACGTGTCGAACGATTTGCACCGCGCCCACTGGCTTTCGGAATTTTGAATGGTGCGGTCGCTGATGTCCTCCGCGGTGGTGTAACCAAAAATGTAGCGCGACGCCGACGTGGGCGTGACGTTGCGAACTTTGCGGCCAATGACGATGGCCAGCTCGGCTTCGTAATCCGTGCGATGTTCCCGAAAAGGAATTTCAATTTTCCCGCCGTCGGGAATCAGCGACGTCGTGGCTTTGAGCCAGAACAACGGCTCTTTTGGCGGCGGTTGGCTGATTTCCCGCGCGTGGTCGGCGTAATTGAGGCCGACGGCGATGATTTTGGACGGCACGACGGGAATCAACGTGCGGATGCCTTTGCGCGGAGTGGGCTTGCGGTCGAAGGACGGCGAGCCGAAAACTTCGCCGCGCAGCCGGAACAATTTGCCGTCCACGACTTTGGCGTAAAATATTTCCTCGCCCTTTTGAAATCGGCCAATGGCTGCCATAAAGCGGGTGCAAATTAACAAACACCGCAAAGCCGTCGCAAGGGTAAAGCCGTTGGGGGGCGAGCGTCCCCGCGAGCCAGCTCGTCAGTAGCCTCGCCCCACCAAACCGTAACATTACCATTACCGGGCCATTAGTACGACTTGCCGAGACTGCCTGATTCCGTTAGATTATTGCCATGAACCGCCTGACGAAACAGGAACAAATGGTTCTCTGTATTGTCCTGGGTTTGCTGCTGACCGGCTGGGCTGTTAAAACCTATCGCACCGCGCATCCACCCCAGGCAGTGATTCAGTCGGCGAAACCTTGACATGCAAGAAATCAATTTTGACGAAGCGGTGGAGCAAATCCTGGCCAGGGATTCGCGGTACACACGCGACGCCTACCTGTTTGTCCGCGAAGCGCTCGACTACACGCAGAAGCTCGTCGGCAAGGAAACTCGCGGCGCCATCCGCCATGTCAGCGGCCAGGAATTGCTCGACGGCATCCGGCGGTTTGCGCTGAATCAATTTGGGCCGATGACGGTGACCGTGTTTGAAGACTGGGGCGTGCACAATTGCCTGGACTTCGGCGAAATCGTTTTCAACATGGTGGAAAGCAGCCTGCTCGCCAAAACCGAAAAAGACACGCGCGGCGATTTTCAAAACGGCTACAATTTCACCGAAGCCTTCCGCAAACCATTCTGGCCGCAGAGCAAATTCGATTCCGAAAACAAGCCGATTGTTGGTTGAAACGCCAACCTGCGGGGCGCATCTCACTTTTTTGTGCAGGTTTATCCGGCTCTCATTAACACCCCGCTAAAGCAGGGTGTTAATGAAATGGTCGCAATGGCTGCGGTTTCCGATTATGGAGCCCTGCTCATAAATTGAGATGCGCCCAGGCCGAACGCGATACTGGGAATTGAATTGCCCAAAACCCGTTTCCCAATATCCTTCCCGTCTGACATAAATCTGTAATGACAAAATGATTTCAACATTTAAATTTGTCCGCCCCGGTTTCCAGCGAATTTGATTTCATCAAATGAGTGACACCACTTTTTCAACCAGAATTTCGGCGATGAAAATTCCGTCGCTGCCGCCCGGGGTCACGCTCACCACGCTCGAAAACGGGCTGATCATCATCGTGCGCGAAGATCACAGCGCGCCGGTCGTGTCGGCGCAGGCGTGGTGCATGGCGGGCAGCATTCACGAAGGCAAATGGCTCGGCGCCGGCCTGTCGCACGTGCTCGAACACATGCTGTTCAAGGGCACAACCACCCGTCCCGGCAGCCGCATTGACCAGGAAGTGCAGGAAGCCGGCGGTTACATGAACGCCTATACGAGCTTCGACCGCACGGTGTATCACATTGACGTGCCCAGCACCGGCGCGCGCACGGCGATTGACATCCTGTGCGACATCATGCAGCACGCCACCCTGCCCGATGATGAACTGGCCAGGGAACTCGACGTCATCCGCCGCGAAATGGACATGGGCCAGGACGATCCCAGCCGCCGCGCCAGCCGCCGCCTGTTTGAAACCGCCTACACGCGCAGTCCGTATCGCTTCACCGTCATCGGGTACCCCGACATTTTCGGCGAGCTGAAACCCGATGACATCCGCGGTTACTACGCCGAAAAATACGCGCCGAACAATGTGTTTTACGTCGTCGCCGGCGACATTAAGAACGACGAAGTCATCGCGCAAATCCGCACCGCCTACGAAAAAACCAAGGCCCGGGCGCTCCCATCAGTCGTGTTGCCGGAAGAGCCGAAGCAAACCGCAGCGCGTGAAATCGTCGAGGAAGCGCCCATTGAACTCGGTCATTTTCATTTTGCCTGGCACATTCCCGAAGTGCGGCATCCCGACATGCCGGCCCTCGATGTGCTCGCCGTTTTGCTTGGCTGCGGCCGCAGTTCGCGCCTCTACCAGCATGTCCGCGAGAAGAAAGGTGTTGTGCACCACGTTGACGCGTGGGCTTACAGCCCCGGCAATCCGGGTTTGTTCGGCATGAGCGCCGTCGTGGACGCGGACAAATTCACCGCTGCGCGTGACGCGATGCTGGCCGAGGTTGAAAAAATAAAGACGTCGCCGGTTACCGCCGGCGAACTCGGCAAGGCGGTGAAACAATTCATTGCCGCCACGCTTGCCGCGCGCAAGACGATGGAAGGCCAGGCGCAAAACCTCGGCGCAAACTGGCTGGCGGCAAATGATTTGAATTTTTCCGAACGTTACCTCGCCGCCGTCAAGCGCGTCAGGCCCGATGACATCCTGCGCGTTGCGCGTGGATATCTCACGGCGGAAAACCGCACCCTTTACACGCTGTTGCCCGATGGCACCGCGCCCAAATTGTCCGTCGCCGTTGAAGAAAAAACCGAGCACGCGATCCGGAAATTTGAATTGCCGAACGGCCTGCGCCTGCTCGTGAAGGAAGATCATCGCCTGCCCTTTGTCGAATTTCGCGCCATGTTCCAAGGCGGCGTGCTCGCCGAAACCAGGGAAAACAACGGCATCACCCAGTTGACCAGCCGGATGCTGCTCAAAGGCACGTCGCAGCGCAGCGCCCGGGACATTGCGACAGAAATCGAGACGGCCGGCGGCAGCATTGACAGCTACGGCGGCAATAACAGCTTCGGCATCAACCTGGAAACCATGAGCAGCGATTTTACGGCCGGCCTCGATTTGCTCGCCGACGTTTTGCTGAACCCGGTTTTTCCCGCCGACGCGCTCGAACGTGAGCGCGAGGTGCAAATTGCCGACATTTACGCACAAAAGGACAATTTGCTTAAAAGCGCCAGCCTGGCCATGCGCCGCACGCTGTTTGGCAACATCGGCTACGGTCTGGATTCAACCGGCATGGAAGAAGCCGTTGCCAACCTTAAAGCCGCCGGCTTGAAATCGTTTCACAAAAAACTGGCCACGCCGAACAATTGCGTTCTCGCCATTTACGGCGACGTGGAAACGGCGGAGGTTAAATCCGCCGTCGAAAAACATTTTGCCCATTGGAAATCCAGCGATGCAGCGAACGAACTGATTTGCACATCGCCCGACACACCTCCCCCGGTGATGCAGCGAGTTGAGGAAATCCGCGACAAAAAGCAGGCGGTGATCGTCATCGGTTTTCCCGGCACGACGATGCACGACGAAGACCGTTACGCGCTCGAGTTGATTCAAGAATCGTGCAGCGACCTCGGTTCGCGGCTGTTTCTGCGGATTCGCGAGCAACTCGGCCTCGCCTACTACGTCGGCGCGCAACATTTCGCCGGACTGGCGCCCGGCTACTTCGCCTTTTACGCCGGCACCGAGCCGTCGAAGGCCTTGTTGGTCGAACAGGAAATTCTCAAGGAAGCCGGACTCCTGCGCACTGAAGGTTTGACCGCCGAGGAACTCAAACGCGCCAAGGCCAAAATCATCGGCCAGAAAAAAATCGCGCGGCAGGACCTTGGTCACCTGGCATCCACGACCACACTCGATGAACTTTACGGCCTCGGCTACCAGCGCGCGGAACTCGACGACGCGAAATACGAAGCCGTCACTCTGGAGCAAATCAAAGCCGCCGCGCAAAAATATCTCAAGCCGACCGCGGTGGTCGTGGCGGTGGTAAAGCCGGAGCAGTCATAGCTGCTGTGAAGGCAGCAGTTCTCCCGGGCCTCACGCGTTGGTGCTCATTTTGTAAGCCAGGCCGGCCGCCCCGCACAAGGAAACGAGGTTGATTTTGCTCAGCAGCAAGAGCAGGAAAATCCCCTTGAAAGTGCCTTCCTCGCTGTCCTCCTCGCTTTTTAATTTCGTGGGGTCAATTCCGTTTTTGGCGTTGTATTGGTCCTTGTTCATTTTACCACTGGCCAGTTCCTGGAATTCCGGAAGACTCTTTTCCCGGAATTCCTTGATGTCCTCTTTCGTAATGGACGCCGGATTGGGCTTCTCGCCCGCTTCGGCATTCTCCTTGGCCTGTTCCCGGGCCAGGTAACTCCGGATCTCCTCGTCGGAACCGGAGGGGACCGCCTTGACCACCTCCTTCGCCTCCCTAACGCTGTTGGTGTAGGCTGAATTGAAGATTTGGGCGGGGGAAAATTCATGCCACCAGCCCAAGGCCACCAAATATTGTGCACCGATGATGCCCGCCAATACCAACACGGCGGTGATCCCGCCCAATTCCTTGCTGCCCTCGCCCCGGCCCAAAAGTTCCGCGCCCCAGCCGGCCAGCGCGCCAACTCCCACGGCCAGCAACTTGATTCGAAACCCGGTATATTTGAAAATCAAAAAATAAATCAACGTCCCCACCAAGGCGCCGAGGGCACCGCCCAGCAAACCCAGCCCAAAGCTGGGTTGCCCACGGTTTTTTTTGCCGCCGCCTCCGGGGCTGACCGCAACGCGCCGATGGGAGGTGGCGGCGCCACGGCCGGCACCGGGGCCAGGGGTGGCGGTGATGCCGGCGAAGTTGCAGGAAGGGAACTGCTGATGCGCAATCTCGGTTGCGTCACAACCGGCACCGGTGGCTCCGCCGGTTGAGCCGCCAGCTCAGGCAGCATCTGCTGCAGGAGCGCGTTCGCCTTTTCCGTCCCATCAGCACCGCAGACCGGACAAGCCACGGTGAAGGGCATCTGGCCGTTGATCGGATCAACGTCGAACTTGTACTTCTGACCGCAGTCGCATTGAACCTTGAGTTCGATCATGATTAAGAAAAACCACGGGCATCATGTGAGCCAATAATCCGCGGGTTCAAGGCTTATTTGTTCACATCTGGCCAGGGCCGGTGCGGTGGCGGTGGTAAAACCGGAGAAACCTCGAGATGCAATGGGAGCGCCGCACTCCGATTCGGCGCGTTGGCTGGCGCCGGATTCTCACGCCGATTCGGAGATCGGCGCTCCGGCGGGAATCAACAGCCGATGAAATTCATCCCGAAACCTTGCGCTGCTGAAAGGCCACTCCTTGTCCACGCGACACAGTCTTGCCGTCACCGGATTGTTTTCGATGTAACGAACGGCTTTCCTTTCCTGATCTCCATCCCGCATGAATGTATCCCCGTATTCCCGCTGCCATTGGAGCGCCGGCCTCCGGCCCGGCTCGTTGCTGTTCCTTTCACCACCGCGCCGTGCTGGAAGCCGGTGTTCCGCAAGCAATCGATTCGCCTGTGTTTGGACGAAGTGTTTCCAACTTCGCACCGTCTTCCATAGCGGCGTCTGCCAGACATGAACAAGAACATGGACGTGATTTAGCATCACGCACCAGGCGAGCAGTTCGTAGCGTTCGTTATGAAAATGAAGCATGGCGTCTTCGGCAATTTTGGCGATTCGCGGATCGCGCAAATGACATTCACCAACTCCGCGATCAAGATATTCCTCCAGTCTCGTGCGCTTCTCCCGATCGTCTTCAATCTTGAGCAAATGTTCCCACTCACCGCGACGTGAGGCTGGCATGGAATCGGCAAGGCGAAACGTGACGAATTGAACGAGACCAGGATAATCGCAATGCGGCAGATAACCGCGCTCATGCCAGCCATGGAAGCCCAGCGCCTTCTCTTCATCTGTAAGCGGACGGAACGCTTTATTCTTCCCCTCAACAAGTTGGCACAGATATTCGCGCTTGGTTCGCGGTTTCATTTTTGGAACGCCGGCCTTTGGCACGGCTTGTTTCGGCTATAACATCGCGCCGTGCCGGAGGCCGGCGTTCCCATTGCTCACGCCTTCGCCACCAACTGCCGCAGCACGTAGGGCAAAATGCCGCCATGCTGGTAGTAATCAATTTCAATCGGCGTATCAATCCGGCAACGCACGGGCACATCTTCCACGCCGCCGTCCTGGCGCGTGATTTTCAGCGTCAAATCCTGCTGCGGTTTCAAATTCGCGCCAAGGCCGACGATGTCGTAGGTCTCCGTGCCATCGAGGTTGAGCGTCTGTGCCGTCGTGCCTTCCTTGAATTGCAGCGGCAGCACGCCCAGGCCGACAAGGTTGCTGCGGTGGATGCGCTCGAAGCTCTGCGCCACGACGGCCTTCACGCCGAGCAGGTTCGTGCCTTTCGCAGCCCAGTCACGGGATGAACCGGTGCCGTACTCCTGTCCGGCAATCACCACCAGCGGAACGCCGGCAGTCCGATATTTCATGGCGGCGTCGTAAATCGGCATCACCTCCCCCGTAGCGGCGCTTGTGAAAGCGCCGGGCTTTTCACCTGTGGCATCCGCATTCTCACGAACGCGGCTACCAAAAAATCTGGTCACCCCACCTTCAACTCCAGGCACCATGAGGTTTTTGATGCGGACATTGGCGAACGTGCCGCGCGTCATCACCCGGTCGTTGCCCCGCCGCGAGCCGTAGCTGTTGAAGTCCGCCGGTTCGACACCGTTTTCGATGAGATATTTTCCAGCCGGCGATGTCTTCTTGATGGATCCAGCGGGTGAAATGTGGTCGGTCGTCACGCTGTCGCCAAAAATGGCCAGCGCTCGCGCACCCTTGATTTCACGAATTTCCCCGGCTTGCAGCAGGAACTTCTCGAAGAACGGCGGTTCCTGTATGTAAGTGGACCGGCGGTCCCATACGAAAACATTGCCGGTGAACGAGGGGATTTCGTTCCACTTGGGATTCTGCGCCGCAAAATCCTTGAACAGCCTGCGATAAACTTCCGGCTGCAACGCGGTTTGCATGAGGTCGCGGATTTCACGCAGGCTTGGCCAGAGGTCGCGAAGATAAACCGGCCGGCCATTCTTGCCCGTGCCGATCGGCTCGCGGCTCAGGTCAATGTCCACGCGGCCCGCGAGCGCAAAGGCGACAACGAGCGGTGGCGACATGAGGAAGTTCGCCTTGATGCTCTGATGCACGCGCGCCTCGAAGTTGCGGTTGCCCGAAAGGACGGAGGCCACGACCAGGTCGTATTTGTTGATCGCGTCTTCGACCGTGGCCGGCAGGGGACCGGAGTTGCCGATGCAAGTCGTGCAGCCGTAACCCACGAGGTTGAAGCCGAGCTGATCGAGGTAGAATTGCAGGCCGGTCCGGTCCAGGTAATCGCTCACCACACGCGAGCCGGGGGCGAGCGAGGTTTTGACGACGGGATTCACGCTGAGTCCGCATTCCACGGCCTTCTTCGCCAGCAAACCGGCGGCGAGCATGACGCTGGGATTCGACGTGTTCGTACAACTGGTGATGGCCGCGATGAGCACGCTGCCGTGGCGAATTTCGGACTGCACCCCGCGAAACGTCGTGGAAGGCACATGCTCCGAGGTGTGGGGCGCGGGGTGCTGGTCGCGCATCTCGGATTCGCTGGGATCCACGCCCAGCTTGCGATGGCCATAGCTGTGATTAATGGGCGGATGGGCCTCCCGCGCCGTGTTGACCCGCGCGGTTACATACAGCTCCTCGAAGCGCTTGCCGAAGCCATTGTCCATGACCGAACGCGTCATCGCCTTCATGAACGCGTCTCTCAACTTCGGCAGTTCGATGCGATCCTGCGGGCGCTTCGGGCCGGCCACGCTGGGAACCACCATGCCAAGGTTGAGTTCCAGTTCCTGCGAGTAGGCGATGTCGCCCTTCCTGGGAATGCCGAACAAACCCTGCGCGCGGTAATAATTTTCGTAGGTCAGGCAAAGCTCTTCGCTGCGGCCCGTGGCGCGGAGATAATTTACGCACTCGGCATCAATCGGGAAGAAACCCATCGTCGCGCCGTATTCGGGCGCCATGTTCGCCATCGTCGCGCGGTCCACAACCGGCAACGCCGCCGCGCCGGGACCGAAAAATTCGACGAACTTGCCGACGACCTTTGCCTTGCGGAGCATTTCCGTGATGGTGAGCGCGAGGTCGGTGGCGGTGACGCCCTCGCGCAACGCGCCGGTGAGATGCACGCCGACGACGTCCGGCGTGAGGAAATAAACCGGCTGGCCCAGCATGCCGGCTTCAGCCTCGATACCGCCGACACCCCAACCCACGATGCCGAGGCTATTGATCATTGTCGTGTGCGAATCCGTGCCAACCAGCGTGTCCGGATAATAAAGTAGCGCAGCCGTCCCGGCTGCATTCCCATTGCTCTGTGCAGGCGAGACGCCTGCGCTACTGAGCACGCCCTTGGCGAGATATTCCAAGTTGACCTGATGGACGATGCCGATGCCGGGCGGCACGACCTTGAACGTGTCGAAGGCCTGCATGCCCCATTTGAGAAATTGATAACGCTCGCGATTGCGCCGGAATTCCATGTCCAGATTCTTCTGAAACGCATCCACGCTGCCCGCAAAATCCACCTGCACCGAATGGTCCACGACCAGATCCACCGGCACGAGTGGCTCGATGATTTTCGGATTTTTGCCCAGCCGTTGAACGGCGGAGCGCATCGCCGCCAAATCCACCAGCAGCGGCACGCCGGTGAAATCCTGCAGCACGATGCGCGCGACGATAAACGGAATTTCCTCCGTGCGGGTTTCAGTTGGCTTCCAATTCGCCAGCGCGCGCACGTTTTGTTCGCTGACCTTTTTGCCGTCGCAATTGCGGAGCACGGACTCGAGCACGAGGCGGATGGAGACGGGCAATTGGGAAACCGGCCCGACGCCGGCCTCTTCCAGCGCGGGCAGGGAATAGAACGATCCCTGCCTGCCGCCGCCGAGGTCAAATTTCCGGAGTGTGTTGAATAAGTTGTGCATTCGGCCAATAAAAAATCACTTATGCGGATGTGAAAATGAAGCCTGCATGCAGCTGTGTCAAGCGAAGCGGAGGTTGGCGTGGGTCAGTTTAGTTGGGGCGAGTTTCCTGACGATCCATAACTTCAAGGGCTGCCAAAACACCATTGGGTTCTCCATCCTCCAGTTTCAAAATTGCAAGCCAGTCCCTTTTCTTCGAGTTTAAGGGCTGGCCTCAAATCGTTGAGTGGCAACCATTGCCTTTTCTTTAAACGCCGAAACCGTAAAATAGAAGGTGACATTCGGCCGGTAACCGAACTGTTGGAATCCCGGTTTAAAGGAATGTATTGTCCGGGTTTGCGCGAGAGTCACGTTGTCTGCCGTCCACTGACCGTTGGTGGAAACCGTTGCCTGCTGGCCATTAACCCATACCGTCAGGCTGGCATCGCTAATCATTCCTGAGACGGTGGCATATTGTTGATGTAACTGGTCTGGGTTTACTGGCCTCATGGTGATTTTGATGGGGCTTCCGTAAATGTTCAAATTGGTGGTGCTGGAATTGCCGGCGGCATCCCTGGCGACTACACTGATTACATTGGTTCCATCTTCCAAAGGCAAATCCTTTACAATCACCCGACCGTTGTGCTCAACGATGGCGTCATCGAATTCAAGGGGAGGAGTGCTTTGATGGGACACCGATACATGGATGGTGGTGGTCGGGTCGGCTACTTGTGCCTGCAAGGTGAACATTGATCCCGCAATGCTGGTTTCGTTTGACGGCCACAGGATTTTTATTTCGGGCGGGTTGGTCCAGTTACTAAAATCCAGCACATAGGTAACTTGGTTGGTTAAATTGCGGCCATCGTCGAACAAGGTGTGCAGAACGATCTGATTGGTTCCTTTGGAAAGCGGCAGGTTGGGGCATTCAAAATAATTTGTAGCAACCTCTTCCGGTCCCGGACCCCAGTTGATGACATAATTTCTTTGGTTGGTCCGACAACCTTCGGAATTGAGCACATCATAGGTAATGCTGGAAATACTGCCTACAAAATTGCCCTTCAGTTGAATCAAGGGTGCACCGACAACCCCGTTCGTGGGGCTGGTGATGACCACAAAGATTGGTTTCGGAGGTGTTGGAGCGGGTGTTGCTCCGGATGTCGTAGCCGATGCGGCAATTGGTTCATCTTCCCGATAAGGAACTCTTGAGACCCAAAAGGCTCCTCCGAGAACACCCAACACAATAACGATGATGGCAATAGTATTGAACTTGGGGAATTTCATGGTTGTGCCTTCGGTTTGCGGAAGACTGACATATTGAAAACTGCCATGCCGGCTGGGCTGACCCGCACTTTCTGAGCCTCCCATGTCCCATTCGAATGGACTGTTGCTTCCGCGCCATTGACCTTAACCCCGCAAGAGGCGTCGCTTATCGTTCCATGGACGTTGACGAGCGGCTTGTTTAGCTGGTCGGGTTCGAGTGGTTGCATGGTAACTGTTACGGAAGATCTGCCAACATTGAAACGGTTGGTGCTGGAATTGCCGGCAGCATCCGTCGCCACAACGGTCACTTCATTCGAACCCGAGTGGACTGGCAGGTTTTTAACCCATACCAATCCGTTGCGCTCAACTATGGCATATCCTTCATGGATTCCACCTTGAGCATCCTTGATGGTCGTTTTAATGGTGGCGTTGTTATCATCCACCCGGGCATTTAACGTAAAGTCGTCGCCCGCCACTTCACAATTATTCGTGGGCCAGATCAGCGTCAACACAGGCGGGATTTTGTCGCCGGTGTAATCCAGTGTGTAGAATCTCCTCGTTGAATATTGCCTGCCGCTATTGTCCCTTACGTGAATGGTAATGCAGTTTTTTCCTTTGGCTAAATTGATGTCATATAACTGAAAGAAGTTGGTGGTGAATACAAATTCGGGCTGTTCCATTTTCGAACCCGGTTTCCAGGGTTTATTCCGATTTTTAAACATTTCTTGCCTCATCCGGTCAGCTTTTGCCCGGTCAAAAAACTGGCTGGTTACCATTGCATTATACTGCCGATCGGTTTGGCTCTTATTTGTTCCTGCGGCATTAGCTATGTCGTAAGTAATAGTTTTGATCTCTGTTGGAAAGAAGCCGATGACTTGAATCATAGGTTGTGAAACCACGTCCGTGGCCGGGCTGGTGATCACAATCCTTGGTCGGGGTGCGAAGCCCGAAGTGCCCCCGGCCCCCACAGTAACATAAGATTCGGAGAGGATGACATAGGCCGACCAAGCAGCAAAGCTGCACCCGGCCAGTACCAACAGGTAACCGGCAATATTGATGACGTGTTTCATGCCTTTGGCATTTTTAGATGTGTTTGGCGTTCTCGTTAACGCAAAATCCGGGCCGCACAGCCAAAAGAACCAATTCTCTTGCAACTATTTGTCGGAATTGAATGTTTATCTTATCGGATTATGGCTCGGATTAGTTTGGGCAATAGTCAGCAACACGTGGAAGATCTCTGTGACCAAAAACGGAACACTCGATGCCGCTGGAAGACCACCAATACGCGTCGGGATAGGGCTGGCAATCTTCATCTGTGCTCACTTGTGGTTAAGTCAGTCCCCGGTATTAACATAAAATTGCCGGGCGGATGTTTCCGTTATATTTTCCGCGGAGTTCTGTCCTATTGTACGGAGGTTGAAATTGGCTTGGCAGCTCATTTCACCACCGGCTCGGGATGCAACAAGTCGGCGATGCGGTGTTCGAGTCGTTCCAAGTCGAGCGGCTTGATGAAAAAATCCTCGGCATGCACCGCCACGGTGCGTTTGGTCACTTCGCTGGAAAGCGCGCTCATGAAAATCACCGGGGTTTTTTTAGTGGCCGGCTGGCGGCGCAGAATTTTACAAACGGACAGACCATCAAGGTCGGGCAGCAAGATGTCGAGCAGGATCAAATCCGGTTTGAACTGCCGCGCCTGGCTCAACGCCTGCACCCCATTGTTGGCCACAATGAATTCGCAACCCAACCCGGCGAGGCGATATTGCACCAACTCGACGAAATCGAGTTCATCATCCACAATCAAAATACGCGGCACCATTCCGGATAACTTACCCCGACTCGTGCCGGGCTCAATGACGGTCCGGTTAAAGTAGTGTTACGAAATGGAAACGGCCGGGACCGGTAAGGCCGCTTCAGATCCCCGTGGCAGCCGAGGTAACGAGGCTCAAACTGAATTAACGATATGAAACCTCTGCAAAACCGGCGTAGCGGCTTCTCGGCAGAGAGCCGCACTCTTCAATTTGCTGGAGAAATGCGGCGGTCTGCCGACCGCCGCTACGATGAAAGGGCATTTTTCAGAGGTCTCGATATGCGATTTACGATTTACGAATCCTTCCACAATTCATGCGCGACGCGTAAATCGCATATCGTAAATCGAAAATGATGAGCCTCCTCACGTCGGCTGCTACAGTTTTGAAAGAGGCTCCGGCCCTGCCAAAAACCTTGTCTGCGGCGGGCAGGTGTGGGATAAATCGGCGCGACATGCCAACCCATCGAGGCTCCATCCGGTTGTTCCAGCTCTTCGGAATTGAAGTTTTTTTGCATTGGTCCTGGTTTTTCGTCGCGTGGTACGAAATTCAGACCCGGGCGAACCATTATTCTTCCATCCACTGGAATGCACTGGAATATCTCACGCTATTTTTGATCGTGCTCATGCACGAGTTCGGCCATTCGCTCGCGTGTCGGCAGGTGGGCGGGCGGGCGAATCAAATCGTGCTCTGGCCGCTCGGTGGCGTGGCGTATGTCTCCCCGCCGCAACGTCCGGGCGCCATGCTTTGGAGCATCGCCGCCGGACCACTGGTAAATGTGGCGCTTTTCCCCGTGTTTTCAATCATCTGGTGGCTGGGATATTCAGCCGGTTGGATGGAAACCTTTCCGAACCTTTACGTTTATGTGATGACGATTTGGTATATCAACACCATTTTGCTGATTTTCAATCTGATGCCAGTCTATCCGCTTGACGGCGGACAGATTTTGCGGTCGTTGCTTTGGTTTGTATTTGGCCGGGCGCGCAGCCTGCTCATCGCCAGCAGCATCGGCTTTGTAGGTGTGGCCGGCCTGATCCTGTTTGCCTTTTGGCAACAATCCTTCTGGCTCGGCATCATGGCCGCTTTTATTTTGCTGAATTGCTGGGGTGGCTTGATGCAGGCCCGCGCGATGGCCCGCGTCGCCAATGCGCCGCGTCACGACGGATTTGCCTGTCCGGTCTGCAAAGTCGCCCCGCCCCGCGGCGCATTCTGGGTATGCGGGAAATGCCGGAAAGCCTTTGACACGTTTGAAACGCAGGGCGTTTGTCCAAACTGCGGAGCTCAATTTGTGGTGGCGTCCTGCCCGGAATGCGGCAACGTGCGGCCGATGAGCGAATGGATGGCGGCTTCAAATGCTCCGCCGATTTTGTAGCGGCGCTCTGTGAGCGACGGTTAAATCAATGGCGACGGTCATAGACCGCCGCTACACAAACGTGCAGCCAAACGGACACAGCCTGGTTGAAAATTACTTCAACTTCGCCAGCGCCGCCTTGATGGCATCAAAGTTTGGCAGGTCTTTCGGCGTCGGCGTCTGTTCGCTGTATTGCACCACGCCTTTCTTATCAATCACGAACGCGGCGCGCGCCGCCGTGTCGCCCACGCCGGCCAGCATCGGGAACACGACGTTGTAAGATTTAATCACCGTTTTGTTCAAATCGCTGGTGAGCGTGATGCCGATTTTTTCCTTTTGTGCCCACGCTTCCTGCGCGAAGGGGCTGTCCACGCTGATGCCGATGACGTCCGCGCCGAGGCCTTGGTAGGCGTTGAGCCCGGCGGTCAGGTCGCACATTTCCTTCGTGCAAACGCTCGTGAACGCGAGCGGGAAAAAGAGCAGCACGGTGTTCTTTTTGCCGAAGTTGTTGCTGAGCTTCACGTCCACGAGACCGGACGCCTGCTTGGACTTGAGGGTGAAGTCAGGAGCTTTTGATCCAGTTGGAATTGGCATAATCGTTTTTGGTTATCTGGTTAATTCCTTTTCGTTACGGACATTTTCAGGATTTGCCGCGTCCATGTCAAACCAGGATTGCGCGTCTGACCGCAGTATGACCCCAGTCATTTCAACCTGGAGGGCAAGTTGAATACGTATGAATAAAGCTGGGACAAGGCGTCGCCGGTGTGCTGGGTGCGAATGTCCCGGCCAAATGGGAAGGTTACATCCGAAGCGAAGTCATGCAGCACCAGACAGTAGGTGCCGTTGGCCATGATCCCCAACAACTCGCCGGTCCGGCTGAAAACCAGGTCGCCGCGCGAGGGATTGAATTTTCCGAACAGCCCCTTCAAAAGATTGCGGTCCAGTTTGACGTATTGCGGCGTGTTCAAATCAATCTGAAAGCTGCTTTGGCCGTAATAGTCCCCTTGCACACCAATCACCACCGCATCCTGGAATTTGTACGGGTCCGCTGAAATCGAGTAAACCTTGCAGCCGAGTTGGGCGGCTTCCGCCTTCGTGACCGGCATGAACACCACGCGCGGATCCTGAAGGTGGAAGGACAACGCATGGATGGAGACCTGCGCCTGGTTGTGGGCCAGCGTTCCGGTGAGCTTCTCCCAGTCCGTGCCGGGATCCCACAAAGTCAGCGGGGTGTCCTGCACATGGCACAAGGCATACGTCTTGTTGCCGTCGGTGACCAGCACCGTTTCGGTGGTTTTGTTCTTGCCCAAATCAATGCCGAACAGGCCGGTCCGGGACGCGACGAAACTGGTCTGGACCCGGTTTTTGACAAAGTCATCGAAGATGGTGTTGGGGGCCAGGGCCCGGTTCTCACGGATTTCCCGGGTCAAGGCGCCTGAATTGGTCGCCAGCGTTTTGAAACCCTCGGCCAGCCGGGCATTTTCGGCGCGCTCGGCCTGCACCTGTTGCTGCATCAGGGCGACCTGCCCGGTGGCGATGCGTTTTTCCACATCCGCCGCGTGGAGCTGGTTGCTCAGCTGGGCGAGTTGTTTCTGCAGGCTGGTGGCCAGGTCGGTCTGCTTTTGGATTTCAGCCTCCTTCGCCGCGAGCTGTTCCCGGGTCATCGAGGTTTCGGTGGCCGTGCTTTGCAATTTCTGGTTGAGCGCCTGGATGTTGGCCTGGGCCGTGGCGTACTGCTGTTCGAGGTTTGATTGTTTCTGCTGCAGTTCCTTGGCCTGCTGGTCAAATTGCTCCTGTTGCTGCCGCGCCGCTTCGCGAGCCTTGGCCAGTTCCGCCTGCAACTGCTCGCGGTTCTTTTGCTCCTCGCCGAGCGCCTGTTGCATGACCGCCGCGAGATCCTTCGAGTTGTTGTCCCCCGTTTTGGGCAGGACGTCCACCTTGACGGTCGCCGCGGAGCCCTCGTTCTCGCCGGCCATCTTGCTGAGGTCCGTCGAGAACGTCAGCAGGCTCAACAGCAGGAAGTCGCAGATGACAATAAGGATGCTGCGGTTCATGATGGCGTGACCAGTGTTGGCGTGGCAACAGGTACGGCGGGGCCGGCGGCTTCGGCTTCGGCTTCCAGCAACAATCGCCGGCGGGCCGGGCGCAGGTTGAAGATTTTAAACACGCACACGAAGATGATGCCGAAGGACGTGGACGAGTAAGCGGCCATCAGGCTGAATTTGATGACCCCCATCGAGACGAGGATCAACGAGATGATGGTGCCAACAAAGCCCAGGTACAGGCCGGCGTCGAACAGGTGGTCTTCGTTTTCGAGCAGCCTGAGCTTGATGCGGGGCGTGACGTTCTGCCGGCGGATTTCCGCCAGCTTCACGAGGCAGGCAATATAGATCAGTGCCTGCAGCACGAAGAACAGCAGCAGGGTCAGCAGGATCATGTTGTTCATAATGTTCGGATGATTGCGGGCGAATCCGGCCAGGACCACCGTGCCCGTCGTGGGCACGTGCAGTCGAAAGGCGTACTCCTCTTTCCGTGTGTCCTGGGCGAGAAACGGCTCGCTCAGAAGCAGCACCACCAGCAGGAAACCCAGCGCAAACAAACTCTCGCGGACCACATGGAACCCGCGCACCTGCAACGGTTGTTCCAGGGACGATACGGCTGGCCGCGCAAAATGCAGCGAGGCGGCCAGAAGAAATCCGCTCGACAGGTAGCCCAGCCATTTCAGCATGAACGCCAGCCACGGCAGCCGCAGGCTGCAATCCACTCCCAGGTGCCGGCGGGAACCGGCGCGGTAAAGCAGTTGGTCGCGCGCCAGCAGTTCGTTCACCGCGCCCGCGCCGAACCTGAGGCTGTAACCGAGATCGATCAACGCGGTCTGAGGAAAATGCGTGATATATTTCGCCACCGCCGCCGGCCGGCCGGAAAGCGCCACGATGGAGAAAAGCACGGGCAATTGCACGCCGGCATCGCGGACCTGGTCGGCGAGGACATGCAACGTCCTGATGTCCTCGATGCGGCCGGTGAACGCCACGAGCTGGCCCCAACTGAATCGCCGGCCCAGCGACATCAAATCCATCAGCACCTGCTCCAGCGGTTGCGAACCCCCGCCGCGGTTGGCGGCCGAGGCCAGTTTGAAAATGTTGTCGCCCAAATCCGTCGTCAACCGCCCTTGCTCCACCAACAATCCGCAGATCGTGACCGCCACATCAAAGGCCTGGCCGGAAGCCGACTGCGACGGCGTGAACAGGGTGGTGCCGGTCAGCCCGCGGCAGCGCAGCAATTCCTGCACGGTGGGACTGGTTGAGGCGCGCAACAGGTCCAGCGCGGCCTCCCGGTTTTTTTGCCGGACGATGAACCCGGTGAAAGGTTCCGGTGACGGGGAATCATTTCCGAAGAGACGCTTCAACGCGGAGTCGTTGCCCCAAACCAGCCAGTCGGGATGCTGCCGCATCGCGTTGGTCACGGCCAGGCCGAGATTTTCCCGGCCGGAAATTTCCTCCGCCTGCGCCGCCTGAAAAAACAACCAGGCGGTCCCCAGATTCTGCTGGTTCACGAGCGACAGCCCCTGTGCGGTCAGGGCCGGCGTGTCGCCCCCGGCCCGCTGGATGACATTGACATCCACCGCCCGCAAATACGCCGGCACCAGCAAGCCGCAGAACAGCAGCAGCAAGCTGGAAACAGCACAACCCAATGTCCATTGCCAGCGGTTAATCATGACTTCAATCCATCCTAATTTCCCTTAGACTGCACGTTGCAAACCCCTGTTCAAGCACGAATAATGCCGATGGGGTATCATGTCGTGTCTCAATACTTTCGGAAGGAAATGCCCTGCAAGTTCCTGAATCCAAGCACGGATGGATGGGGTGTCGCAAACGAGACCCTTCGGGGCCTGGTTTTATTCACGATGCCTCCGGCGATTTTTCCGCACACCTGTCAGATTTTACAACATCGCCAGCACTTCCTCCGCGTGCTCGTCCAGTTTCACTTGCGGCCAGATCTTTCTGATGCGCCCATCCGGCCCGATGAGAAAGGTCACGCGATGCGTGCCCAGGTATTTCCGGCCCATGAAACTCTTCTCCCCCCAAACGCCGTAAGCCGCGACAATCTTTTTGTCCTCGTCCGCCAGCAACGTGAACGGCAGCTTGAACTTCTTGACAAATTTATCGTGCGACTTCACCGGGTCGGTGCTGACGCCGAACACGACCGCACCCTTCTTCCTGAACCCGGCGAAATGGTCGCGGAACGCGCACGCTTCCTTCGCGCAACCCGGCGTGTCATCCTTCGGATAAAAATACAGCACGACGCTCCTGCCTTTGAAATCGGCAAGTGAAACTTTTCCGCCGCCGCTGGTCGCCGCCGAAAACTCCGGCGCGACATCGCCTTCCTTTAATTTTAATTCCAGTTCCTTAGCCATAAATCAGAGAGTGGAGTGTTGGAGTATTGGAGTAATGGAACGTTGGGACTCGAAGCAATACTTTTTCTTTCATCACTCCATTACTCCATCACTCCAGTTCTCCCGCTCTTCACCGTCGGCGAACTTGCCGGATGCGAGCCGAGCTGTTTCACGCCATCCCAGATGTAAAGCAGCCCCGACACGCCCGTGCATATTGCCGCGCCAAACGTCCAGACCTTGAGCCAGCGCGCATTCAAATCGCGGTCCCAGTCCAGTAAAATCCAAAAGACCACGATCATTTGCAGCACCGTCGCGATTTTGCCCATGAGGCGCGGGCGCACGATCACCTTGCCGACGATGAATCGAACGACGGCGATGCCGATGAGCACCAGCAAATCGCGTCCGAGGATGGTGCCCGTGAGCCAGAGTGGGATTTGTCCGATGTACGACGCGTGATTGAAGCTCAACGTGACGATGGCCGACAAGAGCAGCATTTTGTCCGCGAGCGGATCAAGAATCGCGCCCAGCTCGCTTTTTTGGCTGTAACGCCGCGCGATGTAACCGTCCACGCCATCCAGGATCGCCGTGACCGCAAACGAAAGGATTGCCAGCAGCCGGTGAATTTCGTTGCCGGTTTGGAGGTAATAAATCAATTCGACGACAAAAAACGGAATCAGCAGGATGCGCAGAATCGTGATTTTGTTGGCGGTCGTCATGGCCGATACCCCGGAGTTTGACACGAATTTCACAAATTTGCACGAATTCAATTCGGATGACTTTCGGTTTTGAATCCGCTAGAATCTCCGCGAATGAAAACGAGTGAAACCAAACCTTTGGTCGGAATTCTCATGGGCAGCGACTCCGACTGGCCAACGATGAAAGCCGCCGCCGATGTGTGCGCGCAATTCGGCATCGCCAGCGAAGCGAAGGTCATTTCGGCCCATCGCACGCCGAAGGATTTGGAGCAATACGCCGGCAAAGCGCACGAACGCGGCCTGCGCGTCATCATCGCCGCCGCGGGCGGCGCGGCGCATCTGCCGGGCGTGACGGCGGCGTTCACCATCCTGCCCGTCATCGGCGTGCCCATCGAAAGCAGATCGCTCAAGGGCCTCGACTCGTTGCTCTCCATCGTGCAAATGCCGCCGGGCGTGCCGGTCGCAACCGTCGGGATTGGCGCGGCGAAAAACGCCGGGCTGCTGGCGGTTCAAATTTTGAGCGTGGGCAGCGAACGATTGCAAAAGGCGCTGGAGGAATTCAAACAAAAGCTCGCCGAGGAATCGCGCGCGAAAAATCAAAACCTCAAAATCTGACGCTGCGCACGGATTGATTTCAGGGTGGCGTATCATTTGGTAAAGTGGAATTTACGTTCCAACCCTCATGTCCAAATCGCACGCACGATTCTGTAAAGAATCAAGACACCCAAAACGGAAAATCTCTTTGATGGTCGCTAAGGCGCCAGAAATTATCTCGTTATGTAAAAATCTAAGACACTAATGGAACACTAATGTAAATAATCGAGACATGAATGGGGGAATAATAGGCCAATTAGTGTAATGAACCGGGATACGATAATAAAATAAGGCTGGCATCAGCTTCCTGTCGAAACCGTGCTGCTGCACATTTTGCTTTGCAACACGTGCGCTTTTCATTCGTTCTGCCCGCTTGGTGTTGGCGATTCGGTGCGGACTAAGTTTCGAAAAGGCAGTTGATCGTCGTTCCGTCGAGCCCCCATTTTATTTTCAACTGGTTTGGTGGATTTGCTTCCACCGCAATGGGTTTCATTGGGATCGTTTTCCGGAGATAAATGGCAACTGTCCATCGCGCCGATGGTGGCACATAAGCTGCGACGAGCCATCGCGACGAGAAACACCATTTTTACACTATGACCGGATATCTTGTAAGACGCACGGGCAAGCTGCTGTTCCCGCATCTGGCGCGCGACCAGCGCAATCAGCAACTGCTTGTCATCCTGCTTGTCCTGGCGGCCAGCCTTTGCGGCGCCGGCTCGCTGGTGATGTGGATGATGTCCGGTCGGCACTGATGGCTCCGTTGTATATGACAGAATATTTCTCTAAACGTTTGGGAAAGCTGCTGTTCCCGCATTTGGCGCGCGATCAGCGCAAAAATCAGATGTCCATCATCGTTCTCGTTCTAATGGTCAGCCTTGTTGTCGCTGGAACCATGGCGATGGTAATGCTTCGCTACGGCAGACGGTAATTGTTTGATCAGTGCTCATTAGACAATCGGCGGTTATCGTTCCCTGTTCCAGCACCTCGTCCCAGGAAGACCAAATTCCGCATCCCCACGGCTGTCGCTGTGGCTGCTCTCTTCCGCCGCGCCGCGGCTTTTTACCGCCGTTGGACAATTGCTCATGGGTTTGTTAGTCTGCGCATGACAAATGAGCAATCCGAACACAGGTAATCCGCCATCGCCTGCCGGTCCGTCTGATTTTATCCGCGACATCGTCGAGAAACACGTTGCCGAGAAAAAGTATCCGCGCATTCACACCCGCTTTCCGCCCGAACCGAACGGCTATTTGCACATCGGCCACGCCAAAAGCATCTGCCTCAACTTCGGCATCGCCCACGAGTTCGGCGGCGTCTGCAACCTGCGCATGGACGACACCAACCCGACCAAGGAAGACGTCGAATACGTGGACTCCATCATCGAGGACGTGAACTGGCTGATCGCCGGCTGGGCCGATGACAAGCTCGGCCTGAAACCCAAAGGCAAAACCCCGGAGACGATTACGAGCAATGGCAAACCTGATTTTTATTTGGCACCAGTTTCTGGTAGCGCAGGCGTCCCGCCTGCAAATGTAGCGCAGGCGTCCCGCCTGCAAGCATCCGAGGAAGGCAGCCGGGACGGCTGCGCTACCTTGGAGCCATTTTATGCTTCGGATTATTTCGACCAGCTTTACGAATACGCCGTCGCGCTCATCAAGAAGAGCAAGGCTTATGTCTGCGACCTGACACCGGACGAAACCGACGAATATCGCCGCAACGCCAAGGAAAGCCCGTTCCGCAACCGCAGCGTCGAGGAAAACCTCGACTTGTTCACCCGGATGAAGAACGGCGAGTTCCCCGACGGCGCGCGCACGCTCCGCGCAAAGATTGACGTCACCGCGCCGAACGTCTGGATGCGCGACCCCCTCATTTACCGCATCCGCCACGCCGACCATCATCACACCGGCGTCAAATGGTGTGTTTATCCCATGTATGATTTCGCGCATTGCCTGAGCGATTATATCGAAGGCATCACGCACAGCATTTGCACGCTGGAATTCGAGGTGCATCGCCCGCTTTACGATTGGATACTGGAGAACCTCGACCTGCCGCGTCCCTTGCCCCATCAATACGAATTCGCCCGGCTCAGCCTCGCCTACACCGTGATGAGCAAACGCAAGTTGATGCAGCTTGTGAGCGAAAAACTCGTCACCGGCTGGGACGACCCGCGCATGCCCACCATCAGCGGCATCCGGCGACGCGGCGTTCCGGCGACCGCGCTGTGCGCGTTCGCCTACAACATCGGCATCACCAAATACAACGGCCTGACCGACGTGGCCGTGCTCGAACACGCCATCCGCGAAGACCTGAACAAGCGTGCCCTGCGCCGGCTCGCCGTGTTGCGCCCCATCAAGGTCGTCCTCACCAACTATCCCGAAGGCAAAACCGAGGAACTGGACGCCGTCAACAATCCCGAGGACGAAAACGTGGGCAAACGGAAAATTCCGTTCAGCCGCGAACTGTTCATTGAGCAGGACGATTTCAAGGAAGTGCCACCGCCGAAATATTTCCGGTTAAAACCCGGCGGCGAAGTCCGGTTGAAATACGCCTACATCATCAAATGCGACGAAGTGGTGAAGGACGCCGCCGGCAAGATTGTGGAACTGCGTTGCACCGCCGACCTCGATTCCAAATTTGTAGCCGCCGGCGTGAGTCGGCGCAAAGAAATGGAAGTGCGCGGACTAACGTCTGCGGCTACGGGCCCGAATAGGAAAGTCAAAGGCACAATCCATTGGGTAAGCGCCGCGCACGCGATTGACGCTGAAGTCCGATTATACGACCGCCTGTTCACCACTGCGGAGCCGGATGCGGCTGGCGACTTCAAATCCACGCTCAACCCGCACAGCCTGGAAGTGGTGACGGCAAAATGCGAGCCAAGCCTGAAAGACGCGAAGCCGGAGCTGCGCTACCAATTCGAGCGCCTCGCCTATTTTGCTTTGGACAAAGACTCAAGCCTCGTGCCCAACGCCTCACGCCTCATTTTCAATCGAACGATTACATTGAAGGACACCTGGGCGAAAGAGGCACGGAAGGTATAAAACTTAATGAAGAAGATCCAAGTCATTTTAGCATTCATATTCGGATGCGTCTTCATCTGTGCGCTTCTTGTTCTGGCAATATTTATACCAAATCCAACATCTTTTCAGTATCAGACTTTTCGCATTGTGATAGCTCTTGCTGCCGCAGGTGTAGCTGCAATGATTCCAGGGTTTTTGAAATTAGAGATTAACGCAACAGCAGATGTTATAATCCGCGCTGGAGGTGCTTTGGCTGTGTTTGTTGTCGTTTACTTTTTCAATCCGGCTCAGGTGTTGGGGCAGTCAAACAGCAGAGACTCAACTCTGAGTCCTCAAAGCATCATCGATTCTCCGGGTAGCTTACAGGCCGGGAGGGATATAATTATTCATGCGAATACAAATCTGACAGCCAGAGATTCAGAAGCTGAACTGCATGGCGTTCTGATGCCTGCCAATGAACCTGATCCCCGTCCGGCACCATCCAGTATTCCTCACACCGCTGTGAAGATATTCTTGGGAAACCTTCTATCATATCAAACTACGATTGATGCTGAACACACTGTTATGGTGATAAACGGTCAGCGACTCGTTTGGATGCACAGAACGAGTAATGGTCTATACGTATCTGCAGATCTGATCAGGGCTGATGGCAGAATCATAGCCACGCTTCGAAATAACAAATGGGAGATCAATCCCAATATTTACTGTGAACCCAAAAATGATCGTCATGAAATCAGTATCACCGATGGAGAAGGCATTGTGTTTCGTTGTAGATATCTAAATGAAAACGCCGTTCAGATCGAAGGCCGTTTTCTACGCCCTGGATTTGCTCCAGTGCTGGTAACATCGAATCAAGTTTTTGTAGATGGAAGACCATTCTCTTCGGCATCATCTGCCATCGTTGCAGGAGATAACGGGATTGATTTCTATTTCACAACGCAAGCGATCCCGTAACTGAGAATTTGCCAAGATTCCCCAACACGGTTTTTCGGTGGTTCCTTTTTGATTTTGGGAGCGTAATCCCAAAAGCGCCAGAGGACTGTCGCACTCCAAAAACGCTTCGCGCACGCCGGGAGAATACATGCAAACCTTTCCCACCGTCCCGCCGGGACGTGACACATTCTTCACGCCAACCGGGGACGTTGTCCCCGGCTAATTTCCATTGCCGCTCCGCGGCACTTGTGAGCCAGAATCCCAACGGGATTCCATCTCTCAGCCCAGGGTTGTGCGGAACGCGCTACCCTGGGTCATCTGTTCCAAAATCATTTCCAACCCCATCGGGGTTGCATCCTGTTATTTCACTGATTGATTCAACCCCGTCAGGGTTGATTCCGTTTTGATCCGTGAACCCAACGTAGCCGCGAATTCTCGCTTCAACGTTGGGCTGAATGACGCAACCCCGTTGGGGTTGACGAACTCCTTCAAGGAATTTGCGCTCGACCCGTTGAGCGCGTTGCCGGAATTACATGAGTATTTTTGTAGCGGCGGTCTATGACCGTCGCCATTTTCCGGCGCTCACAGAGCGCCGCTACAATACCTTCCATTGCCCCTTCCGGCTTTGTGCTTTTGCGTTAAACCCTTCCCCATGTGCCAAAGTTATTGATGCCATTCACGCCGGCGACCTGCCGGGCGCTTGGCCCGGGTTGTGCTGATTTATTACCCGCGGAGGCACGATGACTGGGAAAAAAACATGCCAGAATAGCGACTTTGCGGATTTGCGCCCCGGCGCCAAATCCTTTCTCCTGGTGCGGGGTGGACCGGTCATTTCGATCAAAGCTGAAACCGGAAATATCGCATCCCTGCCCCGCATGCAAAACCAGATCGACATCGTCCGCGACATTTCCGAGAGGCTCGACGCGGCGGACATCGGCTACATGCTCACCGGCTCGATGGCGCTGAACTGCTACGCCCTGCCGTGCGTGCCCCATAATCTTGACTTCGTCATTGCCCTGCGCCCCGAAGACGCCGAAATCATGGTCCGTTTGTTCAGCCCCGACTACGACATTTCCCGCGAAGCGGTGGACAGTGCCATTGCCCAACAATCATTCTTCAACCTCAACCACCGAAAAAACCGCATCAAAGTGAATTGCATCATCTGCCAGCAAATCAAATATCGCCTCACCGAATTCAGCCGCCGGCAGCGCGTCAAATTTGAAAACTTCAAGACCTGGATCGTGAGCAAGGAAGACCTCATCATCTCGAAACTGCATTGGGCCCGGAAATCACGTTCCCCGCGGCACCTGCGTGACGTGAAGAACCTCGCCGCCACCGGCTGCGACACAATTTACATCGAACGCTGGACCCGGGCGCTCGGAATTTTCACGTTGTGGGAGGAATGTTCGCAAGGCTGATGCGAGCCAGTTTGGCGTTTACCGCCAGGAATGAAGCCGCTAAAGTCCGCCCATGAAATCCCGCCGGATACTTATGGGGATATTCAGCAGCCTGCTCCTGGCAGCATCTGGTCAGGCGCAACTCTATGCGCCGGAAACTGAATATCATGACAAGATCCAACGCCTCTTCGTCGTCGAGCTGGCCCGCATCCTTGCGTGGCGGGAGAATCTTCAGGGCGGGAATTTCAAGGAGGTAACCTATTCGGTCACGGTCAACAGCAACCGTGTCACCACTTGGAATTTGCATTGGCTGGATGCACAGGGAAAGGCGCTGCGGGAAGCGGAGGTGCATTATCCCGAAAGTCTCCTGCTCGAGGGGCCGGGCTTTTACCGCAACGTATTCAAACAGATGTGGTCCGCGGGCAAATGGTCGCCTCTCCCAAAAGTTTCGGACCTGGACTTGACGCAACGCTATTGGGCCGGCGCCGATCAGGCCGGCATGTCACGGGAGGAAGGAATGGCGTCCATGTTTAAACTGGTCGGGCCAAAACCGACCAATTCCGAAGCGGAATATATTCCCGGTCTGGCGGGATTGATGAGCCACACGCCGCTGCCCGGTCTGGCCGGGGGTGTGACGTTGGATGCCACGATGTCCAGCCGGTCAGCGGCATGGCTTTGCCTGGGCGAAGCCATGGTGGACAAGCCGGACCCGTCGGGCGACAGAAAGTGGGCCCCCATTCTTTTCCTGGCGGGCAGACAATTCGCCGCATCCGATCTGTGGACGAAAAGTTCGCCGACAAATGAAACTCTCAAGAATGATTCCCAATTTTATGTCTGGTGGGATTTATTTCTCCGGCAACCACCGGCCCGGAAGGCTTTTCTGTTTGCCGCAGACCCTGGACATCGTCCGTTCGCCATGCCGATGCTGGTTTATTATGCACGATCCCAGGCACTCGGCCAGGCGCTGACGGAAGTTGTCGGCCCCTTGTATGACGATGACCGGAAGACGATTTACCGGTTGTATAATTACGGGCCTTACTTTGCACTGGATACCACCGTCAGCGGCGGCAGGATACTCGAAGGCGCATGGCCCGCCATTTCCCGTGCCGCCTGGGTGAATGCGCTGCGGAAATTCTCCCCTACCTCACTGGATTACACCAACTATCAGCCGTTGCTTAATGCGATTTCCAATGCCGATCTTGTCCGCCCTGCTGGAGAGGATGACGCCAGTTTGATGGGTTTGAAACACGTCGCGCCACTGCTGGAAATGGGCTACGAACAGGGGGAAGGGAAATTGACGCCCGTGGCAACGGTCACGGCGCGCGATCTCCTGAACTATGGCTGGGAGATGAACAGTCTGCAAATGGGGTCGCGATATATTTTTGTGAACCAGTATTGGGGTGTCCGGGACCTGGCCAAAAGCATTTTCAATGAGGCCACTCGCAACATCCAAGGACAATCGCCGTTCTTTAAAAATGACCTGCAAAAGGAAGTTTATAATCTGCAATCCACCTTGTTCCGGCTACAGATGGTGGACGACATGGGAACACGGGTGGGAGTGGACATTCAACCTTTTTCAAAGGACATGAATGACACCAACGCGGCGCGGCTATTTTTCAAACGATGCTGGCTCCGGCCCTACGATGTGCGATGGCAGGCGTGGACGTTATGTTACGCTCAACAGCGGGATGACATGGTGCAGTTATTGACCAGATATCATCAGGAATGCGGCCCGCTTTCTGATTTTATCTCACTGGCATATCTCTCGGATTGGTTTACCCCGGAACAACTGGGACGGGTCAACGGGCTGAAAGCATTGAAAGACAACCTAGCGGAGGCCATTCCGGTCCCAATCCCCCTCAAAATTAATGCTCTCTACGAGGAGAAGTACGCGAAAATGCCAAATCTGGAACGGGCGCAGGAGTTTGAAAGGCTTTTCTGGGAACATCCCGACTCCCGATTGGAAGAGCGGGTCATCTCAACCTATATCGCCGCCGGGGCGTTTGACTCGGCAAAACGGTTTTATCGGGAAATCCGCACCATGCTTGATTTGGAGGTTGGGTTTTCCAACAACACCGGTCCCCAGTTGTGGGCAATTGGTTTTGTGCAGAAG
This sequence comes from Verrucomicrobiota bacterium, assembly GCA_050010435.1. GTDB lineage: Bacteria > Verrucomicrobiota > Verrucomicrobiia > Limisphaerales > UBA11358 > UBA11358. The sequence continues at coordinate 76,027 of JBEKKZ010000005.1, read as the reverse complement.
GACGAGGATTTGATGAGAACCGCCCTGGAAGACAGCAACACGGGAAGTTACCGGGCAATGTTGCTGGCCTTTTGGAACTGTGCCGTACACGATGATGACAAAGGGATGGAACAACAAATGAACGACCTGATTGAGCGCTACGAATCCGATAAAGGGCCGGAAAGCACCGGGCAAATACTCAAGAATTTCGTTCCGCTGATTCCGGCCCTCAAGGACGCCAAAAGCCCCGACCATCAAAAAGCGCTGGATTACTTTGGCAAGCCGGACAACGGTGTCGTGCTGCGCACCATTTTGATTCTGAAATACGGGATGAACACAAATGACGCGATCCAATTCCTGGGCGGGCCTGAGACCGACCGTTTCCGTCATGTGTTGATTTTGTATCTGCTCAAAGACAAGCAACACATGCAGGAGGCGTTCACCGATTATAACAGCCACACGACTTCTGATGTTGCGTGGGTGATTGCCACCTGGCTGCGTTGCCAGATTCTCGATCCGGCCACCTCCATCAAAGACAAGGACCTCAAACTTCCCGGTGCGAAAACGATCCAGAGGGCTGTCCGGGAAAAACTAAGTCCGCCATAACCCATAAAAAATCTTTTCGCGTGTTTTGCATGTTTCGCAGTTCACTGCCTTTGCTCCTGTCACTCACCATCGGTCACTTTTCCCTCGTCCAAATCCTGACTCGACATTCGTACCGGGAGGCTTCAGGGTAAGGAGCCATAAGCCTATGGCAAAATGCGGTTATTGCGGGTCAACGATTATAATGGGCGGCTTGAGTTCCGGCACCCAGCGCTTCTGCAACAAAAAATGCCTCACCAACGCTTATGTCCTCAGCGTTGCCCAAAAAGTCCCGCCGGACGTGATTGACCGGCAGGTGGAGGAAATTTTCCGGGGCAACTGTCCCAAGTGCCGGGGACTCGGACCCATTGACGTTCACAAAGTCCATCGGGTCTGGTCGGCATTCGTGCTGACGCGGTGGACCACCACGCCGCAGGTTTCCTGCCGTTCCTGCGCGACCAAAAGCCAGTTGGGCGGCGTGCTGTTTTCGGCCGTGCTCGGCTGGTGGGGATTTCCCTGGGGACTCATCCTGACCCCGGTCCAGATTACGCGCAACATAGCCGGCATGTGTAAGGGGCCGGACCCCTCAAAACCGTCCGACGCCCTGCGGAAGCTTGTTCTGGTCAAAATCGGGGCACAGGCCCTTCAGAAGAGCCAACAGAACATCCCGCCGCCACTTGCAAAATGAAAAGACTTGGGCGAAGGAAGTGCAGAAGGCATAACACAACCACATTCTCTTCTTAAGGTGGTTGGCTTGGCGGGTAGAGTGGAAGATGGAATTCGTCGGGATATTTACGAACTTCAGCAGCTTCGTCACACGATTGTTCATCGAGCATCTTTAGCGGATCGTAAACTTATAGAAGCGTGCCCTTGGTTAAAGTTAATGCCCGGAGAGCGAATTATGATATCGCATGAACATTATCGTCGCCTCGTAGTGGCGGTTAATAAATATGTAACTGTGGTTATTGAAAGAGCTACGGCGGTTGAATCAGGAAAGAAGAAACCCTGAGTCAACCGGGGGCGTTGAGCGCGTTGCCGGAGTGGCGCGCTTTTTTGTAGCGGCGGTCTATGACCGTCAACATCTTCCGACGCTCACAGAACGTCGCTACAACACTTTCCATCGTCCCTCCGGGACGCGACACATTCCTCACGTCAACCGGGGACGTTGTCCCCGGCTAATTTCCGTTGCCGCTCTGCGGCATTTGCGACTTTGCGTCTTCGCGTCTTTGCGTTAAATCTTCTCCCACGTTTGCATCGTGGCAGACGACTCCTTCAAAGAATTTGTCCCCGACCAGTTGAGCGCATTGCCGCCGGATGTTTGGCTAGAGGCGCAGGTGATCGGAATTTGACTTGGCCGCCAATTCAAGCGGCACATCACGCACACGCACGCGGGAGATTTGCTTAATGGCGTCCAGCAGTTCGGGAATCTTGATCGGTTTTTGGAAGTAGTCCACTGCGCCGGCGGCCAGACAACGATCCTTGAATTCCCCCGGTTCAGCCCCGGACATGACGATTACGGGGATGTTCCTGGCACGGGGTCCGCCCATGCGTTGGAGCCAGTGCATAATCTGAAACGCATCCCAGGTGTTGCCGCTCTGGAAGATATCGGGCGGAAAGAAAATATCGAGCAGGATGAGGTCCGGCTGTTCCCAGAGCACGACCGTGAAGGCTGCGGGACCGTCAACGGCGGTAAACACCTCGTAGCCTCTGGGTTCGAGGGCCGACGACAAGGCTTTTAGGATTACCGGATCGTCATCAACAACCAGAATTTTACTGGTGGGAAGACTTAAGGCCATAACATCTGAATGCCCAAGTATGAGACACACGCCAGAAAAAGGCAAGGTAATTTTTTGGCAATCGGCCCACGCGGGCGCATCCGCACACTGCCCCGACTTTGATGGCAACAGCGGAGCGCCGATTTCCGATCCGGCGCGTTTCTACTGGAATCTCAACACTCGCCACTCGCCGGGCCGGAGGCCGGCGCTCCGGGGGCAGTGTTCGGATGCGCCCGGCCCACGCCGCCGGGACGGCGGCGCTCCCAGGGTTTCCGCCATTGCTTTGCACTTTGCACCTTCCTCCTTCGCTTTCGGCTACGGCGTGACAGGTCGCGTTCTTTGCGTTAAATCTTTTGCTTCAATGGCGGATGAATCGTTCAAAGAGTTTGTGCTCGACCAGTTGAGCGCGTTGCCGGACGGGCGCGCCAGGGCGATGTTCGGCGCGCATGGATTGTATTCCGGCGGACGCTTCTTCGGGATTTTGGACGAGGGCCGGCTGTTTTTCAAAACGGACGCGCAATCACAGGCTGACTATATTGCACACGGCATGGGACCGTTCACCTACGAGATGAAGGGACGCGTGATGACGATGGGTTATCACGAAGTGCCGCCGGACGTGCTGGAAAACCGGGAAGTGCTGGTGGCATGGGCGAACCGTGCGATTCAAATCGCCGCCGGCAGCAAGAAGCCTCCCAAATTGTCCCGGCCAAATCGCGTCCCGCGCAAGTCCGCAAGGAGCGCATCACACTGCCCCCGACTTTGATGGCAACAGCGGAGCGCCGATTTCCGATCCGGCGCGTTTTTACTGGAATCTCAACACTCGCCGGGCCGGAGGCCGGCGCTCCGAAGGTGCGCGGATGCGCAAGTCCGCAAGGTTGTGACCCGTTTTTGATTTGGGAGCGCGCCCGCCCCGGGCCTTCGCCGCGACGAAGTGGCTACGGCCACGCAGGCGGGCGCAGCCGGGGCAGCTGTGCTCCCCATTCGCGACTTTGCGTTAACTCTTCTCCCGCGTTTGCATCATGGCTGACGACTTCTTCAAAGAATTTGTGCTCGACCAGTTGAGCGCGTTGCCGGAGTGGCGCCAATTCATTTTCAACGCCAAGACGTGACTTCTCGTGGCACAGGCCTCCGGCCTGTGTACCCAAAACACAGACCAGAGGTCTGTGCCACACTTGCCAGCATCCGGCGCTCACAGAGCGCCGCTACAAACTACTTTTTGTAATGGCAGATGTAGGCAACGTCGGCCGTGGCCTCAACATCAAAAGAGGCATGCGCCGGGACCACAAAGGACTGGCCCCTGGCAAACGCCTGCCACGCGGCGCCCGGAAGCTTCGCCTTCAACGTGCCGGCGACGACGTGCATGTGCTCTTCCGAGTCGGTCTTGAAGGTGTATTTGCCCGGCTCGATGACGCCCACCGTGGCCGGGCCTTCCGATGTGTTCACGGCCAGACTTTGAACTTTTCCGTCAAAATACGAATTGTGTTTCATGGGCAAACAGTGTTGCCGGTTCAAGCTCAAATGGCAATCCGGCGGCCGGTATCTTAATTTTGTTGTAGTGTCGGCGCTGTGCGCCGATTTAGTCGAGCCGCAGGCTCGACGCTACACGAAATTTAGGACACTACCCACCCGCCGGCGGACTTGTGTTTCCCTGACGGTACGCGTAGAACGCTTTGCGCCATGACGGTGAATGACGAAAAAACCAGTCCGGACTCATCCTCCCGGCGGCGGGCGCGGCTCAGGATCATCGGCACCGTCGTGCTGGTGCTGGGCCTTGGCAGCGCGGGCCTGGTTTATTGGCTGGGGACGCGTTCTCCGGATGTGTCGGATGACCTCTCCATGCTGGGATACAACAAGGCGCAGACGCGGCAGATGGGAATGCTCTACGGCAAAATGGGCCCGGTAATTGAGGAGTGGTTCGATGACCTGAAACAGCCCGGCACGCAGGCGGAAATCATCGTGGCGGTTTCAATCCTCGTAGCGGCCGGCTGCTTTTACTTCGCCCGATTGTTGGACCATGACGACGAACCACGCTGACGGAGTTGCGCGCCAGGGCGATGTTCGGCAGAAGGGGAACATCGAACTCCGATAGATCGCGAGCAGGCAACCAACGCCCAACTCCGCTGTCGCGCGAGCGGGCATCCAACATCGAATGAATCTCCGGTCGGACGACTCGCTTGGCTCAATTTTTTGAGGCACGGCCTCGACGCGACAGCCCAGTTCATGTCGCCTGGAGATGCATTGATAATTCGCACCCGTTCTGATTCCACAGTGATTTCGGGGATGTGCGGTTTGTGTTCGCTGGAAGTTTACACGTCCGGCAGCGCCGGTGTGTCGCCATTCATGGTTGGCGGGTGGTCGGCCGGGGCAGAGGCTTTTGCCAAGTCATCCTTGCTCATGAGTTTAGTGTAGCTTTCCTGCTCCGCTTCGGCTTCCTCAATGTTCTTTCTGAGGGAATCCAGTTCGCTTGAGAGGGTGGTTTGTTCATTGGCCAGATGCTCGGCCAGTTGCGCGATATACTCCGGCAATTTTTGGCCCCTCGGATCGCGCGCCATGAAGTCACCCAGATCCTTCACGTGTTCGCGTATCAGGTTGCCGACATGGACGACATTGGCGATCTTGGATTGCTTCACCTGGTCGGAAACCAGGCTGGCGGAGACATCGGCGTTCTTGAGAATATTGCCCACGTTGCGCAGCACGCCGGCGGCTATCTCCACCATTCCCGCCTGGCGGGAAGCGGCGAGGAGTTCCTTCTGCGTCTTCTCGACCTCCGTCTCCATTCGTTTGCGTCCGTCAATTTCCGATTGCAGCTCCTCAATGGCCCGGCTCAGGTACGCCGTTTTCTTTTTGACTTCGGATTCCAATTCGGCCCGCAAACGCCGTTCCTCGCGCTCAAACCGCAAACGCTCTTTGAGCAAGGTTTCGATGTGAACCATGCCGGTCAGCAGCAGCAGCGAAATGAGCGAATACATCACCTCAATCTCGATCCCCAACGGTTCGCCGGAATTGAACAACGGAATGGATTGAAACAAGTGGAGCAGTGCCAGAAGCGCAAAGGCCCAGAACAGCGACCAGCCCACGCGTGCCGTCCCGAAGATCCGGTTTAGTCGCAGGGCGTAACCGGCGACGCTGAATTGCAGCGCGCCGGTTATGAATCCCATGACTTGTGGGAAACTGAAACTCATGCAACCCCCTTTTGCATGATGGCGACAGTGCTGCCTTCTGAAGCCCGGCCATGTCCGGAATTCAGACATTCCCTGCCATGATCTTGTGCTATTTGCCTCTTATCGTCGGTTCGCATAATAAGCTTGGCTGGGATAAAGCATTTGCAGAGCCAAGAGTAAACTGCTGACGCGAGCGCTTCGACGTTGTAACGTCGGCGCTGTGCGCCGGTTTTATCTGAACGATTTATCGAGCCACAGGCTCGACGTACAACCTCATGTTTTTTGCTTTTCTTCCACGAAGGCCGGAAGGATTATCGCGCTGCCATGAAACAAATTTTTATTTCCCTCGCGCTGGTTTGCGCCGCCGGTGCGCGGGCCGATCTGGTCACGCAACAGCAAATCGTCTCCCCGAACTACAACGAGGTGGCCGCAATAAAGATCAAGGGCACCAAGATCCGCATGGACATGTATGCCGGCCAGCCGCAGGCCTTGAGCACCATCACGGATTTGAACACGGGCGAAATCATCAACCTTTTGCACAGCCAGAAACTGTATTTGAAATCGCCCGGCCAGCCGATGAAGCCAGCCAAGTCGTCGGGCACCGCCTCCCGGGCGCCCGTGCCACGCGCCACGGGCAAAACCCAGAAAGTGGGCGACTACGATACGGAACTTTATACGTGGACGAATAACCGCGGCATCACCGGGACGGTCTGGGTGGCCAAAAATTATCCGGATTACGCCCGGATCCGGGCCGACTACGCCGTGCTGGACAAAACCCCCGGCGCGGACACGGATATGACTCCCGCGTTGAGCGCGTTGCCGGGCATGGTGGTAAGGTCACAAGTCACCGGCGGCGGCCAGACGATCACGCTGGCCCTGATTTCGGCCAAGGAAGGGCCGCTGGACGCTTCACTGTTTGGAGTTCCGCGCGACTACAAGGAAGTGCCCCGGCCAAAGCCGCTCAAGTCGGTCGTCACCCAGCCTGCCCCCCAAAAGGCGTCCGGCACTTCCACCCCAAAAGCGCCAGGCACTTCCACCAATACTTCCACCCAAAAGTTGCCCGCCTGGTAGGCGACCGGCTAATTCCCAAAAGTGTTTTGCTGGAGCGGACCGCGGTTTGTCCCAAACCGCAGCACCCGCAAACGCCAACCATACACCGATATTTTGGGAACGCCCCCACCGCAGCCGACCCGCTGCGAGTTGGAACCACTCGCGCCCCGCAACATGCTCCGTTTAAAGTTGCGTTGAAACGGCTTTGTAACTTGATGCGACTGCATTATAATCCGCGGTGATGCCAGTTCAGAATCGCATTGTCAAAGTTCAGAAGCGCAACCGGGCGCTGGTCAAATTCGATTCGGACCGCATCTGCAAGGTCATCTTGCGCGCCGCGGAGTCCATCGGTGGTTTTCGGACGGATTTTCTACCGGGCGTGAACGACAAGATTTTCAGCGCGCAGGGTTCGGATGAAAACATCGCGAGCTTTCTGGCGGACGCGGCCATTGTCTGTCTCAACTCCGACCCGCATCACCTGATTTCGAATTTTCCGCCGCCGATCGAGACCATCCAGGACGAGGTGTTGCACGCGCTGCGCAGCTACGGTTTCCAGAACACCGCCGATGCCTACGAATGTTATCGCTGGGGGCGGCATTGGCTGCGTGAAGGAGCGATTTCGCAGGAGCATTTCGCGGGCAACGGCTTTCCGCGCGAGCGCATGGGGCAAATCCTCGACTGGAATCGCAAACAGGGCGTGGACACGGTGGCCGGCCTCAATGAGGCGGTCCGCAGCGGGCGCATCAAGGAGGTGATCGCCGCGTCGCTGGCGGTTTATGAGGCGTCGCTGGACGAGGCCGCGAGGAAGGTTTTGTCCCGCCTGAACAACGCCGGCAACCGTTTGCGGATGATGTGGGTGAGCGGTCCGAGTTCCTCCGGCAAGACGACCACGACAGTCAAGTTGACGCAGCGGCTCGAAAAACAGGGCCTGCGTTTTTTGATGCTCAATCTCGACGACTATTTCTGGTCGCTGGTCGAGCATCCGACCGACTGGATCAATGACCGGAATTACGAGACGCCGGAAGCGCTGGACATTCAGTTGTTGAATCAGCACCTCCGGGCGCTGCTCGAGGGGCAGACGGTTGAAAAACCGATTTACAGTTTCAAGGAAGGCCGGCGCGTGGCCACCAAGCAGGTGAGGCTTGAGCCGGACCAGATTCTTTTGCTGGATTGTCTGCACGGGTTTTACCCGCCCATCACCGAAGGGATGGATGCCTCCGCGCAATTCCGTCTCTACATCGAAACGCTGAACGTGTTGTACGAAGGCGACGGGAGCACGAACCGGCTCACGCAGTTCACCGACGTGCGTCTCATCCGGCGCATGTTGCGTGACGCGCGCCACCGCAACCACAGCGCGCTGCGCACGATTTTGCACTGGCATTACGTGCGTTACGGAGAGCTGTTCAGCATCATTCCGCTCATGGGGCTGGGTGATCACATCATCAACGGCGGGTTCCCCTTCGATTTGTCCGCGCTCAAGCCGTTCTTCATCGGGGAAAACGGTCTGCTGCCCAAGCCGGAGGATTTCGCGCCTTACGCGGGTTTTCTCGACGCCCGCATCCGTTACGACCGGGTAAAAACGCTGCTCGAATCGGTGGAAGGTTTCACGAAGAAACAAATTTCAACCGGTGACCTCATCCCGGGCGACGCCGTGATCCGGGAATTCATCGGCGGGAGCACGATCAAGATTCCGCACAACGAATAGCCGATTCGGACGCCGGCGGTATTGATTTATTCTGGAGAAACAGCGGGGTTTCTACAGAAGCAAACCAAGGAAACAAAGGTTGGAAACAACCTTCACTTCTCCGTTCCCTTGGTTGCCTGCTGTTCAAAGTTTCCATTCTGCGCCGTCGAACCCCAAATGTCACAATTCCATGACCGACGTCTTTCACAAAAATGAACAATTTGTGTAATAGCTATTTCAATAATTGTAACACCCGACGGAAGCTTTGTACCGGCGTTCTATGAGCGTCGCAGTGTTTGGTTGGTGGCGGTCACAGACCCAAAAGCTTTCGAGACAGACCATCGCTGCAGGGCAATCTACTTCAACATTTCATCCAGCGCCGGTTCCATGGCGTCGGCCCAGATTTGATAGCCTTGGGCGTTGGGATGCAGCAAATCCGGCATGATGCTCTTGGGCAGCGTGCCGTCGAATTCCAGAAATTTTGGGCCAATGTCGAGGAACTTCACCGTCTTGCTGTCGTCGAGCTTGGCGATGACGGTGTTGATCAAGGCAACCTGGGCGCGTTGCGGATTGTCCAGCGTCCCGCGCGGGAAAATGGCCAGGAGCAAAATTTTGCTGTCCGGCAGTTTCACGCGCAATTCTTTGACGACCGCCTGCACGCCCTTGATGGTTTCGGGGATGGTGTTGCGGATTTTGCCGGTGTCATTTTCCTTGCCGGTGTTGTTGGTGCCGATCATGAGCACGACGACCTTGGGCTTGATGCCGTCGAGTTCGCCGTGATCCAGGCGCCAGAGGACGTGCTGGGTGCGGTCAGCGCTGATGCCAAAGTTGGCGGCGTGTCGCGGCGCGTAATACTTGTTCCAGACGTTCAAACCTTTATTGCGCCATCCGTCCGTGATGGAATCTCCAAGGAACAAAATATTAATGCCGCCCTTTCGCGCCTCCTGCACAAAACCTGCGTGTTGGGCCATCCATTTTTCATCGCGCGGCGCCGGAATGATGGCGGTGTTTTGGACGACCTCGTTGGCGACCTGGACCGATGAGGTATTTGTGCCGGTTTCATTCGTGTTTTGCGCAAACGATCCGGTTGCGGTTGAAAAAACAAATAACGCGGCAACGGAAAGCATTAACGAGGAGATTCTTTTCATGGGCTCAAAATAAAAATTGAAGGGAGCGAAGACAATTTTAATTTTGGAATGCGCGTTAGTAGCGGCGGTCGGCAAACCGCCGAACGATCCAGGGAATTTGAGTAGTGCGGTTTTCTGCCGAATGCCATTTTACTCTCAACCTTCAACTCTCAACCCTCAACTTTTTCCTCACGAGCTCGCGCTGGTGTAACGGCGGATGGAGAACTGCCAGAACCATTCGGAAATGAGCGCCCAGACGACACCCAAACCGATCAGCACCAACCACATGGTGGGCGAAGTCAATTTGTCCGCCAGCACGCGCACGGGCACGTTGGACACGAGCAGCACGGGCAGCGCGAAGGTGAACACGGCCTTGAACGCGCCGCGAAACGCCTCGTCCGGCATCCGCGCGATGTTGAACAGACTGTAGTAGCCCCACACGATGCCTTGCGCGCGCACCGTCCAAAAGCTCACCGAGGCGAGCATGAACATGAGCGAATAATGCACCAAAAGCCCGACGGCGCACAACGCGCCAAAGCCGAGGAACTGAACGACCGTCGGGTGCAAATTCAATTTTCCCGCCGCGAAACCCATCACGCAGACGGCGAACGCCGCGTTGGCAAACGACGGCAGGTCCACCTGCCGCGTCGAAACGATGAACCGTGTGTTGACCGGCAGCAGCAGCAGGAAATCCATCTTGCCCGTGCGGACGAGTTCGGAGAGGTTCGTGCAGTTCACGAGAAAGAACGCCTGGTAAATTTCCTGGATGAAATTGCTCGTGCCGGTGAGCAGCACCACCTGCCACACCGTCCACGTGCCGACGGTGGTGGTCTGGCTGAAAATCACCCCGACGAAGGCGAGTTGCAGTCCGAACCAGGCCAGCTCGACGACAATCCAAAGGAGAAAGTTGCCCTTGAACGACATTTCGCGCGTCACGGACGTCTTCCACAACGCAGTGTAAATGGCGCTATAGCGGACGAGGGTCGAGGGTCGAGGGTCGAGGGCTTTTCCCTCGGCGCTCGGCGACCTTTGCTCTCGACTCTCGACTCTCGACTCTCGACTCATTATTAGCCTCCAAACGCGGCGTATTTTTTGATGCCGCGCCGCCACGCGAACCGTGCGAGTGCATACGCGAACAGCAACCACATCAATTGCATGAGCAAGCCGTGCCAGATGCCGGCCCCGGCGATTTTGCCCATGTAAATGGCAACAGGAACGTAAAGCATGGACGGAAACGGCGTGAAAAAAAGCGCGTGGCCGATCACGGGCGGCAACAGGTCAAGCGGGAACAAATGGCCGCTGGCCAGGAATTCGAAGGCGAACAGGATGAAGATGAACGTGGAAATTTCCAGCAGCCAGAACGCCAGCATGGCCATGGTGTAGGAAATAAAGAATTGCAGCAGCGCCGTCAACACGAGCGAAATCACAAAGGCGGGCAGCGCCGCCCCGCTGGCCGGCAAAACCACATAATCCCGGAAGCAGAAAATAAAAACCGCCAGCGGCACACACGCCATGGAGATGAACGCGATGCGCCCGGAAAAAAACAGACACAGCCGGTACCACAGATAATCAATCGGTTTGAGCAGGAACTGGCTGATGTTGCCTTCGCGGATGTCGGCGGCGATCTGCCAGTCGTCTTCGTTAACGGCCGTCAGCACGTCCACCACGGCGACGAGGAGGTAGTAAAAAATCATCTGCACCTGGGTGTAACCGCCGAGCGCGCTCCCCTGCTCTTTCCCGGCGTAAATCGTGCGCCAGAGCGACAGCATGGCGAACAGCGGGATGAAGCTGAACAGCGTTCGCGCCAGGTAATTGACGCGATACGTCAGGTTGTTCTGGATCCCGATGCCGATGACGTGCCAGTATTTCTTCATTCATTCACGAACGTGTGGAAATTTATCCGCGCAAAATGGAATTGCGATTCAATTTTTATTGCCGAACCACGCGCCCGCAATTAGTGTCAGCGCCGGTGATTGGCCATTTGTGCCAGCCAACGCAACATTTAGCACTAAAGACGTATGACAAGGAAACCTCTCGCGGGCGCGGAATTGAACGGGCTGGTTGCAGGCTTGAACAAGTTGTCCCGCAATTTGTGGTGGAGCTGGGACCAGGAGGCGCAGGATTTATTTCAGGAACTCTCGCCGCGCAGCTGGCAAAATCTTTATCACAACGCCGCCGCCATTTTGCGCGAAGTCTCGGAATACGAACTGCGCGTGCGCCTGCAGGACGCCGACTTTGAGCATCGCGCCCTGGCCGTGCTGCTCAATTTCGAGTCGTATCTCCAGAGCAAAACCACCTGGGGACACATGAACGCGCCGCAATTGCTCCAAAATCCCGTCGCGTATTTTTCCGCCGAGTTCGGTTTTCACGAGTCGCTGCCGATTTCGGCGGGCGGCCTCGGCATCCTGGCCGGCGACCACACGAAATCCGCCAGCGACCTCGGCCTCGGCTTTGTCGGCGTCGGTTTGTTTTACCGCGAAGGTTACTTTCAACAGGCCATCGACTCGAACAACTGGCAGACCGAATTCTACAATCTGGTGGACCCGCAAAACGTGCCGCTCGAACCCGTGCTGGACGCGAACGGCCAGAAGCTCGTGTGCGAAGTGGAAATTGACATGAACCGCGTCTTCTTTCAGGCCTGGCGCGTGAACGTCGGGCGCGTGCCGGTGTATTTGCTCGACGCCAACCGCCCGGAAAACGCCCAGCATTTTTGTGATTTGACCGCGCGCGTTTATGGCGGCGACGGCACAATGCGCGTCATGCAGGAAATCCTGCTCGGCATCGGCGGCGTGCGCCTGCTGCGCAAGCTCGGCGTGCAACCGTCGGTCTTTCATATGAACGACGGTCACGCGGCTTTCCTGACGCTGGAATTGATCCGCGAAAAAATGGCCGCCGGACAAAAATTTACCGACGCGGTCGCCGCGACCAGGGCGCAATGTATTTTCACCACCCACACGCCGGTTGAAGCCGGACACGACCGCTTTGCTCCCGAATTGATGGACTACGCGTTCCTGCTTTATCAGCAGCAATTGCCCGTGCCGTTTCAGGACATTCTGCCGTTGGGCCGCGTGCATCCCGAAAATGCGCACGAGCCATTTTGCATGACCGTGCTCGCGCTCAAAGTGTCGCGCGCCGCCAACGGCGTGAGCGAACTGCACGGCGACGTCAGCCGTCACATGTGGCAATCCCTTTATCCCGGCACGCCCGTCGAAAAAGTTCCCATCGGCCACATCACCAACGGCATTCACCTGCTCGGCTGGATGAAAGGTTCGGTGCGCCAGTTCTGGCGGGAAAAAATGAAGGACAAGCGAGAGGGTGTGGTCAGGATGTGGGACGAAAAATTTGGACACGATTGGGCGGCGGCGATTCACCACGCTGAATTCTGGAAAAAAATGGCCGATGCGTCGTTCGTTTCCGATGAGGAGCTTTGGGCGTTGCGCTACAAACTGCGGCGCGAGATGATTGAATTCGTCCGCCGGCGGCTGTTGCACCAAACCCAGCGCATCGCGCCCGGCGATTACATCCGCTTCGATCATTTGCTGAATCCCGACGCGCTGACCATCGGCTTCGCGCGCCGCTTTGCCACTTACAAACGCGCGCCGCTGATTTTCCAGCAGTTCGACAACATCGTGAAACTCGCGCACGACAAACAGCGTCCGGTGCAATTTATTTTTGCCGGCAAGGCGCATCCGCGCGACGACGAAGGCAAACGCTTCATCCAGCAAATCATTCACCTCAGCAAACAGGGTGAATTGGCGGGCAGTGTGGTGTTTGTCGAAAACTACGACATTCACATCGCGCGGCAGATGGTTTCCGGCTGCGACGTCTGGCTGAACAACCCGCGCCGCCCGCTGGAAGCGTCCGGCACCAGCGGCATGAAGGCCGGCTGCAATGGCTGCCTGAATTTCAGCATCCTCGACGGCTGGTGGCGCGAAGGCTATGACGGCACAAATGGTTTTGCCATCGGCAGCGATTCAAATCCGGACAACGTCGAGGAACAGGATCGCGTGGACAGCGCCAATCTTTACCAGACGCTCACCGAACAGGTCATTCCGATGTTTTTCGACCGCGACGAACAAGGCATCCCGCGCCAATGGATTCAGCGCATCCGCCGCGCGATGGTCACGCTCGTGCCGCAATTCACCACCGACCGCATGGTCAAGGAATACACCCGGAAGTATTATCTGGCGAAGTAAGATTTGTGGCAGGGCTGCGTCGCTGCGCAGCCCAAATATCAGGGCGGCGCGGCAGCGCCCGCCCTACCGAAGCAACAAACCAACATCAGCGCCGCCGCCCGTTGTGCCGGTTTCTCCGCGCCGTTGAATTTCCTTTCTTGAATTTTAGCGCACCACTCGTAACCTTTTTGCATTTACAAGTTATGAACTACAAAATTTCCAAACGCGCCGCGTCGCTGTCGCCGTCGCTCACACTCGCCATTGACGCAAAGGCCAAGGCCATGAAGGCCGCGGGCGAAGACGTCGTCGGCTTTGGCGCGGGCGAACCGGATTTCGACACGCCGCAACACATCAAGGATGCCGCCGCCAGGGCGCTCGCCGCCGGGTTCACGAAATACACGCCGTCCAGCGGCATCCCGGAATTGCGCCAGGCCATCGCCGACAAGTTCAAACGGGAAAACGGCCTCACTTACAAGCCGTCGCAAATCATTGTTTCCTGCGGCGGCAAACATTCGTGTTACAACGTCATTCTGGCGACGTGCCAGGAGGGCGATGAAGTGCTCATTCCCGCGCCCTATTGGTTGAGCTATCCGGAAATGGTGAAGCTCGCGAGTGCGAAACCGGTGATTCTGCCAACCACCGACAAGACCGAATTTAAAGTCACACCCGCGCAACTCCGCGCCGCGATCACGTCCCACACGCGGCTTTTCATCTTGAACTCGCCGAGCAATCCGACCGGCAGTGTTTATACGCCGGAAGAAATCAAGGCGCTGGGCGACGTTTGCGTGGAAAAGGGCGTGCTCATCATGAGCGACGAAATTTACGAGCACCTGCTTTACGACGGCGCGGTGCACAAGAGCGTTGCCAGCTTTTCGCCTGCGCACCAGGAACAAACCATCATCGTTCACGGCTTCGCCAAGGCGTGGAGCATGACGGGCTGGCGCCTCGGTTTCCTTGCCGCGCCGGAGCCGATTGCCGGGGCCATTGACGCCGTGCAAAGCCACAGCACAAGCAACCCGACGTCGTTCGCGCAGAAGGGTGCGCTGGCCGCCATCACCGGTTCCATGGATCATTTGAAAGCCTGGCTGGTGGAATTCGACAAACGCCGCCGTTTCGCGCACCAGAAATTGAACGGCATCCCCGGTATTTCCTGCGTGAATCCGAAGGGCGCGTTTTACCTGTTCCCGAACATTTCCAGGACCGGTCTTAAGTCCACCGAATTTTGCGCGAAGCTGCTCGACGCGGAGAAAGTCGCCGCCGTGCCCGGCATCGCGTTTGGCGCGGACGACTACATCCGCCTCAGCTACGCCACCAGCATGGCAAACATCGAAAAAGGCCTGGAACGAATTGAGAAATTCGCACGAAGTCTGGCAAAATAAATCTGCCCACGGCGTGATTTAACCCGAACTCCGAAGTTGCCGGTGGGGGCGGGTTGGACGAGGCCCTGCCGGAGTGCGCCTGTCCTCGGGCGCAACAACTGGCTTCATTCAAGCCACGGAACATTTCCCAACCGCCCGCCCACCCCACTTGGCTGCGGTCGGGACGGTCGCATTCCGCCAACGCAGAAATTCAACTTCGGAGTTCGGGTTTAACTTAACGGTGCGGAAAGTTGGTCGAGGTTCGCGCCTTCACGCTGCAAGAGGGTTGCTTCGACCCGCGGCACATACATTTGCGTTTCCGCGGGCAGATGTTCGGCGATGACGTCGTAACTGCGCGTTTTATAGCGATCCAGAAGTTTTTGCACCGTGCCTTCACCGGCGTTGTAAGCGGCCAGGGCGAGCCGCCAATCCTTGAAACGGTCGTACAGATATTTCAAATACTGGGCGGAGGCGGTCGCGCTCGGTTCCGGTTGATAACGTTGATCGCGCGGCCACAAGGAAAGACCGAACCGTTTGGCCGTATCCGGCATCAATTGAAACAATCCCGCCGCTCCCGCCGGACTCCGGGCGCGACGGTCGAATGACGATTCCACTTCCGCCACCCAGACCAGTTCCGGCGGAATCTTTTGCGCGGTGAAAATCGGCTTCAACTCCGGCACATATTCGTTTGCCAGGGCCGGCCAGGGACCGCCGGAAACTTTTTTCACCCAAAGCTCGCGTTCCTTTTGCGGCGGGGGATTGGGAACCGGTTGGGGCGGCTGGTTGGTTTCAACCTTTGGCGGTGGAATCGTGAGCCGGATTTCGTCCGCGACATCCAGGTAATCCATCCGCGCCTTGAGCCACGCGGCGTAGGGCTGGGTTTCCTCGCGACTTTCCAGCAACGGCAGGACGGTGCGCGCGGTTTGCCGCAGCGCCGCAAGGTCCACCACGTAGTCGCCTTGAAAGCGCTGCTGCACTTCGCGAAAAAATTGCCGCACCGCGCGCTCGTCCACCTCGGGAAGCGCGTTGAGAACGTTCGTGTCGAGATTTTCCTGCGCCCACTGTTGCGCGCCTTGAACCAGTTCCGGCCATGTGACCGTGTCGTCATCCGCCCGCGCAACAAGTGAACCCGCCAGAAACAACACGAGGACGCCGCACGCTTTCATGATTTCATCCCTGTTCCATTCTGCCGGTCACACTTCCTTGCGCCGTTTCTATCAACTCACGGATGCGGCGGGCGTCGGCTTTCGTGTGGCCGTGACTCGCCAGCGGGTCGCTGCCGCCGGACGATTCAATCAAAATGTCCGCCCAAAGGATTCCCGTTTTGATGTGGACGGACGCCACCTTGGTGATGCTGATGCTGATTTCGTCCTTACTGAACCACGACCGTCTGCGCCGGATGACCGCCTGGTCCGTCACCTCGATGACGGTGGGAAAAAGGAAATTCCCGCGCGTCCAACGGCTCGCCTGAAATGTTTCCGAAGCCATGATGACACCTTGAACAAACCAAACGAAACAAGCAACAGCTTTTACCGTGGAAAATCCTGCCGGAGCATTTGCATCAAGCCGTTGACGGCAGAATCACTTGCTCCTGCCAGTTTCTGCTTGCGTCATCAACCCGGAGTGGTTCAACTTGGCCCATCGGAAACTTTGGGATATGTGGTGGTTCCGTCCGTCATTCAAAAAAAAGTTCGACCGCATCAAAGGGGGGTGGAGAAGCTGGCATGTGCAGCAACTGCTGGGTGAGCCGGCGGAAGTGGAGGACACGATCGTACCTTTGGGTTCGAATTGGGGCAACCAGCCCGGGCTGACGTTCCGGATCAAGGCCGGGGACCCGGTAAAACAGTGGATGTTTTGGGACAAGGGTGAGTTTTATTACCTTTGGTTTGCCAAAGTGGGCGGCGCCGATGACGATCCCTGGCGGGTGACGCTCACAAAAAAAATGGACCACAAGTTGTAATTCAGTCAAACCCCATGCCAATCCATTGGCAGATGCGGCAAATGTCCAACGGTTCGCCTGAAATGTTTCCGACCCCGGGATGAATGCGACCGCAGCGCCCCGCCGCCCTCCCGACGGGCTTTACATCCGGAGGGGACCGATTATTTTGCGGTCCATGCATTCCTCTGGATCAATTTTTGACAACTCCTATTTGCTGCTCATTGCTGCCACGCCCTTCATCATCGCCGGGCAGGTATATCTTCTGGTCCGGAAGATGAGTGAACCGGAGAACATGATGCATTCCCTTCCCGGCGGCTTGAGCGCAGACAAGCAACAAATATTGTCAAACTATCAGGATTGGCTGAATGCGAACGATCTCCAGCATCTGACCAGCTTTCAATTCGGCTCGATCCAAGTGGCCACCTTCCAACAAAGGAATGCTCAGCGATTTTTCTCCTTCTATTTTCATCAAAAAATGACTTTCTCCATCGAAACCTACTTTGACGACACCAACTTTACCTGCCTGGATACCGGCACCAGCGGGAGCACCGGCATGTTTCCTCAACGTCCAAACCAGTATCAGCAAAGTTTTCCCAACGTCCCGCCGGACGAAGCCTGGCGACGGCACCTGGAAGCTGAAGCGTATCTCATGAATAAATTTGGCCTTAAATGGAAGGCACTGACCATGCCTTACGAACAGGTTTTGCTCAATGCCATACGCCTGCGGATGCAATTTGTCCGTTCGATTCCGTTTTATCCGTTCCGGGCGTTGTACTGGTATGCAGTGATGCGCAGTCGCATGGCCAATCGCTCCATCCAGCAGCAGTATCCATAGTTACTTCAAGAAGTCGCGCGGAAGCGTCTGCATCAAATCACGATAGGTAGTCATCAGTTTCCCGGGCAATCCGGCTGACGCTTTCCCGCCAGATAAATCAACCGGCCCGCTCATGGCCCGCCCGTAGCGTTTACTCAACGCGAGTCGCCCGTCATCCGAACCCGTACAGCGCAAAAGTTCACAAACTTTTTCCACCTGACGTTTGGCTTGGGCAATCGTTTCCAACGCCGCATCTGCGCCAAGCTCGCCAGCCTGAACGCGCTTCAACAAACCACATTCAAATGTCCGGCAACGTTTTGGACGTTCGTTGTAAATCCTGCAAAGCGTGCCATCGAAACAGGCGCACGGTTGCGCGAAAGTCCCTTGGCGGCCTTTTTTCTCCAACGACAACCCAAGCCCAGCCAGTCGTTGGACGTCATCGCCCTTTCGCAATTCAACGTCGGCAAACAAAACACCGTTGCAGCACAGGCCGCACTTCGGGCAAAGCTGTGAAACGAAATCGGTTGAAGATTTATTATTCATCGTGGTTTATCAATCATCACCCCTCTCCCGGCCAGATGCCACCCTCTCCCCGCCCGGCGGGGAGAGGGACAGGGCGAAGGGTTCGTTCACTTCGCATATTTGAACCGCAATTTCATCGCCACAGATGTTTCGGATATTTCCGCTGCAACTCGGATTTGATACGCGGATAGTGCTCGCGCCAGAAACTGGCAAGGTCCTGTGTAATTTGTATCGGCTTCATGCCCGGAGTCAGAATGTGAACCAGCACCGGCACGCGCCCCAGCGCAATCTTCGGCGTCTGGATCACGTCGTAAAGTTCCTGGATGCGCAACGAAATATGCGGCGAGCCGGTCGCCTCGTAGGCAACCTTCGGCGTGCGGCCGTTCGGCAGCGACAACCGCTCCGGCGCGTGCTTGTCCAGCAACCCGCGTTGCGCCTCGGACAGCCACGACACCACAACCGGTTTCACTTCGCGTTCCTTGATGTCCTTGTAACTCACCGCACCGTGGCAAAGCTGCCCGATGATGTGCTTGCGATCGTCTTCGGTGATGGGCGGAAGCTGGAGCTCGGGGCAATGCTGGCAAAGCAGGCGCAGCCGCAACAGCCATTGCTCGACACTGTGATCCCAATTCGGCAACAGCAATCGTCCGGCAATAATTTCATCGGCCAGCAATCGTGCCGCCATGTCGGCCGGCGGCGGTTCAACGCGCTTGGCTGACAGCGCCAGGCCGCGAAACTTCAACAGCTCCGCGGCTTGCACCCGTTTGGCCGTGGAATCGAACTGGACGTGCAGGTCGGATTCCATGTCTTCGGGGTAAAGTTCGCGCAACCAGTCCGCTTCAATGGCGGTGGCAAGGGAAAGAATGGTGTTCACTTCCCGGCCCTCGACTTCGCGGACTTCGGCAGCCACGAAAAGCTGGCTGTGTTGCACGGCGCTTTCGCGCGCCAGCACACCGCGACGATTATGGACCAATTCGCAACGCAGCGTGCCCTGGTCCAGCCGCCGCGCCACGCGGTCGGAAAATCCGATGAGAATACACTTCTGCAAGGCCTCGTCCTTCACCTCGCGCGGTTTCACATCGAGACCTTCGTCTTTGGCGATGCGAAGGAACTGTTCAAACAATGGCCCGACCTGCCGTGCGGTGACGGCGTGGATGCCGAGCCGGCGGCAGGCGTCGAGGCGGAATTGGTTTTTGGCCGCGTAAGTCCACGCGCGCATCAGAATCCAGAAATCCGACGACGCCTTCTCCCCCAGCAAATCCTCCCGCAGCGCCTGCGTGTCACGATCCACATTGCGCAGCAGCAAATCGCGCCCCTGCGTGAGCGCGGCGACAAGGCAGGCCTGGTGGACGCAACCGTATTCCTGCGCCGCGAGCAACATGCACGAGTAACGCGGGTGCAACGGAAACGCGAGCATCTTGCGGCCGATGGGGGTGATTTGAGAAGTAGCGCAGGCGTCCCGCCTGCCGGGTTCAGCATTCCGCTGAATACTGGAATTGTCATTAACTGCGGCAGCCGGGACGGCCGCGCTACTTTTTATTGCGCCCAAGTCTTCCAGTAATTCCTCTGCATGGACCAGGCTTTGTTCATTCGGTGGTTCGAGCCAGCGGAATTTCCGCAAATCCTCGACCCCGGCGGCTTTGAGCGTCAACACGACTTCAGCCAGATCAAGCCGTTTGATTTCGGGCAGTTCCTGAACCAGCCGATGTCCATGTTCCTCCCGCGACCAAAGCCGCATGCAAACGCCCGGCGCGGTGCGGCCCGCCCGCCCCGCCCTTTGGTCCGCTGACGATTGACTGATCTTCTCGATGAGCAGCGTGTTGATGCCCCGATACGGATCGTAACGCGGAATGCGCGCCAGCCCGCTGTCAATCACCAGCCGGATGCCGTCAATGGTCAGCGAGGTCTCGGCGACGTTGGTGGAAACGACAACTTTGCGCTGGCCGTAACGCGCCACCGCGGCATCCTGGTCTTTGGGGGAAAGTTCGCCGTACAACGGAAGCAAAATAAAACCTTTCGACTCCGAAGTATGACGGATGGCCTCGATGGTCTGCGAAATCTCAAAGCCGCCCGGCATGAACACCAGCACGTCACCCTCCCCGCCGGAGCCAACATAGTGACTGAAGGCCTCGGCAGCCTGCTCCCAAACCGGGCGTTTGTCCGTGTAACCCGGCTGCGCGGCGTATTCGATTTCAACCGGAAATACGCGGCCTTCGGAGGACAAGACAGAGCATTGGTAGGGCGCGCAGTCCCCTGCGCGCCGCGGCGGGCTGGGGACAGCCCGCCCTACCTGGTTGAGGTAATCCCCCAATAACTCCGCGTCGAGCGTCGCAGACATGACGATGAGATTCAGGTCCGGCCGGTGCTGCTCCTGCAAGTCGAGTGCGCGCGCCAGCGTGATGTCACCGTAAAGATGGCGTTCGTGAAACTCGTCAAAGATGAGGACGGCAACGCCGTGCAAATTCGGATCGTCAATCATCTGCCGCAACAAGACGCCTTCCGTCACAAAACGGATTTTCGTCTGCGGAGACGTGATATTTTCAAAACGGATTTGATAACCCACTTCGTTGCCAAGCTGGACGCCGAGTTCCTGCGCCACGCGGGACGCTAGCAACCGCGTGGCCAGCCTGCGCGGCTGGAGAATCACTACCTGCCCGTCGCCGAGCAGACCGTGCCGGAGCAGCATTTGCGGCACCTGCGTGGATTTGCCGGAACCGGTCGGCGCGGACAAAATCAGCCGCCGGTTGGTTTTCAGCCGGGCGATGATGTCGCGCTCGATTTCGTAAATGGGCAAACGGTCGGCCATGCGTGACGATTTCCCGACTCAAGCGAGAACCCAGCCGGGTTTGATTTCCTCGTCGAGGTCGGAGGCGGGAATATTTTGCGCCAATTTTCTTTCAGCCAGAATCCCAATCATTGCCGCGTTGTCCGTGCAAAGACTTTTTTCCGCAAGCTGCAGCGCAAAACCTTCGCGCTCGCACGCGCGCGCCAGTTCGCGGCGCAAGGCGCGATTGCAGGTGACCCCTCCGGACGCAGTTACACAACGGACGTGGTTTCGTTTCGCGGCGCGGATGGTTTTCTTCACGAGCACTTCGACGATGGCCGCCTGGATGCTGGCACACAAATCGCGCAAGCGCTGTGCGTCGTCCAGCAAGGCTGGATTATCACGCAGAAAATAGCGCACGGAGGTTTTCAGTCCACTGAAGCTGAAGTCATCACCGGGGTCATTAAGCAAAGGTCGCGGAAAGTCAAACGCCTTTGGATTCCCCTGCTCCGCCAGCCGGTCAATTTCGGGTCCGGCGGGATATGGCAGCCCCATGAGTTTGCCGGTTTTGTCGAAACATTCGCCCGCCGCGTCGTCCACCGTCGAACCGAGCACGCGATGTTTCAATTCGGATTCCACCCGCACGAGCATGGTGTGCCCGCCGCTTACGATGAGCGAAACGTTCGGTTGAAAGGCGGTGAAGTCGGCAAAGAAAATTCCGCGCATTGAGTCCCTGAACCGTAGCCGCCGACGTGAGTCGGCGCTGACTTTCATTGAACTTAAAGTGCGCGGACTGACGTCCGCGGCTACAGGGAGTGGCACTGGTTGTTGAGAAATCCACGGTGAATACAAATGCGCCTCGTGATGGTTGATGCCCATGAATGGTTTCCGCAAGGTGAACGCGACGGCCTGCGCGGCCTTGAATCCGACGAGCAAGGCCATCGGCAAACCCGGTCCTTGCGTGGCAGCAACAGCGTCGAGTTGTCCCGGCTGCACCCCCGCCTCGCGTAACGCGGTTTGCACGACGGGAATCAAATTCCGCAGATGTTCGCGGGCGGCAAGTTCCGGCACGACGCCGCCGTATTCGGCGTGCAACTTGATTTGTGAGGAGACGGCGCTGGACAAAACCCTGCCGTCGCGCACGACGGCGGCGCTGGTTTCGTCGCAGGAAGTTTCAAGGGCAAGAACCGTCATGTTTATCGTAGCGGCGTGTCGGCAGACCGCCGCATTTCTTCGGAAAATTGAATTGTCCGGCTTTCTGCCGAAAGCCGCTACGCCCGTTTTGCAGAGGTCTCATTTTATTTCGCGGCCATTTTTTCCGCCCGATCCGCGCGTCCGCTGTAAAGCATGATGCCCTTGAGCAAATCCCGGGCGCGTTCGAGTTGGATGTCATGAACGTTTTCGATGCTGACGCGATTGGTGGCGTTGAGCGATTCCAGACCGCCCAGCGTGCGTTTCAGCACCAAAGCGGCTTCCTGTTCCTCGGTCATGGGCACTTCGATGTCCGGCGTGATGCCATGCTGGTGAATGACCTTGTGACTGGGCGTGTAATATTTGGCGGTCGTGAGTTTCAGCGCCGAGCCGTCATCGAGCGGAAAAATGCTTTGCACCGAGCCTTTGCCGAAGGTTTTCTCGCCGAGAATGACAGCGCGGTGCAAATCCTGCAAACAGCCGGTGACGATTTCCGCCGCGCTCGCGCTGCCGAGATTGACCAGCACGACTATCGGCTTTGGGGAACCAGCCTTGCTGGCAAATTCATCGCCGCTGCCGGCGGCGCGGCGGACGAAATTCTGGCCCGGATCGCGTCCTTCGGTGGTGACGACCAGCTGGCCACGAGGCAGAAATTTTCCACAAACTTCCACCGCCTCATCCAGCAAGCCACCGGGATTCCAGCGCAAATCAATAATCAATGCCTTCATCCCCTCCGCTTTCAGTTTGTTCAAGGCGGCTTCGAGTTCTTCGCCGGCTTTGTCGCCGAATTCCGCGATGCGGACGTAGCCGATTTTGTCATCACCCAGCGGAAACTCCTTTTTGCCGTTGATGTCCTTGACCATGTCCATCTTGACGATGGCGCGCGTGAGCGTGTAATCCTTCACCAGGCCCGATGACGGACGCTGAATGGTCACCGTTACCTTCGTGTCCGGCTCGCCCCGAAGCAGTTTGACCGCTTCCGGCAACGACATTTTCTCAGCGCTCTTGCCGTCAATTTTAATGATGCGATCACCGGACAAAATTCCCGCGCGAAATCCCGGCGTGTCCTCCATCGGCGCGATGACGGTCACATAATTGTCCCTCATCGAAACGACGAGGCCGAGTCCGCCGAATCGTCCTTCCGTGTCGTTCTGCAATTGCTGGTAATCATTCACGTCCATGAATTCACTGTGAGGATCCAGCGAGCCGACCATGCCCTTGAGCGACGAGTAAACCAGGTCGTGATACGTCAGATTCTGGCCGTCCACATATTCCTTGCGCACCTTTTCAAGCACGTTGGCGAACAACTCCAGATTCGGATACACCGCGTCCTGCTTGTCCGCCGCGTGCGCCGACCCCAGATAAATCCGCGCGCCAATCGCCAGGTTCAACACCAGCGCCACAATCACCAAACCATAAATCAAACGTCGTCTCATAAACGGGGGAAGACTACCACAAAGGCGTACGGACACCAGGTTTTTAGAAACGGTTTGTGTCCTGGCGGTTCAAAATTGAATTTTACCTTTCAACAACGTCTCAATGAACGGCAAATCGCCCGGCACCGTGACTTTCGGATTCGGCGCCACGCTGGACACCAGCCGGACCGGCTGGCCAATCAATTCACACGCCGACGTGTCGTCGGTGAAAATCAATTTGCGACGGCGCGCTTCCGCCAGCGCCCGGCGAATCACCTCGACCCGAAACGTCTGGGGCGTTTGCACCGTCCAAAGCCGCGACCGGTCGAGCGTGCGCTGAATGAATCTGCCGTCGTCGGATTCCTTGAGGGTGTCCGTTACCGGTTGTGCCGCCACCGCGGCGCCGCTTTCATCCGCCGCCTTGACCGTTGCGGCAATCAACTCCCCGCTCGTGCAAGGCCGCGCCGCATCCTGAATGGCCGCAATTTCCACCGTCACCGACAACGCCTCCAGACCGTTCCAGACCGAATCCTGCCGTTCCGTCCCGCCAACGATGACACGAAATGGTTTTTGAAAATGAAATTTTGCCGCAAGTTCCAGGAAGTGTTTTTCCATCCCCTCGCGGACGACGAGAATAATTTCGCCGATGCACTTCGCCCCATCGAACCGCTGCCAGGTGTGCGCGACGACCGGGCGTCCGGCCACTTCGAGAAACAATTTGTCCACCCCCGCGCCCATGCGGATGCCTTTGCCGGCGGCGACAAGAATGGCGGCGTTCATGCAGTAAAAGCTGTTGCTGGCCGGTTGCAGACGCAAGCTCGGCCGCAACGAAATTTTCCCCGTCAATTCAGCCCAACCGCCAGACGATGCGTGCCTTGTTCAAATCGTACTGCGACATTTCCATTTTCACACGGTCGCCCGCGGTGAGACGGACAAATCGTTTGCGCATCTTGCCGGAAATAGTCGCGAGGACCTGATGTTTATTGTCCAGTTCGACGCGAAACATCGTCCCGGCCAGCACCGTCAGAATGCGTCCCTCGATTTGTATGTGTTCTTCCATGAATGAAACGAATCTTATCCAACCCGGCACCGTAAAAGCCAATAAAAAATCCGCGCAATAAAAAAATGACGCGGGGCGACGCCCGTCAAGAACGTCGCCCCGGCCAAAATTGCTTGCGGAGATGATTAATAACGATCCCGGCGTCCGCCGCCGCCACCGCCACCGAAGTCACGGCGCGGGCCGCGGTCACCGCGGGGACGCTCTTCTTTGGGACGGGCGATATTAACCGTCAATTGACGCTCGCCCAGCGTCGCGCCGTTCATGGCGGCAATCGCTTTTTGTGCTTCCTCGGGTGTGGACATGGTGACGAAGGCAAAGCCGCGCGAGCGGCCGCTCATCCGGTCCATCATGAGGTTGGCTTCGACGACCGTGCCGTGGGCGGCAAACGCTTCCTGCAGGTCATTTTCAGTGGTGTTGAAGGAAAGATTTCCGACAAACAGTTTCGTGCTCATTTAATGATTTGCTGTTCAAGACCAACCGTTTTTCCAGACTGTTCCCGACCATCGGGTCTCAAATCATCACTGAACCACGTTCACTTGAAGATTTTCCATGCCTCGAAAGGACAAGTTGTCCAACAGACGGGCCAAATTTAGCCATTCCCGAAATAATTGCAAGTAATTTCTAAAAAACTTCACGCCGCCCGCCAATCGAGCACTTTTAATTGCACCGTGCGGCGGCCGTTGAATTCATTCACCTGCGGCGCGAACGCCAGATCAAATTTTCCGACCGGCAACGACTCGTCGCCGCCATTCCACCAAACGGCTTCGTGCGTCACGGCGCCGTCCGTCACCCAAAGTTTGACGTGCTGTTTCTCCTTGCCCATGCGCTGGAGCGGGCGTTGGTGCGTGACGCTGCGCGCGCAAAATTGCACCGGCGGGTTCCCCTGCCCGGCCGGTTTCAAGCGCGCCAGTTCGCCAAGCGATTCCAAAGTCATTTCGTCCAAACCCACTTCCGCATCGAGGCGCACCGGTGGTTGCAAATCCTCCGGCTTCAACGCGCGGCGCGCCAGTTCATTCAACCGCTGCCGGAGCGCGTCCACTTTGTCCGGCTGAAGGCTCAGTCCCGCCGCCATCGCGTGACCGCCGTGCCGCACGAGCAAATCGCCGCACTCACGCAACGCGGCGGCCAGATCAAATCCCGCAATGCTGCGGCCCGAACCGCGCCATTCACCGCCTTCACCGCCGAGAATGATCGTGGGGCGGTAAAATTGTTGCAGCACGCGCGACGCGACGATGCCGACCACGCCGATGTGCCAGAGCAATCGCCCTTCGACGATGACGAAATCAGTCTGCGGATCAAATTTTGATTTAACGACCCCGATGACTTCCTCCACGATGCCGCGTTCAATCTTCTGGCGTTCGCGGTTTCGCGAGTCGAGGCTTTGGGCGATGGGCATGGCCCCGGCCAAATCGCGCGCGAGCAGCAAATGCAGCGATTCCTCCGCGGTTTCGAGCCGGCCGGCGGCATTCAGGCGCGGGGCCAGTTGAAAACCCACTTCGTAAGCGCCGAGCATTGGCGGGCACTGCGCGACCTGCTTGAGCGCGAGCAAACCGGGCCGCTGCGTCATATTAAGGCGTTGCAAACCGGCGGAAGTGAGAATCCGATTTTCACCGGTCAATGGCACCAGGTCGGCAATCGTGCCGAGCGCGACCAAATCGAGGAGTGGTCGCAAATCAAATTCCGCCGCGCCCGGCAAGCCAATTTCGCGTCCGCGTTTGACCAGCGCATGAGCCAGTTTGAAGGCCAGACCAACAGAGCAAAGTTCGGTGAAAGTAGCACAGGCGTCACGCCTGTCCGGTGCAGGCGGGACGCCTGCGCTACTTTGGAGTTGCGGGTTCACCAACGCCACGGCGGCCGGTGGGGGCGAAGAAACCTGGTGATGATCGAGGACGATGACCTCCACGCCGCGCGAACGCAGAAGGCTGATGGTTTCCACGGCTGTCGAGCCGCAGTCCACGGCGAGCAGCAGTTTTACGGGAAACTTTTTGAGGCAATTTTCGACGCCGTCGGCGCTGAGGCCGTAGCCTTCGTCCATGCGGTTCGGCAGATAAAAATCCACCTTCCAGCCAAGCGGACGCAGAACTTCGACGAGGAGCGCGGTGGAGGTCACGCCGTCCACGTCATAATCGCCAAAGATGATCAGTGATTCATTTTGTTCGCGGGCGCGGAGCAATCGCTCGACGGCGACGGCCATGTTCGGGAGCAAAAAAGGGTCGGCAAGGTTCTTGAGGCGCGGCGAGAGAAAATTTTCAATGGCGGACGGTTCGCTGAAACCGCGATTGAGCAGGCATTGCGCGAGCAAGGGCGGGATTTTGAGCTGCGCCGCCAGTTGACCGGCAAGGAGCGGTTGCGGCGGCGCGAGCGACCAGCGGAATTTCATTAGAGCTTACGGTTTTGACGAATTGCCCGCGCCGGTGCGTTTCTCCCGTTCCGCGACCATGATGGACAATACGATGGCGATGATAATGAACGTGGCAACCGTCATCAACGAAACGCCCGTCGGAACTTCAACCTGAAACCTTTTCGGCTCCTGGCCATGCGGATCGAGGAGCATTTTCACCCCGATAACGGCGAGCACGAGCGACAAGCCGATTTTCAAATAGCGAAAATAACCGAGCGCGCCCGCCAGCATAAAATACATCGAGCGCAGGCCAACGATGGCAAAAATGTTTGAGGTAAAAACAATGAATGCCTTGCGCGTGACGGAAAAAACCGCCGGGACGGAATCCACGGCGAAAATCAAATCGGTCGTCTCGATGAGCAGCAGCACCAACGCCAGTGGTGTGAGCGCGGAGCGGCCATCGAGCCGGGTGAAAAATTTCTGCCCGTCAAGGTCAGGTGAAACGGCGAAACATTTTCGCGCGAGCCGCAGCGCGAGATTTTTTTCCGGCTGCAGGGTTTCCTTGCCGGAAAAAAGCATCTTAACCCCGGCAAAAACGAGGAACGCGCCGAAGACATAAAGCACCCAGTCGAATTGGTTGATCAGTTCCGCGCCGGCGGCAATCATCGCGCCACGCATGACGAGCGCGCCGAGAATGCCCCAAAACAGCAGGCGATGCTGAAATTTCACCGGGATGCGAAACCACGCAAAAATGAGCGCGATGACGAGGATGTTGTCGAGCGACAGGGAAAGTTCGATGATATAACCGGTGGTGAATTGAATCGCCTCCTCCTGTCCGCGCCAATGTGCCATGGCCCCGGCAAAAGCCATCGCCAGCGCGAACCAAACCACGCTCCAGGCGGCAGCTTCCTTGAATTTAACTGCCCGCGCGTGGCGATGAAACAAGCCGAGGTCGAGCGCGAGGAAAATCAGCACGCAAAGAATGAAACCCGCCCAGTGCCATGGCGTGATTTCAACGAAACCGGGCATGATTGTGTATCGTCAGACGCGCGCCGTCGCTGTGTTTTGCATCGTCACCTGCGAACCGCCGATGGCCGGACGTTCGCCTTTGTGCAACCACAACACCAGCGCGCTGGCGATGTAGATGCTCGAATACGTGCCGGTGAGGATGCCGATGAGGAAGGTGAACGCGAAGTCGTTGATGACGCCACCGCCAAAAACGTAAAGCGCCGTCGTGGCCAAAAACACCGTGCCCGAGGTGATCAGCGTCCGGCTCAAGGTTTGATTGAGCGCCTGGTTGATGATTTCCTTGAACGAGCCGCGCACGCCAAGCTTCAGGTCTTCCCGGATCCGGTCAAAAATCACGATGGTGTCGTTGGTGGAGAAGCCGATGATGGTCAGCACTGCCGCGACGACGGTGGAGTTAAATTCGCGGCCCGAAACACCGTTGGCAATGCAATAACAGCCAATCGTCATCAACACGTCGTGAATGACCGCGACGACCGCACCGACGGCGAAGTAAAATTCGTAACGAAACGCCACATAAATCAGAATGCCGAACAACGACAACAACGAGGCGATGATGGCCGAGCGTTTGATTTCGTCACCCACCACCGCGCCGACGCGCTGCTGTTCGATGGCTTTGAACTGCGCCTGCGGGAATTTTTCGGTGAGCGCCTGCACGACTTTTTCAGCGGAGCCAATTGAAGTTGTCACGCGGAGGGTTTCGATGCCGCCGCCCACGTCTTTTTGATACTGGATCTGTGAATCCTTTTCACCGGCAGCGGTCAGCGCGGAACGAATTTGTTCCACGTCCAGCTTTTGCGCGAAACTAAACTTGGTGCTGTCACCTCCCGCAAAATCCACGCCGAACAATCTCGAGCCGCGATCAAAAATTCCGTAACCCAAACCGATTAGAATGATCGTCCAGGTCAAAATGAACGCCGGCTTGGCGAGTTTCATAAAGTCGAGTTTGGTGGCCCGGATGAGGTGAAACATCGGCAGCGATTTGATCCAGTTGCGGTCGAGCAGAAAATTGAAGATCAGCCGCGTCACCACCAGCGCGGTGAACAGGCTGGCGGCCACGCCAATCGTCAGCGTGACGCCGAAACCCTTGATTTCACCCGTGCCCATGAAAATCAAAATGATCGAGGAAATCAGCGTCGTGACATGCGAATCGAAAATCGTGCCAAAGGCGCGGGCGTAACCGGCGGCGATGGCGCCGCGCAGCGATTTGCCCTTGGCCAACTCCTCGCGGATGCGCTCGTAAATCAGCACGTTCGCGTCCACCGCCATGCCGACGGTGAGCACCACGCCCGCGATGCCCGGCAACGTGAGCGTGGTGCCGATGGAGCACATCACGCCGAGCAGGATGATGATGTTAATGACCAGCGCGACATTTGCCACGATGCCCGCCAGCAGATAATAACCCAGCATGAACAGGGAAACAAAAATGATCGCCAGGACGGACGCATGGATGCCGCTGCGAATCGAGTCCCGGCCGAGCGTCGGGTCAACGTCATAGGAAGAATCAATTATGAGCGGCGCCCGCAGCGGATTTTGCAGGACATTGGCCAGTTCCTGGGCCTGTTCAACGGTGAAACGACCTGTAATTTGTCCATTGCCCGTTTCAATCGCGCTTTGGATTACTGGCGCAGAATACAACTCTCTGTCCAAAATAATGGCCAGTCGTTGCCCGATATTGTTTCGGGTCACCTCACCAAACCGCTTCGCGCCTTCACTGTTCAGTCGGAATTCAATTTGCGGTTCGCCCAGGTTGCCACGCGTGGCATAGGCGTTTTCGATAATGTCGCCGGCCAGTTTGTTTTCCGGCTTTTTCTTCACGATGACCTGCTCGATGACCGGCGGGCCATTGGGTTGTAGTTCAACGCGCTTGAGTAACTCGTAGCCGGGCGGAATCGGCTCGTTGTTTTTTATGATCTCGTCGCTGTCTTCCTTCACCATCCGGAATTCCAGATACGCGGCCTTTTGAATTTGCGCCTTGGCGCTTTCCTTCGCTTCGTGAGACAGCCCGGGCAACTGAATCAAAATGCAGTTGCCGCCCGCCGGTTGAATGATTGGCTCGGCCACGCCAAACGCATCCACGCGCTTGCGCAACACCTCGACCGCCTGCGACAACGCACCTTCCGTCCTGGCCATGTTCGTAATCACCTCGACTGCGCCTGAACTACTATTCGTAACCGTCTCAACGTAGACCAGGCGGTTGGTGTCCATTCTCACGAGGAATGACGTGCCGCCCTGCAAATCCAGTCCGAGTTTGATTTTGCCCAACGCATCACGTTGAAGCTGATTCAGGATGAAAGTGTTTGGATACAGCTCATTCCTGGCATTAAAGAACGGGAAATACGGCGTGAGGTTGTTCGTGCCGATGGCCTCCTGCAAATTGCCAAACTCGCTGTTGGTTCCGGCCTGTAGCAACGGCTGGAGTCGCTGCACGATAGCCGTAAAGTTCGTGTCCCGGTTCACCGCCCGCGTTTCAAACGCCTGCACCAAGCTGCGCGACGTCGGCGGATACATTTCGTAAAACGACCAGCAGATGATCAGAACGACAAAAAGAAATATCCAGGGATTGTTACGGCTCATGGTTGGCTCAGGATTCCACGGCATCGCCGCCTTCGAGGATTTCCGTGACTGAAGATTTGGTGACTTCCATTTTGGCATCCGCCGAACGGAGTGAAACGGTCCGGTCCTTCACCGTGATGACGACGCCGACGATGCCGCTAGACGTGACGACCTTGTCGCCCGATTTGAGGCTGGCAATCAATTTAACCTGCTGCTTGGCGCGCTGCTGCTGCGGACGAATCAAAATAAAGTAAAACACGATGACCAGCAGAATCATCGGGGCAAACGTCATCCAAACGGGCTGCTGCGGTTGAGCCGATGGAGCCGTTTGCGGGCCGGTTGCCTGGGCCAAAATTCCGTTCACCCGATATATGTCCATAAATTGAAAAGTGGCCGCATACTTTAATGCAGCGTGCGCATTTGGCAAGCGTTATTGGCCACGGGTCATGGGCCACTTTTCAAAGAATACAAAGAAGATTCACCTTGCTTAAGCGATAATAATAACGTATATTTAAAGTTAACTTAGGGACGCCATGGCTTATGACCTCTGCGCGATTTAGAACGGTTGGTTTTCTGGCAATTCCTGTTTTTGCCATTGGGGGGTTTGTTTTGGATCTGTTCACCCCCTTGGGAATTTCCGACTGGGTTTGTTATTTCATTCCCCTGCTGTTATCGGTTTATGTCGGCGGCCGGCTTTTACCCATTTTGCTCGCCGCCGTTTTCTCGTTGCTGATGCTGGCGGGGTTCTTTCTTTCCCCGCCGGGGATGAATCCCCATTTGGCGATGTTCAACCGTTTGATGGGCGTTAGTGTGTTGTGGCTGATGGCATTCGTGATTTGGCAGCGCAAGCGGGCGAATGAAGAAGTCCGCAAGTTGTCGCTCGCCATCGAACATAGTCCGGTTTCCATCATCATCACCGACAAGGCCGGTAACATCGAATATGTCAACCCGAAGTTCATGGAGGTGACGGGTTATTCGGCCAAAGAAGTGATCGGCAAAAATCCCCGCATTTTGAAGTCGGGCGAAATGCCGCCTGGGGATTACAAGCGACTGTGGGAGACGATCGTCGCTGGCGGGGAGTGGCGTGGAGAATTTCATAACCGGAAGAAGAACGGCGAACTTTATTGGGAGTGGGCTTCCATTTCCCCGATCTACGACGCAGCTGGTCACATCGCTCACTTTCTGGCCGTCAAAGAAGATATTACCGAGCGCAAGCGAACGGAGAAGGAATTAAAAGAGAGCAAAATACAATTTGAGTCGCTGTTTGAAGACGCTCCGGTGGGGTATCACGAGTTGGATGGGGAGGGACGCATCACCAGGGTTAATCGCACCGAACTGGTCATGCTGGGATATACCACCGAAGAAATGGTGGGACATTTCGTGTGGGACTTTGTTGCCGAACGGGAGAAAGCCAGGGAAGCGGTCATGGCCAGGCTGGCGGGGAAAACGCCGGTGACCGAGTTGGTGGAACGAAACTATCGGCGAAAGGATGGAGTCTTTCTGCCGGTCCTGATTGAGAATCGGATTCTGCGCGACGACGACGGGCGCGTTACCGGCATCCGCTCCACCCTTCAGGACATCACCGAGCGCAAGCGGATGGAGCACTCCCTGGCTGAGACGCTCGATTTCAACCGGAAAATCATCTCGGACGCTCCAGTGGGGATTCTCGTTTACAAGGCGTCCGGTCAATGCGTATTGGCCAACGAGGCAGCCGCCCGGACGGTCAATGCCACTGTGTCCCAACTTTTGAACCAGAATTTTCGGCAGCTCGAATCGTGGCGCAATTCGGGCCTGCTCAAGCTGGCGGAAAAAACCCTGGCCACCGGAAGCCCGCAGCAGTGTGAACCCCATTTCGTCAGCACCTTTGGCAAGGAAATCTGGCTGGTCTGTCAATTCAGTCTCTTTGTCCGGGGCGACGAACCGCACCTGCTTTTTCTTTTCAGCGACATCACCGAAAAGAAAAAACTCGAAACCCAGTTCCTGCGTTCTCAACGCATGGAAAGTATTGGCACCCTGGCGGGCGGCATCGCCCACGACCTTAACAACGTGCTGACACCACTCCTCGTCGCGGTGCAGGTGTTAAAGGAAAAAATCACCGATGATGACGGGCAACAATTGCTGCGCGTTCTGGAAACCAACGTCCAGCGCGGTGCGAGCCTCGTGAAACAAGTGCTGGCTTTCGGACGCGGGGTCACCGGCGAGCGCACCCTGGTTTATCCCGCTCACGTCGTCCGCGAAATCAAACAGATTGTCCATGAAACCTTCCCCAAATCAGTGAAGTTTGAATTCCATTCACCTGACGACCTCTGGACCATTATCGGCGACCCGACCCAAATCCACCAGGCCCTGTTGAATCTCTGCGTCAACGCGCGCGACGCCATGCCCAAAGGCGGCGCCCTGGCCATCCACATGGAAAATGTGATGTTCGATGAAGTCTATGCCGGCATGAATCTGGAAGTCCGGCCCGGTCCGTACGTGTGCATCAAA
The DNA here is from genome assembly GCA_050010435.1 of Verrucomicrobiota bacterium. GTDB lineage: Bacteria > Verrucomicrobiota > Verrucomicrobiia > Limisphaerales > UBA11358 > UBA11358. The sequence continues at coordinate 43,021 of JBEKKZ010000005.1, read as the reverse complement.
GTGGAGGACACCGGCACGGGAATTCCGAAGGCGATACAGGACAAGATATTCGATCCTTTCTTTACCACCAAAGCCCTCGGCAAAGGCACCGGTCTGGGCCTGTCCACCACTTTGGCCATCGTCAAGAGTCACGGCGGTTTCATCAATTATCACAGCACGCCGGGCAAGGGCACGGCATTCAAAGTCTATTTTCCAGCCAACACCACGCTGGATGACGAAGATGACGCGGAAATCGAACAATCCAAACTGCCGCGCGGCCATGATGAACTGGTGCTGGTCGTGGATGACGAGGAGCCTATCCGCAACCTTGCGCAAAAAGTGCTGACCCGTTTTGGCTACCGCGTCCTGCTCGCGGCTGATGGCGCTGAAGCCGTCTCTCTTTACGCGCCCCGGCAGAAGGAAATTGACGTGGTCATCACTGACATGGCCATGCCCATCATGGATGGCCCGGCCACCATTGTTGCCCTTAAAGCCATCAATTCGGAAGTCAGGATCGTCAGTTCAACCGGCCTGGCCTCCGACGGTGGCCTGGCCATGGCAAAGAACGCCGGCATCCAACATTTTATCCCCAAGCCCTACACCGCCGAGACCATGCTTAATACACTGCATGAAGTGCTTCACGGGAACTCTGAAAACAACCATTCCTGAAGAATTTACAAATCCGAACCGCAGCGATGGCGCTGGTTTTGTGCAGATTGCGAAACTGCTTCAACTTTATCACCGACACAAGGACCAAAAATGATTTCACATTGAAAATTTCCTGTGCGACCCACGCTTAATGTGATAAACTATGCGCGTGGAAAAAGTGGCTCGCATCTTTAGCTCCTTTGCTGAAGCCGACAAGGCAGATCGCGAATCTTATCAATCATTCACACCGGAACAACGGCTGGAAATGCTCTGCGATTTAATCGCCTCCGCTTACCCCGATGAAATTAAGCAAAGACTTGAGAGAGTTTCTCGCGTTATTAAACTCCAGGAAGATTAAGTTTCTGTTGGTAGGCGGACATGCCGTTGCCTATCACGGCCTGCTTCGTTTTACGGAGGACATTGACTTACTCATCGAAACTTCGCCGGAAAACGCCGCGCTCGTTGCCGCCGCTGTCAATGATTTTGGATTTCCAGAATTCAAGCCGGACGATTTCCGCAAACCTGAAACCGTCATTCAACTGGGCCGCGCTCCCAATCGGATTGACCTGCTGACTTCCGTCACGGCGGTTTTCTTCGAGGAAGCGTGGAAAACCAAAATTGAAACGAACCTCGACGGCCTGCCGGTGTGGGTCATCAGCAAGGAACTGCTGGTGCGGAACAAACTGGCCACCGGCCGCCCGCAGGATTTGGCAGATGTTGAGAGAATCGGCGGGAAAAAATAAATGCGCCGCAGCTAATGGCATGACTTTCAAACCAGGTTTACCAAGTGGGGGTTGAAAAATGATGTGTTAATCTTCAGGCAATTTAACCTTTTTTGAAAAATCCGCCCGAAGCGATTTAGGAAGATGTTTCCAATTCGATTTTTTGAATGCCGGTAAATATTCAGTCTGGCAGAGACTAGCATCCCAAACCTGACGATTCCCAAGTGCTGCCTTCGTGAAAGCCACTGCCTCTTCATCAGTGAATTTTGAGAAATGGGCAACCAGCGGCTCAACAATCGCCTCAGCATGCCTAAACGACACTGCCGCTTCAACTTCCTTAATCCACGCTGGAATCGCAATCCGCGGTCGTTTTCTTAGAAGGACAGCGGGGATTACTTGGGATATTTTATCTTCGTTACTGACACGAACTCCTTGAAGATGAGATATGAAACCGTAGGGAATTGTTCCGTCTATTGACAGTGGAATGATCAACACTTTCTTTCTCGAAACAATAAAGCCGACTTCTTGCGAACAATATTCCGATTGCTTGAATTCGTTGCTGAGTATCGCGACGAAAACATCCGCCTTGTTTAGTTCATCTATGATCGAAGCCTTCCATTCCTCAGAAAGTTGGAGATCTTCGTGTGCCAGAAATCCCTGAAAGCCAACTGATAGAAGTGCTGATTTGACAGGGCTGGACCATTTTTTGTTAACCGTGGAATAGCTAATGAAAGCATGCACAGTTTTTTGTTCTCAGCTTAAGAGTGAGCCGCCACTTCTTTCTGTTCCGGCTCGACCCACTTGTTGTGTTCCTTGATGAGGTCCACCAGCCGGTCCACGGCTTCGGCTTCGGGGATGTTGAATTTGATGGCCTGCTTGCCGACGTAAAGATTGATCTTGCCGGGTGCGCCGCCCACGTAACCGAAATCCGCGTCGGCCATTTCGCCCGGGCCGTTCACGATGCAGCCCATGATGGCAATTTTCACACCCTTGAGATGCTCCGTGCGCGCCTTGATGCGCGCCGTCACGGTCTGCAGGTTGAACAACGTGCGGCCACAGCTCGGGCACGCCACGTAATCGGTCTTGAACGAGCGGCAGCCCACCGCCTGCAATATGTTGTAAGCCAGCCGCAGCGATTGTCCGCCACCGGCCTCGCCGCGAATCAAAATCGCGTCACCAATGCCATCCGCCAGCAGCGAGCCGATGACCACGGACGCGCGGAGCAAAGCGATTTTCGGCTCAAGAACTTCGTAGCCGCCGACGTGAGTCGGCGCACTTCCATTCGCAGGTGAATTTTGCGCCGACTCACGTCGGCGGCTACCAAACTCCAGGCAGTCCTTGAGCAGAATCGGATTATTCCGGCCAAGGCGTTTCAACTTCGCAGCGAGCAGACGAAACGCAGTGATGGCCGGCAGGTTAATGCCATCCTTCACGGTGACAAGTTGCGTCTCGCAGTTGATTTCAAAATCCTTGGTGGGGTCAATCTCGGCAATGTTCAGGTCTTCGTAAACCGCCTCCGGTTTCACGTCGTCCTTCGGGCGAATCTTCGGAACCACCTTGTCCCACGTGGCGCGGGTGACTACCACGCGGATGAGCTGTTCGCCGCCGCATTTGACTTGCCCGTTCAACTCGATTTCCGGTGTTTCACGACGTTCAAAATGGAACGGGTCAAAGGGAAAGGTGTTTGGTGTCCCGGCTTTAGCCGGTTCTGCCAATGCCGCCTGAAGGCGGGACACCGAACAGGTCAGCTTGGGAATCTGCGCCAGCAAATCGGTGCAAACCTCTATCTCGCGCGGCGAATCTTCCGTGAGCGAGACACGAATCGTGTCGCCCAAACCGTCGCACAGCAGCGAGCCGATGCCGATGGCGGATTTGATGCGGCCATCTTCGCCCTCGCCCGCTTCAGTGACGCCGAGATGAATCGGATAATTCCACGATTGCGGATTGCGGATTGCGGATTGCGGATTGAATTCCTGTTCGTCTAATTCGTTTAATCGCGCGACCAGCAGGCGGTAGCACTCGATCATCACCTTGGGATTGGATGCCTTCATCGAGAACTTGAAGTTGTGGAAATTGTGTTTGCGGCAGATGCGGGCGAATTCCAGCGCGCTCTCGACCATGCCCAGCGGCGTGTCGCCGTAGCGGTTCATGATGCGGTCGCTCAATGAGCCGTGGTTGGTGCCGATGCGCAGGCAGCGTTTCCGGCGGATGCATTCCAGCACCAGCGGCGTGAATTTTTCCTCAATGCGCTTCAACTCGGCGGTGTATTGCTCATCCGTGTATTCCTTGGTCGCAAATTTTTTTGAGTCGGCATAATTGCCGGGATTGACCCGCACAACCTCGACCCACTTCACCGCTTCCATTGCGGCTTCGGGCTTGAAATGGATGTCCGCCACAATCGGCACGAAACAGCCGCGTTTATGCAGTTCCGCCACGATGTTCTGCAAATTCGCCGCGTCCTTCACCGTCGGCGCGGTGATGCGGACGAGCTGGCAGCCGACGGCAACGAGATCGAGCGTCTGTTTCACCGATTCGGCGGTGTCCATCGTGTCACAGGTGAGCATGGACTGCTTCACGACGGGATGGGCGCCCCCGATGATGACCCCGCCGTGCGCCGGATCGCCGATGACGACTTCGCGGGTCTTTCGCCGGTGATAAAAAAATGGGGATTCGCAGTAACGCATGAGGAAATTATTTTGTCGGCACAGATACAGCAGGCTGCGCCGATTGCTGGATTTGCACGTCGGTTTTGAACATCGCGCGGAACAGTGAAAACCGCTTGATGTCGAAAAACGTCACGTAAAGCATGAATGAAATCAACAACACCGCGAAACCGGTCGTGGTGTATTCCACGAATTTGATGCTCAAAGGCCGGCGGCGGATTTTCTCAATGATCGCCATCAAAATGTGTCCGCCGTCAAGCACGGGAATCGGCAGCAAATTGATGATCGCGAGATTGATGTTGAGCAGCACCAGAAAACTCAAAGCCAGGCGATAATCACTATTTACCGCATTGGCGAGAATGGCGAAGATGCCGACCGGCCCGGACAAATCTTTTGCGCCCACGCCCGTTTCCCGCGTATGAATGAGCGCGCCGATGATCGTGAAAATCTTGTCTGTCTCGTTGCGCACTTGTTCCCACGGCGTCGGCCCCGGCTTCTGAACGATGTAAACCTGTGTCGAATCCGGATCGAATATGATGCCGATTCTCCCGTTTTTGGTTATTGGATCAACCGTCGGCGTGATGCTAAGCGCCACTTTTTGCGCACCGCGATCAACCCGCATTTCGGTGGGTTGTCCGCCGCGCTTGTGAATAATGTCAACCAGTTGTTCGCGGCTGGCAATGGGCACACCAGCTAATGAAATGATGTGGTCGCCCTGCTTCAGGCCGGCTCTTTCCGCCGCGCTGTCGGAAACAACTTCTAATACTTGGGGATGGTCGCGCGGATCGAGATTGAGCAGCTTCAGGCCGATGGCGTTATCGGCCGTTGCCTTGAGTTGATACGTGATTTCCTTGCCGTCATGTTCAATGACCACCGGCAGCACGTTCGTGCGTGCAAACCACGTGCTCGTCACCACGTCCTGCCAAGATTTCACCTTCTCGCCATTCACCGACACGATGCGATCGCCCTCTTGAATGCCGAGTTTGGCTTCCGCCGACCCCGGTTCGACATAGCCGATGATGGCCGGATTCACCGGAATGGGCAGGCCGACAAAATAAATCACCGTGGCGATGGCGAACGCAAAAACCACATTCATGAACGGCCCGGCAAAGGCAACGAGAGTTTTGTGCCCGGGTGGCGCCGGCGGAACTTCTTCCACCGACTGCCCTTCGAGCGCCTCGGCGGTAACCATTTGGGGCAGTTTCACAAAACCGCCGGCCGGAATCCAACGGATCGAGTATTCAATGCCATCGCGCTGCCAACTGTGGATTTTCGGGCCAAAACCGACGGCGAATTCCTCGACCTTCATGCCCAGCTTCCGCGCGACCCAGAAATGGCCGAATTCATGGATGAAAATGGCCGCGCCGAACAACACCAGCACGGCGGCAATTACGTAAATGACATTCAAAATGGTCATGCTAAAAAATCAGCCCCCCAACGCAGGGACATTGTGATTATATCAGGGAAAACTTCGCCCGCAATCACGGAACGCAAGGCCCTGAACTTGGGGAAGGTAGGGCGCATCACTCCGTGCGCGCCGCCGTTGGGCATTCGCGGCGGGCAGCCACCGTCGCGCCGCGAAGGTGGAAGGACTGCCCGCCTATCTTGCAGTTCAGGGTGCGGGCGCGCATTAAACCCCTGAACCGTAGCCGCCGACGTGAGTCGGCGCAAATTTCCCGGTTTGAAAGTCTCTGCCCCGAATTATTTTGGCGCGGACTGACGTCCACGGCTACGAGGTTTATGGGAAGCCTCCAATCCTAAAATCGGGCGCGCATTGGGGTCATCCATCGTGGTATTGGAGCCCGGTCTCCGACCTGGCGCGAAACTTTCTCAAGCTGAATCACGCCGAATCGGAGTTCAGCGTTCCGGTTCATGGGACGTCGCGCGTTAAACCCCTGAGCCGTAGCCGCCGACGTGAGTCGGCGCAAATTTCCCGGTTTGAAAGTCTCTGCCCCGAATTATTTTGGCGCGGACTGACGTCCACGGCTACGAGATTCATGGGGAGGGCGAGCGTTGAATCAAAATCATTCTGGACAGCCACGGACGACCGAAATAGGGTTGGCACATGAAACAGGATGGGCTGTCCAGCGATTATGGCACACAGTCCATTATCTGTCAGGCGGCTTCGGCGATTGGAAGGAATACGATATGAAATCTTTGATCATCGCTGTGTGCTTTGGAATGTTGTCTTTTGTCGGGGAGCACAGTGTTCATGGAGAAGAGGCTAGGTTGCTATTGTACCAAACTGATATGGACTGGGGTGGAGGTACGAATCAGTGGTGGCTTCCGTACAATCGTCTCCAGCGATTGCCAAAGTGGAACCCGGAAAAGGCAGAGCCTCCTGTTTCTCAAATGAAGGCGCTCAAAATAGCAAGGAAGTGGCTTACTTCCAAAGGAGTTTCAGGAAGTTATAACGTTGATTATATTCTCCTTCGTGCAGTCAGACCAGATGATGACCGATATCGGTTTGATTTCCATTACAGGATCGTATTTGGCAACGTTAACGCTTATCTGAATCACATGACATGCATAGTCCTGATGGACGGGACAGTATTAGAACCTGAGCTATACGGACATGCAACGAATGACGCCCCTCCAGCAAATCTAAAACCCTAATCTGGAATATGCCGCCTAATACAAGGATAGTCTGCACCGCCGAAGCCTCAAATCGTTGAGGGAAACGCCGTTTATTTCGCCACCTGCTGCGCAATCGTCCTCGTTCTTCGTCCTCGTCCTCGATTCTTGTTTTCGATTACGAGGACGAGGACGAGGACGAATTTATTATCTGGCCGCCTCGCGCCGCGCCCAGGCGTCGGCTTCCAAAATTTGTTCCAGTGTCGGATGCAACACAACTTTGTGTGTCTCCATCGTGCGGCGCACAATTTCCGTGATTTGCGGGAAATTGATTTTGCGGTTCACGAACGCTTCGACCGCCACCTCGTTCGCCGCGTTCAACACCGCCGGCAGCGTGCCGCCCACCTCCCCTGCCCGGCGCGCGAGTTTCAGCGCCGGAAACCGTTCCGCATCCGGCTCCTCAAACGTCAGGCTGCCAAGCTTTGCAAAATTGGTCTGCACGCGCTCACTCGGCGCGCGGTCAGGATACGTCAGCGCGTATTGAATCGGCAGGCACATGTCCGGCGTGGAAAGTTGCGCCAGCAACGCTCCATCCACAAATTCCACCATCGAATGAACGATGCTTTGCGGATGCACCAGCACGCCCACGCGCTCGATGCCGATGTCGAACAGCCAGCGCGCTTCAATCATTTCCAGTCCCTTGTTGAACAGCGTCGCCGAGTCAATGGTGATTTTTTTGCCCATGACCCACGACGGGTGTTTGAGCGCGCGTTCGACGGTGATGTTGGGAAATTCCTCCTTCGGCGTGTTGCGAAACGGTCCGCCGGACGCCGTGAGCCAGAGTTTGCGGACGGAATTGGACGGCTTGCCGTCGAGACACTGAAAGATCGCCGAGTGTTCGCTGTCCACGGCGAGCACGCGAACGCCGTGTTTGCGCGCCTCGCTCATCACAATTTCGCCGGCCATCACCAGAATTTCCTTCGACGCGATGGCAATGTCCTTGCCCGCGCGAATCGCGGCGAGCGCGGGCTTCAATCCCGCCGTGCCGACGATGGCGATGAGCACGATGTCCGCCGACGGCAGCGTGGCGAGTTTGATCAAACCTTCGTCGCCCGAATAAACCTGCGTCCCCGGGCCGGAGAATTTGGCCAAATCACGGGCTTTTTCGGGATGGCTGATTGAAATGGCCTCCGGCCGGTGTTTGCGCGCCTGTTCGAGCAACCGTTCGGCGTTGTTCCCGGCGGCCAGACCGACCAGCCGGATGCGGTCCGGCAAATCCTCGACCACCTTGACGGTGCTGGTGCCGATGGAGCCGGTCGAACCGAGTAAAACAACGTTTTTCATTTACGATTTACGATAGACGATTGACGCGACCAGATGATGTTCGCGCGGTTTTCGCCGAGCAAACAATGATGGCCAAAATTTCATCGGCCTCTCTCATCAGGCCACCAAGTCGGGACCGCTTGATAAGATTGTTGTCCACCAGCAGTTCCATCCAAAAAAGCGACTCGTCACATTCCTCCTCGACAATACGAAGCTTGTTGATGAAATCCGAGTTGGATTTGGCGCGGCAGACGGCGCGATAGTTCGCCCCCACAGAAGTTCCGCTGCGGAGAAGTTGCTTGCCCAATGTTTGCGCGACCCAATTATTCGGCAGCGCTGCACAAACGCGGACGATGCGATTCGCATACTCCTTTGTCCGAGATTTCATTTCTTCACGAGTCATAGCGGTTCAGTCGTTGAATGTTAATCATCATGGTCTGCCGACACGGGCGTAAATCGTATATCGTATATCGTAAATCCCCTCACGGATGCGTGAGAATATGCCGCAAATAGAGATACATGATGGGCGCATTGAACAGCAAACTGTCCAGCAAGTCGAGAATGCCCCCGATGCCGGGAAACAGTCCGCCGGAATCTTTCACGCCCGCCTCGCGTTTGAAGAGCGATTCAATCAAGTCACCGATCACCGCCGTCAAACCCAGCAAAACACCCAGCACCAGCGCGTGCCGCCAGTTCATGCCCGCCATTTTATCGCCAAAAAAATGCACAAAGACGAGGCTCGCCACGGTCGAAAGAAAAATCGCGCCCCCAAAGCCCTCCCACGTTTTGCCGGGGCTGATGCGTGGAATCATTTTATGTCGGCCGATGAGCGAGCCGACGGCATACGCGCCGGTGTCGCTGAATTTCGTCACCAGGACGAAGTAAAGGACGTAGAACTTGCCGTCCACGCCCGGGAAAAAATTGATTTTCTGGATGAAGTTCAACAGCCACGGCACATACATCAGGCCAAACAAGGTCGTGGAGACCGCCAGAATGCCCGCCGTGTTGCTGCGCGAAACAAATTGCCGCACGCACAAACCGAGCACGAACAGGATGAGGAAACCCGTTTCAAAATCGTTCGCGCGCGACGGCGAATCGTAAATGCCGAGATGTCCGGTCACATGCAAAAACGTGCCCACCATGAGCAACACACCCCCGAGCAGACCGCACCATTTGAAGCAGACCAGATTGCGCCTTTCAACGAGTCCGTAAAATTCCGCCAGCCCGGCCGTCGCGAGAAATATCATGATGAGAATGAAAACGCCGCCGGAAATCAACCGGTTGCTGGAGAACAAAGCCACGAGAATCACCGTCCAGAGAATCACCGTGGTGATCAACCGGCGGAGAAACACTCTTGCCTTCGAGGGCGTTTGGGCCACAACAGCCGTGTCGGACATGCGCCCGGAAAATAGCAAGGGCGACAGGAATTGCCAACACCGACTTCCATGACCGGTTATGTCGGGCGCTGCGCCATTGCCCCTGACTTTGATGGCAACAGCGGAGCGCCGATTTCCGATCCGGCGCGTTTCTGCTGGAATCGCAACACCCGCCGGGCCGGAGGCCGGCGCTCCGGGGGCGGTGTCGAAGGGCGCCCGGCTTACTTAACGGTTGCGCGCGGCGATCATTTTGGCGAAGCTATTTGCGGCTGACGTGGATGGGGTCGTAGCTCAGTTGGTAGAGCGTCTCGTTCGCAATGAGAAGGTCGCAGGTTCGATTCCTGTCGGCTCCACCATCCTCCGTAGCCTTGGCGAAGGAGGACTTTTCGCCATAAGTTCCGAGCTACGGATGGCAGGCCAGCCTGGGCAATTTGCATGATGTTTTACACCTATATCATTGAAAGCATCAGCCGTCCTGAAAATCGCTACATCGGACACCCCTCTGACCTAAAGCATCGCGTCGCCGAACACAATGCGGGCCGATGCGATCACACCGCGAAGTTTGTACCATGGAAGCTGAAAATATATGTTGCGTTCGAAACTTTTGAGCAAGCGCAACACTTCGAGCGCTACCTTAAAAGCGGTTCCGGTCACGCATTTGCTGATCGCCACTTTTGGCCATCTTCGCTTGAACTACAGCGAGGACAAAGGCTTCCGTACCGAAAGGCAACAAAGGCGGGCTGAAATTTATAACAGCTTAAATCTTCTTCCCATGCAACCGCGCCAGTTGGAGGCATTCGTTTTTTCACAAGGTTCGCTCTTTCGGGTGTTGTCGCGGTCGTCATCGGCTGCCCGTGCGTCCTGATCGCTGGTTTTTTATTCGACAAACTGTCGAATAAATTCAAACTTTGAAGCAAGGATGACGAAAGAACACATGATTAGTCTGCATAAATTCATTAAGCCATGAAAACGCTGTTGAATGACAAATGGGTTTTAATCACCGGCGCGTCGAGTGGATTTGGCGCGGCGGCGGCACGGGCGTTCGGCGTGGAAGGCGCAAAACTTTTGCTCGGCGCGCGCCGCACCGACCGTCTGGAAAGGGTCGCCGCCGAGGCGCGCCAGGCTGGCGCACCGGAGGCGCATTTTCACGTTTTGGACGTGACCAAAACGCCGAGCGTGGAAACGTTCGTCGTCTGGGCGCGGGGGAAAATGGGCGGACAAAAGGATTTGCACGTTTTGATCAACAACGCCGGCGGCGCGCACGGCCAGGACAGCGTCGCCGAGGGCAAGGACGCGGATTGGGAAACGATGCTGCAAACGAACGTGCTTGGCGTGTTGCGCGTGACACGCGCGGCGCTGCCGTTGATGCCGCACGACGCGGGCGCGAGCATCATCAACATCGGTTCCAATGCCAGCCACGCGGCTTACGAAGGCGCCGCCGCGTATTGCGCCGCCAAGGCGGGTGAATTGCAAATCACCCGCGTGCTGCGATTCGAATTGAACGGCACGGGCATTCGGGTCAGCACGGTTGACCCGGGCCTGGTAAAAACGGATTTTTCGCTCGTGCGTTTCAAAGGCGACGCTGTGCGCGCGGAAAAAGTTTACGAAGGCATAAATCCCCTGACAGCGGAAGACATCGCGGAAATTTTGGTCTGGGTTGCCAGCCGTCCACCGCACGTGAACATTGACGAACTGCTTGTCAAGCCGGTTGACCAGGCGGCGATGCATAAAATTTACCGGCGCAAGGCAGGGTAATTTTCAAATTCCGCGATTGGCGCGCCACAGCAGCACGGCGCCGACGGCTTGAAAGATAAAATTCGGCAGCCAGAGAATCAAATGCGGCACCAGCTCCGGCCGGGCGGACAACTGTTCGCCGGCAATGATGAAGCTGTAATAAACCAGCACGAGCAAAAGCGCGATGGCGACGCCAACGTTCGTCTCGCGCCGGTGCATGCGAATGCCGAGCGGAATCCCGACGAGCGTGAAGCCAAAACACGCAAACGAAAACGAGATCTCCCGGTTCATCTCCACACGAATCGGCTCGGTCAAATCGTTTCGCTGTCTGGCTAATTCACGGGCTTGGGCGCGCAATTCATCGGAGGTCAAGGTGGCCTCTGGCGGCAGGCCGATTCGTCGCTCCAAATCGCGCAGTTCGTCCCGCAACTGCCAGAACGTCATGTCGCTGATTTTGGGTTTGCCCGGCTGGTTCGTCGCCGTGTTCAGGTCGAAATTCAATGTTATTTCCGGGGATGCGGTGATCCCCACACGTGGTCCGGTTAACGTCACGCTGCGAGCGTCGAATAAGTGCAAAATCAGTTGTTTGTTCGTCATGTCGGTTTCGAACTGACCCCGCGGCGCGCGCAAAGTTGTTTCCACGTTGGTCTCATTTTCGAGCTTGAAGATCATTACGCCTTGCAAATTGCCGCTGCGATTTTTTTCCGTGTAAAAAATGTAGCCCGGAAAATCATAAATGAACCGGCCTTCCGGCAGTTGGGCGTTCACCAGTTCAGCCCGGAGCTGGAAAAGCAATTTCTTGTAGGCCACACGGGAACGCGGGCCGAGGTCCGTATTAATCCAGGCGCTGAGACCGCAGCAGAAAAGACTTAACAACAAAATGGGCATGATGAGCGAAAGCAGGCTGACACCGCTGGCGCGCGCAGCGGTGAGCTCCTGGTCCGCGCTGAAACGGCCGAACACCAGCAGCGTCGCCGTCAGCAAACCCATGGGCAGCGCAAAGACCCAGACAAAAGGAATCAACAGGCCGATGGCCTGGAAGATAATGCCGGGACGCGCCTGGCCGTTGATGAGCAGGCTCAAAATCTCCTTGATGACATTGCCGAGCAACAGCACAAAGGTGAACACTGCCACCGTCAGCACCAACGAGGCGAGCACCTGGCCGGTCAGATATTTGTGCAGTGTTTTCAAGCGTTCTGTGCCCCCGCGCGGCAGCCTTTGCTCTCCGCTGTAGAAGGCTGGCCTGCCATCCGTAGCTCGGAACCGACTCTTGGAGGTTCGGAGCGAAGGATGGTGGCTGGGGGCGGAATTGAACCGCCGACACAAGGATTTTCAGTCCTCTGCTCTACCAACTGAGCTACCCAGCCAGCCGCAGCCGCGCATTAAACCCCGCGTTTGACCCGTTGGCAAGGTGAAACCAAACCGAAAATGGCCCTGCCGAAAGCGGGCACTTCCTCAACGTTGTGACAGAGCTTGTCGTTTATGTTAATGGAGTAAGTCATGGCAGGCTTAATATCTCTATCCGCCAGCGTGCCTTCAGAAAAATTGGCCATCCCATTCTCTGAATCTTTAATTCTCTGCCCAACAAAGGACGCAACTAAGGCTTGTATAACAAAGGATGCGGAAGGAGCGAGGGCATTTATCAACGCGACAGAAGCAGTCCTTGAAAAAGTTGAAAATGGAGCCATTAAGCTGGCACCCCGAAGACGCGAAAATGAAACTGAATTCTTTCTTTTAGCATCGCTCGTTCGGAAGTATTTAGATTCAAAGTAGCCCATCACCGCCTGCGCCGCAGAGTTGCCAATGCTGCATTTATCCGCCACACTGTTCGTCCCGATGAACAAACGGTTTTACATCACCACCGCCATTGATTACGTCAACGGCCAGCCGCATCTCGGCCATGCCTACGAGAAAATCGTCACTGACGTCATCGCGCGATCGCGCCGCAGTCTGGGGGAGGAAGCGTTTTTCCTGACCGGCCTGGACGAACACGGCCAGAAAGTCCAGCAGGCCGCGCAAGCCGAAGGCAAATCGCCGCAGGCCTACTGCGACGAACTGGCGGCGGATTGGAAGGCCTTCGCCAAAAAACTGGAATTGACCAACGACGATTTCGTCCGTACCACCGATCCCCGGCACAAGGAATTCGTCCAGGCCATCCTCGCGAAGCTCCACACCGCCGGACATTTTTACAAGGCGAGCTACACCGGTTTTTATTCGACGAAGGAAGAAACGTTTTTGACCGAGAAAGACCGCCGGACGGACGGCACGTTCGATCCGAGTTACGGTGAAGTCGTCGAACTGCTGGAGGACAATTATTACTTCAAACTCAAGGCGCACCAGCCATGGCTGATTGATTACCTCGAAAAGAACCCGTCGTTCGTCCAACCCGATCATCGCCGCAATGAAGTGCTCGGCTTTCTCAAGAACAACGAACTCGAAGACCTGTGCATCTCGCGTCCGGCGGCGCGTTTGAACTGGGGCATTCCCCTGCCCTTCGACCCGAATTTCGTGACCTATGTCTGGTTCGACGCGCTGGTAAATTACATCAGCATCCCCGCCGCCCACGGCGATGCAACCGTCTTGTCTGCCTTGCCCCCGTCACCTGTCACTCGTCACCCGTCACTTTCCCTCTGGCCCGCCGACCTTCACGTCGTCGGCAAGGACATTGTGAAATTTCACGCAGTTTTCTGGCCGATCATGCTCAAGGCGATGGGCCTGCCGCTGCCAAAACAAATCCTCGTCCACGGCTGGTGGCAGAAGGATGGCGCGAAGATCAGCAAAAGCACCGGCAACATCGTTGACCCGGTTGCGGTCATTGACGAATGGGGACTGGACGCGTTTCGTTTTTATGTTTTGCGCGAATTGGATGTTGGCCCCGACGGCAACTGGACGGACGCCGGATTCAAGTCACGTTATCAGGCTGAACTCGCGAACGGTTTGGGCAATCTTGTCAACCGCTCGCTCTCGATGCTGAAACGTTATCGCAACGGCGTCGTGCCGGCGAAGCATGACGAACTGGCCGCCGCGGCCGCGAAAGCCGCGGATGAGACCCGCGCGTTGCTGAAACAAAACCAGCTTCAATCCGCTTTGCAAAGCATCTGGGGACTGGTCACCCGCGCCAATCAATACGTGGACCAGACCAAGCCGTTCAGCCTGGCCAAGGACCCGGCGCAGGCCAGACGGCTCGACGAAGTGCTCTACAACCTGACGGAAACCTGCCGCGTGCTGGCCGTTTTGCTGTGGTCGTTTTTGCCCGGCACGGCGGTGAAAATTTACGCGCAACTCGGTTTGACCGGCACACCGGACAAACTCGACGCCGCGACCTGGGGCGGTTTGCCCGCCGGCCATAAAATCGGCGAACCGGCGCCCTTGTTTCCGCGGAAGGAAGCGTGATCTGCCGGAGGGGCGAGCTCTGCGAGCCCCACTTCTTCTGAAGGAAATTCAGGGGCTCGTGGAACTCGCCCCTCCGAAAGACGTTATTGCAGATGGCATGTGTTCTGCTAAGTTGGATTTATGAAAATAAACCTCGCCGCGAAATTTTCATTGCCGGTCATCCTGGCCCTGGCCGTCGCGTTTCTCACCGGCTGCGCAACACCACCACCGGTTGACTGGGACAGCCGCGTTGGTCATTACAACTATAACCAGGCCCTAAGCGAATTCGGCCTGCCGAACCGGCAGTCCAGACTCAGCGATGGTAAAGTCGTGTCCAAATGGTTTGTCCAACCCCCGGTCGGTCCCCGCTTCAATAGCGGCATGTCCTATTATGGCAACAACGGCTTCGGCGCGGGCCAAACCCCCGGAGGCGGCTACAACAACCAGATGCTGCAATTGACCTTCGACACCAACGGCACGTTGATTGCCTGGTCGAAGAATTACTGAAAAAGGCAGGGTGAGAACTTTGGTAGGGCGCGTCACTTCCGCCTTCATCGGATTTCGGCGAGACAAGCCGTGCGCGCCGTTTTGCTTTTAATAAGGAATCCATGAAACCATGAACAGACTTCGCTTCCGCCTT
This sequence comes from Verrucomicrobiota bacterium, assembly GCA_050010435.1. Classification (GTDB taxonomy): domain Bacteria; phylum Verrucomicrobiota; class Verrucomicrobiia; order Limisphaerales; family UBA11358; genus UBA11358. Next base: position 27,990 of record JBEKKZ010000005.1, on the reverse strand, counting down.
CCTGGTTTCCTGGTTTCCTTATTCAATACTCCGTGCGCGCAGGGGTGCGATTTTGAGAAAGCGGCGCGCAGGGGACTGACGCGCCCTACCGTCCGCCATATTTCAAACCGCAGAATCCAAATCCTGATTCCCTAATTCAATGCCACACCGCGGCGGACGTAGGTCGGGATGTCGAGGTCTTCACCCTTGTGAATCGTCGGCTCGCTTTTGTCAAAACGTCCCTTGGAAATGATCGCCAGCGACAACTGCGCCTGGCGCATTTTGGGACCGGTTTTCCGCGCACGAGTTCCGGCGTTTTTGGCCACCAACTGCTCTCGCTGCTCAGGTGTCAATGACGGCGCCGGCGAACCGCAACGCGGACCCGGCCGCGTAACTATGCCACGCGCAGTCACTTGTTCCATTGAATCACCGGACGCAGCGAGGGGAGGCAATTCCATGGGAACTGGGCTTGGTTTTGCCGCGATCACCGTCACGGACAAACGGTTTTTCAGCGTTTCGTCCACGGCCGCGCCCATGATGATTTGCGCGTGCTCGCATTGACGGCCGATTTGTTCCATTACGCGATTCACCTCGGCCATGGCCAGTTCCTTCCCGCCCATCAGGCTCACCAGCACCGCGCTGGACTCGGCCAGCGCCCGGCCTTCATCGAGCAGCGGATGCGCAATCAATTTTTCGACGACCTCGCGCGCGCGCGCCGGACCGGTGGCTTCAACGCAGGCGAACACACTCTCGGAATGGCGGTCGCGCACCAAGGCGCACAAATCGTCGAAATGAATCCGGATCAAACCCTTCCGCGTGAGCAAACGCCAGACGCCGCGCACGCTTTCAACGAGCAGTCCGTCAGTGATGCGGAACGTGTCCAGCACGCTGGTGTTCTCGTCAATCAGTTTGAAGGTCTTCTGGCACGGCAGACAGATGACGCCGTCGGCAACGAACTTGAGCTGGTCGAGTCCCGACTGTGCCTGCTGCTGGCGGCGGTTGCCCTCGCACGCAAATGGCAGCGTCACAAACGCAAGCACCAGCGCACCGGCTTCCTTCGCCGCGCGGGCGAGCACGGGGCTGATGCCGCTGCCCGCGCCGCCACCCAGACCGGCAATCACAAAAACGACATCCGCCCCTTCGCACGCGGTCTTGAGCGTGGCATATTGTTCCTCGGCAATGGCGCGGCCGCGTTCCGGGTCGCCGCCGGTGCCCAGGCCGCGCAGCAATTTTGTTTCGAGTTGAATTTTGATGGCCGCGGACGACGCCGCCAGCGATGACGCGTCGGTGTTGACCGCCACAAAACCCGCGCCCGCAAAATCCCCGCCGTTCAATGTGTCGAGCATGGCGACGCCGGCGCTGCCCACGCCGAAAATTTTCACCGCCGGAGCCCTGGCCGGCCCGAGAATTGCCGCTGAAGCTTGAACTTTGGTTTTCATAATAATGACCAGCCTTTCAATTTTCTTCCAAAACCTCTTTGGGCGTAGCGGCGTCTCGGCAGAGCGCCGCCAATCTCCTGATCGTGAGCAAAGAATGCGGCGCTCTTCCGAGACGCCGCTACGGGGTTTTGATAAAAGCTCATTAGGATTTGGATATTAGTCATTGGTGGCTCATGGCCGCTGCAAAAACCGCCCAAGGGCGCCCTTGATTCCCTGTGCCAGAGACGGTTTGCCTTCGCGTTTGCGGGTTTTGAACGAACCGAACTTGACGAGGCCGATGGCGGTGACAAATTCCGGCTGATCGAGCGCGGATTTCAGGCCGCTGACGGAATTGGTCTGCCCGAGTGACACCGGCATTTGCATCACCTGCTCGGCCAGCGCCGCAATTTGCGGGACGCGGGCACAACCGCCGCACAGAAAAACACCCGCGCGCAGATAATCGAAGAGTCCGGCCTGCTCCAAATCCTGCGCGACCAGTTGGAAGATTTCCTCGAGCCGCAGCGACATGATGCGGCGCAGGTGTTCGACATTGACCGTTTTCAACGGCAGGCCGAGTTCGTTCGTAATGGTAATCGTCTGACCTTTGGTTTCCTTGTCCACCAGCGCCGAGCCCTGTTCGAGCTTGAGTTTTTCGGCGCGGCTCAACGGCACTTTCAGGCCGTAAGCCAGATCGTTGGAAACATGATCTCCGCCAATCGCCAGAACGCCCGTGTGCCGGATGACGCCATTGGTGTAAACGACGTAGTCCGTCGTGCCACCGCCGATGTCAATGACCAGCGCGCCCAGTTCCTTCTGTTCGCTGGACAGCAGCGCCAGCGACGACGCCAGGCCGTTGAAAACAATTTCATCCACTTCCAGCTGCAAACCTTTGACGAGGCGGATGGCGTTTTGGAGACGGTTCGTGTTGCCGTGAACGACGTGGACGTCCACTTCGAGCCGCGAACCGAGCATCCCGACGGGATTCGTGACGCCGGCCTGGCCGTCCACAAAAAAATGCTGGCGGATGGCGTGGACCACGTTGTTTTCCGTCGGCAAATTGATCGCCTTCGCGTTTTTAACCACGTCCTGCACGTCGTCTTCGGAAATTTCGCGGTCGGCGGAAACCACCGGATGCACGCCGCGATTATTGAAGCCGCGGATGTGCGCGCCGGTGACGCCGAGATAAACGTTCCGGATTTCCACGTCGGCCATCTGCTCGGCTTCGACGATGGCATTGCGCACGTCCTCCTCGGCCTGCGTGGTGTCCACGATCTCGCCCTTGCGCACGCCGCGCGAGCGCGCCTGGCCGAGACCGATGACATTCAATGAGCCGTCGGTGTTTCGCTCGCCGACGACGGCGCAGACTTTGGACGTGCCGATTTCCAAACCGACGATGATGGATGAATCATCAAACATTTTACCTCCGGGTATTTGCGGGGTTGACTGTCCTGGGCGATGCGGACGGCACCGCGACCGCTTCCATCCAACGAACGGGAACGTTGTTGGAAACCGCCAGATTGAGCGACGCCACTGCTTTGTTCATGCGCTGTCCCAAATCGTAAATTTCGCGCCAACGCCACAATTGTTGCTCCAAATTGTTCAAACCGAAAGTAATTTCGCCGCCCTGACCCGTCGTGACGACCACAACTCCCGGCAATGACACATCAATGCGTCGCAAATCCACCAGCCCGGCCATCGGCGAATGGTCAAACGCGCCGACCAATTCCAGCGCCGCCTGCACTTGCGGCAATTCGACGCGATGACCCGGCTGCAATTGATACACGTTCAGTCCCGTAACCACCGGCAACTGGTCGTTCACCTGCGCCAGCGGAATCACGCACAAACGCGGGTCCAGCGGCTGCATGACGTAGCCGTCCGCGTCGAGTTGAAACACCGCCACCGCGATCCGGCCGGACGAGTCGGCGCGCGGGATGTTCACTTGTGCCACCGGATCGCGCTCGGTCACGCTGATTTTCAACGTGCGCGGCAGGATGCGCTCGATGGAGACGGAACCGATCGTCGAAACCAGTTCCAGATTCCGCTTCACCGCCGTCAAATCGAGCGCAATCAAATTGTCGCCGAGTTTCACGCCCGACCATCGGCGCAGTTGATCCGGCGCAATCACGCCGTCGGTTTTCACCTCAACGTGTTGAACCGCAAACTCGGAGTTTTCGTAAACGAATTTGTCCAACGCCCACTCGCCCGTGCGCCAGAGCAGATAAAGACCGAACACCGTGCCGAACAGGATGCCCGCCGTCAGCGCCGCCAGCCGCGTGCGCATCGCGCGCACCTGGTCGGAACGCAGCTTGACGTCAAGCACGTGCCCGCGGTGCAACCGCCGGTTTTTTTGTTCGCGCCTAAACCACATAAAATTAATGACTAATTACTAAACCATAATGACGAAATAATGTCGAATGAGTGAACAACCAAACCAAAGTCATTTGCTATTTGAGCATTTGGAAATTCTTTCGTCATTCGGATTTCGTCATTAGTCATTCCTAGCCGGTGTTTTTTGGGGTGGCCCGTTCAAACGCCAGGTCCACCATCCGCTGGCAAAGCTGCGCGTAATTCAGCCCCGCCGACGCCGCCGCCTTCGGCAACAAACTCGTCTCCGTCATGCCCGGCAACGTGTTCACTTCCAGCACGACCGGCTCGCCGCTGGCGCGCACCATCAGGTCCACGCGCGCATAATCGCGTCCGCCGACCGCCGAGAACGCACCCAGCGCGGCGTCCTGAATCCGTTTGGTCGTCGCGGAATCAAATTCCGCCGGGCAAAAATATTCCGTGCGGCCCGCCGTGTATTTGTTTTTGTAATCGTAACTGCCGGTTTTGGGCCGGACTTCCACAATTGGCAGCGGCTGGCCGGCCAAAATGCCCACCGTCGTCTCCCGTCCGGCGATTTTTTCCTCGACCAAAACTTCCGAATCAAATTTCAACGCTTCCACCAGCGCCATTGGCCAGTCTTCAACCCGCTCGACGAATTGCAAACCGACGCTCGAACCCTGCCGCACCGGTTTCACCACCAGCGGCGGCTGCCAGTCCTTCGGCCACGGGACGGTTTGGGAATTCACGACCAGAAATTTTGCCGTCGGAACCTTGCCTTCAACGCACCGTTTTTTTGTCAGCACCTTGTCAAAGGCGATGCGGCTCGATTCGGCGTCACAGCCGGTGTAAATCGCGCCGAGTTCGTCCAGCCGCCGTTGCACCGTGCCGTCCTCGCCATAGGTCCCGTGCAACGCGAGAAAAACCACATCGGTCTTGGGCGGCAAAACCCACGACTCATCGCGCGGATCCAGTTCCTGGACTTCATGGCCGAGCGAACGCAGCGCTTTCACCACCGCCGCGCCGGAGCGCAGCGACACCTCGCGCTCGGCGCCGGGTCCGCCCAGCATCACGGTGATGTTCAGTTTCTGGCTCACTTTTTCTTCGCAAATTTTTCCAGGGACACGGCGGTTTTCGGAAACACGCGCAAAATCTGTTTGTCCGCCGTCACCAGCGACACGTCCAATTCCCGGGCCAATACAACGTATTCACAGTCGTAAGCCGTGCAACCCGTTTGCACCGCGAGTTCCAAAATTCGTTCAGACGAAACGCTGTATTCGCGACCGCCGATCGCTTCCTCCGCCGAACGCAATGCTACCAACGCCGCTTCCAGACTCATGCCTGCGTATCGAATGTATTTTGTCAGCGTGCTTCGCAATTCCGACCGCCACAACAAAGGCGCGACCCAAACCGGGTCTGTTTCAAAAATTGCATCCGCCAGTTCCGAATTCGCATCGCGGACGGCGAAATACGCGATCAAATTGGTGTCAGTGACTATCACGGTCTTGACGGATAAGTTTCGTGATGTCCAACGACTTGCCTTTGAATTTCATGGTGTCCCGTCTTGCCCGCACCCGCGCGAGCAATGCCTGCGTGTCCACCGGCGTGCTGCGGACACTGGATTCCAGCACGGCAATCGCCTCGGTGTTCAAACTGCGCCCGTGCGTCACCGCGCGCCGCTTCAATTCGCGGTGCGCCTCCTTCGATATGCCTTTGATGGTGATCGTTATCATGCCGCAACCATAACGCAACCATTTTGGATGTCAACACAAACCCCCGCTCAATTCTCGCCGATGATTTCAATCTCCGCTTTCACGATTGTCTTTCATTAATTGTCTTAAGAATGCAAAAACTGCACAGACTAGCGCTCCAAGCATACCATTTACTATCATGCAACAAGAGACGTATAAAAAAAACGAGCCGTTAAATGAGTTGAGTAACATTTTCCCAGTCAAGAAAATTTCAAGTTGTGTTTCAGGAATACCAGCCAATAGATAAGGAAATCCGCCAAAAATGGGAGCACCAAGCATTGCAACAACAGTTAGTATTGCAAATATTAATCCTCCTACAATCGCAGCTTTCAATACGGCACGAAGTTTTGTTTTAGTATCTGGACTTTTCATCGAATTTCCTCGCCGATGATTTCGACTTCCGTCTGCAATTCGATGCCGCGCGCCTCTTTGGCCCGCGCCTTGAGAATCGCAATCAATTCCAGGATGTCCTGCGCCGTTGCATTGCCGTCGTTCACAACGAAATTACCGTGCTCGGAAGAAACCACCGCCCCGCCGACGCGCGTGCCTTTCAATCCCAGCTCATCAATCAATTTGCCCGCCGGAATCGTGCCGGGATTTTTGAACAGGCAACCGGCGCTCGGCGCGGCGGGCTGCGATTCCCAGCGCTTCTTGCTGAACGCCTTCATGCGCTTTTCGATTTCCTCGCGCGGCGCAGGTTGACATTTGAATACCGCGCCCAGCGCAATGTGATTTTTCAGCAGCGGACAGCAGCGATATTCCACCGGCATCCTGGCGCGACCGCGTTCATGGATTTTTCCAGCGTGATCCATGAACCGCACCGACTCGATGACATCAAACGTCGCACCGCCCATCGCGCCCGCGTTCATGCGCAGGGCGCCGCCGACGCTGCCGGGAATGCCTTCGAGAAACTCAACGCCGGTCAGATCGTTCCGTTTTGCTTCGACCGCAACATTTTTTAATTTCGCTCCCGCACCACAACGCAAGCGTTCGCCCGCCGCCTCAATGCGGCTGAAATTCGCCTGCGCCAGACAAATCACCACGCCGCGAACACCGCCGTCGCGCACGAGCAGGTTTGAGCCGCGGCCAATCACGAAAAACGGCAGGCTGCGTTCATGGCAAAACTTCACCACCGCGGCCAGATCCGCTTCCGCTGCCGGCTCGACATACACGTCCGCCGGTCCGCCAACGCGCAGGGTGGTGTGCTTCGCCAGCGGTTCGTTACGGCAAATGTCCGTCGCCAGCGAAACGCGTCCGGCCAGCTCACCGGCAATTTGCGCCCCGGTTTTCATCGGTCATTCCAAAATGGCGCTCCGGCGGCGGGAAAATCCTGTCGTTCAACCGCATCGGAGCGCGGGCAGCCTTGCCCGCGGGTTTCGCGCAAAGATTCATCCGCGCGGACACGGCTGTCCGCGCTCCGAAAAATGGCAGCCAGCATGATTTCCACGATTTGCTCCGCCGCCTTGGGCGCGTGCCATTGCGCCAGCGCGGCTTGAATTTTCGCGCGGGCGGCCAGGCCTTCAACCAGTTCGCACAGCAAAGCAACCACCTTTTCCGGCGTCGCATTTTTTTGCTCGAGCAATCGCGCCGCACCGGTGGCTTCAAACGCACGTGCATTGTGAAATTGATGATTGTCCGCCGCGGTTGGAAGCGGCACGAGCAACGACGGCAGGCGCATGGCGGCAATTTCAGCAAGCGACGATGCGCCGGCACGGCTCACGGCAGCAGTCGCCGCGCCGAGAGCCAGGTCCATTTTCGCAAAAAAGGGCTTCACAACGGCATCGAGGCGGTGTTTGTCATAGGCGGATTGCACGAATTCAAAATCTTTCGCGCCGGCCAGATGCAGCCATTGCCAGTCGCGCCCCTCGAGCAGCGTCAGCGCGGACAAAATCATTTCGTTGATGCCACTGGCGCCCTGGCTGCCGCCCATCACCAGAATGGTCGGACGATCCGGTTCAAGTCCGAAAGCAGCGCGGCACGGCGCCGGGTAGCCCGGTTGAAATTGCGCGCGGACCGGCGTGCCGGTTGCGGTCACTTTGCGGGCGCGCAGGCGGGCGGCGGCGTCAGGAAAGCCGACGAACGCCTCGTCCACGAACCGCGCCAGAAAGCGGTTGGCCCGGCCGGGAATGGTGTTGGACTCGTGCAGGAAAGTTTTGGCGCCGAATTTTTTCGCGGCCAGAACCGGCGGCGCGCTGGTAAATCCGCCCATGGCAAGAACGGCGTGCGGCGGACGGGCTTTGAAAAAATTTCGCGACGCGCGCCGTGATTGCCAGAAGCTGCGCGCAAACGAAAGGTAGTTGCGATTTTGCAGCGCGACGGCGGGCAGCGTGACGATTTCCATGCCGCGCGCGGATTTCACGGCTTCCTGGTCCACGTCCTTGGGCGAAATGAGCAGGGCCACGGCGCAGCCGCGTTTCTGAAGTTGTTCCGCCACCGCCAGACCCGGAAACAGATGCCCGCCCGTGCCGCCGCAGGCGATGGCGACGAAGGGCGTGTTGGCTCCGGGTGAAGTCATGTGGCTTTGGCGGCGAATGGATTTTCGTCAATTACCGCGGCCGTTGCCCGAACCTTTTCCCGCGCGGGCGCCTGACGGGCGATGCTGAACAACAGACCCACGCACGTGAGCATGGCCAGCAGGTTCGAGCCGCCGTAGCTGATGAATGGCAGGGGCAGGCCCTTGTTCGGCAGCGCGCTGGTGACGACGCCGATGTTGATGGCGGCCTGAAGGCTGATTAAAAACGTGACCCCTGCCGCCAGCAAACTGCCAAACGGGTCGCGCGCCCGGAGCGCAATGTAAATTCCGCAAATGGCGATGACGACAAACGCCAGAACGACGAGCAGCGTCGCGATCAAACCGAGTTCTTCGCCGATGATTGAAAAAATAAAATCGGTGTGATCCTCCGGAACGAAACCGAGCTTTTGTCGTCCGTTGCCGAGACCGAGTCCCGTCCAGCCGCCGGAGCCAAGCGCAATCATGGCCTGATACGCCTGATAACCGACGCCGTCCTTGTGCTGTTCCATGTCCCACCAGCCGAAAATGCGCCGCAGGCGCATCGGGTCGTGCAGAATGGAAACTGCCAGGCCGGCCACGCCGAGTAAAACCGGCGGAACAATATATTTCAAACGGACACCGGCGATGAGCAGCATCGTGCCGCTGACGGCGGCGAGCAGGATCGTTGTGCCACGATCCGGTTCAACGAAGACCAAACCGAGCATCAACACAATGAGCGCGCCGGGAAAAATGATGCCGCGTTTCCAGGTCTGCATCTGCCGCTGGTAACGGTCGCCATACCACGCGAGCATGATGATCAGCGCGATTTTTCCGAGTTCGGACGGCTGAAAGCGCACGCCGTGAAAATCAAACCAGCGGCGCGCGCCATTGATTTTTCTGCCGATGTGCGGGACGAGCACCAGCAGGAGCAATAGCAGCGCGAAGATGAAAACCGGCCCGGCGATTTTTTTGAGCAATTGATAGTCGAGGGCGGTCGCCGTCACGCAGAGAATGAAGCCGAACGCACACCAGATGAGTTGCATCATCAGGTAGTGCGCGCCAACTTGCGTCACACTCGAGCTGTAGAGCATCACCAGCCCCAGCGCCAGCAGGGCGGCAACGCAAAACGCCAAAGTTGTGACGGCGACTTTCATTTCAATGCCTCAAAATCCCGCAAAGCGGGACCAGCCGCTATCAGTCCGGCGCTTATTGACCGGCAGGTGTGCCGGCAGGCGCGGGCGGCGTGGCCGGTGGCGGCATGGATGCGGGCGCAACTGGAGCCGCAGCTTCGGCTTTTGCCGGAATCTTCAGCTTCTGGCCGACCTTGATGTGGTCCGTGTTCAGATTGTTTTCGGCTTTGATCGCCTTGACGGTTGTGCCGTGCGCCTTCGCAATCTTCGTCAGCGAATCGCCGGATTTCACCGTGTAAGTTTCCCCAGCCACGCCCGAACCGGTCGAACCCGGGCCGCCCGTCATCGCAGACGCGCCGCCGGATGACGCCGGAATCGAAAGTTTTTGTCCGACTTTCAATTTGGTCGGCTCGACCCCGGGGTTGGCCGCCTTAAGCGCATTGAGCGTCACACCATGGTTCTTCGCGATTTTCCCGAGGGTGTCACCCTTGACCACGACGTATTCCGTCCCGGCGACTTCCGGCACGGGTGCCACGACCGGCGGGGCTACATTGGAAGCTTCAAGTGGCGGCGCATTCGTATTCATGACCACCGTGTTGGTGTCAACCGGCGGCTGGTTTTCCGCTTCGTTGTTCTGTTCGCGTTTGCAGCCCTGAATAAGCATTGCGGTCAGGCCGGCGACTCCGACCACGAGCACGCAAAACACGCCGAGTTTCATGTGCGAACGGCGTTTGCTTTGCTGCTCCAACAGGGAGCCTTTGGGTACAAATGGGTTCGGAATATTCATTGATTTGGCGCTGATTGCGTCCTTTCTTCGAGGTTGGTTGATTTTTTTCGCAGCGAAATTTTCCCTCGGCAAATTCCACGGCGCGTTAAATTCATTTTGTTCATTGGCGACGGGCTGAAGGCGTCGCAAAATTTCAAACCGGCGGGTAAAACGAACACTCCGCCGGCCGTTGCGCGTCTGGCCGCTTCCGGCAAAGTTATTAACAGGCGGAGGCCGCTTGTGCAAGGAGCAAAGCGACCGCTCAAAACTTGATTATTGTTCAATGTCAGCGTCATTTCTATCTCAGTTTCAGCGTCGCCAGGGCGACGACCGCAAACAGCACGCACAAAATGTAAAATCGCATCACCACCTGTGATTCGTACCAGCCCTTTTTCTCGAAATGATGATGCAGCGGCGCCATCAAAAAAACCCGCCGGCCGGTGCCGTAAAACTTTCGCGTGAAGCGAAACCAGCCGGTTTGCAAAATCACCGAAACGGCTTCCAGCACGAACACGCCACCCGCAATCACCAGCACGAACGGCTGATGAATCAGCACCGCGATGATGCCGAACGCGCCCCCGAGCGCGAGCGACCCGGTGTCGCCCATGAACACCTGCGCCGGATGGCAGTTGAACCACAAAAAACCAAGGCCCGCGCCGATCATCGCCGCGCAGAACACCGTTAATTCGCCCGCGCCGGGCACATAGGGAATTTGCAAATAGGCCGCCGCCTTGATGTTGCCCGCCACATACGTGAACACGAGAAACACAAAGGCCACAATCAGCGTGCAGCCAATCGCCAGACCGTCGAGGCCGTCCGTCAGATTCACCGCATTCGAGCTGCCGACAATCGCCAGCACCACCACCAGCAAACCGATCGAGCCTGCGCCCGTTGCCACCGGGTGTTTGCAAAACGGAACCATGACCTCCGAAACCAGTTTGGTCGTCGAAGGTGTCATCCACAAATAGACGCCGATAAAAGTTGCCAGCGCGAATTGCGCCACCAGCTTGACGCGCGGCGGAGTGCCGCCGCCGGTTTGCTGGATGATTTTTGCGTAATCGTCGTAAAATCCCAGCCCCGACAGCACCAGCACCGAGAGCAGTGTCAGCAGCACCAGCTTGTTGTCCAATTGCGTCCACAGCACGGTGGAAACAAACAACACCGCCACAATCAAAATGCCGCCCATCGTCGGCGTTCCTTTTTTGCTCAAAAGCCGCGCGGCCAGACCGCCGGCCTCCTCGGCCTTGTCCGCATAGTCCTGGCCGAATTTCAACTGTTTCAGCCAGTGAATGATTCTCGGGCCGAGCCACCAGCTCAGCATCAACGCCGTGATCGCCGCGCCCGCGCTCCGCACCGTGATGTAACGAAACAGCCGCAACGCCGAGAGGTGGCCCGCCCAGGGCGTTCCCTTCGACCAATCGAGCAACTGCTGGCTCAAATAATAAAACATTGTTCCGGTTCACGACTTTTCCGACTTTAGCGTCCCGGCAATGCGCTCCAAACGCGACGACCGCGACGCCTTCAACAAAACCACATCGCCCGCCTTCAAAAAATCCTTCACCGCCTTCACCGCCGCTTCCACGTCCGCAAACTCAATCACCCGGTTCAATCCCGCTTCGCGCGCCGCGTGCGCCGTGACCGGCGCCATTTTGCCGATGGCAAACATTTGCCCGATGCCGAGTTCCGCCGCGCGGCGTCCGACCTCCGCGTGCGCCGCTTCGCTGTGCGCGCCCAGCTCGTTCATGTCGCCGAGCACCGCCACGCGCCGGCCCTGCAACGGCAGATCGCAAAGCGTTTCCAGCGCCGCGAGCGTCGAATCCGCGTTCGCGTTGTAGGCGTCGTCGAGCACCCGCACGCCGCCCGCTTCCCAAAATTGCATGCGCATCTTCGGCGGCTGGCATTCGGCCAGGCCGTCCCGCACCGCGGGACGGCCCAGGCCTAGTTCCTCACTGACCGCAACCGCAAACAAAGCGTTCGTCACCTGATGCCGCCCCAACAAATTGATTCGATACTCGCCGCTGAATTCAGCCTTCGGCGCGTCCACGCAAAAGGTCACGCCGTTCTTGTCCAGGCGAATCGAACGCGCCTGCCAGTCGTTTTTTTCACCGAGTCCAACGCGCACGACCGTCGCGCGCGTGCGCCGGATGATCGGCTCCGTCCATTCGCTGTCACCGTTGACATAGAGCCTGCCGTCCGCCGGCAGCAATTCCGCGAGCCAGCCTTCCTCCTGCGCCACGCCCGCCAGATCGCCAAAAAATTCCAGATGCTCGCGGCCGATGTTCGTCAACACGCCGTATTTCGGCCGGATCATTTTCACCAGCGGCGCGAGTTCGCCCGGATGATTCGTGCCCGCTTCGAGCACCGCGGCCTGGTGCGAATTTTCCAGGCGCAACAACGTCAGCGGCACGCCAATGTCATTGTTGAAACTCGCCTCGCTCCAGACCGTTGCCAGCTTTTGTTGCAACGCCGACGCAATCAATTCCTTCGTTGTCGTCTTGCCGTTGGAGCCGCCAACGGCGATCACCGGCAAATCAAATTCACGCCGGTACGCCGCGGCGAATTTCCCGAGCGCCGCGCGCGCGTCGTCCACGACGAGCACCGCGCATCCCGGCAATGGCGCGGGAACTTTTTTTTGTTCCACGACGACGGCGGCAACGCCTTTGGCCGCGACTTCGTTCAAAAAGTCGTGGCCGTCAAAGCGCTCGCCCTTGATGGCGAAAAACAAGTCGCCCGTCGCCGCGTGGCGCGAATCAATGCAGGCGCGTTGAACGGGTGTTTCCGCCGACCCGCGCCTGAGTTCGGCGGCGCAGGCATCGGCGACAAATTTCAAAGAACGTGTTTCCACTGTAAATCACTTCAGCAAAAAGGTCGCAGTGACAACAGCGGTAATGGTTTTCTGGCGCGAGGTCGTATCATTCTCGCCCTGCCAACTTGTCCGCGTTTCATGCTGCGGCGTAATTTGGAAAATGCCCTGGTCCGCGTCGTGCAGCCGGGCGATGACGCGACCGCCCTGCGTGGCAATTTGCTCGGCGCGCGCACGGGCGTCCTTCGTCGCCTCGGCCAGCATCTCGATTTTTGTCTCGCCGGCCTTGGTGTAAATAAACTGCGGCGGCGCGACAGTGAAAATCACGCCCTGCTCCACTAGCGGCGTGGTGTCGAGCTTGTCGAGCCGGTCCACGTCGGCGGATTCCACCGACACGCTCTGGTTCAAACGATAACCGGTCGTCCGCTGCTGCGTCCAACCGTCGGTGGATTTCTGTGTCGCCTTCAATTCCTCAATGCCAATCGGCGCAAAGATGAAATTCGTCACACCCGCGTCGCGAAGGAATTTTCCCACGAGTGCGCGGTTCGTCCGAATTGTGTGCTGCGCATCGAGCAGCATTTCCGCCTCGACCAGAAAACTGCCGGACCAGATGGCGAGGTCGGCCTCGATGTTTTTTTGCACCGAGCCTTTGACGGTGATGAACTGTGAATTTTTGATTTTGACCCACGCGCTGGTGCCGAGCATCGCAGAGAACACCAGCCCGGCGGCCAGAAAAAGCCCCGCGAGCATTCCAAACAGGTGTGGACGGGAATTATTCATGGATTTTGAATTGTATGTGAACCGCCGGACGCCACGAGCGGCGGCGACGTTGCTCCCGGCTGTAAATTTTTGTCCGCCGGAATGTTCAAATAACTGGCGCAACGTTCAGCAATTTCCTTGAAGACCGGCCCGCAAACCTGGCCGCCGTAATAACCTTCCTTCGGCTCGTCCATCACGACCGAGATGCAAAGCTCCGGGTTGTCGGCCGGAAAAAATCCGATGAACGAAGAATAGAATTTATGTTCGGCGTAGGCGCCATTCTCGACTTTTTGCGCCGTGCCGGTCTTGCCCGCGCCGGTGTAATCTTTCATCGCCGCGCCGGGCGCCGTGCCGTCCGGCGTCACGACGGTCTTGAGCGCCTCAACCATTAATTTATCCGTGGATTCGCTGACGACCTGCCGCACGCGCTGCGGCGCGTATTGCTGCACCACGTTTCCATTGCGGTCTTCGAGACGATTCACCAGCATCGGCCGCATGAGCCAGCCGTCGTTCGCCAGCGCGCTCATGGCCATGATCATTTGCAACCGCGTCACCGCGACCCCCTGTCCCATCGGAATTTGCGCGATGGAAACCTTGCTCCAGTCTTTCACCGGATACAAAATTCCCCTGGCTTCGCCCGGCAGGGAAATGCCCGTGCGCTGGCCAAAACCAAAATCCCGCACGTAATCGTAAAGCCGGCCCTCACCCAGGCGGATGCCGATCTTTGCCGCGCCGATGTTCGACGATTTCGTGATGATGCTTTCGGTGGTAAGAATTCCAAACGGTTCGTGGTCGTGCAAAACCCGGCCCGCAAAGGCAAAATGCCCCTGCTCGCAATCAAACGTGTCCGCCCAGCGCACGGCGCCTTCGTTCAACGCCCCGGATACGACGACGATTTTGAACGTCGAGCCGGGCTCCATCACGTCGCTGATGACGCGATTGCGGCGCGCATCCGCGGGCGAAGCCCCGGGATTGTTCGGATCAAAATTCGGCAGCGTCACCATCGCCAGAATCTCGCCCGTGCGCGGACGCGTGACGACGGCGGTGATGCTGAGGGGCGTGTGTTTTTGCAGCGCGTCGGCCAGCGAAGTTTCCACGATGTGCTGAATCGCCGCGTCAATGGTAAGAACCACGTTCAAGCCGTCGCGCGCCTGCACATCTTCATCGCGCAACGCGACCAGCTCGCGCTTCTGACGATCCGTTTGCGTCAAACGCCAGCCCGCCACGCCGCTCAATGCCGAATTCAAAACCAGTTCCACGCCATCGCGCCCGACGGTTTGCGAAACGTGATTGGTGCCATTCTCCGTTCCCACGAAACCGAGCGCGTGCGCCGCCAGCGAGCCGTTCGGATATACGCGCAATTGATCGTCCACCGGATCGGTAAAAACCGCGCTCGTGCGCAAATCCCGGAAAAATGCGCGGCCGGCCCGGGACAATTTTTTTTCGTCCACGCCGAATGAAAGGTTGGTCATCATCATCTGGATTTTCTGCCACGTTTCGTCCGCCACCTTGCGCTGGAGCACGACGTAACGGTTCGTGACCGTTTCTCCCTTTTGATTTTTCACCAGGCGGGGAAGCAGGCGCTGATACAAATCGCCTTCGCTCATTTGCAGCAGCGGTGCGAGCTGGCGGGCGACCACGGCCTGCTGGGTGCCAATCAAGACCGGATCGGCGCAAACCGTTTTCACAAAAATGCTCGTGGCGAGCAAATTGCCGTGCGCGTCGAGAATGTCGCCGCGGCGCGGCGCCCGCCAAAACTCACGCTGGGTGTTTTGCTGCGCCTTGGCGGCCAGTTCGTCGTGACGCCACACCTGCAAATCCACGAGCCGGGAACCCAGGCCGGCGAAGGCCAGGCACAGCAGCCCCAACAGGGTCAGCACCCGTTTCAATTGCAGCCGTTTTGTCATCGCAAAAAAGGCCAGCCGCCCGTGGCGATCGGTTCCTCACCCGACGGCGTCACGAGCGGCGGCCAAAATTTTCATGTTATTGGGTCATTGCGCCGGCGGGTCTTTCCGCGAATTGGCGCGTCAAAATCTTATTTTCCGGCGGCGCGGACGCAGGTTCCGCCAGCCGCAAAACCTGCATCGGTTGCGCCGGCGAAAGACCGAGATTCAGTTCGCGGGCGCGGCGATCCAGCATCGTCGGCGACCGCAAAATTGAAAGCTGGTCGCTGAGTTTTCGGTCATCGTTTTGCAACCGCGCCAGACGAATCTCGCGCTGCCGGATCTGCTGGCCGAGCTGGTAAATCTGGCTCTTTTGCCAGACGTAACCCACCGCCGAACCGGCGATCAGCAGGCACAAAAACAACGCCTTCAGCGCCGGCCCAAACCGGATTGCTGCCGACTGATTTTTTCGATTTTTTGCCATCTAAATTTTTTCCAGCACCCGCAATTGCGCGCTGCGGCTGCGCGGATTGTCGTTCAACTCATCCGCGCCGGGTTTGATTGGCTTGCGCGTCATCCATTTCAGTTCGGGCGTGCGCGGCTCGCGCAACTCCGGAACGTCCAGGCCTCCGGGGAACGCATAATCCCGCGCCCGCGCCCGGCCGAAGTCCTTCACCACCCGGTCCTCCAGCGAATGAAACGTGATGACTGCCAGCCGTCCGCCCGGCTTCAAAATTTTCACCGCCGCTTCCAACCCGTGTTTCAAAGAACCCATTTCGTCGTTCACCGCAATCCGCAGCGCCTGAAAAATTTTCGTCGCCGGATGCGCCTTTTTCCCGCGGCGCGGACTGAGCCGTTCGATCAATTCCGCCAGTTGCCGCGTCGTCTCAAACCTTCGGCGTTCACGGTCATGCACCATCGCCCCCGCCAACCGTCGCGACTCGCGTTCGCCGCCAAATTCCCAAAAAATCTTCGCCAGTTCTTCCGCGCCGGCACCGTTCACCAAATCCGCCGCCGTCAGCGTCTGCCGCGTGTCCATCCGCATGTCCAGCGGGCCGTCGTGCTGAAAACTGAATCCGCGTTCGGGCGAATCCAGTTGCGGCGAACTCACGCCCAGGTCCAGCAGCACGCCGTCGCAATCCGCCGCCGGAATCCATCCGGCCATTTCCGCAAAATTTCCGTGGCGGATCTCAAAACGTCCGGCGAATTTTTCCGCGAGCCGTTTTTTCGCCGCTTCAATCGCGGCGCCATCGCGATCGCACCCAAACAGCCATCCGGTCGGCGAACTCGCGGCCAAGATGCCCGCCGCGTGTCCAGCCCCACCGAGCGTTCCGTCGGCGTAACGTCCGCCCGGCCTCGGCTTTAGCGCGTCCAGCACCTCCGCCGCCATCACTGTTTTGTGAATGAAATCCAGCACTGCGCATCGGTTTACCGTTGGTTTAATCCGTCGTCGCGTGAAACATCCGCTCCGCCAGAAATTCCCAGGATTTTTCCGGGGGCGGCAGCACCGGCACGGCCGTTTTGTCCGCCGTGCGCGATTTAATCGGCACTACTTCCACGTCGGCATCGCTGAGGTCGTTATGCACGACTTTCACGCTGTCCAGCGAAAGTTCGGACTGCACCGGACACGAGGCGCTTGGCGCCGCCGGGGCCGAACCGCGCCATATCGAAATCGGATTCAATTTGCTGGCCCAGGATGTCGCGCGCACCGGACGTGGCGGCCAGGGGGGTATTTTTTGCGTCTTGGCGGCAACGGGCGTGACGGCTTTTTTGATTGGAGCGGCGATGGTTTCCGCTTCCGGTTCCACTGGTTCCGCCTTGTCCGGCGATTTGAATGGATTTTGCGCCAGACCGAATTTGGGCAGATAAACGTGTCGGTTGGCGCGATACGAAATTTCCTCGCATCCGTTGATGACGCTTTTTCCGGCAACCAATAATTTTCCAAGATTCATAATTATTCCATCAGCTTGAAGGCTTCGTGCGCCAGCACGGCGTCGGAAGCCTTGACCTTTTCGTAACTCTGCGGATTCCAAATTTCGAAGCGATCCAGCAACCCGACCAGCATGGCTTCGTCCTTGATGCCCGCCGCGCGCGCCATTCCTTCCGGCAGGCAAATCCGTCCCGCCTTGTCCACGCTCACCTGCACCGATTCGCTGCCGATGAAACGTTTCAAAACCACTTTGTTCGCGTCGCCGTTGGACATCGCGTCAATGGCTTTCACCATCTTCGCCATTTCCACCGGCGGCAAAACGCGCAAACACGGACCCTCTTTCGCCTTCGGCCAAAGCATCAGTGTCAGTTCCGTGCCCGGCTTTTCCGGCCGCCACTTGGCCGGGATTTGGACGCGCCGCTTCTCATCCACTCCATG
The DNA here is from genome assembly GCA_050010435.1 of Verrucomicrobiota bacterium. Lineage (GTDB taxonomy): Bacteria > Verrucomicrobiota > Verrucomicrobiia > Limisphaerales > UBA11358 > UBA11358. The sequence goes on along the minus strand of JBEKKZ010000005.1, from coordinate 10,320 downwards.
ACGATAGAGTGAATTGTAATAAGTCGGCTCTTTGTTCACCGCGTTCCTCATACATCCACAATACTGACCCCAGACTGCCTTTCTCCCCACAACGACCCATTTTTAACCACTTTACCCCACCCCATGTCAATAAAAATTTTGCGATTTATTCAAAAGTTATTCACAACCAAAAAAGCTGTGGCTAAAGGCTTTAAATTGAAATCTTATGCATGACGGCTTGAAACTTGAAACCTGACACTTGAAACTCGGAGCGTGCGAACCGCTGATTTCAATTTTGACCTGCCGCCCGGACTGATCGCGCAACATCCCGCGCCTCAGCGTGATGAATCACGGCTCCTGGTCTTGCATCGTACCGATGGAAACACCGAACACCGTCACATTCGGGATTTGCCGGGGGTTTTTCGCGCGGGCGACGTGCTGGTTCTCAACAATTCGCGCGTGATTCCAGCCCGGCTGCGTGGCGCGAATGCCCGGACCGGCGGCAAATTTGAAATTCTTTTGCTTGAAGAAAAAGCGGCCAACGACTGGTGGGTCATGCTGCGCCCCGGCAAAAGCGCCCGCGTCGGAACGCAAATCGTTTTTCAGGGCAACCGCCAAATGACCCGGATTCGCGCCACCGTAGTGGAAGTGAACGATGAGGGGCACCGGCGACTGCAATTTTCCGGCACGCCGGACATCAGCCGCGAACTGGATCGGCTGGGCGAAGTCCCGCTGCCACCCTACATCACCCGCGCCAATCCGGATGAAATGGGCGAAGACAAGGAGCGTTATCAAACCATTTATGCCCGGACCGACGGTTCGGTCGCGGCACCGACCGCCGGTTTGCATTTCACCGGGAAATTACTTGATGAAATTCGCGCGCGCGGCGTGACCATCTGCTTTGTCACGCTGCACATCGGACCCGGCACGTTTGCGCCGGTGAAAACCGAAACGCTGGCCGCGCACAAAATGCACGAAGAACGATTCGAGCTTGGCGAGGAGACCGCGCACGCCGTAAACGAGGCCAAACGCACCGGTCGCCGCGTCTTCGCCGTCGGCACGACGACCGTGCGTGTGCTTGAAAGCATTGCCGCCGGGAACAACGGAAAACTCAATGTTTGCAAGGGTCGGACGCACATTTTCATTTATCCGCCGTTTCAATTTCAAATCGTGGGCGCGCTGTTGACAAACTTCCACCTCCCCTGCTCCACCTTGCTGATGCTCGTCAGCGCGTTCGCCGCGCCGGGTGAAACGCGCGGACGTGAAATGGTTTTATCTGCCTACGCCGGGGCCATCCGCAAATGTTACCGCTTCTTCAGTTACGGCGATGCGATGCTGATCCTATGAACCCGTCACTCGTCACCCGTCACCCGTCACTGCCTTTTGTTCTGGTGAACATGGCGATGACGGCGGATGGGAAAATCGCGACGGCGAATCGCGCCTTGTCGTCGTTTGGCAGCACACACGACCACAAGCACTTGCTGGAATTGCGGGCGACGGCAGACGTGGTGATGGCCGGGGCGCGCACCGTGGATTCGGCGGCCATCAACCTGGGGCCGGGTCCGGCCAAATTCCGGCGATTGCGGCTTAAAAACGGGCTGATGGAGTACAATTTGCGCGTGATCGTCAGCGGCAACGGTTCAATCAATCCCGGCGCGGAAGTTTTCAAACATCGCTTCTCACCCATCATCATCCTCACCACCGGACGGGCATCACCAGCCAAGTTGCGTCAACTACGGGCCTTGGCGGATGAAGTAAAGGTTTGCGGCCGGCAGGAAATCAATTTCCGCGAGGCATTTTGCTGGTTGCGCGGGAAATGGGGTGTCAAACGCCTGCTTTGCGAAGGCGGCGGCGGATTGAATGACGCCCTGTTCCGGGCCGGTCTGGTGGATGAATTGCATCTCACGATTTGCCCGAAAATTTTCGGCGGGCGCAACGCCCCGGCCATCGCTGATGGCAGGGGTTTCCGCCGATTGGCGGAAGCCCTACCCCTTCAAATCAAGTCATTTAAGCGCATCGGAAACGAGGTTTTTGCCGTGTTTCGGCGGGAACTGCAGCGGTGAGTAACGTTCAGGTTATTCACAAGGCGGCACTGCTGGCTGTCACCGGTTCGTCACACAGCCCGAATGCTAACTTTACCCATTTTAACCCGGGTTGAACGATAAAGAAAGCAGGACGGGCTTTCATCCGTCCTGCTTTGCGAACTTTTAATTCCGGCTTTTAGCTTATGGTTGCGTTACCCGGTAGAACCGGTGTGAATTATTTGTCGCCTGCGGGTCAACAAATTGGTACTGCCCGGCCGGACTTTCCGTCGGGTGCCCCAGGTTCACCCATTGGCTGAACGGCAGCGTCAGATTGGTCGTGGCCCACACGGTAAAGCCTGTACCCGGAGCGTTGGTGAAGCCAAAGCTCAAACCGGCGTTCGCAGCACCGCTGTTGCCGTTGAACGTCACCCCGCCCAGGTTGGGTTTCGTAACTGACGGCGCAAGGGCATTGGTGGCAGAGAAACGCAGATTATCAATCGCCAGTCCCTGCGAACTGCCGGCGCTGTTGGTCTGTTGCCAGACGAGCCAGAGGGCGGCGTTGGTGGGCCAAGACACGATGTTGAGGTTGGTGACACCCAGGCTGATCTGGTTTGTTGGCTGTGAGCCGTCCACGGTTGCCAGCGTAACACTGGGACTGAAGCTGACATACAGGCTGGGGATGAGATTCACCAGCGCATTCGTGGGCACAAAGGTGTTGGTGCCCGTCGGGTCAATGTAATAACCGACGATCAACGAGTTGACGTTCGGCTGGTTGCGCCAGAGTTCGCCGGTATAGCTGAGCGTGATGAACGGCAGGTTGTTCGTCGTGCCATTGATGAATTTCACGCCGAAGGCCGACGAGCCGGTTGTGCTGGTGGACAACAAACCGAGCGCGCGGTTGGTCTCGGCCACGCCGTTGGCTGACAAAGTGCCGAAACTGATGATGCCGCCGGTGCTCTGGTCGCCTTGCGAAGCGCCCAATTTGGACTGCACGGAGCCGGCACCATACCAACCGTTCAGGTTGGTGCGCCCCAAACCGCCCACGCTGCCACTGCCCAGAATGGGATAAGTGAAGTCAAAGGGATTGGCCAGAGAGTAGGTGTTCTTGACGTCCTTGCTGTTGCCGGGAACCCACTCGTCGATCGTCACCGGATTGCCGGTGTTGGCCGTGGTATTGGTCACCACCGGCATTGAATCAAAGCCCTGGGAATAAACCTGCCCGGCATTCGTGTAAGCAACGAAGGAAGGAGGAGGCGCCACAACCACCGTCAAGGTCACCGGCGCACTGGTGATGGCCCCGCCCTGGTTGCTCACCACCACGAAATAGTTCGTGGTCACGAGCGCCGGATTGTTGGTGTAGGTGCTGGCGGTCGCGCCGGGCACGGGAGCAAAAGTGGCAATGCTGCTGGCGCTGGAATTGTAATACCATTGATAGCTCAAGGAATCGCCATAGGCAATGGTGCTGAAGCCGGCGAAGGAATTGGACAGCGCGGTCGTCGAAATGGGTTGAACCGAGAAAACCGGCGGCAAATGCACCAGCGTCAGCGTGGCCACCAGATTGGACACGCTGCCGCCGATATTGGTGACGACGCAGGAATAATTCCCGTCATCCACTCCAAGTTGGGCGCCGCTGATTTTGCAATGTCACATTGGTCGTGCCGCTGTATTCGCCGTTTGCGCCACCGCCTTCCGACAAGGCGGCGCCGTTGAAATACCAGCGATAACTCAACGGCGTGGTGGCAAAATTGGTGACTGCGACCGTGATACTGACATTGTCGCCAATCGCATTGGTCAGATTTTGTGCCGCCCCCAATTGCGGCGCCACGGGAGCCGCCGTGACGGTCAATTGTGCCGGCGGCGTACTGGTCACGGAACCATAGAAGTCGCCCACCACACACTGAATCAGCGAGCCGTTGTCGGAAAGCTGCGGCGAACCGAAGGTGTAGTTTGTGCTCGTCGCGCCGTTTATGTTGGCGCCATTATCCAACCATTGATAGGTGACCGGGCCGGCCAGCGTGGCCGCGCCGCTGGCCGTGGCGGTGACCGCAAATCGGGCCGGCGTTCCCGCCACCACCGACTGGTTGGCGGGGCTGCCCACAATGAGGGGACGCAAATCCGGCACGAAACAGATGGAGTGCAAACCGACATTGGTGTTCCATGCCTGCGCAATTGTCGTCACGTTGGTAAACGTCAGCCCGGTGATGCTGGTATTGGTGTCAATGATTTTGACGATGCGGTTGAAATTGAAATTCCCCAGCTTGTAACCGACGGACTCCGCCGTGGTGGCATAAATCACGGGATTGGTGCCGCTGTAATCCACGGTCAGGTCGAGAACGCCGCCCAAGCCGTCTTTTGTGTCCGTGCCATTGAATGAGGCCACCGAGTAGTTGCAGGCAAAGCGCCAGGCGCCGCCGGTTTTGACATATTTCTGCACGCCATAAATATTGTCGGCAATGTAAGCGACGTTGCCTTGCGGATTGATGTCAAAGCCTTCAACGTTCACAAAATTTCCGAAGGCGGGAACGACCAGATTCATGTAAACCGTTTCCCCGGGCGGAGGCAGGTTGACGGGATTGTTGTCGCCATCCACGAAGTTGTAGATGCCCGCCGGATAACCGAGCTGTCCGGCACCGTCGGAAGCATTGATGGTGGTGTACAGGGTGTTGTTGACGATTTTGACGGCGCGCGTGCTGGACAGGGATTGGAACTGGTAAACGCCATCTGAACCGGCATCAAATTGAAGGGTGCCGTAGGTGCTGCCACAACCGTAGAACTCGTTGGTGCCGTCGGAAACCACGCCGCGCGGGTTGGTCTTCCCGGCCACACTGCCATACCAGCTCTGGCCATGATAGACCAGCGAATTGGTATTGCCAGAGGCGTCCACCAAATTGCCGAACGCGTTCACCAGGCCAATGCCGCGCTCGTAGCTCAGACTCGACGGAGCCGTGCCGGGACTGATGGAGCAAATATCACCGTGATAACCGGTGAAGGCCAGTCCGCTGCGATCACCGGAACGCGCCATGCCGCCTTCGGTGCCGGCATTGCCGTTGAACCAGAGCGAGGCATTGCCATTGGTGGGTATGGCCACGGTGTAGGCCGGGGCGCTGTTCGTCCCGACGAGGTTCGTATATTGGTCAATGAACACGACATTTTGCTTGGAAGCGAAATCATAAGGACTGGTGCTGCCCTGGGGACCGCTGCCGGTGCCGACCCGCAAAACGGCAATGCTGCCGGGAACAAAGACAATGTTTGTGCTTTGCGCCTGCGCGCCAATGGCGGGCAGCAAAGCCAGACTTACCGCAATGATTGATTTTTTCATATTGTTTTTTTTAATTGTGAAAACAAGTCCACCTAAGTTTCGGCGTGAGTAAAATAGAGGAGTGTCACAATTGGATGGCTCTTGAGTGACAATTTCGTGACTTCGTCCCCTGCCCGGCGGCTTTTTTTTAACCTGATTGTCACATTCCGCACACATTTCCGTTACACGGCCCGTTCATAATCAGCACGAATATTTAAGATTCAAATTGCTCAAATTGCAGGTGGAACAACAAGCGAGTCGAACAAAGGAAAAATCATGAACTTAAAAACAAAAACCGGACGCAACGGATTCACCCTGATCGAACTGCTGGTGGTCATCGCCATCATCGCCATTCTGGCGGCCATACTTTTGCCCGCGCTGGCCAGGGCCAGGGAAAAAGCCTATCGCATTGCCTGCACGAGCAATCTCAAACAATGGGGTCTCGCCCTGACAATGTATGTTGACGAGAACAGTCAGAATTTCCCCTTCCCCAGATTCCAAAGCAGTTATGCCACCCAGCTACAGCAGGACGCCCCAACCTGGACTGACATTGCCACCTTTCATCACGGCACACACGTCAGTGGTCCCGTCGGCGACGATGTCTGGTTCAATGCCTTGCCATCCTACATCAGCGGGTTGCCCCTCTGGCAATACACGACCGGCGCCTCGGGTAGTGTATGTCAAGTTTGTGTTTGAAGTTTTTTTACAAGCTCCTCGACCGTCCAAACATGGTCTGTGAGTCTTGCGCCAACTGCCGGGGTGCAGCCAAGCGTTGAATGGACTTTGCAAAAGTTGTAAGCGACCACGAATAACGCCACGGAATAGCGGTGATTTGCCAACTTGCGCGAGAATCCAAGGCAAAGGCGTGTAAAGCGCCGGTTAAACGTCCTGACGCTCAAATTGAGGCGTTCAATATGGCTTGTGCAAATCTTGTCCACGTCCGGCTCGCCAGCAACGGTTTTCAGTTTGATGCCCGTGCATTGCGGCGGGCTGTAACGCCGAATCGGGTCAAATCTGTTCCAGTTTGCCAGCGGGTCAAAATTGTCTCTGCCGTTCAAGGTGCCGTAAATCTTTTGCATCACGGCAAGATTGAGACGGCCTAGCAAGTGACGGCGGATTGTCGGGACATAAGGCTTGAAGCCATCACAGGTGATTTGAACCACGCCAGAGACGCGGGAAGCCAAGTCCGCAACAAAGTCGTTTGTGTTCTCATAATCCCGCTTGCCCGTCAGGTGCGAGATAATCAGTTTCGTGCGACGGTCAATTCCAAGGAACGTGAAAAAGTCCCCGCGCAATTGGTCGCTTGGCGTTGTCAGGCTTTGGCGTATCCCGACCCGCGCCCACAATTCGTCAAGCTGGATGGATTCGGTTTTGATGTCGCGGACAATCTCATCGTGAAACCGCTCACACTTCGCGCCAATCACTCGCAGCACTTCAAGCACGGTGTTTTTGTCGCAACCAGCCAAACGCGCCGCCGCTCTGACTCCGACACCTTCAGCGAGCAGCTTTATGATTTGCACAATCTTCGCTTCGTCTAATCGCAAGCCGTCCAGCGGATGCGGCTCGCTGAAACTTTTGGAACAACGGGTGCAAAGATAGCGTTGCACGATGCGCTTTTGACTGCGATAGAATCCGATTTTCTTGGCTTCACCATTACAGCAATGACACGTCATTCTTGCCTTTCACGGCGGGCGGATTAAAATGACTGTGTATCGCAAGATATGCAGTCCAGAGGCCGCACGCCTTTGGGTTGCGAAGCCGCTGTGTTATCGCACGGCGGCTTCATTGTTTATCTACTTGACTAAATGTTAACACAAAGCTATATTGGTGTCAAACATTTTGTTAACAAAAAATAATATGAAACCGAAAATGGGCAGGCCAAAGATGCCAAAAGGCACAGCAAAAGGCGTGTTATTTGCCGTCAGGGTTGCGGCAAACGAAGCCAATAAAATCCAAACAGCAATTAAAAAATCCGGCCTGACAAAGCCGGACTGGGCGAGAAACGCGCTAATTCATGCGGCCACTAGCTAAGGAAAAGATTTCTTTTCTCCATGTCTTTGACCAACGCAGCAATCGCGGTTGTAACAAGATTAAAGACGCCAATATCTTCGCCTATTTCAAGATTGTCTGTCGGGTGGAACAGGGGGTTGCGGTGCAAATCTTTTAACTGCCTAAGCACGGAAAGGGCTTTTTCATCTGCTTTATTTTCTTCGAGAAAATTAATGTATTTCCCTAAATTGCGGTCGTATGGTTTTGGGGGCTTTTTCCCCAACCTGTCCAAGTAATCCAGCACAACTGATTCCAATGACCGGAACGCGTGAAATCCGGCTGCGGTCGGTAACTCAAACGCGATACACTTTCCCGCCTCCTTGATGTCTCTGATGCACTGTTCGGAAAGCCGAGAGCGCACTGGTTCTGAAAAAGCATTTTCTGCCTTCCCTATCAAAAACGGAGTTGAATAAATTGATTTTTGGGAAACGTAATATGTCGCAAGACTGCCCAATTCCTCGACCAGAACTGTTTCAAACCTGGTCAGGTTGATATTGATGTTTCGTGATTCGTCGTCAGTTACTTCACCGGCAAGTCCAGTGGTAAAAATCCTGTTCAATACAATTTTTACGGCATCCAACAAACTTTGTGCGGCTGGTTTGCAAAGCTGTAACTGAACAATTTCTCCTTCATTTGTCCCACATACGACTTCCAGCCAATTTTTTGCCCCGGTAAGGTAGGGCAAGGCTTTTTCAAATGATGTTCTGGGGCGCATTTCTCGTAAATACCCCAGCCAATTCCCCATTTGATAAAATCCAATGACGTTTATTTTCTTCATGCCGCTTCCTTCTATATCAAAAAAAAATGGCAGGGGGAAGCAGACATTGAAAACGCTTGATTTTTCTGTTAACATAAAGTATTAAATGGGAATTATGGAAATGGAAAAAGGTTCGCCAATTGCAATTCCGTGGTATGAAAATGAAGAATCATACCTAACAGTTCTTTCGATGCTTCCGGCATCCGAGCGACAAGACCCTTTCGCTTACGATGTTTTCATGGCTCAGACCAAAGCATCGGAGAATCGCTTCAAGAGCAACGGATTTATCACCTATCGCGTCCCAATTGAGGCAGCCACAGTTAAAGCTTGGTGCAATTCCAATAATCAGCCGGTTTGCCGGAAGTCCATTGCAGAGTTTATCATGGCCGAACTTGCTGTTCGGTTGCGAAAAAGCGGACAAAACTAAACGGCTCAATTTTCACAGTAAGTGCCCGCCTTTATTGGCCGTGTTGCGCCAGCAACATTGGGGACACTTTCTGCCCATACACTTCCGCGCCTCGGCCCTGGCCAACATCGCCGCTTACAACAACGGCCCCAACATTTATCATTGCCGCACGGCGGATGGGATTGGATTGGAGCCGGCTACCCAACAAGCCACCACGATTCGCCCCATTTTTTACCTGGGAATGAATTCAAAAGCCACGGATGGCCTGCCCGACGGGACCGTGTTGAAGTTGTCCCTGATCCGCAACCCCTCGGCGCTGGTGATGTTTTCGGACGAACGCGTGCGCACGGATGAAACGCCCTATGATGCACCGCTTTCATCAAGTTATGCCCAGACCATTGCCGCGCCGCACAGCTACACGACGCGTTTTTCCTCGCGCCACAACAATGGCGGCAACCTCACCTTTTGCGACGGACACGCCGCCTGGTACAAATATGACTCGGTGGTCGTGCCCGTCAATGGGAGCAGCGGCGTCAAACCCGGCGACCCCGGCAACTCGGAAATCAATTGGGCCTACGACGGCCACCAGGTGCCTTGATTTTGGCGGCAACCGATTTTTCATTCCACGCCCATGAAACTCACCAACCGATGCCGTTTGTTTTCCCGCTCCGCCGGTCTGGCCGGTTTTCTGTTCGTTGCCATCGCCACGCCGGCGGCCGATGAACAACTGCACTACCTGTGCGACGGCAAACCCGACGCGGTGACGCTCCTCGCGCCGCCGCCGTTGGCGGATTCGCCGGAGCAGGCCGCCGACATGGCGGAAGTCCGCGCCGTTTGCCACGCCGCTCCCAGCAACGATGTCGCTGTCGCCTTTTTGGAAAAGAAATTTTCCGTTTTCAACTTTACCCCGGCCGTCGGAACGTTTTTTCAATCGAACAGCCTGCCGAAGACCACGGCTTTTTTTGAGCGCGTGCAAAAAGACGCCGCCGTCGCGACCGACAACGCCAAGGATTTTTACAAACGTCCGCGCCCGTATGTTCTCGATCCCAGTCTCGCGTCCGGCAAATTGGAAAAAAGCTTCAGCTATCCCAGCGGCCATGCCACGGAATCCATGGTGCTGGCCCTGGTGCTCGCCGATCTGTTTCCCGACAAACACGATGCCATCATCGCCGAAGCCCGCGCCATCGGCTGGCATCGTGTGGAAATCGCCCGGCACTATCCGACCGACATCTATGCCGGACGCGTCTTCGCCCAAGCCATCGTCCGCCAGATGAAGAAAAGCGATGCGTTCCAGAAAAACTTCGCCGAGGTCAAAGCTGAAGTCGCCGCCGCGCAAAGCGCCGGTAATAACTAGAACTGCCCCGCCCTACCCGCCCACACGCGCAGGTGCTCTTCCTGCGCGTGCTTCATTTTTATGCCGAATCCGCCTTCGCTTCCACCCAACGCGCGAACAGCCAAAGCAAATCGCTCAGGCGATTGAGATAAATCACAATTTCCGCGTTTTTTAATTCACCGGTTTCCTTCAAACCACACACACGCCGTTCTGCCCGGCGGCAAATCGTCCGCGCCAGATCCAATGCCGCGCTGTGCGGGGTCGCTCCCGGCGTCGCCCAGCCCTTGGAACTCACGTTCTGCGCCTCGATTTCGCGCACCAAGGCATCGAGCGTTGCCGTCATCACTGGCGTGACCAGCGAATAGCCGTCCTTGACGTAACGGGGCAAATCCTCCGGCTGGACGCACAGTTCGCCCATCAACACAATCAGGTCCTTCTGAATCACCAGCAGGTTGTTGCGCACGAAATCGTGTT
>JBEKKZ010000004.1:0-242934 GCA_050010435.1 Verrucomicrobiota bacterium | reverse complement strand
AAATGAAACCCAAAGGCCAATCCGACAGGGTCGCCGCCCGGTTCGCGGCGAAGTTATTCACGACCTGCTGCGCGAGCTTTCCAGAGGCTCTCTGGCAGCTCATGAATAACTTCGGATGACCTATATCGTCATTCGGTGGCGTGAGCACGCGTATGCATTCTATTACCTGCATCGGCAAAGATGACGTTGAGCGAATTTTTGTCTTCGACGATCCAGAAGAAGATATGACGTCGGAGGGCCATCGAGAGTTGCTCTTCTGTGTAAAAAGGCATCCGGAGGACATGTGGTTCTTTGAGCTTCAACTGCGGGAGAAGCCTGACGGTCAGTTCCAGATTATCTCCATCCAACATCACCACCGTCCGGAGTATGCTTCGATGGGCATCCCAGACTCGTTGCTACCATACTTGACCGGCTATCTCGGCCGTCGCATCTGTTCAAGTCGAGGTCGCGTCGAGGGCACGAACGAGTTTCGTACAGTCCAGGCGACAGGAATGTGGGATCGCTTGGTGCAGAAGGGTCTGGCAGAATACTTTGCTGAAGAGGGCGTTTACAGAACCAGTGAACCACACCACGTTATGAATCGCGACATCGCACAACAAATTGCCACACTTCTAAACACACAGAATGAGCTTACGGTGGTTTACGATGCTGATAAGATTTTACAGGCCGCCGACCGCTACATCTACCGCCTCGGAGAGGACGCGAAGGTTGTCGGCGCAGTCGAAGTCAAGAAGGTTCAGTGGTATCAGTGCGAGATCGATCATCTTTCATCTGTCGTGAAGTGTCGCGGCACAGGTTCATCGCTGCTTGCCGAGGCCCTTGCTAGGGCAGAGCATCTCGGCGCGCGAGTTGCTCAATGCACGATTCGTGTCGGGAATCAAGACAGCGAGAGATTTTTTACGAAACACGGATTTACGCCGACGGTCACCTTCCTAAATCATGAAAACGGCAATCAGGTGACTGTTTATCAGAAGACGCTCGCCTTGTCTGACCCAAGGGCACAATAACAAAGATCAGCCTTTCAAAGCTTCCTGCGCTTCATGCGGACAAACAAATCCTCTAGCTGTTTGATTTTCTGTTGGTCGTCAAATTCCGAATACAAAGGCGCGTATTTTACATTTTGTGAAAACTCAACGCTGAGTTGCTGTCCGTGAAAAATTAGATTGAAACGAATCAACCGAGCGAGTTCTCCAATCACCTCGATGCACCTAAAATACCCGCCACGGCCGTCTGTGTAGTAGCAACCTGGAACAAATGTTGTCGGAGACTTTCGCGGTCTTATGAATTTGACTGTCTCAATCTGCTTATTGTCACTGACTGAGATTGTTGGGACTTCCTGCCCGATGAGCTTCTCGTAGTATCCACACCAACTTTTCTGCAAGTCTGTCATGAAATCTTGCGGCACTGTTTCAAAGCCAATTCGGTGCATTGGTATCCAAACCAAAATGTCTCGTTCTACTCCTGGCATTCGTGCGGGCATGTTCACTGTGAAAAAGACGATAGAGTTAATACTTGTACACTGTTGGCCCAAAATTTTCTCGGTTAGAAACGGTATGGCATCCGACTCAATCGAATAGCATCCATCATTTACGAGCAGCAGCAGGCCTTTCGCATTCATCAACCCCAAGCGCGCTTTCGTTTGTTTGATTTGAGCGTTGGCCTTCTTAATCGCTGTTTGAAGCGGCTTGCGAATTAGTTGAAAAAACTCTCTCTGACACTCTGCGGGCAATTTTGCTGTTTCCAGTTTGAACGTGCCGAAACCGATTTCTTGAAGTTTTCCAGCGGAGACCCACCGCTCGTACATTTCACTGATGTCTCGCTGATAATCTTTGTTAGCTAGAACATCTTTCGTGAGGCATTTCAATTCCGCTACAACACCTCGGCTGCGGAATAAATAGTCTGCATTGGAAAAGCCGGGGGATTCACCAACGAGATTGCTAACCAATTCGCCTCCCATGCTTTTAACGAACTCATTAAACACAGGTTCAATGGAGATTGACGCAGGTCGTTTCATTCTGCTGAAAAATAGTACAGCCCGCCGAAACGGACGAAATCTTTGGTGTTCATATTTCAAATCTTGCGACTGTTAACCTTCTGCCATTGCGAAGATGATTTTCTTTCCAAATCCGCCAATGCAGCGGCTAAGACTGCATCTTCTCGCCACGGAGAATTCAGATAAAACCAAGAACCGACTGGTTGCGACTGGCCAGAAATACACAACACGCCAAGCCATTTGTCAGCTCTGGCATCATATTTCATCAACTCAACGAATGAACCGAACTCGAAAGATGCTTCTTGAACACGGTGCGGAGGGCAGACGAAGCACGTGACACCGAACTTCGCGTTGGGAAACTTCGCGCTGAAATTGTTGATTCTATGATGACGGTCTGCTTCCGCGAGTTGACGTGCGAGGGTTTCAGTAAACTGTTTTTTTGCAACGTCGTCAAAGTCCAGCAGCATGCAGACAGCTTCCGAGTGCCCTTTTATTTCAGAAGCGTCAACGCCCAAGACGACTTTTCTGAACAGATCCGGCATCTTCTGCCGTGGCATTTCTGTTGGCGTCTTTCGAATGCCTTGCTTGTAAAAGTAGTAATTGTCGAAGTCTGTCGTGAAGGATCCCAATCTCAGTGAATCTGGACCTGCGTGTTCATATTGGTCAAAGACCAGCCCATCGGAGAGGTAGCATCCAAACCAGTCCAAATCGTCGTGCGCCTCGAGCTTTTTGATGCGGTGGACTCGAAGCCTGCGCTGAAGATAATGAACCAACTGCGAAGGGAACTCTATCGCCTCGGCAATGACACGAAGATCGAACAGTTGAAGCACCCACGGGAGTTCGCCTGAAGGGAACAAGCCGAGATCAGCCGTCTGGTGTAAATTGGCGCAGAATATGTCCAGCGACTCGAGCGTTACCACCATCATCAAAACTCGCTCGAATTGACGCTTGTCCAAAATCAGTTGGTCTCCATTTGTCAGATGGAAGATAGGCTTTTCACTTGCCTCAATGAAGCTCTTGGCAGCGAGAGCTTGCTCGTGCGCCTCGGCGACTAGCTTCTTGAGATTTTCACGAATGGCATTCCTGAAACCAGCTCTAGCCTTGAGAGGAAAGCTGCCGGCTTTTGCCTCTACGAGTATCAGCGTTTTGTCAAAAATAACCAACCCGTCCAATTCGCCAGCCTGCGTTCGTCCTCCGTTTTCAAACTCATATTTCAAATTCTGGTAGGTCGTAGCCCGGCGCAGAGCGAGGGACAAGAGTCGGAGCGACTCCTTTTCGAGAAAATCGGCGCGCTTATCGGAATACTTTGCCCACACCTCCTTGGTAGCCTCTGGACAAGCCTTCGTATCTGGGTTGAGTAAGCGCTCAAGCATCGGGCGGATCGCCCAAGCAAAAAGCTTGGCGTTCGGGCACATGAACCGATCTTCATGTTGGATGAATGGCTGTTGCTTCAGCGGGTGATCTGGCTTCGGCCATAAAAAATCCGTGCTAACTGAACCGAAATGGAGCGAGAAAACGTGCAATGTCGCGTTGACTCGCTCAATCGTGACGCCGCTGGCTTCAGAAAGTTCCCGCGCTGTGAAACTGAATTCTGCCCCAAGACGTGTAAAAAAGCTGACAGCGTGAAGCTCAGTGATGGCGCGCTTGGCTTGACCTGTTGGCAATGGCCGCAGCATCTCAAAATAAATGCGGCGACGCTCCGAAATTGCGTATCCCGACTTTTTGAACTCCTCGAACTCGTCGCGAAATTGTTTTTCAAACGTCTGCGCATTAGTGCGACTGTCAAGAAATCGCTTATTGATCAGATGGCGAACAGCTTTCTCAATCGAGAGCAGGTCAGTGATTGTGAAGCCCAGAGTTTTGAGAAGCCACGGATCAAACGGCTGAAAGAGCGAGATCAATACCTCGTCGAGATGATGTGGGTATCCTGGATTTCGGATTATTAACTCGGCAGTGATGGTTTCTCTGTGAAGTTCATCAAGGCGGGTTGTTGGGGTGGCTTCGCCTGCGCCTTCAAAGCTGTAAAACCAGATGGTCGTTCCAATTATTTCCTCCAATCGCTCGACGATGTCGTCATAGGCTTTACCCACGAACGGTTCATTGCCGGACGAAAAGGGGCTCTTAAGGCTAAGCAGCGTGGCATATTCAACCAAAGCATCTCCGTGATGATGCGAGGTCTCTTTGTAAGTCTCAGGGTTGATGAAAAGTCTTCCGACGGTAAGGTTTGCTAGCAGTTCAAAGGAATTGTGTTTCGCTATCAACGCTTCCAGCTCGGCAACTTTTTCAGCCATCTGCTTTGGAAAGTTTTGACGAAACTCCTTTAAAGTTTCCATCAAGGCGGCCTGTTCTTCGGGAGTCCGATTAGACTGGACAATGTTCCAACGCCCAAAGTTCTGTGTAACTATTCCAGGCCCGATCTCCATTGGTTCGGACGGAGTCTTCTGCCCGGTTTTTCTTTTGTTCTTATTCTTTGGCATCGTTGCTTGGTTGCAGTTTAACCCAAAAAGTTTGTTTGTTGGAGCTTTGATTGGGAGGGCGAGCTTTGGCACTCGACCTCCCGTTAGCTAATTCATTCAGGAACAGCTTGGAAGACCCAAAATTTCAATTGATGGCGCTGCGGAGGATGTCGAACATTTTTTTGCTGGCGTCCGGATATTGACAAATCAATCTTCCGGGCGCTCGCCACTGGGGGCCATCTTCACCAAAGGTTATTTCACGGGCGGTTCAGGCGCCTCAGTTCCAGAGGACTGCGGTGGGGAATTGGTGGACGCAACGGGCTTCACTGCCGGCGCGGTGTCGGCTCCGGCAAGTTCATCCGGCAGAATGGTGATGGCGATGCGGCGGTTCCGGGCTCTTCCCTCGGCGGTCGCATTGTCTGCGAGGGGGCGATATTCACCGTAACCGATGGCCCCGACGCGGCGCGGGTCCACGCCCGCCTTTTCGGTGAGGAAATGCACGGCCGCCAGGGCGCGGGCGGTGGAAAGTTCCCAGTTGCTGGCGAACCGATTGCGGGCTTCGGGCCGGATGGGCACGTTGTCCGTGTGACCGATGACATGAATCTTCAATCGAGGATGTCCGGCGAGAATGGCGGCAATCTTGCGCATCACGGATTCTCCGGCCGGTTTCAAGATCGCCTCGCCGGAATCGAACATGACGCGGTCAAGGATGTTCACGGTGAGCTTGCCTTGCAGGTTGGAGATGGTGACATCCTTGGATTCAAGGTCGGCGCGCATCTCATTTTCGAGTCCCTTTGCCATTTGCGCGGCCGCTTCCCTTTCCTGTTCCAGATCGGCAACCTTGGATTGCAGGGCCGCAATCTGATCTTTGTCTTTCTGGTTTTCGCCCTGTGCGCTTGCGAGACTGGCATTGGCATCATCCAGCCTGGTCTGGAGCGATTCCAGTCCACGCAGTCTGCCCATGGCCGAGGCCCAGAGCAGCAATGACACAACCAACAGCACGGCCAGGATGCCGGCGGCAATCCAGCCCCACCGGGAGGCATCCGGGCCGCGCCTGGCCTTGGTCACATATTCAGTAAATGGTTGTTTGCCTTCGCTCATGTTGTGTCGGGTGGATTTAATCAGACCGCCCAGGACCGTCCAAGCGAAGAATCTTCCGTTCCGATTCCTGCCTTTCAACTCATACCTGACAGTCCGTACAAGCCGTATCAATTCAGTCGGCGGGGGATGAAATTAACGCAAAGACGCAAAGACGCGAAGGCGCAAAGCGGATGAAGCCTGATCAATCCGGCTCACTCAATAATGACCGTAGCCGACCTGCCAGAGAAACCTTCTTTCTCTGCGTCTTTGCGTCTTCGCGCCTTTGCGTTAAAACCCGACAGCATCATTACGGTTAAGAAGTAGCAGCGACGCCTGCCGTGGTTCAGTTGATGGCGTTGCGGAGGACGTCGAACATTTTTTCCGCCGTCCTCCCTGGCCGCCTCGCCATCTGACTTGTGAATAACTCGCACTGGCATTTCGAACGCGGTGTGCTACGAATTGGATTGCGCGACGAAAGAGTCTGTCTCCAAGTACCGGTTCGAGATCCTGGTGCCGGGGCGTCAGGAGTTGCTCTGTGGAGCAGTAAATCCCGCTTGCGGGAGCGCCGATCTCGTTAGACCTTTCGCCGCGCGTCTCTTTTTTCACCCGAATGTGTCCCCGTTCCAGCCCCAGTTGGCGGCGGCGACGTCGGTGAAGTTCAGGTAAATGCGGTCCGGCGGCACGCCGAGGGATTCTTTCAACAAGCTGCCAATCTTCTGCGCGAGCTGTTGATTCACGTCGCCGCCCAAGCCGCCGATGCTGCGGATGTCCACGAAGGCGGCTTCACCCGGTTTGCCGGACATGAGGATGGCCGCGGGGCTGACGACGACCATGACGTATTGTTCGGGTTTGCCAATCGTCCCGGCCACGATTTTGGAGAGGGACGCGAGCAACGCCTGCTTCTTTTCATCCGGGAGCGCGACGGTGGTTTCAAGTTTCAACAATGGCATAAAAGTTACCTTTGGTTCAGTGTTGGTGTTCAGTCTAAGCCCGCTGAAGGTGTTTTTTCAATCTGTAGTTACGCGGTTTTGCCGCGCAGACCGCCTGAAGCCGTATCTATTCAATTCAACCACGGATGAACACGGATGAACACGGATTAAGACCAGACAAAAAGTTTCTCCCTCGAACCCGGAAGGTCTCACATATTGGTAAACTCGTTTGCATGGCTGAAATCCTTTTCCTATCTGTGTTTATCTGTGTCCATCCGTGGTCAAAAAGATTTTTTTGGCAAATGGGCGGAAACAGGTTAAGCAAGCAGAGTGATACAGCAAAGGTTGTGTTGGTTGCTCCTGCCCGTGCTGCTGGTTTTGAGCACGGCAGGCTGCGGCACGTTCATGGCCCATCGGATGGTGCAGGCGCCGAATACGTATCCACAGTGGTTCGCGCCCGAGGCGCCCGTGGCGGTGGCGTTCAGCCCGAAGTTTCTCACGAACTTTCCCAAACAATTTGTGGACGTTGGCCCGCCACCGGCGCGGCTGTGTTATCGCATTGTCGAGCCGGCGGATTATCACCTGGAAATTTCCTCGACCAACTGGCTGGAACACGGCCGGAAACAGTTCGAGTTCGATTTCCATGCCGACCTGCCCGGCCGGTCGAATATCTGGACGTCGGCGCCGCGCGGCACGGTGGTGTTGCTGCACGGCTACGGGCTGGCCCAGTTTTCGATGGCGCCTTGGACGTTGCGGCTGGCGCAGGAAGGCTGGCGGTGTGTGCTGGTGGACCTGCGCGGACACGGCAAATCCACGGGCAAGCGGATTTATTACGGCGTCCAGGAGGCGCACGACTTGAGCCAGTTGCTGGACGAACTGGCGCAGGACGGCCGGTTGAAAGAACCCGTGGTGGCGTTTGGGGAATCCTACGGCGCGGTGCTGGCGTTGCGATGGAAGCCGGTCGAACCACGCGTTCGCACGGTGGTGGCCATCACGCCCTACGCGGGATTGTCCAATACCGTCCTGAACCTCCGCCACGAATACGCCAGATGGCTGCCAAAAACGTTTGTCAAGGCCGGCTTGAAAAAACTGCCTTCCGTTTTGAAGATACCCGCCGGTGAACTCGATACCACGACCGAACTGGCCCGGAGTCCGGTGACCGCGCTTTTTGTGGCCGGGGCGGAGGACAAAATCACACCGGTGGCCGATGTGGAACAATTGCACGCGCTGGCGGCACCTGGAAGCGAATTGATTGTGGTGCCTGATGCCACTCACGAGGCGGTAACGTATTTTTTTGCCGAACTGGTCCCGCCGGTGTTGACCTGGCTGTCGGGAGCGAGCTGGCAGGGGAATTCCATTGATTCGCATGCCGGCGCCGATACTCCAATCTCCTCCCAGTGACAAATCTGGCCCGATGAACGGCCGGCATCAATCCGGCACGTCACATGCTTATCTGCCACTGTTGGCCATAAGATGGTAACATACTTGCAACACGATTGTTGCAAATGGCCGAAACGTGATATAATTGAGACATACATGAGTGCGATTCTTTTTGCCGTGCCGTTTGTCGTGACGTTGACCTTTGCCGTGCTTACCTTCCGTCAAGAAATGAGTTGAACGACTGCCGTTTGCCTCCTCCGCCCTTTCAGGAGCGGGTTAAATGTTTTACCGGAAACCCAAGGACTGGCCTTGGGTTGATTTATGTCATCCCTTTGGATTTTCGGCGCTGATGTTTGCACCATTTTCACGTTTCACCCGTATTCCCTCCGGGGCTAGAATGCCGTCATGACTGGTGGAACCAGAAACTGGCGCGGCCTGATTTTGGTCGTGGCTTTGTTGTTGATCGGCGGCCAATCCACTTTTGCGCGGCCCGAGCCGGCGGCGTGGCAGCCGCGGCCCATGAAGCGCCCGCCCGCCGGCACGAATTCGGCCAAATGGCACAGCGTCAGAGTCACACCGCGGCCCGGGTTGCCCAAAATACACACCTACAACAAGCTCAACCCGGTCTGGTGGTTTGGGAACATTGACAATCCGGTTCCGCCCGCATGGTACAAACCGGAGGACAAGCATCGGGGGCTGAAATGGCACTGTCGCAATCCGTTCCACAACTTTGATCATTACGTCATCGGGGTTGCGGACAAGGAATTCGTGCGGAGCGGCAAATATCCGGAGCGAAATTCCAGACCGCACGGCGGCTGGGACTTTGCGGTGGCCCGGCGCAAATTGGTTTTGCTTCCGTTCATTTCCTGGCAGCGGGGCGGTTTTAACTTCTACTTCGGCTGGCGCGAACACGGCAATTTCGGAATGAAGTTCAACTTTTCGACTCCACCCGGCAAGGCCACCAACGAAGTCAACGAACCCCGGCCGGAAGTTGAGGCATCCCAACCGCCGCCCGAACCGGTCCCGGACGCCCCGCCGGAATGATTTTTGGAGTTGGCGTGCCATTCGGTGTAATACCAGTTCCCGGTGGGAATCGGCACATTGGTAGGGCGCGTCACTCCGTGCGCGCCGCAATCGTTGTGCGGACGAACGGCGGGCAGAGGACTGCCCGCCCTACCGAGGTTTGTTCCGGTTGTCATTGGAAAATGTCCTTATTTTCGGCTTGCCGGGAATCTCGCCCCACCAGTCGCTGTGAAAGTGACCGACGGCCCAAGTTGAGGGTTGATTGCCAGTTTGAATCTGGGAAATTACGGTGAATCATGGCTGCTCCAAAATCCTTTCCCTGGCAATGGCTCTGCGCGGGACAGGAAATTTTTCCGGCCATGTTGGAGGCCATGGCGGCGGCGCAGAAATCCATCCGGCTGGAAACGTATATTTATTCCGACGGAAAGCTGGGGCGGCAATTTTTGGGAGCTTTGCTGGCGGCGGCGCAGCGCGGCGTGCGCGTCCAAATCCTGGTGGATGCGCTTGGTTCGTGGCTGTTGCCGGATGATTTTTTTGAGCCGCTCGTTGCCGCCGGCGGGGAAGTGCGCCGCTTCAATCCGCTCCATCTCTGGCGGTTCGGGGTGCGCAATCACCGCAAGCTGTTGATTTGCGATGACGCCACGACATTCATTGGCGGATTCAATGTGGCTGATGAATACGATGGCGACGGCGTGACGCGCGGCTGGTGCGACGTGGGCGTCCGGATTGAAAATCCCACCCTGGCCGGGGAGCTGGCGGCATCCTTTGATGAATTGTTCGCGCTGTCGGATTTCCGCCGCAACCCGCTGATGCGATTGCGCGCATTCAAACGCAAACGCAAACCTCTCAAAAAACCGGCGGGGGAATTATTGCTGAGCCATCCCGGTCGTGGTGCAAGCACTTTTCAAACCGCGTTGTATCAGGATTTGGCCAAAGCCCGCGAGGTGCGGATCGTGAGCGCGTATTTTCTGCCGACCCGGCGGGTGCGGCGGGATTTGATGCGCGTGGCGCGGCGCGGCGGACGCGTGCAACTGATTCTGGCCGGCCAATCCGACATTCTGGTGTCGCAACTGGCGGGCAGGAGTTTGTATCGCCGCCTGATGAAAGCCGGTGTGGAGATTTACGAGTATCAACCGCAGGTTCTGCATGCCAAACTGATTCTCAGCGACGGGGTGGTTTACGCCGGCTCTTCCAACCTCGACATTCGTAGTCTCAATCTGAATTACGAACTGATGCTGCGGCTCGAAAACGAGGCGGTTGCCGTTGAAGCGCGGGGAATTTTTGAGCGCCTGCTGAAACGCACTCAAAGAATCAAGCCCCGGCAATGGCGGAAGTCACAGACCTTCTGGCAGCGTTGGAAAAATCACTGGGCGCATTTTTTACTGACCCGAATCGATCCCTTCGTCGCCTTGCGCCAGTTTCGCACGATGAAAGGATGAATCGCTTTCAATGATATCAAAGCCTTCAAATCCAAGCGTTAAATTTGGAGGCGCGAGTTGGAATTGAACGAAAACAGCGTTTTTTTCAAAACTCACTGCTCGCCACTACCGCCCTGCCACCAAAGGCGTACCGCCTCATAACCGTCAAACGCCAATAGAATCAGGCATTTTTGAGTGTGTGTTAAGCACTCGACATTACTGGTGCAATACCAACCCAGTACTGACCAATTACCCATTTTCTACTGGTTCACTGGCACTTTCACTGGCACTGAAATTGTCCGAGAAACCTCATTTCCACTGGATGCCCCGCAACCGCTGCACAGCCCATGATAGCGACAAAAAGGCATAAAAATAGCTTCGTTGTGGGGGGATGAATTCAGCTCAAGAAAAAAAAGTTGGCGCCAACAATGCAGGAAATGCCGTTGTGAAGACGCCAATTGGAGAGCTGTTCCAAAAATGGACACAGCAATACTCCGCAGGTAGAATCTTGTGGGGAGTCGGCTTCGTTTTGGCAATCTTGAGTTTGGTGGCGGTCGTCGCCATTTCGTGTCGATCTGGGAAGCAGCTCCAGGAGGCCACGCGGGCGGTGACGCACACCCGCGAAGTCTTGGAAAAACTGGGGGACATCGCGGCCCGATTAAGTGAAGTGGAAAGCGCCGCCCGCAGCTTCGCCATCTCCGGCAAACAGTCGCATCTGAGTCCATTTTACACCGCCGCCGAAGCCGTGCCTCCTCAAGTGGATGGACTCAAGCTCCTCCTCCGAGACGACCCCGGTCAGCTTCGATCCGTTACCGAGATTGAACCCGTGATAGCCAGGCACCTCAAGGTTATGAAGGACATGGTGGAGCTGGGTGATAAGAACCTGTTTCGAGGGTACGGCCAACGGAGTCTAACCGACGAAGGGAATAATCTGATGGAGCAGATCCGGGCCGCTTTCAGCACGATGGACAAGGAGCAACGTGCGCGGCTGGACCAGGAACAAACGGCCGTGGCGGCGAAGGCGGCACGTGTCACCATGATCTGCTGGACCGGAAGTGTGCTGGCCGGCGTGCTGGTTCTGGCGTGCGGCGCGTGCGCGCTGCGCGCCATGCATGGCCGCGGAAAGGCAGAGGAAAAACTGGACCGATTGCTGGGTTCAATGCCGGACGCCCTGGTCATCGTCAACGCGGAAGGCAAGATTGTCGGCAGCAACGCGCAGACGGGAAAGTTGTTTGGTTATAGCGACCGGGAACTACAAGGGGAAAGCATGGCCCTGCTGGTCCCGGAACGCTTTCGAAAAACCCAACGGCAATATTACACCGCGTACTTCTCCCCGCGCGGCGGTCGGGTTCCGGAAACGACGATGGAGCTTTGCGGCCTGCACAAGGACGGTCGGGAGTTTCCGATCGAGGTGAGCACCAAGCCGTTGGCCGCTGAAAAAGGACTGGTGGTCACCAGCGTGATTCGCGACATCACCGAGCGCAAACAGGTGGAACAACAAATCTCCAAACTGAACCAGGAACTGGAACGCCGCGCGATTGAGCTGGAAAACGCCAATAAAGAATTGGAAGCATTCAGTTATTCGGTTTCGCATGATTTACGTTCGCCGCTTCAGAACATCGATAGCTTCAGCCGCGTCCTGCTGGAAGATTACGCCAACCAGCTCGATCCCGAGGGACTGGATTGCGTTCAGCGACTGCGGGGGAGTTGCCAACACATGGAGGACATCATTGATGCTCTGCTGACGTTATCCAATATGATGCGTAAAGAGTTGCTGGTGGACCATCTCGATCTTACCGCCCTGGCGAATGCCGTGGCCGCTGATTTGAAACAAAAAAACCCGGACCGTCTGGTGGACTGGGTCATTGCCGAGGGGCTGACCGCCGAGGGCGATGCCCAGTTGTTGAGAGTCGTGCTGGAGAATTTGTTCGGCAACGCGTGGAAGTTCACGGCGAATCATTCGCGCGCGCGCATTGAATTTGGGGCAGTGCCGCAATCCAACGGCGCCCGAACCTATTTCGTGCGCGACGACGGCGCGGGTTTTGACATGGCGCGCGCGAGTAATTTGTTCACGCCATTCAAGCGTCTGCACGATCAGAGCGAGTTTCGTGGCACGGGCATCGGGTTGGCGACCGTGAAGCGGGTCATTCGCCGCCATCAGGGTAAAATCTGGGCCGAGGGCGTTGTCAATCACGGCGCAACATTTTGCTTCACCTTGACGGGCGAAGCCGGAGAATCAAATGGACAAGATTATCATCCCGCCAGACCAAAGTAATTCATCCGAAACGGGCGTCACGAACAAGGCCTTGCGGGCTTTGATTGCGGATGACTCGGAAAACGATGTTCTGCTTCTGTTGCGCGTATTACGGAAGGCCGGCTATGAGCCGGTTTACGAGCGCGTCTGGACCGCACCGGCCATGAAGGCGGCGCTCCAACGGCAAGCCTGGGACATTGTCATTTCGGATTACGAGATGCCCAACTTTGGCGGGTTCGAGGCGTTGCAACTGTTGAAGGAAAGCGGACACGACCTGCCCTTCATCCTGGTATCAGCCGTGATCAGCGAGGAAACGGCCGTGGCGGCGATGAAGGCTGGCGCGCATGACTACATCATGAAGCGCAACCTGGCGCGGCTCGCGCCCGCGATTGAACGTGAATTGCGCGAAGCCCAGACGCGGGTGGCACGCAAAGCGGCAGAAGCGGCTTTACGCCAAAGTGAGGAGCAACTGCGTCAGGTCCAAAAAATCGAGGCCATGGGCCGGCTCGCCGCCGGTGTGGCCCATGACTTCAACAATATTCTGACCGCCATTACGGGTCATAGCGAATTCTTGTTAAGACAACTGGACGCCGATGATCCGCGGCGTAAAAACGCCGAACAAATCGAGAAGGCCGCATACCGGGCCGCGGGACTGACGAGGCAACTGCTGATTTTCAGTCGCAAACAAGTGATTGAACCCCGCGTGCTGAATCTCAATGCCGTCATCCTTAACATAAAAAAAATGTTGTGCCGGCTCATCGGGGAAGACATTGAGTTTTGCACATTACTCGACCCGGCAGCAGGGCACATCAAGGCCGACCCTGGCCAAATCGAACAGGTTATCATGAACCTCGCGGTGAACGCCCGCGATGCCATGCCCGCCGGCGGCAAACTGACCGTCACGACTGCCAACACCACACTGGACAAAAACCACCTGAAAAAATTCCCCGATATGGGTGCGGGCGACTACGTCATGCTGGCCATTGCGGACACCGGCACCGGGATGAGTGAAGAAGTCAAAGCGCACCTGTTTGAACCCTTTTTTACCACCAAACCTTCGGGCAAAGGCACGGGCCTGGGTCTGGCGACTTGCTTCGGGATCGTCAAACAAAACACCGGCCACATCGACGTGCATAGCGAGTTGGGAAGCGGCACGACGTTCAAGATTTACTTCCCTCAGGTGCAATCGGCGCTTGAACCAGCCCGCGTTCGCAACCAGCCGACCGAGGTGGCCGGAGGCAACGAAACGGTGCTTTTAGTCGAGGACGAACCCGTGGTGCGCGAATTGGCCGTGGCCACATTACGGGAGAAAGGCTACACCGTTGTTGAAGCGGTCAACGGCGAGGAAGGCCTTCGCCTGGCACGGCAGCACGATGGGAAAATTGACTTGGTGCTGGCGGATGTCGTCATGCCCGTCATGGGCGGCAAAGAAATGGCCGATGCCCTCCGCACGTCTCATCCGGACACGAAGGTTCTATTTACCTCGGGCTATACCGAGGATGCCTTGGGGCATCACGGCGTGCTGCGGCCGGGCATTTTATTCCTCCCCAAACCTTATCTGACGGCCACTTTGGCGCGCAAGGTGCGCGAAGTCCTGGATGAAGGTCTGATACAAAGCCGCTAAGACATCAGCAAAAATCTCCTTCCCCTTCGCGGATTACGAACTGATGCTGCGTCCGGAAGACGGGACGGTTGCCATAGAAGCGCGTGAAATTTTTGAGCGTCTGCTAAATCCGCCCGTCCCGGCGCGGCAGCGACACGTTTGCGCCAGGGACTTTTGAGCGACCCGCCGGTTCACCCTTTCATCGCTCACCGGCTTGCGCTTCCAAACCGGGACCAAGGGTTTTCCCAGTGGCGGCAAGGAACACCCTAGTCGCAGCCACACCTTTCCGAGGGTAACAGTCATTATGAACATTTTTCACGAACGCAGAACGGCGGGCGGAACGACGACGGCCCTGCCGTGTGAAAGCAATCCCATTGAGCTTGCAAGGCGCGGAGCCAGGTTCCTGGTCCGGATCATCACGAAAGTGTGTGAGGCCATCACTTCCCGGATGCCGGTCGGCTATGAAGATGAAACCGGTTTCCATTACGGGGTGGCAGAAGCCCAGCCCATTCTCATTCGAACCGGCCGCATTCCGAACCGGTCGCCGCGCGAAAGCTTTTTGATGCGAGGTGGAGACAATGCAGATGTTGGATTTTGATTCGAGTGGACAGTCGTTCTTTTAAACGGGTTGTTTCCCTTCCCGTTTTCATCAGCGGCTGTCGCCTGAATCATAAGAGCCGGGTGCGGTAGTACGTCCCACTCGGATCTATGCGGGGGGGGGCCGGAGGCAACTCCGGTCCCTATCGCGACCAGTTGTTGAAAGGAAACATTTAAGCGCCTGCTAAAACATCCAACCCCGCCAATGGCGGAAGTCACAGACCTTCTGGCAGCGTTGGGAAAATCCACGGGCGCATTTTTTACTGACCCGGATCGATCCCTTGGTCGCCTTGCGCCAGTTTCGCACGATGAAAGGAGCTGCGAATCCAACGCCGTTCTCGTTGCGGAGTGGCGCTGCCATTCCCACCTTTGCCGTCGCTCGTGAAAATTGTTGCAATCCGGCGATATTGAATGGAAATTGTTCATGATTGAGTGCAAATTGAAACCATGAGCGCCAAAGAAATTCTCCTAGAAGTGGCCAAAAAACTGCCGCCCGACGCCACCATCAGTGACGCCATTTACGAATTGGAGTTTCGCCAGGCTGTCCAGCAGGGCTTGGACGAATTGGATCGCGGCGAAGGCGTGCCGATTGAGGAAGTTAAAGCGAAGATCGCCCAATGGGCTGGAAAATAATCATCGCCCCGTCGGCACAGGCTGATTTGGCCGATATTGTCCGCTATGTCGCCCAGCATAATTCCGATGCGGCAGCCCGACTGGGTTACGAATTGATCACCCGCGCCGAAAATCTGGCGAATTTTCCCGAAATCGGCCGTACCGTGCCGGAATTTCAACAGCCGAATCTGCGGGAAGTGATTTGCCGTTCCTATCGCATCATCCACCGGCTGCGGCGCGACGAGCAGCGCATTGACATCGTTCGATTCTGGCATGCCGCACGCGGATTTCCCCGCATCCCCGGCACGATCTGAAACCAGTCATCGCCGGCGGCAAAGCACCAAACACACGACGCGACCGAACTGCGCCACCGCTGCACTCCGCCCAGGTTGCCGCTCCATTCCGGCAGCGTTGGCAAAATCACTGGGCGCATTTTTTACTGACCCGAATCGATCCCTTCGTCGCCTTGCGCCAGTTTCGCACGATGAAAGGATGAATCGCTTTCAATGAGATCAAAACTTTCAAAACCACGTGTTGAATTTGGAGGCCGGGTTCGTAATCGAACGAGGAAACTTTTCCAACCAGAAACAGCTCCGGTTGACGCTCTTTTGCTTGGCTGTTCACGCTGTGTTCAAGCATATTCGGCCCTATTGATGAAAATTAACCCCGGAGCGAGCTTGTTATTGGCCGCGTTCCTTTTAATTGTCGGCCTGACAACGCAAGCGGCGGAAAAGCAGGACGAACCGCTGCACATTGATGCGCCGGAATTGGCCAGGTTGAATTTTGACATCTCCACCGGTGGCCTGCCTGTTGCGCCCGGCTTGGAAACTTACACGGTCTTCCGCGCGGACAAGGAGCATCCGGAGTTGGCCGACGGACTCGGGTGGACATATCATCATCATCCCGATATCGCTGCCTGGCATGGGCGGCTTTACGTCGGCTGGAATTCCTGCGAGCGCGACGAGGATGTCTGGCCTGCGCGTGAACTCATCAGTTCGTCCGCCGACGGCAAGACATGGTCGAAGCCGGTCGAGATGTTTCCGCAAGGCGTCTCCACAGCGCTGCGGATGTATTTCTTCCGCGCGCCGAACGGGCGGATGCTCGTCATCGCCGGCCTGCGCGAGAATGATACAAATTTGAGCGTGCAGGTGAAGGGCGGCATCGTGGTGCGCGAACTCCGCGCCGACCACTCGCTCGGTGACGTGTTCACTTTGCGACCGCACGGCAAAGCCGGCACAAATCAGCCGCCGTTGTTCACAATAAGTTCGGACAAGGATTTTGTCGGGGCGTGCCGGCAATTGCTCGCTGACCATCTGTTTTTGCAACAGCAAGACTACGGTGTGCTGCTCGACCCGGCGCAGCGAATGAAGTGGAACGACCCGGCGAACTGGGATGGCGACAAGGAATTGAAGGAGGACGCCAAGGGTTTCGGCAAGGCGATGTGTTTCTTCACGCGCAAGGACGGAGCACTTGTGGGCGTGGCCAAAAAACGTTGGGTGACGATTTCCCGCGACGGCGGCAAAACCTGGGATCAGCCAGTGCGACCGGATTCGCTCATCACCGGCATGGGCAAAGTGTGGGGGCAGAAAACATCTGACGGTCGCTATGTGCTGATCTACAATCCCGACCTGACCAGACGCTGGCCGCTCGCGATGTTGACCAGCGATGACGGCATCACCTTCCGCGACCCGCATGCGCTGCACGGCGATTTACCGCCCAGACGTTACGCGGGCAAGTCGAAAAATCCCGGCGCAAGTTATCATCGCGGTCTCTCAAAATGGAACAATGACGGCTCGTGGAAAGATGACGCACTTTGGATGGTTTACAGCCTTAACAAGGAGGAAATCCGTGTCATTCGAGTGCCGCTACAAGGGAGTAAAACCGAAAGCCGGCCAGGTTCTACAAAGTAGTCACAGACCTTCTGGCAGCGTTGGGAAAATCACCGGGCGCATTTTTTACTGACCCGAATTGATCCCCTGGTCGCCTTGCGCCAGTTTCGCACGATGAAAGGATGAATCGCTTTCAATGATATCAAAGCCTTCAAATCCAGGCGTTGAATTTGGAGGAGAGGATCGGAACCCTCATAGGGGCGGTAACCAGGTAGGACATTTTGTGCCAGATGGAGGCTACGGGCTTGATCCTCTGTCTCTGAAGGTTACCGGATAGCCGGACCGGACTGTCCGAAATGTCCGAGAAAGAGATCATGGATCGCCTTTACTTCGGCCAACTGTGGGCAATGCTTCACTTGCAGAAAGGCGAGGCAGCGCTCGATCTCAACGACACACCAATCAGTCGGACCGAGGATGGTTCGATCGTTGCGCACAAACTCCTGCAAATGAGACCATTTCTGCACCGGGCGGCCCGCTAAGATCATGGCAATCGCTCCCAACCAGGCGCAGACTAGTTTGTTGTTTGGCTGCTGTATGCGCCCCCACCATTCTCCCGTTGTCCCGACGGCTTCACGATACTTGCCAATGCAGATTTCGAGCTCAAGCAGCGCCAGTCCCGCCTGCTCGTCGTCAGGTTTGAGTTCAGCGGCGCGCTGGTAGTCGGGGTGCGCTTGCGCCAGCAACTCAACACTTCTGCTACGGTCGTCTGCGCAAGAGGCCTTCTGGGCCTTGCATGCCCCGCGGAACATCCATGCCAACCCGTTATGTTCGTCCAGCTCGATCACCCTGGTGTAGTCGGCAATGGACGAATCCAAATCCGCTAAACAACGATTGGCTATCGCGCGAATTAGATAGGCCTCGGTCAGATTCGGATTTGCCTCGATGGCTTGGGTCGCGCACGCTTTTGCCCGCGGCCAGTCTTGCGCCTGAGAATAGGCTTGGGCCTGTTGGAGTAGTCGAAGCGCGTCGAAAATTCTCCACCCTAGTGCTGGTGGCGAACCCTGATCGGCGCTGGCTGGCCCTAGGGCAGACGGCCGCGCCGGCACATCGAACAAGGCCGAGGCTGAATGCTCAGTGAAGAGACTGGCTGGACCGGGGAGCGCGTCGCGAATAACCGGCGTCACAGAGGCATGTCGGGCGCCAACAGGCATTCCAGTGCAAACCCAGGCGTGAACCAACTGCCTAGTCAGGGCATTGACGTGCTCACAAAGGTCCCGTTCGATCTCCCGGCGCTTCGTGAGGAACCGCCACAGGCGCGACTCGACCGGCCGGGCCAGCCATCTACGCTCGGCCTCACTCTGGAGTTCTGCCCGGCAGGTCGGGCAAGCATCAAGAGCGGGTTCTCCCAGACGCGTGTTGTGGCGGCGCCGCCAGAGTATCAGGCGGTGATCGTGCCGTTGCCTAAAAACCCGCCAATCATAACGCGTGTTCTGGCACCGCGGGCAGAGTGTCAGGTCCTGCTCGCGCAGGGCCTCAAGAAGTGATTTTATTCCTTTATGAAAGCAAGCGGAGCACAGGAAGTCTGAGTGGCGAAGATATGCGACTCGTTCGGTAGGCCCGCAATCGTAGTCAGCATTTCCCCCACATTTTGAGCAATGGGCAGGGGACGAAAATGTAACCATAGTTAATCCTCACATACAATTCTGTGTGTCGTCAATTCGTGTCTGCTTGCGTGCTCCTCTTCGCCCTATGTTGCGCTCTATGGCAGCCTCGGACTTGTTTTCAGGCTGCACGGCGCTCAGGGGGCTCTTGTAATTAAAACACTCGGCGCCGGTGTCGTCCAGTTCATCTTCGTAACGGTGTCGTTCGCTCTCGGTGAGCAATTTTTGTTCTTGTGTCCGGTGGAGCAAGCTTTTGCCCAGCGTGAAGAGCGCGTTGACCTCCTCCTTATAGTGATGGCCCCACCGGCGCAAGGTGGTGCGCGACCTCCAAGCTCTTGCGTACCCGGACTTGGGTAGTCGGTCTTTGCGGCAGAAAGCGGCGGATAAGCTCCCAGAGCCGTCGGCCGACACTCTTGGTTTGTTAAGGAATCATTTATGTTAAGAAGCTTACGGATATGAGTAATGTTTCAGGAAGAGTTGGTGAATCTCCCTGGTGTTTTTCAGTCGATCCAGTGGGCAGCACCCTTCGGTTTGCAAGCGTCCTAAGTAACCGTCAATCTGCTCCGGTTCCCAAAAGGGTCTGCTCCGGTCTTGCCTCAGAAAGTCTTGGAAGGGTTGCCAGTGGTTCTGCCGTTTGCCGGCGAGGATGTAGGCAATAGCCCCGAGCCAAGCGCATACGATCTTGTAGCCCGGTTGCTGAATGCGTCCCCAAGATTCTGCCGCTGTACCCACTGCATCCCGGTACTTGTCGAGAATGATCTCTAACTCCAACACTGAAAGGTCAGCGGAAGCGTTGTGTTCCAATTCCGCGCCTTTCCGGTAGTCGGTCAGGGCGTTGTTGAACCACTGGACGGCTTGGGGGCAGTACTTCCCCTTCTCCGGACTGCCGGACGCGAGCCGCTCGTCATCTATCGAATACGCCTTCAAAACCTTGATGACGCCTCGCTCGTGCCAAGCGCCGGAGTGTTGCCCATCCAGAGTAATCGCTTTGTCGTAATCGGCAAGAGCAACATCCAACTCCTTCAGACTCCTGGAACACAAACCCCGGGCCAAAAGAAAACCGGTTAAGGACGGATTGAGACGGATGGCTTCAGAGAGGTGCTTGCGTGCCTCGGCCCATTTCTCCTGTTTCATCAGGTCCTGGGCCAACGAGAACAACACCATCGGATTGGGCGTGTCCGTGGGGTTGGGTGGAGGCGACAGTGACGGTCTCGTTGCTGGGGGTGTGGTTGGGGGAGGGTTGAAAATGTCAGGACGCAGTTGCCGCGCTTTCTGAAGATCGCTCGCTACAGACCCCCGCAGCGCAACGGCCTCATTCTGGGATTTCACCTTGGCGGCTTGTGCGGACTGACACTCCGCCCGATGTATCAAGCCGTCCACGTTATCGGGCTCGAGCCGGAGCAGGGCGCTCCAATCGGCAATGGCTTGTGGGAGGTCCTGCTGCTTTTCTGCGATCTGCGCCCGCAAGGCGTAGGGCATAATCAGTGCCGAATTTCGTTGAATGGCTTCGGTCGCCCAGCCCCGTGCGGTCACTAGATCCGTGTCCATCGCTGCCCACGCGCGGAGCATCAGGAGATTGGCATTCGCAAAGTCGGCGTAGTGTTGCCGGCACATCTTGCGCCAGCACCTCCCACAAAGGCTGAACTCAGTGCCGAATCGCACGATGCGGTTGCGCGGATGCAGGACAAAACTATGCAACGACCGATACAACCACGCGGTGGGTTTGAACTGTAGCCGCCTTCGCCGGCAAACGCGGCAACGCATGCTGGAGATCAACGCCCTGTTCACCATACCGAAGCCCTCAAGTTTTCTCCTGGTGGTAGCAGGTACACCGAGCTGCCACCAACTCGTCGTTATGCCGGTTGTGTTCGTTAGGCTCGATCACCTTGAGTTCCAAAGCTCGTGAGAGTACTTCCTGCGCTGTGTTGAACACCTGGTTGACTTCGTCCTTCAGTGAGCTTCCCCAACAGCCGATGATCGCTTGAAGCCTCTCCATGCTTTCCAATAGGTAAGGGTCTGCGCTCGGACGGGCGCGCGTCTTGGCGTGCATGAACGACAAAATGCCGGAGGCGCACCGCTTTACAGTCTCGGCGTTTTCGGGGACAAAGCGCAAGGGGGTATGACCGCTGGATGTTTGCGCTTCGATCTTGGAAGTAGGCAACTCGATCGGGTGACGGCTCAACGAGCCGACGCCCACATAGGTGGCCAACTCCGCGCCCAGAAGGTTTCGCAACGTCGTCTCCAGTTCCCCGTTCTCATTCAGCCGCATGGAGACTTGCATCAAGTATGGGATGCGGGCGAAGCCCAGTTGATGCTCACCGAGGAACCGAAATTCCTGCTTTGACACACTGGGCGTGCCGATCTCCGAGCTTGGGACGTGCTGAATGATCTCAATCGAAAAGATGTGATCCAGCCGGTAGTACGGGTTGTCCGGGGTGACCGTGACAGGCTCGGATGGGAAGACTGAATCGCGCGCCACCAAGATCCGCGGCACGCGATGCACCCTGTTGACGGGTTGATCTGCGACCGGTTCGAGGCGCACATCTATGAAACCATATCCGTAGGGATGGATTTTTGTGAGTTGTGTGCCGTGAGATTGGGCCGCTCCTTTCGCAACAGCCAGCATTGGGTCCACGCCTTCCGTCATCGTGGTGCCGGGTTGGCGGATCTGTGCCAAAACGGTGGGATTACGGTGGAAGATCTCTTCGAGCATCCTGCGGATACAAGGCATCGCCGTCGGACCGCCAATCAGCAGCAGGTGCTCCACCCTCTCGGCAGTCCAGCCTGCGCCATTCAGTGCTAGCAGGACCTGTTGCCGGCACGCTTCGATGAGGTTCCGGTCATCAGCACCGCTTGCTCCTTTCAGCGCGCCCTCGAACTCGATCCGTGACAACTCGTAGATGGCGTGCTTGCTGCCGACCTCAAACTGCACGGTGGCGGTGGTCTCGGTGGAGAGCCGAATTTTCGCTCCCTCGATCGCGCGGCGCAACCTCAGTCGGTCTTCATCGCCAAGCCCATCCAGTTGCATCGCGCCAATCAAGTATTCCACCAACCGGTCGTCCATGTCTAACCCGCCAAGATGAGTGTCGCCGGTGTCCTTGAGACACCGGCAGTTCAGCCCCCCCGGACCTGGCTTGGTGCGCCAGACTTCAGCCGCCGTAACATCGAGCGTCCCCGCGCCTAGATCGAACACTAGGAAATTCAAAGGCCGGGGTGTGACCGTGATGTTGAACGCCAACGCAGCGGCGACCGGCTCGGGGATTGTGTCCACATGGTCAAATCCAGCCCGACCCGCCGCATCCTTGAGCGCCCCGACATGAATGGCGTCGAAATACGCGGGCACAGACAGCACCACCTCCGGAAAGACCAACTTAAATTCGCGTTCTGCCGCGCGCCGGATCGAGCGCAGCAACTCAGCGCAAACATCCTCGGGTTGGATCTCTCTATCCCCGATCTCGAACAAGCACCGTCCAGTGGTTCCGTCAGGCTCGACGGTGAGCAGCATCCGGTCGAGTTCGCAGTGCGCCAGGGCCTCCTTGTAGGTCTTGCCTAACAGCCGCTTCACTCCCCAAACAGCGAAGTGCGGCTCGGTCTCTGCCAACTTTTTGGCTTCGTAACCGACAGCGCGCACCACGCCGTCGGGGCGGTACACGACCACCGAAGGGAATGGCTTGATGCTCTCGCCGGTCGACGCCCAAAATCGCCGACCCGGCTCGGCCGCGACCGGCTTGATCTCACCCGTCGGCGTGAGCACCGCCGCCGCACTGTTGTAAGTGCCGAGGTCAATCCCGAGTACAGCTCGATTAGTCATGAAAAAATCTCGCAACGTGTGGTTTAGCAAGATTGTGCCAAGCCGTGGCAATGTCGGTGTTTGTAGCACTACACGAGAACCCTTTATCCAGAGCGTTACTATTGTGATGAGGAAATATCATCGTACACCGACGTTAATCTTGAGATCTAGGAGCAGCGAAAGAAATTCAGGTTGGTCCTCCCAAACAAAGTGGTATTCGAGATTCGAGGGTTGCAACTCGTTGCCCCCGCGAAGTGTTTGTTCGAAATCCGACCGTGAAATACCGACTACACATCGAATCTCGACCGTACAACCAAAACGATTCTGGATCGCAGCCGCAACAACCTTTGCGGCCTCCGGCCTGAGGAACAAAGGCACGACGTGTGAGTGCTGCGTGTTTAGAAACAGCACTCCGCCATCCTGCCCTCGAAGCCAGATATTGGGCTTTTCGGGTGGCACTTTCGTAGGCGGCCAGTCCAACCAAAGATTGCTCATGACTTTGCTCAGTTCGATTCGGGATCGGCTTCGGAATCAGTCGGTACCGGCTCCAAAGCCTATTCTTCGGATCTTCTTCTCCAAATTCTCAATGTTGTCTTTGACAAGCTCGACCGCTGTAAGCAAGTGGCGTTGTGTTATTGCTGCTCCTTCTGCACGAAAAGATCGTTCCCGAAGGGCTTCGAGTGCGGCGCGACGACATACTTCGGCGATATGGGACCCCGAAAAGTCCTTGGTCTTGGCGTCGGAAGCCAACGCCTCCAAGTCCAACCCGTCGGCCACCGGCTTGCCCCGGAGGTGAATGCGGAGAATCTGCTCGCGTTCAGGCGGACCGGGCAGTGCCACCTCGAACATGTAGTCAAACCGACCTGGCCGCAGCAGCGCCGGATCGAGGATGTCCTTCCGATTGGTCGCCGCGATTACACAGATTCTGGTATCCGTTTGAAAGCCGTCCATCTCTGTGAGCAACTGGTTCACGATGCGGTCGCCAGCGTCGCTGACGCTATTGCCACGCGCGGCAGTGATGGCGTCAATCTCATCGAAGAAGATGATGCAGGGGCTGACCTGCCGCGCGCGAGCGAACAAATGACGCAACCGCTGCTCGGATTCGCCGAACCATTTTGACAGCATCTCCGGACCGCGCACCGAGATGAAATTGGCACCGGCGCGGTTGGCTATGACCCGGGCCATCAAAGTCTTGCCAGTGCCAGGCGGCCCGTACAGCAGGACGCCCCGCGGAAGACGGATTCCCATGCGCGTGAAAGCTTCCGGATCCGCGATGGCCCGAACAATCTCTTCGACCAGCACGGACTTGACGTTTTCCAAACCGCCCACGTCCTCCCAAGAAAGGTCGCTGGGGACCTCGACTGCGAACTCGCGCAGCGCGGAAGGTCGCAGGCCTTTCAGAGCCAAGTCGAAATCTGCCATTGAAATAAGGGTTGAGCGGAGTCGTTGCTGGTCAGTTTCCTCACATCCATCGTGCAACGCTGGCCGCAAAGCGTTGAACGCCGCCTCGCGGCACAAATTCATCAGGTCAGCCCCGCTAAACCCGTGGGCGCGGGCGGCAACCTCTTCGAGCGAGACATCCTTCAAGAGCATGCGCGCGGAGTGGATTTTGAGAATCTGCAGCCGCGCGGTGCGGTCCGGCGCGCCAATGTGCAGCTCGAAATCGAGGCGACCGGGTCGCCGCAACGCCGGGTCCAACAAGTCCGGTTCGTTCGTTGTGGCCACCACGATCAACTCGCCGGCATCGCGAAGCCCGTCCATTTCGGCCAGCAACGAAGTGACGATCCTTCGTTCGAGATCGCCGTGGGTGCTTTGCCGCGATGGCGCCATGGCGTCGATTTCGTCAATGAGCAACAATGAAGGGGATTTTTTGCGCGCTTCGGCGAAAAGTTCACGAACGCGCTTCTCGCTCTCTCCGTAAATACCTGCAAAGACCTCCGGCCCGCGCACCTCTAGGCAGTGAATTCCCATTTCGTGGCTCAGCGCACGGGCAAGCAGAGTTTTCCCGCAGCCTGGTGGTCCTGTAAATAGAATGCCTCGGGGCACGCGGATGCCCATGGACTGAAACAGTTCCTTGTGCTGGAGCGGGCGCATGATCCGTTCCCGCAAAACTGCGATTTCGCGGTCCAAGCCGCCCACGTCGCGGAAGCCGAGCTTCTTCAGTGATGCCTGTTTCTCACTGCAGACGATGTGGGTGTTTGCCGTAAAGATGCGGAAATCGCTGGTCGTCACGTTCACGATTTCTACCGTGACGCGTTCCCCGCTGTATAGAAACATCGGTTTAACAGTGCCATTGACCAACGGCTGGAGCAGTAGGTACGTCCGGCACAACTCGGTCATATCCTTGACGCTTTGCCCCTTGGGGAATGCAAGCTCAACTTCGGTGGCCGGTTCGGGGACTAAAGGTTCCACCTCAACGGTTGTTCCTGCCGGGACGCCGAGTTCCTGACGCAATGCCGGATCCGCTTGAATTTCCCCCGCGCCCAAGCTAACGCTCTCGACGATCCCTGCCGCAACGCGCTGGTTCGCTTTCAGCTTGATGTACACGTGCTGCCAGCCGGGCGAAGCACGACGGAAAAGGTCAAATTCGCTGCGGGGGACACGGATAGTAACCATTCCGGTGCCCTCCTTCACGGTTTCGGCGTCCATGATCTGAAACCGGTTCATTGTTACGGATATTTGTTTCCCGTCAGCAGGCTCAAGTTCACTTTGATATCCAAACACCATTCCGGCGGTTTGTCATGGAAATTATATGGGCGGCACAAACCTCATCAGCGGACGCTCGTTTTTTGGTGGAGCTTACTTAAAAAGAAACTTGAATATTTCCTTGAGTGGTTGAATGGGTTGCCGCGATTTGATAAAAGGGGGGCATGAGCGGGTTGGTGCTGGCGGGTTGGCGCGAGTTGGTCCGAAAGCTGGCTGAAAACCGGCATTCCGAACGACAGGGGTGGTTTGTCGTTTGCACAGAGGTTTCTGTTCCGAAGAGTGTCTCGGCTCAAATCAAAGAATGTTTATGAACTTCATGCTAAACTTGTTTCTCACTGGAGCGGCGAGCGGTGAACCGGCGGGGCGCGTGTCCCGCGTCAAGCGGCTCAGTTGGTTCATTCTGGCGGGTGCAATCATTGCGGCAGTGCTGACGGCGGTGCTGTTGGCGCCGATGGAACGAAAAACGTTCCGTGGCGGTGAACGCCTGGCACAGGTCGAAACGCCCAAGGTTGTCGCCAAACAACTGGTGCGGGAACCGGCCGTGGCGGGGCTGTTTTATCCGAAAGACCCGGTCGAATTGTCACGCATGATTGACCGTCTGCTCGCCGCCGCACCCGTCGAGCCGGTTGGTAACCTTAAAGCCATCGTTTGTCCCCATGCCGGCTACGAGTTTTCCGGCCCGACCGCGGCCTACGCCTACAAAAATCTGGTTGGACGCCGATACGACACGGTAATCATTCTGGCTCCGAGCCATTACGCGCTTTTTGACGGGGCGTCGGTCCCGGCGGTGGATGCCTATCGCACGCCGCTCGGGCTGGTGCCAATCTCTCCCAAAGCCAGGGCGCTGGCAAAAATCAGTCCCTGCCTCAGCGAGCCTTGCTGTCCGGTGCAACGTCCCGCTTGGTGGCAGCAGTCATCCAAGCCGGCACCCGACCCGGGCAAAGACACGCCGGATACTTGGGAACATTCCGCCGAAGTCGAGGTCCCATTTTTGCAAAAGGTTTTGACGAATTTCGCCATTTTGCCGGTGGTGTTCGGCAACGTGGATCCCGCGCAGGTGGCGCAGGCGGTGGCGACACAACTCGACGACAAAACCCTGCTCGTGGTGAGTTCGGATTTGAGCCACTACCATCCCTATGACGAGGCCAAGGCACTGGATACCCGCTGTGTTAACGCGATGTGCAATCTGGACATCGGGGCCATGGAGTCCCAGGAGGCCTGCGGCAAACTGCCCATTCTGGCGCTGCTGCATCTGGCCCACCAGAATGGATGGCAGGCGCGGTTGTTGGATTATCGCAACAGCGGCGATACCTCGGGTGACAAGAGCCACGGTGTTGTTGGCTACGCGGCGATCGCGTTCTACGCGCCCGCACAGGAAACCTACGCGGCACCGGAAAGAAAGTTATTACTGGACCTAGCCCGCCGGACACTGACCTGTGTGGTAACCAATCCAGACTTGTCGGGATTTGAGGTCAACGCCAAGGGCGTGCCGTCCAAATTATCGGAAACCAAGGCCTGTTTCGTGACGTTGACGGAAAATGGCGAGTTGCGGGGTTGCATCGGCCACATTATGCCGCAGGAACCGCTTTACCAGGCCGTGGTGGACAACGCGCGGAACGCGGCCACCCGTGACCCGCGCTTTGTGCCGGTGCAGCCCGGTGAAACGGGTAAAATCAAAATCGAAATCAGCGTGTTGACCGAGCCGAAACCGTTGCCATTCACTTCGCCGGAAGATTTGCTGGACAAATTGCAGCCCGGCAAGGACGGCGTGGTGCTCAAGCTTGACGGTCGGGGCGCGACATATCTGCCCCAGGTCTGGGAACAACTGCCGGACAAGGTTGAGTTCCTGAATCACCTTTCCGAAAAGGCGGGCTGCGCGCCCGGAGATTGGCGCAAACCCGGCACCTCGGTCCTCATCTATCGGGTCGAAGCGTTCAAGGAATTGGAAAAGTAAAAGGAATGTTTGATGGCCGCTGACACTCCGAATCCCCCGATTGCTGACAGCGGCAGGCCGCGTAAAGTTTCACCACGCGGCAAGCTGCCGGTGCTTTGGGCGCTCGCCGGGTTGGGACTGGCCTCGGTGATGACGCAGTTGGCGCTGATGCGCGAGTTGCTCTGCGCCTTTGCGGGCAATGAAATGGTGCTGGGCATCGCCCTCGGCCTCTGGCTGCTGCTCACGGGCTTGGGAACTTCGCTGGGCCGGACGGCGGACAAACTCCGCAATCCCCTGTCCGTCCTGTTCACCGCGCAAATCTTCATCGCCGTAATTCCATTGGCGCAGGTGTTTGCCGTCCGTGCCCTGCGCAACGTGGTCTTCGTGCGGGGCGCAGAGGTGGGCGTGACGGGAACCGTCCTGAGCGCCGCAGTTTTGTTGCTGCCGTTTTGTATCGTCGCCGGATACACCCTGACACTGGCGTGCTCGATTCTGGCGCGCATCGCGAACGCTGGCGCGTTTGGTGTCCCGCCTGTCAGTGACATGGAGCAGGGAAAGCCTGATGCGGAACTGGAAATCAAGGGCAGGCGAGACGCCTGCGCTACTTTGACCGGCAACGCCGCCTCCGCCGCGGGCCGCGTCTATGTTGCCGACAGCCTGGGCAGCGTTGTCGGCGGCGCGCTGTTCAGCTTTGTGTTGGTGCGGTTTCTCGACCACATCGCGCTGCTCGCCGTGCCGGCCCTGTTGAACCTCGCAGCCGCGGCGTGGCTTGGTAGGGCAACATCGCGCCCCCTCGCCCCGTCCCCGACTCCGATGGCAACATTGGAGCGTCGATCTCCGGACCGGCGTGTTTCTGAGAAAACTCAACACCTGCCGTGCCGGAGGCCGGCGCTCCGTTGGGAGATTTTCATTTTGACGCTGGTCGCGGGCATTGCCGCTTTCGTCTGGCTCGCCCACTCCGACGCTCTCTCGACCTCGCTCCAATTCCCCGGCCAGAACGTCTTGTTCCGCGGCAACTCGCCTTACGGCCGGCTGGTGGTCACGGAATCGGGGGGCGAGACCAATTTCATCGAGAACGGCATCGCCGTTGTGTCCACGCCGAACGTCGAGCAGGTGGAGGAAGCCG
The DNA here is from genome assembly GCA_050010435.1 of Verrucomicrobiota bacterium. Taxonomy (GTDB): domain Bacteria; phylum Verrucomicrobiota; class Verrucomicrobiia; order Limisphaerales; family UBA11358; genus UBA11358. Next base: position 214,544 of record JBEKKZ010000004.1, on the reverse strand, counting down.
CGCACTACGCCATGGCCCAGCGGCCCGACGCGCGGCGGGTGCTGCTGGTTTCAGGCGGCGTCGCCGGGGTGGCGAAGGAAATCCTCAAATACAACGTTGCCGGGGTGGACTGCGTGGAACTTGACCCGCTCGTCATCGAAACCGGCCGCCGCTTCCTGCCGGAGCACTTCGCCGATTCGCGCATCCGCGTGATCGCCACCGACGCGCGGCAATTCGTGCGGCAGACGACCAACCGCTACGACGTCGTCATCCTCGTGCTGCCCGACCCGTCCACGGCGCAGCTCAACCGCTTCTTCACGGTCGAGTTTTTCAGCGGGGTCAAACGGGTGCTGGCCGATGGCGGCGTGCTCTCATTCGCGCTGGGCCGTTACGAAAACTACGTCAGCCCGGAACTGGCGCAATTGCTGGCCTCGGCGCATCGGTCGTTGAAACAATCGTTCACCAACATTCTGGCATTGCCTGGAGGCCGGGTCTTCTTCCTCGCGTCCGATGGCCCGTTGTATGGCGACATCGCAGCACGGATTGAAGCGCAGGGCATTCCGACGAAGCTCGTGAACCGGCATTATCTCGACGCCATGCTCACCGCCGACCGGATGGCGGACATCCAGCGGGCGGTGTCGCAACCCGCCGCGCTGAACCGGGATTTCAGTCCGATGCTTTACTTTTATCACCTGCGCCATTGGATGAGTCAGTTCACCTTGAGCTTCGGCGCGCTGCAAGCGATGCTGTTGCTGTTGCTGCTCGTGTATCTCATTCGATTGCGCGGGCTGGCGCTCGTGCTCTTTGCGTCGGGCTTCGCGGGATCGGCGCTGGAGGTTGTGCTGCTGCTGGCCTTCCAGGTTTTGTGCGGCTCGGTCTATCATCAGGTCGGCGTGATCGTGACGGTCTTTATGGGCGGTCTGGCGCTTGGGGCGGTGTGGGCGAATCGAGCGCCGATAAACCTTGAAGAAGGTAGGGCAGGTGGTCCTCAGCACGCCGCTGCGGCGCGCTCGGAGAGCGTGCCCTACCAAAGACAGGCAAGATGTCTGTGCCACCTTGCGTTCGCCATCGTCGCACTTGCGTTGCTGCTGCCGGCACTCCTGTTTTCACTCAATCGTCTGAGCAGCGCAATTCACGCGTTCGTGGTCATTCAAGTCGTCATCGCGCTGCTGACTTTGATTCTCGCCGTGCTGGTGGGCGCGCAGTTCCCGCTGGCGAACCGCCTGCAGTTCGACGGCATGGCGGCGGCGGCGGCGCGGCTTTACACGGCGGATTTCGTGGGCGCATCCCTCGGCGCGCTGCTGGCGAGCACGCTCTTGATTCCATTGATTGGCGTGACGGGCGTCTGCCTGCTGACGGCGGCCTTGAATGCGCTGGCGGGCGGCGTCCTGTTTTGGAGAAAGGTTTCGACATGACCAAACTCAACATTGTTTCCCTCAAAATCATCCGCTGGAGCGGCTGGCTGTTGCTGCCGCTGGTGATGCTGTTCCTGTTGACCGGTTACATCATGGACGGCCGCTACGGGTTCAGCAAACTGCTGGACGAGAAATCCGCGCTGACATTTCATCGCATGCTGCACCTGCCGCTGATTGTTCTCGTAGTGGCACATGTCGTGCCGGCGGTGTATCTTGCCTTCCAGCGATGGGGCTGGATCAAACCGCGCGCATGAAAGCCGAAAACCGAAAGCCGAAGACCGAAAGCCCTGGAGCGCCGACCTCCGGTACGGCGTGTCCCGAGGAACAATGTAGCCTGCGCCGGGCCGGAGGCCGGCGCTCCGGTTTGACGGGGGGCATTTCCCGTCGCGCCGCCATCGGGCTGGGCGCGGCAGGTGTTGTGGGATTGGCGGGCGCGGTGTCGCTGTTCGATTTTTTCGCCAAATGGCGCGAGTCCGAGGCGCCGGCCGACATCTTCAAAGGCGACGCGCCGTCGGGTGAGCTTTGGGAGCTGTGGCAAAAGCGCGGCTGGGTGAAGGAAGGCCGCCATTACCTCAAGCTCGGCCGCAACGTCCAGTGCAAGGTCTGCCCGAACAACTGCATCCTTGAACCCGGCGACCGCAGCCACTGCCGCAACCGCATCAACCGCGACGGCACGCTTTACACGCTGGTTTATGGCAACCCCTGCACGTTCCACGTGGATCCGGTTGAGAAAAAACCGCTGTTCCATTTTCTGCCCGGCACGCTGAGCTTTTCCCTCGCCACGTCCGGCTGCGTCTTCCGCTGCCTCAACTGCCAGAACTGGGAGATTTCGCAGAAGAAACCGGAAGAAACCAAAGACCCGCGCGGCGAGGAGTTGCGCTTGCGCCCGCCGCTGCCGCAGGCACTGACGCTCGACCAGATGTCGCGGCTCAGCCTGTTTCCCGAAGACGTCGTGGCGGTGACCGAGGCGCTCGGTTGCCCGTCCATTTCCTACACCTACTCCGAGCCGGTGGCGTTCTACGAATACACGCAGGACACCTGCATAGCCGCGCGCGAGCGGAAGCTCAAAAACATCGTCGTGAGCTGCGGCTCGATCGAAGACCGGCCCGCGCGCGACCTGTATCAATTCGCGGACGCCGCGCACGTTGACCTGAAGGGTTTCGACGAGGACATCTACCAGAAGCTCAACGCCGGCAAGCTCCAGCCCATCCTCAACTTGCTCAAGACGCTCAAGGAACTAGGCGTGTGGTTCGAGATCATCAACCTCGTCGTCCCGACCTACACCGACAACCTCGACACCATCCGCCGCATGTGCGCGTGGATTACGAAGGAGCTGGGGCCGGACCAGCCGCTGCATTTCTCGCGATTCCACCCGGAGCACAAGCTCACGCACCTGGCGCCCACGCCCGTTGAGACGCTCGTGAAAGCGCGCGACTCCGCCCGCGCCGAGGGCCTGCACTACGTTTATATCGGCAACGTGCCCGGCCTCGAAGGGGCGGAGACGACTTACTGTCCCAACTGCAAAAAGGCCGTCATCGAGCGCGACATCTTCGCCGTCACCCGCATGGACATCACGGACGGCAAATGCCGTTTCTGCGGGACGAAGATTGCGGGGGTATGGAAGACGTAAGGTTTGCCGGGCAAAAATGTTGACGGCGCGCCCGGAGGTCGCGCCCTGGCAACGATGCACCAACGGAGCAACTGGAGGCGAGGGTTGGAATCGGACAAAGCTCACCGATTCATTGCCAATAAAATAGCAGGTTTCATTGGGCTTCCAAGCACTATTTGCTTTAACTCGCCACTACTCTTTCACTACTCGCCACTACTTTCACTGACAGTTTCACTGACAGTCAGAATCGCGGCAATGATTAACGCAAAATCAGTGACGCCCGTTCGCGCGCGATTTGTCCTGGTGGTGTCGGATTTGAAACCAGTTCTGCGAGCGGGGGACATGGCGCGGTGCTGGTTGCAAATTTGACACGACCAGGCTCGCTTGGGCGTGAGTGTTCGCGTGGTTGGCATCCGGCTTGGCCTTCAAATCCGCAAGCCGCATGACAAGCATGGGAACGCGAACGGGGGTTTTTAAGGCTGCTGGGACATCTAATTGCGAAACTTTGCATCGAATCCGATGTTTATATTTTCAGGGGTCGCGCTGGCGATACTAGGGCAAGGCAATGAATTAGTCGGAAGCGATGAAACAAGATCATTCAAAGAATGCAATCGTTCAAGCGGCTGCCGATGCAAAAGCTTGCACGCCGACGCTATTGGAATTTGCAGACACTATTCAATTTGAACTGGCCAGTTCGGTAAATGTGGCGGTAGTGCGAAAGCCCGCCAAACGTCGTCAAGAAATGCCGCAATGGGTGCAAAAGATTACTGATGGATTTAGGAGAACGATTTTCAAGCCGGTTCTAAAACTGAAGCCGAAACGGAAGATGGACTGGCAGAATTACGGCAAAATTATCGGTGTGCTGAGTCGTCAAGAGACATTCTTCACCGTGGATATACCGCGCATTTGTAAAGAAGAAGGTCTGGATAAAATCACCGCCAAACAATGGGCCAAAATCTTTCCAGAGACGGATGAGGCGAAGTTGCGCCAGCGCATAATCAAAGAACTGAAGCGTCCGGTGTCCGATGGTGAGCCGATGGAAAAACTGGCCGAGGAAGTGATGGCCCAACGGATTGCCGGGCTGGAAATGCAAAAGCAGATTGCCCTCCAGCAGGTGGCGCAGCAAAGTGCAAAAAACCACGCCAAGTTTCTCAAAGGGTTTGCTCAAGGTTACGAATTGTTTTTTGATGACCAGTGCGGATTGTGCGGGGACCGTGGCCGAACGCAGATTCTTTTGGACCTGCTGATGCTGCAATATGACATTGAAAAGATGCGGCGGACGCTGCCGGCCAGGTCGCTCACCGATCTGCAAAGTTTCGTGGGGCAGTCATTCAAATTTCCTCCTGACGCTGCGCAAGCCAAGAAATGGTTCAAGGAAGTATGCGACGATATTTGCCTTTCCATGAAAGGGCGCGGGCGACCGCACAAGTTGGTTAACCCGCAAATGGCTCCAACCATTTAATTGCCGGTTTCACTGATTCCACAGACCGGCAATTCATTTGTTAGAAACTGCTGTATGCGTGCGATGTGCAAACAGCAGACAATTCAAATCAGCCGGTTTCCAAGCTTGGGGAACCACGCAAAGAAACCGTAAGCCAAGGAGGTGGGGCGTGTGTGTCGTTTTCCGGTGGGGACGAGCGGAGCGAGCCGGAAAGCGCCATTCTCAACCTCTGTCCGGTCACTTCGTTAGTCGCACTAGGCGGAGGGCGAGCGGCGGAGGCGCACGGCGGAGCCGTGCGCGCCGCCGCCGCCCTTCCTTGTCTAAATACAATCAACTGCAACGAGGGGAAAAATGAGCGTTCTGAGCTGCTTTCCGCCGGTCACCGTAAAACCGCCTATGCCCTCAAGCTGAATGTCCTCTGGATGATTGAAAGGAATGGGCTTGAAAGAATTGGTTTTCTGACCCTGACCTTTGCCCGGCACGTCGTCGCCTACAAAGAAGCCCAGAAGGCCCTGCACAGTCTGATGACGGGTGTGCTTAAGGAGCGTTATCCCGAATACATCATCGTCATGGAGCGGATGGATTCAAAACGGATTCATTATCACCTGCTGGTGGTCATGGCCGAGGACATTCGCACCGGGTTTGATTTTGCGGCCGTCAAGTGCGGTGACTACCGGAGCGCCGGTGATTATTTGCGCCGGGAATGGATATTCTGGCGGGATACTGCACCCAAGTATTGCTTTGGTCGGACGGAGTTGCTGCCGATCAAAAAGACGGCGGAGGGGGTCGCCAAATATGTCGGCAAATACGTTGCCAAGCACATTGGCCAACGGTTGCCGGAAGACAAGGGCGCACGGCTGGTGCGTTATTCCAAGGGCGCAAGCCGGGCCGGGACCCGTTTCTCCTGGGTGATGAGTCCCGGTGCCAGAATGTGGCGGGCAAAATTGGGGACGCTCTGCCGGATGCTGGGCTTGAACTCGGACAACTACAAAGAATTCCTGAACGAATGGTTTGGCAAGAATTGGGTTTATCATCTGCGTCCGTTGATTTACGAGATCAAGCTGCTGGAGTTTTACAGCGAGGAGGAATCCAAAACGTCGTTGCGGGCCGTTTGGCTCGTGGCCGTGACGGAGCGCGAGCGCCGATGCAACCGCAAGCGGCGTGAGGTGTTGGCGACCAGAAAGCGAATGATGCCTGATTGTTCCCCGGCGAAACCGGCTCACTCCTGGGCTTCATGGATTGAGCATACGATGAAAGACGATTGAGGAGGCACCATGAAAGAGGAGCAACATCAATTTTTGAGGCTGCTGGGGCAGTTGCCAGCCCGTCTGACGGCGGAACAGGCGGCGTGGGTCATCAACTGTCAGCCGCATGACATACCGATCCTCATCGCTGCGCGCCTGCTCAAGCCGTTGGGCAATCCGGCAGCGAATGGCATCAAGTTTTTTGCCGCGTCGGAGTTGCTGGAACTGGTCCAAGACCAGGCGTGGCTGGTCAAGGTGACAAATGCGGTGAATCAACACTGGCATAAACAGAATTCCGCCAAGAAAAATCCTCCGGCGAATAGTATTGACTAGGGATTTACCAGATAGGGATGAGAGGTGCTTTTGGTTCGTAAGTTTCTGTTTTTGAACTTATTGCGCGATTTACTTCTGTGTTTGATTATACGAACGGCCGTTTGTATAATCAGTGTTAGGCCGCTATCGCATGTCTTATGAAAAGTTCGCGCATCATTGGGTTAGTTGCAGTTTCGCTCACTCTGTTACAGACAGTTTCTGGTCAGAGCTTCGTAAATCTCAATTTTGAATCCGCTCGTATCATCCCTTTAACTAACGGTGCTGACTTCCCGCCATATAGCGTAGCGACAACAAATGCCGTGCCTGGCTGGACAGTTAATATTGGCGGAACTCAGCAGTCACAAATTACCTATAACGCCCCTGCCCTAGGTTCTACATTTGTCACACTATGGGCAACAAATGGGCAGCAAATTACCGGGAACTATAGCGTGTTACTACAAGGAGGTGAAACGGCCACAGCTGCTTCCATTAGCCAAACCGGATTGGTTCCTGCTTCAGCGGAATCACTTCTCTTTGAGGCGCAGCCGGGTTTGGGAAGATTGTTGGTATCTTTTAGAAGCGAAAACTTGTCGTTTTTTGCCCTCGGAACTGGATCAAATTATACTTTATACGGCGCAGACATTTCCGCATTTGCCGATAAAATAGAGACGCTAACATTTTCGGCTTTGGAAGACACAGTGAATCCAAACAATTGGAACATAGATAACATCCAATTTTCTTCCTCACCTGTTCCTGAACCGAGTGCTTTGAGCTTGTTCAGTATTTGCGTTTTATTCCTTTGCTGGCGGATGAAGCTGCCTAATATGAGGATAGGCTGCACAGCCAGTTTCAGAAATTGAACCATTACGATGTTCGCGCTGCCGGTTCGACTTTTGCGGTTGCCCGTTGTTCGTAATCTTCCAAGGACGGGATTTTCATCAGGGCACGCTTCGCGTAAGCGCGATGTACCGCCTTGCTGTTGTGCCCCAAAGCCTCCTGCGCAAACCGTTCTGGGTAGCCGCACGATTTTGCCCGTTCCGCCCAGGCGTAGCGGTAGCTGTGCAACGTCACGCCGCTAATGCCAAGCTGGCGACAGCGTTGCCCAAACTCCGTGGCGCGGTCGCCAGCCCGCACGGTCGCCAGATACGGAAACAACAGCCCTTCCGCTGGCAGGTCTTTGAACAGGTTCAACGCTTCCGCGCCCAAGTGAACCAGCACCGGCACCCCGGTCTTTTGGCGGACGAAACTCACCGTGCCGTTTTCCCAGTCCACGTCCTCGCCTTTCAAATTGGCGATGTCACCCTGGCTTGCTCCCAAGTACCAGCACAACTGGTAAAGGGCTTTCCGTTCGGGGTTCACCTCGGCGGCGATGATCCGCTGGTGTTCCTCCAACGTGATGGCCCGTTTTTCTTTGAAGCGCACTTGCGGCCACTGTCTTTTCGGCAGGATGGGCCACGGCAGCCAGTTCATGTCCAAGGCAAAATTATGAATCCGTCGCAGATAAACATTCGTCGAGACTTTGCCCAATTCCAGCACCTTCAAAAAATGTGCCGAATGGGTTTCCAGAATCGGCAGATTACGGATGAGGTCAAACGCCTTGTCCTTCATCGCCACTTCATACCGCACGCGTGTTGGGCCGGTTTTGGTCTTGGTCATTTCGGCCATTGGCGTTTGCCAGGTCCGTCTCGCCACTTCGGGGTCGGTGGCGGTGAGATACGTCCGGGCGATGCGCAGATTGAGCACTGGCTGGCGGTGCGCCTCGTTTTTTGAGTGGAGCAACGTGAGGGCTTCCGCCTCGTCCTTCGTGCGGAGACTGAGTTGTTTGCCGGTGGTGGTGTCCTCGTAGTAGAGAACACCGGCGCGCCGGAACAGGATAAAACGCTGTTTCATGACAATGCCTTTCTTCATCATGAATCGTGAACCTGTCCTGCTCACTCGCGTTAGCGAGTAGTGGGCGAGTTTCAGCTAGTTCTGGCGAGTTCTGGTGAGTAGTGATGGCACTCACCATTTTACTGACATTTTCACTGACAGTGGCCGTTCCGACTTTTCTAACTCCTTGCTGCTCACGCAACAAAACTTGGAGGCGGAGGTCGGAATCGGTCATTTTCCACCGCGTTTGCAGCCCGAATGTGCCTGATTTTACGCGCTACTCAAGCATACTCTGTCACTACTCAACTATACCCTCCTTAAACTCGTTTGGTGTCCCGTTTTGGTGTCCGCTCCGACCCAGGCACATTGCGCCTCGGTCCTGGCTCCAGCGAGAGCCCGTGTGAAAAGTGCTGACATGAAATTTGGTAACGATCAAATTTTTGGTGCGAGGCATTTTGCCGAAACGAGCCGATGGATTGCGACAAGACGCAATCCTGCCTCTGTCATGTTTCGAACAATACGCAACATAATCCATGCAAACCTTGAGCTTTTCGCTTTTATTTGGGCAAAAAAACAGAGTTGAATAGTGATAACGATGAAAATACATTGTTCTGCTGTTATGAAGCTACAAATGAAAGATAGAATCTAAAACGTGATCCAGAACGAAATTTATGACAACCAATTCTCCCAATTCAATTATGAAAAAATTGCATCGCTTCATCCTCATCCTGGCCTTGTGTGTTGTGGCATTGTTCCAAGGCTGCAACAACAAAAGCAGCGGGACAGCCAATGGCGCATCGCAAAAAAAATTGCGGCTGGCTTTTGTCGCCAACACGGCGGACGAATACTGGGCAATCGTGCATCTGGGTTGCGACTACGCAACGCGGCTACTTGGTGACGTGGATTTGGATTTCCGCTTTCCCGCCGAACACACGGCGAAGGCGCAGCAGGAAATATTGAGTGACCTCGTCGCGGGCGGCGTGGACGGCATCGCCATCAGTCCGATTGACGCCGAAAACCAGATGGATTTCCTGAACAACATCGCCGCCAAAACGCTTTTGGTCTGCGCGGACAGCGACGCGCAAAAAAGCAAGCGCGCTTGTTACATCGGAACGGACAATGTTGCCGCCGGAAAGCAGGCGGCGGAATTGCTCAAAGCCGCGCTGCCCCAAGGCGGCAAAATCATTTTATTCGTCGGCTATCCAAACGCGCAAAATACGAAAGATCGTATTCAAGGCATCCAAAACGGATTGACCGGGTCGAACATTCAGATTGTGGACACGCTTGCGGATGATCACAAAAGCCCCATCGCCCAGAAAAACGCGGAGGATGCGCTGGCGAAGTATCCCGACCTTGCGGGCATGGTCGGTATTTACGGCTACCATGGACCGGCAATTCTCACCGCCGTGCGCAGCGCGGGCAAGGTCGGGCAGGTGAAGATTGTTTGCTTTGATGAAGACAGCGACACGCTGGCCGGGATTGCCGCCGGCGACATTTACGGGACGGTTGTCCAAAAGCCCTTAAAGATTGGCTGGCAAGTCATCGTCAGCATGGACAAATATCTTCGCGGCGACAAAACGCAGTTGGCCGACGGAAAAATCCTTACCTCTTCGCGGGTGCTCACCAAAGACGATGTCGCGTTTTTTCAAGAAGAGCGCAAGACCATGCTCCTCAAACTACAAGACCAACGTCCTTGAACCTGACCCCTGGCTAACCGCGAAATACAAAAGGACGACGAATTCGTTCCGGCCCCCGCTACCAATCAAAAACCGAAGGCGTCTTGCGACGGAAGCGGCGTGGCCGGGCGGAGAGATCGCCAGAGGCGGCGCGGAGAACGGTTACGCCGCTTTGGTCGCGCCAATATCGGGCTGGCGCAAAGTCTTTTGGTGCGACTGTGAAACAAGTCAGCTCGAAAGTCTTTGCGCCAGGGCGAAAGCGGTTACGACGGTCAATCGGCTTTTGCGAGTGACTCAATTTACTACTCCGTCAGAATCCGGCTTAAAAGGCGATAACTCTCCCCCTACTCGGTAACTCCTCCGAACCGGTTTCATTTATCCTCGCGTTGCGTCAAAGCAGCGGAAAACTTCGTGGCGGACCGTCGTGTGGTCATCGCCAGTTTATAGCGCATCGCTACAAAGAGGTTCAGCAAAAGGCCATTTGACGCCCAGAACGGCGTCATTGTTCGGGCGGTATCGGTATTGGCCTTGGAGTAGTTCGTAACGTGGTCACACAAGGACGACCCCGTGGATTGGGATTGGCGTGGGAGCGCGCGGAGCGCGCCCCAAGCCAACCCATCCTTGTCTATACAATGTTATTCACATCCCAACGAGCATGGACGCGACGAAGGCATCCGTCCGACAGATTGAAGGCACGACTCCGTACACGACACGCGAGCAGGCTGCCGGCCGGTCATCGGTGATTTGGGTGATTTGGGTTTCCGCAGCCTGACTGGTCTGTTACGATGCTGGTCATGCTGGCGCAGACGAACTCTCAGCAAATTAAGACACTGCCGGCCGCCCGGCCAATTGCCGATCTTTCACCTAATGAAAAACGTGCGCTGCTTGCCCAACTCCTGCGGAAAAAGGTAAGCGGGTCCCAATCGTTTTATCCTCTCTCCGATAATCAGCAGGGGATCTGGTTCCTGTGCCAGTTCGCGCCGGAAAGCTCGATTTACAATGTCAGTTTTGCGGCGCGCATCCGCTCCGCGGTGGACATCCCGGCTTTCCGGCGCGCGTTTCAGGCGCTGGTGGATCGCCATCCTTCCCTGCGGACCACGATTGCGGTGCACTCCGGCATACCCGTTCAACAGATCCACGAACATCAGCCGGTCCACTTCGAGGAGACCGATGCCTCAACCTGGCGCGGGGATGAGCTGCAGACCCGGCTGGTCGAGGAAACTCAGCGCCGGTTTGATCTGGAACGCGGGCCGGTCATGCGAGTGAGTCTGTTCACTCGATCGGCACAGGAACACATCCTGTTGCTGGTCATTCATCATATCGTGGTCGATTTCTGGTCCCTCGCGGTGATCCTGAATGAACTCGGCGTGCTGTATCCGGCGGAAAAGGCCGGTCGACCAGCGGCTCTCCCTCCCCTGGATCTGCAATACACGGACTTCGTTCGTTGGCAGACCGAAATGCTGGCGAGTCCGGCCGGCGAACGGCTCTGGGACTACTGGAAGAAACAATTGGCCGGCCCGTTGCCCGTGCTCAATCTGCCGACCGACCGGCCGCGACCGCCGATTCAGATGTTTCGTGGCGCGCAGCACGATTTCACGCTGAACGATGAACTGGCCCGGCGGCTCAGGGCGCTCGCCAAAGCCGAGGGGGCGACTCTATACATGGTCCTGCTGGCGGCGTTCGAACTGATGCTTTACCACCACAGTGGCCAGGAAGACATCCTCGTGGCTTCTCCCATGGTCGGACGGAGCCGGGCCGAGTTTGAAGGGATTGTGGGCTTCTTCGCCAATCCGGTTGTCTTACGAGCGAATCTTTCCGGGAATCCAACCTTCCGGGCGCTGCTGGGTCAGGTGCGTCAGACGGTGTTGGCGGCTCTCGAACATCAGGATTACCCCACCCTGCGTTTGGTCCAGCGACTCCGGCCGCCCCGGGATCTCAGCCGATCACCGCTCTGCCAGACCATGTTCGTCCTGGATAAACCTCACCGGGTCGCCGAACAGGCCGGACCCGCATTCGCGCGGGGCGAGACCGGGCTACGGATGGATCTGGGCGGGTTTGTGATGGAGTCGATCCCTCTGGAACGCCGGGCCGCGACTCTGGATCTGGTCATGTTGATCATCGAAACGACCGGATCGCTTTCCGCCTCCATCCGCTTCAACACCGACCTGTTTGATGCCGCCACCATCGCCCGGATGGCGGGACACTTTCAGGCGCTGCTGGAAAGTGTCATCCGCGATCCGGCCGCGGCGATCGGTGATTTGGAAATTCTGACCGGTGCGGAACGCCAGCAATTGTTGGTCGGGTTCAACGACACCCAGACCGATTACCCCAAAGACAAGTGCCTCCACCAATTGTTTGAGGAACAAGTCCAGCGGACACCAGACCGCGTGGCCGTCGTGTTTGAGGGACGGCAACTCCGTGATCACGCGAGCATGCGCGGAGCGGTGCTGACCTACGCTCAACTCAACACTCGCGCCAATCAACTGGCCCATCACCTGCAAACGCTGGGCGTGGGGCCCGAGGTGCCGGTGGCCATTTGCCTGGAGCACTGCCCGGAGATGGTCGTCGGGGTTCTGGGCATTCTCAAAGCCGGCGGAGCTTACCTGCCATTGGATCCGGCGTATCCCAAGGAGCGCCTGGCGTTCCTGCTGCAAGATGCCCACGCGCCCGTGGTGCTGACGCGGAAGCATTGGCTGGAGAGCCTGCCCGATTACGGAGGGCGCGTCGTGTGCCTGGACTCCGGGTGGGAAGCCATCGCCCGGGAGAGTGAAAAGAATCCGGTCAGTGGGGCCACCGCCCGGAGCCTGGCCTACGTGATGTACACCTCGGGCTCGACGGGACAGCCCAAGGGAGTCATGTGCGAGCACGGCGGCCTCGTCAATTATCTGTGCTGGGTCAGCGAGGGTCCGCTGGGCGACCCCGGACTCAGCATGCCGTTGACGACCAACCTGACCTTCGACATGTGCCTGAAGCAACTTTTCCCCCCGCTCCTGCGAGGTGGCGAGGTGTGGATTCTCCCGGAGGAGGTCCTGGCGGAGCCTGCCAAGCTGCTGTCGGCACTGGCCACGCGGACCACGGTCGGGCTGAACTGCGTGCCATCGTTATGGACCGCCATCCTCCACGCCATCCAGTCCGGTCAAGCCACGCCGCCGGGCGAAGGTCTGGCGTATCTTTTTTTCGGCGGCGAGCCGCTGAGCAAAGAACTGATCGTGCGCTCCTGGTCCGCGCTGCCGCATCTCCAGATCTGGAATATCTACGGCCCGACGGAGGCGACCGCCAACGCGTCCGCTGCCAGAATCATCCCGGGAAACGAGGTGACGATTGGCCGTCCCATCGCCAACACGCAGATCTACATCTTGAATTCCTTACTGCATCCGGTCCCGATCGGCGTGCCGGGTGAGTTGTACATTGGTGGTGCCGGCGTGGCCCGCGGTTATCTGAACCGGCCGGAGACTGCCGAGAAATTTATTCCCGACCCCTTCAGCGCCGTGCCCGGAGCACGAATGTACAAGACCGGCGACCTGGCCCGCTATCGGCCCGATGGGAACATCGAGTTCCTCGGCCGGGCCGATCACCAGGTGAAGATCCGCGGGTTCCGCATCGAACTGGCAGAAATCGAGGCCGTGCTTGGCCAACACCCGGCCGTGCGGGAGGCTGTCGTCCTGGCTCAGGAAACCGCGGCAAAAGACCTTTCGGCTTCGCTCGGGACAGAGAAGCGGTTGGTGGCCTATGTGGTCGCGGAGCGGGAGCCTCTCCCCACGACGACTGATCTGCGTCATTTTCTGAAGGAGAAACTGCCCGAGTACATGGTGCCGGCGGTCTTCGTGCTGCTGGAGGCCTTGCCGTTGATGCCCAACGGGAAGGTGGACCGCCGGGCACTGCCGTCGCCCGACCGATCACGACCCGAACTGGACAAGGCGTTCGTGGCGCCCCGCACTCCGACCGAAGAGTTATTGGCGGAGATCTGGGCCCAGCTCCTCGACCTTGAACGGGTAGGTATCCACGACAATTTCTTCGACCTCGGCGGCCATTCGCTCTTGGCAACCCAGGTCGTGTCCCGAATCCGCGAAACCTTCCAGGTGGAAATTCCGCTGCGCCGTCTGTTCGAGGTGCCAACCGTGGCTGGTCTGGCGGAAAGCATTGAGGCCGCCCGTCTGGCCGGGCCGAACCTGTTGGCGCTACCCATCCTGCCGGTTCCACGGAACGGAGACCCGGCTCTCTCCTTTGCCCAGCAGCGACTCTGGTTCTTCGATCAGTTGGAACCGGGCCTCCCGGCCTACAATATTCCGGCCGCCGTCCGCCTCAAGGGACCACTCAACCTGGCAGCGCTGGAGCAGAGTCTCAATGAAATCGTCAAGCGCCACGAATCCTTGCGCACCACCTTTGGGAAGGTGGAGGGACGGCCCACGCAAGTGATCGCCCCGGCCTTGACGATCAAGCTGCCGGTCGTTGACCTGCGGAAGCTGCCGGCGAGCGAGCGGGAGACCGAGGTCCGGCGATGGGTCACCGCCGAAGCCCAGCGGCCTTTCGATTTGTCCCAAGGCCCGCTCATCCGCGGCACCGTGTTACGATTGGGCGACGAGGAGCACGTGGGGCTGCTGACGATGCACCATATTGTCTCCGACGGTTGGTCAACGGGAATACTGGTTCGCGAGTTGGCGACGCTCTATGTCGCCTTCTGCGCCGGCGGGTCCTCGCCGCTGCCGGCGCTGCCCATTCAATATGCGGACTTCGCCCACTGGCAGCGGCAGTGGCTGCAGGGTGAAGTCCTGGAAACCCAGATTGCCCATTGGAAGAAGCAACTGGCCGGCGCCCCCGCGCAGATCGATCTGCCCACGGACCACCCCCGACCGGCGGTGCAGACTTTCCGGGGTGCGCACCAATCGTTGGTGTTGCCCAAACATCTGCAGGAAGGTTTCAAAGCGCTGAGTCGCCAGGAAGGGGTGACCCAGTTCATGACATTGTTGGCGGCGTTCAAGGTTTTGTTGTACCGCTATACAAGTCAGGACGACCTGATCGTGGGCACGCCGATCGCCAACCGCAACCGGCTGGAGACCGAAGGGCTGATCGGATTCTTCGTCAACGCACTGGTCCTGCGGACGGACCTTTCCGGTAATCCCAGTTTTCGGGAGCTCTTGCGGCGAGTGCGGGAGGTCTGTTTGGGGGCGTATGGCCATCAGGACCTGCCCTTTGATCGGCTGGTCGAGGAATTGCACGTGAAGCGGGATTTGAGCCGTAATCCACTCTTTCAGGTGATGTTCGTGCTGCACCATGCTTCACTGCGGACGGTCGAGCTGCCGGGCTTGACCCTGAGCCCGGTCGAGGGGGACAGCGAGACGGCTCACTTTGATTTGACCCTGCAGCTCCTGGACACCGAGCAAGGGCTGACGGCCGCCTTCGTGTACAACACCGATCTGTTTGAGGCGGCCACAATTGCCCGGATGCTGGGGAATTTTCAGACTCTGTTGGAGGCCATGGTCGCTGATCCGGAGCAGCGCGTCTCGGACTTGCCGCTCTTGACCGAAACCGAGCGGCAGCAATTGCTCGTGGAGTGGAACGATACCAAGACCGATTGTCCGCGGGATTTGTGCATCCATCAGCTCTTTGAAGCGCAGGTGGAGCGAACGCCGGACGCCATCGCCGTCGTGTTCGAAGCGGAGCAGTTCCGTGACCACGCGAGCACGCGCGAAGCGGTGTTGACCTACGCTCAACTGAACCGCCGGGCCAATCAACTGGCGCATCACTTGCGGACGCTGGGAGTCGGACCCGAGGTGCTGGTGGCCATCTGCGTGGAACGTTCGTTGGAGATGGTCATCGGGTTGCTGGGCATTCTCAAGGCCGGCGGCGCGTTCGTGCCATTGGACCCGGCGTATCCGAAGGAGCGCCTGGCTTTCATGCTGAAAGATGCCCAAGTGCCGGTGCTGTTGACCCAGGAACGGTTGGTGGCGGGATTGCCGGAACAGGATACCAAAGTCATCTGTCTGGATTCAGGCTGGGAAATCATTGCTCGTGAAAGCGGAGAGAACCCCGGCAGCTCGACCCTCCCCGAAAACCTGGCTTATGTCATCTACACTTCGGGATCGACAGGGCAGCCCAAGGGAGTACTCGTTTCACATGGCGCGATTGCCGGTCACTGCCGGAATGCTCAAAGGTACTACGAACTGGACTCCCGCGATGTCGTCCTCCAGTTTGCTTCGTTGAGTTTCGATGTGTCCCTGGAGGAAATCCTGCCGACACTGATCGTCGGGGCCCGGCTGGTGATCATGGGGACGAACGTCTGGCCTCCGGCAGAATTTCATCGAAGGATTTCAGAATTCGGACTCACGGTCCTCAATCTTCCCACCGCCTACTGGCAGGAACTGGCTCGAGAATGGGCGGGCGTCCCGGAGCTGGTCCCGAACATTCAGCCCAGACTCTTCATTGTCGGCGGCGATACGATGTTGCCCGAGGTTCTCAAGCTCTGGCAGCGAACACCGGTGAATTCAATCCGGCTCCTCAATGCTTACGGCCCGACCGAGACGACAATCACGGCCACGGCCTTCGAAATTGCTCCCCGTCCGGGCGAGAACACGACGTATCAGCGGGTGCCCATCGGTCGTCCCCTCGCCAATCGGGCGATCTACATTCTGGACCAGCACGGCAACCCCGTTCCGATCGGCGTTCACGGTCATCTGCATATCGGCGGAGCGGGCTTGGCCCGCGGTTATCTGAACCGGCCCGAGTTGACCGCCGAGAAGTTTATTCCCGACCCCTTCCGGGCCGCGCCCGGAGCACGAATGTACCAGACCGGCGACCTGGCCCGCTATCGGCCCGATGGGAACATCGAGTTCCTCGGCCGGACCGACCACCAGGTGAAGCTCCGCGGGTTTCGCATCGAACTGGGAGAAATCGAAGCCGCGCTTGGCCAACACCCGGCCGTGCGGGAGGCGGTGGTCCTGGCCCGGGAAGACGCACCGGGCGAGAAGCGGTTGGTGGCCTATGTGGTCGCCCATGATTCCCGTAGGAGCCGACGTGAGGAGGCTCTAACTGAGACGTCAGAGGTCAGAGGTCAGAGGCCAACAGAAGATCAGAGCCTCCTTACGTCGGCTCCTACGGGCCTCACAGCCGGCGAGTTGCGCCGGTTTCTGCAGGAAAAACTGCCTGAGTACATGGTGCCGGCGGTCTTCGTGCTGCTGGAGGC
This sequence comes from Verrucomicrobiota bacterium, assembly GCA_050010435.1. Taxonomy (GTDB): domain Bacteria; phylum Verrucomicrobiota; class Verrucomicrobiia; order Limisphaerales; family UBA11358; genus UBA11358. The sequence continues at coordinate 197,819 of JBEKKZ010000004.1, read as the reverse complement.
CTTGCCGTTGATGCCCAACGGGAAGATTGACCGCCGGGCACTGCCGGCGCCAGACCGATCCCGGCCGGAGTTGGAGAAAGCGTTCGTCGCGCCCCGCGATGACCTGGAACTCCAACTCGCGCACATCTGGGAGGAGGTTCTGGGCGTCCGACCGGTCGGGGTGAGAGACAATTTTTTTGAGTTGGGAGGACACTCGCTGCTGGCGGTGCGTCTGTTCGCCCTCATCGAGAAACGGCTGGGTAAAAAACTTCCGCTGACGGCCGTCTTTCAGGGAGCAACGGTTGAGCATCTCGCCGGTGTTCTCCGGCAGCAGGCCACGTCCGGCCCGCAGTCCTCGTTGGTGGCCCTTCAACCCGGTGGCAGCAAACGGCCGCTCTTCCTGGTGCATCCGGCCGGAGGACATGTTTTCCCTTACATTCATCTGGCGCAGTTGCTGGGTCCCGATCAACCCTGTTATGGGCTGCAAGCCCGGGGACTCGAAGACGGACAAGACCCCCACACGCGGATCGAAGACATGGCGGCGTGGTACATCCAAGCCCTGCAGACCGTGCAGCCGACGGGGCCGTACCTGCTGGGCGGATGGTCCATGGGCGGCGTGGTCGCCTTCGAGATGGCGCAGCAACTTCACGCGCAAGGTCAGCGGGTGTCGTTGCTCGCCTTGCTGGATGGCCGGATTCCCACTCCCGATGAAACGTTTCCGGAGGAAGATTCCGAAGCGATTTTGTTGGTCGAACGTTACTTCGGTATTTCGTTTGGTCCGAGGGAGTCCCTGGCGAAGCTTCCCAAAGACGAACAGTTGGCCTTTATGCTGGAACAGGGGAAGAGCGCCGGCCTGGTGCCCGCGGAGCTGGATGTTTCCCAGGCTCGCCGTTTTGTCGAGCTTCTCAGGAGTGACCTGCGCGCGACGCAGAACTACGGACTGCGTCTTTACCCGGGGCGAATCACCTTCTTCAAAGCGAGTGAAAGGCTGGCGGGCACGTCTCCGGACCCGACGTTGGGCTGGAGCGAATGGGCCACTGGCGGAGTGGAGGTTCACCTCGTTCCGGGCAATCACGCCAATCTGATGTACAAGCCTCACGTTAAAGTCCTGGCTGAGAAACTGATGGCTTGCCTCAATCAGGCGCAATCCGCGGAGGCGAAAGAAAATGGAGCAGCAGGAAAGACCAATCCATGACCACCGCAACCGCCATTGACTCCTGGATTGTTTTCCGCAAACCGAACCCGCAGGCCCGCCTCCGTCTGTTTTGCTTCCCGTACGCCGGAACCAGTGCCTCGATTTTTCGCACCTGGCCGGACGGCTTGCCAGCGGAGGTTGAGGTCTGCCCGGTTCAGTTCCCCGGTCGGGGAACCCGGCTGACGGAGACTCCGTTCACTCAGCTCTCGCCGCTGGTCCAGACCCTCGCCCAAGCCCTGGTTCCACTCCTGGACAAGCCGTTTGCCTTCTTCGGTCACAGCCTGGGGGCATTGGTCGGCTTTGAACTCGCCCGTCAGCTCCGCAGACATTCTGGTGTTCAGCCGGTTCGCCTGTTTGTCTCGGCGGCTCGCGCACCGCAGATCCCTCATCGAGACCGGCCGATCCATGCCCTGCCCGAGGGGGAATTCCTGGCCGAATTGCGCCGCCTGAATGGCATTCCCGGAAAAGTGTTGGAAGAGGTGGAACTCATGCAGATCATGCTTCCTGTCTTGCGGGCGGATTTCGCCGTTTACGAAACTTACGTGTACCCAACCGAGCCTTCTCTCCACTGCCCCATCTCCACCTTTGGCGGCTTGCAGGATCAGCGGGTGAGCCGTGGCGATCTCGAAGCCTGGCGTAATCAAACGAACGGTTCCTTCTCGCTGCGGATGTTTCCCGGTGACCACTTCTTCTGGAACACAACCCAGCCGCTCCTGCTTCAGGCGCTCTCCCAGGAACTGCGCGGAAACGCGTGAGAACCACCACATGAAAGCAGCACCCATCACCTCTCCGGTTCCTCCGTGGCGCTCGCCACCGGAAACTTTGGTGTTGGGTTGCGATGAGGTTCATGTCTGGCGAGCGACCTTGGACCAGACCCCGTCACAGATTCAGAGCTTCCTCCACAACCTGGCTGCGGATGAACAGGCGAGGGCCGAGCGGTTTCATTTTGAGAGAGACCGCGGGCACTTTATCGTCGCTCGCGGAGTGCTCCGGGCCATCCTCGGCGGCTACTTGAAGCGAGCGCCCGAAGGCCTGTCCTTTTGCTACGGCTCTCATGGAAAGCCGGCCATTGCCGGAGAATCCGGCGGGGATGCGATCCGTTTTAACGTGTCCCACTCCCACGGAATCGCTCTTTACGCGGTCACTCGTGGTCGGGAGGTGGGCGTCGACCTCGAGCGCATCCGTTTCAATCTGGCAGTCGCGGAGATCGCGGAGCGGTTTTTCTCACGACGGGAGGTGGCGATGCTCCGGGCACTCCCAACCGAGGAGCAGCGTGAGGCGTTCTTTCGCTGTTGGACGCGCAAGGAGGCCTGCCTCAAAGCCCGGGGCGAAGGACTTTCACTGCCCTTGGACCAGGTTGACGTGTCGCTGGCTCCCGGGGAACCGGACGCAGCACCCGGCACTCAACCAGATTCATCCGACGCCTCCCGTTGGTCGCTTCAGGAACTTGCCCCCGCCCCCGGCTATGTCGCCGCACTGGCCGTGGAAGGACACGGCTGGCGTCTTGCCTGTTGGCAATGGCCGGACCCGGGGCGGCAATCAGTCTGAAGGTTGCGACTCATTTTTACCCTATCTCTCGGCGAGCCGTTTGACGACCCAATAGGTGAGCAACGTAACGGGGGTGGCGATGAGGATCGAGCCAACGAACATGGCGGCGTAAACATCCCAACCCGTCTGCAAAACGTCCCACAGTCGTGCCTGATTCAACGTCAGCGGATGCTGCACCGGGAGAATCAACTTCCCTAATCGAAATTCAGCCAGCCAGATCAAAGGCAATAGCGGGGTATAGAGAATCGCCGTCGTCGCCCCGGCGACAGCGGCAATCACGTTCCGCTTCAGCAGCCACGCCACCACGGCCGCCACGATGATTGGGGATGGATTCAGCGGCAGGAAACTGGCAAAGATGCCGATGGAGAAGCCGGCTGCGATTTGGCCGGGTCGGGCATCGAGGTGCGACAGCTTCTGCCAAATCTCCCGGATTCGTTGTTTCAGTGTGATTCTGGCCATAGCTCATACCAATTCCCAGCGGGAATCGGCACATTGGTAGGGCGCGTCACTCCGTGCGCGCCGCAATGGTTGTGCGGACGAGCGGCGGGCAGAGGACTGCCCGCCCTACCGGGGTTTGTTCCGATTGTCATTGAGAAATGGTATCAGAGCGTCTGGCCGGCACGCGCCACATCACTGGCGATTTGACCGTCATGCAAGCGAATCAACCGCCGCGCCCGCTCCATGACTTGGGGATCATGGGTGGCATAAACGAAAGTCGTGCCGTGAGCGCGATTGAGTTGTTCCATCACTTCGAGGAGAGCGGTAGCCGTCACCGAGTCGAGATTCGCCGTGGGCTCGTCGGCCAGGATCAGCGCCGGTTCGGTGACCATGGCTCGCGCCACCGCCACCCGCTGCTGTTGCCCGCCGGACAGCTCGCCGGGACGACGATGTTCCAGACTGGCAAGACCGATTTCTGCGAACAGCTTTTGCACCCTTTCTTTTCGTTGCGCCACCGGCACACCTTGCAGGAGCAGGGTAAATTCAGCGTTCTCCAGGGCGGACAGGACCGGCAGCAGGTTGTACGCCTGGAAGACGAAGCCGAGGCGCTGCAGCCGCAGACGAGCCAGCTCCCCCGGGGGCAAGAGTTGAAGGTTCTTCCCTTCCACCAACACCTCCCCGGCATCGGCCCGGTCGAGTCCGCCGATGATGTTCAGCAACGTGGTTTTGCCGGAACCGGACGGGCCGGCAATCGCGAGAAATTCTCCGGGAGCAACCCGCAGACTGATCCCGCGCAGTGCCGGAACCTCGATTGGCCCCGTGCGGTAGGTCTTCTTCACATCCTTCAGTTCCACAGCCCACTCACTCATATCGTCCTCCAAATCATGCTAAAACACCTTTAATGCGCCGGGCAGTTCGGTTCGCGCGGCCCTGAGCGCCGGATAAAAGGAGATGACGGTCGCCGTCAGAAACACAATGCCGACAGACGAAGCGATTCGCGTCAGGCTCAAGCGCGAGTAGATGATCGGGTCAAAAACGAGAGCGGTGGGAAGGCTGCTGGGGAAGAACCAGCGCAGATCCAACCCGGCGGTGGCGAAATAATGCTGGACGCTCAACCCCAGCACCAGACCCAGAGCGAGGCTGATCGCCGTGAGCGCCAGAGACTCGCCAATGATCATGACGGCAAGCTGCACCGGCCGCAGGCCCAGAGCCGAACAGAGGCCGAATTCATAACGGCGCTCGAGAACTCGCATGAGAATCGTGTTGAGTATCCCCAACCCGACCATCGCGAGCACCACACCGTTCATGACGTAGTTAAAGGCCTCATCCAGCAAGAAGAGCTGGGCCAGCGCCGGCATGGATTCCCGCCAAGGGAGAATTTCAACCGGTACTCCCGCCAACTGCTTTCGCAAGTCCCGGGCCACCATCAGTGAGTCACCCTCCCGTTCCAGGAGGACCGCGACCTGAGTGACCCGGCCGGGCACTCCGAGCAGTGCCTGGGCCTCAGGCAACGGCATCTGGATGACGTGGGCATCGATCGCTTGAATACCCGTACGAAAGATCCCGCTCACCCGCAGCAGAGTGCTCTGCATTTCTCCTCCACCGGCGTCCGCCGCTTCCGTGTCGGGCGGTTGCACCGTCTGAGTCATGAGCACGACTTTGGCCCCGATTTTCACCGCGAGTTTGCGGGCCAACTCCGCGCCAATGACAACGCCTGATGATTGGTCGTCATTGAGATAGTTCCCCTCGACGATCCGCTGGGGAATCAGGGATACGGCCCGCTCCGCTTGGGGAATGACCCCCATGATGCGCACCCCATCAGCGTTGGCTGCGGAACTCAACAATCCAGAGGCCAGCAGCCGGGGACTCACGCCTCGCAGAACAGGCTTCATCGCATTGGTCTGCAAGAACTCCGTGGTCGTAGCCACGACACTCGCCGGCAACAACAACTCCTGAGAATTGATGTCCTGGTACCCCTGCGCCTGGATGACGACGTGCCCGGTGCCGAATCTCACCCCGTTACCAACCATTTGCTCGTGGCTGCCATCGAGCAAGCCCAAGGAAATCAGCAGCAAGGTCAGACCCAAACCCAAGGCCAGCGCCGTCAGCAGGGTCCCGCGGGGATTGCGCCAGAGATTGCGCCACCCGATTTTCACCAGCAGGAGAACACCCATCATAGCTAAACCTTTCGGAGCGCCTCCGTCGGCCGAAAGCGAGCCGCTCGTAACGCGGGATAGAGGGCCGACACCAGAGCCGTGACGGCCAGCCCCAGAGCGGCCTGAGTGTAGGCCGTGAAATCCTGCCGACCGTACCAGAGGGGGCCCACCACGACTCCGGCCAGAGAGACCGCGCCGCGATCGCCACCCAGGTTCAGACCATGAACCTGCAAATACCAGAGGAGCGGCGCCCCAAGCGCTGCTCCCAAAACCAGACTGGCTCCCGCCAAACTTGCCGCCTCCGCCACGATGAGACCAACCACCTGAACCGGACGCATTCCCACGGCCATCAGCATGCCGAGCTCACGCGTGCGCTCGATGATCGCCATGAGCATGGTGTTGACGATGCCCATGACTGCCAACAGGAAAAAGATGAAAAAGAGGATAAAAGTGACACGACGATTGAACTGCACGTAGTCGGCCAGCTCCGGCGCCAACTCCGGCCAGGCCCGCACCCGCACTGCAAGGGTTTTGCCCAGTTGCACCTCCAGTGCCGCCGCCACCGCCGTCGCCGCAGTGATGTCATGGAGTTTGATCCCAACTTCATGGATTCTTCCCGGCGGCAAGCGCAACAACTCCTGCAGAGAAGCGAGAGACATGAGCACCAGACCTTGGTCCATGTCGTTAAGCCCCGTGTGAAACATCCCGGCGACCGTGTACAGGTCATTTCCCGTCGAACCATCGACCGCCGGCGTCAACAGGACGATTTCCGACCCCACCTCGACGCCAATCGTGGCGGCGAGTTTATCCCCCATCACAACACCTTTGGGTATCCGTCCGGTCAGGTAACTCCCTTTTACCATCCGGGTTTGCAGCACAGTAATCTTCGGTTCCTGATCAGGGACGACGCCGAGGAGTTGCACCCCGGCCGATTGATGGGTCGCGCTGACCAAGCCGTAGCCATACACCCGGGGACTCGCAGCCTGAACACGGGGGTCGGCGGCGATGGCGGCAACCAGCGCGCTGACATCGGTCCCGGTTCGCCCGCCCAAGGTCTGTTGAATGGGACGGTCCGGGTAGTAATCCGGAGCGTGGACCTCCATATCCGAGAGAACAAGGCCCGTGCCGCTCTCGATCATCTGCTGCCTCAGCCCGGCCATCAGGCACGCAACGAACAGCAGCATGGCGTAGCCCAAACCGATCGCCGCCATGGCGATCAGCGTCCGCCGGGGATTACGCCAGAGATTGCGCCACGCGAGGTGCAGAAGCCGTCCGCTCATGGCTTCAGATTCCTCCGGGAAAACGTCTCCTCGCTAATCGGCTCGTCGAAGATGATGTTTTCATACGTGATCGTCGTCTGTTCAACCGCCTGGTCCAGAGGTCGCATCACCCCATCAACTGAAACACCGCCACCCGCACTTGCCTTCTCACCAGCCTTGTCCAAGGGTCGCATGACCAGGCGCGTAGGAATGAGCCTCCCGCTCACAGTTTTGTAATCGGAAAAGGACAGTTCCCGGACCAGCTTCCCGTCCTCGTCATAGTAGCGCTGCCGGACGGGCATCTGGTCGGCTTGGCGGATTTCCAAAGTAATTTTTCCCCACACCACCACCGCTGCCCGCTTGGGTGTCAGGGTATATTCAGACACCGCAACTCCATCCCGCTTCCCTTCAAAAGAGGTCGCAATCACGTAGTCGTTGGTGAGGTGATTCTCTTTTACCAGGTCATCGAGGGTGAAGTGACTTCCCATCCACGAGTTCATCATCATCGAAGCCGGCATCTTCACCGTGCGGTTCGCTTTCGGCAGATAGCACCAGGTTTTGTTGCCAACTTTCAGGATGGCCGTGCCCGCATCTTCCTGCGGACTGCGAATGCGGACGAGGATGTTCGACTCGCCGAGCGACCAGAACTGCATCGAGATCTTTCGTTGCCAGTCTTCCTTGGTGATCTGCATTTCCACCGTGGCGATGCTGGATTGGCTGATAAACAACCGGGCCACCCGGTCCACGATCTCCCGCGCCTGTTGATCGTCCGCGGCCTGAGAGACTTGTCCCAAGCTCAACCATATCAGCCCCAGGCAGATTGCGACGCTTCCTTTTTGCCATCTCATAGCATGGAACCGTCCTTCTCCTCACTCAACATATCGGTGAGCAATGAATCCACTTTCTCATCCGAAAGCTGATCAAGGTTTGCCAACAGACGTTCCGCATTTCCCTTGTCTATGTGCTCCTTGTGCTCTGTGACTGCCGGGGCCAGAGGCGCCGTCGAGTTGGCGGCCCCGGCTGCCAGTTGATCAAGTACCTGCGTGACTGCCTGGTCAACGCTAAAGCCCTGAAGGAATTTCACCACTGGCACGTTCACCTTCAGGTCAACCGCGATCCGGTTTTTCAGCTCGACGGCCATCAAGGAGTCCAGTCCGAGATGACTCAGCGGTTGCTGGACGTCCAACCTGGATGGGCGGAGTCCGAGCACCCGGGCCACTTGCTCGCTCAGGTAGGATTGCAGCAACTGCCGGCGTTCCGCTGGTTCGGCCGCCAGCAGGGCATCCCTCCTTTCGCTCGTGCGGCCCGCTGGCCGGGGGACTTCGGCTTCGTCACACGCCAGTTCAGAGAGCAGCGGCGAGGCGCCGCCGTCCGGATAAAACTCTCGATACTGCTTCCAGTTGACCGGCACCGCCACGACCTGGGTTGCGCTTTGCCCGAGCAGTCGTCCCAGCATTTCCAGCGCTTGCCTGGGTACGATGCTGCTGATTCCCAGGAGCGCGAGGCGCGCGGCGAGACGCTTGCCTCCAACCGAATCCGCGAATCCTTCACCGGCCCAGGCGCCCCAGTTGATACTCAGAGCCGGCCGGCCCTGGGCTTGCCGGTGATGCGCCAGCGCATCCAGAAAAGCGTTGGCGGCGGCATAGTTTCCCTGACCGGGCTGGCCCAGCACCGAACCCGCGGAAGAGAAGAGGATGAAGAAGTCCAAGGGATCGTCCTGGAGCAGGCGATCCAACAGCCAACCACCCATCACCTTTGGCCGCAAAACCGTATTCAGTGCCGCCGCATCGAGTTGCACCAGCAGTCCGTCCTGCAGCACGCCTGCCGCGTGCACGACACCCCGGACCGGCGGCCAGCCCTCCGCGCGAAACTCTTCCAGAAAGCCGCTCAACTCCCCTTCATCCGCCACATCGACCGACGCCAGATGCACGCATGCTCCCAAAGATTCCAGTTCCCGAATGGCGGTGATTTGACGGGCCAAGCGACTTCCTGTTTCTACCGAACTCCATTTCGAGCGCGGCGGGAACCTGGTGCGTCCCAAAAGGATCAACCGCCGCGCCCCTTGCTCGACCATCCAACGCGCGACCAAGAGGCCGAGTCCTCCGAGTCCTCCGCTGATCAGATAGCTGCCGTCCGTCCGCCACCGGAGGGGAGGTGCTGGCGTGGCCGATGGGCGCTGGCGAACCAAACGGCCCACGTATCGCCGCCCTTGACGAAACGCAAGTTGATTCTCTCCATCCGCACTGGAGATTTCCTCGCACAACTGATGAGCGGCTGCGTCACGCAGCGATGCCCCGGGTTCCAGGTCCACCAGCCCTCCCCAGAATATCGGGTGTTCCTGCGCAATGACGCGACCCAATCCCCAAAGCGGTGACTGCGCGATGGATAACGGCGCGGTTTTTTCTCCGGCTGCCTGAGCACCCTGCGTGATCAGCCACAGTCGCGGGAGGTCAGGCGATTCCGTTCGAGCCAGTTCTTGCACCAGCAGCAATACACTGCCGCAGCCCAGAATGTGGGCGGTATTCAGCGAGGCCACGGTGGTCTCCTGTGGACGGGCAACATCAAGACTCCAGAGATGGACAATTCCACGACAGCGCGGCTGATCCGATGTCAGAGCCGACTCGAAGAGCCGGCGGATGTCCTCCGGTCGGTCGGGACGGATGCGAAAATGCTCGCCGTCCGTTTGCGCGAACGATTCCCCGGCAGCGACCAGAATGCTCCGTTCACCCCGGGCTTCCAACAGCGCGGCCAGCGCGTCTCCGACGCCACCGTTGTCGGTAAAGATCAGCCAGCTTGCCCGGCTGGCTGGCGCGGAAGGTTTTCCTGCTGCGCGCTCTTTGGGCTGCCACTGGAACTCATAGAGCCAGTCGTCGAGATTATCGACAGCCGCTCGCTGTGTGTCTTCGCCCAAGAATTCAAAGCGAAGTCCCTGAATCTCGACCGCCACGCGTCCCGCTTCATCGAGGAGCTGGACTTCTCCCGTGGCGGCATCCGCATCCCGATGCTGCACCCGGGTGTGACTCCATAAATGACGGCCCGGACTCCCGTGAACCCGGAACTGGGCGATGCGGGTCGGCAGGTAAATTCCTTGTCGGCCGTTTTCAGTCGCTTCCGCGGCAACCGCAGCCCCGAAAGTCTGAAACCCGGCATCGAGAATTGCCGGGTGAATTTGAAAGCCATTAATCACTGCCTCCGGCCCATCCGGCACCTGCACTTCGCCCAACCCATCGCCGTTGTTCCGCCACAACCGGGCGATGCTCTGAAAGAAAGGACCGTAGTAGATGCCGCTTTCGTGGAGTCGCCGGTAATAATCCTGGCCGGAGATCTTCTCGGCGCATCGAGTTCGCATCTCCGTGAGCGTCTCCGGCCCGGCCTCCGGGGTGATGATGCGGTTGTCCGGTTGAAGACAGACCTTGCCGGTCGCATGCAGCATCCATGATTTACCGGAGTGCACCACGCCTCCCGGGCAACTGTAGATGTGAAAGGATGCCGCTCCATCTGCGCCCTGGGAGAGAATCACTTGAATCGTGTGGGTTCCGCCCTCGGGCAGGAAGAGCGCCTTGCGAAATTCGATATCCTTCAGCGCAACGGATTGCGCTCCGAAGACTTCAACCGCGGCGGCCAGGGCCATCTCCACATAGGCCGAGGCGGGCAGCACGGCGACGCCCTGGATGCGGTGGTCATCCAGATAAGGCAGGGAATTCTTGTCCAGCGTGGTTTCCCAGAAGTGGGTTCCTGCAGGATGCGCCGATTTGAAATGCCGGCCCAGCAGAGGATGGTTCCCGGTCCCGCTCCGGGAGATTTGCTCCCGGTGAGAGTTGGTGTCCCTGGCGGAGGGCTCAAGCCAACAACGCTCCCGTTGCCACGGGTAGAACGGGAGTCGAACGCACCGGCCTCCGGTCGGATAAATCAGGTTCCAGTCGACCGGGTATCCCAAAGTATAAAGCGCGCCCAGCGATCCGAGCAGGACCGTGTGTTCATCTTCCTCACGCCGCAGAGAAGGAAGCACGGCGCCTTCCTGGCCGAAGTGATGAAACCCTTGCTGCATGGCGCTGAGCAGAATGGGGTGCGGGCTGATTTCCAGGAAGATGTCATGCCCTTCTTTCACCAGGCGTTGAACCGCAGTGGAGAAGAGCACCGGCTCTCGCATGTTCCTCGCCCAATAGAGCGTATCGAATTCCAGCCCGTGGCTGACCTGGCCGGTCACCGTCGAGTAGATTGGCACGGATTCCGCCCGCGGCTGCAGCCCTTCCAAAGCCTGCAGTAAATCGGCGCGCAACGGCTCCATCTGGGGGCTGTGCGAGGCAAAATCGACCTTCACCATGCGACAGAAGATGTCGCGACTCTGCAACTGATCCAGAATGGCGGCGAGCGCGGCCGGATCTCCGGACAACACCGTCGAGGTGGGACCGTTGCTGACCGCGATCGACACGCGGTCTTCGAAGCCGACCAGGATGCGTCGAGCTTCCTCGATGGAAAGTTCCACCACCGCCATGGCCCCTTGCCCAATGGTGCGCTTGAACAACCGGCTGCGATGACAAATGACCCGGACGGCATCGTCGAAGCTCAGCGCGCCGGCGACGTGCGCGGCCGCGACCTCTCCCAAACTATGGCCCACCACGGCCTGCGGCTCGATACCCCACGAGCGCCACAGGGCGGCCAGGGCGACTTCAATCGCAAAGAGGGCCGGCTGGATGATATCGATTTCGTTCAACCGCGACCGGGCGGCATCGGTGGCCGTGAGTTCGGCGAGCAACGACCAATCTCCGTACGGTCGCATCGCCCGGTCACAGCGTTCGATGACCTCCCGGAAAACGGCTTCCTGCTCCAACAGCCGCCGCCCCATGCCAAACCATTGGCTCCCCTGCCCCGGAAACACAAAAACAAGTTTTCGCCGGCGCGCGGAAAGCTTGCGGCCAGACGACAAGCCGGGACGAGTCTCGCCGCGCAAAAAAGCTTCCAGGCTCTCCCTCAGTTGCGCCGGCGAATTGCCGGTCACGGCGAGACGGTGGTTGTGGTGACTGAGCCGCACGCTGGCCGTGTAACAGACATCCGGCAACGACGCCGCGGACTCCGGGGTGACGAGGAAGGTTTGATAGGCGCGAGCGAGAGCCTGGAGGGCTTCCGGACTACGTGCCGACAGCGGGAGCAGGTGTGTGCCGATTTTCCGTTCTGCATCCGACATTCCCATCATGGCCGGGGGCGCCTCTTCCAGAACCAGATGAGCATTGGTGCCGCCGAAGCCGAATGAGCTGACTCCGGCCAATGCTGGACCGGACGCCGCGGGCCATGGACTCAGCGTCGTTTGCACCCGGAGAGGAAGCTCGTCAAAAGGAATATGCGGGTTGGGCTTTTCAAAGTGCAGGCTCGGCGGGATCTCCCGATGCCGGAGCGCCAAAGCCACCTTGATCAAGCCCGCGATACCGGCGGCGGCCTCGAGGTGGCCCAAGTTGGTCTTGACCGACCCCAGGGCGCAAGGCCGTCCCGGTGGACGTTCGACGCCCAGCACTGTGCCCAGCGCTTTCGCCTCGATCGGGTCGCCCAACAATGTGCCCGTGCCGTGGGCCTCGACGTATTGAACCTTGCCGGGCGAGACGCCGGCTTGCCGGTAGGCTTCGCGCAGGACCGCCTCCTGGGCCAGCGGATTCGGCGCCATGAGCCCGTTGCTCCGTCCGTCCTGGTTCACGGCGCTGCCGCGAATGACGGCATAAATCGGATCACCATCCGCCAGGGCTTGCGAGAGGGGCTTCAGCACGACGACCCCGGCACCCTCACTGCGAACGTAGCCATTGGCCCGAGCATCGAACGCTTTGCAGCGCCCATCCGGCGCCATGGCGCCGGCTTTGGTGAAATTGATCGCAATCGCCGGCGAGAGAATCAGGTTCACGCCCCCGGCCAGAGCCAGCGTGGACTCGCCGGTCCGCAGGCTGCAGCAGGCCAGGTGGACGGCAACGAGCGACGAGGAACAGGCCGTGTCGATGGCGAGACTCGGCCCGCGGAAATCGAACAGGTACGAGATTCGGTTGGCGGCGATGCTCGAGGCATTGCCGGTGCCGGAGTAGGCATCAATTCGCTCGAGATCATTCCACTGCAGCCGGCCGTAATCGTTGGTCGCGATGCCGATGAATACACCGGCCCGGGTGCCGACCAGACGCTCGGGCACCTGCCCCGCGTCCTGTAACGCTTCCCAAGTCACCTCCAGTAAGAGGCGTTGCTGGGGGTCCATGCGCAACGCCTCCCGGGGGGAGATGCCAAAGAAATTGGGATCGAACTGATCCACCTGCCCCAGAAAGCCGCCCCAGCGAGTGTTCATTTTGCCCGGGGCCGCCGGGTCGGGATCGTAAAACGCATGCGGGTCGAAGCGATCCGCGGGAACTTCGCGGATGGCATCCACTCCGTCTCGCAGCAACTGCCAGAACGCGGCCGGGTCGTTCGCACCGGGAAACCGGCAGCCAATGCCGATGATGGCGATCGGTTCGTTTTTCGCCTTCCGGTCGTGGCCAGCCCTGGTCGCCGACTCCGATACGTCCGGTGATCCTGCCAAATGCCGGGCGAGAGCCTCGATGGTGGGGTACTCATAGACCAGAGCCGGAGAAAGTTTTCGTCCCAGCCACTCGGCGAGTTCACCGGCCAGGCTGACCGCCTCCGTTGACCCGAGTCCGTAGCTGGCGAAGGGCTCCCGGATATCGATCTCGTGAGACTCGATACCCAGCCACTCGGAAAGTTTGGAGACCAGCCACGCCTGGATGACTTCTGCGTTGGTGGAATTCTCAGCCATCGCTCACTCCTCACCGGGTCTTTCCAGCGTCCCCTTCAGGAAACTGGCCTGGCAGGCATGGTGCTGCACCTTGCCGCTGGTGGTCTTGGGAATGCGCCCAGCCCGGAGCAGCACCACCGTGTGGACTCGCACATCATGCTCTTCGGCCACCGCCCTCCGAATGGCCCGAACCACTGTCTCGACATCCAGCGGCAAACGCCCGTTTGGATGAGCGCGCGCTTCTCCATCCGGCAGGTTGCGAACCGCCGGTTGGTACCGGGGCTCGACTTCGGCGGCGATGATCAGTTGTTCTTCGCCGGGGCCATCGACCGAAAACGCCGCGCAGCAAGCCGGCCGCAAGGCCGGGTGACTCTGTTCCACCGTCATTTCAATATCCTGGGGGTAAAACTTGCGACCACTGATGATGATCAGATCCTTCAGGCGACCGGTGACAAACAGCTCGCCCTCTTTCATAAATCCCAAATCCCCGGTGCGGAGAAACGGTCCCTCCCCGGTATCTTTCAGGTAGGCCCGACAAGCGCGTTCTGTTTCCTCGGGTCGGTTCCAATACCCCTGAGTCACGCTCGGGCCGGACACCCAGATTTCGCCCACTTCATCTGGTGCACAAGCGGTCAACGATTCCGGATGAACGATGACAATCCTGGTATCGTGCAGGGCGTGGCCACTGCCGACCAGTGTCCGCACATTCTGGTGTGTGGCGCAGGCCTCCACGACGCGGTTCTGTTCAAACGCTGCCACTTGAATCGTGCGGAACATCTTATCTCTTAAAGAACCGCCGGAAACCAGCAGCGTGGCTTCGGCGAGTCCATAACATGGATGGAGGGCGCTGGGGCGGAAACCACAAGAGGCAAAGGTGGCCGCAAATTGTTTCATGGTGTCGGCGCGGATTGGCTCGGCGCCGTTGTAAGCCACATCCCAACTGCTGAGGTCGAGAGTTTCACGTTGTTCGGGAGTAATTCTGCGGGTGCACAATTCATAGGCGAAATTGGGACCGCCGCTAATCGTGGCTTTGTAGCGCGAAATGGCCTGGAGCCAACGTATCGGCCGCATGAGAAAGGATGCCGGCGGCATCAGGTAACATGGACCTCCCTTGTACACCGGCTGGATAATCCCATTGGTAAGTCCCATGTCGTGGAAGGCCGGCAGCCAGGTGACGGTGACGCTGTCCGGGATGAGCGCGAAGAGGCGGTTAATATAAGCCGAATTGTGGAGGAGGTTCCCGTGACTGATCGCGACGCCCTTCGGTTCCGCGGTGGAGCCGGAAGTGTATTGGAGCAACGCCAGGGTGTTGCCGGTCACGGCCGGGTCCCGCCATTCCGGCGCCAGGCTGCCGGTAACCTTGTCGGTGGCCACCCAGCGCAACTTCTGCAACTCGGGAGCTTGCGTGAACAGACCCTCAGTGTTGGAGAGAATCGCTGACGTGGTGAGCACCACCGCAGGCTGCGCATCGCTGATGATGGCCCGAAGCCTGGGGAGGCTCCGCTGTGGCTGAGCCAGATTGGGCGGAGGCAGAGGGACGGCAATCACTCCGGCATATAAACAACCAAAAAATGCGGCGATGAACTCGAGACCTGCTGGATAAAGCAACAGCGCACGCTCCCCGCTTGCCCGGTAGGTTTGGAGCAGCGCCCCAATACTCCGGGCTTGGCAGTCCAACGCCGCAGAGGTCAGACAATCTCCTTCCGCTTCTCCATCGACCAGCAAGGTATAGTTCCGCTGTTCAGGCTGCTGAAGCGCTCGCCAGCGAAGGATTTCGACGAGCGTGGAAAACTCCGCGATTGGATCATTAAGGTCTGTCTTCATCCGTACCATCCTGGGAAAAAATAATTGTCCACGCTGCAAAAGTAAAACTCCTTTCTCTGTTGTCCACTTGTCCGCGCCGAACAACGTTGTTGCGTTTGCGGCAGTTGTTGTTTCTCAGCCCGAATTTACTCAATTTGGATGACTATACGTATGCAACCCGGGCGGGCGCTATGGGGTATTTACCCCATGTGCGAACCCGTAAGCGGCCAATCTGTTCCAGAAGAACGCGATTACGCGGATCAATCTCGATTGGCTCTGAAATACTCATGCGAAGAGAGTCATGAGTCCGTCGTGATAGGGGCAAGGATACACACGACACTGCTCGGAACGGGGCGTGAGCCGTGAAGAACCGGGTCGAAAGTCTGGCGGTAAACGAGCCGGTAAGGTATCTGTGATAACAACTCTGAAAGCTCTTTCTCACTCATGAGGTGCTGGCCGGACAGCGCGTGAAAGAGTACGTACTCCGGCATGATGGACTCGTGGCGACCGGAAACCATCTGTTCCGGAGAAAGACGAAAAAGCTCACCAAAGGCAACGGATGCGCTCGGGAAGCGGTGGTGTAGCTGGCGAAAGAAATCGGCAAGATGCCCGATATCTCCGTCGAAGATCTCGTGAAGCAGAAACCACATGGTGATAAGCTGGCGAGCCTCAGCCCGAACCGGCAGGGCGGCTGCCCAGCCGGAAACATCAAGGGCACAACAAACGGCGGACGAATATTTGGTGGACGGGTGGTGCGCTGAAAGCTGCTGGTGAACCATGCCGATGGCCTGCCCGGACAAGTCCACCGCTGTAACGGAGAGGGCGGGCTGGACGGTCAGTGCCTCATGAATGAAGGTGCCGTCGCCACAACCCAGGTCGGTAAGATGCTCGTAAGGAGTGTCGGCGATGTGAGACAAGACCGCCGGGAAAAACTTGCGCGCATGGAGCTGTCCGCTGCCGATGATGTTGCGCTCCCGGTTGACGCTTGGACGGGGCAAGTTGGATTGCGGCAAGACCCAATCCAAATCGCGGAAATACTCATCATAGGACTCAATGAGGCAGAATGCACCGAAGCGCTGGAAAACCTTATGGCCCAATTCAGTCGCAGTGAATCGCAGCGGTGCAGCCTCGTCGAGAAGACCGAGTGCGACGAGATAGCGGAGAAGCGACACAAGCTCGTCCGTACGCCTGTCGTCGGCATCGAAGCTCAACCCACTGTTTGTGAGTGCATCAACGAAGCCACGCCGTCCCAAAAAACTGATCACCGGACAGGCGAATAAACCGCGCAATAATGAGATTAGTTCCTGGCGTGGATTATTCACGGAATGCCGCCGAACATTTGTATTCATCCTTACTCATTGGCGTGTGCCATTGGCGTAAAATGGTCATTTTCACGGCGGCAGCTTAGCATTGCGGCAACCCCCCGTAAAGGGCGGTTGAAAAGTGCGGCGGGGGCGACATGGTATTTGCATTCCCATTTCGCATGGTTCAATCTCTCATAAACATGACAGAGAGGTCGGTGATCACGGGCATCGGAGTCCTTAGCCCGAACGGAGTCGGCAAGGATGAATTCCGCGCGGCCATTCGCGCCGGCAAATCGGGCGTGAGGCGCGTCGAGCATCTTGATTTGTCCGACTGCGACACGAAGATTGCCGGATTCATAGACGATGACAGGATCGATCCGCTCTGGGCGGACAGGAAGGCCAAATCGCGCCTGGACAGGGCGGCTCTCCTTTCTCTAATCGCTTCCGAGATGGCGGTCGCCGACAGCGGTCTCGACGGACTTTCGGAGCTCCCGGTGCGCAAGGGCATTATGCTTGGGACCGGGTGCGGGATGGTCGGGACAACCGAGGCGGCCTACCATCGCTTCTATGCTCTCCAGAAGCACCACTTGAAACCGACCACTGTGCCTCGCGCGATGTACAACGCGGCGGTGTGCGAGATCGGGATCCGCCACGGCCTGCAGCGGATCAGCAACACGGTCGTCACCGCCTGCTCGTCGGCGCTCGTGGCTCTGGACCTGGCCGATCTCTACATCCGTTCGGGCAAGGCCGACCTGATTCTGGTTGGAGGAGTGGATTGCCCCATCTTTCGTGCATATTATCATGTCTGGGATGCGCTTACGGTGTTGACGCGCGACTTCAATGACGAGCCGGCGCGAGCCTCGCGTCCCTTCACCCGCAATCGCAGCGGCATGGTTCTTTCAGAGGGGTGCGGTTTCGTGGTTCTGGAGAGCGCCAGTCTCGCCGAGAAACGCAACGCGCGCGTCTATGCGGAGGTCCTTTCGAGTTGGCAGACAAACGACGCGTTCAACATTGTTGTGCCGTACCTGCCGAGCCAGGTTGAATGCATGGAGTCGGCGATGGCTGCTTCCGGCCTTGGCAAGAACCGGCTCTCGCATATTCAGGCTCACGGAACATCGACCCGCTTGAACGACGTTACGGAGACGAAGGGAATCAAGGAGGTTTTCGGAGCGTACGCCCATAAGATCCCGGTCAGTTCCATCAAGTCGATGATTGGCCACACGCTGGGGGCCTCGGGATTGCTTTCGCTGATCGCAGTCCTGCTTGGCATGGAGGACAACTTCGTGCCTCCGACGATCAACCAGGACGACCCCGATCCGGAGTGTGATCTCGATTACGTGCCCAACGCGGCGCGGGAGCAGGCGGTGCCGACGGCGATGGTGAATGCCTTCGGCTTCGGGGGGACGAACGTCTCGGTCGTTATTCGCAAGGCATGAAGGGTATGCTCACGGTGTCCTTTTTTCCTTCGACGCAGGGTTCTCGGAACGCGATCCTCCAAATTGCGCCAGGGCGGATTGCGGGTGCGCCTCGATGTATGTCTGGAGGTCGTCGTGCCAGCCAACACCTATGGGTCGTGGCCCACCCTGAAATGAATCGCTGACTGCTTTGGGCATGGGTAACAACATTGAAATTGTCCGGTTGTCGCGCAACCCGCAGCAGGTGCTCCGTTTCCTGAAGGTGAGCTATGGCATTTACCGCGATGACCCGTATTGGGTGGCACCGCTGTTGATGGACCTGAAGAAGGTTTTCACGGACAAGAACCCGCTTTTCGAGCATGCGGACATGGCGCTGTGGGTGGCGACGCGCGGGGGGGAGGACGTTGGCCGCATGGCGGGCATTCTCGACCAGCATCACAATCGAACGCAGCAGGATAACGCGGCCTTTTTCGGCTTCTTCGAGTGCATGAATGACGCGGAAGTCAGTCGGCAGTTGTTCGATGCCGTATTCACATGGGCGCGACAGCGGGGTGCGCGGCGCGTGTTGGGGCCGATGAACCCGACGACAAATGACGAATGTGGTTTGCTGGTGGATGGGTTCGACTCGTCGCCGGTCTTCATGATGACTTACAATCCGCGTTACTATGTGGACCTCGTGGCCGCGGAGGGGTTTTGCAAGGCGAAGGACCTGCTGGCGTTTTACGTGGACGTCGCGCAGTGCCCGCTCGAGCGGTTGGGCCGCATCGCGGAGAAAACCCGGCGGCGGCATCCGGAAGTGACGTTCACGCCCGTCCGCCGCGCCACGCTCACGCGTGATCTGGCCAAGCTCAAAGAGGTTTATAACACCGCGTGGCAGGAGAACTGGGGGTTTGTCCCCATGACGGACGCCGAAATTGATTTCATGGCGAGCCGGTTGAAACCGTTGCTGATGGAAGGATTGATATGGGTGGCTGAGACGCCGACGGGGCCGGTCGGGTTCATGCTGGCGTTGCCCGATTACAACCTGGCGCTGAAGCCGCTGCGCGGACGCCTGCTCACGCCGAAGGTGCTTGGCTTCCTGCCCTATCTCCTCGGTCGGAAATACCCCTCGCGGTGCCGCGTCATCACGCTGGGGGTGAAGGCGGAGTATCGCAACCGCGGGCTCGAAGCTGTAATGCTCACGGAAGGTTTCAGGACCGGCATCAAGGCCGGCTTCAAGGAAGCGGAAGCTTCGTGGATTCTCGAAGACAACGTGAGGATGCGCCGGCTGCTCGAAGCCTTCGGCGCAAAGGTGTACAAGACTTACCGGCTGTACGAACGGGAGGTCTGATAAACCCGCCGGAGGAACCGGCGCTGGCGACGCCAGCGGCTATGAAGGAATTGATTGGCTCAGCGAACGTTCTGGCTCCACCGCCTTCCTGAATTTGAAGTAGAGCCGGTTCCCGATGGGGATCAGCACCGCTGCCGTCGCGCCCCCAGCCAGGACGTCCACCACGTAGTGGTACCGACAGTAAATCGTCCCCAGGCAGAGCAGGATCACTGCGGCCAAATGCAGCCAGCGAATCGAACGCAGATACCGGAAGGAGAAACAAACCGTGCCAATGGCGACCGCGACGTGACTGCTGGGAAACGCGGCGCCCGGCGCCTCAAACGTGTGATAAATCCACGCCATGATCTGGTAGAACGGCCCGGCCTGAATCGCGGCCGGGAAGGTCGGCAACACCGCGGGCTGCACGTCGGTTGGCAAGCAATAGTCCGTGATCTCCCCGAAGAAAATGCGCGGCCCCATGACGGGCAGGAAAACGTAGATCAGGTAGCAGACATAAAACAGGAACGAGATGACCGAGAGATAGTGGAAAAACTGCTCTCGATTCCGGTAGAACAGGGCGAGCCCGACGCCTGCGATCATGAGGTAATAAGAGAAATAGGCGGCGTAAAGGAGTTCACTCACCGCCAGGCAGGGCAGCCCATCCATGAAGGCCAGGCTCGGCTGCAAACCAAAAACGCGCGCCTCCAGCCGGATGAAGAACGGGTCGAGAAAACCGGCGATGAGCATATGGTTCAGTTCCCCGGTTTCGCGATAGAGGCCCGTGTAGAGGAGCACGGGGTAGAAGTGGCGGAGGAAGTCCAAAATGCGGTTGTTCGGGTGGGCCGCGTGGGATTGGATCAGCGTGTGAACCAGCCCGATGCCGGCCGCGTGCGCCACCAACAAGAGCGGCCACAACGGGACAGCGTGGTCATGCAAGCACACTACGATCAAACCTACCAACGCCAGGTAACCCTGGGTGGCGTAATCTACGAAGGTGTAATGCTGGAATGGCGAACGAACGTTCCGTCGCCAATACGAGGCCGGGCCACTCGCCTGTGGGCCTTTGGATTTGGGGCTGCATTTTCCTTTCGTCATGCGTCACGCGAAATCTGTCATTGGCCATCGGTTTTAGAGCCATCCCTGCTGTTGATACCAGGCCAGAGTTTCGGTGATTCCGTTCCGGAGCGTGATGGCACAGACGAAACCCAGCTCCCGTCGCAGCCGCGAGGGGTCACATACCCAACCCGGCGCGCGCAGCTCGGCGTACTTCTGCCGGCTTAACAGGTTGGGCTTGCCGGTCAGCCGCGAAACGGCTTCCTGTAAACAACACAGCGGCCACAGCGCCGCTGTTGGCAACGGGAGCGGCAGCGTCCACGTTCCCATTTGGTGCGCGATTTCGTCCGCCAGTGCGAGTGCGGTCATCACTTCTGGCGAAGCGGTGTAGAACGTCTTTCCGGCGGCTGCCGGATGCGTCAGGCAGGTCACGGCAGCTTCAGCCAGGTCTTTTGCGAAAACCAGGCTCAATTGCTGCCGGCCACCGCCAAAACGCGGCAGAACATGCTTCTTGACCGCTTTGAAAAGCGGCAGAAAGCCGGTGTCGCGCGGGCCGTACGCGGCCGGGGGTCGCAGAATCACGTAATCCGGCTTGCAGGCGCTTCGCACTTCCTCTTCGCCGGCGAGCTTGCTCCGGCCGTATTCCGAGACGGGTCGGGGTGGGTCGTCTTCGCATGCAGGCCTGGCTTGTGACGCCGGCCCGCCCGCCGCGAGGCTGGAAATGTGAACCAGCCGCTGAATCCGCCCGCTCTGTCGGTTGACCGCCTCCACGACATGCCGCGTGCCGGTCTGGTTGACCTCGTAGAATTCCGATACGCGCAGCGCCTTGGTGCAGCCCGCGCAATGAATTACGTGGGTGACATCCTGCATGGCGGCACCCAGGCTTTCCGGGTCGCTCAGGGAGCCGGTTCGCACGGTCACGTGCGACAGGTGGGATTCAATAAAGCGTCGATTGCTGTCGGGGCGAAGGATTATTGCCGTCGCGACGCCCCGCACCCGAAGACTATCCAGGATGTGGCTGCCGACAAATCCGTTTGCCCCTGTGAGCAGGATCTTCATTGGCTCGCTGGGAAAAATTCTTCGCGACGGGCCGGAATCAGATTGAGCGAACCGGCTCGACATGGTTTACACCAGGCCAAGCTCCCGGCCAACCTTGCCGAGCTTGTCCAACGCAAAATCAATCTGGCGGTCGGTATGTGTAGCCATGAGGCTGAGACGGATCAATTCCTGTCCGGGCGGCACCGCCGGCGACACCACCGGGTTGACGAACACACCCTCCTCTTCCAGGCGCTTGCAGAACTTGAACGCCGACATCAGGCTGCGGCAATACACCGGCAGGATCGGTGTTTCGGAATTGCCCAGGTCGAAGCCCAGCGAAATCAACCCTTGCTTCATGCGCTTGGTGTTGTGCCAGAGTTGCGCGATGCGCTCGGGTTCAGAGAGCATGATTTTCAACGCGGCCATGACGGCGGCGACGTTGGCGGGGCTCATACTGGCGCTGAAAATCAGCGGCCGCGAGTTGTGCTTCAGGTAATCAATGGTTTCAGGATCGGATGCGATAAACCCGCCCAGGCTCGCCAGCGATTTGCTGAACGTGCCCATGACCAGATGCACCTGGTCGGTGAGGCCGAAATGGCTGGACGTCCCGGCGCCATTTTTTCCAAGCACGCCGATGGCGTGCGCGTCATCCACCATCACCGCGGCGCCGTAATGATTGGCCAGGCGGCACAGTTCGGGCAGTTGGATGATGTCGCCCTCCATGCTGAACACGCCGTCCACCACAATGAGTTTGCCCGCTGCCGCATCAATTTTCTGAAGGCGGCTTTCCAGAGCGGCCATGTCCTTGTGGGCGAACCGCACGAATTCGCCCAGGGAAAGCTGACAGCCCTCGACGATGCTGGCGTGATCGTTTTTGTCGGCCAGAACGTATTCGCCTCTTCCCACGAGCGCACTAATGACGCCCAGATTGACCTGGAAACCGGTGCTGTAAAGCAACACCGCTTCCTTGTTAACGAGCCGGGCGAGGGCTTGCTCCAGTTCGAGGTGGATGTCCAGCGCCCCGTTCAGGAAACGCGAGCCGGCGCAGCCTGTGCCATACTTCTCGACTGCGGCTTTGGCCGCTTCCTTGATTTTAGGGTGATTGGTCAGGCCAAGGTAGCTGTTCGACCCGAGCATCAGAATTTTTCTGCCGCCGATGATGACTTCGCTGTCCTGAGCCGAGGAAATGGTGCGGAAGTAGGGGTACAGCCCCGACTCGCGAACTTGGGCGGCACTCTTGTAATTCCTGACTTTGTCGAACAGGGCAAGCGGCAATGACCCGGTTTTCGCACTCAGAAGCGTTTCCCGGTTGTTGACGGCGTCCGCGCGAGCCGGGGGTGACAATGCGCGGTCAAAACGTTCGTCTTTCCTTCCGTGTTTAAGTGTTGGCATTTGTTCTTGACGGCCCACATTGCACAATAGTCAGGCCAATTCCAAGTCAAATCGTTAGTGCCCGTTTCTGCCAGGCCGCATTTGACACTCCTGTACCATGTAAAGATTGATCCATTGCCCGCTGGAAACTCTCAACGTGCAGAGTCACCAGAAGCCGCAAACGTTTGGGTCACCTTAATTCATTGTGTCCTTCCAGCGCGTCCTGAATGCAAACATAGGCACCAATTCTTGTCGATTGGATTGTTGCAGGTTTATGCTGCACGGAGTTTGGCCTCGCTTGCTATTGAAATGCCAAAAAAGGAAAAAACGCAAGCACGGTTTGACGGATGGCGTCGCGCTTGGTGCGAACGATTTCATTCATCGCCGCTCGTCAGGTGAAACTTCAGGTGAAGAATTAGGTGAAACTTTTTCGTATGCGTCTGAGCCGCCACGTCCAATGTGCAGCGCTGGGTTTTCAATTCATAGCGGCATTGATTCTACAAAAACTGCGTCGGGCCGTAGGCGTTGAAGTTCTGAATAGCGGCAACGGTTGCTGGCGCGTATTCCACCCAGCCGATTACGGAGGAGGAGCGCCGGCTTTTTTACGTCCCCATCACGCGGGCGCGCAACGAACTGTACCTCAGTTATCCGCTAATCCGCGCGATGCAGAGCAACAGCGCCGAGGTGATGCAACAACCCGCCCGTTTCCTCGGTGCAATCCCAAAAGCGTTGACCGACGAATGGAATCTCAAGCCGTTCAGCCCGTACGGTTGAGCGCAGCTTTCCCGGTCACGTTGCCGCCTCAAGTCCATTCCCCTGCGCCTAGGGCGATTGCTGAATGCGATAAAAGCCCTGCGGCGCGGCGAGGGCGTTGGTCACGATGGTCTGCATGACCACGCCGATGCCGACGTTGGTCCCGGACAGACTCGACCAACTGCCGCTCACGAGGTTCGATCTGGCCTGCACCACGTAATTGCTGCCGAGCACGGTCGTATAGCTCAGTCGCAGGTCGTCGCTGCTCCCTATCCCCTTGATGGCCGTAACCCTGAAATCGACTGGCCGACACACCTCTTGCACTTCAAACGCGCCGATGTCGCTGCCGTCCCCACCCGCCGCGTTGGCGATGCACGCATCATCCACGGGCCGGGAAAATCCGCGCTGGTCAGTCGTCAGGCCGAAGCTCTTGCCTTGGTCAATCGCCGGGCTGCCGGGTAACAGCGCATGGGTGAAGTTCGGGCCGCCGTTGTCGGCCAGCGGGCCGAGCATTGGATCGGTATTGCGGATGTCGCCCGTGGCATTGAGCAGACCGCCGGGGCCAGTGCTGTGGTCGTCACCGCCCGCCGCATCGCTGCTGAGGTTATAGCCGTCCGAGGTGACTGGGCTAGAGTATAGGTTTAGGATGTTCTCGCCCGAAGCGTTGCCATTCAAGATGGTGTCCCCGATCTCCAGCGTCGCGATGCCGTCGTAACCGACGATGAAGATAGCGCCGACATAATAGGTGCCCCCGCTCGAATTGTCGCTGAGGGTGCTGGCGCTCAGGGTCAGCGTGGCGCTGCCACCTGCGGCAACCTCGTGGAGGATGCCGCCGCCGCCGAAGCCGGCCGAGTTGCCGCTGAGAGTGCTGGCACTCACCGTCAGCGTCGCGCTGCCACCCTCGGCATCCTCGTTGAAAGGGTTGCCGAGGTTGCAGATGCCGCCGCCCTGGCCGCCGGCCGAGTTGCCGCTGAGAGTGCTGGCACTCACCGTCAGCGTCGCGCTGCCTCCGCAACAACCGTAGTTGACGATGCCACCGCCGGCCCACGCAGAATTGCCGCTGAGGGTACTGGCGATCACCGTCAGTGTCGCGCTGCCGGCGTCACCACCGTTGCAGATGCCGCCACCCAAGTAGCCCGACGTGTTGCCACTAATGGTGCAGTTACTCACCGTCAGCGTTGAATGGTCGTTGTATATGCCAGCGCCGGGGTTTACATAGCCGAAGGTGACGCCGTTGGTGATGGTCAGTCTGGAAATGCTGGCGGTTACCGCGTTGGTGATGTGAAACACGCGGCTGGCGGCGTTGCCGTCGACTGCCAGATTGCCGGAGCCGGGTCCGATGATGGACACACTGTTCGTCACAAGAAGTTCGCCGGTGGTCAGTGTGATGGTGGCGGGCAAGCTCACCGCGAAGTTAATCGTGTCGCCGTTCGCCACGCTGGCCAGCGCGGCCCGCAGCGTGCCGGCCCCGTTGTCGGCGGTGTTGGTGACTGTGATCGTGGCCGCGCGCACGGTGGTTGCCCCGGCGCAAACCAGCGCGAGACACCACCCGGTGAGCTGATGGTTGAGTGAATGGATGGTTGGACGATTGTGTGTGTTCATGTCAAGAATTATAAAAAGTTCTCCGTCGTGAGGCCTGACTCGAGCTAATAATAGTATTCAACCTCAATTAGCTCAGGAGAGCAAGCTAATTTTAGGCTAATTTGCAGGACCGATTTGCGCCAAAAGTTTTGTTACAGGCGGAAGGAAGACCTGTTTGCGTAAACGGGTCGTTGCGCCAAAAGTCCGTGTTATCCGATTTATGCACGACTTTATGAGCCAAAAAACCAAAAACGAAGTCCTGTCCCACTTGCGCCCCCGGTAAGTTGCAGCGGGACGGAAACACAAACGCAAACTTTTCACCCAGGCGGTCGAAGTCCTTGGCTATCACCGAAAGACTGCCATCCACGCCTTGCGCACCAGGCCCCAAACATTACAATAAATCACCCTAACAGTTTGGCATATCGCAGCTTGCAAAGCGGTAAGTTGGGCGTAACAGCTTCTTGTGTTCCCACCGGTTCCAGTGTTGTCATGCCGCTTGCTGTCGCGCCGTGCATGACGAGGGTGAAGACGTTTGGCGCCGCTCGTGCTTGTTTCTCCAGTATTTGGAAACCTCCTTGGTAGCCTTGTGCAGCCAGTCTTGTTCAGCAGCCAGCCGTATCATTTCGACGGCCGCAAACCATTTCGGCGCGTTGGGGACCGGATCGCCCAGCGGCGCCAGCTTGCCCACGGCCATCAAAATCTGAATGTCATGCTCCGCGAAGCCGAGCAGTTTCGCCGTCGCCGCGACATCAAGGCGTGCCGGCAAATCTTTGGCCGCCCAGGTTGCCCCAAGACACCCCCACGCGACCGAACTGCGCCACCGCTGCACTTCGCCCAGGTTGCCGCTTCATTCCGACAACCAAGTTTCGTCATTCAGCAGAATTGAATGGTTCGACCAAAGCGGCGTTGAATTCTCCGCTAAATGAGCTGCGAACCCAACGCCGCTCTCGTCGCAAAACGGCTGGCACATGCACGAACATTGCTTGTTCAACCAAACATGGGTATAACCAAGCCACCAACAATTTTTACGTGATTCCTTGGAACATATGAGCGAAAAACTTCGAATAACTTCAATCCGGTTTCGAAATTACAAAGCATTCACAGATTACAGCATTAGTCTGGGCCGCTTCAATGTTCTCGTGGGGCCAAATAATTCAGGAAAGTCAACTGTCCTTGACGCGTTGAAGATTTTGTCGGAGGGGATCAGGCGAGCACGTTCGAAGATCCCTATCTTGATAAATGACCCAAAAGGTTTCGACGCGAAAGCGCACCCAGTGATACTTGAGGGGCTACCGGTTTCGACGGAGAACGTTTTCCATGATTACGATGAGTCGAATCCTGCGATTATTGAATTTCGGCTCTCGAACGGCAACGGCTTGAATCTTTACTTCCCAGAACGCGGGCAATGCTTTCTTTTGCCTGTGGGGGAGTCGCCTGCCCGATCGCCATCCGAGTTCAAACGCCACTTTGATGTGGACATCGCGTTTGTGCCGACTTTAGGGCCAGTCGAGCATAATGAACGATTTTTTCGAAAGGAAGCAGCTCGGGCTGCCCTTCTCACCCATGGGGCATCTCGAAACTTTAGGAATATTTGGTATCACTATCCGGATGGATTTGCGGAGTTTCGGAAGGCCATTCAGGAGACTTGGCCAGGGATGGACATTCAGCCGCCCGAGGTGATTCAGCGGGAAGACAAAACTATTTTGTGCATGTTCTGCCCTGAGGAACGCTTCCCGCGAAAGATTTTTTGGGCAGGCTTTGGGTTCCAAGTGTGGTGCCAGATGTTGACATTTATCCTTCAGGCAAAGAACGCGGCGCTTCTCGTGATTGATGAACCAGATATTTATCTCCATTCGGACCTACAAAGGCAACTGGTGGGATTACTAAGGGAACTTGTTCCCCAGATTATTATCGCCACTCACTCTGCTGAGATAATTTCCGAGGTTGAGCCGCAAGCGCTTCTGAATGTGAACAAAAGGTTCCGCTCTGCGCGACACGTCAGAGACTCGAAGGAACTCCAGGAAGTGTTCCAGATACTTGGTTCAAATCTTAACCCAATCTTGACGCAGTTGGCAAAGACCAGGCGTGTGGTCTTTGTCGAAGGTAAAGACTTCCAGATAGGCATGATGCACCGCCTTGGAATTGTGACCCAACATCTGCTGCGCGAACCGCTCCGGGTAGTACAGGAGAGCGTCTCGCTATCAGGTTCTCACTGTGGAGATCGATAGCGGAAGCTCATGGCACCACTTCATACACGATGATCTTCGCGTCTTCGATGGTGGCTTCCTTCGATTGCGGAATTGGGGGAGTCAAAATGATGTGCTTGGGGACGGCGGCATAAAACCGCTTCAGTTCAGGGACCAAGAGCGTGGTTTTGGCAATGGCGCCGGTCGTTACCTTCCCCAGCCGCTCGTAATGGTCGGCGTCGGTCTGCTTAAACACTTCCACGAAGCCCGTTGTCCCGGTGTAGTAAATACGCTTGCTTGTTGGTTCAAATTGGACTTCGTCGACGCCGCCTTCAGTGTCGATCGCATCAATCACTTTTCCGCTCTCTGAATCCATCACCACCAGCCTCCCCGGTTTGTAAAGGTGTCCGGGCTTGACCCGGCTGCCGATGAACAGTCGGTGATGGGCGGCATCCAGCGCCAAGGCATGAGGTTCCGGGCCTCCAGTGATTGGCCACGTGGCCAGCACGGCGCGCTTTTCACGGTCGATGACTACAACCTGACTCGTGTCACCCATAACCACGTACAGTTTTGGCGACGCTGGATCGAGCGCCAGCCCTGCCGGGTTAAGGCCATCGACCTCAATACTGCCCGCGTATTTGCCGTTCTTTATGTCAACGATTTCGATGGAGCCTTTGATCCCTTCTTTCTTGAGACCATCCGCTCTGTCGCCCAGATAAAAGATCTGGGCGACGGGGTCATACGCCCCGTTATCCGGTACTCTCCTTGAATCAGGATCCAGATCATGGCCGGATAACGCGATGTTCTTGACCAGTTCGTACGACTCGCCGCTAAATGCCTTACACGTGGCATCTCCATCGTCCACCCAGATTTCATTGGTCTGCGGGAGATAGATGGTCTTGCGCGGATCTCCGCCGAATCCTGTGATGGTATGAATCACCTTGCCAGCGCGCAGGTCGATCACTTCAATCGTTCTTTTGTACTCCCCTGGAACAAACAGACGCTGCCCCTTGACGTCCACGGCCATGTGGTCAAAGTACCCCTCGACGTCCGGCAATGGGATTGTTTGGATTGGCCGCAACGGCTCGCGCGTCTGACCGTGTGCCATCGGATTCAAGGCCAGGCACAATGCCCAGAGAATCGCTAAACGGATTTTCATTCCTCAGCTCCTCCATCGGAAATTTCCCATTGTCCTTTTTGCTTGCAGCGCAACTGTATCATTTCTAGCCGCACTTTCTTATAGGCAGTCTGTAGTATCCATCGGGACAGAACGAGACAGAAGGCTATTGGAGGATAATATTTTGATTTCATGTCCGATTTCAGCCAAGCAGATTTTGACCCCACCCCGCAAAGTTGCAAGCCGGATTTCAAGCCTTGCCGCCGGGCGCCAGACGCGCGCGTTGTGTCCACCGGCGGCGGCGATTTGCGTGACCGACAGTTTGAGGACGTGAAATGCTCGAAGAGTTGGAGTGTTAATTCAATTGCGCGATGGCAGCCAACGGCGACCGGAAATCCACCGGCAGCAACTTTGGTTGCACGTTGCGTTGCGGATTCTCCTGCCAATCCTTCTCCCAATCATCCAGCGATGGCACGGTGACTTCCGCCTTCGCCAAGGCTACGACGGGACAAGTCGGCGCGCAGCCTTCGCAACCGACTTGGTGTTTGTGTTCAACCCGGTTCCTTTTGTCATGGCTGGCCTGCCAGCCGAAGCTCGCCTGCGAGCGAAGGCTGGAGGCGAGGGTCGGAATCGATCAGAACCCTAGTCTCCGCTATCTGCCACGTAACTCGTTGAACGATACGAGGAATCCAGTAACGCCAAGCGTAGCAAAGGTTTTTTGCGTTTCAAGAAAAATTTGCCAGTATCCGTTCACTAGCCGTCCACTATCATTCCACAATTTTCCAGTATCCTTTTGCTGGAGGTGCAAGAGCAAGAATCGTCGTCCTGAAGCGGCGGCCTAAAATCGTGTTGTGGCTATCACCCAGTTTCATGCCACAGACTAGGCAGGTATCAAGAGGATAGGGCTTGGGCTTTTCAACTTTTTGGTCGTCGGCTCGGCTCATCACGGCAAAGAGGACAAGCACCACAGCCACAGTTAGCACAATAACATGTTTCAGGTTTTTCATATTTGGTTTTGTCGTTTTATTTGATGGTTTGGCGGGTTTAAAACATAAAGCTCACGCTGGCCTTGAACATGACCGGCGCGGCAAGCTGATCGCCGGTAAAATGCTGAAAGACGGGGAATTCCGCGTCAACGTACATTTTCACCGGATGAATGTGGATTTCGATTCCCGGCGAAAGCATTAGCCGTTGATAACCGGTGTCGTCCGGATCGGCGTTGGAACCGCTGTCACTCGTGCGTTCCGAAAAAATGACTTGCGCCAGTGGGGCAATCCGTGCGCGGCCAAGCGAGAATCCCTTGTAGTCAACGCCGGCGGCCGTATCGAGTTCCACACCTGGCCGGTATCCCGCCTGCGTCAGCGTCGGCACGTCCAGCAATCCCTGCGCGAACCAATCCCACTGTTGATTCTTGTCCAGATTGCCACGGTAAAATCCGCCGAGCAAAATGTCTGTGCTGCCCGTGCCGATTTGCGTGTCGCGATCCACCAAGTCCGGGTCTTCCGTGTAACTCCCCGTCGGCAATTTCAATCCGAACGTGACACCCGCCGACAAATCCGCAAAGAATCCCGTGTAAATCCCTTCGATGCGGATGTCGCCAAGCTGACTCCAGTTGTGCGATGCAATATTGTTGTTGTCATCTGTGCCTTTGAAATAACGGAAGTCGTAAGGTATTTCGATCTGCGCGCCCCAACTGCTGTTGAACATATATTGCATCCCTGCCGTTACAAAGTGCGTCTCGATTTCCTTGTCGCCGTTGTCCGCCGCAGGCGCTTCAGAAGTGCCGCTCCAGTTCCGATTTTGATCCTGGTAATCGTATTGGAGATAGGCCATGCCGCCCGCTCCGTTGGGAAGCATTGAACTCGTTGCCATATCAAATACACCGCAACCGCATGCACAGGCGTGGACCACGCCCGGCACCGCCATCACTGCCAACAAACCACCGCCGATTTTTACTGCTGTTGAATTCAATTTTTTGTTCTTCATATTTCAAATTTCAAAAGTTGCGAGAGCGCGCCACTGGGGGCTCTCAAGTTAAAGGAAACATTTTTCACTCACGCCAACTCGACGCGAGCAACCAAGTTGCACTTGAATCAGGCGGATAATCCGCGCGGCGGAGGTGTCGGCGGTTTTTGAGCCAAGGAAGCAGCGAAGGAATTCACCTGCGGCATCAGTTGAAAATTCGACGGCGTAATCAAAACCAGATTTTCCTTCACAGGCGGAAACTCCAATTTTTGGATCTGCGCGGTGAACTGGTTTTTCTTTTCGGACTTTTTACCGGCGGCAATGGCTTTGCAGAGACAGCATGGATGTTTGCCGTCAAATGTCTTGACCACAGCATCGCGGAAGGAACAGGACTGAAGGTTGTTCGTGAGCATGGTAGTCCAAGCAATGGTTTGCAGCAACGTCCAATGCAAACCGAGCGTGGTTGCCAGCAACATGACGAGAAGAATTTTGCCGGAACGAATCAGCACGAATGCAAAGTAATCCGATTTTGCAGTGTCGCAAGCAATAATTGGCCGTCTCAACACCTGCCCGCACCATTCGCCAAGATTGGCAGATTATGTGGCTGTACTACAGCCGTTTTCATCGCGGGAGGTGGCGGTGCAAGAATGCAAGACAGTTTTACGCTGCGTGGACTGTTACCAGCAAGTGTCCACCTCCGCTTACAGAGGTGACAAACACCGGCAAATCACGGCGGGCCGGACCGTGGGTTACATGTCCGCCAGAGTCGAAAGTCGAGCCGTGGCAGGGACAATGAAATGAGCGGTCCGGCTCAACATTCAGTTTGCATTTTCTGTGCGTACAAATGGCCGAAAGGGCGAGCAGTGTTCTTCCCTCACGAACGATGAAGAACCCCTGATTGCGAAAGGCGGTATACACGCCATCAGCGGCATAGTTGCCAGCCGGTCCGGCATTTATCGTCCTTTCTCCGCCGGTGATTGGAACGCTGACATTTCCTATTGAGCCGCAACCGGCGGTAAAGGTCGCCGTCAAAATCAAAAATTCGCGCCGGTTAATTTTCATGGCTGGAATTTCGAGTCATTTCAAAACTCAAACACCAGACTGGCGATAACACCCCAATGTGTATCCTCGCGGGCGGCGCTGTCCAGCGGGAAGACAAATCCGACACCCGGCCGCGGCTGAATCCGGCCAATCGCTTTGAGATTGACACGAAACCCGGCATCGCCCAGCAGACTGTTATGGCCGGGATTGGTCTTGTTCAATTCGGTTTCCCCCATCAATTCAAAGACCGGTATCAATTGCTCGACATCCGGCAACGGCAGTTTGTCATGTGGAATCGTGTAACCGAAAACGAAGCCATATTCAAAGGTCTGCAAGCCGCCATCATCGCCGGGGCCAAACAACGTAGAATAGCCAAGGATGGCTTGGGTAATGAAATTGCCAATCTTCAGGTCATCGAAAATCTTGGGGACAAATTCAGTATTCTTGCTGACCGCTGATTGGGTGGGGACGCCCACTTCGATGCCCGCCCCGAAAGTCGAGTCCACAAAGCCTTTTGGCGAGACAAATTGATAGAATGGATAACGCGCGCCGAGATCAATGTTGCCGAACCCCTCCGTGGTTGCGCCATCCGACACGTCGCGCTCGTAGGGGACTTCCAATTCCAGCGTCAGCAGGCCGAAACCTTTTTCCACCTCGGCGGTGGCAATGTCGCTCTTTGAACCACCGGCTTCGGTGTGCAACCAGTCCAAACGTGCCTCACCGGGTTCCAAATCGGAGTCGTCCACCAGAAACGGTTCGGGAAACGCGCCCTGGCCATATTCGCTGCGGCTGTCCAACCCGTCGAAAAGCCCGTAGCGTGTGCCTACTGGAGACATGGCGGCGGTTTGCTCGTTGGTGAGTGCGGCTTGACAATATTCGACCGTCAACATGCAGAGGCTAACGGCAATGAAAATGTTTTTCATAGCGACAAAGTTAGCTGGCGCGTCAAAGTTCCGCTTCCGGTCTCTTGCTATTTTTTAGCGGTGCATTGCGCTAACCATTTGTTGTTTTGCAATTGACAAGATAGTTGCTTGAATCTGGAAAAATGGCACACTGTTCCCTATGTCTGTGACTACCACGCGGCTCGCTGAAATGAGCGGGCCGGGCAAAGCCAAGGTGCCCTCCGCATTCACCGACCAGCCGGCATGGCACGGCGACGGCCAGCGGCAGCTTTACGGTGATTTTTATAACTTGGGTGTCAGTATCAAATGGCACGACATTGACCCAGGCGAAGCCTCCGAGTGGTCACGCGGTTTTCAGCCCGGCAGTCTTGAGCTTTGCCTGAATCTGGCTGGCACGGGGTTCATTCGCTGTGCAGAGAGTAGCGTGGAATTCGAGCCGTTGACGGCAGGATTTTACACGCCGGGGAAAAGGGAATTGCAAGCCCGGCGTAAGTCTGGACAGCGGCATTGTTTCATTACCGTTGAATTTTCCCGCCGATTTCTCCGCGACCATTTGTTGCCATGCGATGGCGCACTTCATCCGTTGGTCGAAAGATTTGTCATAAGCAGCTCGTCCTCCGCCGGCCTGGGAGAAATCCACCGGCTCACCTCCGATCAAGAAAGAGGAATCAGGCATCTGCTACAGCCTCCCTCATTCCAAGGAGCACGTCGATTGTGGTATCAGGCCAAGGTGTTGCAACTAATGGTGGATTTTTTCTTCGAGCGCCGAGGTCAGGATGAATTGTTTTGCGACCGGCAAAAGCGGCTGGCACGGGAACGCACGGATCGGGTCGTCACCCTGTTGCATCAGCGTCTGGCCAAACCGCCGAGGTTGGATGAAATTGGACGGGAAGTTGGTTGCAGCCCGTTTCACTTAAGCCGGACGTTTTCGCGGGAGATGGGGATGACGATTTCGCAGTACCTGCGGAAAATCCGGATGGAGCGGGCGGCGGAACTGCTGCGGGGCGGCAAATACAACGTGACTGAGGCGGCGCTGGAAGTCGGCTATGCCAGTTTAAGCCATTTCAGCCAGGCTTTTTGTCAGACGATAGGCTGTTGTCCGGGGCTTTATCCGCTGCGGGTGCCGACGCAAAAATTTCCGTTCGGAAAGCAGGAATAGTTCAATCATTTTTTGTTCCATATACGCATGAACAAGGCCAGTTGATTGTAAATGTCCCCGTGGGTTAACCGCACTGCGTCGTGAAGCTCATATTCCTGACTTGCCAGACTTCTCCCGGAAAAAGAGACCGAATGCTTGGTAGTAGTGCATGCGCGTGATGCCGCCTTTCTCCAAGGGCCAACCATTTGTCAAAAAATCGGCCACGCAAGCCGGGCGCTCAGCGTTTTGCAAGTGTCGATCCAGCCAATCTGCGAAAGCACCGCGCACGCGATGCTGAAATTCTTCGGGCGCACGTTTAAGCAGCACAGTGGTTACTTGTCCTTCATCAAGTACCGGACTTAACCAAGCAGCTTCTTCAGATGTCAAACGGGCCGGTAAATTTCGGAGTTTCAGAAACTGCAATCGTTGTGAGTTCATAAAATTGTCAGGCAGAACGTCTCGTCTTTGCAGCAAAACGAGGTGCATTCTCCCATGCTAGAATTGCCCGTTTGCGGGTTGGATCCCACCGATAATTACCGAGCACGCCGGTTTTTCGAATCACACGATGGCACGGAATTAGATATGCCAACGGGTTTTGTCCCACGGCAGACCCCACGGCACGAGCGGCAGTCGGTTGATCTACGGCTGCGGCCAAGCCTCCATAACTCACCAGCGTCCCATGTTGAACCTGCAACAATGCCCGCCACACGCGCACTTGAAACGGAGTGCCTCGAACGAAGGCACGCAACGGAGCTGGCGAATTTCCAACGGCGGGTCGCTCGAAAATACGATTGGCCAATTGATTGACAGCGATGTCGTCCCGCAGGAAGCACGCCCGTGGCCATTGCGCTTTCACTTCCGCTAACGCGGCAGTTTTGTCGCCAGAATCCACAAATGATAGATGGCAGACACCCCGATGACTCTCAGCCAACAGACACTTGCCGAACGGACTCTCGGCGAAGCCGACGGTGAGTTTCCATCCTTCACCACCTGATTTCACTTCGCCGGGTGAAGCGGCCTCCAGGCTAATGCACAAATCATGCAAACGGCTTGGGCTGGACAGCCCGGTATCCAGAGCCGCATCCAGAACACTTTTCCCTTGGCGAAGCAATTCCCGCGCATGAGCAAGAGTGAGGCATTGCAGGAAATCCTTCGGTGTGATGCCTGCCCATGATGTGAACAAGCGATGAAAGTGATGCTGACTCAAACCAACATGCCGGGCGAGCGTTGCCAGGTCTGGTTGGTCGGTGTGGCTTTCATCCAGATACCGGATGACGCCTGCGATCCGTTCGTAATCGTTCATAGGGGTATTCTACTATGAAGGGATAACGCAACCACCCGTTTCTTGCTGTTAAAGTTTGTTTCCTTTCGTTGTGAACATCAAAATGTCAATAGCGGCCGTAATTACGAATCGTCCCCCCGTAGTTTTTTCAAAAGTTGACTGATCTGCGGTCCCACGCGTTTGAGTTGTTCACGGTGGACGGCGGAAAGTTTTTCGAGAACGGTTTCACCCCGCATTGTGAGGTCAAGATAAACCTGGCGGCGATCTTTTTGGCTTAATACACGCCTCGCATAATGTTCTATGACCAGCCGGTTGGCCAACCCGACCGCGCTGTGATGCAAAATCTGCAATCGCTCAGCCAGTTCACCGATGGTTATTCGGTCGCGGCCGGGAAACCCTTTGATCGCCAGCATGGCTTGGTGTTGTTGCGGTGTGACACCCGCTGCATGGGCCGCGTTTTCGCTGAAACGCAGAAATTGCCGCAGGGCGTAACGCAACCCGGCCAGAGTTTCGTAGTGGACCTTGGTGATTTTGTTCGCTTTTGCTGTCATGAACGTCTCACCGGAGAATAGCACACTCCCGCAAACA
Source organism: Verrucomicrobiota bacterium (assembly GCA_050010435.1). Lineage (GTDB taxonomy): Bacteria > Verrucomicrobiota > Verrucomicrobiia > Limisphaerales > UBA11358 > UBA11358. The sequence goes on along the minus strand of JBEKKZ010000004.1, from coordinate 162,641 downwards.
AAATCCAGTTGAAAAGTATCGCAATACGATATAACTTTAGCTTCTGATATTGATGAACAAAGCATTTTATGATATGAATCCCAAAACAGCCGTGACGCCGGGCGGGGCACCGCCCGATGTACTGGCTGATTTTCGTACGAACCGGCGAGTTCTGTTGCTTGCGGCGCTGGCGGTCCCCATCGGCATAATCAGTGCGTTGGTGGCCAAGGCCCTGCTCTGGCTGATAGCGGTGATCACCAATGTTTCCTTCTTTCACTGTTTTTCGACACAGACGTTGTTGCCGGAACACAACCACCTTGGTTGGTGGCTGCCGGTGGTGCCGGTGGCAGGAGCTTTGATCATCGGGCTGATGGCACGTTTTGGATCCGACAAGATACGTGGTCACGGGATACCGGAAGCACTGGAAGCGATTCTCTTGGGGCGAAGCCTGATCAGTCCCAAAGTGGCAATTTTGAAGCCGTTATCATCAGCCATATCCATTGGCACCGGCGGACCATTCGGTGCGGAAGGTCCGATCATCATGACGGGGGGCGCGTTTGGCTCGTTGTTTGCCCAGCTCTTTCATCTTTCAGCTGCGGAACGAAAGACCTTGTTGGTTGCAGGAGCAGCCAGCGGAATGTCGGCAGTATTTGCCACACCGGTTGCCGCCGTGTTGCTGGCTGTTGAATTACTGTTATTTGAGTGGAAGCCAAGGAGCTTTATTCCGGTGGCGGTCGCGTCCGTTGTCGCTTCCATTTTGAGGGTGACGCTGCTGGGCGCCGGCCCGATGTTTCCAATTATCTCGCATGATGTAATGGGAACAGGGGAACTCATCGCTGCCCTGATAGTAGGCATCGCGGTAGGCTTCGGTTCGTGGCTGTTAACGACCATGGTTTATGCGTTTGAGGATTTGTTCCAGAAACTGCCGATCCACTGGATGTGGTGGCCGGCTCTGGGCGCGCTGGTGGTAGGCGTCGGTGGCTTGATCGAGCCATGCGTGCTGGGAGTGGGCTACGAGACCATTCATACGCTGATGCGGGGGCAATGGGTGGGCGGGCTGTTGATTGGCTTGCTTATCGCCAAGGCGTTGGTGTGGTCAGTGGCGTTGGGGTCGGGTACTTCGGGCGGTGTATTGGCACCGTTGTTGATTATCGGTGGCTCGCTGGGTGCGTTGCTCGGACAATGGCTGCCAACCGGCGATCCCGGGTTATGGGCGATGATTGGCATGGGGGCGATCATGGGTGGCACCATGCGTTCGCCGTTCACCGGTGCGGTTTTCACCCTGGAACTGACACATGATTTTAATGCCCTGCCGGCTTTGTTTATCGGGAGCGTGGCCGCGTTGGGAGTCACGGTGCTGGTATTACGCCGGTCTATTTTGACGGAGAAACTCGCCCGGCGCGGCCAACATATCGCCAGGGAATACAGCGTGGATTTATTTGAGTTGATGCGGGTTGGTGAGGTGATGGACCGCCGGTTCCCAATCATCCCGGCAGAAATGACAGTCGGGGAGCTTTCCAGGAGAATCACCCAAGGCGACCCCGATATTTCCAGGCGTCAGGGAACCTTGGTTTTGGGTGCGGATCAGAAGCTGGCCGGGATCATTACCCGGGGAGACCTGGTGCGTGCGATACGGGCCGATCCCGCAGGCAATATGTCCGTGCTCGACGCTGGCGAAACCAGATTGGTTGTCACGTATCCTGATGAGTCGTTACATGACGCCGTCGCTAAAATGCTTAGACATGATATTGGACGGTTGCCGGTGGTGAAGCGTGACGAACCCGGGCGGGTGGCGGGTTATTTAGGGCGCGCAGATATTCTTGGAGCCCGGATGCGTCACCACGAGGAAGAGGAGGTGCGCAGTAAAGGACCCTGGCTGAATCGTCCGAATGGCTGGAAATTCTGGCCCGTGACTTCTTAACCAAAACCAACAAAAGAAAGGAATAGCATATGTCATTACGATTAGGAGATGTGGCGCCCGACTTCACAGTTAACACGACCGAAGGGACAATCAATTTCCACCAGTGGCTTGGGAATTCCTGGGGCGTTCTCTTTTCGCATCCCGCCGACTACACCCCCGTCTGCACAACCGAATTGGGGGCGGTGGCCAAAATCAAAGCTGAATTCGAAAAGCGCAACGTGAAAGCGATCGCCGTCAGCGTGGATCCGCTGGATTCACACCATGGCTGGATCAAGGACATCAATGAGACCCAAGCCTGCACGATGAATTTTCCGATCATCGCCGACGATAACCGACAGGTGGCGTCGGCGTACGACATGATTCACCCCAACGCCGACGACAAGGCCACCGTACGATCGGTGTTCATCATTGGTCCTGACAAAAAGATCAAACTGACCCTGACCTATCCGGCAAGTACGGGACGGAATTTCTTTGAAATACTACGGGTGATTGATTCCCTTCAATTGACGGCCAATTACAAGGTTGCCACGCCAGCGGACTGGCAAAAGGGGCAGGATTGCATTGTGTCGCCTGCGGTGTCTGACAACGATGCCCAGAAACTGTTCCCCAAAGGCGTCCGCAAAGTGAAGCCGTATCTTCGCTTCACACCGCAGCCAAACGTGTAGCAGAGAAAACGAAATTATGAGCGGAAGATGTTACTTCGGCATTGATCACTATATTGGCGGTACTCCGCTCATCCGCCTGCGTCGTCTCTCCAAACTGACTGGCTGTGAGATTCTGGCCAAGGCCGAATTCATGAATCCAGGCGGTTCAGTCAAGGATCGAACCGCGTACAGCATCATCACCGAAGCGGAAGCGGCGGGAAAACTGAAGCCGGGAGACACCATCATTGAAGGCACGGCGGGCAATACCGGGATCGGCCTGACAATGGTTGGCTTGAGCAGAGGTTATCCAACGGTCATCGTCATAGCGGAAAACCAGTCTCCCGAGAAAATCCAATTGCTTCGGACTTTGGGAGCCAGAGTCATCACCGTGCCGGAAAAACCCTACAGCGATCCGGCCAATTACAACCGCCAGGCACAGCGTCTGGCACAGGAGAATGGCTGGTTTTGGGCCAACCAGTTTGACAACGTTGACAACCGCGCAGCTCATTACAAAACCACCGGCCCGGAAATATGGGAACAAACCTCTGGCGAAGTGACCGCTTTTGTCTCCACCGTGGGAAGCGGTGGAACGCTTGCTGGCACCAGCCGATTTTTGAAGGAACGCAATCCGAAAATACTGGCGGTTTGTCCCGATCCTTATGGCGCCGCCATGTGGTCATGGTTTAAACACGGCAACCTGGATACCAAGGATGGTGATTCTTACGCAGAAGGCATTGGCCTGACTCGCGTAACAAAAAATCTTGAAGGTGTTTCCGTCGATGAAGCTTATCGGATTGATGACCAGACCGCATTGACGATCATTCATCACTTGTTGCGGGAGGAAGGGTTATTTGTCGGCCTGTCTTCGGGAATCAACCTTGCCGGAGCAGTCCGTTTGGTCCGTGAACGCGGCCCCCATCAGGTCATCACCACCATCCTTTGCGATTCCGGCATCCGATCCCAGTCAAAGATTTTTAACCGGGAGTGGCTGGGAACACATCACTTGGATCCGGACCTGCCGTTGGAATCAGTCTTTGATGAAAGAATTTATTGACCGATGAAATCCATCCATCCATTGCCGGTCCAATCCCTGTTAGCAGGAAAACTTTATGAGCCTTGAAGCTTCGGCTGGAAAATCCAGTGCCTATGTCGTCAGCCAATGCAAGTGTTGGTATGAACGCATGGCTGCTGCGAGGCCGCGATTGCTGAAACCCGCGATTACAATCTCACATCAAACCGGTGCCGGCGCCCATGAAATTGCGGAACCCCTGGCTCAAATCCTTCAGAAAACCGAATTCAAAGGAGACAGCCCGTGGGCGGTTTTCGACCAGCGACTCATCGAAGAGGCCTTGGAGGAACAACGGTGGCCGAAGAAACTGGCGGAAAAAATCACGGAAGAAAAACGCTTCTTTATTGATGATTTGATGGATGATTTGTTCGGCCTGCGGCCGCCGGCCTGGGTGCTGGTGCCTCAGGTGGTGGAAACCACGTTGCGCCTGGCGCTGGCGGGTCATGCGATTCTGGTGGGACACGGTGCGACGGTGGTCACGGCGAAATTACCGAATGTGTTTCATGTGCGTTTGACCGGTTCGCTGCAGAAACGAGTCGAGCGCGTGCAAAAACTCCGGAACCTGACGCCAGAGGCTGCTGCCAAAATCGTCAGGAAAGAAGATTATGACCGCGGGAGGTACGTCAAAGCGCACTTTCATGCCCGCCTCGACAACGAATTGCTCTATGATTTGGCGATCAACACCGACCGCGCTTCCGATGGCGACGCAGTTGCGGTGATTGTCGAAGGAGCACGGAGGTTCTTTTCCGCCCTGTAAAATTTCAAGTCTGACCAAGGAAAACAATGACCAATCAGCAACCACAACAACGGTATGAAATCGGCATGGTCGGCCTCGGTGTCATGGGGCGCAATCTCGTGCTGAACATGGCCGAACATGGCTTCTCGGTGGCGGGTTATGACAAAGACGCAGCCCAGGTTGAGGCCCTGCGCCAGGAATCAAAGGAACGTGATGTTCGCGGCGCGGTGGATATCAAGGAGTTCATCGCCCTGCTTCGCAAGCCGCGCGCGGTCATGCTGCTCGTGCCCGCCGGCGCGCCGGTGGATTCGGTCATCAAGGATTTGTTGCCGCACCTGCAGTCGGGCGATCTCATCATTGACGGTGGCAACTCCTATTTCAAAGACACCGACGTGCGCGCCCGCAACCTGGCGGCGAAAGGCATACAATTCCTCGGCGTGGGAGTTTCGGGTGGCGAGGAAGGCGCGCGCCACGGACCGAGCATCATGCCCGGCGGGCCGAAAGTGGCTTACGAGCGCGTCCGTCCCGTCTTTGAAGCTGCGGCAGCGAAGGTCAACGGCGATTCGTGCGTGACTTGGCTGGGCCCGGGATCGGCCGGACACTTCGTGAAGATGGTCCACAACGGCATCGAATACGGGGTCATGCAATCGATCGCCGAGACCTACGACCTGATGAAACGCGGTCTGGGCATGAACGACGATGAAGTGCGTGAGGTCTATGCTTTATGGAACAAGGACGAACTCAATGGCTATCTGGTGGAGATCACCAGCCATATTTTCTCCAAACCGGACGAGAAGACCGGCCAGCGACTGATCGACGAAATCCTCGACGTGGCCAAACAGAAAGGCACTGGCATGTGGACCTCACAAAGTGCAATGGAATTGCAAGTGCCGATTCCGACCATTGACCTGGCGGTCGCAATGCGGGACTTGTCCGTGTTCGCGAAGGAACGGGAGCAGGCAGGCGCGATTTATCAGCGATCCGTGCGGCGCTTCGCCAGCGACCGCGACACCTTCCTCAAGCAACTGGGCCGCGCACTTTATGCCGCAATGATTGTCACCTATGCGCAGGGCCTGGCGCTTTTGGTGGTGGCTTCGGACAAATACAAATATCACCTCGACTTCGAAGCCGTGGCGCGGATCTGGCGGGGCGGCTGCATCATTCGCGCTGCGTTGCTGGAAGACGTCTGCGCGGCGTTTCGCGCGAAGCCGGAGTTGCCGAATTTGTTACTGGATCCCAACTTGTCGTGCAAGGTTATGGAACATCAGGAGGATTTGCGTCAGGTGGTGTGCCAGGCGGCCGAGGCAGGGGTGCCTGCGCCGGGACTGATGGTCTCGTTGGGTTATCTCGACGCCTATCGCAGCGCCTGGCTGCCGGCCAATCTCATCCAGGCCCAGCGCGACTATTTCGGAGCCCACACCTATGAGCGGGTCGACGCCAAGGGCACATTTCACACGGATTGGGAGAAGGAGTGAGAATCATGAAAACGAATGACCAACTCGAACCGACGGTGTTCGTCATCTTTGGCGGAGCTGGTGACTTGACTTGGCGGAAACTTGTGCCAGCCTTGTTTGATCTCTTCCACGACCGAAGCATGCCCGCTGAGTTTTCGGTCATTGCGGTGGATCGTGTGAACTTGAGCGACGAAATGCTGCGCCGGCGTCTCCACGACGGCGTCAAGAAGTTCTCGCGACAAGGAATGATGAAAACCGGCGAATGGGGCGAATTTGCCAGGCATATCCACTACCAGCAGGGCGATTTCAAGAAACTGCAAACTTATACCGCCTTGGACGAACAATGCGCGAAGCTGGAAAAGGAATGGGGCGCCAAAGTCCACCGCATCTTTTACATGGCCACACCGCCGAGCATGTTCGGCGAAATCCCCAAACACCTCGGCAAGGCCGGACTGGCACGTAACCGGGAATGGGCGCGGATTGTGGTCGAGAAACCGATCGGCTATGACTTGGAATCCGCCCGTGCCCTGAATGCCATCCTCGCCGCCAATTTCGAAGAATCCCAAATCTTCCGCATTGACCATTATTTGGGCAAGGAAACGGTGCAGAACATTCTGGCGTTCCGTTTTGCCAATCCCCTCTTCGAGCCAATCTGGAACCGGCGTTATGTGGATTGTGTTGCCATCACAGCCATCGAAGCTGTCGGGGTCGAACATCGAGGTGGCTATTACGACCACGCGGGAGCGCTGCGCGATATGGTGCAAAACCATCTCATGCAACTCCTTTGTCTCGTAGCCATGGAACCGATGGTCTCCTTCGAAGCCGACGAGATTCGCAACAAGAAAGTGGACGTTCTCCATGCTGTTCGTCCGATTCACCGGGACGCCGTCCATCAATGCGTCGTGCGTGGGCAATACGGCCAGGGTTGGGTCGGCGGCAAAAAAGTTCCTGGTTACCGCGAAGAAGACGGTGTGTCGCCTGATTCCCAAACCGAGACGTTTGTCGCGCTCAGGCTGTTCCTCGACAACTGGCGCTGGCAGGGCGTGCCGTTCTACCTTCGCACCGGGAAGCGGCTCACCCGGCAGGCCTCGGAAATTACGATCCAGTTTCGCGGCGTGCCGCATCAGTCGTTTCCGGCTGAATCCACTCTCGATTGGCAGTCGTCCCGGTTGGTGATATCCATCCAGCCTGACGAAGGCATCGTGCTGCGATTTCAGGCCAAACACCCCGGACCAAAGATGCACCTGCGCTCCGTGGAGATGCAGTTCGATTACCAAGACGCCTTTGCCACCCGATCGCCCGATGCTTATGAAACGTTGCTCTGGGATGTAATGAAGAATGACGCCACTTTGTTTATGCGCGCCGATCAGGTCGAAGCGGCCTGGCGGTTGTTGATGCCGGTGCTTGAGGTCTGGGCGGCGGCTCCGCCCAGTGACTTTCCCAACTACGCCGCCGGCACCTGGGGCCCCGAAGAGACTCAGGGTCTGCTGGCCCAAGGGCACAGTTGGCCCCTGCCGACCGAACTGGTGGGACAGTGTAAGAAAAAAGGAAAGAACTCGTGACTCGACGCATGAGAATTCTGGTCATTGACGTTGGCGGCACGCATGTAAAAGTACGCGTCTTTGGTCACAACAGGCGGATGGAGATTCCATCCGGCCCGAAAATGACCGCAAACAAAATGGTTGTGGCGGTTAAGAAGATCATCGCCGGTTGGAAATATGATGCCATCACGATCGGCTACCCGGGTCCAGTGCTTCACGGACATATTGCCGGTGATCCGCACAACCTCGGGCATGGCTGGGTGGGTTTTAATTTCAAAAAAGCATTCGGTTGCCCGGTGAAAATTATCAATGATGCGGCGATGCAGGCGTTGGGCAGCTACCACGGAAAAAGGATGCTCTTCCTTGGTTTGGGCACCGGTCTGGGTTCAGCACTGATTGTTGATGGTGTGCTTGAACCGATGGAACTGGCGCACCTGCGTTATAAAAAAAACCGGACTTACGAGGATTATGTGGGGCTGACCGGACTCAGGCGGCTCGGAAAAAAGAAATGGCGCCGCCATGTCAACGAAGTCGTCAAGCAACTTAGGGCCGCGTTGGAGGCTGATTATGTCGTTTTGGGCGGCGGCAATGCGAGACTGCTCAAGAAACTTCCACCCGGCAGCCAAGTCGGAGACAACGCCAACGCATTTCGTGGCGGCCTTCGCCTTTGGACCAGGCCTTACAGCGGCTCAACTCATAAGTGGTTCCTCCTTTAACTTATGAAAGAAAGATTTCCATATGAGTCCGATTGAAAACTCCGTCGCCTTCGGTGCTCCCGGAATCGAACCGCGTTGGACCTCCAGTGCCAAGGAAGGTCTCGGCACCGCTTATCATACGAGTTGTCGGGTCTGGTTCACCCTCAGCCACGGCATCGTCAACGAAATCTACCACCCGACCGTCGACCAACCCAACACGCGGGATTTTCAATTCCTGATCAGCGACGGTGAAACGTTTTGCCATGAGGAAAAGCGCGACCTGGATCACCGGATCGAATACCCGGAACGGGATTGTGTCTTTTACCGTCTCATTAATTCGGAACCCAACGGACGCTACCGGCTGACCAAGCACATTCTCACCGATCCGCACCGCTCGGTGGTGCTCGTGCATACCAAACTCGAAGTGCTTGATGAGTCGTTGCGTGGCAAGTTGCGTCTCTACGCGCTGCTGTCTCCCCATCTTGCGCGCCAAGGCGTGGGTAACTCCGGTTGGTGTTCCGAGATCTGTGGCAACCAACTGCTCCATGCCGTGCGCAAGGATGTGCATTTGGTCATGGGATGCAGCCGCGGGTTTTCAAGGCGATCCGTCGGGTATGTCGGCGCCAGCGACGGTTGGCAGGATTTGATGGATAATTTCGAAATGGACTGGGAATTCCACCAAGCAGGAGATGGCAACATTGCGCTGACGGGTGAAATCGATCTTCAGGGCGGTTGCGAGTTTGCAGTCGCAATTGCGCTAGGGAGGAGTTGCCAGAGCACAGTGACGAAGTTGCTGCAATCGCTGGCGGAGCCATTCGAGGTTCACCGCGAAGCCTATGTCCGCCAGTGGCAACGCACAGTGATCAATCCGAAGTACGATTTCAGCCGGCACACGTCGGACGGCGGTCACATGTACCGGTTGAGCCGTTGTATCCTGCTCGCCCACGAAGACAAGTCGTTTCAAGGCGCGCTGGTGGCGTCGATGAGCATCCCTTGGGGCGAAACCAAGGGCGACAACGATCTGGGCGGTTATCACCTCGTCTGGACACGCGACCTGATACAGAGCGCGATCGCACTTCTGGCTACCGGCCAGACCGGGACTCCACTGCGCGCTTTGATCTGGCTCGCCGCCATTCAACGGATGGATGGCAGGTTCCCGCAGAATAGCTGGATCAATGGAAATGCGTATTGGCCTGGGGTGCAACTCGATGAAATTGCCGCTCCCATCCTGCTGGCGTGGCGTTTGCAATGCGAAGGCGTCACGCTGGGCCGGTTCAATCCCTGTGTCATGATTTTGCGTGCTGCGGCCTATCTCATCCGGCAGGGACCAGTAACCGCACAGGAACGCTGGGAGGAGAATGCCGGCTATTCTCCCTCGACGCTCGCCACAGTGATCGCCGGTCTGGTTTGCGCTGCGGAGTTTGCCAAACAACACGGTGAAACGGGCCCCGCGGATTTTATTTTGCAGTATGCGGACTGGTTGGCGGCGCACGTTGAAGAATGGACCGTCACCATGACCGGTGAACTGGTCGAAGGGTTCCGGCGCCATTACATTAGAATCAATCCCACGGATCCTGATGCGCCCGATCCGCACGCCGATCCTAACACCACGATGCTCGCGGTCCCCAACGGCGGTGGCCTCCATCCGGCAAGGAACGTTGTCGGCGGCGATTTTCTTCACCTGGTACGGCTGGGCATTCGGGCCGCGAATGATCCCATCGTGCGCGATTCGATTGAAGTCATCGACCGCCTGCTCAAGTGCGACCTGCCGCAAGGTCCGGGCTGGCGCCGTTACAATCACGATGGCTATGGGCAGAAGCATGACGGCAGCGCCTTCGATGGCGCGGGCATCGGCCGCTGCTGGCCGATTTTGACGGGCGAGCGTGGCCATTACGAACTGGCGGCGGGGCGCGATCCCAAGCCATTCATTGCCGCGATGGAAAAGTTCGCCAACAAAGGCGGCATGATCAGCGAGCAGTTGTGGGACGCCGCAGACCTGCCGGAGAAGGGAATGGAGCGCGGGCGGCCCACGGGTGCGGCCATGCCGCTATGCTGGTCGCATGCGGAATATGTCTCCCTCGTGCGCAGTGCCAATGATGGTGTGTGTTTTGACCGGGTCGAACCGGCCTTCCAGCGCTACGTTGTCAACCCGGTAAAAGGTCGGCACGAAATGTGGAGCGCCCGGCATCCGATTCGCCGCATGCCACCGAGACAAATCTTGCGACTCATTGTCGAGGCCAGCGCAACCGTCGTCTGGTCCGCCAACAACTGGGCAACCACCAACAAGACTGAGGCCACTTCGGTCAGTGCGCTGAACGTGTGGTTCGCCGATTTACCCACGGAGCATTGCCCGGAAGATTCAGTGATCGAGTTCACTTTCTTTTGGAAGGAAGCCCAACGTTGGGAAAGCAGGAATTATTCCGTTGCGGTCAACGGATCAAATGCATGACATCAACCGGACCTTGGAACATCAATCGAAAATTATGAAAGCCACCCAACTATTGCACAACCTGGGTCAGAGCCTCTGGCTCGACAACATCACGCGCGATCTGCTGAACGGCGGCACACTCAAACGTTACATTGACGAACTGTCGGTGACCGGGCTGACCTCAAACCCAACAATTTTTGATCACGCCATCAAGAACAGTGCCGCTTACGACGTTGCAATCCGCGAGAACCTGGCGAAGGGAAAATCCAGCGAGAGCCTTTTTTTTGATCTGGCACTGGACGATCTCACCCGGGCCGCCGACCTTTTCCGACCCATCTACGACCGAACGAACGGTGTGGACGGGTGGGTGTCGCTGGAGGTGTCGCCGCTGCTGGCGCATGACACAGCCAGCACCATCGCTGCCGCCAAGGCACTTTCCGCGCGAGCCGGACGGCTCAACCTGTTCATCAAAATCCCAGGCACGAAAGAAGGTCTGCCCGCCATTGAAAACGCGATCTTTGCGGGAGTTCCAGTCAACGTGACGCTCCTGTTCTCGCGCAAACATTATGTGGCGGCAGCCGAAGCGTATCTGCGCGGCATCGAACGGCGCATCGCCGCCGGACTCAATCCGCAGGTCAGCTCCGTGGCCTCGATGTTCATCAGCCGTTGGGACGCTGCCGTGGCGGGCAAGGTTCCGGAGGCACTGAACAACCGGCTCGGCATCGCCGTTGCCGGTCGCATCTACAAGGCATACCTCGATCTGTTGAGCAACCCGCGCTCGCAGCGCGCATATAATGCCGGCGCCCGACCGCAACGACTGCTGTGGGCCAGCACCGGCACCAAGGATCCGAAAGCTTCTGACATTCTCTATATCAAGTCATTGGCCGCGCCTTTCACGGTGAACACGATGCCCGAGGGGACGTTGAAAGCCCTCGCGGATCACGGCGAAATCGGCCCGATCATGGCGGCCGACGGTGGCGACTGTGAACTGATTTTGGACCAGTTCGCCAAAACTGGCATGAACGTGGATGCTCTGGCCGCGCAACTGCAGGACGAGGGCGCAAAATCGTTCGTGAAATCCTGGAACGAATTGATGGCGGTGGTCGCCTCCAAGAGCGACACGCTCCAAATGGCCGCCTGATCCGTTAGTGGAAACAAAAAAAATACGCATATGGCAACCCTCGGTCCTCGCCCTCTTCGCCGGGAAGAACACTGGCAAGATGGTGGTGAGACCGGGTCAGGCCTCGCCGTTTTTATTTATGAGCAACATTAACGCTTCAAGTCTCGATCCCGCTGAATTGGATAACCTGTGCATCAACACGATTCGTTTCCTGTCGGTGGACGCCGTGGAGAAAGCCAATAGCGGTCATCCCGGCCTGCCGATGGGCGCTGCGCCGATGGCTTATGTGCTGTGGATGCGGTTCTTGAAACACAATCCGGACAATCCACATTGGCTCAACCGGGACCGCTTTGTCCTGTCGGCCGGACACGGTTCGATGCTGCTTTATAGCTTGCTGCATTTGACGGGTTACGATTTACCGCTGGAACAAATCAAACAATTTCGTCAATGGGGAAGTATCACGCCGGGACATCCCGAGCGCGGACTGACGCCGGGCGTGGAGACGACGACCGGTCCCCTCGGCCAGGGATTTGCCAATGCCGTCGGCCTGGCGATCGCAGAAGACCATTTGGCGGCACACTACAACCGGCCGGGACACCCGATTGTCAATCATCATACTTATGTACTGGTCGGCGACGGTGATTTGATGGAAGGGGTATCGTCCGAGGCCGCGTCGCTTGCCGGTCATTTGAAGCTCGGCAAACTGATTTGTCTCTATGACAACAATCACATCACGCTTTCCGCCGCGACCCACATCACCTTTACGGAAGATCGTGCCAAAAGATTCGAGGCTTATGGCTGGCACACGCAGACGGTTGAGAACGGAAACGATCTTGAAGCAATTGATCGTGCGCTGCGGGCGGCGCAGGCCGAGCAGGAGCGTCCCTCGCTGATTCTCGTGCGCACGCATATCGGCAATGGCTCGCCGCACAAGCAGGACACTTTTGAAGCGCACGGCTCGCCGCTCGGGAAGGAAGAAGTGAAATTGACGAAACAAGCGATGGGCTGGCCGCTTGATCCGCCGTTTTACATTCCGGAAAACGCGCTGGCGCATTTCCGTCTCGCACTTGAAAACGGCAAACAGGCCGAAGCGGATTGGAATGTGAGATTCTCGGAGTATTCGAAAGCGTTCCCTGACCTTGCCCGGGAATTTCAACAGGTGAACGCGGGCAAACTGCCTGAAGGCTGGGACGCCAACATCACGGCTTTTCCGGCTGATCCCAAAGGCATGGCAACCCGCGCCGCCGCAGGCAAAGTATTGAACGCCATCGCCCGGAAACTTCCTTCGTTGATTGGTGGTTCCGCCGATCTGGATCCGTCCACCCGGACAGCGCTTGAAGCAATGGGCGATTTCGAAAACCCGTGCAACGAGGCCGGCAACTTGCAGGGATCGGCGGGTGGCGGCTGGAGTTATGCGGGACGCAACCTGCATTTTGGCGTTCGCGAACATGCGATGGGATCCATTACGAACGGGTTGGCCGTGCACGGCGGCATTATTCCGTTCACGGCGACATTTCTGGTTTTCGCCGACTACATGCGGCCGCCGATCCGGCTGGCGGCGTTGATGGAACAAGGGGTTATTTTCGTTTTTACCCATGATAGCATCGCGCTTGGTGAAGACGGCTCAACCCATCAGCCGATCGAGCAATTAGCCTCACTGCGCGCGATTCCGCAGTTGATCGTCATCCGGCCGTGCGATGCGAACGAGACCGCCGTAGCGTGGCGCGTCGCCGTTGAAACTCGAAATCGGCCAGTCGCGCTGATCTTGACACGGCAGGACGTGCCCACGCTTGACCGCGCCCAATTTGCCGCGGCGGATGGTTTGCGGCGCGGAGCGTATGTTTTGGCCGATGCTCCCAATGGCAAACCGGACATCATCCTGATCGCTACCGGGTCGGAAGTCGGTTTGGTCATCGCCGCCGGCCCAAAATTGACCGGGAACGGGATCCGCGTTCGAATTGTATCCATGCCGAGCTGGGAGTTGTTCGAGACCCAGGCTCAAGAGTATCGCGACTCGGTTCTTCCTCCCACCGTGCGGGCACGGCTTGCGGTTGAAGCAGGCGCGACGCAGGGTTGGCGCAAGTATGTGGGCGACGGTGGTGATGTGATTGGAGTGGATCACTTCGGCGCGTCCGCCCCGGGGAAGGTTCTGATGCGCGAGTATGGGTTCACCGTGGACAATGTTTACGAGCGCGCCATGAAGTTAATCGAGCGGGAACGTCCACATAGTCACCAGATGACGGTGGCGGAAGCTGTGGCGGTGTGGCGTAACGAGGGAGATCCAAACTGAAGCGTCGCCACGGCCGACAGGCCAAGCCAACCACACCAATGCAAAACAAACACTGAAGGTCTTGCCGATGAAACACGAATTCACGATTGGGGATCATGTGGAGTGGAACTCGGAAGCGGGCCACGTCCGCGGGACGATCAGGAAGAAAGTCACCTCCGCGATCAAGTTTAAGACCTATACCGTCCGCGCCTCAAAGGAGGAGCCACAGTATTTGATCAAGAGCGACACGACCGACCATCTGGCCATGCACAAGGGATCGGCACTCAAGAAACTCAAATGCAAACCATGAACGCGCTGAGAACAAAAAAAACTGCCGGTGGCGTGGAAAAGAGCACGCCCAAGGAAGAACCTTCGCCCATTGTCCTGACGGTTGGGCATTCCACGCGCGCGCTTGAGGAATTCATCCGCCTGCTTCAGGCACACGGAGCAACTTGCGTTGTAGATGTGCGGACGGTGCCGCGCTCCCGGCACAATCCACAGTTCAACAAGGCTTCATTGCCCCGGGCATTGAAGAAAGCCGGCTTGGGATACGTTCACCTGCCGGGATTGGGCGGCCTGCGTCATGCGAAGCGCGATTCGATCAACCTGGGCTGGCGCAATGCTTCCTTTCGGGGTTTTGCAGACTACATGCAGACGCCGGAATTTGAGCAGAGCCTCAATGAGTTGATCCAGTTGGCGAACCAGAAGCGAATCGTATTGATGTGTGCCGAAGCGGTGCCGTGGCGCTGTCATCGTTCACTCATCGCCGATGCCCTGCTGGTTCGTGGAATCCGTGTCGAGAACATCATGAGTCTAACTTCCCGCACGGTTCACACGCTTGCCCCGTTCGCCAAAATCCGGGGCACCACAATCACTTATCCAGCCGGGGCTTCACAGAATAGTTCAAAGAAGCCATCGCCCAAACGTTCGGGAGTTGACGATTTTCCTGTCTCACAACAAGCATAAAAAATCCAACCAAGGCAAAAAATATGAATGAACCTTCAAACCGGAAATTGTTGATCTCCAAAGGGTGGATTCAGGCAGTTGCTTTGGTCATGCTCTTCGGATTCTTTGTGATGGGGTTGCTCGCGTATTACACCTACACTGACGAGCCGCCGATTCCGGCCAAAGTCGTGGACGCCAACGGAAATGTTTTGTTCACCGGCCAGGACATCATCGCCGGCCAGGAAATTTTTCTCAAAAACGGGTTGATGGAATATGGTTCCATTTTCGGTCACGGCGCGTGGCTGGGACCGGATTTCACGGCGGATTATTTGCATCGCGCCGCCGAACTGACGATTGATTATTACGGTGGAAATTCTTCGGACGCGGCACGGCAGCAAACCATCGCCGATTTCAAAACCAACCGTTACGACAGTGCGACGGGCGTGTTGACTTACAGCGCAGCGCAGGGCGACGCCTTCCAAAAACTCACCGCCTATTATGCTGATTTTTTTGGAACGCCCACCACGAAATTCGGTTTGCGCCCCAATGCAATTACCAACCCGGAACAAATCCGGCAACTCACCGCCTTTTTCAGTTGGTCGGCCTGGGCAGGGTCAGCCTTGCGACCGCACAAAAATTATTCCTACACGAACAACTGGCCGCCCGAATCGCTCGTTGGCAATCACGCCTCGGCGGAAACCATGCTTTGGAGTGTGCTCTCCTTGATTGCGCTGCTCGGTGGCATTGGCCTGTTGCTGGCCGCCTTTGGCCGGTGGAATTTTCTCGGCTGGCATGGCCGCGAGGAACAGCGCATTTCGTTTCGTCCGCCGGATGAAGTGATGCTCACACCGGCACAACGCTCGTGCGCGGGATTTTTTCTGGTCATGGCGCTGCTGTTTCTGATGCAGACGCTTTTGGGCGGCGCCGGAGAACACTATCGCGCGGAACTTTCCAACTTTTTCGGCTTCGATCTGGCTCGCGTGCTGCCGTTCAACATCGCCCGCACCTGGCATCTGCAACTGGCGATTTTCTGGGTCGCCACGTCGTTTCTGGCCGCGGGCATCTTTCTCGTCCCGATGATTACGGGACGGGAACCGCACGGACAAAACAAGCTTTCCTATTTATTGCTTGGCGCGCTGGCGCTGGTCGTGTTTGGCAGCATGGCGGGCGAATATGCGGGTATCTTCGGCTGGATTCAAAACGGCTGGTCGTGGTTTGGTAATCAGGGTTTCACCTTTCTCGATTTGGGTCGTTTCTGGCAAATTTTGCTGACGGTGGGTTTGTTCTTCTGGATCGTGATCCTTTTCCGTGGATTGCGGAACAAATTGCGGACCGAATACGCGGGCAACATGCCATGGCTGTTTTTCTTTGCCGCGCTTTCCATTCCCGCATTTTACGCCGTCGGGCTGCTCGTGCGGACGGACTCAACTTTTACCACGACGGATTTCTGGCGGTTCTGGGTCGTGCATTTATGGGTGGAGGATTTTCTCGAATTATTCACGACGGTCATGGTCGCCTATGTTTTCGTGCTGCTCGGCGTGGTGCATCAGCGCGTAGCCATGCGGCTGATTTATCTGGATGTCTTGTTGTATTCGGCGGGTGGCGTCATCGGCACGATGCATCATCTGTATTTCTCCGGCGAACCCGCCCTGCACATGGCGCTCGGCGCTTTCTTCTCGGCGGCGGAAGTGATTCCGTTGACGTTCCTCACGGTCGAAGCCTGGAGCTTTCTCCAGCTCGGTGCGCAACAAAGCTCGCAGACGCGCACGCCGTTTCCGCATTTTTGGTCGGTGATGTTTCTGGCGTCCGTCGGCTTCTGGAATTTTCTCGGTGCGGGCATCTTCGGTTTTCTCATCAACCTGCCGATTGTTTCCTATTATGAAATCGGCACCGCGCTCACGGCCAATCATGCCCACGCGGCGATGATGGGCGTTTACGGCATGCTGGCGGTCGGCCTCGCGCTCTTCTGCCTGCGTTACATGATTCCCGAAAAACTGTGGAGCGATCGCGCGGCAAAAATCAGTTTCTGGTCGCTGAATCTCGGTTTGGCCTGGATGGTTTTTGCCACGCTGTTTCCACTCGGATTGATTCAACTCTATCACTCGCTGAATGTGAGTTATTTCGACGCCCGGTCGTTGAAATTTATTTCCGGCCACACCCTCTCCCTGCTTGAATGGTTGCGGCTGCCCGGCGACGCGCTGTTTATTATCGGCGGCACGCTGCCGATTCTTTACCTCTGCTGGCTCGGCGTGAGCCGCATGAAAAAGCAGACGCCGCGTGAAGAGCCGGATGGCGTGCTGTTCACTGAAATCCAGGAACCAAAAAAATCCGGCGAATGATACACGGCGTCCACATCGAAGTCATATTGGCCGGCGGCTATGCGCTGTTGCTCGTGGGCGTCGCGACGATTTTGGAATGGCTGGCCCGCCATTCGCACCGCCGGTCCGAGCACTACCGAAATTCCGGTTTCGTCTATAAACAAAAACTCGACGTGTGGGAATGTCCGACCGGCCATCACCTGACGCGCGAACAAACAGATTTCGAGCGCAAAATTGCGCTGTATCGCGCGCCCGCGCACAAGTGCAATGCCTGCCATTGCAAAAAAGATTGCACCGATTCCGGCGATGGCCGCGTTTTGGAAAGCCGCATGGATTCGTGGCTACAGTCTGAACTGCGTCGTTTTCATCGCGGCGTTTCATTGACGCTGTTGTTGCTGTCCGTAATCATTCTCACAGTGGAAATTCTGCGACACCATGAACTGCACGAATGGATATTACTCGCAATGCTGTTAACAGCCATTGGTTACAGCACATCAAAACTTTCTGTTTCATTTTGGGAACGCGAGGGGAAAAGTTGTTAAAAAACTCCTTTTTGAGGGAGTCGAGAAAATGAGACTGCTACTTTTTCACGGCCTGTTATCTTGATTGCATGGAGGTTCTGATGATGAACACGGCCAATCACAGTCAGCCACATGTGGTGGTGCTCGGCGCTGGTTTTGGCGGTCTGACGTTTTGTCAAACGTTCCGTCATTCCACCGCCCGGATCACAGTGGTGGACCGGCAAAATCATCACCTCTTTCAACCGCTGCTCTACCAGGTGGCCACGGCGGGCCTGTCGGCGCCCGAAATCGCCCAACCCATCCGCTCCATCCTGCGGAACAAGCCCAACGTAACCGTTCTTCTGCGCAACGTGACCGGCTTCGATTTGGCCCGGCGCGAAGTGCAGTTGGGGGAAGATGTTTTGCACTACGACTATCTGGTGCTGGCACTCGGCAGCGTCACCGGCTACTTCGACCATCCAGAGTGGGAGCCGTATGCGTCCGGACTCAAGTCGCTGGACGACGCCCTGCGAATTAGGCGTCGAATTCTGCTGGCTTTTGAGCGAGCGGAAAACAGCGTCAATCCGGCCGAAAGAAAACGTCTGATGAACATTGTGGTGGTGGGCGGCGGGCCGACTGGCGTGGAGTTGGCTGGTGCATTTGCCGAACTGACCCGCCGGGTGCTGAAACGTGATTTCCGCCAAATTGATCCTCGTCAGGCTCGCGTGATTTTGTTGGAAGCCAGCCCCCGATTGCTGCGCCAGTTCCCTGAACGGCTGGCCGCCAAGGCTGCAGCGCAACTGGCTAGGCTCGGCGTCGAGGTGCGGACGGATGTCCGAGTTGAAACGATTGGCGAAGGTTTTCTACAACTGGCGGATGGCAGCCGGATCGAAAGCGCCAACATCATCTGGACCGCTGGGGTGACCGCAAATCGGTTGACGCAGAAACTCGGGGTGGAACTGGATCGTGCCGGACGGGTGCTCGTCAACCCTGACTTGAGTCTGCCCGCCCATCCGGAGGCTTTCGCGATCGGCGATCTGGCGTTGGTGCGGGATGAACATGACCAGCCCGTACCAGGGGTTTCTCCGGCCGCCATGCAAATGGCCCGGCACGTAGCCCAACTCATCGAGGATGAATTGAACGGCAAAAGCACAAGCTCGCACACGCGTCCGGCATTTAAATATTGGAACAAAGGCAACATGGCGACCATCGGCCGGTCAGCAGCGGTGGCGCAGATTGGACGGCTGGAATTTTCCGGCTGGCCGGCTTGGGTCACTTGGTTGCTGGTTCATTTGATCTTCCTGATCGGTTTCCGCAATCGGGCGGCAGTGCTATTGCAATGGACCTACTCTTACTTCACTTACAAACTCGGATCGCGCATTATCACCGGCTTGGACGATTCATCTGAGGTTTCTTCGGCGCCACTCAAACGTTGATAGTTGGCCGACATCATTGTCTTTCGAGCTTGCTTGCCCGTGGCCGAGGCTCAGTTTTGTATCGTGTAGAATACACAATTTGAAAAGGAGGCGAAGGTCGGTTTTCATCCATCGCCTATTGAAAGAAAGAGAATGATTTTGAAGAATTGTTTCTGACGTAAAGTACTTACCATAAACAACTTGGAGGCGAGGCTCGGAATCGATCCGAGCCCCTGACTCCTTTATCTGCCACGTAACTCGTTGAACGTTACGAGGAATCCAGTAACACCAAGCATAACAAAGGCTTTTTGCGTTTCAAGAAAAATTTGTCAGTATCTGTTCACTAACCGTCCACTATCATTCCACAATTTTCCAATATCATTTTGCTGGAGCTTTTGCTGGAGGGTTATATTGGCAAACATGGTAACGTTGTTTCATGGCTCGTTGGGTTCGAGCCTCTCACAACACCGTTCCGACGCGTTAATGACTTGTGACTGCCGAGTGGATGCCTTTTGACTGCCTTGTGTATCACTGGTGGTTTTATACACAGTTTCATACACAGTTGGGCATCCCAACTTCCACAACGTCTCCTCTTCCAGCCACTTGCGTATGGAGGCGAGGGTCGGAATCGAACAAAAATAGCAGCTTTTTTCAAAACTCACTACTCGTCAACTACCGCCCTACCACCAGAGGCGTACCGCCTCATAACTGTCGAACGCCAATAGAATCAGGCATTTTTGAGTGCGTGTCAAGAACTCGGCATTACCGGTCCAATACCAACCAACTACTGACCAATTACCCATTTACTACGGGTTCACTGGCACTTTCACTGGCACTTTTTTTGCCACTTTTTTGCTCATTTCGGCAAGGCGAGGGTCGGTTCGCAGCCTGCGAGTACGATTTTTACAATTCCCTTGGATATTCAGCAGTGAAGTGCCCAATGGAACAAAGCAACTGAATGTTAGCGACAAAAGCTCAGTTTTGAAAGAGAGTCTCCGCGAAATGATAGCGCCTCCACCCAATGCCCATCACCTCCGGAATAGCTTTCAGTCTAATCAATTAATTCCGCCTTTTTCGGAAAGGCGGAATTAGTTGATTCGTTTCCCCGAGCAATTGTTTAAACCGCAATTCCCGTCTGACAGCGTAACTCGGAAGCGCCGCCATCTGGATTCGGCGCGCACTGGCCAAGTCAGATAACATGGGGTGAAACTCGCCGTGTGCAATAACTTGGAGATTGCAGGCATCGAAGCACAACTCAACCAGCAACTCCGTGTCGCGAGGGTTCAGTTAAAAAACAGCCATGTTTTTTTAACACCGTCTTGGAATTAACCCATGATCAGCCACCGTGAACATGGCCTGTTTCGTGAACACACCGAATTTGGCATTATCCGGTGGGCTGCATTTCTCCCAACCGAAGATCAAGTGTTGCTGGCACACTGGATCGAGAGCGCCCCTGAGTTTCCGTATAGGTATGCCCCGGAATGGAAATGTCGTCGGACAAAACGTGGCCAAGTTTCGGTATCGGGCAGGCTGGACGCAGGAACTTCTCGCCGCCAAAATGCAACTGCTCGGTTGCAACATGACGCGCTACATTGTTGCTAACATAGAAACTCGGCGTTGCATAGTAACCGACAGACAAATTGAGTTTTTTACCGAGGTGTTCGGCGTGGACGTGGGTGAACTTTTTCCTCGAAAGCGCTTCCGGTCGCGGTCAACGCGAAATCCGCCTGTAATCACTCACGGTTGACGGTCGTCATCAATTACTCTTGCGGCATCTGATAGGCATCCGCCGATGCGGTTTCTGCCGTGTTCACCCGCCCGTGCCCGCGCCTCTGGTTGCTCCGCGCAACCTCGCGCCAGCGGCCGCAACATCTTTGCGCTCGCTGTCACTTCGTTGCTGATGCTCCGCTGCCCGACGGCGCGATCACATGCGGGTGCGTTTCGTCCGGAGCGGTCCTGCTCTCCCGGGGCGGAGGGGAAGAGAGCAATCCCGCTCCTTCAGAACGAAACGCAAAACATGAACACGACAGAAAACCTCATCTCCACCGGATGCCCCGCAAATGCTCCGCAACCCGCCAATCAAATCGTCAAGCCCATCAAATTTCCGGCTCAACCGCAGGAATGGAAAATCGTTTCACTTCGGGAATGTCCGACACCGGACACCATGCAACAGTGCGAAACACCGGACCAAGCAGCCGCTTATTGGAAAGCGCACATACCGGATCATCCATACTTCAATCCTGAATGTGAATGTTTGGTGGTGTTCATTCTCAACACACGCCGACGCATCAAGGGTCACTACCTGGTGTCCATAGGCACGATGGATACAATTCTTTGTCATCCTAGGGAGATTTTCAGATTGGCAGTCATGGCAAGTGCTGCCGCAATTATTATTTGCCACAATCATCCGAGTGGCGAGCCAACTCCGTCCGAGGCGGACATTAAAATCACACGCGATCTCATACGCGCAGGCCAACTGTTAAAAATCGAAGTTCTCGACCACATAATCATAGGTCAACCCAACCATAGCAGTCTTCGAAGCTTGGGTTATTTTTACTCGTAGCCAATCATGGCTTCCTTGAAAGGGAGGCCAATTTTTTATCGTCAGGGGGTGACTTGTTCGTATTGACTCAAACAGTGCCTCTTAATATCGTTTGCGTAATGAACCGTCAGACGGTTCGATATGGAAATGAAAAATAAGGCTAAAAACGCTTCCGAACTCCGCCTAATCGGCGCGGCAGAGGCCTTTTGCGATGCACGTCTCGCATTGGGGCGCGTCACGCTTGCACTGGCGGACTTGGTCAAGGAATCGGGGTTGTCGGCAGTTGCCGCCAAGCGCCAGTTGTCCCGGCTGCGCGGCAAAGTCGTCAGAATTTCCCCACGGCAATCGTTCTATTTAATCATCAGCCCGGAACATCGCAACATGGGTGCCCCACCGACAACCTGGTGGCTGCAAGAATATTTTGATTGGCTGGGCCGCCCGTATTATCTCGCGCTTCAATCCGCAGCCAGTTCGTTTGGTTCAAACCCGCAGGCGTTGCAAGTCACACAGGTGATGACCGACCGGCCTTGCCGGATAATCAAGGTAGGGCGGATTCAAGTCCGATTCTTTGTGAAACGCGGAATTCAACGGACGCCGACGCAACAACCCACCGGAGCGGTCGCGCCGCTTCTTGTGAGCACGCCCGAGGCAACGGTGTATGACCTTATTCGATATGCGACGAACATCGGCGGCATTGAGCGCGCAGCGGAAACCATTCGTCCGCTTCTACCGCTCCTGCGCGCCCGAGAACTCAAACGTGTGCTGGATGCGGAGAACGAGCTTGCCGTCGCGCAACGGTTGGGGTTTGTCATCGAAGCAAGCGGCAACAAATCCTTGGCCAAAGTTGTTCGCGACTGGCTGCCTGACAAGTTGAGGCCAGTGACGCTCTCTCCGGCCAAAGGCAAGCGCGACAATCTCCCGCTCGTTGCACGCTGGCAGGTGCTCAACAATTCCAGAGAGTTGAAAGTATGACGCCGATTACACGCCAAGATATTCTGGCACATCAAGCCATTGTGCCGTGGGCGGCGCAGTATCAGGTGGAGCAAGACCTCCTGTTGTGCCGCTCGATGGTCGCGTTGTTCGACGACAAATTCTTGAGTTCCCAAATCGCCATGCGCGGCGGCACGCTCCTTCACAAGGCGCTTCTCGCTCCGGCGTCTCGTTACAGCGAAGACATTGATTTAGTCGTTGTGGGAACTCGCCCCGAAGGTCACGTTCGCCGGGCCATCCGCCGTGTGCTGACGGATGTGTTGGGAGAGCCAAAAACATCAGTGTGGGGCACACTCACGCTCGCGTTGCGCAATGCCGTCCAACCCTCGCGGGTTCTGCGAATGACCTATTCTCTGCCTTCAATCATTGAACCCGGACGGATGCTGGACATCGTGGTTGAGGCGAATGTGACCGAGCGCAAGCCGCATCGGGCCGTGGTTGAAATTCCCTTCAGTTTTCCCTTCCGCGACAAACCTGTCCAGACGCGCATTAAGGGCTATGACATTCACGAAATGCTCGGCACGAAAATGCGCGCGATGTTTCAACGCAAGCGCGGACGCGACCTGTTCGACTTGTATTGGGCGCTGACCAAGTCCGCCAAGCCTGTTGACCCGGCGGCGATCATCGAATCGTTTCAGCACTACATGAAACAGGAAGGCACAACGGCAGGCCGCGCGGAGTTTGTCGCGCTTCTCGATGCCCACCTCAAAGACCGTGGGTTTTGTTCCGATACAGAACCGCTACTGCGTAGTGGAATCACCTACGACCCGAAAACCGCCGGGGAATACGTCATCGCCAATTTGCTAAACCTCTTGCCCGAGTGATTGGCGGATTCTTTCGAAAATCGAAGAGAACACCCCTTTTTTTATACTGATAACCCGGCATCATCAAACGTCGTGCAGGAACACCAAGAGTTGGTGCATCGATGTATGCCAGCAAATCAACTGCTGAAGGGACTTCTTTCCCGGATCTCATAAACGCCGCCGTTTGCGGACCTTTCTCTTAATCCGGTCCCATAAACCCAATTTTTGAGCCGTCGGCTTTTCGTTCAGATTCTGCCCGCCCGCAGCGGTATTGGCGTTGCTGTAATATAGTTCTTTTCTCTTTTTGTCACGGCGACGCCCCCATCTGATTTGGTCGTCCTCCCAAGGCTCCGCCGAGACAATTCGGCTGTTCCGAATTATGTAGTGCGACCGACACGGAAAATTCCAGTTGCCGATCGACGGCCAAAGCGACACGGTCTCTCCATCGAAGGTCAACTTCCAGTCGGTTGGCGTAAACGGAGTGATTACCTGTTCACCGCAACCGCAGCAGCAACTGTGCGCCGCGGTAGCATACTCCATCGAAATATAAATAACGCCAGGCTCAAGTTGCTCTGGAATGTATTGAACGAACCGGTGCTCAAGGCGAGTGTGACGCAGCATTTAATAATCTCCGTTTAAGAGCATGTTCCCGTCGGTCGTATACGTGCTGTGGTGTTCCCGTTCGAGATCCCGATAAAAGCCTTTGAGCTTTTTCCACTTGATGATCGCCATTACAGCGTTCAGCGCGTTTAGATCCGCGACCTGAATGTTGGAAGAATAGATATTCTCTTCCCCACCCGCGGCGAACGAAATGCGGCCCTGATGGACGTGTTCTCGTTTGTGTGACGTGCTGGCTGTGATGCGAAGGATGCCTCCAAGGGTGCCATCGACAAGCTCCAGCCCCATGCCGGTATCAACAAAGGAGACCCCCAAAGCCTCAAGCTTTTGAACCACCAGTCTCTTGGCCTCGCCTGCATCCATGCAGATGAACGCGAACGTGATGCCTTCGAGAAGATGCAAATTAGTCGAATCGAGTGCGACGGCGTGCGCAACGATGCCCTTGTGCATCTTCGAGTAGATGGCTTTTAGGTAATCAACCTTCTTTGGAGCTTCGCGCAATTCATCGAGGCTTGGCGCACCGGGGGCTCGGAAAGCGTTATGTTGCAAGAATTCGTCAGCGTCGATGAGGCGAATTTCGCGCACTGGTGTCTTTGCGACAAAGTCGAGCACATACGAGCCAGTGCCGCCGAGGCCGATAATGGCTATACGCTCAGATGCCAAAAGCGCAGACAGCGCTCCAATCCCCACACGATCCGAAGCGGTTTCGGTATAGTTGAAAACACTATTCTCCTCGTCCTCCGGCGTTCGGAACGTCCGCGGAGAAACACCCGGTTTGAGAACTTCAGCGGGGCCTGCCAACATTGCCGCGTAGGTTGTCATTTTGTGGTAATAGTCCGCGTAGCCTCCTGCGGGCTTGCTTGAAAAGCTATGCTGGGCCTTTACGCCGTTGCCCAAATCAATGGCAGCGCTTTGGTGTGCGATCTGTTGAAGTCGTTGCCCGTCCGACGAGCAAGGGAACTCGCCATCAAAGTGAACCACATGGGTGTCCGGTGTGCGCGTTACATCACCCGCGACGGTGAGAGTCGAAACAAGCGTTCCCATCCGCACCTCTCGTTTCATGTTAACGTAAGGCACGTCGCGCATGACGAGAAGGCCACCTCGAATTTGAATGAAGTAGCCCTCCTCGCGCAAACGCTTCAGATCGGGACTAAGATTTATCAGTCTTTGTGACATTGAAGATGGTCCCTTTCTTTTTGACTTCAACAACGCCGCCGGCGCCGAGCTCGCCCGCGTGCGGTTTCGACGCAGCATGGCGATATGTCACGGAGAACATAATGTTCGGTCCGTGGGGACCAGGAAATGCAAATGCCACAACTTGCTCGAACGTGACGTCTTCCTCGTGAACAATGCGCGGACGGGCATTCACGATGATTTCAAAGTCGGTCACCGGCTTCGGCCCGGTGATGAAGTGTTCAATTCCTGGGGCGGTCAGGTCGATTAACTCGTGGCGCTCGATGAGGCGCGGCTCGCCACCATGCACTTTCAGGAAAACGGCCCGGTTATTTGGAACCTCCCCGAGCTTGTAAAGGTAAGCTCCTTTGATCGCGGGTTTCCCCCACTCCAACTGGCGCTCGTCGAGCGTCAGCTTGTAGATACGGTCCGAATCGAATCCTACAAAGCGTGCGGCCCCCCGCTTGCGCAAGTCGAATTGCTCGTCGAGGCGAATTTCCTCAAAATCGTCATTCGAAAGAATTGCGAAGAGGCTGAACTCATCGACCGGTTTGGCCCCGGCAGCTTCGAGAATCTGTCGTCCGAGCGGCGCAGGTTCCGTGAGGTCGAGAGCGCGAAAGTTTAGATTGTCTTGGGCGTATTGGATGCGATACGCACGAGCGAGGCGCAGCGGGCGACCTTCGCGCAGGGCTCCTCCCACGTCCTCGTATTCTAATTGTGTGTTGGCGATCATATTTTGAACTCTGTTAAAGTTTGGCGGATACTCCCGCCTTCAAGAGTTCAATCGCCGCGACGGCCCTCAACCGGTAAAAAATCTCAAACTTTCCTTTGCAGGATACCGTGGGGCGTTGGGCCGCAGATGAAGAACGCTGGACAATTGGGGCAGGTGCGGGCGGACAGTTTTGCTGGGAATTGCCCGAGGCGGATCTCCTTGAGAAACTGGTTCAACTTTTGCTTCCGGTTTTCAAGCTTCTTGGCCGTCATCGAAAGCGGCGCGATCTTCGCATCGGAAAGATAGATCAGCTCGACGATTGCGTCGGGAAACGCCTGCTGTGCCGCGAGTATCAGTGCCGCGGCGTCAACGCTTTCAGCATCATCGGCCCGCTCGTGGCCGGTCTTTACTCGGCGAAATGTGCGCTTCCCATCTGGTTTTAACAGGACATCGTCGGGCAGCACGATGATTTGCTCGTTTTCGAACTTCAGGCTGAGGGCCGCGATTGGTTGAGGAGTATGGTTTTCGCGGACGGATGCAAAATAGCGCAGCATTGGCAAAGCAAACGCTTTGTATTCATTTGCGTAGCCATGATCTGCAAGTCCGTGCGTCACGAACGCATCAGAAACTCGTCGCGTAAGCTCCTCGGGGTTCTCAATCGGCGCGCTGCCGTCAATAACACCTTTGAACACGGTTCGAACGGCTTCGTGCATTTGCATGAAGGCCGTTGCCCTGCGACGGCCCCCAATCTGCAAAATATGTGTGTAAAAGAAACGCCGAGGGCAGCCTTCAAATAGTGAAAGCTGTTCCCCTTTGAAGCCCAGCCCTCCGTCAAACGCAACCTCAATGTTCGTGTCTTCCGGAGTGCCGGGGAGCTTACGGCTTGGAGAAATCTTCTGTTGATCCAACGTTTGCCCGAGCCTGGCGAGAAACGGCGAGATTCCCCAGTTGTGCCCATTGGCCTTTTTCGTCGGCGCGTAAAAAAACAATCGATCCCGTGCGCGGGACATTGCTACGTAAAACAAACACTCCTGTTCTTCCGCCTGCCCCGCCTGAAATGAAGCTAAAGCGTCGGGACCTGCGCCTTCTACCATTCCGTCAGGTGGTGGACACGCGGGAGGCGATCCCGTCCGTGGGATTGTTCCCGCATTCATGCCGGGCAAATGAACGACCGGGAATTCAAGCCCTTTGGCCCCGTGGATCGTCATCAATCTAACGGCATCAATGCCCTGAGCACAGGCAGGAAGCTGGCGAAGGTCGCGGTCATCGCCCAATCGAAGCAGCCTGCGAACCCGGTCCATCACCCGCACAATCGGCAGCCCTGGAGCAGCGGGTTGAACCCGCAGAAAATTCATGAGCTGCCAAATCGCGATGCCGCGAGTCCTGTCAGTTATCATTTCTGACTTTGCAATCCGGGCGGCAATTCGTGTTCGGTCTAGCAATACCTTCGCTAGGACATCCCAAGGAGATGATGTCTCGTTGAACCCCTCCAAAGCACCGGCAAGTGTGGTGAGCGCAGCTCGCGCTTGATCAGAGAGGTTCGGCACCTTCTCCAGTTGGCGCAGCCACTGACCAGCTTCGGCCTCGTTGGCTCGCAATTGATCGATTACTTTCGCCACTTCGACGATCGGCGTTTTAAATTCAGGCCAACAAGCGATTCGAACCAAACCGGTGGCGCGCCGGTCTGTTAATATCGAGAGCAGTGCGAAGAGGTCCTTCACTTCGGTTCGCTCAAATAAGCTGCCCAGAAAGAGCACTGGAAGTCCTAAGCGTTCTAGGTCTTGGCCAAGTTGAGAAAGCTTTTCGTTGCCGGTACACAACACTGCCTGGTCCCTGTAGCAGTGGCCCGCTTGACGCAGGGATTGAATGTTGTCGGCTAAAGCTACGGGTTGCTCGTCCGCTTGGACAACTGTAAGCAACTCGGGTTTTTTTCCGCACGGACCACGATGCGATTCCAACGCGCTGTCCGCGTCCCCCACTTTCATTTCTACCGCAAACGCGGAGAAAAAATCGACGACCTCACTCACCGAACGGTAATTCTTTTTGAGGCGACCCCTCTTCCCGCCCGCAAAATCCTCCTTCCCAAAGCGCCCCATGTTGAATGACGACGCGCCGCGAAAACGATAGATCGACTGCTTTGCGTCTCCGACGGTCCAAAGATTGTCCCCGCTTCCTCGCAATGCCGTTAAAAGTCGAACGCTGCTCCGGTTTACGTCCTGATATTCGTCCACGAGGACGTGATCGTATTGCGTTTGAATGTGCTCCCGAATGGTTGCGTTCGTTTCAAACAGGCGCACCGGCATCGACACGAGGTCTCCGAAATCGACACTATTGGCCTCTTTTTTCAATTTCTCGTATGCCGCATAAACCTTTGCAACTTCAAGCGCCCGTTCTCCCATTGCGCGCTCCTCATCAGTCTTTGCCTTGCGAACCATCGCCTCTGCGAGTTCGGCGTACTTCGCCTCATCGATCACTTCGTCTTTTGCGCGAGAAATTGCGCTTAGTATGTCCGCGATAATCTGCGTAGGATCGTAAAGGTCACGATAGTGGATGAGGCCAAGGCGGGGGAACTCGTTTTCAAGAATCTCGGCAGCCTCCGTTCGGTCCAACATCCGCGGGTCCTGGGACAGCCCCAATTCCTTATGGAAGCGGCGGATGATATCGAGGCCAAAGGCGTGAAAAGTTCCGATCCACATCGCTGCGGTTGCGTCCTTATGTTTCCGGGCGATTCGCTCGGCCATTTCTCCGGCTGCTTTGTTTGAAAAGGTCAGCAAAAGAATCCGACGAGGATCGACACCCTGATCCAAGAGGCCTTCGACACGTAATGTCAACGTTTGGGTCTTCCCTGTTCCCGGTCCGGCTTCAAGCAGGAATGCTACGCCGCGATGGGCTGCCGCTGCAATTTGAAGGTCATTTGGCGGGCGCTCAGGCGCTTCCTGCTTTGTGTCCATCACGACAACCGGCAGTAAGAGCGCATCAAAAAGTTGCTGCGCCACGACATCAAAAGGTGCCTTGAGCCGTTCTGCGATTTCCGTGGCGGAGAGGTTCAACTCCAAGTGAAGCTTGCGGACGAAGTGTCGTGGCAGGAGGAATTCTCGAGCAAATAAGTCCATCTGGACCTCGCGACGCTGCCGCCTTCCGTAGTCGACGACACGGTCTAGGCCGACCGGCGAGGGTTCCGATGATCTCGCGGGGTCAATCTGGACGGAATCTCCCGCTTCGACATCATCTCCTAGTTCTGAGTGTCCGATTTCATGTGCAACCAGAAAGGCCTGCTCAAACTGGGAGCCGGTCTTCTCGTGAACGATTAATTGATCGCCTTGAATGAAGGTGGCGCGACTGTTTGCAAGTATCGTTGCCCCTGGCGCCGCTCCCTCCACGTCGATGTCGCGGCGATTAGCTTCAGCAACGGCGAATTGGTAGGGCTCCCATGGATTTAAGCCCCTGGCGACAGCGTCGTCATGGTACTTTGCTGCGAACTGCCGCGCGAGTTCGGCTGTATCCATAAGTGTTAATCGTCGTCGGCCATTAGTTCAGCACGCCGGTCCTCTGAAACTTGGGCATCAATCAGAAGTTGTTCAAATGTCGCCGGGGCAGCCGCCATCGGCTTTTCGTCAGACTTGTGACTCCGAACACAGGTGCCTTCGAGTGGCAGCGTTAGTTCAGCTCTGATTTCTTCCATTGTTGTATTCAATGCTGACGCCATGCGCCCCAAGAATCGCCGCGGAATCGAAGACGCAAGAACTTTGTGTTCCCGAAACGCGGTGATTATTTGCCGTGGGACGCCAAGACTGTTCGCAAGTTCCCTAAGTTGCGGCACAGATAAAGAAATGAAAATACGGACCGACGCCGTAGAGGAGCGCGAATATTGCTTCCAAGCGTCCTCAATCGCCGCCCGGTCTTTCTCCGATAGCTCGCCTGTCTTTGCCTCAGCGCGCGAGAGTTCGTGCGAGAGATGCGCGAGTTCAACTGCGTACTCAGGGAATTGGCGCAGATATCGCTCCAAGGTCGCGCGATCGTGGGTGGGTTCCACAGCAAACGCGTTCAGTGCATCTTCACAGGAAAAATTCGGTTTCATATTACTCTCCCTTCATCAACTCCGCCCTCAACGTCGCATAAGCCATGTCACGGTGAGTTCGGATGGTTTTCGGAGTTTTCCCCAGCGTGTTCGATATATTCACAGTTTCTGCATCGTTTGATTCGATAGGAATGCCCTTTCGAATCATTTCAATAATAGCCTTCTGGAAAGGCGGTAAACCATCAATCGCTTTGTCCAAGCGCAACCGGTAATTTGGATCGTCAAGTAGGTTTAAATCAAGGGGATCAAACATTCCCGCCGCACGCTCCACCTTTTCGGCGATTTCTCCCGTCTGGGGGTTTCCTTCGATTGTTTCGAGGGGATTGTCCTGACGGTAAATCTTACGCTGCGCGCTTACTCGAAGGGCTTTTAGGGCCATTTGGAAGCGCACCTCGTAAATATCAAGCGCTTCGAGGTATTCCACCCGATCCTTTGCCAACATCTCAACGAAACGATACCGTGCCTCGTCGCGCACGTTGGCGTCCGTCAACCATTCCTTTTCTCCTTCTGAGCTTTCCCCTTGAGGAAGTCCCCGGAGGACTCGTTCCATCAGAGTTTTGAAAATGGCCTCCGCGCAATCGTCCAAGGGCTTCGAGCGGTATTCGCGAATCAAATACACGAGGCACTCGCTCGGCAAATGTTCGGGTGATTCGGAATCCTCAATAGCGCAACGAGTTGAGATTTCATCACGCGTTAGCGTGCTGATTTCAACAAGCTTTGCCTCAATACCCGGTGGCCGAGTATAGAGCTTGCCGTCCAAGCCCCTATTTCTCAGCGGTGCGATTAGTGGTGCTGTCATGATTCAACACTTTCCTGATATAACAATCGCGGGGAAAAACCAAACAGGTAAAAATAATTGCTAGTGGGTTTGGAGGCCTTTTGAAAGCTGAATCACGCGCACCCCGCTCGCACTCGGCGCGCTCAGGCGGCCCATTTCAGGCTCTAGTTGGTACGATTCACCAACAGTTCAAAGACATTATTGCACTTATCGGTGAATACAGCCCGGTCGTAGGTACGGCCCCGTCGTAGGGGTCCAGCACGATTTCAACCTCCGTTCGCCACCTCAGTCACCGTTATTTCACATATCACCGGTTGCCCATCGGTAACAAGGGACTTCTGATTGGTTGGCAGCGTATTCACGGACGACAGTTCCATTCGCTGCATTGCGGTTTCGATGCGGCGCAGGGAGTGACCGCGAATCAGGACTTCGTGCATGGTGAAGACGAGCCGGAGAGTGTGCTCCTTGCCCTCACGCTTGAGTTCGGCAAAAGCGAACTCGTCATGGGGCAGCAGCAGCGAATGATCAGTGGACAATTCGACGCGAACGGCGTGTGCTTGCGGGTCGTTCGCCCAACATTCTGGTGTTTTTGTGCTCATATTTTTGTATGGGTTCATGGTGACGGTGACGGTGGCGAGCCATTTTCAGCCGAACAAAGTTGTCGGCGGCTCGACGACCGAAGCGAAGCAGATAACCATGCAGCCGGTCCCAAAGGTGGACGACGCGGCGCGGGGCAATGCCGGCTGCCAATTCCATCGCCAACGGACGATGACCGGACCGAATGATATTCTCGCGGAGTTGCTGCTTGTCCGGGGTGAAAATGCGGATGCCGCATCGGCCGCGTGAAATGGTCACATACCATTGCTGCGCGTTCGTCGCGGCTTTCACGGTCGAATCGGAAAACAGGACGTAATCCACGGTCTTACCTTGTGAGCCGTATGACGTGACGGCATAGCCGGAAAGGAACTCGCGGAAGCTTGAATCCATGACGCGGCCATCGGTGAGTTCAATTCCGCCGTCAGCTCGAACCGACTTCACGGCGACAAGTTCCCCATTGGTGACGCGTCCGCCGGAAGCCAGCTTGCGGTTGGCTTTCAGATGCAACCGGTCGCCGGTCGCTACCGCCAATTCACGAGTCTGACATACCGAAATGCGGTCGAGCATTTTGTTCGAGACAGTGACGAACCGTCCACCGACTTCGACCAGCACGCCCATTTTAACAATGGCCGCCAGCTTGCCTTTCGCACCCGGTTCAGCCTCTCGTATCTTCTGGTTGAAAACGACAACCGCGTCCTTTGGGTAAAACCGCTTATCGCGTTTCTGCGCGTTCGTCAGGTCGAGCCTGTCCAACACCTGAACCATTGTGTCATTGGCACCGAGCAAGCCCTTTGCTTTCAGCTCATCGCGCACGCGGGAGTTGACCCGACGAACCTCAGCCCAGGTCTGCGAGACGACCACTGCCGAGGCGGTCTGTTCCGCAAGCCGGATATATTCGTCGGCGAGTTTGTCGGCTTGATCGCCCAGGCCGCAAGCGACTACCGCGCCCATCCTGTCGAGGCGTTCAAATGACTCGCCCATGTTGCCAGCCGCAGCCGATTCGACCGCCTTCCGATATTGCTTGATGCGTGTACGTTCGGTGTTTGTGCGACCGAGCGCCGGGTCTTGCCGGCGAATCTTGTGCAACTCGACAGGTTTGACGCCAGAGTGTCGTTCGATGGCGAGCAGCGCGTCGGACGCCTCGACGGCACCATGCTGCCGCGTGTCGCCGGAAAGAATCACGCGGGCGTTTCTCTCACGAGCCAGTCGCAGAAGTTCAAGCATCTGCCGTCCACCAATCTGGCCCGCCTCGTCCACCACAACGAACGCGCGTTCAGCCAGTTCACGCCTGAGCAAGAAGCTTGCGATTGTTGACGGCGACGTAAACCCGGCTTTTTCCATATCCACGACTTGCTGACGTTGCGGCGCAAGGACGACAACGCGCCGCCCGGCTTGTTGAACTTGGTCAACCAGTTCACGCAGAACAAAGCTTTTGCCAGTGCCTGCGCCGCCACGGAAAAGCGAAATGGCGTCCGTTGAGGAGAGCAGCGCATCGAGCGCCTTGAGTTGCTCATCGTCCAATTTGGGATTGGTTGGCTGCGGATTCCAAACCAACGGATGGCAGGAGCCGGCGCCTTCCTTGGCCGTTTGGACAATCTCCCATTCACGGAGCAATACATCGCGCAAGGTCACTTCGCCTGGATGTGCTTCATCCCGGATGTAGCCGCGTTGCCGGGTGAAATCCGTCAATTCAGATACCGAGAAATCCTCGCCTCGCGCACGCCCAAGCGCCTCCTGCCACACCTGGCACTCAAGCACGACGGAATTCCGGTCGAACAGATGTTCCTCCGCCCATTGAACAGCTTCGGCCAACGACACCCGCTTATTATCTGATGGACTTTCCAGAGATTGAATGCGCAGACGGCTGAACGCTTCCCTTTCCTCTCGCGTCAATTGCGATTCCCACAAAGATCGCAACTCGGTTTGGCTCAAATCTCGTTGCTTCCGTGCCCGCTCTGCTGTCGCCAGCAGCCGGCGTGCAGCCATCAAATCTCCACCCACCAGTTCCGGCTTCTCTTCCAGCAGCTTTGCCAGCGCCCGGTCAATTTCCGCCCGCCGCTTTGAGAATCGCTGGCAAAGTTCATCCGAGATGCCTTCGATTTGAAAGTCCCCGCGCGCCCGGTTGTGAATTCGATAGCCGAAACTCCGTAATTCACGGGCGAATTCGTGGTAGTAGATGTTTTCTGCGAATTTTCTCGCCCGCAGTAGTTCATAGTTTTCGAGCGCTTTCCACCGGTTTTCCACGGCATCGAAAGTCGCATTGAACACAATGCAATGGGTGTGTAAATGCGGATCGAGGGCGCGGGAGGTGTCATGGGTAAATTGCGCGGCAACGAAATTCCCGGTAAGTCGCTCGTTTCGCACGCCACCAACGCGGACACGAGTTGCCGCGAAAGCCTCGAAATCCTTCAAGGCCGCCCGCACCGCCCGCGCATGAGCCTCGAATATCCGCTCGTCATTGCCGAGGAAACCCACGAGGGACACCGATTTTGGTGGTGAAAAAGTGAAGTCGTAGAATATCCGCCGATTGGCCGTGTTTTTGTCGCCTTCAGTTCGCGTGGTGTTCTGGCGCTGA
The DNA here is from genome assembly GCA_050010435.1 of Verrucomicrobiota bacterium. Taxonomy (GTDB): domain Bacteria; phylum Verrucomicrobiota; class Verrucomicrobiia; order Limisphaerales; family UBA11358; genus UBA11358. The sequence goes on along the minus strand of JBEKKZ010000004.1, from coordinate 128,741 downwards.
GTCAGCTTCTCGCCTGTGCCCGGATGCTGATTCTCACACAACCGCAGAAAATCATCGGCGCGGACTTTTCCGGACAATCCGAGCCGCTCCGCACCCATGCCAACCCATTCACCGGCCACGCGTTGCCCCTCGTCATAGTAATCGCCGACGCAGAGGTGTTCCTCAAAATATTCCCGCGCGTTCTTCAAGTTGTATTGCGTCTTTGCCGTAACCACACCACGGACATTACACGGACTGGGCGCGGTCTTTGTGTGCCTGGCACACCGTCATTCCCTCGAATTATGATGAACTGCCCCCATGAGCACGACCGCGACTCTGAAGCCGGGCAACCGACTGTGGGGCATTTACCACACCGACCGGGAATATGCCCGCGTGATGGGTGATCCACTTCGCACCGTGGTTGAAGCTCCCACAAAACTCGCCGCCGAGGAAGAAGCCGCCCGACTCGGTTTCAGTGACCCGTGGGCACATCCGGTCGCGGCAACTGAATTGAAGCGGGCACAATGGCTCCCAAAACGTCGACCGGGACATCGGCAAGAACTCATGCACAAACGATCCCGCTGCATCCACGTTTGATTATGCAAACACCATCCACAACTCAATTACACACCGCCATCGAGGTGCTCAAGAGATACGGCGAATACATCAACCACAAAGCCGAAAACATAGTCGTTCAACTGCCAAACACGCATTTCGGCGGCAGCTTGGCCGCACGAGTTGAAGTGTTAAACATCGAGCAAGTCACCCGAATTCAGACCGTGGTTGCGCAGTTGGAAAAATGGCGTGACGAGTTGCTGCAACAGAAGAGGCAGTGTGTTTCTCATCATGTTTAAGACAAGGCACGCGTTACTCCTTCGCCAGCGAAGGAATATGGTTCCAGGCAATAGCCGTGGAATAGCCAAGCCACAGCCACGCGCTAGCCAGAATTTTCAATCATTTCCACGGACCATCCACGTTCACGGGCATTCCACATTCTTTCCACGAACGCGATTTATCCACGGTCACAGACTTGGCACATCCACGATTAATCCACGGCTTAGTCATTTCCACGATTCAGGCACAATCATATATCTTCCACGGACACAATCTTTCCATGCACATTCCGCAGTCCTGAGTTTTCCATTTCCACGGATTGTCCGCCGACACAAATTTTCCACATATTCGGAGCAGCCACGCCATAGCCAGATTATTTTCAAGCCGGCTCCATTCCAATTTCCAGGCAGCTTTCACACATCAACCAACCATCTTCCAGCGTATGTCCACAATTGATCCCAGCACTATCCGCAAAGCAATCGCGGAGTTTAAACCCAAACGCCCACCCAAATTCCACGAACTGCTCGCGGCAAAGGAGTGGATCGTGGAATTGCGCCAGAAGGGGGCATCGTATGAATCCATTGCCGACCTGTTGACCCAACATTACGTCCCGATCAGCACATCAGGCATCGCCATGTTCTGCCATCAAGTGCTCGGTGAAAGCGTTCGACCACGCAGACGCCCGGGACGAAGACGCTCGCCTGCTTCCACGTCAACGAATGGCGGAGCAACGACCTCTGATGCAATGCCAGCAAGCGAACCCAGCAAATCGGCCGAACCGTCTGCCAATTCCAACGGCAACGAAGCTTCATTGGCTCGCACGCGCGGACCGCGCATAGCTCAAATCCGCAAACTCACCCCGCAACACAATGAAAAGACTGATTCTCATCCTTAACGGCAAAGGCGGTGTCGGCAAAAGCTTCTTCGCCGTCAATTTTGTCCAATATCTCAAAGACAAGGGCATTGCCCATGTCGCGATTGACAGCGACAACGAGAACTCGACCTTGAAACGGTTTCACCCCGACACCCGCTTCCTGGACTTGTCCAAACGACGCGCGCTCGACGGCATTTTCGAGGCGTTGGAAAAGGCAAATCTGGTCGTCATGGACTGCCGCGCCGCGTCCACCGACCTGTTCATTGAATTCTTCACTGAAATTGACCTGTTCACCGTGCTGTCCGCGCTCGGCGCAAAACTCACGCTCGTCATGCCGGTGAACCATGAGTCGGACAGTGTGGAACAAATCCAGCGGCTCACGGACGAGTTCGGAGACAAATGCGGCTACGTCATCGTCCGCAATGCCGCCCACAGCGACAGTTTCACGATCTTTGAAACGTCTGAAGTTCATGCGTTGCTCAAAGACAAGTTCGGCGCGCGGGAAATCGGCATGAGCCGGATGCAGGACTGGCTGGTTGAGGCGCTTAACGCCGAGAATCTGACCGTCACAGCGGCGGTTAAACATCCTGCGTTCAGCCTGCTCGACCGGCAACGACTCCAAACCTGGCAGCGCAGGCTTTACACTGAAATTGAATCTGCCGCTGGCCTTCTTTTGCCCGCGAAATAATGGCCACCCCAAACACAAAACCTGACTTCGACGAGGAATTCGACAGGGCCGTCGCCGAATGGCGCGAAAGATATCGGCTGCGTGAAGACGATGCGGTGTTGCTGCTAATCGAACTGTTTCGTATTCACCAGCAACACTGGGACGAACTTCGTCACCGGGAACTTCCTGCGTTCGGTGAGTTCCGGGCGGACATCTGCAAGCTCGTCGAGGCAGCACGGACCTTTCAGGGACAAACAGCGGCGTTGTTGGAACTGCTGCGAAATCAGCCACCGGCTTCACACGCGGCGCGGATTACTCGTGCTGCGGCCATCTTCGCGGCCTTGGCAAGTCTGCTCGCCGGTTATCTCATCGGGAGGGCTTGGCCATGACATTCCAATTCATTCCTTTCAGTCCGATAGTGCCGCCACCAGACCTCATTCTCGCCTTGAGGCATCCGCAATGCTTTTTCATCGCTGGCGGCATTCTGTTGGCACTCATCGCGGCTTGGTTGCTGTTTGTTCCGCATAACCGCAAAAATGTCGTCGCGCGACTCGGTGGTCTGAGATGGAAGCGGAATCAGTTTTGTCGCGGCTGGCTGATTACCGGCGACACCGGCTCCGGCAAGACGAGTTCCGGCATCAATCAGCTTGCCCACCAAGTGTTTCAGAACGAGCCAACGTGGGGCGGCCTCTGTATTGACGAGAAAGGCATTTATTGGGAGACGCTCGCCGCGATGGCAAAGCATTACGGCCGTGAACGCGACCTGATTCATCTTCAAATCCGCGCGGACGACACAGATTCACAGTGGACACCAATTCACCGTTACAACCTGACTGGAGACCGCAGCATTCCTTTCACGACTTACGCCAAATTCATCGTGGACACGGCCACGAGTCTTGGTCAGGGTGGGGACAAGGGATTTTTCAAAAGTCAGGCACAGACCCACATCGCCCACGCGCTCGAAATGCTATTTGAATTGGGCCGGCCCGTGACACTGCTCGACGCCTTCGAATTGTTATCCGACCGCGAATCGCTCGAAGAGGAAATGGAAAATCTTGAGCAACTTCTTCAAACGCCACGCCGTGAAGCCGTGTATGCACATTTCGCGAACCGCTTTCTAAATCAGCCCGAAGAACAGTCGGGCGGCGTCCGTGAAACCATCGGCAATTATCTCCAATACTTTTTGACCCCCGAAGTGGCTGAGGTTTTCTGCACCGGGGAGAGCACGTTCGACTTCGCCGCGATTGACCAAGGCAAAATTATCCTGACCACCATGCCGCAGAAATTCCAGACCGAGCGGCGTTACGTGAACACGTTCCTTAAGTTGCTTTATTACAACCACGCCTTGCGCCGCTTCGACAAAGCCAAGGCCGACCGGGCCAAGACCAACCTCCTTATCCTCTGGGCCGACGAAGCACAGCGATTTATGACCGCCAGCGAAGACGGAACGAGCGATTACAACTGCGTGGACGTAATCCGCGAAGCAGGCACAACCATCGTCGCCGCTGCACAAAGCACAACGTCATTCGTGCCACCACTCGGCAACGACAAATCGAAGGTGCTCACGCTGAATCTCCGCAACCGCATCATCTTCCGTGCTGCCGACGAGGCTGATGCCGTCCAGGCCGCTGATTTCCTCGGTAAAAAGCGCGTTGTGAAACGCTCATGGGGGTTCAGCGCCGGCAAGCGCAATGTCAATTACTCTGAAACCGAGGAACACAAAATTAAACCCCACAAGCTCCGAAATCTCCGCGACCACGAGTGCGTGCTCGTCCATTGCGAGCGCGGCTTCCGCCGCGTCATCCTGCCGCCGTTGGAATCGGACGGGACAGTGGCAAAGTGGTTTTCACGATGGAGGCGATTCGTGTAAGCTAGCACCCTTGGGCGCATCCGCGAATGGTTGCAAAAGCATCACGCCCTCTGGGCCACCGCCCAGTTAACCGCTCACAGAATAGCCGTTTCAACCGCGTGGCGCCGCTTTACGCGGCCCACCACGTGAGGCTGAAGTCCCTTTTACGCGGCCCTCTGCTAAATTCTTGCCTAAACCCGTACCCGGCGTACGATGCCTGTCGCGTGAGGCTAAAAGCCTTTTACGCGACCAACGAATCCGCATGGCTTATGGGAAACAGTCAGAAATGCCGGCCAAACTTTCATAAATTTGGTCATTAAACCATGACCACCCGCTTCTTCACCAACCTCGACGAACACACACTGTTCAAGAAGTTTCAGGGTGTATTCGAGAGCAACACCGACATCGAGCGGTTCGATGCGCTCGTTGGTTATCTGCGCTCATCGGGATATTTCGCGCTCCGGCCGTATCTGGAAAAGGTTCCACACATTCGCATCCTCGTTGGCATCAACGTGGATTCCATCATGGCCGATTACCACCGGCGCGGTTTGCTTTTTTTGGCCGACCCGACCAAGGCCCTTGACGAGTTCCGCAGCTGGCTGCGTAACGACATCCAAAGCGCGGAATACAAGCGCGACGTTGAGACGGGCGTCCTGCAGTTCGTTGACGACGTGATTTCCAAGAAAATCGAATTGCGGGCGCATCCGACCAAACGCCTTCACGCCAAGCTTTATATTTTTCGACCGAAAGGATTCAACGAACACAAGCCAGGTGCGGTCATCACCGGTTCGTCCAACCTCACCGCCGCCGGCATCGGCGTCGAGGATCAGGTCAGCAATTACGAGTTCAATGTCCTGTTGCATGATTTCGACGACGTGCAATTCGCAACGGCTGAATTTGACCATCTTTGGAAAGAATCCGTCGAAATCCTGCCCAAGTTCCTCAAGGAAGTCCGTGACAGCACTTATCTCGCGTCAACCGTCACGCCCTACAAACTTTACCACAAATTACTGCTTGAATACTTCGGCCAAAGCATCGAATACGACCCGAACGCCATCACCGACCTGCCCGAAGGCTACAAACGCCTGAGCTACCAGGTTGACGCGGTGACCAGCGGCTTCCGCCTGCTCGAAAAACACGGCGGGTTTTTCCTCGCCGACGTGGTCGGCTTGGGCAAAACGATGATCGCCACGCTCATCGCCAAGAAATTCTTTTTTTACAACGGCTTTCCCGAACACCGTTCCCACACCCTCATCGTTGTGCCACCCGCCGTGGAGGACAGTTGGCGCGAAACCGCCAAAGACCAGTTTCGCCTCGATAATTGCGACATCATCACCAACGGCAGCCTGCACAAGGTTAAACACGCGGAAAAATACGACCTCGTCATCGTGGACGAAGCGCACAAGTTCCGGAACGACACCGCCGAAGCGTTCGATGAATTGCAACGAATCTGCAAATCACCCACCCGGCGGTTTTTGCCGGACGGATCGCGAGCGTCCAAGCGTGTTATCCTTGTGAGCGCCACGCCGCTCAATAACCGCCCTGACGACATCCGCAATTTGATTTCACTGTTCCAGGACCTGAAAGACTCCACGTTGAGCATTGCGAACCTGCAACATTTCTTTGCCCGTTGTCAGAAGGAATATCAGGAAGCCCATAAGCTCCCGGACACTGAAGAAGCCAGGCAGCGTGTAAAAACCATTTACGAACGCATCCGCACCAAAATCATTTCCGAAGTCACCGTGCGCCGCACACGCAACGACCTCATGGAACACGACGACTACAAAAAAGATTTGGAACAGCAAGCCGTCGTTTTTCCCAAGATCGAACCGCCGCGCAAAATTCTCTACCAGTTACCGCCCGCGCTTGAAGACCTGTACGACCGCACGATGTTGCTGCTCTCGCGTGCCGACGAAAAGGGACTGACTTACAATCGCTATCGCGCCATCGGTTTCTTGAAGGCGGACAAAAAGAAGAAATACCAGAACGCCGACCGTATCTCCGCACAACTGGCAACCATCATGCGCACTTTGCTGGTAAAGCGTCTCGACAGCAGCTTCCACGCTTTCAAGGAATCGCTCCGCCGCTTCCGTGACGCCACCAATGTCATGCGCGACATGTTCTCTCGCGGCACGATTTACATCGCGCCCAATCTCAATGTCACCCAATTCCTCGTTGAAGGCCGCGAGGAAGAATTGATTGCTAAAATTGCCGAACGCCAGCCTATCGACCCAACCATTGAAATTTGTTCGCCATCTGATTTCGTCGGGGGCTTTGTTGCCGGCCTGGAAAATGACGCGCAAAAGCTCGAAGAACTCTACCAAAAATGGAAAGCGGTCGAGGAAGACCCGAAGCTCGATGAATTTCTCCGCTATCTTAAAGATGAATTGTTCGACTCAAAAATCAATCGCCAGCACAAACTTGTCGTGTTCTCCGAATCGGAAGAAACCACCACATATCTTTTGGGGCAGCTTGCCAAGGCGGGCTACAAGCGTGTCCTCACCGTCAGCTCAAAAAATCGCGCCGAACGGATGCCGGTCGTGCGCGCTAACTTTGATGCCAACCTGCCGACTGACCAAAAGCAGGCTGACGATTATGACATGCTGATCTCCACCGAAGTCCTGGCTGAAGGTGTGAATCTGCACCGTGCCAACGTCGTCGTGAATTACGACACGCCGTGGAATTCCACCCGCCTCATGCAGCGCATCGGCCGCTTGAACCGCATTGGCACGATCGCGCCAAAAATTTTCATATACAATTTTTATCCCACGGCGAAGGTGGACGACGACATCGATTTGAAAAAGAAAGCCATCATGAAGTTGCAGGCGTTCCACACCGCGCTGGGTGAGGACAGCCAGATTTATTCAGAGACGGAGGAAGTGGACAACTTTGGCCTGTTCGAGCGTTCGCCCGAGGAAGAGGAGCGCGACGAACGTCTGGCCCTGCTCATGGAACTCCGCCAGTTCCGCAAACAATTCCCCGAGGAATTCCGCCGCATCAAAGGATTGGCATTGCGCGCCCGCGTCGGGCGGGCCGATGAAAAACGCGCGGGCAGCACGGTCACATTCATTCGCAGCCAGAGACGTGACGCTTTTTACCGCGTCAAACCGGACAGCACCCTGGACGAAATCAGTTTGCTGGAAGCTGCCGCCGAGTTTCGCGCACCGAACCCGAAGGAAAAAGCCGTCCCGCTTCATGCCGCGCATTGTCGTCCATTTCATTTGCCGCGAAAGCCTCTGCCAATATCTCCTGCCGCGTTTGCCTGAGGGCAAGGAATGGAATCGCCGGCTCCGCGCCATGCTCGACATCCTTGCACTCGACGGCCTCGATGCCGAGGAACTGGCGCAAATCAAAAGCCTGCTCACGCCCGCCGAAGGTCGCCAGATTCTCGAAGTTATCAGCAATTTGAAATGTCTCGATCCCGCCGTCGGTTCCGGAGCGTTCCCCGTCGGCTTGCTGCACGAACTCGTCAATCTCCGTCGCATCTGCGAAGCCGCCGCGCTCGGTTACGTTGATCCCGTCCGCAAACACGGCAACCAATGGGTTCACGAGCAAAAGGCGGAGATCGTTGAGAACTGTCTTTACGGCGTGGATCTCCAGCAACAGGCCATCGAAATTTGCCGCCTGCGTCTCTGGCTTTCTCTCGTCGTGGACTACGACCTCGGCTGTAACCCGTTTACCGCCGATGAAAAATCCTTCCGCGCCGCCATCCGCGACATCTCCCAACTGCCTAATCTGGAAATGAACTTCCGCCGTGGCGACTCGCTGCTGGACATGGTTTCCGGCGTGCCTATTCGCGTGACATCCGACCTGCTCACCGGCCGCAGCGACGACGTGGCGGAAATCCAGAAGCTCGGCCACGAACTACACAAGGCCCGGAGCGCCGAAAAAAAGAAAAAACTCCGGCTGGCTATTCTCCGCCGCCGGCTGGACTTGAGCCAGGGCGTGCTGGAAGCCGAAAAGAAATCGCTGCTCAATCAGGCACAACACGTGACCGGCAACTGGTTCGGCGAAAGCGTTTCCGATAACGAACAGCGCCGGAAGATCGAGGCTGAACTAAAAAACTTGGAAACGGCATTTGCCAAGCTCGCCGCCGACCGCAAGGAATTGGACAAGCTGATTGCCAAACCCCTGGCGGCGGATTTTTACCCGCGCCTGCGCAAGCTGGAAGGCGCGGACTTTGATAGTCCGTTCAATTTCGTCTGGCGGATTGACTATGCAGAGATTTTCACCGGCAAACGCTCCGCCACCACCATCACCGGCAATTTCAACTTGGGCGACGAGCTCACGCCGGCATCGCGGGAGGGTGGATTTGATTTGATTGTGGGCAACCCGCCGTTTGTCACTGCCCGCAACGCCGTTAAACGTGAGTTGTATCGCCAGCGCTGGGCGCGGGTATGCTACAAGAACTATCAGTTGGTGTGTCCGTTCTTTGACTTGAGCTTTGGCCTGCTTCGCTCTGGCGGACAACTTGGCTTTATTGTTTCCAACGGTTTTGCGAAACGCGATTTCGGAAAGCCGCTGGTGGAGAATTTCTTTTATTCAGTGGCTTTGCAAAAGATTGTGGACTGCTCCGGCTTGATGTTTCCCGGCCATGGCACGCCCACTTGCATTGTATTCGGAGCACAAAAGAAGCCTGACGAGAAAATCCCGATCCGTGTCGCCACCACACTCCCGGGTGGCGGCGATTTACGAACTGCGCCGGAAGATAGTCCGCTATGGCAGACACTTGCTCAACACCACGACTCTCCAAAGTTCAAGGATAAACGAATTACTGTCTCAGATTCGCCTCGAAAGGAAGTGTCGACATGGCCGTGGAATTTCTTGGGTGGAACGAGTCTTGATGAGGACGGAACGACGGCAACACTCGATGACTTCTGTGCTGAACCGATCGGTGCGCAATTTATCACCGGGAAAGATGAGGCCTATGTCCTCCCTTCTAGTTATCTCCGCCGCATCGGAACTTCAACCGAAAGATTTCGTGCATACGCGACAGGCGAAGATGTTCGTAACTGGTCAGTGTCGTCTCATGCTTTCATCCTTTTCCCTTACGACGAAAAGCTTCGACCTTTGGCAGAACCGCTTCCTCAAGGTATGGCGATGCATCTAAAACCATTCCGTGAGACTTTGGAAAACTGTGTAATCTCCGGTTCAACCAAGAAAAAGGAAACAAATTTGAAGTGGTTTGAGTTCCGTCGGCTGGCAAGAGCAAAATTTGCTGTTCCCTTCAATATTATCAATCCTCACGTTGCTACCCACTGCCATTTTCTTCCTGTCAACCACACTGTTGTCTTCAAAGAAAAGGCGATTGCCATTGCTCTCCGTGAGGAATTCGGCATTGAGGCACATCTGCTTCTTTGTAGTTGGCTAAATTCGAGTCTAAATTCTGAAAAACTTAAACAAATCTGCTTCAGCAAACGAGAATCAGAGGATGCGGACACAGATACATATTATGAGTTTGCCGGCGAAAAGTTGAAAACTATTAGGCTTCCGCCGTTGATAGAAGATTCGATGCGCGGCAAGTCGCATTCGCTGGCAGAGCGGTTAACTGCTTTGTCGGGCGCGTGCTGGAAACGTGGGCAAGAATTGCCGTCACTGGCATTGCGGAAGTTGTTTGAACAATCCGGCGAGGCGTATCAGACATGGAATGCCGCGTTGCCGGGCCACATCCCGCCCGCCAAAGAACTCGCACCGCCGTTCGCCACGGAAAAGGATTTGCGCATCCGCCTGCAAGCCGCTATCGCCCGCCGCGAACAACTCCGCGCCGAGATGATCGCCTTGCAGGAGGAAATGGACTGGCTGGTTTATCGCGCTTACGGTCTCAATTCCCGCAAACTGCCTACCGCCGCATTCAACTGGAGTGATCCAACCGATTTAAGCTCGCTAAAATCATTTCAGGAGTCGCAGCGTCCTTTCCGGCTTTGGGCCGCTGCCAGCGGTGATTTTGACAATGCGTGCAAATTAATCCCGGCGGCTTTCGGTGAAGAGCATCGCAAAGTCTGGATGGCCCGGCTGCAAGAAATCCGCGACAATGAACACATCCGCCGCATCGAAGCGCCGGTGTATAAACGCCGTTGGGACGAGCAGTGGAAAGTCGGCAACAGTTGGATGGCCGGCCCGGTCGCCTACGCGCAGGAATTGGTGGACGCCTTCCGCTCTTGGCTCGCCGAAAAAGCCGAATGGCATTTGGAAAAGAAAGCCCGTGGCGGTCCGCTCCTTCTCGACATGTGGTGTACGGCACTTGCCAGCGATCCGCGTGTGCAAGCCGCTTGGCCAGTCATCGCTGACGCGCTCAACCAGGTGGAGCTTTGGAAAATCGAATCCAGCGGCAAGAAACCCAACAAGTCGCCCAAACCCGACGCCAGTTCCACCGCCTTCGCAAAATTTTTCCGCGACACTGTGAACGACGAAACCGTCCCGGACGGCATCCCGCCCGCCGTCCCGTGGGAGGAACTGGAAAAGAAAATGAAAGTGCCCAAGCAGGCCAAAAACGTGCGCGGCAAACTCAACGTCCCCCGCGAACGTTTCCGCCTGCGCGACGATGGCTACATCTGGGCGGGAAAATGAACGAGGACATTTCATGAAAGCAAACGCTCTCTATTTTCCTTACATCAATGTACCCCAGAGTCCATGGTTATTCGCAATGGCCCTTTACTGGGATCGCATTTCGTCAATCGCACCGATCGAATATGCAGATAATCCAGACCAGTATTCGCCCTTCATGCGAGAGTTATTGCAGGCAGGTCTGGTTCAACAAGTGTTTCCTTATCAGCATATCTATGGCCAGCGGAGTGGTGCGCACCGTTTTGGAGAAACGTTCATTGAATACGTTGAATCGCGTCTTTCCAACAGAGTTACCCGTCCAAACATTCAACACACGAGAAATCCAGTTAAGATTCACTTCGAAAAGCTTGCACCAATTGCTGGCGAGTTGGAACGGCTGGGCGTCTGTCGGAAGGTTAACCATTCTTGGTACGAGATGGTTCCTTCGTTTGCGACCGCGTACATGGCCTATCTTGCAACATTTCTAGGTCTCAGCAAAGATGTTGATGCGCAGCCGTTAACCGATGACCTTGCATCATATAGGATGCTGACAGGGGTCGAAAGTCAAAGGAGATTTGTGTCCCGCCAAGATACAATCAGAAAAATCCTGTTGCCGGCAGTGCTCCCGACCTCTTCTGCGGATTTTGATGTGGACAAGTTAGTCCGATTCAAAGAGAGACATGCCGAGCGGTTGCAGCACTTTAGGAATCGTATTGAGAGCATCTGCATAGACTTGGCAAACAGGCCAATTTTCGACGAGGAACAGGTAAACTTAAAGGCGGCCGATCTTCGGGATGAAGTGGAGGGCCTTACTGCAAAAATGAAAACCGTGTGGCGGGACATAATTCTGCGAGATGTCTGTCCTATTGTGGCTTCCAAGATGTTGATAGCTGCGGAGCCGATAACGGGAACATTGTTGCTGACAGCAGCGATCTCTCAATGTGCGATCAATATGCGGGAAGGGCAACATACACGAAACAGCCCGTTGGCGTACGCTGCTCTCGCAAGGAAGACTTTCACCACACCTGCATGAAGATTCCAAACCACTGGAAGCGCCAAGACAATTATGCAAAATCCGACATTGACTCACCGACCAGAAACCAAAACCGTCAAAGACATTGAGAATTTGTATGAAGATGGGCTTCTTAATTTAGAGCCGGGATTTCAACGGCAGTCGGTTTGGTCGGAACGGGACCGAGCCAAATTGATCGATAGCATTTTGCGTAATTATCCGTTGCCATCAATCTTTCTCTATCGTCGCGAAGAGGATGGCCAGATCATTTATGACGTGATAGATGGCAAACAGCGAATTGAATCAATCTTGATGTTCATGGGGCTCATGCGGGGGCGATACTGGCTCAAAACACAGTTGCCGGGTCAGGATGAAACCGAGTGGATCAATTGGAAAAAGCTTTGTAAGAGAAAGCTTCAACACCTTGTAACGGGCTATCGAATTCCGGTCATTGAGGTGGATGGAGAAATGGGCGACATCATTGATGTGTTTGTCCGAATTAACTCCACGGGAAAGGCGTTAACACCCCAGGAAAAACGCCGCGCTAAATATTATAACAGCCCCTTCTTGAAAGAAGCCGACTGGTTGGCTCGACGTTACGAATGGTATTTTATTGATAACGACGTGTTGAGTGCCGGGCAAATCAGCCGAATGAAACACGTGGAATTAGTGTGCGAGTTGATGCTGTCTATCCACCAGGGTGACGTTATCAACAAAAAAGCCGCGTTGGATCGCGTCATGAAGGCGGATAGTTTTAGTGGACGCGATATTTCAAAGGCATCGCGAAGAACCATTACAACGTTGAATCGGGTGCGCCGCATGTTCCCCAAATTATATTCTACGCGATTCAGCAAAGTTACTGACTTTTATTCACTCGCTATACTCGTGTCGAAGTTCGAGGAGGAAGGGATGATTTTGACAGACCGGAAGCGCAACCGGCTTGCGTGGGATTTGCTCGTGGCGTTCTCCAACAAGGTCGATGACCTGCGGGAACGCCAGCGGAAACTTGAGACGATAAAACCAGAACAAGAGCTATATCGTCATTACCTCCAGACAGTGCTTCAAGCCACGGATGAGTACAATCAACGAAAAGCTCGCGAAACCATTCTGCAGGGCATTTTGGGCAGTCTGTTCGCCAAGAAAGACGCCCAACGCGGGTTTAGTTCCGAACAACGGCGGATTCTCTGGAACATCGCCAGTAACCGGCGTTGTGAACATTGTGGGAGAGCTCTGTCATGGGATGATTTTACCCTCGACCATATTGATCCGCACAGCAAAGGCGGCCGCTCCCGTTTGGAAAACGCAGCGCTTATGTGCCGGGGCTGTAATTCGTCCAAGGGGAATCGCAAGCGTTAATAATATGAAAACCAAAGAACTGAATTCGCAGAATCTCGGCGCTAAAGAGGATTGGGCCGGCAACAATATCGCCCTCGAATGCCCCGTTTGTGGGAAAGTTTATATCGTCAGCAAACAGCTTCACGGTGAGCGCCATTGCCCGTGCTGCGGCAAAAGTCGGGGCATGGTAACAGGTGGGAGGGAGAGCGGCGGCACGGCTTCGATTATATGGGGTGATAAACCAGCTTTTACTCTCGGACGAAAGTATTCGCGCGAGGTAATTAGCAGCGTCCTTGGTGGCAGCGAAATAGAATACCTTCCGACCGAGAATAACCGCGTCGTGTGCGGATGTTTTAATCTCAAATGCAATCCTGAAGCGCCGGACATTGTCATCCCTGGCACGGGGCCAATCATTGAGCGGGAGGCGAGGCTTTTTTGCGCCCAGAATTGTGCCGTTCCCATATTTATTAAGCGCCGACCGAAAAAATGGGAATATGTAGGCAATTACAAAGCCGTGCGCTTTTCAACTGACCCGGCTGAAATTGCCGCGCATCATAAAGGTTCAATCACGCCATTGAGAAAAGTTACCAGTGTCATTTTCTTGCAGCGTGCAGCGCAGTCAAATTAACACAATCGAAATCAAACATTCGTCAAACAAAAAAACTATGGCAACCAAAAGAGAAGGATACCTCGTTATCCACGAGGAAATTGAGTTAACCCAGCGCGGTTTGACCGTGCGGGCCTACACCAGACGAGGCAAGTTTTTAGGCCGCGTGGACATCAACCATGCGGGTCTGAAAGCCTACGTCGGCAAAAAGGCGAACAAAGTTCTCGGCAACATGAGATGGGAGAAGTTTTTCGAGCGCCTGGACAAAGACCGGTAAATTATGCCGGATATAATCAAAATCTTGGAGGAGTCAGTTAAATGAAAGAAGCCTCCGATGATCAAATCGTTTTGATGAAAACCTTTCGGCAAATCACTGGGTATGCCAGCGACTGAAGATATAATCCAACGGCTTAAAGAGGAGCGGGATAAAGCATTCGAAGAATCGAATGCTCAAACCGTTTACGAAAATCTTCTTCAGTTGCGAGAATCTCACACCATTCATCGTCGGAGATGGATTTGGGAGTTGCTCCAGAATGCGGCGGATGCCACCGATCCTGCTAAAGGCAATAATTGCGTGAGCATTCACGTCGAGAAAAATATAATTCGATTCAGTCATAGCGGCTCAGCTTTTAATAGCCGGGAAATTACCCATCTCCTTTACCACGGTTCAACAAAGCAGGGAGATGACAGAAAAAAGGGTAAATTTGGCACTGGATTCATCGCAGTCCATCTGGTCTCGCCTAAGGTGCTAATACGTGGCGTTCTGGAGGAGAACGACATTCGCAAAGGCTTCAAATTCTCCCTCGATAGAAGCGGGGACACCTCGCCTGCGATTCAGCAAAGCATGAAGGCGGCTTGGAGAGAATTTGAAACTTCGCTTTCTGACACGGACGGAACTGAAAAGTTCACGACCTCGTTCGAGTGCGAATTGAATCCAGATGCCGCAGTCGTCGTGGAAAGTGGTCTGGCTGATCTTGAGAGAACGGTTCCCTATGTCCTCGCATTTGTCGATGAGTTGGAAGAAGTCACCGTCAGCAGATCTGACGGCAGGATGACGTGGCGCAGAGTGGAAACGAAACAACCAGTTTCCGGTACCTTCACCTTAACCGAAATAGAATGCTTGAGATCGGGCGGGCAGCCGGTGCATATCCGTGTTGCAGTCGTTGGCAACCACGTCGAAGATGTCGCGCTGGCGGTGCTCCTCCGCCAAGCTGGCGAAGAATGGGAAGTCATCGTTGACGATTTAACACCGCGTCTGTTCTATCCGCTTCCGTTGGTAGATACTCATGACTTGCCTGTTCCATTTGCCATTGTTAGCGACAAATTTGAACCGGTCGACGGTCGAAACGGTATTCGAGCGGCTGCCGCTGGCGAATCGGCCACACTGACGGAAAGGAACTGGACACTCCTTCGAGAGGTGCCGTCACTGTTCAAGACACTGATTGAAGCTTGCTCCAATGAAAATTGGCTAGCACCCCACAAGCTGGCCAGATTCAGCCAACCTACGATTAAAGATTGGCTCGACACAAAAAGGCTCATTGCCGAGGTGCTGGTCAAAATAATTAACTTTCTCCAAAGCGTAGCCGCCCCGAGTCTCGTTTGTGTGGCTGAAGCCAAACGGATTCCCATCGTTGAAGCCATTGTTCCAGTTAAAGACCCAGATGGCAAAATTTACGCGTTGGCTGGAGAACTCAATGCCGTCAAAGACCGGTTGCCGATGTTAGAAGTTGCTCGTGATTGGGCAACCATTCTGGGGGAATGGGCGGCAGTCTTGGGCAAAAACGTCGAACAGCTTGATGAAGCACTGACGACTGAAAAACTGGCCCGCCGGATAGCAGCCTGCAAGACTTTAGAAGAACTTGGGGCAAGTCTAACTTCCGGGACGGGAGGAGGTGCCTTGGTTTGGATCAATCGTCTTCTTGGGTCCGTGCCGACGGAGAATCTCTTGGCGTTTGTGCAGAGCCGAGCTGTCCTTCCGAATCAACAAGGTCAGTTGAAGAAATCGGGTGAATTGCAACTTGATGATGAAATTGAGGAAGGCATCAAGGACATTTGTGATAAGCTCGGCGCTTCCATTCGTTCCCAACTTCTCCATAAAGGAATTTGCCAGCCGGTTAGTCAGCTTTTCGAGGGCGAGAAGGGAAAGTCTCTTTCAAACGAAAATTGTGTTGAATGGGCACTGAAAAAAGTCAAAGAGCCGTCCGTCGAAGGCAAAGAAGAAACTTACGCCGAAGCCAACACTCAACTTGTTTGTTGGCTAATTGAGCACGACCAAATGCAGAAGCTCGCCGGCTATCCAATGCTCTGTGCAGCCGGCAGAGGCGAATTGCGCGCTGACAAGCCGTTGCTGGTACCTGTAACTTTGTGGGATAATGGGGCACAAGCTTTTGCTGTCCTGTTTCCGGCAGATCGCCGGTTACACGAAAAATACACAGCATCGTTGCAGGACGACCACTGGCGGTATCTGGAGAAAAATAAATTCGTGCTGCGTTCGTTCTTTGTCACTGAACCACTCGACGCGCTTGACCAACGGCAGATCGTTGAAAAGTTGTTGGACGACGTCGAACACAAACCAGCCACCGCGACAATGATTTCCCAAATTGCTTTTTTGAGTGGAATGCTTGGCGAGGTGCGGAGAAGTAAGCCCAAAGCAAAGCTATTTCTCCAATTCTTGCTCCAATATGTCATCAAGGCCAACCGCCAGTGGATTCAAGGGGCCGAGGTCGCATGTTCATGCAAAAATCAGCACCACGTATTTCCTGGCTGGATGTTTCAAGTCAAAACCCACGAATGGGTTCCGGTGGGTCGAGGCAAAGAAGACAGGCCGTCAGCGGAAAACATCGCAGCACTGTTGGACGACAAACTTAAGGAAACGATACTCAATGACACAGACTGCGCGCAGTTTTTGTTGAAGATTGGAATTGGCGTCAGCGAACTGGTCAGAATCGGTGTACCTGAAGAAAAGAGATTCCAACTCGACCAGCTTTCAGCGCGCATTTATGGTTCGGCGGATGAATCAACCATGGAGAGCATCGAGGCGATTCTGGATAATCCGGACATCAAAGAGGCCGCCCTAAACAAGAAGCACGAGATAGAAAAGGTCGCTCGTAATCAAAAAGTGGGGAAGTTGGTGGAGGAACTTCTGCGAAATGAATTGGAAAGCGCGGGCATCCAAGTTCAGAGAACCGGTGTAGGGAGCGATTTTGAACTCGAAACCGATTTCGTCGAGAACGAACAGGAACAACTCTTGAAGGTCAGCCGTTATTTGTTGGAAGTGAAATCTACGTCTGTGCCATTCGTTAGAATGACCCTAAGGCAAGGAGAGGAAGCGGTTAAGCCACAGAACCGCGATAACTATTTGTTGTGTGTCGTGAATGTCTCCGGCGGCATCGTCAACGAGCAAGTCGTGCGCGATAACGCGAGGTTCGTATTTGGTGTCGGTTCGATGGTGGAAACGAAGGTGAACGATGCAAAAGGTCTGAAGGATCACGAAGCCGAGTTGCGTCCTGATGGTGGCGGTGCTGTCGAAATCGACATCAATGAGAGCAACGTGAAACTTCGGATAAGAGCGGAAGTCTGGATTGACCGGGGTGTATCTTTTCAAGAATTCGTCGAGAAGATGAAAGGAACGGTCTCGTAATTGTGAACGCGCCAGCCACCTCCCAACACAACCTCGGCGGCACCGTTGACCATTTCATGAACCATGTTTACTGGAAGTACGTCAAAGGCAGTTCCCCATCCGCCTCGGTCGAATCCTGAAAATCGAACGATGGAAACCATGGACCGCCTGCTAACTAAGACCGCACCGTCAAAGGAAAATTATGATAAAGGCAAAATCAGTCTTTTCGCCGATTGATTCTCGTGAAGATGGACTGCGAATCTTGGCAACCCGATTTCGCGGTCGAGGCATGCCGAAATCTCGATACCACGTTTGGATGGCGAACCTCGGGCCGAGCGAGAAGTTGTTGAAAGATGCACAGGCTGGCAAGATCGGGTGGGGTGAGTTCAGCCGTCGCTACCGTAAGGAACTGTTCGAAGGCGGAACCATTGACAAGAGAAACAAAACCATCAAAAACCACGGGCAGAAGTTTACTCTGCGCCTTTTACAAAAGTTGGCCAAACGCACCACAGTGACTCTGATGTGCCATTGTGCCGAGGACGAACCACATTGCCATCGGCACCTCCTCCGGTACGTTTTGGAAAGAAAGGTCTGACACCTGCAAACCAACAACAGTGAACTATGGCTACTACTGAAGACCTTAGTGAACAGCAAACTGAAACTCCTGGTGAGTTTGAGCGCAGTTCGCAGCTATTTTACGAGGCCGAAAGGCTAAGGTGCTCGCTCGAAGACGCGACGACTACCGAACAAAAGTTCCGAGAAGCAATGGACGCCACCGGCAGTTATGGTGTTTTTTATCATTTGGCACAAGGGAGAATCTACTCGCTACATGGCAATATTGAGTATGCACTGACCGAGTTCGAGATCGCATCTGAAATCAACAACCAGATTCCCGCTGTATTTATCAATCTGGGTCTCGTTTATCGGCAAATGGCAGGACGACTTCGTAGCCGAAACATCATCGACAAAGCGGATGAGATGACACAGGAATCCATCGCTGTGCTTCGACGTATCCTGGAAAGGCACCCGGAAAATGTCGATGCGTGGTCGGCGTTGGCGATGACGTACTCGAAAATGGGAAGGGACTATCTGGTTGACGCAGAGAACTGCGTCAACCGCGCACGCGAACTTGATCCAACCAACTATGAGGCCCTAACCACACTCGCGACTCTTAGGTCACGCACGGATAAAGCGGCGGCTCGTAAACATGCTTTGGATGCCATCGCGCTGAGACCCAGGAGCGCCTTTCCTTACAGCATTCTCGGCAAGCGGGACCAATCGTCCCGACTGGAAGATAGCCCAAAGGATGCAATTGTTTGGCTGGAGAAAGGATTGGCGCTTCGTCCGAACGATCATTTTCTCCTGAGCGAAATGGGTAAAGCATACCGCGAACTACAGAACTACCCGAAAGCCATTGAGTATTTTGATCGCGCTTTGAAAGTGGGAGATGATGAGAATGAAAGTTATGGTCACCTGGCAAATCGAGGCGAGTCTTATCGACTGAATGGACAATTCGCTGAAGCTGAAGCGGACTTGAGGCAAGCGTTAGCGATTCGCCCGGATTTTCCATTTGCAATGGTTTCCCTTAGGAAACTTTGCAGACAGTTGAAACGCCATGAAGAGGGCTTTGCGATTGCCCGGTCGCTCTATGAAATGAGCGAAACGCAGCCAAATTTCAAGGAGTTACAGGAACTACAACGCTTATTTCAGCAAGATCAAGCCACTTCGTGCAACATCACTAAACGCTTAATCGACACGCGAGCCGACGTAAATGCGATCGCAACCCTGGATGACGCCAAGAGCGCAGCTAACCTCGACTCTCAGAACGTTGACGCTTTCGGTCTCATGGGCGAATGTCTCGATGCTCGTGGACAGTTTCAGGAGGCTCGCAAATGTCTGGATCAAGCGCTTACACTGGATCCAAGGGCTTTCTATTACAGACTCGTGCTCGGACAGGTGCTGGAACATCTCGGCGAATGGAAAGCGGCTGCAAGAGAATACAGAGCCTATATCAAATCCGGGGGCCGTAACAGCGCCGGCATTGAAGGCCTGCGACGCGTCGAACAACGGCTAGGTGAGGAGCGGCATGAGGCAAGGGTCGAAGGCGCTGCAATTGTCTTTCTTAATAGTAAAACAGGTCGTGAAGAACGCCATCCGGTAAAATTGATCCACGATTTCCTTTACGACCGGATGAACGATTGGAAACTACCGATTCGCGACATTATCGAGCAGATCGGCAAAGAGCCTGTCTTCATCATCGCCAAGACAGGCGTTGGTAAAACCGTCACTGTGCCAACCAAAATCCTGCTAGGACTCTGTGACGATCTTCTGAAGGCTGGGGCTGACCTGGCGAAGCGATTTCCGCAGGTTTACGTGGTCGAGCCGCGAATCCCAATCTGCACCATGACAATGGCCGAGATGAACGACGGTTACCAGGATTATGTCGCCTATCGTATGATTGATGACGCTGGCTTTCGCAACTTCCTCACCAATGAAGGCATCCGAGACATCACATCCAAAGACCGGAACACTGTCGGTAAAATCGTTGAGCTTGCATATAATTACGTTCGAACGGGCAAAGCACCTTACGATCCACGTCACTTTAATCTGTATGGCTGTATCACTTCAGCCAGTGGCAAGATCAACGGCGATGCCCCAATTCTTTTCGTCACCACCGGCATCATGGAGAGCCTTACATTCGAGGGCACAAAACTTGACCCTAAGTATCACAGAATCATCGTTGACGAGGCCCACGTCACCATTGAAGCGAATCCATCCATAGAACTCGGCATCGCGCTCGCTCGCAAACGGGGTGTGAAGATTGATTACATGTCGGCAACAGTTGACCCGGCCACGCTTCACTCCGATCTCGGCGTGAAGATCGTATACGCCGAAGCACAACGTTTTCCAATTCACTTAACCAATCTTAACGCGACTGTCGAGGAGAGCATCCTTCATCTCGTGAAGAATTTCCTCTTAGCTCCTGATAAAAATTGTTTCCCTAACCCTCACGACTTTTCCGATCCTGCGGTGCGCGCCAAGGTCGAACGTGTGCGCCTTCATTTGCTTTCCGAAAATAGCTTTCAAGATGGCGGGAGGACTTATCCCGGACTCCGGGAGCGACCGCAAGGAATGTTGGTCATCGTGAACTCGCACCAGAACGAAAATTCCGACACCCACCGCATTGCCGACCTCATTGCCCGAGCTGATTTCAATCGCCCTAAGACGCGAGTGGAAACCTTGCGGCTGGCGAGCCCCATCGTCCGAGATCCAGCGCTGAAACTCGCATTCGATCGTAAAATCCAAAACATTGAAGGCAGGAACGGCCGCTATGTGATTGTCGCCACTAACGTGGTTGAGATGGGGCTGACCTTCTCTTCGATTGACTATGTGGTCACCATGGACTCCGAGTTCGACACCAAGTTTGTTGATGGTGGGCAGTTGACCACAAAAGTCGAGCTTGGGGTAAACGCGCTTTATCAACGAATCGGCCGCGCTGGCCGTGTCCGGCCCGGCATGGCGTTTATTGCCCAAGATTTCGGAGCTTCATACACAACCCTTGACGACCAAACTCTCGCGGCAGGCTTAACTGTGGCGCCAATTCGGTACCCGCTGGCGAAGGGAAGCTTCCTCAAGCTCGCGCTTTACAGCTTCCGCGAGAAAATGCCCCAAAATGAGTTGCGAGACAAAATCACGGCTCTCAATCTTCCGTCCCGCATTCAAGACAATGATGAGCTATGGCGGCGATTTCTTGCCGAGCGAAGCAGGTTGCAACGAATCGGAATCGCCAGTGGAGACAAATTGACCGGCGCAGGAACGGAATCACTTCGATTCATCGGGCTCGACGACATGGATTTCGCGGTCCTGTTGGCAAGGGTGATCGATCAGTACGGCATCGAGAGCGACTTGGCGGCGATCTTCACCGTAATTGCAGCCGCATCGGAGGTTGGATTCAGTCAATTGATGACGAACCGATTCTTCCTCACGAACACCAAGCAGCTTTCGGCGGTAGAACTTTTCGACGAAGCTATGCTGGGGATTCCGGTCGCGGAGGTGTTCACCCTGGTCAAACAGCACGAAGGAGATGCCGAAGCGTTGTCTGTCTCGTTACGGGCAACCAAGGTTGATGACCAGCTTTGCAGTGATATTTGCGCATGCGTACGCGCCGGCTACAAGCTGGCATACAAGAGCGGAGTCAGGGTCAATCAGACATCCGCTCCCGCAACCGCCGAGAACCCGACGGGCAGTAGCAACAAAGTGGATTACCCCGTCGAGGAAGAACAGGAGGAACTGGAGTCCGCCGACGATAATGCGGACGATGGAACACTCTTCAGCGACTTCAAACGCGAACTCGATAAGTATTCCACTGAACACACCCTCGCTTTTGAGCGCGCCGTGGTGAGCTTCAGCGATCAGAGCGAACTCATAAACATTTATCGCCTCTTCCGGCACTTTTTTAACAACTATTTTGTGCAATTGAAGTCCACATCGCTAAGTGAGTTGGAGAAAAGCGAGCTACGCCGCAGCATGGAAGACGAGGCGAGCAAATTGCAAGTGTCGATGCCGGCACTCAACAACGTGAATGGCCGTTTCAACCAACTCGCCCGCCACGTTGGCGTCCGTCTTGCACAAGAAGAGGGACGGCGTGTGTCTTCTTCGTCGCTCAACGAAAATGAGAAGCAAATGCTCCGTGATTCAATTGTTAGAGATTTACTTTTCGAACGTGAAGGCGGCGATGAACAGTTTGATCTTTGTATGCGTTTCTACAAACTGGCTGACGAACGCCGGTTTGATCCGCGCGACTGTGAATGGATGGTCGAGGAGTTAAAGAACTTCGGCTATACGGCTACCGGAGCAGAGGTCAAAGAACTATGGCATCTAATTGTGAGGGAAGCCTTCCGGCGGTATGACCAACAGTGCTTTCTGTTCGATTTCGATGAAGCGCGCGAAGTGCTGCCTCCTATCTCAAAGCGGGCGGAAAGCGAACTGCTGCGCATCGTAAGGGATCACGGTTACCACCGGCGACTCGTTTTCAGCAAAAACGACTTCGGTTATTCCGCTGTCGTCAAAGACCAATTAGGCGGGGATATTGAACTCAGCATGTCCAAAGAGAATAACCCATTGGGATCGGGTTTCTCCGGAAAGGACTCCATTACCGTGCTTGCAAAATTGACTCCCGCGATGATTCCGAAAGTGCTTCGTGACGATAACAAGAATGGCGAGTTTATCAAACAGGAGGAACAAGGATTTCGACTGTCGCACGTTACCCTGTTGAGCTGATATGGCAAAAAAACGAACACCCTTGCCGAAGATGCCTTGCGTCGGGCCCCGGCCTCCCGAGTACCGAGGGACGAACGAACGCACTGGAGTGAGTTATTATGCACACTTCTGCGAGGGATGCGGCCATGAGAAGGTCATCCGTGATGATAGAGATTTTGATCCTAGCCCGCCACTTTTTTGGGGCGAGAATAACGACGGGTGCGGCTGCACCAAACGGAGGGAATTAACAGAATATTCTGATCCGTGTAAGAAATGTGGTGCGCCGATATATTTGACCCCTGGCGGCGCGATGCGCAAAAAGTACACTCTCGCAGAGGGGAATTACCAGCAGCGGAAGGAATACTGTGATGCGTGCCTTGACGAGGTCGTGGCATCAGCGCCGTGCCGCAACGTGGGCTGCAAAAGCATCGGCGGCGCGGGCTTAGTAGAAGCCACGTTTGGTGACAAACTATTCTATGAAAAGAAACAATTTACGTTTCCGCCGAACAACTGCGAAGTTTGCCGCAAGGCGGTCAAATTGTTTAAGGAGCGCGAGGAAGTAAGACCCACCTGCGCACTCTGTAAGAAGCCGTTCCGTGTCACCTATGGGGTCATGATCATGATCCTAAAGAACGAGGAGAAGTGTGAAATTCCTAAAGAATGCTTGCGCTGCCGTGGACTTGCACCAGACGAGCGCAACCGAATGTCGCGAGAGAACGAATTGGATGACCTCGGACTCAAGCGAAGAAAGGAAGTCGCGAAGATTCTTGCTGGAGATAAACAAGCATTGTTACGCGAGAAAGAGAGGTTGGTGGAGGCGAAACAGATGAAGAAAGGTGAACTCATACGGCTATTGAACCAAAGGAGCAAATTGAAGCCGAGTGACCTCCGCGCGGTGTTGCAAGTGGCTGCAAAAGACGAGAAACTGCTAAAAATACTCGCTAATCGTGACGATGCAGGTTATCGGCATATTCAGGAGGCGCTGGCACATATTACTGGCGGTAAAGGCAAAATGACTGACAAGGAGTTTGCTGCCCTTCCACAGGCATTTCATAGTATTTTAAAGGACCACCCCAATGCAATGGGTCTATTCGAGAAGGCGCCGGCACACCGCGCACCTGGCATGTCACCCGTAAATCAGCATTACGAAATTCTATCAGCTGCTGCACTCAAAACCCGTAATTTTACCACGGTGTCAGGCAAGAAACTGGAAATTCGCGCCACTGATCGTGTTGATTTTGGCATCAAATTCCCGCACGGGCACGCTCAAGCAAAGCGGCACGGCACAATTGAAGCCGACACTCTCGTTACACGCAAGGTGGGAATACCGCCGTTCGAGAAAGAGGAGCAAATCGCCATTGATGCTAAATACAGGAATACTGACAAAAACCGACCATTCCTGCGTGAACCTAAATATGATTTTATAAGCGACAAACATCGAGACGAGGTCAAACGACAATTGGAGGGGATCAGAACGAATTTTCAGAACGGCAATCTACACGAGTTCCACTTTGTAACCAACGTGAAGTTTGGCGATAAATTTAAGAGCGAAGTAGACCAGACCAACCTTCGACTCGTGCAGGATTACATCACGGAACACAATAAACAATTCAGCAGCCCACAGGGCATCAAAGAACTCGCCCACTTGCATGAAATTGAGAAAGAGGCAATGCCTGAAGGGATAGTAGACCCGAGCAAACTTGGTAACCTTGAAATATACTCGGAGACCGTCAAAGAATTCGCAGCTCATTACAAAATCAACCAGGTTGAGATGTGCGAGCATGTCACCTATCCGGAAACCTGATATGGCACAAGAAAACACTACCCCAGAAGAATCAGCACAACCCTTTGCGCCCTATTGGAGCGGTTGTAGTGGTGTGTTCAACGAAGGCAACGCCTCAAGCAGTGTGGAGAATGAAAGAATTCATCATAATAAACATGCTGTCATCGGTCGCGAATGGGGACGCGATATGTCGCTCACTGAGTACCGCGCGCGCGCAACGGAGCACCTCAATAGTCTTGAGCCGGAGAAAATCGTTGAATTATGCCAAGTGGATGATCTTGCCGTCGTCAAATACAATCTAGATACTGGCGAGGTAGGCATCGTGAGACGTGATGACGGTCTAATTAAAACATTCTTCCGCCCTAATGATGTTCACTACCTTTTGCGGAAAGTGGACTCCGGGCTGTGGGGCGAACCCGCGATCGCTGACGGATTCGAATCGAGTGTTCAATCCTCCGATTTTGCTGATGACCCTCAAAACTTCTACCTGTTTGGCCGGCTGGAGGAATTAGCACTAGAACTCCCTAATCAAGCCCATGAAATGGTTGCTGCGTTTGCTGAAACCACATCTAACGCACATGACCTGGTATTACTGCTCGCTCACTTGGGAGAGTTCCGATTCATTATTTTTGAATTTCAGCGCCGCATTCTGACAGAAGCACAAAGTGATTCTGTGTTTTCGCTCCGAAAGAAAATTATTGGGGCCGTCGCTTCATTTGAAGGCTTGGAACGCTACCGATCCGAGCAATTGATAGATTCCGTTAAGAGGAACTTGGAGAACGAAATCAAGAAACAGGAAGATTGGTGGTCTCAAGCGGCAACATTGATAACCAACCTTGATGAGTTGGAAAACTCCTTGATCGAGAGAGAAACGATTGGTTATGCAATGCTAGAATTAAGAGTCTTACAGCTTCATCGGCGAATGCTCGGTATTGATCTCATTCCGTTTGATTGTCGACTGCAAAAAAGTGACATTAACCTTCGTGGTATCTTTTACCAATTAGCAACATGTTTTAATTACCGGGAAGATCACCGGGTATCGCCAGAAGCCTTTTTCTGGCGGCGAATGGCGGAGAATATAAGTTAGGCAGAGTCGTCCTTGGCCATATACTTACGCCGTGCCCAACGCGCACTTTGCTGCACTCCACGGGCTGTCCGTCGCCCTGTCTCCCTTCGACGACGCCCGGTCCGGTCCGCAAACCGCGCTCTCGTCACGAGCTTACATGGTGTAGATTACCGCATCAGCGGCGGGCTTCCGTCTGCGGCTCGGCGGCGGGCGTTGCGCTCCGGCTCCGTTCCCGCCGTCTCTCCGCCTGCGCTCCACTTTTTCCGCTCGCCGACCTCAGACCGAAGCTACGTCAAACTGGACAAAACGACGTAGGCTAGCCGAGTCACCATTCAAAACACAAGTTCCGTACATTTCTCAATAGGATGAGCTTCAATATCGAGGTTGTTCCGCTCGATGACGCCGCGGGCTATAAGTTCCTTAATTGATGATAACGCATCATTTAGCTTTCGAACTGCCATTTTCTGAATCTCGCAATAAAACGCAAATTTATCGTCTGGATAATACAATAGTTGAGGTAAACATCTGCCTCCACAGATAAATCTGATTTCACATTCAATACAGTGCTCTCTCAACTCGGTGCATTTGCTGTTATAACGCCAAAAGGGGCCATCATGATAGTTTCCAGCACTGAATTCATCCTTTCCAAGGAGCTTATCGCACATATAGCAATGACCGTCGGTATCCAAATATACTATCGATGCACCGCACCCGCACCTTGGCAGGTCATTACTTATCCTATTAAACATCAGCGAGCTAATTATTGCCTGAAACGGGACGATATTTCTTACAATTCCTTTCTCCATTTCCGCTACCCAATATTTGATCAGTTTGTCTAGATCTTCACCAAAACGCTTTTTGAACCCATCTAATAACGCCGTTGAACACGCGATCTCGTTGTTCTCAACTTGACAGTATACGTAATCAAAGGAATCAATTACACCTATAACCGCTTTGTAAAGAGATGCATCGGATGCGATTGGTAACGTAATTCGCGCCAGAGTCGTTCCATTAGCTCGACGTTTCAATTCAAGCACGTTCCGCATTATCAAATCAAATGATCCAGGCCCTCCTCTATAGCGGTCATGTATGTCTCGATCACCATCGATAGAGATGAAGAAATAATGAATTTTCTCAAGGAGCGTTGGTTCTGCCTTATCAAGGAGAGATCCATTGGTGCAAAGCAGATATTTCATCCCCGTGTTTTCGGTGTGTTTTATGCACTCTTGAATGAAGGCGGAATTCATCAAGGGTTCGCCACCGTAAAATGCGAGGATCTTTTCTGTGTCGGCACAAGTTTTGTCTGCCCGGATGTAATCAATCGTCTTGCTAACAGTTGGCAAGCGCATCCCTGCCGGTGATTGTTTGGCTTTCGCTACAACATCACAATATTTGCAGTTGTAGTTGCAGGACTTGGTAACGTAGATATAGTATTCCATTGTAACAACAGTTGGATAACTTTTCTATAGACTCGGCAACCAAGCAGAAAATCTTTCACACGCCGCGCGAAATGCTGGCCCCTGCGTGCCCAGTGACAGCCGAAAATATGAACCAACGTCGCGAGCGAGTTCCCTAGACACCACGAAGCACGCTCCCGGCACGATGGATATGCCGGTTTCCAGCAGCAATTCGAAGGTAATTCTGATAAGGTCCGCGTCGTGAAAGTCACTCCTGGACACCATAATGTTGTACCCTTTCATAGTCGCTGGACAATGGCTCAGGCTTGATTTAAGGATGGACTTAAAGACATTGTAATTTTGGTGAAAAACGCTCACTTGTGCCTCAAGATGCTGTATGTGTTGTTCGTAAATATCCTGCATTGCACGTGAGCGAAACATGTCATCAAAGACCTTCCTGCGCGGGATCTCTCGAATGAGCCCGCCAGCGTTATAAGCCCGGCACAGTTCGTCTGGATCTGGACAATCCAAGGTTCCAAGACTGTTCTTTGCCATATAGCTCATGCGCAGCCATAAATCCAATATTGTTGGTGTTACGCCAATCATGGAAGGATTCTCACACAAGTAAAATTGGTTCTGACCAATATGCATTGCCATAGGTTTTGGACAGAAAGCCCAGCCCATTCTCAAACCTGGAAGCGAACACGTTTTCGAGATAGAATTAACCACAACCAATCGGTTGCATACACCTTCCGCCAACGCAAGCGGCAGACATTCAATTTCCGCATCGGGTCCAATGGGAAATTCACATACCCGGTCATAGATTATCCAAGACCCAACCTGCTTTGCGGCCTTGAACACGCCGCGCATGAACGACATGTCATATGATTGCCCTGTCGGATTGGATGTATTGCACAAAACAATTGCACTTGGCTGGAATCGAAAGATTCCATTGACTGCGTCATCGACAGAAACCGGCTTAGTTGGATCTGGCGGAAGAATTTGGTGAATATGGCCGCTGAATGGAATGATAGCCCGTTCGAAAATCGGATAATTATAATCCAACTGGAGCACATTCAACGGTTCTTCTTTCGCGATATAACTAAAAGCCCCGGCTATTGCACCTGCCGCTCCGAATGTCACTGCGGCGGAATGGCTATTGAGAATTTCAGCGGCAGTTGCCTTGCCAGATCTGAATGTTTCATAGGCACCGATCACGTTGACAAGAGGCGGATACCCTGTGCCATTAGTATAGCATTGCAAGAGACCCGATTGATCAAACTCCATTTCAAGGAATGACTTGTATAACGGTGGTGGAGGCAATTCATTCGCTCCGGAGGATAAAAAGAACATACGAGGACGCATTGATGTATCAGCCACCGTTAACTGCTGATCTACGACGGCGGTAAGCAGAGTATCTCCAAATGGTTGATGCTGCTGTGAATTCCCTTGTGTTTTAGAAATTATTGTCGAGACATCCATATAAGTAAGCTCACTCGTATTAAATGTTTAGTTACAGCACCCGGTATTTGCTGGTGTCCTGCCTGAATTGGGAATATGCCGGGTTCACTAGATGCCGATCCGTTCCCTTTGTGAGAAGGTTGATCATCGAAGCTGTGGCCATATCGCCGATAATGCGTAGGGCGGAGGTTGTGTTGTAACCAGCGTAGTCGTTTGACCAAAAGAATCGGCTCGGCTGAATTGTGCAAGCCGCCCGGAAATCATCATTGGGAGGAAAATCAAAGGCGGCACGCAAACGCCCGCCTTTAATTTCCTTTATAAGAGCGCGCGAATCAACCGCGTCTGGATAGGACGTATTTATGATTAGACCGTCGTTTGGGATACGGGCGAGATCTTGTTCCCCTAGAATCATACCGGCGGCGCGAGGCGTATGAAGCGTAATCACGTTACAGGATGACAATAGTTCATGCTTGGGGCGGTATTGGATACGGAGGGCTGATTCCAAAGCCTCGCGCTTCGTGCGACTATAGTAGCAAAGTTCACCCACACCAAGCCGTCCTAGAAGAACCGCAAGACTAGTTCCAATAGCGCCAAGACCCACAATACCAACTCGTAATGTATCTATTGAACACGCTTGAAATTCGGTCAAACTACCGGTTCTGCCAACATCAAAGATGTTTCTCACCATCGCCAAGATGAGAGCTAATGCATATTCTGCCGTAGCAGCCGCATCCCCGCCAGGGCAATTTGCAATGGCAATGCCGCGTCGTGTTGCTGTTTCGTAAGCAGGTATGTAAAGCCGAAAGCTTGTGCTCGTATAAACTATGGCCTGGAGGGCATTTGCGTTCTTTATCACTTTTTCAGTGACAGTTTCATTCCCTCCTAAAATATAACCAGTGCTTTCTTTTAGCGCCGCGATCAGTTCGTCCTCTACAGTTGATCGGCTAGAAATGCGCCGCACTTCGAATCCAGCGCTTTCGAGTTGCTGTTCGTTCTGTTTTGAAAGAACGTCACCTGTTATTAGGATTGAACGGTTAGACATAATTCATTTTATTCGTCCAATACCATCGCAACTGTGGCGCGAATTAATGGATCAGCACTCTTCCGATAACGAGCGAGAAATCGCTTCGCCTTTTGCCCCACAAGGTCGCCCAAAGCTTCAATGGCTTCATGCTGCACCAAAGTGGAACTGTCGCGTGCGATTGCGCTCTTGAGTAGCTGGACCGCCTTGGGCGAGTTGCTGGTCAAAAGGACAAATGCCGCTTCGTGCCGGACGTCGGAAGCTGGATCCGAAGCGAGTACTTGAGCGAGCAGTCGTAAAGCATTCGTCTTGTCCCAATAATGAAGAAGATGAATGGCAGTGCGGCGCGTTTTGGATATTTTGTCAGTGATTGCCGTCCCGAGAATCGCAGAAGAGAGATTTGATTGCAAATATGCGCGAGACCTCTTTTGACCGTGGCGGTCGTGAAGCCGGCGGGTGCATTCATTTAAGCGTTGAATTCGATCAGGTAACTTCATAATAATTTTGCATGGAATCAATGGCGCGCGTGTTTGCCATCTGTGGCTTGGACGACATGCTCGCCCAGAATATCAATATCAACTCCATTCCAGCAGTCTTCTAGCAATTTCAATAGGCCAGCGAAAGTAATTGGGGCGGGATTGATTTCTGGAAGCAGATACTCATACTGCCTTTGGTCAAAGATTAACTTTGCAGTTTGCTCTAACGCATCACGAGGAACCCCCAATTGCCGAAAGCCGGTAGAAAAGCCTAATGCCCTTACTAACTCGGTGATTCGTAATACTAAGATCCGTTCGTCACGCAGTCCCAGCCTGTGAGCCAGCAAACGCAGCCGGCCTTGACTCGCTTCAAAGTTAAACTGAACCATGAAGGGGAGAATGGTTGCAACTGCTCTCCCATGAGCTATGTCAAACATTGGACCTATAGTTTCAGCAATGCAATGGCAGATGTTGACATCTGCTGGCGTGCTGGACGCAAAGCCGGAAAGCGAAGCCGCCAACGACATCCCATCCAAGGCTTCCGCATCGTCTGCGTTCGCTACCGACTTCTCAAGACAACGCAAGGCCAGATCAATCGTTTCTACAGCATAGGCATCAGAAAAAGGTGTGGCTCGCTTAGAGAGGTATGCCTCAAGTCCCGTTGACAGCACATCAATACCAGTAGCGGCGGCCACCTCTCGCGGACAGGAGCGGGTGAGATTTGAGTCAACTATTGCAACGTCGGCCACCAAATCGTCGCCGACTACAAATCGTTTGATGCCGTCATCGCATTTGATCACTGCCGAGGAAGATGTTTCGCTGCCGCTGCCCGCCGTGGTCGGAATGAGGATTTTGGGAAGGGAGGAATGTTCTCTTTTTGTTGTAAAATAATCTGATATTTTCCCCTTGTTGGTCGCCAATAATGCAGCAACCTTGCCCAAATCCAGTGTGCTCCCTCCGCCAATCGCGATCACAGAATCGTAACCACCTTCTCGAATATTCCGCGCGGCGCTATCAGCCAATTGAAGTGTAGGCTCGCCGGAGAAACCTGAGAACAGGCCGGAGGGCAAAGATAGCTTCTCAATCAGTTGGTCAGAAAGTCCGCTACCTCGAATGCCGTCATCGGCAAACACAATCGGACGTTTGCCACCCAAGCGGAGCAAAGCATTTCTCACTGTGCCAATGGCGCCACACCCAAAAATGAACGTGCCCGGATAATGGGATTCAACAATCATCCGTCTGTTTTCTTGGCCAAAATTAGCTAGGGACAACATAATGAATATCAAACACGTTTGTTATCTTGTGTCTGTCTCCGTAAATCTTCGCAGAAGCGAGACCAAAATTCTTTGACAGAATTATCGTTCGATTGTTTCGCACCTTGAACAAAGTTCCACACTGCGTCTGCAATCAAACCAAGATTTTGATGAGTCGCCGTTTTGCCCTCGTTAAAGAGCCTGCGAAACGCTCTTTCGGTCCCGACGGGGAAACCCCCTGATAACTTCAAGTGCTTTTCTTGAAGCCGTTGCTTCAAACTTCGTAAAAGCTCGCAGCCTGCATTTGGAGGTTCGATTCCCATCAAGTCCAAATTGCTCCATTCGTGCGCCGACGGCGAGAAAATTTGCCGGCAAAATCGGACAAGTGCGGTCGGCTGGTTTCCGATTATGCCTAGTGAAGTAGCCAAAAAACTCATCGAAAATGTCCGCATCGAAATTGAGTGATTTTGCTGCCTAAGAAGGCATTGGCAGAACAAAAAACGAAGCAAACAACAGAAAAAAAACATGAAAAATCAAAAGCAGGCCCCGTTTGCGGTCGATTGGGAATTGCACGACGGCACTTCGATGCCGGTTCCGTCTGCGGCTCGGCAGCGGGCGTTGCGCTCCGGCTTCGTTCCCGACGTCTCTCCGCCTGCGCTGCACTTTCCCCGCTCGCCGCCCGCAGACCGAAGCCAAAAATCCGCATTTGCAGGCAAAACGATGAATTCATTTATGGTTTTTTCGCGGATTCAGATTTTCATATCACCGATTAAACAATTGGCGAGCCATTCGACTCGTTGCAGTGACAACGCGATGAAAGCAAGGCTTATTTTATGGCGTCGTCGGTCGCGCCAAGGATTCTACGGGTCGCTCGCTTAGACGTTCGCGCTTCCGTTCCTCCTTGACCCCCCCGCCGCCACCGGGAACTTTTTCCTCTAGGTTTTCATCGCGGGAGTCTGCTCTCGCGGAGCGGTTTAATGCCTTTGTTGCAATTCCAGGCTGTCATTTCACTTTCGTTGAGTGTTAAATGTGTGTAATTGCCATCGAAATCAAATGTTTGTCCTGTGAAAACCGTGACTGAAAGAAGCTTCCATCGGAACGGAATTCTACGCGAAGAAGTGCCGATGCGCGGCAATTACCGACACGGCGTCGCTCGCGTCTGGCACAAAAACGGTGTGCTCGCCAACGAAGAATCTTATCAAAATGGTTTGCTGCACGGCATCTGCCGCCAGTGGAGTGAATCCGGGCGGTTGCTGGGTAAATACCGGATGATTCACGGCACGGGCGTTCAGCGCGCGTGGCACGAAAACGGCAGGCTGCAACTGGAATTTTCCACCGTGCAGGGCGACTTTTCAGGACGCTATCGCCTGTGGCTGCACGACGGAACGTTGCTTTCCGAGGAAATCTATTTGCACGGGCGCATCGTCAGCGCCGAAAAATATCGTGCTGCTCGCGCGAAAGACAAATCGCTTCCCAAGTTGATTGGCAAAGCCGGAAAGCCGTTGCCCAAGACGCGCGCCGCGGAGAAGCACATCCATGAAGTATTTGTCCGCTATCTTTTGGCACAGCAAAACCGCTCTGAAGCGCGAACGTGGCTCAAATCTGGCGGCAAGAAAAAACGTTCACTTGGACGATTCAAGCGCGAGGGCGATGCCTTGAAATTTGTGGAGGCGTTTTACCAAGCCGGCGCAGTCGAGGTGATCGCGCCAGACATATATGCCAGCAAGACAGGCGACCAATTTGCCGATTGCCTGTTTGTGCGTCTGCCGAAGATTGCCGCGCAGCGGAAAACCATTCGCAAAGTCCTCGCGCAATTGTCGAAACGCAAACTTGGCGCGTTTCAACCGCAGAAAGACATCGGTGAGACGCATCTGTATCTCTTGCTGGCCTGATTACAGCACAATCAGGCAGTCGCGTGATTCGTCAAAGGTAAGCGCGCCGCAGGCCGGGCGGCCTTGCAGCAGACATTCCGACACGGCATCGCCGACCAGCTTTTCCACCGCATCTCGCATTGGCCGCGCGCCGAGCTTTGGATGAAAGCCTTTGCGCACGAGAAACGGCAAAACCGTTTTGTCCAATTTCAGTTCGTGGCCGCGCGCTTTCAGGAATTCGATTTCGCGGGACAGGAATTTTTCTGCAATCTCCAACTGGTGTTCGTAGCTCAATCGGTGGAATACCAGCTTCTCGTTCACGCGCGCAAAGATTTCCGGGCGGAGGGTTTGCTGCGCCCGCGTCAGAACGTGGCGTTCGAGCGTCGCGTCGTTGGAATGTTGCAGGCTCATCAATTCCGCCGAACCGATGTTTGACGTGAGCCAGATGTAAAAGCCGCTGAAGTCGAGCGTCTGGCCCGTGGCGACCGTGATCCGCGCCGCATCGAGCAGTTGCAGCATGATGTCCAACACGCGCGGATGGGCCTTCTCTGCCTCGTCAAACAGGAGCGAGCCTTCCGACGCGCGTTCGCGCAACGCGCCCAGGTAGCCGGTTTCACCGAGCCTGGCGCCGAGCAGCAGACCGAGCGCCTCCTGGTTCTGAAACTCGGACATGTCGAACCGGAACAACTGGCCGGAGCCGAAGATATGCGCGGTGAGGACGACCACCGTTTCCGTTTTGCCGACGCCGGTCGGACCGAGCAGCAGGAAACTCCCGCGCGGGCGCGCGGGTTTGGTCAGGCCGAGTTCGCCGCGTTGGACGGCGGAGATGATGCGTGGCAGGGCGTGGGGCTGGCCGCGAATCTCGCGCGGCAGCAACGCGGCCAATTCCTGGAGCCTGGCAAGCTTCGTCGTGTCGGCGGTTTTATCCATCCCCCACTTCTATCAGGAAGCCATTTCAGATTGTGTGCCTCGCGCACCGACCGGTTTTTATTTCTGTCAAAGTGCGCTTGTAATGCAGCGAAGAATTCGCTGCCGAGAGAAACAATAACAGAAACACAACGCGTATGAAATTAAACAAATACATCAGTCCCAAAGTCCGCTCGCGGCTTCCCTCGTTGCTGACGGCCGCCGCCATTCTCGCACTAAACACCGTCTCCGCTTTCGCGCAGAGCACAACGTTCAATTCCACCGACCTGAAAACCGGCCTCAGCAACAGCCTCGCCGTCATCATGATGTTTGGCTTCGTTCTGGGCATTTTCGCTGTCATCTACGGCGGCTTCGCCATCCGGCGCGGCGATGTGGACCAGGGCAAAATGTCCATCGTCGGCGGAGCGATTATCGCGGCGGCTCCTGCAATCGTCTACGCCTTCTATAAAATCTTCGGCCTCGACGCAAACAGCGCCGTCGGCGTCGGCAACTTCTGATGAGGCGAACAAGCCGAAGCCTTGACCCAAATTCCTTCAACCAAATCAAACATGAGCGCCAAAAACGAACTTCGCCTGACTGACACCAACGCCGCGTCTGATTCCAAGGGCCGGACCTGGGGATTGGAAGGCGGTCTTTTCTGGTGGCTCATTGGCGGCATCGGCGCGGGCATTACGCTGTTCTTCGTTTTGCTCGTCGTCATGAGTGTATCCCTGGCCACCTCGTTACTCGTGGCGCTCGTGCCGTTGTTGCTCTGCCTCGCCTACATATTTGGACTGCGGCAGGGCAAACCGCCCGGTTATGACCGCGATTGTTTTGAATATCTCCTGACCGGACGCGGTTTCGGCCCGGAAAGTAATCACACCAAACATCCCCTCTATGAATCTTGAACAATATTTCTCTCCAGCATCGGAACCGCCGTTCACCGACTGTGTGAAGGCAGTTCATCCTCACTCGGCAATGATCCGATTCGTCGGCAACCGCCTGATTTGGGGCTTTGACTGGTCGCACTTGAATTATTTCGTGCTGAGAGCCAATCCCGATTGCCACGACCCCAAAGTCGAGCCGGCCGAGGAGCTTATCTTCTATTTTCAGGCCGCCAAGGTGACGCTCCTCGGCTGGCGGTTGGGTTTGATGTTGGATGACATCGCCAGCCACAGCATCACTCGCGTTCGGTCGTTTAAAAGGAAATTGGCAGCGCAAAACATGGAGGTTCCTTGGGTTTCGGAAATCTTTGTCTTTCCTTACGACGATGATGTTTTGGCGGAACATACACCGGCCAATCCGCCGGCCACTTCCCAGCAATAGCAGTCATGAATCCCGCCGAAGCCAACAATCGGGAAGCCCAGCGCCAGGCCTTGCTTGGGCGGCTCACCGCAGCGGAAGCCGCGTTGCGCGCAAACCTGGACCTGAACTGCGCCAACGTGACTGCGCGCATGCACATGCAAAGGGCGCTCGCACATATTCAGGAGGCTGCTGTCGCTGTAAACGGAGTCCGCCGCGCCAGGACCGTATGGCAACTCGTGGAAGACCTCACGAGGTGCAAGCACCACTTGGACGAACTCCAACCAGAACCACCGGCTCGTCCCACAATAAGGCCACCCCGCTGATTTATGTTTGAGCGTCCACCCAACGGTTTCTTTGTCCGCAATTTGATTGTTTTCAATCTTTTAAGGCGCGGAGGCTACGTCTCCAAAGGTTTTGTCTTTGAAGCGCCCGACCTCACCAACAGCCCGATTGCCGACCTGAACGAATTTCAGGAACAGCTTTGTCTGCTGCTGGCGTCACTCCATGAAAATCAGCGGCTGCAAGTCCAATACTTTTCCGATTCCGATTACAAAGCTGAGTTGCTGCGGTTTCAGCAGGAAACGGAACGGTTTGAAAACATCTGGACGAAGCGTTCGCGCAATGAACGGTTCGCCCGTTACTGGCAGGCAATGGTTGAGCGAAAACTCCGGCGGCAGCGCGTGGTTTTCTATGTGTCGCGCTCACTGGAAAATGTTCCCAAGACGCTCACCACCAACGCCGCCGTGCGCGAGTATTACCTGACGCTGCTCGACCAGTTGGAAATGGAGTTCGCCCACGTTCACCATCTGCTGAAGGAAATCTTCGCCAGCGCCGGAACGCGCGTGCTGCCCATGAGCGACCTCGACCATTTCAAGCACTACAAACAGTTTTTGAATCCGTCACTCGCCGACCGTTTTGATTTTGATCCCGCCGGGGATTTTGTGCCCGAACTTTCCATCCAGGAAAATTGTTGGCACTCGGAGGGCAACGGCCAGAGCGATTTCGGCTTCTACATGGACGGTCATTATCACTCCGTCATCGCGCTCACCCGCTGGCCGCGCTCGACCTATCCCGGCATCATCCAACGGCTCACCAATCTGCGGCTCCTGGATTACACCATTACAGTCAACGTAGATCCGTTGCCCATCACCGAGGAAATCAACAAGGAGGAAAAGGAACATGACCGCGTGGCCGGCGACTACGCCAGTGAAAAGAAAATCTCACTGCTTACCGTGATGGAGAAAAAACAGAAGAAGATTCACGCACTGATGCAGGGGCAGACCATCCCGTTCAAGGCACTGTTCGTCATCCGGATTTGGGACAAAAGCAAGGATGGCCTCAACGCCAAGGCCAGCGCCATCAAGAACGCCATCAATTCGATGAACTCGGCGCAGTATTTCGAGAGCAATCTGCCGAGCACGTCCAAAAACATTTTCTTCCAGACCTGGCCGGGCTGGACGTGGGGCCGTTACGAACATCGCAAACTCTATTCCGAACACCGTTACCTGGCTGACATGCTGCCCGTCACCAGCACGTTCACGGGACATCTGGCCACCGCCGAAGCCATTTACGACGGTCCCGCGAATAATCTCGTCGGCATCGAAACGTTTTCCGGTTCCACGGACAATAAAACTCCCCAACACGCTGTGCTGCTGGGAATGTCGGGCGCCGGCAAATCCGTCACGGTTTGTGATCTGCTTTCACAAACCGAAGGTTATTTCGCCTACACCGTCATCATTGAGGAGGGATTGTCCTACGGCATCTACACGCAGACGGTGGAGGAAGGCGCGCGGCCCATCATCATTCATCCCGACGGAGACCTGACCATCAATTATCTCGACACCAAAGGGCTGCCCCTCACACCGGACCATCTTTCGGCCGCGACTGCGCTTGTCGCACGCATGATTGGCACATCGAGTCAGGAGGACAGACAAATGCTGCGGCAGGCGCAGATCGCCAAATATCTCAACCTGCTTTATGAGGACGCGTTTCAAGACTGGCAGAAAAAACGGCATGACCAGTTGCTGGACATTGCCCGGCACGCACTGGCCTTGCAGAAGTTCCGCCTGGAGCGGATGCCGCCGGGTGCGACCACCCTCGAAACTTTTGCGGACTTCCGAGACTGGAAGGCCAGCCACCTCAATGAGGCAAATGAGTATCTCGCGGCGTTCAACGAGGCCGAGGTGCTCCGGTTCCTGAAAGAACCCAAGACCAGCCGCGAAGTCCGCAATCTCGCTTTCGCCTACTTCACGCCGGAGGAATTTCCCACCCACCGGATGTTGCAGGAATTGATGATGCTCGACCCGGTCGGTTCGGAACGCGACCAAATCATCGAAATCGCCACCCTGATTCTGCCGTGGTGCCGGGATGGCAACTACGGCTGCCTGTTCGATGGCACGAGCAATTTGTCGCTCACGGGAAAAATTGCCCACTTTGAACTGGGTTACATCCCGGAATCCGCCAAGGAACTGAAAGCGGCCGCCGGCTTCCTCATCACCAACCACGCGCGCAAGCACATCATCACGCTGCCGCGCGCGTTGCGGAAACGGAATGTGTATGAGGAAGTCGCCCGCTTTCTCGACATTCCCGGCGGACAGGAAATCGTTCAGGAATCCTACGCCCAGCTTCGCAAGTTCAATTGCTGGAACATCTCCATCGTCCAGCAATATGCGCGGTTCAAACAATCGCGCATCCGCTCCGCCGTGTTCGGCAACTCGCGCCAGTTTTTCATCATGCGCCAGAACGACCGCGCGGACTTGGAGGACATGGCTCAGGACATCGCCCTGCCCGAAGTCACCAAACACGCCATCATGAATTACCCGCTGCCCGACCATCAATCAGGCCAGAAGTATTCGCCGTTCACGTATTTTCACACCGACTCTGGCCGCAATCTGTGCGGCACGGTTCACAACATTTCGTCGCGCGAGATGCTCTATTGCAGCAGTTCCAGTGGTGAACACTTCGACAAACGCGCCCGCGAACTTCGCAAAAGTCCCAACATCGTCGAGGGCATCATCACCCACGCCAACCAATAACCAAAACCACCTATGAAAATGTCATTACTCACCCGATTCATTCCCTTTGCCTGTGTCGTGTGTCTGTTCACGGGCTGCGCCGCCACCCGCACCATCAGTGATGTTGGTCTCGGGGCGGGCGGCGCAGCCTTGGGCGCTGCGCTCTCCAAAAACAATCCCGCCGCCATTGCCGGCGGCGCGGCAGGCGGTGTGGCGATCAGTGAAGCAGCCAATTACCTGGCCTCTCATGAAGCCGACAAATCTTATCAGACCGGCTACGACAAGGGCCGCAGCGACGCCGTCAAGCAGCAATACTGGCTCTACGTTTCCATGCAGCAGGCCAAAGCGGGCAATGGCGGTCGTGTCCGGCTCTACGAAGTGCATCTGCCCGAACAAGTCATTGACGGTGTGATTTTCCAGCCCACCACCCAATTGCTTCGCATCGAAGAATAGCAGCGCTGCCTGCCAATGCAGGCAAAGCCAGCACCCAATACCAAACAACCAAAGAAAGGAGAACAAACATGAAAAAACTCATCATCACCGCCCTCATCGCCCTGCCGCTGGCGTTCTCCGCCCGAGCGCAGTGGATCGTCTATGACCCGACGATGAATGTGCAGCAGATAATTGATGAAGCAAAGAACATCGCCGAATACGTCCAGATGATTGACAACCAGGTGCAGCAGATTCAAACGCTCACCTCGCAACTGTCCGAGTTCAAAAATTATGAATCCCTGTTCGGCAACCCGTCCAAAGTCGTGCTGTCAATGGTTGCCCCATTGGAGGCCGATTTGAAGAGTCTGGAGCCGGGATTGAACCTCGAAAATCTGGTTGCCAATGCCGACGGCAGCTACGCGCTGACCTACAACGATTCGGGCATCTACACCACAGTGGGTGTCAGCTTCCAGACGCCCGGCGGCCAAACCATTCAGCGGCCCGCCAACCAATACAAACCGTTCGCGGCAATAAATAACACGGCCAACAACTACGTCGCGGTTGCCGACAACGCGGCGCAACGGCGCACCGCCATCAAGGACCAAATCGCGCAGACAACTCAGCAACTCCAAGCCGCCACGACGGATGCTGAGGTGCAGAAGTTGCAGGGCGTGCTCACCAGTCTCAACGCCGACCTGGCCAGCACGGATGACGAAGTCAATCAGGCAGCCGCTTCGGCGATGGTGCAGGACATCCAGAACCGGAATGACCAGCAAAAACAGATTCAGGCATTGACCGAACAACAAAATGCCGAGTTCACGGAGGCAGTCAGCAACTACACGGCGAAGTTCCAGTTGTTCAACGAACCGACCGTGTTTCCCACCCCATAACCCCCAACGTTCACAGTCATCATGGCCACGTTCGACAGCATCTTCCCAACGTTTCTCGCCAAGTGCGCTGAACTGCACACCCTGCTGTTGAGCGTGGCCTTCGCCCTTTTTATCACGGGCATCATTGTAACCGTCGTTCACGGATTCACCCACAAGGCACTGTTGCGCCTGTTGTCGCGCCTCCTGTTGCTCACGTCGCTGCTCGTTTTCTTGCCCGCGTGGGGCAATCAAATCCAAAGCTTGTTGCAGGATTCCATTCTCTCCGGGCTGGGCGTTGATCCATCCCAGGTCTATCAGCAATTCAATCAACTGCTCATCATCAAGCGCGACCCGGCCACGCAATCTTCTTGGTGGAATGTCATGTCACAGCTCCACAACTTCACGACCGACCTCATCATCTCCGCCGTCCTCTGGCTCGTTGGCCAACTGGCTTCGCTGATGATGTTCTGGGGCTACATCTTCCAGAAAATCATTCTCAATTTGGGCTACGCGCTTTCGCCGCTCTTGATCGGTTTCATGGCGATTCCGGCGCTCAAGCACATCGGCAGCCGTTACCTTTTGAATCTTGTCGGTGTTTTGCTCTGGCCTTTGGGCTGGGCCGTCGCCGCGCTCATCACGCAGGGCATCCTCGATTTCATGACCGACCCCAGCTTTGAATACATTGACCCGACTTCCACGCTGCCTGACTTGCAAAAGACCATCGGCGTCGCCGCCGTGGGTTTCTGGATCATTTTCAGCACCGTCGCTGCGCCCATCATTATCCAGCACGTCATCAGCAGTGGCGTTCAGGCCGGCAGCCAGTTGCTCTCCGGCGGTGTCAGCAGTGCGATTCAAACCGCCGCCACTACGGCGGGCGCAGCCGCGACCGCTGCCACCGCCGGTCTGCCAGTCGTCACCGCTGGCGCGGCGGGCATGGCTGCGTTGTTAAGCACAATGTCCACCGCCGCCAACATGGGGAGCGCGGGTGCCATCATCATCGCCGGGTCCGGCCTGCCGCCACGCTCGGCACGCGGTCGTCCCGGTGACGATATCACCGGCAACAAAGCCGTCCGCGAACTCATCGCCAAATCCAAACCCAATTACTACTGACCTATGGAAACATCCAATTTGAACACGACGCCAACGAATCCGGCCGCAACCATGCCCGCCCGGAAGGGCTTTGATTTTGCGCGGTTGCTGGTGCTGCGCGACCGGCTCCCGTGGTTCTGGTTTTTCTTCACCGTCGCCGTGCTGCTGCTGTCAGCGATTGACCGTTACCACGTCATTTCACAGTTCAAACAACGCGAGCGCGTCGTCATCATTGATCCTGGCGGAACGTATTACTTGAGTCCGCTGCTTCAGTTTTCGGAGGCCAAAGAGTTGCACGTTCAGCAGGCCGAACTGGCAACACTAGCATTCCTCGAACGCAGCCCGAAGGACTTTGACAATCCTGACCTGCTCAAAGTGCTGTTTCTCAAATCGGCGCTGGGCAAGGCGCAGGACGAGCGCATCCAGGAGTCGGTTGAATTTCGCGCCAAACAGCTTCATCAGAAAGTTGAGATTGGCCGCATTGACATTCTGGCCACGCGCGAAAACGAGGTGCTGGCCGCCGTCACCGGCCAGATCATCCGCAGCGGCATCTTTCAGGACCGGGCGTTCACCGAGGCGTTTCCGTTCACGCTCCGGTTGCGCCTTATCCGCAACCCCAACATGGCATTGAACGGACGTTTCCCCACCGCCGTGGGCGACTTCAAATATGAAATCAATCGTTAGTCTATTCCTGCTTACCGCGTCTGTTGCCCTGGCGCAACCGTTCAAAGAAATTTTGAAAGATTTCCTGGATGAGAACGTATTGACCGTGGTGCCGGTTGCCACCAACCGCGTCACCACCATCAGTTTCCCAAGTCCCATTGATGCCATTGACGGCGCTGGCTTCACCGTGGACGGGAAGACGCCCGGCCATTTCCAACTCGCCCATGCCAAAGGCTCGGCGTTTCTCTCCGTGCGTGCGCTTTTGCCGAAAGGGTCCGCCAATCTCAACATCCGCTGGAAAAACCGCACTTACGTCTTTGAATTATTTGAGAGCAATGCCCCCGTCCTGTCGCTCAACATGGAAGCGCCGCCCACGCCGGAGGAGGAGAGCGTTGGCCGCGCGCCCGAAGTCAGTCCGCTAAAACTCCTGGCGCTGCTCGACAAAGCCAAAGCCTTTCCATTGCTCAAGGCGCAACAACCCGAAAGCGTCGCCGACGTGGGTTTCACCACCTATGACGGCAATCCGCTGGTCAGCAATTTCAATGATTATGAAATCCAGATTGAACAGGCGTTCCGGTTCAACGCCGAGGATACCCTGGTCTTTCGTGCCGCCATCACCAACAAGGCTGACGCGCCTTTGATTTATCAGCCGGACAGTTTCGCCCTCCGCGTCGGCAACCGGCTCTATCCCCAATCCATCAGCGCTGCGGACGGCTCCGTGCCACCCAAAGGCCGAAGCATCGTATATTTCGCCATCACCGGGACGCCGGACGGTGGACGGAACAATCTTTCCTTGAAGAACCAGTTCACCGTGCTGGTGAACCGTCTGTCACCGCCACCGCCCGTTGTCATCGTCACCAATGCTCCCGTGCATCCCATCTATCCACCCAGAGGCCAGCCATGAAACCACGCGACTTTCTCAATTTCTTTAAGACCAAAACCGGCCGGCTGGTTACCTTCGCCGCGTTGTTCGTCGGAGGTTTGATCATCTTCGGCGTCATCCGCAAACACCACACTGCTCCCGAAGATGCCATCGCCGTTACGCCGCTGGCCACAAACAGTGTTGGCAGCAAACCCCAGGTGGTGCAGTCCGTTGTGCGGCCGATGCAGGCTTTCCATCCGCCGGCGGCCAAACCGGAAGCGGCCCCATCATCATCCGCGACGGTAACGGCAACTCCGGCCGCTTTCACCAACGCATCGCCGCAACCGTTGCCAGTGGCACCGCCTCGCCAGTCTGAAATGCTCACGCCCATCAGTCTGTTTGCCGACAGCACGGCGGGCGTTCCCCAACCCAAAAAGTTGAGTGCGGTGTATGCGCCGTTTGGGCGGTTGATTTCGTGCGAGACCGTCACCACGGTGGACTCGGCCTCCATCCAGACGCCCATCATCGGCCTGGTCACCGAGAATGTTTATTTTGGCGGCAAACTGATCATCCCGGCGGGCACGGAAGTTCACGGCATGGCGCAGACCGACCGTCAACGCGAGCGCATCGCCGGCAACACCAGTTGGACTTTCGTCTGGCAGAATGGCGAGGAGATGCGGATCAAGGCCATCGCCCTGGACCGCGAGTTTGACAACAGCACCAACCAGTCCGGCTGGGCCATCACCGACGGCAGCGCCGGGTTGCGCGGCCAGATCATCAAATCCGACAACCTGGCCGACATCAAACTGTTTGCCGCCACGTTCCTGTCCGGCGCGGCCAGCGCCCTGACGGAAAAGCAGCAGACCATCTTTGGCCCCATCAATAGTCCCACGCTCAACAACGCGCCCTTTGCCGGAGCGCAGGCGGTGCTGCAAACCTATGCCCAACAAATTCTGGATTCGATCCAGAAGAACGGATTCTACGTCCGCGTGCCCAGCGGCACGCAGTTTTATCTCTACGTCCTGCAAACCATTGACCGCACCGATGCCACGTTTGGCGGTGTGGGCTTGGTTGAAGAAAAGGATGAACAACCTGTAACCACACCAAACCGATGAAAACGTATCATCTCATTCCACTATTGTTTCTGACCGCGTGTTCGACCACGCCCAAACTCACGTTGCAACCATTGCCGCCACCGCTGGCAGCGGATAATTCCGCCGTTCGTTATCCTGAAATTATCAATGCCTACCATATCGGGCGTTACGTTGACCCGAACGACGATTTGGTGATGCACGAGCAGCACGTCGTTTATCGCGTCGAAGAAAATACCCGCTGGGACTTCCATCCCGGCGCCATTGGCAGCAGTGCAACATCACCATCACCCCGCGACGCGGCGTTCAGTGCGCTGCCCGTCAACGACGCGGTGCTGGCCGAAGTAAACGCTCAAAGGCTGGCCACAACTCAAATCATGCTGGAGGCAAGAACCCTTTCGGCGGCGTTGGCCCAGTTTCAAGCCGCGTTGCAACAGACCAAAACCAATTTGCAGGAAACAGCGGTGTTGCGCGCCACG
This sequence comes from Verrucomicrobiota bacterium, assembly GCA_050010435.1. Taxonomy (GTDB): domain Bacteria; phylum Verrucomicrobiota; class Verrucomicrobiia; order Limisphaerales; family UBA11358; genus UBA11358. Next base: position 85,125 of record JBEKKZ010000004.1, on the reverse strand, counting down.
GTCAACACAATGCGGAAGCGGCTCGATGCACTCGAAACCGCACCGACACAACTGCCACAACCGTTCATTGCGCCCTCGACCAATGAACCGCCGGATTCGTTGAGTCCGTAAGACACTTTGTCGGCAACCACGCCGACAATTCAAAACATAACAAACAACCAAAACCTCATTATGAGCACAAAGAAACCAACACCGCCAAATGGCGCTCCCGGCGCAAGTACGCCCCCCGAAACCACCACTTACCGGATTAATCCGGAGGTGGAGGCCAAAATTGACGCCTACATCAAGGAAAATCCCAAGTATTGGGCCTACGTCCAAGCCATGCCCCGTGACCGGTTGGAACGCACGGTCGTCCTGAATGAAGTGCGCCAGATTGACCGCCAACAGCGGATGCGCGAGGGCATCATGAAGCGCATCAACGCCAGTCCCGAACTCAAACAGGCTTACGAAACGCTGGTCAAAAACGTGCCCGAAGGTCAGCGCGAGGAGGTCATGACCCAGCTCGCCCGGCAGACCCAGCGCACTGTTGCCCGCTCGCAAGGCCAGCGCCAAGCCAAAGGGGAGGCTGTCGGCGTTTGAACGAATATCAACGCCCATCCCGCCTCGTTCAGCACGGGCGGGACGGGCGGGGTCCCCTCCCTCAGTGCTGTTTTCCAGCCATCTTCTCAGGCGGAGTTTGAGTATCTTCAGGCCACAGACGCGGCTCACCATCGAACACGGCTTCCACGACTTCTCGGGTGTCTCCGCTCCAGGGAGCGGTTTTACCGGCTTTGATTTTCACTTTCACCGGCACCCACAGAACTTTTGATTGTTTCCCCTTGGTCCAAGGCAACTCGGCGCTGATTTCTTGTACCATCGTTGCAACCGCGTAAGTAGCGGGTCCGGTAAGTCCTGATACGACCAGCCATACGTTGCCCGCGGCACGGCGTTGCGCCGCAATAATGCCGTACATGGTCCAAGCCTTTCCATCAGCCGGAACACCATGTGGCATGCCGTCGAGAATGAAAGCCGAGGTCTGGTTGCGCCTCACTCGTGACGCAATCGAAGCGTATTCGGAACGAAGCTCGCGCCAGGTCAGCGCAAAAGCACTGCGAAAGTGCCGGATTGACTTGGGAAGCCAGACGAAGAAAAAGGGCACCTGTTTGCCCGCCCGAAAGCGCGGCACCTTAAACTGCTCAACCCCGAACATGCGCGAGAGAATCACTTCGCTGCTCAGGGATGCGAGAGGTGAACCAATGGAAATGACCGAGGCCTGATCCTCTTCAAGGATGCGGTGCCAACGTTCGGAGTGCATTGCTGCCGGGTCGATCGGCATTCGCCAAAGCACGGGCTCAATATCAAATTCACGGTGGACATCGAGCTTGGATACCTGGGTCAACAAATTGGCCAGCGATTTTGTATCCCAAAGGCTGATATCGTTACGCCGTTCTTCCGGGCGGGGTTTCGCTCCCAGCATGAACACCACACGAGAAGAATCCATCAATGGCTCCAAGACGCCCCGGGTTTCCAAAATGGGCAACTGCTGCAATCCAAGACCGCGCTTCCGATAATACGTGTTGAGTGCAACCAGGACGGTCAACGTCAATCCGACTTTCTCCGGTTTGTCCCTGATTTTGGCCAGCATTCTGCGGTTGACGTAACATTTGGTTCCGGCTTCCTGATTGGCTTCATTGATAAGGGAGGTCAGGTGATTCAGATTAGAGCTCCCCTTTCCAGTAGTTTCACTTGCAATCAATCTGCTCAGGCGCAATGCGGGTTTTGCGTTCATGGCGCGATTTTATACTACGCGCCGCTCATTTTTGAAAGGCCATTCAAGGGACAACTTTTGGCCGTTTCAGCCAACCGGATAAGACGAAGAACTGTTCCTCCACGCGTGCCACTACAAACCGGATCATGGCCCAAAACATTTGAGGCGAGCACCAAGCTATACTCTATAGTGATACGCTAACCAACAGACGTATCAGATATGAAAACCGATACCCTATTAAACGTTTTCAGTTGTGATCAGCAATCAGAAATTCTCCGAGCGGCTTGCCGCTTGTTTTGCATAAGCATTCTCACCGTTGCTGACGCGCAGGTTCCACGGTCGCCGTCGGCCTTTTGATCCCCTCAAACCAGAATTCCACTTAGTGCGCCTGGCGCACTTTGCGGCGAACAAAAAGGTCTATCAAAGGCGCAAAAACTATGCGACGCGATGCGAATCTTATTGGACGGAAAGTGGCCAAACTTCGTTATCAACAAGAGCTGACCCAGGACATGCTTGTGGCAAGGATGCAGGTTCTTCAATGTAACATCACCCGTGCAGTGCTCAGCAATATCGAATTGCAAAAGTATGTAGCCACGGACAAACACGTTTTCTTCCTGGCGAAGGCGTTGAGGGTGGAAATCGCCGAACTCTTTCGACCGTGAGCCGAGGCCACACAGAAATATCTCAAGAAAATCATGGCAACGCGGCGAAACCATGTAGAATTGGACCGGCAACTTGACCTTTTCACAGCACGAAGGCCGACACATGACACCGTTGACCCAATACGGCCGGATGGCCGAGAAACACTGGCGCGAGCATCGCCCGAAGATGGTGCGCGACCTGGAACGCAAAGGGATTCTGCATCAGATGCTTCTGGAGGCGGAGGAAAAGACGAAGGACGAAATGGCTACACTGCGAGTGGAGTTGATAAAGCAGGGAAAAACGGCGCAACAAGCACAGACGCAAGCGTGGGAGATGGTGCGGGAGAAATACATCCTGCTCCCGCCCGAAGAGACCTAACCGTCGGCCACCGTCACCGTCACCACGACGAATCGCCAAAAAATCTCAACGCCTATCGCATCACCGAGGCTGATCGGTTGGGCGAGGGCGGGCCAAAGCAAAAGTTTCAGCAGAATCTGAAGGCCATCGAAGTGCTGCGGGCGTTGGACGCCGAGGAGCGCCAGGCAACACCAGATGAGAAAGCCGCGCTGGTCAAATATGTGGGCTGGGGCGCTATGCCCCAGGTGTTTGACGACTACAACCGTGAATGGGCCAAGGAGCGCGAGGCGCTTCAATCGCGCTTGGCGGACAATGAATACGAGCACGCCCGTTCGACCACTCTCAATGCCCACTACACTGCGCCAGTCGTCATCAACGCGATGTATCGCGCACTGGAACGGTTCAGATTTCAGCATGGTCGCGTGCTCGAACCCGCTTCCGGCATCGGCCACTTCATCGGATTGATGCCGGAGGACATGCTCCGCCGGTCCACCGTCACTGCCGTTGAGATTGATCCCCTGACGGCCCGCATTGCCAGGGCGCTTTATCCCGACACCGACATTCGCGCTCAACCGTTTGAACAGACGAAGCTCGCCAATGGCTTTTATGACCTCGCCGTTTCCAACGTCCCATTTGGCGATTACACCGTTCACGACCCGTGTTGGAACAGCTACAAACTCCAAATCCACGACTATTTCTTTGCCGCCGCGTTGGAAAAAGTTCGCCCCGGCGGCCTCGTCATGTTCATCACCTCGCGTGGAACGATGGACAAAATGGATTCAACGCTGCGCGAATTGCTCTCCACCCGTGCCGAGTTGCTTGGCGCGATCCGTTTGCCCAATGATGCGTTCAAACGTAACGCCGGCACGGAGGTTACGACCGACATCGTGATGCTCCGCAAACTGCGCCCCGGCGAAGCGCCCACCGGCCCCACGTGGAAAGAGACCGCCAGTTACACGAACGACACGGGCGAGGCGTTCACCATTAACGAATACTTTGCCGCCCGCCCGGAAATGATGCTTGGCCGCATGAGTTTCACGGGAAGCATGTATCGCGAGAATGAGCCGACACTTGAGCCGGACGGGCGCAGCCTGGTGGAGGCACTGGCTCAGGCGGTTGAAAAACTGCCGCAAGACATTTACGAATCCCAATCTCATCAGGTTGCCGCGCCAACGCTCGACGAAACCATTCCCGCGCCGGATTACGTCAAACCCAACGCTTATTGCACCCATGACGGAATGATTTGCATCCGGGAGGAAAACGTCCTTCGTCCATTGACTGACCTGCCTTCCGACACGCGCTCCCGAATTCGCCATTTGATTCAGGTGCGTGACGCGGTTCGCGGTTGTCTGCGTTCGCAAATCGACGGCAGTCCCGAGAAGCAGGTTGTCGAAGCGCGGCAGCAACTCAACCACGCTTACGACCGCTTTGTTGCCCGCTACGGCCCGATCAATCTCCGGGCCAACCAACGCGCCTTCGATGGCGACCCTGATTTGCCGTTACTGCTTTCCTTGGAGAATTACAACGACGAGACGAAACGCGCGACCAAAGCCACCATTTTTCACGAGCGCACCATTCATCACCGGCAGCCTGTCGAGGCAGTCAGTACGCCCAAGGAAGCGTTGCTCGTTTCGTTGAACGAACGTGGCTGCGTTGACCTCGACCACATGACCGACCTGCTCAACAAGCCGATGGAGGAGTTTTTGCCCGATTTGAAGGGCCTCATCTTCCTGAATCCTCAAACCAACCAATGGGAAACCGACGACCAATATCTTTCCGGCAACGTGCGCGAGAAACTTGGCGTTGCTGACGCGGCAGCGGTAACGGACCCGCGTTTCCTTGAAAACGTCGAGGCATTGAAATCAGTCCAGCCGGCTGACCTTGCAGCTACCGAGATTGACGTACGGCTGGGCGCAGCCTGGCTGCCACCAGAAGACGTGCAGAAGTTCACTAACGAATTGCTGAACATTCCATCCGGCGTAGAAATCGGCCACATCCACGCGCTCGGCACCTGGCATGTCAACGCCAATTGGGAAGCGAGGGGGGCGACGGCCAACACGACCGACTGGGGCACAAACCGCTACACTGGTCTCGAACTCATCGAGGACGCGTTGAATCTCAAAACACCCACTGTGTACGACATCGTGGACAAAAAGCCCGTTGTCAACGCACAGGCGACGGAGGCGGCCCGCGAAAAACAGGAGCGCATTAAGGAACGGTTCAAGGAATGGGTATGGTCGGATGATTCCCGGCGGGAACGGCTTTGCCGCCTTTACAACGACACATTCAATCATACGCGGATTCGCACTTTCAACGGCGACCACCTGACGCTGCCGGGCGCCAGCGGGGCGATTCAACTCCACGGACATCAGAAAGCTGGCGTCTGGCGCATTCTGCAAACGCCGAACACGCTGCTTGCCCACGTCGTCGGCGCAGGAAAAACCTACACGATGGTCGCCGCCGCGATGGAGTTGAAGCGGCTCGGCCTCTCCCGCAAGCCAATGTTTGTCGTACCGAATCACATGCTTGGCCAGTTTTCGACCGAGTTGCTGACGCTTTATCCGGGAGCGAATATTCTGGTCGCTGGGAAGGAGGATTTTGAGTCGCAGAACCGGAAGAAACTTTTCGGCCGTATTGCCACCGGAAATTGGGATGCCGTCATCGTTACGCACTCTGGCTTTGAGCGCATCCCGCTGTCCCAAGAGACGCAGAAACGATTTTTCGAGGAACAACTTCACGAGTTGGAGATGATTCGACGGGAACATGCGGACACGAGCAATCGCCGGCTGGTGAAGGAGCTTGAACGGGCCAAGAAACGTTTGGAAGCCCGCCTGCAGGCGCTCGCCGCCGAACACAAGAAGGACAACACTTTGACTTTCGAGGAAGTCGGCGTGGACCGGCTGTTCGTGGACGAGGCGCACTATTTCAAGAATCTGTTCTACGTCACCAAGATGACGCGCATTGCCGGCCTGCCGCAGACCGCCAGCGAACGGGCGTTCGATATGTATCTAAAGGTGCGCCACGTCCAGTCTTTGAATGGCGGTGGCGGTGTCATCTTTGCCACGGGCACGCCCATCGCCAACAGCATGGCGGAGATGTTTACCATGCAGCGGTATCTCCAGCCAGGCGATTTGAAGAAACATAACCTGCATCACTTTGATTCGTGGGCGGCGACGTTCGGCGAGCCGGTGACGGCAATGGAGCTTTCGCCGGACGGCGCAGGTTACCGGCTCAATACGCGCTTCGCGCGGTTCATCAATGTGCCGGAGTTGATGCAGATGTTCCGCTCGGCCGCAGACGTGCAAACCGCCGCCATGCTGAACCTGCCATGTCCAAAACTTGACGGCGAAAAGCCAGCCATCCGAAACGCCCTTGCAACCCCGGAACTAAAAGCATTTGTGCAGGAACTGGCTGCTCGCGCTGACCGGTTGAAAACCGGCCGGGTTGACCCCAGCGAAGACAACATGCTCAAAATCACGTCCGAGGGACGAAAGGCCGCGCTGGATCTCCGGCTGATGAAACCTTCCGCACCGGACGAGCCACAGGGCAAGGTTAATCAGGCAGTCGAGAACATTTTCCGCATCTGGCAGGAGACCAAGCCGGAGCGTTCCGCCCAGCTTGTGTTTTGCGACCTCTCGACGCCCAAAGACCGGGGCTTTTCAGTTTATCACGACATGGCCGAGAAGCTGCAACGGCTTGGCGTGCCGTCCGGGGAGATTGGCTTCATCCAGGATTATGATTCGGATGCTGCGAAACTTTCATTATTCCGTGACGTGCGGGCGGGCAAGGTCCGCGTCCTTTTTGGCAGCACGCAGAAAATGGGTTCTGGCACGAACGTCCAAGAGCGGTTGATCGCCTTGCATCATCTCGACGCGCCGTGGCGGCCTGCTGACGTGGAGCAGCGTGAGGGGCGCATTCTCCGGCAGGGGAACAAGAATCCAGTCGTTCAGATTTACCGTTACGTTTCAGAGGGTTCATTTGACGCCTATATGTGGCAGACGTTGGAAACGAAGGCGAAGTTCATTGCTCAAGTGATGAGCGGCGACATGACAATCCGCCGCCTCGAAGACTTGGATTCGGCAGCGTTGACCTACGCCGAAGTGAAGGCCATCGCGTCCGGAAACCCGCTCGTGATCGAAAAGGCCCAGGTGGACGCCGAGTTGATTCGGGTCACAAGGCTTCGTTCCGCACATGCCGAGGAGCAGTATCGCATCCGAACAAATCTCCGCCGTTCGCACGAGGACGCCGAGACATTCACCGCGCGGCTCGCCAATCTCCGCCAGGACATCACGGCCCGTCAGGACACTACCGGCGACAAATTCATTATCGAACTCGACGGTCAGACACTCGATAACCGGGGTATCGCAGGCGAATTGATTCTGCGACGGGCTGAAAAGCTAAAAAACCGTTTCGGCGATGACGTTCGCATCGGACGCTTCGCCGGGTTCGATTTGTTCCTGCGTCCCGGCTTCAACAACACCGTCGAGGTTGTGCTGCGCGGCCAGAACAGTTACGGCGCGCGTGTCACGGACACGGCGCTGGGCACAATCCGCTCATTGGAAGCCACAGTGCAGGGTTTTGAGGAACGCGCTACCAAATTGGAAACTGATATTTCGGACGCCCAGAAACGGGCAAAGGAACTGGAAGGTAAGGTTGGCGCGCACTTTGAGCACGAGGAGAGGTTTCAACACTTGAGCCGCCGTCAGGACGAAATCGAAGAGAAGCTCGACCTCACCAAGAATCAAGCCCCCAGCCAGGCCGAAGTCGAGTCGCCCGATACCAACGGCCAGAATAATTCCGAGAGTCAAACCCAAACCCATTCACCCCGGCAAGCACGCCGGACAACCGTCCACGTATGAATACAACCGCCCAACAAACCGAATTTCTCAGTTGGAAAATTATCCCCGCCCGCCTCACGGCGACCCAAACCGCGTGGTTTCTTGGGTTCAAACCGGAAGAGATCACCCTGTTGGTCGCTGCAGGCCTGTTGAAACCCCTTGGCCACCCGCCGCGCAACAGCACGAAATTCTTCGCCGCGGAGACGTTGGAGCAGCTTCGGCGCGACGAGAAGTGGCTTGCCCGTGCCAGCGAAGCGATTTGCAATTACTGGCGGGAAAGCAACGCCCGCAAACAGAAGACGCGCGGGATTACGGGAGGACGCAATCCATTTGACAAACGGATTTCCTCAGCAACTTCGTCTCGGGGCGTGGAACAAAAATAGCAGCCGCAATCAGCTAATGCGGCCTTCCAATGTTCGGCTTTTTGGCGGATGATCCACGCTTTCTGGCGGTACAATCCGATGGGTAAACGCATTGCGCCATTTGTCATCGTCCGAAAAGTGCATGGCGCGGCAATGTTTGTCGGCGGGATCAGATACTACAGAAACTTCTTTCGCTGTGCCTTCCTTGACGACGCGGGCACAAAGTTGCCCCATGTAAGGTCGCCCCTTGATGTGATCACATTCCCCGTATTCGACCCCACAAATGCTGCATTCTGACCTGTGCACCACCCAACCAGTGCTGAAGAAAGCTGGTTTGGGAAACAAAAGGCTTTCGAGCGCATCGAGGCGCTCAATATAATTAGTGAGATGTGCCGCCACCTGATGGGACTTCATCGCGTTTGCAGCAGCAGATTCCGCGTTAATCAGATGGTCCCAAGCCTGATCAACTTTGTCGTCCTTTAACGCCAGATAAAAACGAAACTCCTCCATCAGCGATGCCGCCATATATTCAAATGCAAGAAACGCATTCGCCGCATCTTCTTGTGAATTCTTGATAGCTCTTTCTTTGTTCTCCCGGCATTCATTCAGAAGGGGTCGGAGTAATGCGAGGCTTTGCTCTTGGAATTCTCTGCCTCGGACAAAAATGTCATAGCGTTCTACGCTTTCAACCACATCATCAAAGTGGTTACGGAATTCTTCAATCATGTTTTTCATCGCGAAAAACTTTCCCTGCGATTTCCGTGATTTCCTTTAACCCTTCCGGACCTCCTTCGTAGTGAATTTTTTTACTCCCTTTGCCGTTTTTATTCTGAACAATCACATCAAGTTCCACTTTCTTTCTGCCCGTGATACCCTTAAAAAAATCCGTTGCGTAATTAGATATGACGTTGAGGGCGATAGAAAGGAGATGAGGGTTACCTGTGAGAATCAGGCCACCAACAAACAGTGTTGGCAAAATAAGGGAGAATTCATTTTCTTGGATCGTCGGGATCTTCTGCCCGTCCTTTTCGATCCGCGTTTCGTTTATCCTGTTTTGTCGGAAAAGACTGCGGACTGTCTGTACGGAACTTTCATGGAGAAGGTCGCTGGCCCCGTTTGCATCGACAAAATTTCTTGGAAGCAGGGCGAGCCCCGTTGGTTCGTTAATACCTAACGCTCTCGCTCTTTCTGAAACGTCACAATACTCAGTTACAGCAAACGACATAACGCAATGTCAATTAAAGGCATGTGGCACAAAATCAAACGAAGAATGCGACACCTTTAGCCTCGAACGCAGACGCTAGGGTCTCCGATTGAATTAGTCAAGCCGAAGGCAAGCAATTCGGTTTGGTGTGAAAGCGCCCGCATGCAGAAGGCTCGCAGGCGGGCGTGATGCAAAGTGGGACATTTAATCAGCCGCCGAAATCGAGCGACCATTTTTTCCTGGTTTCGGCAAGGGCGGGAGCAACGGAATAATGCGGCTTTCCACGTTTTGCTTTTCGTAGCTTTCCAACGACGGCAGTTTGACTTGCGCCCTGCGTGCGTAGGCTCGATGCACTGCCTTGCTGTTGTGGCCGAGTGCCTCTTGGGCGAACCGTTCCGGGTAGCCGCATTGCTTGGCACGCTCCGCCCAAGCGTAGCGATAGGAATGAAGCGAAACACCTTTGATGCCGAGTCCCCCGCAGCGTTGTTTGAATTCCGTGGCACGGTCACCGCAGCGGACGGTTTGGAGATGGGGAAACAACGGGCCTTCTGCCGGCAGGCGACGCAGAATGGCTTCGATGTCAGGGCCAAAATGAATCATCGCGAGACTGCCGGTCTTCTGGCGGGTGTAGGCGATGGTTTGATTGGGCCAATCAATGTCCTCCGCCTTGAGATTGGCAATGTCGGTCTGCGACCCGCCAAGATGCCAGCACAGTTCGTAAAAGCTGCGACGCTCCGGGTTCTTCTCGCGCTCAATGATGAGCTGATGTTCCTCAAGCGTGATGGCGCGCTTGGGTTGAAATTTGACTTCCGGCCAGAGCCGCTTGGGAATCAGCGGCCAAGGCAGCCAGTTCATCGAAAGGCAGAAGTTGTGCAGTTTCCGCAGATGAACGTTCGTGCTGACAGTGCCCGCCTTGAGGCAGGCGAATAGATGCTCGGCTTGGGTTTCGATAATCACGCGATGGCGAATCAAGTCCAGAGCCTTTTCTTTTGCAGCACGCTGCCAGCGATCCTGCGTTGGTCCGCTCTTGGTTTCGATAATGGCGTCCAGTGCGTTTTGCCACGTCCGCGTTGACACGCCCGAATCCGTTCCGGCCAAGTATGCCTTGGCGATGTGAAGATTTAGTTGCGGCTGGCGGACGGATTCGTTGCGGGCGTTGAGCAGGGACGTGGCCTCGACGCGGTCCTTGGTGCCCAGACTCTCCTGTTTGCGGGTCTCGGTATCCTCAACGTAGAACGTGCCGCCGAGCTTGCGGCGGTAAAGGATGAAACGGCGTTTCATAACTCAGACTTTCTTCGTCCGAGGTTATGAGGCCGCACGCGGTTTTGGGCGTGTGAGACACACCAGACGGGCTGCGAATCCCGTCATTGCCAGTAGTTGACCAGTATTGGCCCGGTAGTTAACCAGTGGTAATCCGGTAATAATTTCACTGGCACTTTCACTGGCACTTCCTCCTCTGGCTTCTGCAACCCGTTGCCTCAAGGCAACTTGGAATTGGAGGCGAGGGTCGGAATCGAACCGACGAATGAGGCTTTTGCAGAGCCCTGCCTTACCACTTGGCTACCCCGCCACACAGAATTATCAGGCTAATTTTGTTTCACGCCCGAAGCAAGTTCAAGTTTCGCCCGCAAACCGTTTCAACTGGCGAAACCCAACTTGCGCCGTTGCGGCCAAAGCTCCTTCGGTTTGAAAATTCCCGCCGGCGTGATGATGCCCGTGATCAATTCCGGCGGGGTCACGTCGAATCCCGGATTCCGCGCGCCACTCGTCGGATTGGCCACCCGGACATAAGCCCGCCGATTCAATTGCGGATTGCGGATTGCGGATTGCGGATTTGTTATTGTGCCCCACGAGCCGAGGACTTCAGATTCACAGCGTTCTTCAATCGGAATGTCGAAGCCGCGTTTCAAATTCCAGTCAATCGTTGAAAGCGGAATCGCCACGTAAAATGGAATGCCGTGGCGTTTCGCCAAAACCGCATTGGTATAGGTGCCGATTTTATTCGCGACCTCGCCGGTGCGGCCCAGCGTGCGGTCGCTGCCGACAATGACCAAATCAATTTCACCGCGTTGCATCAAATGGCCGACGGCGTTGTCGGCGATGACCTGATGGGAAATTTTCTGCTGCGCGAGTTCCCACGCGGTAAGGGTCGCGCCCTGCGAACGCGGACGGGTTTCATCGCAAAAAACGTGGAATTTTTTGCCTTGCGCCTGCGCGGCATACATCGGCGCGGTGGCCGTTCCGATGTCCACGCACGCCAGCCAGCCGGCATTACAATGGGTCAAAATGTTCATGCCGCTGCGAATCAACCTGGCGCCGTGCCGCCCGATTTCCTCGCAATGCCACACGTCTTCGCTGGCAAATTCCTCGGCGGCGGCAAGCGCGAGTGATTGCTGCTCGGCAACGGTTTTACCGGTGCGCATCACGGCGCGGACGCCGTTCATCGCATTGACCGGATCCACCGCCGTGGGGCGCGCAGCCTTGAGCGTTTGATAAACGGTTTCGATGTGCCGGGAAAATTTTCGCCGGTCGCGCCCGCGAAAGGCGAGTGCGCCCTGCGCCAGGCCATAAGCGGCGGTGGCGGCGATGGCTGGCGCGCCACGCACAATCATGTCGTGGACGGCTCCGGCGGTTTCGCGGAAATTTTTCGTGGCGACGATTTTGAACTCATGCGGCAGCAGCCGTTGTTCGATGAGCAGAACAGCGTTGCGCGCGCGGTCGAAGGCGACGGTGCGGCAAGGTTGCGTGCGGCCGCGGACGGTGACGTTCATGGAACACAGATTGTTTTAGACACGGATTGCACGGATTTGGCTTTGAATTTTATTCGTGAAAATTCGTGAAATTCGTGTCTCAGCCGACCTTGACCTTCATCCGGCGGATTTTTGCCTCGATGTCGCGGTAAAGGGGTTGCTGGCGCAGCTTGCGGAGGTCGGGGTCCCTGGCCAGCCAGCGGAAGTCGCGGTAGCCGAGTTGCAACGCCTTTTCCAGCGCGAGCGCGGCGCGGGCGAATTGCCCCATGAGCGAGCAGCTGCAAGCGAGATTGTAAAAAACCAGCGGGCTGCGCGGTTCAAGTCGCGCGAGACGTTCATCCACCTTGAGGCCCTCGGCGTAGCAACCGCGTTGCGTGTAGTGGTCGCCCAACAATTGCAGCGCGTCCACGTAATCGGGATCGCGGCGGACCAACCCCTTCATGAATTCGATTTTGATGTCGAGGTCGTGCTGGCTGGCGCGACTCGATTTTTTTCTGGCACTGCTTTTGACCGGCATACGACACAGGCAGTTTTTCCAAGCTGCCGCCTCAAGTCAAGCGGGGGTCGCGAAATTTTTTATGGAATCTTCCGGTGCATTGTTGTAAAAATGTGTCAGAATCTTCCGCGGCATTATGAAAGCTTTTGTCACCGGCGCTTCCGGCTTCATCGGCTCGAACCTCGTTCACGAGCTGGTTGCGCGGGGGCATCACGTGAAGGCGCTGCTGCGGCCGAACAGCGATAAACGCGGGCTGGCCGGAGTCGAATTCGAGCGCGTGACCGGCGACGTGCTCGACCGCAAATTGCTGGAACGGGAGATGGAAGGTTGCGCCTGGTGTTTTCATGTCGCGGCGAGTTATCATTTGTGGTTGCGCGATTACAAACCGATGTATGCGGTGAATATCGAAGGCACGCGCAACGTTCTCGAGGCCGCGGGCAAAGTCGGCTGCCAACGCATTGTCCATACCAGCACCGTTGGCTGCGTCGGTCTGCCCAAAATCGTGGATGGCCGGCTTGTCCCGTCAACGGAACTGGACGCGATTTCCAACGAGCAACTGACGAATCACTACAAATGCTCAAAATGGCAGGCTGAACTTCTGGCCACAAAGCTGGCGCGCAATGGGCTGCCCATCGTCATCGTCAATCCCACCGCGCCCCTCGGCCCGCGCGATGTGAAACCGACGCCGACCGGCCAGGTGATCGTGGATTTTCTGAATCGCAAATTGCCGGCGTATCTTGACACCGGATTGAATTGGGTTCACGTCCGCGACGTGGCTGCCGGGCACATTCTCGCGGCGGAAAGGGGAGACATTGGCGAACGTTACATTTTGGGCAACAAAGAGGGCAACTGGACCATGCGGGAAACATTGGCGGCGTTGGAGGAAATAACCGGCGTTCGCGCGCCGAAATGGAAAATTCCCTACCGGGTGGCGCTGGCCGTGGCACACGTGGACGAAATGATTTCCTTTTTCACCGGCAAACCGCCCCGGACGCCGCTGGCGGGCGTGCGCATGGCCCAGTACAAAATGTGGTTCAATCCGGCCAAGGCGATTCGCGTGCTGCAATTGCCGCAGACGCCGCCCCGGCAAGCGTTCGCCGACGCCGTCGAATGGTTTCGCGCAAACGGGTATGTGAAATAAAAAGGCGCCGCCCGGGCGACGGACGCAAATAATGCGGTGTGTTTGGCAAAACATGGCTTGCCATCCCCTCCACCTTGTGAAAAATTTCACGATTAATTTATGGCACACGTCAAATTACACATACCGGGGCCGATTGAGGTGAGCGAAAAAACGTTCAAGGCGTTTTGCTCGCCGATGATCGGTCATCGCGGACAGGGTTTCAAAGACCTTTACGCGAAAATCCAGCCGCAACTCCAGCAACTGCTTTACACGAAGCAGCAGGTTTACATCTCCACCTCGTCCGCCTGGGGCGTGATGGAAGGCGCGATTCGCAATCTGGTTTCCAGGAAAGTCCTGAACTGCATGAACGGTGCGTTCTCGGACAAATGGTTCGACGTGTCGAAGCGTTGCGGCAAGGACGCCGAGGCGCTGCAAGTGCCATGGGGTTCGCCGATCCGCGCCGAGGCCGTGGACAAAAAACTTGCCACCGGCCAGTTTGACGCGCTGACGGTGATTCACAACGAAACTTCGACCGGCGTGATGAGCCCGGTCGCCGAAATCGCCGCGCTCAAGAAGAAGTATCCCGACGTGATGTTCATCGTGGACACCGTCAGTTCGCTGACGGCGGTCAAACTGGAGTTTGACGCGATGGGCATTGACGTGATGCTGGCCGGCACGCAAAAGGCGTTCGCCCTGCCGCCCGGCACGGCGATTTTCACCTGCTCGAAGGCAGCACTGGCAAAGGCAGCCACCGCAAAAGACCGCGGTTATTATTTCGACTTTGTCGAATTCCAGAAAAATGCCGAGCTAAGCATGACGCCGAGCACGCCGAGCATCGGCCACGTTTTTGCCCTCGCTTCCAAGCTCGAGGACATTTTCGCCGAAGGTCTGGAGGCGCGTTACGCGCGTCATCGCAAGACAAACCAGATGACCCGCGACTGGGCGGCCAGGCACGGCTTCACGCTGTTCCCGGACAAAGGCTTCGAGTCGCTCACGTTGACTTGTGTGAGCAATGGCGCGAAGCCCGGCGGGCGCGTCGTGGACGTGCCCAAGTTGCAGAAGCTGGTCAAAGACCAAGGCTTCCTCATTGACGGCGGTTACGGGAAAATCAAGGGCACAACCTTCCGTGTCTCGAACATGGGCGATGAAACCGAAGCCACGATGAGCCAGCTTTTCGCCGCGATGGACAAGGCGATGGCCCAACTATAAACGACGCAGCTTTCGCGCCGGCAATCCGCAGCAGCGGGTTGCCGGTTTTGCTTTTCGTTCGCTGCCAGTATTGCAAGATTCTGTCGTGCAAACCAGCTACCGTCTTGTCCGCCTGCGCAACGGCGCGTGTTCCATCCATTCGCTGGCCGAAGACGAGACATTTCATCCGGGCATCGGCCCGGCGGCGGAAGCCGAGGCGCTCTATGTCCGGCAACTGCGCCTGCCGGAGCGCGTGCGGGAAACGTCCGGTGAATTTGTAATTTGGGATGTCGGTCTCGGTGCGGCGGCCAACGCGCTCACGGCCATCCGGCTCATTCGGGAAGGTTTGAAGGGAAAACCGGCGCAACTCCATCTCATCAGCTTCGATCACACCAGCGACGCGGCGGCGTTTGCGCTCGAACACGGCGCGGAACTGGGTTATGTCGCCGGCTACGAATCCGCGCTGGCCGAACTTGTAAAAAATCGTTCTGTGAAATTCAGCGATGATTTGCTTCAGGTCGAATGGACGTTGGAACCCGGCGATTTTCCGGCATGGCTTGAACGTAGCGCAGGCGTCCCGCCTGCACAAAGAGAACGGAACGTAACAACGTTTGATGACAGGCGGGACGCCTGTGCTACATTGTCTGTCCCCCACGCCATTTTGTTCGACCCGTATTCGCTGAAGAAAAATCCCGCGATGTGGACGGTGCCGTTGTTTGCCGGTTTGTTCCGCCGGCTTGACCCGCAGCGTCCGTGCGCACTGGCCACGTTTACGCGCAGCACGATGGCCCGGGCGGCGCTGCTGCTGGGCGGATTCTTCGTGGGCGTGGGCCATCCGTCGGGCTTGAAGGAGGAAACCACCGTGGCGGCCAACCGGCCCGATTTGCTGGACGAGCCGCTCGACCGCCACTGGCTGGAGCGCGCGAAACGTTCCCACAGCGCTGAGCCGTTGAGCGGGCCGGTTTACCGGCAGGCGCCATTATCGCCCGAAACCCGGGAAAGATTGCAGCAGCATCTGCAATTCAGGTAGTTTGCATTGTGGATTGTCACAATCAATTTGAAGCGCTGTTTACCAATCCGGCGCCGGTGCTGGCGCTGGCGCCGATGCAGGAGGTGACGGATTTGCCGTTCTGGAAATTGATGGCGGTTTACGGCGGTGCGGACGTTTATGTCACGGAATATTTCCGCGTCCACGCCACTTCAACCCTGCAAAAACGCATTCTTAAATCCATCACCGAAAACCCGACGGGCAAACCGGTCATCGCCCAGATGATCGGCAACGATATTCCGTCGCTCGTGCGCACGGCGCGCGAGTTGCAGCAGTATCCGATTGCGGCGGTGGACCTGAATCTGGGTTGTCCGGCGCCGGTGGTTTGCCGCAAATGCGCCGGTGGCGGACTGCTGCGTGAACCGCGGCGGGTGGATGCCATTCTCGGCGCGCTGCGGGACGCGGTGAAGATCAAATTCACGGTCAAAACACGCATTGGATTCGATTCGCCCGAAGTTTTCGATGAACTGTTGCCGGTTTTTGCGAAGCACTCGCTGGACCTGCTGGTCGTCCACGGCCGCACGGTTCGCGAGATGTATCACGGAAAAGTGCATTACGAATACATCACGCGTGCCGTTGCGGAAATGCCCTGTCCGGTGCTGGCCAATGGCAATGTGCATTCCGCCCGGAACGCGGCCGAAGTTCTGAAAATCACCGGCGCGCGCGGGCTGATGATCGGACGCGGCGCCATTCGCAATCCCTGGCTGTTCCAGCAAATCTGCCAGTATCAGCGCGGCGAAGCCGTTTTCATCCCCCGCGGACTCGAGGTGCTGGAATACGTGCGCGCGCTCTACGAAGCGGCTTGTTCACCGGACGTGCGCGAATCGGCGCGGGTGGCGAAAATGAAAAAATACATGAATTATCTCGGTATGGGTGTTGAACCAAACGGACAATTCCTGCATCAAATTCGCCGCGTCACCACGAAATCGGACTTCTTCCGGGTTTGCGAAGAATTTCTGAATCACGATCAACCCCTGCCGCTCGAACCCTTTTCATTTGCCCTCAAGGATGCTGACATCATGGCCGGAGAACAGTGCTGACCAATCGTGGCAAGAATTCTTCCGCCGCCTGGGAGCGCTGGCGTCCCGCCGGCTCGCTGCGTGCAGACCGAAAATTCCAACCCGCCGGGACGTCGGCGCTCCCAGGTCTGCCTATCCGGTTAAACCCGAACGCAGCTGGTGGTGACAAGACGTGCCGAAAAGGCAAAGGCAGTGTGACAGTCTGCGCTTGCGCCGCTGGCAGGATGCGCGAAACTTCAGGGCATGATGGCGCAAGACAAGACGGGACAATCGGATGCCGGCTGGAAGCAGCCGCGATTGCCCCGGTGGGTGCGCATCGCGGTGATCGGACGCAATCCCAAGGCAACACTGGTGCGGATTGCCGTTTTGATCGTCACGTGCTCCATCGTTTTCAAATTCATCCTGTTGCACATCCAGGTTGAAGGCATCAGCATGTTGCCGACGTACCCGGACCGTTCGATCCATTTCGTGAACCGGTTCGCCTACCTGTGGCACGAGCCTCAACGGGGCGACGTGGTGGGCATTCGGTTTTCCCGCGCGGAAACCAACACCCCTGCTGGCATTCATCAGACCGCCAACTGGCTGGAACCGCCACACGTCATGTTGCTGAAACGCATCATCGGCCTGCCGGGTGAAACCGTCGCTTTTGTGGACGGCCGCGTGGTGATCAACAGTGAAGCACTGGATGAACCTTACGAGAAATTGCCCTGCAACTGGAATCTGCCGCCCAGGAAACTCGGCCCGGACGAATATTTCGTCGTTGGCGACAATCGCTCCATGCCTTGGGAAGATCACATGAAAGGCGGGGCGCAGCGCAGCCAGATTATTGGCAAAGCCATCTTATGAAAATCGTTTTCCGCATCGTGTTGGTTGCCGCATTGGCGGCGCTGGGCATCTGGCTGTGGACGGTTCTGTTTCCCAGCCCGGAAAAAGTCATTCGCCAGCGCCTGGTGGAACTGGCCCGCACCGCTTCCTCTGCGTCCAGTGAAAGTGACCTGGCGCGACTGGCTGCCGCGCGAAATGTGGCTGGATTCTTTTCCACCAATGTCGAGCTGAACGTGGAATTACCCGAACTTGGCCAGCGCAATTCCTTGGATTGTGAAGAAATCACCCAGGCAGCCCTGATGGCCCGTTCGCGGGCCGGCGGTGTGCAGGTCAAATTCCCCGACATAAACATAGCCGTTGCGCCGGACAAACAATCCGCCGTGGCCGATCTCACCGTGCAGGCGAATGTTTCCGGCGAACGCGACCAGTTCGTGCAGCAGATGAAATTCACGTTGAAGAAAATCGACGGCCAATGGTTGATCACTCGCGTCGAAACCGTCCGCACGCTTTCCGGGCACCCGCAAATTTACTTGTGTCATTTTGAACTTTGCACTGCGGCAGGCTCCTTTCATAGTTAACGCATGAACGTCTTTGTCACCGGCGGCGCGGGTTACATCGGCTCCATCTGCACGGAAGAGCTGCTCAACGCCGGCCATCGAGTCACGGTTTATGACAATCTCACCGAAGGCCATCGCTCGGCGGTGGATTCGCGCGCAAAATTTGTTCTGGGCAAACCCGAGCAGGAAGGCGACATCCTCAACGCCGTCAAATCTACCAAGCCCGATGCCATCATGCATTTCGCAGCGAGCGCGCTCGTTGGCGAATCCATGACGAACCCGAAAAAGTATTTCCACAACAACGTCGTCAACGCGCTCAAATTCGCCGACGCCGCCATCGAATGCGGCGTGAAGAAGTTCGTTTTCAGTTCCACCTGCGCGACCTACGGTCCGCCCGACCGCATGCCGATGACCGAGGATTTGCCTCAACGTCCGATCAATCCCTACGGTGAAGCGAAGCTGATGTTCGAGAAAATTCTCCTGTGGTATCGGGAGATTTACGGGCTGGACTTCATCGCGTTCCGCTATTTCAACGCCGCGGGCGCGAGCGAAAAATTTGGCGAGCATCATCGTATTGAGACGCACCTCATTCCGAACGTGCTTTTCGTCGCGCTGGGGCGGAAGCCGCAGTGCGAGATTTTCGGCACGGATTACCCGACGCCCGACGGCACGTGCATCCGCGATTACATCCACATCAAGGACCTTGCGCAGGCGCACATCCTCGGTTTGCAACCGGGCAAGACCGGCTTTTACAATCTAGGCAACGGTGACGGTTATTCGGTCCGGCAGGTCATCCAGGCCTGCGAAAAAGTCACCGGCAAAAAAATTCCCGCGGTTGAAAAACCGCGCCGGCCCGGCGACCCGCCGAAACTGGTGGCGTCCGCCGAAAAGGCGGTTCGCGAACTGGGCTGGAAGCCGAAATTCCCCAAGCTGGAGGACATCGTGGCCACCGCGTGGGCGTGGCACAAAAAGCATCCGAACGGCTATCCGGATTGAGCAGTAGGGACGCGAATTGACGCGGATTTAACCACCACTTCGTTAATTTTACTCGCAGACCCACTTACAAAACTTTGTCCCACGTGGGACAAAGTTTTGTAGGGTCAGATTAACATGGAGAGTGCATTCCCGGTGCGGGATTACGCCGGCAAGTTCTTGCCAGCTGGCATACCGGTGGCTGGCGGGATAAAAATGCCGTCCGCCGCCAATTGAAATCCGCACCTCACCAACCGTTGACAATTCCCTTCGCACGGCGCATACCGGGGTGCGTCGGGTGACCGTCACCCTGGAATAACTGAATCGTTGCCATGGTCATGAGCGCAAGAACTCAGGCGCGAAGAAATGAACTGCGAGCCAATCTTTTGGCACTCTCTGAGGCCTGCCCCTTTGACCACAGCAACCCCGCGGACTGTCCATTGTTCAAACTCAGGAAGATAAAACCCAGGGAGCGCGTGCAGTGGTTCCATGCGCTGGACGAAAATGATTTGGTGTATCTGACCACCTACCACCACATTTGTTTAACCACAAAAGTGGAATCAAGAGCGGCCAGGTGCTTTTGTTAATCACAGCCCTCTCAACTTCCGTTGTATGACCGCCCGCGACTTCGTCGCCACCATATAGCGTAGTGCATCCGCCGCGTCATCGCCGCCGACACCATCCGGCGACGGCAGAAAAGGGCTGATTTTTGTCAATTGGCGTGTGGTCGTGTTCGTTTGCAGATTGAATACTGAAATGGCAGGATAAAACGGGCGAAGTTTTCTTTGCGCTGGGAGTGGGATTCAGGCAGCTTCGCCGGAAGTAGATTTATGATTGCAGCAATTACCGGATTGATCGCGGGTATCATCCACGTGTGGTCGGGACCAGACCATCTAACGGCCATTGCGCCGCTGGCGGTCCGCCGACCGGAGCGTGCCTGGGTGCCGGGGGTGCGTTGGGGTCTGGGCCATTCGGCGGGCGTGGCGGTGGTGGGATTGCTGACGCTTTGGTTGCGCGGTCTGTTGCCGGTGGACCTGCTGTCATCTTGGGGCGAACGTCTGGTGGGTGTGATGCTGTTTGGCATCGGCCTGTGGGCCTTGCGCAAGGCGCTCAAGAGCAACATCCATGTCCATGAACACGACCACGACGGCCAACGGCACGTGCATATTCACACTCACGGTCAGCATTCCGCACATCCCGCGACGCGGGACGAGGCTCATCATCATTCACACGTCGCCTTTGGCATCGGCATCCTGCATGGGTTGGCTGGCAGTTCGCATTTCATCGGCGTGTTGCCGATTCTCGCTTTTCCGACCAAGGTGCAGGCCGTCGCCTACCTGGTGGCGTTCGGCGCGGGCACGGTGGTATCCATGGCCATGTTTTCCTCCGGCATCGGTTTGCTGGCCAAACGGTGCAACGCCAGCGGCGCGAAAATTTATCGCGGTTTGATGAGCACTTGCGCCGTTGCGGCCATGGCCGTTGGTGGTTTCTGGTTGGTGACCAGTTTTCACTGAAGCAGAAGGATGGGAAACGACCATCAGAGATAATGGATCACCCCGGCGGCATGGTTCGCCGCCACAACCACTTTTTTTCTTTCCAACCTTGAGTGACCGATTTAGCGTTGTGAACGCTTCGGGGGGGAAGGGTTCGGTGGCGGATGAATTCGGCCATGACAACTATATTTCTCGTTGAGGATGACACGGTGGTGGTGCAGGTGTATCGCGCGAAACTTGTGCGCGAGGGATTCGACGTCGAGGTGGCGGAAGATGGTTTGGTGGCGGTGAGGATGCTGTCCGCGGTGAGACCCGACGTCGTCGTGCTGGACCTGATGATGCCCAAACTCAACGGGGTTGATGTCCTTAAATACATCCGTTCCACTCCCGCCCTGAAGGATACCCCGGTGATCATCCTTTCCAATGCCCACATGACCCGACTGGCGCAGGAAGCGGCGGCAATCGGCGCGGAAAGAGCCTTGCTGAAATCGAGTTGCACGCCCGGTCAATTGATTGACGTGATCAACGATCTCCTCAGCGGAAAGGCGGTTGAATCCGACCCTTCGAAGCGGCTGGGCGTGCGGGTCCCGCCAACCAAGCCGCAGACCTGAATTCAGAAATTATCTTGCCAAAGCCGGCAGTCATGCTTCATTTTCCGACATGGCAGCCACGCGCAATTCCGGTTTCGACGATCCGTTCTACCAGCCGGCGGATCAATTTTTCCCCGCGAACAACAAGCTCGCCCTGACCTTCGACGACATCACGCTGGCGACGCTTTATTCGGAGATTCTCCCGCGCGACACGCAACTCGACACCCAGCT
Organism: Verrucomicrobiota bacterium; assembly: GCA_050010435.1. Lineage (GTDB taxonomy): Bacteria > Verrucomicrobiota > Verrucomicrobiia > Limisphaerales > UBA11358 > UBA11358. The sequence continues at coordinate 63,686 of JBEKKZ010000004.1, read as the reverse complement.
CGCGGAAAATCTGCGCCTCAACATCCCGGTCATTTCATCCGACATGGACACGGTGACCGAGTCGCGCATGGCCATCGCGATGGCGGCCAACGGCGGCCTCGGCCTCATCCATTACAACATGCCGGAACGCCAGCAGCTTTCCGAGGTCAGCCGCGTCAAAAACCACGTTCACGGTCTGATTCAGGAGCCGATCCAGGTTGCCCCCGACCAGCTCATCGGTGACGTGCTGGCTTTGATTGAGCAGAAAAAATTCGGCTTCAGCACCTTTCCCGTCGTGGATGACAAGGGCAAACTCGTCGGCCTGCTTTCCGGCCACGTGGTCAAGCCGCGCTACGCCAAGCGTAAAGTCGCCGACGCCCTCACGCCCCGCGCACAGGTTCACACCATCACCCAAAAGGAACTCGGCAAGGACCCCATCGCGCGCGCCGACAAATTTTTCAACGAACATCTTGGCATTCACAAACTGCTCGTCGTGGATGACAAGGACAACCTGCGCGGCCTGTTCACGATGAGCGACATCGAGCGCATCACGCAGGAACGCAACGCGCAGTTCAAACCGGCGCGCGACGCGCACTTCCATCTCATTTGTGGCGCGGCGGTCTCGGCCACGCGCAACGCCTTTGGCGAACTCGACCGCGAACGCATTCTGAGCCACGTCGGCGCGCTCGTGGAACGCGGCGTGGACGTCGTGGCGGTTTCCACCGCGCATGGCCACAGCCAGGGCGTGGGCGACACCGTGCGCGTGTTGCGCGATGCGTTTCCCAAATTGCCCATCATCGCCGGCAACGTTACGGGCGCGGCGGGCGTCGAGTATCTCGCTGAGTGCGGTGCGAACGCCATCAAAGTGGGACAGGGGCCGGGTTCGATTTGCACCACGCGCATCGTCGCCGGGGTTGGCATTCCGCAGATGACTGCGCTTTACGTTTGTTCGCGCGCGGCGGCGAAGAAAAAAGTTTCCATTCTTGCCGACGGCGGGATTGTGAAATCCGGCGACATTGTGAAGGCGCTGACGCTTTCACAGGCAGTGATTTGCGGCGGCATTTTTGCCGGTTGCAACGAAGCGCCCGGCGACGTCATGGAAATCGGCGGCAAATTTTACAAGCAATATCGCGGCATGGGCAGCTTCGGGGCAATGAAGGCCGGCTCGGCGGCGCGTTACGGCCAGCCGGCGAATCCCACGCAAAAGGTCGCCGCCGAAGGCATCGAGGCGCTCAAGGAAGCGTGCGGCTCGGTGGATCGCGTGCTGGCGCAGCTCATCGGCGGCATCCAATCCGGCATGGGTTATCTCGGCGCGGCAAACCTCACGCAACTCCGTGACAGGGCGCGTTACATCCGCGTCAGCCCCGCCGGAATGCGTGAAGCCGCCCCGCACGACGTGGTGGAATTGAAGACGGGAAGCTAGTCAGCAGTTGGTGGTTGGTGGTTAGTAGCATTGCGGATTATGGGCAGAACAAATTTTGAAAATCTTCGGGTTTACAAGTTGTCGGAGGAATTAGCTGATGAAGTTTGGAAAATCGTGCTCCGATGGAACGCGTTTGCCAAAGATACGGTCGGCAAACAAATCGTGCGCAGCGCCGACAGCATCGGTGCGAACATTGCCGAAGGGACAGGCCGTCACAATTTCCAGGACAATCAGCGTTTTGTGAAGATTGCACGAGGTTCGCTGAACGAAACGCAACATTTCCTCCGACGTGCTTTCAAAAGGAATCTTCTCACACCCGCCGATGTGAAAAAGCTCAAGCCGCTGGTGGATAATCTTGCTCCGCAACTGAATTCTTATTTGAAATCAATTGGACGCGATCACAAGGGTGAATAACAACTGACCACTGACTACTGACCACTGACCATTGACCAACTTCTAAAACACAATCGGCTCGTTCAGTTTGCCGCACTGCACACAACGCGAGCGATCCACGTCCGCGTCGTCCGTATAAACGTAACCGCAATTCTGGCAGCGAAAAATCCTGTCCTCCGTGTGCGTGGGGCCGAAGCGTCGGCGGCGCATTTCGGAATAGATCCCCAGACCGCACAGCGCGCCGAGCAGCAGGGCCACGTAAATCACAATCAGCGCGGGAATGCTCATGCTAGGGATTGGCCGGCGCGTTCGTCGCGGGTGGCGGCACCGTGTGCCAGTTGAAAATCAGCCGGCCAACGGTCAGGCGCGATGACGGCGCGAAACGCGCGGCGCGGGCGAGTTCGAGCGCGCGCTGGTCGGCTTTTTCATACTGATCGGCGGCGGTAAAACCGCTGTCGGGAGGGAGCAAAACGGTTGAAACAACATTGCCCGCCGCGTCCACAAGCACCTGCACTTTGCTTGGCGCAATCACGTCCGCATACGGCCAGTTCGTCAGGTTGATTTGTGAAGGCAACTGTCGTTGTGCCAGTTCGCCTTCGACGCGCAACGTGGAATTTTGCGCGAGCGCAGGTTCGATCGGCAACCCGGGCGCGCTGAGTTTAAGCGGCGGTTTTAATTGAAGTTCAAAGCCCGCGAAATGATTGGTCTGCATGAATTGATTAAACGCCAGTCCCAGCTCATCCACGGACAATGGCAGCCAGTTCGTCGGCGCGGTCCAACGGAACGATGGTTGTTTCAAAGCGGTCGTTTGCAGCCAGATGGCGGACGCGAAATCCTTCTGATGCGGCAGCGCAAAGAGCGTGGGGTCGTTCAGCGCGAGCAGTTCGCTGGAATCGTCCGCGAGTTTGAGGGTCGGAACGTTGGTCACCGCGCGCGGGACAATCTGTTTTCGCCCGCCGAATACGAAAAGCAATGCGACATGCGCGGCGAAAACAAGCGCGATAAGCGTCAACCACCGGCCGCGCGTCCACGGGCCTTTGCCTTGCGGCTCCCGCCGCGGCGGGGCCTCCGGCGCAACCCGGGTCGTCCCCGCAAGTCCGGTCGGATGCGGTTCGGCGGAAGCAGCGTTCATGGCCCGGCGGGCGCGGTGACGGCGCGCGGCAACGTCGCGAGCAGCGCGTTTTGGATGCCGGCGTCGCGCGCGAGCAACGTCAGATGGATGAACTGGTCGTAAGTCACGGCTTTGTCGGCCTGAATGACGAGCATGAGCGGTTCGCGGGATTTTTGGGCGGCGGTTTTGAGGGCTGATTTTAATTTATCTTCAGCGACAATTTGATTGGCGAAATAAAATCGTCCCTTGGCGTCCACGGCAACGGTGACCGTCGGTTTGTCGGTGCCGGGCAGGTTGTCCGCCACCGGCAATCGCAGCGGCAGGCCGGATATGGGCACGAGCGCGCCGAGCATCAGGAAAATGACCAGCAGAAATAAAACCGCGGCGAACGGCGCCATGTCAAACGGGCTGCGCAGCAGCCGGGAATTGCGTGGAAATTTCATGAAGGTTTGCCGTTTCCGTTCTCGGTGACGATGTTGACGATTTCGGCAGCGGCGCGTTCCATGTCGAGGACGATTTTATTGATGCGGCTGACGAGATAGTTGTAACCGGCATGAGCGGGAATGGCCACGGCGATGCCCGCTGCCGCGCAGATGAGCGCATGCCAGATACCATCGGCAAGCGAATGTTCGCCGCTGATGTGCGCGTAAAGGCCGTCTGCTTGCAATTGCTTGAAAATATCCATGAAACCGAGGATGGTGCCCAGCAAACCCAGCAGCGGCGCGATTTGAGCGATGGTGGCGAGCAGATTCAATTTCTCCTCAAGCCGCGGCACTTCGGTGAGCCCGGCTTCCTCGACCGCTTCGCGCACCCGTTCGCGGCCGCGGTCCCTGTTGAGAATCGCCGTTTTGACGATGCGCGCGACCGGGCCGGGCGTGGCGTCGCAGATGGAAATGGCTTCGACCACATTGTCGCGCTTGAGCACGGTGCGGACGCCGTTGAGGAACTCGGCGGAATTGATTTGCGAGCGGTGGCAATAGAGCACGCGCTCGATGAAGGTGGCAAGGGCGATGGCCGCAGCGAGCAGAATCAGCCAGATCACCGGGCCGCCCTGGGTCAGAAACGTTGGCATGAAGTTTTTATAGGCGTTTGCCGGCAAAGTTCAAAGCGCAAAATTGCGAAGGGTGACAAGTGTCAAGTGTCATGAATAAACCAATGTCGTTATCATGTCACCTGTCACACTCAGGTTTGGACTTGCTTCCCGCGCCGACCGGCGAAATGCTTCGCGCATGGAAAAACCCGACCAATTCCGCGAATTGTTCCGCATGCAAAAGGCCCTCAACGAACGCATCGGCGTCAAAACCGGGGGCATGAACGAGGCGGAGAAAACAAAATGGACTTTGAATTATTGCCGCGCCATGACGCAGGAAATCGCCGAACTCACCGACAGCGTGCCGTGGAAATGGTGGGCGAAGTATCAGAAATTCGACGACCAGAACGCGCGGGTCGAGGTCGTTGATCTTTTTCATTTTCTCATCAGCCTGGCGCAGGTGCTGGGCATGAGCGCGGATGACGTGTTCGCCGCTTACGTCAAAAAGAACGAGGTGAACTTCAAACGGCAGGACAGCGGTTATACGCACAAGGACGAACACGATTCCAAACACATTTGAATTGAATACCGTGTCTGCCAAACTCAAAACTCAGAATTCAAAACTCAAGACTCCCGCGAGAAATGTCCCTCCGCGCTGGCGCAAGGAAGTCGAGCGCGTGCTCATCACGGAAGGTCAGATCGCGCGGCGCATCTTCGTGATGGCGCGGGAAATCGAACGCGACTTTCGCGGACGCGAGATGGTGGTGGTTTCTTTGCTCAACGGTACGGTCATGTTTCTGGCGGATTTGATGCGGCATCTGTCGCTGCCGTTGCGGCTGGATTTCATGGGCGTGTCGAGCTACGGCGCGGGCACGGAATCGGGCGAACTGGTCTTCACCAAGGAATTGCGGCTGGACATGCGCGGTCGCGACGTGCTGCTCATCGACGACATCCTGGACACGGGCAGGACCATGAGCCGGGTGCTGCCCAAACTGCGCGCGCTCAAGCCGCGCCGGATTAAAATTTGCGTGCTGCTGGACAAACCCTCCCGCCGCATTGAAAACGTGAAGGCAAACTACATCGGTTTTGAAATCCCGGATTACTTTGTCGTGGGTTACGGCCTCGACTTTGCGGAACGGTATCGGAACCTGCCATTCGTCGGTGTCTTGCATCCGCACGTCTATAAACAGGCCTGTCGGCGCGTCAACGAGGCCTTCTGCCACAAGTAATTCATGGAATTGAAATTCATCAGTCTGCTCGGCTGGTTCACCATGATTGCGGTGGCCTGGGCGATTTCCTACAACCGCAGACTGTTTCCCTGGCGCACGGTGATTTGGGGCGTCGGCCTGCAATTCACCCTGGCCGTGCTGATTTTGAAAACGCCGTGGGGCGGCGCGCTTTTTGATTTCGCCGGCAAGGTGATTCAAAAGTTGATCCTGTTCTCCAACGAAGGCTGCAAATTCGTCTTTGGCCCGCTCGCGGATGAAAATCTGCTTTCGGAAAAATTTGGTCCGGGCAATTCCGTCATTTTCGCCGTTCTCGTCATGGGCACAATCATCATCGTCGCGAGCATTTCGTCGCTGCTCTATCACTGGGGCATTTTGCAGAAGGTCGTCCACGCCTTTGCGTGGGTGATGCGCAAGATCATGCGCACCAGTGGCAGCGAAACGCTTTCCGCCTGCGCCAACATCTTCATGGGCCAGACCGAGGCGCCGCTGATGATCCGGCCTTACATCCCGCGCCTGACCCGCAGCGAATTGATGACCATCATGGTCTGCGGCATGGCGCACATCGCCGGCGGCGTCGCGGCGGTTTATGCGGCCATGGGCATCCGCGCCGGCTATCCGAACACCGCCGGACACCTGCTCACCGCGTCCGTGTTGAATTGTCCCGCCGCCCTGCTGATTGCGAAAATCCTCCTGCCGGAAACCCAAAAAAGCGAAACCGCCGCCAGCGCGCCCGCCACCGTGCCGCGCACGACGGCCAATTCCATTGACGCCATCTGCCGCGGTGCGGGTGACGGTTTTCATCTGGCGTTGAACGTCATCGCCATGCTCATCGCGTTCATCGCCATGATTGCACTGGCGAATTATTTATATGCGTTCGTTCAAAAAGAGGCTGCTTATTTTTTCTTGCGGGTTGATTGCGGTAAACAAGTCGCTGATGCAATGGTTTATGTGCCAGTTACATTTCAGAACTTTTTCGGCTGGATCAACGCGCCGTTCGCCTGGCTCATGGGCGTGCCAGCGCAGGACTGCTTGAGCGTCGGACAAATCCTCGGCGAGCGCATCGTGCTCAACGAATTCGTCGGCTACCTCGACCTCACGGCCAATGCGAAACAGCTCGCGCTCGACCCGCGCAGCTTCACGATTGCCACCTACGCGCTGTGCGGGTTCGCGAACTTCGCGAGCATCGCCATCCAAGTGGGCGGCATCGGCTCGCTCGCGCCCGAACGCCGCAGCGAAATGGCCAAAATCGGTTTTCGCGCGATGTGCGGCGGCCTGCTCGCCGCCTACATGACCGCATCGCTCGCGGGATTTTTGTTGTGAGTTTATGCCGCTTCATTTGCCGCAACTCACGCGTCGTGAATTTCTGAAACGCGCTGCGCTCGCCGGTGCCGCCTTCGCCCTCGCACCCCAAAGCCAAGCCGGACTGTTTGGCAAATCGCGGGATAAAAACACATTCGCCTTTTTCTCCGACACGCACATCGCCGCGGATGCCACACTGAAACACAGCCATGTCAACATGGCGGACAATCTCGCTGCCTGCGTGCGCGAACTCGCCGCGTGGCCGGTGAAGCCCGCCACGGTCATTATCAATGGCGACCTCGCATTTGAGTCCGGCCTGCCGGGCGATTACGCGACGTTCGGCAAATGGGTCGAACCCGTCCGCGCCCTCGCCCCGGTGCATCTTTCACTCGGCAACCACGATGAGCGCGAAAACTTCTGGCAGGCATTCCCACGCGATATGACGGAGCAGGGTTCCAGGTTGCATCGGCAGGCCACGGTTTTTGCCAGTGACCGCGCGAACTGGTTTCTGCTCGATTCGCTGGATGTCACCGACACCGCGCCCGGCGAGGCCGGCTCCGTGCAACTTGACTGGATGGCGCGCGAATTGGATTTGCGCCCGGACAAACCGGCCCTGGTCGTTTGCCATCACAACCTGCAGGCGCCCGGCGGCACGACGGGCTTGAAGGATTCGGCGGCGTTTGAGGAATTATTCGCGCGGCATCGGCAGGTGAAGGCGTTCATCTTCGGTCACACGCACAACTGGCACGTGGAGCAGCACGCGAGCGGCGTGCAGCTCGTCAATCTGCCGCCGACGAGCTACGTCTTCAAGGAAAGCCGTCCGAGCGGCTGGGTGCGGGCCACGCTCGCTCGCGACGGCGCGGAATTTGAACTGCGCAGCCTCGACCCGCAGCATCCCGAACACGCGCAAATCAAGCAGCTCAAGTGGCGCAATTCAGCCGGGTGAATTTTGCTTTAAGTTTTTTTAACCACGGATTAACACGGATTGACACGGATGAAGAAGGTTTGATTTTTGTCTCGCTGTTTTTGAATCCGTGTTCATCTGTGTCCATCCGTGGTTAACAATTCGCTTTCTTGCCTTGGTTCCCTGTTTTCATTATCGTTTCACCTGCGTTTTGAGACGTCATGGCATTGCTTAACGACAATTATCTCAAGCTGAAGGCCGGTTATCTTTTTCCTGAAATCGGCCGGCGTGTGAAGGTGTTTTGCGACGCAAACCCCGAGGCGGCCCAACGCCTCATTCGCTGCGGCATCGGCGACGTGACCGAACCGCTGCCGCCTGTCGCCATCGCCGCGATGCACCGCGCCGTGGATGAAATGGCTGTGCGCGAGACGTTCAAAGGCTACGGCCCGGAACAGGGCTATGAATGGCTGCGCGCCGCCATTGCCAAAAATGATTTCCGCGACCACGGCTGCGACGTGGCCGACGACGAGATTTTTGTCAGCGATGGCACGAAATGTGACACCGGCAACATCCTCGACATCCTCGGCCACAAAAACAAAATCGCCGTCAGCGACCCGGTTTATCCGGTTTACGTGGATACGAACGTGATGGCCGGCCACACCGGCGAAGCCAACGAAGCCGGCACTTACGCGAAACTTGTTTATCTGCCGTGCAAACCAAGCAACGGCTTCATTCCCGAACCACCGAAGCGGCATGTGGACGTGATTTATCTTTGCTCGCCGAACAATCCGACCGGCGCGGCGGCCAATCGTCCACAACTCGAAGCGTGGGTGAAATACGCGCTCGAACACAAGGCCGTCATTTTGTTCGACGCGGCCTACGAAGCTTACATCACCGACTCCAATTTGCCGCATTCGATTTACGAGATTCCCGGCGCGCGCAACTGCGCCATCGAATTCCGCAGTTGCTCGAAGAGCGGCGGGTTCACCGGCGTCCGCTGCGCGTTCACCGTGGTGCCCAAGTCGCTCAACGCGCAGACGAAATCCGGCGAGTTCCAGCCGCTGCATCCGCTCTGGCTGCGGCGCATGACGACGAAATTCAACGGCGTGAGTTACATCGCGCAACGCGGTGCGGAGGCGCTTTACTCGCCGGAAGGCAAGGCGCAGGTGCAGGCGCTCATCAGGCATTATCTCGGCAACGCGAAAGTGTTGCGCGACGGGGCGAAGAAAACCGGACTGAAGGTTTTCGGCGGTGTGAACGCGCCTTACATCTGGGTGAAAGCACCGAAGGGCGTCACGAGCTGGCAGGCGTTCGACAAAATCCTTGGTGAAGCCAATGTGGTCATCACGCCCGGCAGCGGTTTCGGTTCGAAGGGCGAAGGCTATTTCCGCATCAGCGCGTTCAACAGTCGCACCAACGCGGAGGAAGTGGCGCGCCGGTTGCCGGTACTAAAGTGGTAACGGCAATCATCCTTGATTGCCAGTGATCGCGGCATCCTTGCCGCGAGTCCCGAACTGGCGGCAGGGATGCCGCCATTACTGGCACGCTGGGAAGCGTGCCGCCACAAGACGAAGGAAGTCGCCCGTTGATTGTTGAATTGCAATTTGTGAACATCGTTGTCTGGTTAACGTTGGGACTGATTCTCGCCCGGCTGGCGGCGGAACTCTGGCTGGCCTCGCTCAACCACCGCCACGTACTCGCGCACGCGGGCGAAATGCCAAAAGCTTTCCATGGAATCATTGACGAGCCGACTTATAAAAAATCCGTCGCGTACACGCTGGCCAAAGGCCGGTTGAGAAACATTGAAGGCCCCGGCAACACCGCAGTCTTGCTGGTCGTTCTATTCAGCGGTGTTTTGCCGTGGGGGTTTCATCTTTTCTCCCACGGGCTGGGCCAGCCGGCGTGGGCGATAGCGGCGTTTTTGTTTGCGGCCGGGTTTGCGGTGTCGCTGCCGGGCTGGCCGTTCGATTGGTACGCGCAATTTCGACTCGAACAAAAATTCGGGTTCAACACCACGACACAGAAAATCTGGTGGTCTGACCGGTTGAAAGGCTTGTTGCTCGCCCTCGTGCTCGGGTATCCGCTGCTGGTGCTCATCTTGAAAATTGTCCAATGGACGGGAGCTTGGTGGTGGTTGTGGGCTTGGGGCGCGATGCTGGCATTTCAACTCCTGATGAGCGTGCTCGCGCCGGTTTTGATTCTGCCGCTGTTCAACAAATTCACAACGCTGCCGGAAGGCGACCTGCGCGAACGGCTGCTCAATCTGGCGAAGCGGACCCAATTCCGCGCCCAAAGCGTCCAGTTGATGGATGGCAGCAAACGTTCGCGGCATTCAAACGCGTTCTTCACCGGCTTCGGGCGGTTTCGGAAAATCGTGCTGTTCGACACGTTGATTCAGCAACTGACCGGGCCGGAACTGGAAGCGGTGCTCGCGCACGAAATCGGTCACTTCAAGAAAAAGCACATCCCGAAAATGCTGGTCTTCTCGGCGGTCTGCTCGCTCGCCGGCTTTTATCTCATTTCCGTTCTGGCCCGGCAGGAATGGTTTTACCGCGCGTTCGGTTTTGAACCGGGAAACGTTGCCCCGGCGTTGCTGTTGTTTGGACTGCTGGCGGGGACGGTCACGTTTTGGTTTTCCCCGCTGTTCCATTGGTGGGCGCGGCGTTACGAATATCAGGCCGACGCCTTCGCCGCGCAGGTGATGAGCGGGACGCAATTCTTGATTGGCGCGTTGCGCAAGCTGAACGAGAAGAATTTAAGCAATCTCACGCCGCATCCCTTTTACAGCGGGTTTTACTATTCGCATCCCACATTGCTGGAACGGGAGCAGGCCTTGGCGGGAAAGGCCTGATGGCGCGCCGGCTACCGACATTGAAGTGGTGATGACTAATTCCTAAACCATAATGACGAAAGAAACCCAAAATCCGAAGCTCGAATACGCGGTGGGTGGGCAGTTTGGTCATTTGGTTATTTGAGCATTCTCTAGTCATTCGGATTTAGGAATTAGGCATTTTGGCCTCAATCAACCCTCTTATCTTTCTTCAAACTGACGCACTGCCGAGCCTTCAAAGTGCTTGCTTTGCCTGCAAGCCAGAGTATTATCAGGCCGAGGCCAGTCGTCATGGATACCAACAATGGCACACCTCGCAAAAGGCACGTCCTGATCGTGGACGATGATATTCAATTTGCCTGGTCCCTCAAAGAAACCCTCGAAAGTGATGGCTATGAGGCGACGATTGTGCCCGATGGCGCGCTGGCGTTGAAGTTCGTCCTCCAGCACCGCCTCGATGCCGTGGTCTGCGATCTTCAGATGTCCGGAGTTGAAGGCGACCTGTTGTATGCCACGGTTGGACGCACGAATCCGGCGCTGGCCCGGCGGTTTATTTTTATCATCGGGCTGGATGCCCGCTCCCAGTTCCAGAAATTCATTGATTCCGTTGAGTTGCCGGTGCTGTACAAGCCGGTGGCGCTGGATGCCCTGCGGGGCGAAGTGGTGCGTGTGGCGGAGCAGAGTTGAACCGGGCTGGAATCAGTTGGCAGGGCGGTCGCTGCCGCGCCGCCCTGATATTTGGGCTGCGCAGCGACGCCCTACCACGCCAAATTAACCATTGGCTTTTGGCACAATTGTGTTAGAGTCCGCGTTCGCTTTTGGAATTGAAGGCGGCTGAAAATTTAACCGAAAACAATTTATGTCACAGCATCGCAGTCTGCGCGCGGCGTCCACCCTCGGCGGCAAGCGCAATGTCCTCAAGCGCTTTGAGCGCACCGAACTCCTCAAGAAACGCGGCCAGTGGAAGGAAGGCGACCGCATCACCGGCCTCCACAAAACCAAACCCGAGGTGTAAACAGTGGCGGGTGGCGGGTGACGCGCATTCACGCTACTTGTCACATGTCACTTGTCACCCGTCACTTCCCGTGGTCCGACTTCAAAAATTCCTTGCCGACGCAGGCGTGGCTTCGCGCCGCGCGGGTGAACAAATCATTCTGGCCGGGCGCGTCAGCGTCAACGGCCAGTTGGTGCGGTTGCTCGGAACCAAGGTTGATCCCATCCACGACGAAGTGACGGTGGATGGCCGGCCTGTCCGCGCCAAACGCAAGCTTTACGTGGCTTTGCACAAGCCGGCCGGCTGCGTTTGTTCGTCCCGGGATGAATTGGGACGTCCGGCCCTCCACGATTTATTGCCAAAAGAGTGGCAAAATCTGCATTCCGTGGGCCGTCTGGATTTCGACAGTGAGGGGTTGATTTTTCTGACCAATGATGGACAATTCGCCTTGCACCTGACCCATCCGCGCTACGGTGTCCGCAAAAAATACGTGGCCACTGTCGAAGGACGGGTGGACAAGGCGATGCTCGGGCAGTTCACGCGCGGCGTGTGGCACGCGGGCGAAAAGCTTCGGGCGGAGGCGGCGCGGCTCGTTTCCGCCAGTCGGGCGCGGAGCGTGGTGGAGTTGGAACTGGGCGAAGGCAAAAACCGCGAGGTGCGGCGGTTGTTTGAATCGCAGGGTCTGGCAGTGAAACGGTTGCAACGGACGCAGATTGGCAAAATCAAACTGGGCGAGTTGAAACCGGGCCGATGGCGGACATTGACAGAGACGGAAATAAGGACTTTACTTCAGGAAATATGAAAATGAATTGCTGGTTGACCTTGGGCGTGATGCTCGCGATGAGCGCGGTCGCGCAGAACAATACAAACACACTGCCTCCCATCCCCGCGCCGTCCCCGGCGGTCGCACCTGCGCCGAGCACCCCCGCGCCGGCGGTGGAGCCGGCCCAAAAGGCGGCGCCCGTCAAACATAAGCGCAAGGCCGCGGTGGCAAAACCCATCAGCGAGCCGGCGGTCACACTCGTTCCCGGCCCGGCGGAGGTTGCGGCCAACATCAATGCCCGCGGCCAGGCCGGTCTCAAGGGTGAAGTCGTCAGCCATTTGAAAAAGGGCGAAACCGTGACGGTTTTGGACCAGATTAATTTGGACAAGCACAAAGTCAATGAACCCGCGCAATGGGCGAAAATCGCCCTTCCCTCGAGCACGCATGCCTGGGTCAAGTCTTCGTATATTGACGCCACGAGCAAGACCGTTTTGCCAAAGAAATTGAATTTGCGCGCCGGGCCGGGTGAAAATTACAGCGTTCTCGGGGTCATCGAGCGAGGCACGGCGGTGAATGAAATCACCACCAAAGGTGATTGGATGCAAATTGATCCGCCCGGCAACAGCTATGCCTTTGTTGCCGCGATGTATTTGAAACAGGAAGCTCCGGCTCCTGCACCCGCGCCCGCGCCGACGCCGGTTCCCGAACCTCAAACGATGGCAACCACCCCGTCTGAACCAACGGCGCCGCCCGTGCGCGTTGTGTCCCATGAAGGCGTTGTGCGCGGCGTCGGCAGCCCCGTTGCACCGACCAAATACGAATTGTATGACCCGGCGACGGGCGTTAACATTAATTATCTTTACACGACTTCACCGACCCTCGACCTGAGCCGTTACGTCAATATGCGGATTATTGTCACGGGCGAGGAGGGTCTTGATGCGCGCTGGAAGGACACGCCCCTCATCAACATCCAGAGCATCCAGGTGATTTCCCAAAATGCCGTCCCACACGTCATCTTGCGCAGCCCCAGACAATCACAAGCTCATTGATGGGCGCGCCATCGCCGCGCAAATCCAGCGGGAACTGGCGCAGCGCGTCGTTGAATTGAACCAACGCGGGGTCCAACCGGGCCTCGCGTTCGTTCGTGTGGGCGAAGATCCGGCGTCCAGGGTTTATGTCGGTCGCAAGGAAAAAACCTGCGCCGAACTCGGCATTTTTTCCGAAACCCACGTTTTGCCCGAAACTGCGGGTGAAAGTGAATTGCTCGCGCTGCTGAAAAAGCTGAACGCCGATTCGCGGCTGCACGGGATTCTGATCCAGGCGCCGCTGCCGAAGCAAATTCGCGAAGCGCTCGTCTTCTCGACGGTTTTGCCGCAGAAGGATGTGGACGGTTTTCATCCGGTCAACGTCGGCAAACTGATGCTCGGCGACCCGACCGGTTTTCAACCCTGCACGCCGGCGGGCATCCGCGAACTGCTCGTGCGCTCGAATGTGAAAACCGACGGCGCGGAAGTGGTGATTTTGGGCCGCGGCAACCTTGTCGGCAAACCGCTGGCCGCGATGCTCTGCCAGAAGGCCAAAGGCGCGAATGCGACCGTCACGATTTGCCATTCCGGCACCCGCGACATCCGGGCGCACTGCCGGCGCGCGGACATTTTGATTGCCGCGATGGGCGTCGCCGAATTTGTGAAGGCCGACATGGTCAAACCCGGGGCGACGGTGATTGATGTGGGCGTCAACCGCGTGAATGGAAAACTGGTGGGCGACGTGGATTTTGCCGGGGTGCAGCCGATCGCCGGCAAAATCACGCCGAACCCCGGCGGGGTCGGTCCGATGACCATTGCGATGCTGATGCAAAACACGGTCCGCGCGGCGGAAAATTGTCTTTGTAGCGGCGGTCTGTGACCGCCGGATTTTAGAATAACGAACAGCGGCGCTCGTAGAGTGCCGCTACAACAAAATTCAAAACTCACAATTAAAATGGAAGCCACCCGAATTCTCCCCGATTTGCAATGCTCGCTGCTGTGCGAAGAAGTCCGCCAGGAAGTGAATGGAAATTTGTTCCTCATCGGCGTCATCAACTTCATCCGCGTGCCGCAACTGCCCATCGTGGCCGCGCGCCTGTGCATCTTCAACCGCTGGACGGCGGGCATCGGCCAGTTTACGGAAACTGTCCGGCTCATCGCGCCCGACCAGACGACGGTCGTCAGCAAGAGCGAAATGAAATTTGAGTTGCGCGACCCGGCGTTGTCCGCGACCGGGGTGATGGTTTTTGGCCAGGTCGAATTCAAGACCGCGGGAACTTATTTCGTCGAAGTGCTGGTGGACGACGTGATGAAATTGCGTTATCCCGTGCCGCTGATTCACGCGCCGCCGCCGAACCAAAATCCGCCGCCGCCGCCAACCGAGGAAAAAAAGGCCTGATTTTTTCCAGCACAGGCTGAACACGGGCTGGTTTCTTACCCGTGCCGTTTCTGTTAATCTGCAGTTCGATGAGTGCACCTGCTGAATCACCCATTGCGTGGGAACCGTTGACGCCGCGCGGTGTGGCGGCGTTTGCGCGCGCCCGGCTCAGTCGTCTGCTGCTCGTGCAATTCGTCGTCGCATCACTCGCTGCCGCAGCCGTCGTTTGGTTTCTTTCCGGTGGCTGTTTCCCGACCGTGCGTGCCGCCATTCGAAATTTGCCGGTCGCCGGTGAAATACACGCGGGCCGGCTGGATTGGCCCGGCAACCCGCCGCAACTCCTCGCCGAGGGCCGGTTTCTTGCGTTTATCGTTGATCCGAATCACAGCGGCCAAATCCATTCGCCGGCCGACGTGCAAATCGAATTCGGCGCGCAAACCGTTCGCGTATTTTCGTTGCTCGGTTACCAGGATTTTCCTTATCCGCCCGATCAAATCATCTCCTTCAACCGCACCGAACTGGAACCGCTTTGGGGCGCGTGGGAGCCGGAACTGCTGGCCATCACGGTTTTGGCCGTTGTCGCCGGCCTGATGCTGGCGTGGGCGGCGCTGGCGACGGTTTATTTTCTGCCGGTCTGGCTCATCAGCTTTTTCGCGAACCGCAATTTGAATTTCCGCAGCAGTTGGAAGCTGGCGGGCGCGGCGTTGATGCCGGGCGCGTTGCTGTTGACCGCCGCCGTTGGGCTTTATGATTTTGCCGCGCTTGATTTGATTCAATTTTGCTTCATCTTCAGCGCGCATTTCGTGCTGGGCTGGATCTATTTGTTTCTCAGCCAGCTTTTTTTGCCGCGAATTGATTCAACCCCGCCCAAAGGCAATCCATTTGCGCCTGGCTGATCTGTAGCGGAGGTCTGTGAGCGCCGATGATTTATGCGGCAGTCACAGACCGCCGCCGACAATATAAAAACAGGAAACTCCTTACGAAAATCGGGAACAAAATCCCGTGGTTTTTTGATTTCTGAAAAAAGTTTGACAAATTTTTCACAACCTATATGACGCTGTTTCAGAAGTGAAAAAGCGCGGACAAAAGTGAATGCTTTCCTAAAACGGATAGGTGTTCTTTTGATCGCTGCCTTTGTGTGCCGAGGCGGTTTGGTGATACTAAGTTATGCAGCGGCACCTGTCCAATTGGCTGGCTTGGATTTCAACGGACTCGCCAATCAGTTGATCAACCAGACCGTTAATCAAATAAGGAAACAGCAATCGGCCCAAAATCAGCCACAAACCACACCGACCAATTCAAATAATTCGCAAGTTGCTTTCCCGCCAACAAATAGAATTCAAAACCTGCCAGCATCATTCCAATTGGCGGCAAATATAGTGTGGTATGATACCGGAATTGACTTAACCAACGGCCAAACCATTACCATCAACGCCAGCGGGACGGTGACGGTTGGCGCTTTAATTCCAGCCTATAACAATGAAACTCCCGCTGGAAGGCCGGAACTTACTGGCACCACACGACCGGGTGGCGCTCTTGTCGCGCCAGGGCTAGCACCGTGGTCGCTTGTCGGGAGGATTGGTTCGTCAGGAAAACCGTTTGAAATTGGAACCAGCAAAACTTTTACCGCATCCGATAGCGGGCGACTTTATTTAAGTGTTAATGACAACTGGTTTCCGGACAATTCAGGAAGCTGGAATGTTACTGTCACTGGCGGAATCAGTTCTTCAACAACTACGTCAACGTCCAGTGGAAGTGCGAATCTTGTTCCAAATTCCTTCGCGAAATTTCTTGCATTACAGACTGGGAAACCTCCACCGGGCTTTTCTTCTCTTGTAGACGTTAACCTTGCTGATTCAGTCTGGAATGACGCAGTGACCATAGCAGTTGCAGTGCAGAATCCAAACTCGATTACAAACCAGCCAAGCGGGGTGCAGTTTTTATGGAAATATATGGTCGTTCCTGTGGACGGCCCTATGTTCAAGGTCATGACAGGTCCGGATCCTTCGGCAGAGCAAGTCGTGACCGCCTTCGAATGGATCGGCATGTTGCTGGCGGTCCCTACGCCAACAACTCAGGACGAGATTCAAGCACTTGGGATGGGAGTGTTGAGTCTGGTGGGGCCGGAGATCTCCGCTATATTGGGTCCGCTGTATGCAGATTTTAGCATGGCTAAAGCCGCTGTGAGTTTAGGGACCTTGGGGGACAAAATAAAAACTTATCAAGATGCTGAAAAGAAAGGGTGCTTCGTAGGTGCCGGAGTAGGAATCGTTGCTTATGGCCAATACGCCGTAACTTTGAACAAACCTCTTACTGTAGCATCTACAACGGCTCCCCCTGTGATCGGCTCTGTTAGTGTCGTTGCACCGCAGCAGACGCAGACCATCACCATTTCCGGCATCGGATTCGGCACACAAAACGCCTTCAATGGCACTTCCAAATTTTTGAAGATTCACAATGATACAGCCAATTGGGATGCCGGATACAATGGCGACTGGATCAATTTAAATGTCAGCCAATGGACGGATACCCAAATTGTCATCAAAGGTTTTACGGGCGCGTATGGGTTGAGCGAATGGAAACTTAATGCCGGAGATAAGTTGACCATTTCGGTGTGGAATGCCCAAACTGGTAACGGCCCAGTTACCTTCAATGCAACCGTCCGTTCATCTGATTCACAATCGGAAGGTCTTTCTCCCATTCAATCGCCGTTGACTTCACAAACAATCTCTCCTGCAGATTCCGCCCTTCCGAAAGGGCTACTAGGCGAGTGGGTTGGAGAAGGTCTGGATGACGGTCGAATAGTATATTTGACATTTGCTTCAAATGGCACTCTTAAGCTCCAAAATGTTCAACATTCAGAGCAGACAACATATTCGGTTGATTTGCACAAGAATCCCCACTATTTGAATATTAATCAGGGAGATGGCACTGTAGATGAGTCAATATTCGAAATCACTGACTTGGGACTTCGTGTAGAAGACGGTCGCGGACAAGCCTGTCCTACAAATTTCACCGATAAAGCAGTAATTCTCAGAAAGGTGAATAAAAGTTGGGATCCCGCGCTTCAGGGTGAGTGGGTTGGTAAAAATCATATTGGACAAACGACCCATTTAACATTGGCGTCAAATGGACTCCTCAAGAGCGAAGAAAATGGCAAACAGAAAGTGGGAACATATTTGGTTGATTGGAGCAAGAATCCTCCTTATTTGGATGTCGATCAAGGAAACGGTCTTGAAGAATTGATTTTCGACGTCACTGATTTAGGGCTTCGCATGGAAGGTGGTGATTCGGGACAAAATCGTCCACATAAATTCACCAGCAAAGCTGTGATTCTTAAAAAGGTAGACACGAGCGGGCAATGAATTCGAGACCGTGTGGTTAAATTCAAACGAACCCAAGAGACCGGCAAATTCGCAAAATCGCGGAGACAAAGTTATGACAACAACAAATCAAAACAGCATCGGAAGTGAAGTCGGACGAAGATTGGTGAAAACAATAATCGCCGTCGTTGGCTTGATCGTGATACGGCTTATACTCGACAACCTGCCAATGTTGAAGGAGGCCAAACCGATTTTTGTGGGCGGCAATGGCATGGCGGGCCCGAATTCAGATTGGGGGCGGATTGCTCAAGAATACTGGAACACCGGCCAATTGCCTCAAAATCTTCAACAATATGCAACCGGTTTTATTTTCCCAATCTCAATAGCCAACGCTATTGTGGACACGCTCATCTTTACCGTTCTCATTGGAAGCGCGGCGGGATTCAATGGTCTCATTCGGGCACGGTCGAAACGGCTTCCCGAAGGCGGATTGATTATTTTGCTGCTGGTTTTAACCGTCATCGTTGCTCTTGCTTATCGCTCCTATATGGGCGTGATTCCTCCATTGCTCGGGAGTCAGGCCAATCTTTATGGCTGGTTTTTCCTCGTGCTTGGTCTTTTACCGCTCATTGGCTTGATTGTCGTGGCCTCACGGAATCTCGACGCAATAACAGAGGTTGTTTTTGCTTCGACCAGCAGGGCTGCGGTTGGGGGTGTTTCTCAAATGAACACGGCGGAATCTTCGGTAACTTGTTCCAAATGCGGTGCGATAATCGCAGCGGGCGTTAAATTTTGTGGTTCCTGTGGCGCACCGGCTCCAGTTTCAGTTTCAGCGGGGAAATTTTGTTCGGAGTGTGGCGCAAAAAATGAAAGCGGGGCGAAATTTTGCAATAGTTGCGGCAAACCTTTGGCATGACTTTAAGAAAGCATTCCATCATATGAAGACTTTCCCCATCATCGTTACTGGTATTTGTTTCTCATTTTTGATTTCATGTTATGCTGCACCGGTCATTATTGGCGCTCAAGCAAAGCAAAGAGAAACGAGCCTTACCCTGCCTGAACGATGTAGGTTATATGTTTACGGTTTTGCTACTGGTGGATTGGAATCAAGTCTCTTTACCGAAGGGCAAACCATTGCTCTCAATGCATTGGACACTGGCTATCCCGGGGTTGCGATTGCCGCGAGCAAGAGTAACAGGAACAGTTTTACGACGCGCTGTGCAAATTATGTCATCGGTGGGTTTGGTGTCTCTGGTTTTAACTATGTTCAAGGTTTCTATGCAACGAATCCTGGCCCATCTGCCCGCTCGGTGGCACTACAGTTCACCTTAACCGCACCCGCGATGGTCGCTATAATGGGAAATGGTGGTGACCAGACCAGCATAGCATTTACAGGATGTGACCCCCTCATTTTAGATGCGTCTGTGATCAATGAACTGGCCTACGCGAGTCTGGCGATTGCTCACGCTTATCTGGGACCTGGAACGTATACCATCCGAGCAACAACAATTTCTGCATCTGGTTCAGATGCGGATCGTGAAGAAGATTTGATCGGGGTTTTCGTCTTTTCTGATGCACCCGGTGTAGCCAAGTCAGATAGTCCAGTGTTTCCGCTGTCCCTGTCACCGCCGCCGCCACCTCCACCAACAGTCGTGACATCAAAGCCACCACTAACAACACCATCCACAGGTGAAGAAAATAAGCCGATTGGACGTTACGTGATCTTGGGCGTTGGCGTTTTGGTTTTCATCGCATTGGCCGTAGCGATAATCAGAATGATAATTCCTCGCCGTAATGGCTAACATTGGTAAAAAATCTCCATTACCGTTGTGATCACTGACAAAGATTTGCCGACGTGAATTTTCATCAGGATAGTCGTTCAGGTTCTTTTTGTGCCAAGCACACGCGGCAGCGACGAATTTCAATCAGCGGTTTTATCGGGCAGTGATGCCTTGATAAAAGGCAAAATTACGATCAGGACGAAGACCGACTTCATTGACACCCGCGCTGCGGGTCTTTAGCCTGCCGGCCATGTCGAAACTGCCGTTTGAACTCCTGCTGGCCCTGCGCTATCTGCGGCCCAAACGGACTTTCGTTTCCATCATCACGCTCATCTCCATCGTCGGCGTCGCCCTCGGCGTCGCGGTGCTCATCATCGTCATCAGCGTCATGAGCGGGTTTGACCATGACCTGCGCGAAAAAATCCTCGGTTTCAACGCGCATATTGTGGTTTACAACAACCGCGGCAACAACCGCAGCACGATGTTGGACTATGCCCGGATTGCGAACGTCATCGCGTCCAACAAGAATGTGCGCAGCGTCTCGCCGGTGGTGATGGGCAAGGTGTTGGTGGAAACGCAGCCGGAAACCAACCAGCAAGCTGCGGTGGATGCGCCGATTCTGCGTGGGGTGGACCCGCGAACCGGAGGCAGCGTGAGTGTTTTTCCGCAAAGCATGCTGGAAGGAAAATTCGATCTGAGCGGTCGCGGCGTGGTCATCGGCAGCGAGTTTGCCCGCAACCTGCAGCTTCACGTTGGCGACCGGCTGTCCATTTATTCGCCGCACGATATCGAGCAGATGCGCAAAAACCGCGGCAAGGAAAACGAGGAGGCCATTTTGCCGGAGGATTATGAAGTGCGCGGCATTTACGACGTGGGCTACTACGAATTCAACAGCTTGTTCATCGTCACGTCGCTGGAGAACGCGCAGGATTTGTATGATCTGGGGGATTCCGTGCATGATCTGGAGGTGATGTTGAAAGATCCTTACTCGGCGACGGAAGTGAAGGGGCAATTGGAGCAAACGCTCGGCGATGAATTCGTCGTGTACACCTGGATGGAACAAAATTCCACCATTCTCAATGCTCTTATCGTTGAGAAAAACGTCATGTTTTACCTGCTGTTTTTCATCGTCCTCGTCGCCGCGCTGTGCATCCTCAGCGCGCAAATCACGTTCGTCGTCCAAAAAACGCGAGAAATCGGGATGTTGAAAGCGCTCGGCGCGACGAATCTCCAAATCTCCGGGGTCTTTCTCAGTCAAAGCGCCATCATCGGGGTGCTCGGCGTGCTCGCGGGTTACGGTCTGGGCATTCTGGCGCTGACTTACCGGAACGGATTTCTGCACTTCATGAATCATTGGACCGGTTTTGAATTGTTCCCGGCTTCCATTTACGGCTTTGGCGAATTGCCGGCGATAATTGTCGCCCGCGACATCGCGCTGATTTGTGGCAGTTCGTTTGTCATCTGCATTCTCGGCGGGGTGCTGCCCGCCATCCGTGCCGGACGGTTGAAACCCGTGGAGGCGTTGCGATATGAATAGGAAACCGGGAAACATCCAACATCCAACATCCAACATCGAACGCCGAATGATCCAGCTGACGATGCCTGATTGGATGTTGAATGTTGGGCGTTCGATGTTCGATGTTCCGTTTCGTCCCGAAAGTAATCCGGGCGAATCGGTTGTTTCTTTCAATCCCACTGGAGGTATGCAATGAGCGAACCGCTTCTTTCCGCCCGCGCCCTCGCCAAAACCTACACCATGGGTAAACGCGCTCTCGAGGTGTTGCGCGGCGTCAATCTCGACGTGGCGCGCGGCGAGTTTCTGGCCTTGCGCGGCGCGTCCGGCGCCGGCAAAAGCACGCTGCTCCATCTCATCGGCGGACTCGACACGCCCAACGCGGGTGAAATCCATTTTGCCGGGCAGAACCTGGCCGCATTCTCGGAGAGTGAGCTGGCGTTTTTCCGCAACCACCGCGTCGGTTTCGTTTTTCAGTCGTATCATTTGTTGCCGGAACTCAATGCGCTCGAAAATGTCTGTCTGCCGGCGCGCATGGCCCGCACTTCCGTCGGCCAGGCCGGGGCGCGCGGGCGCGACCTGCTCGCCCGGGTTGGTCTCCAGGACCGTATGGAGCACCGGCCTTCCGAACTTTCCGGCGGCGAACAGCAGCGCGTGGCCATCGCCCGCGCGCTCATCAACGAGCCGGAACTGCTCCTGGCCGATGAACCGACCGGCAATCTCGATTCGCACACCGGTGGCGAAATCATCGAGTTGCTCAAGAATCTCCGTGCCGAAAAACAGACCACGCTCGTCATCGCCACGCACGACGCGAAGGTTGCGGCGCATGCGGAGCGGGTGGTGGAACTGGCGGACGGGCAGATAAACACGGGATAATGGAGTATTGGAGTGCTGGAGTGGTGGGACTTCGCTTGCAATACTCCGATATTCCAATACTCCATCACTCCATTCTTCAAATGAGCCGCGAATACTGGGAAAAACGTTATCAATCCGGCGATATGCACTGGGAAAAGGGCGCGCCCTCGCCGGGACTGGTGGATTTTCTGGCCGCGCGTCCCGGCTTGCCCCGCGGAACGGTTTGTGTACCCGGTTGCGGCACGGGCCATGACGTTCGCGCCTGGGCGCAGGCGGGTTTCGATGCCTTCGGCTGTGACATCGCACCGAGTGCGATCCGGCTGGCCACGGAGAGGACCAACGCCGCCGGTTTCACCGCTCAATTCCAGCCTGCCAATTTTTTGCGCGATGAACCGCCGTTTCAATTCGACTGGCTCTTCGAGCACACGCTCTTCTGTGCCATTCATCCCGGCGAACGCGACAATTATGTCCGCGCCGTGCTGCGCTGGCTCAAGCCGGATGGACAATACCTGGCGGTCAATTACCTGATTGTCGAAAAAAGTGAAGGCCCGCCGTTCTGCACCACCCGGGAGGAGCAGTGGCAGCGTTTCTCACCGCACTTCGAGTTGATGAAAGACTGGATTCCCCGTTCCTATCCCAACCGCGCCGGGCGCGAGCGGATGTTTTGGTGGCGGCGCGCGGTTTCGGCTCAAAAGCCCATTGAAAAACAGTAGTTGGGCGATTAGTTTGCCTTGGTTATGCTTGAAGATCGTGATTACATGCGCCAGCCGGAATACGGAAGACGCAGGTCGTTGACCGTGGCGCTCCTCATTGTCAACGCGATTGTCTTTGTCTTCGAACTGTTGGTTTCCGGTTATTCGCACAGTTTGTATATCGAGAATCATTATTTTGCGTTGAGCAAGGAAGGGCTGGAAAGCGGCTTCGTGTGGCAGTTGTTCACCTTCCAGTTCATGCATGCCGGCCTGTGGCATTTGGTGTTCAACTGCTGGGCGATTTACGTTTTCGGCCGCGCCATTGAAGAAACGCTCGGGTGGAAAAAATTTCTGATTCTGTATCTGAGCAGCGGGGTTGTCGGCGGAATTTGTCAGGTGCTGGCGGCATTGCTTTGGCCCGGTCTTTTCGGCGGGCCGGTCGTCGGCGCGTCGGCCGGCGGGTTTGGGCTGATCGCGGCGTTTGCGGTTTTATTCCCTGAGCGCGAATTGGTGATGCTGCTATTTTTCATTTTGCCAATCCGGTTAAGCGCAAAAATGCTGCTGATGTTATCGGCGGTGCTCGCGCTGGCCGGCATCATTTTCCCCTTCGACCACATCGCCAACGCCGCGCATCTGGGCGGGATGCTGACGGGCGTGGTTTTCATCCGCCAGTTCATCCAGGGCCGCTGGATGCAATCGGGCTTTCCTTCGGGCGGTGCCGTGCCCGGCGATTTCATCACCGGTTGGCCCGGCAAAAGTTCTCTCTGGCGTTCGGCGTCGAACAAACCGGACGAAGATTTGTCCACCGACGAATTTGTAAAAAGCGAAGTGGACCCCATCCTCGACAAAATTTCCAGGCACGGCATCCAAAGCCTAACGGCGCGCGAACGCGAAATTCTCGAAAAAGCCCGTGCGCGAATGGCGAAACACTGACCTGTAGCGGCGGTCTATGACCGTTGCTCTTGCCCGGTTTCCGGCGATCACAGATCGCCGCTACAAACTCTCAACTCCTTGGCGCGCTGGAGCGGAGCGAAAGCGGCTCGACTCTCGACTCTCGACGTTTTACCCTCGCGTCATGATCACGCGCTACTCCCGACCGGAAATGCGGGCCATCTGGACCGACGAAAACAAGCTCCGCCTCTGGCTCCAAATCGAACTCCTCGCCGCCGAAGCGCTCGTCACCGAAGGCGTCGTGCCCAAGGCCGACTTCGCCAAAATGAAGGCCGGCGCGGAAAAATGGTTTGCCGATTTGCCCGGCCTCGTGGCGCGACAAAAGGAATTGGAGAAAGTCCTCAACCACGACGTCATCGGCTTCACCACCGCCGTCGCTGAAAAAATCAACGACCGCGCCAGCCGCTGGCTCCACTTCGGCCTGACCAGCAGCGACGTGGGTGACACCGCCTGCGCCGTGCAAATGGTTCAGAGCGCCGACATTCTCATCGCTGATGTAAAGGCGTTGCGCAAAATCATCGCGCGGCGTGCGCGAGAAAATCAATTCATGCCCTGCATCGGCCGCAGCCACGGTGTCCACGGCGAACCGACCACCTTCGGCCTCAAACTCGCGCTCATGCACGACGAATTCGGCCGCGCGCTCGAACGCCTCGAACGCGCCCGTGAAGTCGCCGCCGTCGGCAAACTCTCCGGCGCCGTCGGCACCAGCGCTCACCTGTCCCCGAAAGTCGAATCCGCCGTGTGCAAACAACTCGGCCTGCGACCCGCGCCAATTGCCACACAGATCGTCCAGCGCGACATCCATGCCGAATTTCAAACCACGCTCGCCCTCGTCGGCGCGAGCATCGAGCGTTGGGCCGTCGAATTCCGCCACCTTCAGCGCACTGAGGTGCTGGAAGCCGAGGAACCGTTTGCCAAAGGCCAGAAAGGCAGCAGCGCCATGCCGCACAAGCGCAATCCCATCACCTGGGAACGCCTCACCGGTCTCGCCCGCGTGCTGCGCGGCAACGCCGTTGCCGCGCTGGAAAACGTCGCTCTCTGGCACGAGCGCGACATCAGCCACAGCAGCGTCGAGCGCATCATCTTTCCCGATTCCTGCACGCTGCTCGACTACATGTTTGGCCTGCTCATGCGCCTGATGGACGGTCTCAACGTTTATCCGGAGAACATGAAGAAGAATCTCGGCCTGAGCCTCGGCATGTGGAATTCGCAGACCGTCCTGCTGGCGCTCATCAAAAAAGGCCTGACGCGGGAAGCCGCCTACAAGCTGGTTCAAGATGCGGCGATGAAGACCTGGGAAGTCAAACACGCCGGTCGCGACGAAGCCAATTTTGTCGAAGTCCTGAAAGCCGACCCCGCCGTGGCGAAACATTTCAAGAAAGGCGAACTGGAGAAACTCTGCACGCTTGAGTTCCATTTCAAGGAAGTGAAGAACCGGTTCAAGAAACTGGGTTTGTAACCACGGATGAACACGGATAGACACGGATGAAGAATAATCCTTGATGCGTTCGTCAACACGTTTACTTCACATCACATGCCCAAACTCGCCCCGCCTCCGCCCGTCGCGCCTGAAACCTGGCGCGCATTGCTCACCGCCGCCTCTGACTTTGCCGCCCTCCAGCCGTGGGAATACACTTATGACAGCGACGTCGTCGGCCTGATTGATCCCGCCACCGGCGAGACGCGCATTGCCGCGGTGCTCGGCAACGCTGGAGAAGTGTTTGCCGCCGTCTTCTATCGCCGCGCCGCCGGGTTGCGCTGGATTCTCCAGATGCTCAACGACACGCCCGACCCCGAAGATTTGAACAGCGCAGACGGCATTGATTGTCTCAAGCTCGAATTCGTTCCCAAACGCGAGTTGTGGAAGGAAGACCTGACCATGCTCAAAGCCGCCGGATTCAAACCTGCCGGCAAAGGCTGCATCTGGCCGCAATTCCGCTCCGCCGACCCTGGCTGGCTTCCCTGGCACATCAACCAGACCGAAGCCGGCCAACTCCTCGCCGATCTCCCGCGCCTCACCGCCTTCTGCAAAATGTTCGAGCAACACCCGGACCTTTTTGATCGCGGCGCCGCCGCTGAAGTTCCGTTTCTCCCGGCAGTAATGCCCGACCGCGCGCTTTCGCCGAAGGATCTCGACTGGCGACCGCTCCTGCCGCCGCCCGTCAGCGGGCTTGATTCCTTCCAGCCCGCCGCCGACAAACTCGAAGAACTTCGCGCCCTCAAACGCGCGCCCGGCACGGCGGGCGAATTTGATTCCAGCCTGCTGCCCGGCGGTTCATTTCTCGAAAATGGAAGACCCTGCTTTGGCAGATTCAGCTTGCTGGTGGAGCAGCGACGTGGATTGGTGCTCGGCATGGGCGTGCAAAGCGGCGCGCTCACACCCGGCGAAGCCGCCGGGCGCGGACTGGTTGAAGCGTTGCTCATGGCTGGCCAACTGCCGGATAAAATCTTCATCGGCGGCTCGCGCCTCCGTCCCATCCTCCAGCCGCTCTGCGATGCGCTGCAAATTCAACTCCGGCCCGCCTCATCCCTGCCCGCGCTCGAAGAAGCCGTCGCGTCCCTCAGCCAGCACATGATGGCCGCCAGTGGACCGCGCGGTCTCTGATCGGCTAAAGTAGGACAGCGCTTCCAGCCTGTTCCCTTAATCCGTGTCCATCGGTGTTCATCCGTGGTTAAAACTCTTTTGCCTTGAGGCCGGGTCGACGATTATTCTACACGCATGGCTTGGCGTATTCAGGACAGCGTGATTCGCGGCGAGATTGACAACCGTGTCAAAGGGCGCGTGCGCGGCCGGCTCTGGCTGGACGGCCTCGCCGGGCCGGTCACGCTTGATTTGGAAGGCAATGCGTGTCCGGATCTCGCGGGCTGCCGGCTCGAATTCAAGAACCCGGCCAAAACTTTTTCCATCCGCAAACAGCCGGCCTTCGCACCGCTCCAGCGCGGCAAAATCGGCAATCTCTCGGCGTCGCAAAAGGCGCGCGTGTTCGCGGTTCCCGACGAGGAGGCGTTTGCCATGATGGATCGCGGCGAGAAACCGCCGGAACGCATCGCCAACGCGCTTTACCTCGAATGGTTCAGCGAGAGCAACGGACGCGTTGTCATCGAAAGCGCAGATTACCAACTGACGATCTCCCCGCCGCAGTGGCGGCTGTCGCCGGAGGAGGAAAAGCAACGCGCCCGGGATGTCGAGGCGGGCTGGGGTGGCTTCGTGCAGCAATTGAACGAGGCATTGGAAAAGCAAAAACGCGGGCAGAAGGATCCGGAGGCGGAATGGGACGAGCACGATTACGAGCGGTTCATGAAGGAGTGCGACGCGCGCACGGACAAATACATGGAACTGCGGGAAAAATACGGCGACTCCGACGAGGTCGAGTCGAAAATCGCGAAGGAAATGGGGTGGATTTCCGAGGACGAGGACCAGCCTTCGCGCAAACGCTTCGGCGCGGCAGGCGAGGACGACGACGAGTTGATGTCCGTCGAGGAGATGAATCGTATTTGTGAGGAAGCCGCGAACGAGCCGCCGCCCGAACCTGAACCGCACCGGGAGGGCATCGACTGGATTCGCACCGCTCGCGGCGACATCCGGCATCCGCTCCAGCACCGCTGTCATGAAAGCGCGATGAAGGTCTGGCACGAATGCGATGAATTGGGCCTCAAGGAATCCGAAGACGACGATCTGCAGCAGTTCGTCTTTGAATTTCAAACTACGGGCGTAAAACTCGGCGGCGCGTTGCATGGCGTTGCCCAGGGCCGCGGGCCGCGCGACGGCGCGTTCACCGTTGCCTATCTGAAGCGTGCGCTCGACCATCTGCATAAGGCGCAGGCGGGACTTGAAGCCGTTGCGCCGAAGAAACTTCTGCCGGAGAAAGTGGTTTCCGAGGCGCGCAAGGAATTGTTTGAAATCCGCGAAGGGATTCTCCGCCTGATGGACGAATTTCGCGGGCGCAAATGATGTGGTTCCTCGACATTTTCAGTGGAAGCAGATGGCGACCCTGCGACCATTCAGACCGATTAAGGATGCCGAGGAATGACGAATGACGAAACCATAATGACTAAAGAATGACGAAGCTCAAATGGCCCATGAATACGAAGGCACAACGATTGGTTTTGGCTTTGAGTCATTGGGAATTCTTTCGTCATTCGTGCTTGGTCATTAGTCATTGATTCTTTGCCCCGACGATGAACCCACTAAAAACGTCGAAAAACCTGAATGCGACACGGCCAAACCGAAACGAAATTGTCCGCGCCAGCGAGGAACATCTGCCCGCCATTTCCGAACTGGCCGGCGTCATCTGGCGCGCGTGCTATCCAGGCATTATCACCAATGAACAGATTGATTACATGCTGGCGCGGATGTACTCGCTCGACGTATTGCGCGACGAAATCCGTTCCCAAGGCATCCGCTACGACCGGCTGCTGCTGGATGGCGAACTGGCCGGCTTTGCGGCTTACGGACCGACATCCGAACCTGGGGTCATCAAGCTGCACAAGCTTTATCTCCTGCCGGAACTGCACGGTCGCGGGCTGGGCAGCCTCCTGTTGCAGCAGGTCGAGCGCGAAGTCCGCGCCGGAGGGGTGCGCCGATGGATGCTCTCCGTGAACAAGCGCAACGCCAAGGCCATTGCGGCTTATCAGCGAAACGGCTTTCGCATCGTCGAGTCTGTCGTCACGGACATCGGCAACGGTTTCGTCATGGACGATTACATTATGGCAAAGGAACTCGCCGGCTGATCTGGCCGGGTATATTGCTGCCCCTGGCAGGGCCGAGCGGTCGCCCGGCCCATTATTCCCGTCATGCGCGTTCAGCGCGGGACGAAAAACTCTTTTCCGTTCGTCCACCTTCCGCTACAAACTGCCGCTTTGCCCCGATCTCACCGTCAGCGAGCGCAACGATGCTGGCGGAAACGTGGGAGGTGCAGGCAAGAACATCGCTTCGTTTGTCCTTGCGGAAGTTTGGGCGGCGCGGCAGCGCGGCCATCATACCCGGCGGCGCAGCAGGGCACGGTCTCTGGGAATTGGTATTAGACAGCCGACGCTACAGTTCAAACTGACCCATCACCAGAAGCCAAACTGAAGGGCGAAAACGGCGACATTTTCAAAAACCATGACAGCGGCGCCAATCGGGGGTAAAATGGACATGACGCTGTAAACAGTACCTGGTTTATGAAATGGATCGCAAAGAGTGCCTGTTTGGTTCTGGTGATCTTGACGACCCGGGCCGGTGTCCCGGAAAATTGGCAGGACAAGGTGGAGCCGCGCCTGCTGCAAGGCGCGCCGGCCACCAATGAATTCCTCGTCATCCTGTCCGAGCAGGCGGATTTGAGCGGCGCCACCGCGCTGAAGACCAAGGCTGCCAAAGGCAGGTATGTTTTCGAGCGCCTGACCGAAGTGGCACAACGCACCCAGCCGCCGGTTTTGAAAACGCTTGAGGAAAAAAAATTGGAATACCGGCCGTTCTGGGTGGCGAACATGATTTGGGTGCGCGGCGATTTGCCGGCCATCCAGTCGCTGGCCCAAAGAGCGGACACGGCCCGTATTGTTGCGAATTCCGCGAACCGCGTCCCGGATCTTCTGCCCGTGACCGCGGCACCCAGAATCACCAGCTCGGTGGAGTGGAACCTTTCCCAAGTCCACGCGCCCGACGTGTGGGCGCTGGGTTACACCGGCCAGGGCGTCGTGGTGGCCGGACAGGACACCGGCTACCAATGGAATCATCCCGCCCTGATAAATCACTACCGGGGTTGGGACGGCACCAACGCCAATCACAATTACAACTGGCACGACGCCATCCACGGCCCCAATCCCCACAACACCGGCGACAATCCCTGCGGCTACAATTTGACTGCGCCGTGCGATGACAACTCCCACGGCACGCACACCATGGGCACCATGGTTGGCGACGATGGCGCAGGCAACCAGATCGGCATGGCACCCGGAGCCAAATGGATTGGTTGCCGCAACATGGAACGCGGTTGGGGAACGGCCGCCACTTATTTGGAGTGCTTCCA
The DNA here is from genome assembly GCA_050010435.1 of Verrucomicrobiota bacterium. Taxonomy (GTDB): domain Bacteria; phylum Verrucomicrobiota; class Verrucomicrobiia; order Limisphaerales; family UBA11358; genus UBA11358. Next base: position 34,205 of record JBEKKZ010000004.1, on the reverse strand, counting down.
ATGGTTCCTCGCACCGACGGATCTCAATGACCAAAATCCCGACCCATCCAAAGCTCCCGATGTCATCAACAACTCCTGGTATTCTGACGCCTCCGAAGGCACCACCAACCTCTTCGTCTTCCAAACTGCCGTCGAGAATCTTCGTGCCGCCGGCGTGGTCGTCGTCGTCTCTGCCGGCAATGAAGGCTCCGGTTGCAGCACGATTACATCTCCAGCCATTTACGACGCTTCCTTCTCCGTTGGCGCCACGGACAGCGGCGACAACATCGCCAGTTTCAGCAGCCGCGGCCCGGTCACGGTGGATGGCAGCAACCGGCTCAAACCCAATGTTTCCGCGCCCGGGGTCAACATCCGCTCCAGCGTGCCGGTCAACAGTTATGCCGGTGGCTGGAGCGGCACGAGCATGGCCGGACCACACGTCGTGGGCTTGGTGGCCCTCCTTCTCTCGGCGCACCCGGAACTTCGGGGCCAGGTGGACACCATCGAACACATCATCGAAAGCTCCGCCGTGCCCCGCACCGATTCCCAGTCGTGCGGCGACATTCCGGGTACCGACGTTCCCAACAACACCTACGGCTGGGGCCGCGTGGATGCCCTGGCGGCGCTCAACCTTTGTGACAGCAACTATCTTCACATCGCATCCATCACCGTCGGCACCAATTGTGTCCTGTCCTTCCAATCGGCGCTCAACTGCCTCTACACCCTGGAAAGCCGGACGAATCTGGAGGCGGGTTCGTGGACAGCGGTGCCCGGCCAGGTGGACATCGCCGGCAACGCGGGTTTGCTTCAGTTGAGCCAGACAAACCGGCCGCCCGACACCGCCCGGTTCTATCGCGTCAAGGTTCAAATCGCGCCCTGACGCCGAAGGCGAAGTGGGGATTTCAACAGAAGAAAACGAAGGAAACAAAGCGTGGAAACTCTCTTTGCCGCTTCGTTGCCTTCTGTTGGTCTTTCATCGGTTGGCACCGGGAAGAATCAGCCGGTGTATGCCGTCCACCAGCTTTAACTCGTGGAAGTTGATGAGCAACCCGACCGGTATATCGAGCAGCTTCATGTAACTCAACAATTGCGCTTGGTGAATAGGTAGAATTTCCTGCACAGACTTCAGTTCCAGCAAAAGGCAGTCCTCAACCAAAACGTCGAACCGCAATGGTTCCTCAAACACAAAACCCTTGTATTCGATTTTCACCACGCGTTGATTGGCCACGCGCAGGTTTTGCAGACTCAGTTCCCGCAGGAGACATTTTTCGTAGATGCTCTCGATCAGACCCGACCCTTTCAGGCGATGGACTTCGATGGCTGCGCCGATGACCGTCCGGCTCAATTCGTCCGCTCTTTGGAATAATGGATGCATGGCAAAATATCTACAAGATGAGCCGAAGAAAACAAAGGCCGGAAATAATTTTCCCTTTCGTTCTCTTCGTTACCTTCTGTGCAATTTGTTTTCGTTCGATCACCACTTTTCCCAATGCACGTATTCGCGATTGAACCGGGTGCGCGGCTCCTTCTCTTCACCGGGATGGCCGATGGCAATGCATGCGACGGGGATGACCGGTGCGGGCAGTTGAAGAATTTCCTTGAGCTTCCGGACGCGGTCTTCCCGCGGGTGAATGCCCAGCCAGCAGGCGCCCAAACCAAGACCATGCGCGCAGAGCAGCAGATTCTCGATGGCCGCCGAACAATCCTGCAACAAATAACTGAGCTGGCGATCGTGCGCCGCGTCGAGGTCGCCGCAAACCACGATTCCCAGCGGGGCCGTGGCCAGCATGCCACCGTTGGGCAAAGCCGCCGCGATGGTTGACAGCGTTTCCTTTTTCCGAATGACCACAAAGCGCCAGGGGTCTTTGGCCACTGCCGAGGGGGCCGCCATGGCCGCCTGCAGCAGTTGGGTGATGGCCGCCTCGCTGACTTCGCCGGGCACATAAACCCGGATGCTCCGGCGGCCGAAGATGAACTGGAGTTTGTTGTTTGGTATCAGACTCATGGTTTGATTTTTGCTCGAGCATACTCCGCAGAACCCGGGAGGGCGAGCGTCCTCACGGGCCGCGGCTTTAATCCTCAAGTTCCACGACACCGTCACGGACCAAGAATGAAAAACGGCAACCGCGAAATATGCCAAAGTCAGAAACTGCCCCCTTTATGTTTCTTTCACCCAGCTCGAAACTTGCGGTTCTTGCATATGGCGCTACGCTGATTGCAGGTGAGCACGACCCGGATCACAGAGGATCACTCTGCAACACCGCCTTGGGGCGAAGTTGCACGCCAGTCCGTGTTTGCCACCACACATTGGTCGGTGGTACTGACGGCGGGGCGCAGCGATGTCCCGCAGGCACAGGACGCCCTGGAAAAACTCTGCCAAACCTATTGGTATCCGCTCTATGCTTATGTGCGACGGCGGGGATATGCCCGAGCCGATGCCGAAGACCTGACCCAGGCATTCTTCGCTTGGCTGCTGGAGCGGGACTGGCTGGGCGTGGCGGACCAGCAACGCGGTCGCTTCCGCTCTTTCCTGCTGACCAGCTTCAGCCGCTTTCTGGCGAACGAATGGGACAAGGCTGGAACGCAAAAACGCGGTGGTGGCCGGATTGTTTCTCTGCAATTCGATGATGCGGAAGCCGGTTGCGCCCGGGAACCGGTGGATAATGCCACTCCCGAACAAAGTTTTGAATGGCGTTGGGCGCTGACCTTGTTGGATCAGGTCATGAACCGGCTGAGTGCTGAATTTGCGCAGGACGGCAGGGCAGAATTGTTTGAGGCGCTAAAACCCTGTTTGCTGGGTGAACGCACGACGCAACCGTATGCGACGTTGGCGTTAAAACTGGCGATGACCGAAGGCTCGGTGAAAGTGGCGGTGTATCGGCTGCGCCAGCGGTATCGGCAATTGCTCCGGGATGAAATCGCCAACACCGTCGAGAAGCCGAAAGAAATTGAAGAGGAACTGCGTTATTTGTTTGCCGTGCTGGCCAGACGATGAGCCGATCCCAGCGCTCAAGCGTTGTGCTGCGAATGCCGGCTGGTCGTTTCCGCTGTAACCTTCCGCCCGCTTTCCTTTATAAATAGGGCGGAAGAATTATTATGGATACGACCCGGGTTTGTCCAATTTGCGGAAAGCCGGTGGTTCCTGAGGCACCCCAGGGCCTCTGTCCGGAGTGCCTGATGAAATCCGGTTTTGAAACCAGGGCGGGGAATGAACCTGGGGCTGGCAAATCAGCCTTTGTGCCTCCCTCGGTTGAGCAGATGGCCAAACTTTTTCCCCAGCTCGAAATCATCGCATTGCTGGGCCAGGGCGGCATGGGGGCGGTGTACAAAGCCCGCCAACCGCGCTTGAACCGGTTCGTGGCGCTGAAAATCCTTTCACCGGAAAAACAAAACGACCCGCAATTTGCCGAGCGATTCGAACGTGAAGCCCGCGCGCTGGCGTGGCTGACCCATTCCAACATCATCACGGTTTACGACTTCGGCGAGACGCAGGGAGTTTATTACCTGCTGATGGAATTTGTGGACGGCATGACGCTGCGACAGTTGTTGCAGGCGCGGAGACTTGCGTCCGCCGAAGCGCTCGCCATCGTGCCGCAGATCTGCCAGGCGCTGCAATACGCCCACGAGCAAGGCATCATCCACCGCGACATCAAGCCGGAAAACATCCTGCTCGACAAAAAGGGCCAGGTGAAAATCGCCGACTTTGGCATCGCCAAAATTCTGGATCAGGCGCCCCAGGACATCTCCCTGACCGGCGCAAAGGACGTGGTGGGGACCGCGCATTACATGGCACCGGAACAGATCGAAAAACCGCAGACGGTGGATCATCGCGCGGACATTTATTCGCTGGGCGTCGTGTTCTATGAAATGCTCACCGGCGAACTGCCGCTTGGAAATTTCCTGCCGCCGTCCCAGAAGGTTCAAATTGACGTGCGCCTCGATGAAGTGGTGCTGCATGCCATGGAGAAAGAGCCGGAACGCCGCTACCAAACGGCCAGCCAGGTAAAAACGGCGGTGGAGACAATTGCCAACTCCATCACCCCGTCGGCGAATGCCGAAATGTCGGCCGGGGAGATTTTGGCGGGAGATTACACTTTGGACATTGGCAGTTGCCTGCAGCGTGGCTGGGCTTTGGTGCGAAACGATTTTTGGCCGGTCGTGGGCGTCACTGTGCTGGTCCGGTTATTGCAAATGGCCGCCCTTTCCGCTTGTATAGGACTTGTCTTCCTTGCTCCGCTCATGGGGGGGCTGTCCCTGTATTTCCTGAAGAAAATACGAGGCGAGCCGGCAGGTGTAGGAACAGCCTTTTCCGGCTTCAGCAGGGCATTCCTGCCGCTCTTCCTCGCCAGTTTTGTAATAGCATTGCTCACGACCGCCGGATTTTTTTGCCTCATGCTACCCGGCATTTATCTCGCGGTCGCGTGGACCTTCACCCCGGCCCTGATCATCGACAAACGACTCGGTTTCTGGCCAGCCATGCGGTTGAGTCGCAAGACCATTTCCAAACATTGGTGGAAATTCTTCGGATTCATCATCGTTTTGTCGCTGATTAAAATGGCCGGGATGCTGGTCTTTTTTGTGGGTACCTTGGTCACGGCTCCCGTCGCCCTGGCTGCGTTGATGTACGCTTACGAAGACGTTTTTGGAACAAAGGAGAAACCGGCTGACATTCCGGCGACCGTTGCGCCAGTTGCCGCCACTGGAACGTCAGGAGGGTGGAAAAAGACCGTCGTGGTCGGCGGTCTTGGATTTGTTGCACTCATTCTTCTTCTCTGCGTGGCGGCGTTGCTTTTGGAAAAATGGCACAAGCCCGCCGGCCTTCCGCGCAAGGGTTTGGTGGCGTTGTGGTCGGGTGAAGGTGACGGCAAAGACAGCATTGGAACGAATAACGGCACACCTGTAAATGTCACGTTCACCGATGGCGTGGTGGGCCAAGCCTTTCATTTGAACGGATCAAATGCGTATGTGCAGATACCCGATTCCGCCGACCTCAAACCAACGAATATAACCATCGAAGCTTGGGTTAAGTTTGATGCGCAGGAATCGCCGAACGCCAGCTTGCCTGGACAGCAAACGATCGTTTTCAAATTGAACACCCGCGATGCACACCGGGGAAATTTTACCGGTTATAGTCTGCTCAAAAACGTAAACCGATTTTCTTTTGTAATCGGCTCGGCTGACGGCCAGCAAGTTTTCGCAAATTCCATGACCGCTCCTCAAGTTGGAGTCTGGTATCACCTCGCCGGGACTTACGATGGCAGCAGCGGTGAATTGAAGATTTATGTCAACGGCGTGCAGGAAGGCAGCGCTTATGCTGGATTCCCGTTGGATTGTGGCACACGCCCTGTATTCATTGGAACGACTGGTGAATGGTGGGACGGCAAGCTGGAGGGAATTGTGGACGAAGTGGGCATTCACAACCGCGCCTTGACGCCCAGCGAAATTCAAACTTATTACGACTCTGTCAGGAAGAGCAAGAATCTTCAGCCCGGCAAACCAACTCCGACGATGGCGGCAACTGGCTTCGTCAATTCGAATGCTTTTGAGGTGAACAAACGTCCCGACAACCTTCAGCGGCCCGGCAATCAAGTGCTTGTCGTCAACTCGAATGCTTTTGAGGTGAACAAAACAACGCGGGAACCCGCCGGGCCTCCGCGCAAGGCTTTGGTGGCGTTGTGGTCGGGTGAGGGGAATGGCAAGGATTCGGTGGGAAACAATACCGCGATCCTGACGGACATGACTTTTGCTGAAGGCAAGGTGGGCCGGGCGTTTTCCCTGAATGGATCCAGTTCATACGCGAAGGTGCCATTCAATTCTTCATTGGACATGGAAAGCCGTGATGGCTTGACACTCTCGCTATGGATCAAACCGTCCGATGTTTCCGGTTTCCATCCGATTTTGGAGTGGTATTCCAGCAACACACTGCCTCTCGGCATTGGCTCCCAATTGCGCCTCGGGCAGAATGCACGGTCGCAGGGCGTCCTCGAAGCGGTGATTGTGGACATGAACGGCCATTATCACGTGCTGCGGTCGCCGCCGGATACAGTGGTCGCCAATAGTTTCCAGCATGTTGCGGTCACCTATGACCAGGCCACCGGAGCCGGCATTTTGTATTTGAACGGGCGCGTGGTGGCGCAGTCCCGGTGGAAGAGCTTTCCTCCAAAAACAAAGGGGGATCTTTGGATCAGTTGCCGGCCCTTCTCCCATCCGGGCGACTTTACTTACAATACATTTTTTGCCGGCTTGCTGGATGAGATCGCGATTTACAACCGCGCCTTGACGGCCAGCGAAATCCAAACTTATTACGACGCTGTCAGGACGAGCAAGAATCTTCAGTCCAACCGACCAACCCCGACGATTGCGGCAACCGACCTCGTCAGTTCGAATGCTTTTTGGAACTTATTGAACGAAGACCAGCGTCTTGTGGCGCAATGGAGCAAATTCTACAGGTTCTTTGACGAGCGCACGTTTGACGGCCGGTCGAACAACGAGCGTGCCGACCTGGAAAGACGTTCAATTGAAACTCTCAAAGGGCCGCGTTCAGATGAGTATTACCAAGCCATCAACTCGCTGGCCGTCTTGCGCTCCACCAACGCACTGCCCGCCCTGCGTGAGATCGCCTTTGACCGCCGGGAAAAGGACAATCGCGGCCGCTGGATGGCAGTGCGTGCGCTGGGAATCATTGGTGACAGGTCGGTCGTTCCAGACATGATTCACCTGCTTTATCACTACAACGTGGACACGCGCTGGTGGGCGCAGATTTCGCTGGTGCGGCTGACGGGTCAGAACTTCGGCAAGGACTGGAACGCGTGGGGGAATTGGTGGAATTCGCAAAACGGCCAGCCGCCGTTCAATCCGGAAATCATTCGCTGGTGGAGCGGCCAGGTCGAGCCAGACAAACTCGCTCACAGCTTCGATGAAAGTGACCGGCGCCATTTCCAAAATCTCTCCAACCAGCAACCAGAATAACACCCAACCGGAAATTCCAAGTGGCCTGGACTTTCCCCGGTTTTTTTATGGAAAGCTGAAAACGCGTTGTTGCAAGATCAAACCGCGAGTGGCTTACTCGAAATCCATCTCGTAGCTGTAAACGTTGCCGCTGAGCTTGCTCTGGATTTTGTAGTTCGATTTGTTGATGACCGCCTGCATCGGCTTGTTCTCCGTGAGGACTTCGGCGGTGAACCCGCGGATGCCGTTGCGGCGGGCGATGCGCATCAAATGCTTCAAGAGGAAGGTGCCGATGCCGTGGTTCTGCCACTGGTCGCTCACCACGAACGCCACTTCCGCCAGGTTGGTCTTCGGATCGAGATAATAGCTGCCCACCGCAATAATCTCCTCGCCATACGCCTCGGGCAGCGTGCCGACGATGGTCACGTCGTTGCGATGGTCAATATAAACGAAATCCTGAATCTGCTGCCGCGACACGCGCTTGGAGTGGCTCATAAAACGGTAATAAATCGTCGCCGCCGAAAGCTTGTAGAACAGGTCGCGCATCCGCGGTTCGTCGGTCGGATGAATCGGGCGGAAGTTGAGTTGCGTGCCGTCATTGAGCAGATAGGTGGTGCGCAGTTCCTTGGGCCCGACGAGAATCTTGCCTTCCAGGTCGGCCATTTCGGCGGAAAGATATTTCGCGTTGATGGCGTCGCGCAGCAGGTCGGCGCGGAATTTCGGGTGGGCGATGCTGATGAGCGCCAGGGCGCGTTCCTGAATGCTTTTGCCGTGCAGATACGCCACGCCGTATTCCGTCACGACGTAATGCACGCCCGCGCGGGTCGTCACCACTCCGGCGCCCGGGCTGAGGTACGTCATGATGCGCGAGATGGTGCCGCCCTTGGCGGTGGAAGGCAGCGCGATGATGGCCTTGCCGCCGCGCGATTTGGACGCGCCGCGGTTGAAATCCACCTGGCCGCCCACGCCGGAGAAAAACTTGGAGCCAATGGAATCGGCGCACACCTGTCCCGTGAGGTCGATCTCCAGCGCGGTGTTGACCGCCACCATTTTGTTCTGCTGGCGGATGATGAACGGGTCGTTGACGTATTCCGTGGGATGAAACGAGAAGAGGGGATTGTTATCCACGTAATCGTAAATCTTCTTCGTGCCGAGGCAGAAGCTGGCCACGATTTTGCCGCGGTCGATGGACTTGCGATTTCCGGTGATGGCGCCGCACTCGATGAGTTCAATGATGTTGTCGGTGACCATCTCGGTGTGGACGCCGAGGTCTTTCTTGTCCTTGAGAAAACCAAGCATTGCCTGCGGAATGCGGCCAATGCCGAACTCAATGGTGGAACCATCCTCGATGAGGGCGGCAATGTATTCGGCAATTTGCCGGGTCGTCTCGGTCGCTTCGGCCGGCGGCACTTCCAGAATCGCCGCCTCGGAAGGAACCAGCACGTCAATGTCATGCACATGGATGAAGCAATCGCCCAGCGTCCGCGGCATGTTCGGATTCACCTGCGCGATGACGAGCGAGGCGTTCTCGGCGGCGCTGTGGATGATGTCCACCGACACCCCGAAGCTGCACATGCCATGCGCGTCCGGCGGCGTGACGTGAATGAGGGCCACGTCGAGCGGCAACTGGCCGCTGTCGAACAGGCGCGGAATGTCGGAAAGGAAGACCGGCGTGTAGTCACCCAGCCCTTCCTGGATGATGTCGCGCACGTTTTCGGCGATGAAGAAGCTGTTCACGCGGAAGTATTGCGCCAATTCCTTGTGCGCATAAGGCGCGTCGCCGAAAGTGAGCAGATGGACAATTTCGGTGTCCGGCAATTCGTAGGCGCGCTTGCTCAACGCGCTGACCAGCTCCAGCGGTTCGCTTGTACCGGTGCCGATGAACACGCGCTGGCCGGGCCGGATTTTTTTTACCGCCTCGGCCGCCGTGAGGACTTGCAACTTGTAAGTCTCCTGCCAGTTGGGATCGTAGGTGATGGTCTTACTCATGTGCTTTGCCCACGGTTGAAAGGGTCATGCGCGCATCGGCCACGTAAGCTTGAGCGCCGACCGGGCCGACGATGAACGGGTTGATGTCCAGTTCCATGATCTCCGGATAATCCGTGACGAGCTGGCTGATGCGTTGCAGCGCACCGGCGATGGCCTCCAGGTCCACGGGCGCCTGGCCGCGCGCGCCCTGCAACAGCGCGTAGGAACGCGTGCCCTTTAACATTTGCATGGCCTCCTCCGCCGTGATCGGCGCAAGGTGGAAGGTCACGTCCTTCATGACTTCGACGAAGATGCCGCCCAGGCCGAACATCAGCATCGGCCCGAATTGCGGGTCGCGGGTCATGCCCAGAATCACTTCGCGGCCGCGCTGGCCCATCTTCTCGACAAACCCGCCGCGCAGGTAGGCCTTGGGGGCGCGCTTCTGGATGCGCAGCATCATCAAATCAAAGGCATCACGGACCTGCTCGGCGTTGGCGAGATTGATGCGGACGCCACCGAAATCGGATTTGTGAATAATGTCGGGCGACGAAATCTTCAACACCACCGGGTAGCCGATGCGTTCGGCAATTTCCACAGCCTCGTCGCCGTTCTGGGCCAGCTGGCCGCCGAGAACATTGAAATCGTAGGCGCGCAGGATTTCCTTCGCCTCGACTTCGCCAATCTGCGTGACGCCGGTGCGTTCCTGGGCGTTGATGATGCGGTCCACGCGCCGGCGGTTGACCGGGAAGCGCGTGACCATGCGCGCCGGCCGGCGTTTCCAGGCCGAGTAATCGCACATCGCCCGAAGCGCGGTGACGGCGCGGTCGGGCGACGTATAATTCGGAATGCCCAAAGCCATCAACTTTTCCTTGGCGGCGGCGACTTCCGTGCCGCCCATGAACACCGCCAGCATCGGCTTTTTGCCCTTGTGCGCCGCGCCGAGTTTCTCCGCCAGCTCCAGCGGTTGGGTCATGTTCTGCGGCGTCACGACGACCACGATGGCGTCAATCGTTTCGTCCTCCTGCATTACTTCGAACGCTTTCACATAGCGGTCAGGGTCGGCGTCGCCGATGACGTCAATCGGATTGCCGAACGCCCCCGCCGCCGGCATGAAGGCGCGCAGTTTCGCGTCGCTTTCCTTGCCGGGCGAAACCATTTTCAAGCCCGACGACTCCGCGGCATCCGCCGCCATGATGCCGGGGCCGCCGGCGTTGGTGATGATGGCCACGCGCTCTCCATTCGGGAGCGGCTGCATGGCAAACGCCGCCGCATAATCGAACAACGCTTCAAAATTTTCCGCCCGAATGACACCCGCGCGCTTGAACGCCGCGCCGTAAGCCATGTCCGCGCCCGCCAGGCTGCCGGTGTGCGACGAGGCGGCTTTGGCGCCCGCCGGGGTGACGCCGACCTTCAGAATCACGACCGGCTTGATGGAAGCGGCCTGTTCCGCAATGCGCAGGAACTTGTTGCCTTCCTTGATGCTTTCCAGATAACCGGCGATGACTTTGGTTTCCTTGTCTTCCGCGAGCGTCTGGATGAAATCCACTTCGTTGAGGTCCGCCTTGTTGCCGAAGCTGATGACTTTGCCCAGACCGAGCTTCTGTTCCGCCGCCCAGTCGAGGATCGCCACGCAGAGCGCGCCGGACTGGGAGATGACGGAAATTTTTCCGGGCGGCGGGACGGACGGCGCGAACGTGGCGTTCATGTGATGGTCCGTGTTGAGCACGCCCAGGCAATTCGGCCCGACCATCCGCACGCCGCCGGCGCGGCAGATTTCGACCAGCTCCTGTTCGGCCTTCGCGCCCGCGGCGCCGATTTCCCTGAAACCGGCCGTAATGACGATGACCGATTTTGCGCCCGCTTTGACCGAACTCTGGAGGGCGTCTTTCACGTATTTACCCCCCACCACGATGATGCTGAGGTCTATGGGATCCTTGTACTCGCCGAGTGATTTGTAGCATTTGAGGCCGAGAATTTCATCCGCATCGAGATTGACCGGAACAATCGGCCCTTTGAAGCCGTTGTTGACGAGATTGGCCAGCACCGCGTAACCCACCTTGTCCGGGTTGCGGGAAGCCCCGATCACGGCGATGGCCTTGGGATATAACAGCGTCTCAAGCATAAATATTGACCGCGCAAAAAAAACAGCATCCGCACTATCCAGACACCCTGCTCACCAAACCTTGTTGAAGACTTTACCAATTTTGCGGAGTTTGGCCACCACGCCTTGCTGTCGCGGCCACGGCGAAGCTGCTCAGCTTCGCGGCATGACATTCAGATTTTTGATGGCCGTGGGTAAGCTGACGCCGCTGGGTGATCCCGCCCCGAACGCGCCGAAATGGTTTGCGGCGGTCGAAATGATTTGTTTGGCCGCTGACCAAGACTGGCTGCACAAGACCACGAAGGAGATTTCCAAATACTGGCGAAACAAGCGCGAACGGCGTCAGACTCGCCTACCTTCCTCGCGTCCATACTCGTTGGGATGTGAATAACTTATTATTGACAGGAAATGAGGTCGGCGTATTACGCAATCAGTCAGTCGTAACAAACTCGAAGCTATGAAACCCTATGAAAACACGCATAAACTATCTATTCTTCCTGCACACGCTAACCGCCGCTCTACTCACACTCCTTATTCCACGAACCGCCTCGGCCCAAACCACAATCTTCAACTACACTGGAGCTGAGACGACTTTCACGCTAGGGCCGGGCACCTACGATATCACTGCCTACGGCGCTCAGGGTGGCGGCGGCAGCGGGGGGAGTGGTGGTCTCGGAGCTGAAATGGAGGCTCAGTTTAGTTTCACGCAAGGGACGACTCTGACTCTTTTGGTTGGGGGAACCGGGGGCAATTGGGCCAACTACAGTGGCGGCGGTGGGGGCGGCAGCTTTGTTGCTGTTGGCGGCTCACCTTTGATCGTCGCAGGCGGCGGCGGCGGCGCTGGTCAAGAGTTGCCCGGCGGCAACGGCCAAGCCGCGACAAGTGGTGGTCCGTCCACTGGCTATTGGGGTGGCAACGCCGGCGGCACATCTGGCAACGGTGGTTCTGGTGGTAATGGTGCTTACGGCGCTGGGGGAGGCGGAGGCTTTTACGGCGATGGCGTCGGCGGCGGGTGGTTTAGTCCCTACGCTGACTCATTGTCCGGCCCCGGAGGCCAAGGCGGATCCAGCTTTCTGGACGGAGGCACCGGAGGAATCACCGGAGGCGAATACCAAGAGGGACCGATTGACGGGGGCTACGGAGGGGGAGGAGGCGGCGCATGGCAGGGCGGCGGCGGCGGCGGCGGTTATAGTGGAGGCGGCGGTGCCGCCTACGGTGGTGGTGGTGGTGGCGGCGGCTCTTACATCGATTCATCAGCTATTTTAGTAGAGAATCAAGTCTCGGGCGCACAATTGGGCAACGGCGAAGTGGTGATCGAAGCCGTCCCCGAACCATCTAGTTGGGTGTTGTCCGCCATGGGCATGGGGTTGGTGCTACTAAAGTTCCGCCCCCGGAAATAACTCTGATCCGCTTTTACCAGCCCCGCATCGCAAGGTGCGGGGGTTTTATTTTCGGGCTGAAAGAAGTTTCACCTAATTCTTCACCTAAAGTTACACCTGACGAGCAATAAAGGGGCGGTAAAGGGGCAATAGGCGAGCGTTGGACGGGCGGTCGAAAAAACAGCTTGAACCCCTGTAAAACAAGGCTGCACTACGCCTTGAAACAGAGTGTGTCAGGCTCGGAACGGTAAAGTTTGTTGTTCGTACAAGCTGTTTGCCGGTCCGGCCATTGACCGCCACCCGCTCAATGGGCGAGCAATTGCGCGCGGTATTCCGTGGGCGACTGGCCCAGCAGCTTTTTGAAAACGCGGTTGAAATGCGTGAGCGACTGGAACCCGACTTCAAACGCGATTTCGCTCACGCGCAGGTTCGGATTCAGCAACAGATTCTTCGCCTTCTCAATGCGAACGCGCGAAAGGTAGTCGGTGAAATTGATGTCCGTGACCTTCTTGAACATTTTGCAGAAGTAAAACGTGCTCATGTTGACGGCCTTGGCCGCGCGGGCGAGCGACAGTTCCTCGGTATGATGTTCGTAAATGTATTCCTTGGCGCGCTTGATGATCGGCGGCTCGGCGTTCTTTTGCTGGATGAAAATCTGGTTGCCCAGCATCGCCAGATGCTGCGCAAAAATCACGAGCAGTTTGACGACGGATTCGTGCTGTCTGGCGGTCACCACTTTCGTGGAGTAGTAGGCCTTCCGGAGCACCTCCCGATCCACTTCCACACCCCATCCCGCCACCAATTTGGCGGCCCGGTCAAACTGACGCCGGGTCGGCTTCCGGCCGAGAAGCTGTCCGGTTTGCAGATAACCGATGAGCCGGTCGCCCAACCGCACCGGCACGGCGGTGTCGAGCAGTCCGGCCTGACAGGTGATCGTCCTCGGTTCATTGGCGGCTTTTTCGCAAAGCTGTTCCCACGCCTGCAAACAAGCGGCGCACGCGTGACTGTTCTGCGACACCAGCGCGCAAAAGGGATTTTCGTTCCGCTTGCCGTGATGCGGCAACTGCCAGGTTTCCACCGGCTGCAACGACACCGGCAAGCCCGTCAACACGTTGAACGCGCGCTCATACTCCTGATAAACCTTCGATTCCGAGATGGCCTTGATCAGGGCGCGGTTGTTATTGCCACTGCTATTGCCATTGCCGCTCATCGCGACGACTGAGGCCCTGGCTTTGGCGGAGGAAACTTTTTTCGCGGCGGCGGCACCCAGCATTGGTTGATGAAAGCACGGTTCAGCCAAACAACCCTGCAAGGCGCGGCCCGGTGTCGCCGGCGTCCTTTTCCCCTCCTTTACAATGGTTGTTTGCATGGCAACAAATTAAGCAAACCCCAAGTGTGCGTCAAGTGGAATGGCCACACACCAGGCCCCGCTCAACAACTCTTACGACCGCAGGATGGCGCGGAACGCTGGCGTGGAGCAGGACAAACCTTTGGGGCGCAAAGCAGCCTTGAAAGCGGCGTCAAATAGCTGCTGAGCCGCGACAGAGGGTAGCCCACGGCGTCAGCCGTGGATTTGAGTGTTGCAGATTCCGAGCCGCGTAGCGGCGAAAGAAAACCCGGTTGGAAAGGAGGATTCTATCGCCCCTTCCGGGGCTTATGGCTTTTTCGTCCGGTTCCAACGGCTGACGCCATGGGCTATTGTCTTCCGCCACTCCGTGGCTGGTTTCATAGTTCATTTCCAAAAGTTGATTTGCGCCCAACAATTCCTCCACCAAATTTTTGCATCACAACGTCACCGGATGACTGAAATGAACCGGCGCAAAATTTTAAAAATTGCGGTGTTCGCGGAAAGCGGAACGTGAAAAAACTGCCGAACTATTCTTCGCCGTGCAAAGCACGGTGATAGTTTGCCAATTTTTGCAGAGTCATTGGCGCCGGATCACACGAAAATCTAATGGATGTCGGTGTGAATTTTAGGCCGGCCTTTGGACCGGTTGCGCGAGTCTCAAGTCATGAACGCCACCATCGGAAAAAATAATGGAACGCGCCCGACGGCTGTTCTTCCGGACGCCGCCGGCGACCGGTGTTCCCGGATTCCGGAGCCGCATCCGGAATTGACCGCCAGCGCAGCGGTGGCGCATAATGCGGTGGCGATCAAGCTGGGAAACAGCACGATCGCCATGACCATGTCTGAAGGGCCCTCGACTGAAACCGGCATGACCGCGGGCAAACCGCTTAAAGTTTCCGTTGCCCAGGTCCTGATTTACGAATTGCGTGTGCGCGATGCCATGACCCGGCCTCCGGTAACCGCCGGGCCGGGCGATTCGCTGCGCACCATCCAGCATTTGATGAAGACCCACCGCATCTCGGGCGTGCCCATTCTCCAGGACGGCGTCCCGGTGGGGCTGGTCAGCATCGAAGACATCATCAACGCCCTCGACCAGGGCCACGTCAACGACCCGGCGGAGCGGTGGATGACGCGGAACATCGTCACGTTGCGCGACCATTTTTCGCTCGTGCGCGCGGTGGCGGAGTTCGACCGGCATGGCTTCGGCCGTTTTCCCGTGCTGAACAGCGGCGGGGAACTCGTGGGGATCATCACCCGCGGCGACATCACCGCCTGTCTGATGCAGCAACTGGAGAAACGCGCCGAGGAAGCCGCCGCCCGCGAGGCCGCGCTGTTCTCCGGCCAGACGAGCGACCTGGAACACACCCAATCGGTGGTCGTGCAGACGGAGGTGAAGTCGGGCGACTACGACAACGCGGGGAAGATTTCGCAGCGCATGCGCCAGGTTCTGCGGGCACGCGGCGTGGATCCGGACATCCAGCGGCGCGCGGCGATCATCGCCTACGAGGCCGAGATGAACATCATCATCCATTCCATCGGCGGCGACCTTTCGGTTGCCATTTCGCCCGGAAAAGTGGTCATTGAAGCCATGGACCGCGGGCCGGGAATCGAAAACGTGGACCTGGCCATGCAGGAAGGCTGGTCCACCGCCGGGCCGCTGGCGCGCGAACTGGGTTTCGGCGCCGGCATGGGCCTGCCCAACATCAAGAAATGTTCCGACCAGTTTGAAATCCATTCCGAGATGAGCGTCGGCACACGCCTGCATTCCGAAGTGCTGTTGAGCCAGGCGGCCCCGCCGCCCAAGCCGGAAGAACCCCTATGAAAACCGAAAAAACAAGGAAACTCTCGTCGGTGCTGGCCGCGATGAAGGCCGAGCCATTGACCAACCGGGCGGAGGCGGACCTCACCGGTTGCTACATCAGCGATCTGCTCAGCGATGTGCTGGCGCACGCCAGCCACGGCATGTTGTGGATCACCATCCAGACCCATCGCAATGTCATCTCCTGCGCCACCACCAAGGACATCGGCGCGGTGTTGTTTGTCTGCGGCCGCAAACCCGATCCGGGGGTCGTGGCCGAGGCGGACGCGGAAGGCATTGTTTTGTTGTCCACGAAACTGGCGGCCTACGAGGCGGCCGGAAAACTTTGGGAGGCAGGATTACGATGAACCCGAAAGTCATCAGCGAGACCGCGCGCATCGCGGCCATGGAAACGACCCACCCGAGCGGCGACCCGCGTTTTGAGGACCTCGACCGCACGATTGAAAGCTACAACCGCGAGCCAACCTCGTTGATCCAGGTGTTGCACGCGGCGCAGCAGATGTTCGGTTATCTCAGCGCCGACGTGCTCCGCTACGTCGCCACCGCGTTGAAGCTGCCCCTCTCGCACGTGTTCGGCGTCGTCACCTTCTACCATTTCTTCACCCTGGTTCCGCGCGGCAAACACCAGATCATGGTCTGCCGCGGCACCGGTTGCCACGTGCGCGGTTCGGAGGCCATCATCGCCGCGCTGGAAAAGGAACTGGGGATCAAGGAAGGCGAAACGACCAAGGACGGCCTGTTCAGCCTCACCACCGCCCGGTGCATCGGCGCCTGCGCACTCGCCCCGGCGTTGTCGGTGGGCGACGACGTCTATGGCAAGCTGACGGCCGACAAGGTTCCACAGTTGTGCAAGGTGGACCTGAAAAAATATGTTTGAAGAGCTGTCACAACACATCCTGGACATTGCCATGAATTCGCTCTCCGCCGACGCCAAGCAGGTGCAAATCAGCATCCTGGAGAGCCGCAAACATGACTGGCTGGTCCTGCGCGTGCGCGACGACGGCCGGGGCATGGACGCGGCCACGCTGCAGCGCGTGCTCGCGAACCGCTGGAGCAGCAAACAGCAGCGCCGCAAGCCCGTCGGGCTCGGCCTCGCCCTGCTGCAACAGACCTCCGAGATGTGCGGCGGACATTTTCATGTACGGTCCGCCCCCGGCAAAGGCACGTCGGTCACCGCCTCCATGCGGCTCAGTCACATTGACCGGCCGCCGCTGGGCGACCTGAACGCGACGATCCTGGCGCTGTGTGCGACGGACAAAAAAATGGACGTGCAGTTGAACTACCGCTCCGACGGGCAGAAGTTTTCCTTCGACTCCCGGGAGCCGGCCACGAAAGGAGAAGTCATTTTATGAACCTGGAACAATTGAAACAACTCAAGGAAAAGGCCCGGAAACAAATCGCCCTGCGCGAAGGCGGCAAAAAATACCGCGTCGTCGTCAGCATGGGCACCAGCGGCATCGCCTCCGGCGCCCGCGAAGTCATGAAAACCATGCTCGACGAAATCGAAAAGCGCGGCCTCGACGACGTGGAAGTCCATGTCACCGGCGAGCACGGGCTGGAGGACATCGAGCCGGTCGTGCTTGTCGAGGAAGCCGGTGGCGAAAAGACCACCTATGCCCGGCTCGACACCGAGAAGGCGAAAAAAATCGTCGCCGAGCACCTGCAGAAGGGCCGGAAGGTGGACAATCTTGCCGTCGGCAAGCAAAAGAAGACGGAGTAATCAGCATGATTCGCTCTCACGTATTGGTTTGCGGCGGCGCCGGCTGCTTCAGTTCCGGCTGCCGCGCCGTCCAGGACGCCCTCGCGTCGGAATTGAAGAAACGAAAACTGGACAAGGAGGTTCAGATAATCGTGACCGGCTGCATGGGGCCGTGCGACCTTGGCCCGGTCATCCTCGTCCACCCCGACGGCACTTTTTATCAGCGCGTCACGGCGCTGGACGTGCCGGAACTGGTGGAGGAACATTTCGTCAAGGGCCGGCCCTGCCAACGGCTGCTGCCCCGGGAGGAACTCGGTGACAATGTCGTCACCACCCGGCGCGACTTTGCGTTCCTGGCCAAACAGACCAAGATCATCCTCGAAAACTGCGGCGTGATTGACGCCGAGAAAATCGAGGAATACATCGCCCGCGACGGCTACGCCGCCCTCGGCAAAATCCTCACCGGGATGACGCCCGAACAAGTCATCGGGGAGATCAAAGCCAGCGGCCTGCGCGGCCGCGGCGGCGCGGGTTTCCCCACCGGCGTGAAGTGGGAATTGATGGCCCGGGTGCCGGACAAGCCCAAATATGTCATCTGCAACGCCGATGAGGGCGATCCGGGCGCGTTCATGAACCGCGCCGTCCTCGAAGGCGACCCCCACCGCGTCATGGAAGGCATGGCCATCGGCGGTTATGCCATGGGCGCCAACCGCGGGTTCATCTACATCCGCGCCGAGTATCCGCTCGCCATCAAGCGCCTCCAGATCGCCATCGAGCAGGCTTATAAAAACGGGCTGCTCGGCAAAAACCTTTTTGAGAAGGGATTTGATTTCGACCTCGAACTCCGCATCGGCGCCGGCGCGTTCGTATGCGGCGAGGAAACCGCGCTCATGCGTTCCATTGAAGGCCGGCGCGGCCAGCCGATGCCGCGTCCGCCCTTCCCGGCCCAGCGCGGTCTTTGGGGCAAACCCACCAACATCAACAATGTCGAAACCTGGGCCGCCATCCCGGCCATCATCCGCCGGGGCGCCGCGTGGTATGCCACGTTCGGCACCGAGAAGACCAAGGGCACCAAGGTCTTCGCGCTCGCCGGCAAGATCAAGAACACCGGGCTGGTTGAAGTCCCCTTCGGCACGCCGTTGCGCGACATCATCTACGAAATCGGCGGCGGCGTCCCCAACGACAAACAATTCAAGGCCGTCCAGACCGGCGGCCCCTCCGGCGGCGTCATCCCCGCGCAACATCTCGACACGCCGGTCGAGTACGAAACGCTCCAGAAGCTCGGCTCCATCATGGGTTCCGGTGGCATGATCATCATGGACGAGGATTCCTGCATGGTGGACGTTGCCCGGTTCTTCCTGGAGTTTTGCTGCGATGAATCCTGCGGCAAATGCCCGCCCTGCCGCGTCGGCACCAAGCAGATGCTGAATCTGCTGGAGAAAATCACCCGTGGCGAAGGTGAGCTGGCCGACCTTGACAAACTTGAGGACCTTTGCGCCGTTGTCCGCGACGCCAGCCTCTGCGGCCTCGGCCAGACCGCGCCGAACCCGGTGCTGACGACGTTGAAATATTTCCGGCACGAATACGAGCAGCACATCCGCGAACACCGTTGCGTGGCCGGCCTGTGCGGCAATCTGCAGCTTTCGCCGTGCGAAAACACCTGCCCGTTGAACATGAACATCCCCGGCTTCCTCCAGTTGCTGAAGGAGGACCGGATTGACGACGCGTTCGAGCTGGTGGTGATGGACAACCCGCTGCCGTCCACGACGGGCCGCGTGTGCCAGCACCCGTGCGAACTCCGCTGCCGGCGCGCCGGTGTGGACGCCTCCGTCAACATGCGCGAAACGCACCGGTATATCGGCGACGTGATGTACGAAAGCGGCGGCGCCAAACGGGTGTTGCAGCGCATCCTCAAACGCAAACAGGCCGCCACCGGCAAAAAAATCGCCGTGGTCGGCGCCGGTCCGGCGGGTTTGAGCGCGGCTTTCTATCTCGCCCTGCTCGGCCACAAGGTCACCGTGTACGACCGGGCGCCCAACGCCGGCGGCCTGCTCCGCTACGCGCTGCCCGAATACCGCCTGCCAAAGAAAATCGTGGACCAGGAAATTGCCTTCATCCGCAGCGCGGGCGTCCAGTTCAAGTTCAAGACCGAACTCGGCAAAACGCTGCAACTCGACAAGCTC
Source organism: Verrucomicrobiota bacterium (assembly GCA_050010435.1). Lineage (GTDB taxonomy): Bacteria > Verrucomicrobiota > Verrucomicrobiia > Limisphaerales > UBA11358 > UBA11358. The sequence continues at coordinate 14,781 of JBEKKZ010000004.1, read as the reverse complement.
GCCAAAGACAACGACGCCGTCTTCCTCGCGCTCGGCACCTGGGAGGAACAAGCGCTCGGTGTTCCGGGCGACAACGCAAAAGGTTTGCTGTCTTCACTGTCGTTCCTCAACGAGGCCGCTTTCGGCAAAAAACCGGCCCTCGGCCCGAAGGTCGCCGTCATCGGCGGCGGCAACTCGGCGATTGACGCGGCGCGCACCGCCAAACGGCTGGGCGCCGACGTGACCATCGTCTATCGGCGGTCGCGCGGGGAAATGCCGGCGATTCCTGACGAAACCGGGCAGGCGCTCGAAGAAGGCGTCAAGCTCATCACCATGGCCGCGCCGTTGCGCGTCATCACCGGCAATAACGGCAAAATAACCGGCCTGGAAGTCGCCAAAACCATTCCCGGCAAGTACGACGCCCGCGGACGCCGCACCCCAATCGTGACCAAGGACACCTACGTGGTTCCCTGCGACACGATCATCAAGGCCATCGGCGAGAAACCCGAAAGCCAGTTGATCAAGGCGCTCGGTCTGGACACGACCTCGTGGGGTTCACTCAAGGTGGACCCGTGGACGCTGCAGACCAGCAACCCGAAAATTTATGCCGGCGGCGATTACGTTACCGGCGCCACCAATGTCTCCACCACGATGGGGGCCGGCAAGAAGGCCGCGAAGATGATTGACCGGCAGTTGACCGGGCTGGACCGCTTCGAGGAGTTGTGGCCGAAGTTCGATTACGACCACACCATCCCGCCGCCGTCCCAGGGCGGGCCGCGCAACCCGGCGCGGCTCATTGCCCCCGCGCAACGGCGCGGCAACATCGAGGTGTCGCCCACCTTCACCGAATGGCAGGCCAGGGCAGAATGCTTCCGCTGCCTGCGTTGCGACATCAAAACCGGCGGCAACGGAGCAAAATCACATTGATGCGGAGTGAAACCATGACTGCGACCAAGAAAATTTCCCTCACCATCAACGGCAAGGTCTGCGCCGGCAAACCGGGACAAACCATCCTGGAAATCGCCCGCGCCAACAAAATTGACATCCCGACACTGTGCTATCTGAAAGGGCTGACTCCTTGGGGCGGCTGCCGGTTGTGCATCGTCGAAATCGAAGGCAGCCCCAAGGTGGTGCCATCCTGCACCACCCCGGCGGTGGACGGCTCGAAGATCATCACCGACAGCCCGCGCCTGCAGGGCCTGCGCAAGGCCACGCTCGAGCTGCTGTTCAGCGAACGCAACCACTTCTGCCCGATGTGCCCGTACAACAAGGGCGACTGCGGTTTGCAGCACCAGGGTTACCTCCACGGCATCAACAATGTCCGCTACCAGTACCTCTACCCCGCCATGCCGGTGGACCTCACGGCGAAGTATTTCGGGATCGACCACAACCGCTGCATCCTCTGCGGCCGCTGTGTGCGGACCTGCGACGAGATTGAAGGCGTGCATACGCTCGACGTCGCCTACCGCGGCATCCGCAACCGGATTGTCGTGGACATGTTGAAGAAATTCAGCGAGTCCGAGACATGCACGTCCTGCGGCGCGTGCGTTGCCAACTGCCCGACCGGCGCGTTCTTTGACAAGGCGGCGGCCTTCCGGGGCCCGCTCGCGAGCTGCCAGCAGGTGCTGACGACCTGCACCGAATGCCCGCTCGGCTGCGGCCTCAAAGTGTTCGTCAAGGAAAACCGCATCGTGAACGTCTGGGGCGACCCCGATTCCCCCGTCAACCGCGGCCATCTCTGCGTGAAAGGCCGGTACGAGACGTGGGCCGAACCGCGCGAACGCATCACCCAACCGCTCCTCCGCGGCAAGGACGGCAAACTGAAGCCGGCCACCTGGGACAACGCCATCGCCGCCATCCGCAAGGCCGCCAAAGACGCCAAGAAAACGGAGAAGGCGTTGCTCGTCGCCCCGCGGGTGACCAACGAAACCGCGCAGACCATCACGAAATTCACCGGCAAAGTTGACCGGCTCGCCATGTACGTGACCGCCAACGAGGCGGCGCTCTGCAGTGACCCGTCTTTCAGCGCCGACGCCATGCGGAAACTGGAGGACGCGGACGCCATCATCGTCATCGGCGCCCAGCCGTCCCGCGACAACGGGGTCGTGGCCGCCCGCATCCGCACCACGGTCCGCAAACGCGAGGCGAAACTGCTGGTCTTCCACGCCCGCAAGAGCGACCTGGACCAGTACGCCACCATCGGCGCCCACGAGGTCAGCCTGGACCATCAGTTCTGGGACCAGGTGGCGGCGGCGCTCGCAGGCGCGCAGCGGCCGGCCATCGTATATGGCGCGAATGCGATGACGCCGATCGGCGTGACCGTGCTGGAACGGCTCATCAAAATTTTTGAAGGCCATCCGGGCGGCCAGGAACCCGCCCTCATCGGCCTGCCGGTCGGCACCAACAGCCTCGCGCTGGCGGCCACCGGCATCGAGGCCATCGAAGACGTCGGCCCGTGGCTGGACGCCAAACCGTTGAAGTTCCTGCACATTGTCGCCAGCGACGCGCCCGACGGCGGCGCCGGGATGCTGGAGGAGAAATACGTGCCGGAGCTGCTGGACCAGATTCCGTGCGTGGTGGTGCAGGCCGGCTACCGCTCGGCGCTCACCGACAAGGCGGCGGTCGTGCTGCCCACCACCATCTGGTGCGAAAAGTCCGGCACCATCACCAACCTGGAAGGACGCCGGTTGTCCCTGCGGCCCGTGCTGCCCGTCAGCGGCGAGGCGCGCGAAGACGCGGCAATTTTGGAGAGTGTGTTTGCATGAACAAGACGACCCGCAAAAAAACAACGAAGAAAACCACCCGCCCGGCGGTGAAGGCCGCCGCCGCGCCCGCCAAGGTGCGCGTCGCCACCATGTGGCTGAGCGGCTGCTCGGGCTGCCACATGTCATTCCTCGACCTTGACGAACGCCTGGTGGACCTGGCGAAGCTGATTGACATCCTGTTCAGCCCCATCGTGGACACCAAGGTGAAGGACATGCCGCAGGTGGACGTCGGCATTGTCGAGGGCTGCGTGAACAACACCGACCAGGAACACGAGCTGCGGATGCTGCGCGACCGCTGCAAGATTCTCATCGCCCTCGGCGACTGCGCCTGCACCGGGAACATCCCGGCCCTGCGCAACCAGTTCCCGTTGAAGGACTGCCTGGCGCGCGCCTACGAGCAGGCCGAAAGCAACCGCATCAGTTGCATTCCCAACGATCCCGTTGTGCCCAAGCTGTACCCGAAGGCGCGACCGCTCCAAGAGGTGGTGAAGGTGGACCTCCACATCCCCGGCTGCCCGCCGGACGCCGACGTGATCTGGTACGCGCTGACGGAATTGCTGGCCGGCCGAATGCCGCAGTGGAACGAGAAGAATTTGAGGTACGACTGACATGACAACCAGGACCATCACCATCAACCCGGTGACCCGCATCGAGGGTCACGCCAAGATCACCATCCATCTCGACAGCCGGGGCGAGGTGGACGACGCCCGCTTCCACGTCGTGGAGTTTCGCGGTTTTGAAAAGTTCTGCGAAGGCCGGCATTTCACCGAGATGCCGCAAATCACGCCGCGCATCTGCGGCATCTGCCCGGTCAGCCACCTGCTGACCAGCGCCAAGGCCTGCGACGCCATTGTCGGCCGTGAGATTCCGCAAACGGCGAAGATGCTGCGTGAACTGATGCACATGGGCCAGATCATCCAGTCCCACGCGCTCAGCTTCTTCCATCTCAGCGCGCCCGACCTGCTACTCGGGTTCGACGCCGACCCCGCCATCCGCAACGTCGTCGGCCTCATCCGGCAGCAACCCGACATTGCCGTCAAGGGCGTGCGGCTGCGCAAGTTCGGCCAGGAACTCATCAAGCTCGTCGGCGGACGCAAGATTCATGCGGACTTTTCGGTGCCCGGCGGCGTGAACAAGGTCCTCACCACCGCGCAACGCGACGAAATCCTCAAGGGCCTGCCCGAGGCGTTCGGCCACGCGAAATTCGCGCTCGACCTGCTCAAGGGCTACCACAAGGGACACCTCGCGGAGGTCGAGGATTTTGCCAGCTTCGATTCCAACTACATGGGCCTCGTCCAGCCGGACGGCGCGCTGGAGTTGTACGATGGCAACCTGCGCTTCTGCGACGCCGGCGGCAAAATTGTGCATGACCAGGTCCCGCCGTCGAACTACCTCGACTACATCAGCGAGGCGGTCGAGCCGTGGTCGTACATGAAATTTCCCTTCATCTCGGCGCTTGGCTATCCGCAGGGCATGTATCGTGTGGGGCCGCTCGCGCGCCTGAACGCCTGCAGCCGCATTGCCACGCCGCTGGCCGACGTGGAGTTGAAAGTCTGGCGCGCCAAAGGCCGCGTGCAGGCCAGTTCATTCTACTATCATTGGGCGCGGCTCATCGAGGTGCTGTACGGACTCGAACGCGCGCAGCAATTGCTGGCCAGCCCCGGCATCACCAGCACCGACATCCTGGTGCCGAACCAGCCGGCCCGGCGGGAAGGCGTGGGCGTGATTGAAGCGCCGCGCGGCACGTTGATCCATCATTACTGGGTGGACGCCGATGGCCGGATTGAGAAGGCCAATTTGATTGTCGCCACCGGCCACAACAACCTGGCGATGAACCGCGGTGTGCAGGCCATTGCCCGGAAATACGTCAAGGCGAAGAAACTCAAGGAAGGCATGCTCAACCGCGTCGAGGCGGTCATCCGCTGCTACGACCCGTGCTTGAGCTGCGCCACCCACGCCGTCGGCCAGATGCCGATGCAAGTGGAACTGGTGGACGCCGGCGGGCAGGTATTGCAAACCCTGCAGCGCGACAGCACAATCTGACGTGGGAATGGAGTGATGGGATTTTGCAGTACTCCATTATTCCAGTACTCCAACACTCCGTTTTTGTGAAAACCCTCATCATCGGCTACGGCAACCGGAGCCGCCGCGACGACGGCGTCGGCTGGTTCATCCTCGAACAACTGGACGCGCTGAACCTGCCCGGAGTGGAATTGGAGACCAGCCAACAGCTTGAGGTCGAAGTCGCGGAGACCATCAGTCGTTACGATGCCGTCATTTTCGTGGACGCCGCCATTCCCGAAGCGCCCGAGCCGGTCCAACGAACCGTCGTCACGCCAAACTTCCAAAGCCACGCCGTCGCCCATTATCTGACGCCGGCTGACGTGCTGTCGTTGTGTAAAACGCTCTACAACCGGGAGCCGCGTGCCGTCCTGTTCAGCATCCGTGGCCGCGATTTCAATTTCGGCACCACCCTCTCGCCGGAAGTCGAGGCCGCCGCGCGCGAAGTGGTGAAACAAATCGCCGAAATCATCCGCAGCGCCGGATCGTAATCGTCCTCGTCCTCGTTCTCGTCCTCGAACTTAATAGAATTAATCACGGCTTGTCGCGCCAGCTTGTCGCGTCGAAGCGTGACGAAGACGGAAGCCTTGTGCCGGCGGAATGGACACGGCGAAGGTGGAAGCCTTTTACGCGAACGCCACCGCGTGGCGCGCAGCGCTTTACGCGGATTATTGCAATACGTGAGGCGGATTAACCGAGCTGCCGAGGCTGCAAGTGATCTGAGGAATGGCACCAACCGTGTTCATAATGTAGGTGCCGCCCGCCGGACAACTGGGAATACTGCCGCTGGAGTTTAGCTTGATATAGGGCGTCAGGTCATCAGTCAAACTGGGGGCAGGGTCCCCCGTCTTTTTCCCTTTTTCAAGCGCCCATTCAGTGACTGCACCATCAATCTGATGCATGTTGTTAATGCAGGCATTGGCTTGTGATGTTGAGCGGGCATACACAAAATTGGCAATGGCAATCGCCGCCAACAGGCCGATAATGGCCACGACAATCATGATTTCCACCAGTGTGAAGGCTGCCGAACGCGAGGCTTTAATTGTCCTTTTCGACCGCATAATGATATAAACTAGCATCACCGATGCCAGAGTCCATGCGAAATTTCCGTACTTAAAGATGTCTAATAAAAAAAGTAAAGAAGCCTTTACTCTGGCCATTTTAAGCAATCACTTTTATCAGCAATTGCGGTTGCGGTTCCTTTCGCCGAAGGCGGATCGTCCTCGCCTGCCCGCCATAGCCAGGCGAAGGCGGGTCCCTTGGCGCGGCGAAGTGTAACGAAGACGGCTCGTCATTCGACCTTCCGTCTTCTATCTCTTGGGTTCAGTTGGACGGATTCCAAATGTATTTTCCAGCCGCATTAACGTAACCGGTTTTGCGGCCCACTTTCACGCGCGCCAGGCCGTCGGCAAAGGCCATCGCTTCATCGAATTGCGGGTTGATGACGATCTTGCCGTCCTTGTCAATGAACCCCCAATGTCCGCCCATGCACACGCCCGCCAGCCCTTCGGAAAACCCGGCGGCGTCCTCGAACTGCGGATTGATGACGAACTTGCCGGCGGTGTCAATGAACCCCCAATTCTTGCCCAGACGTGCCGGCGCCAGTCCCTTCACAAACGAATGCACGTCCTCGAACTGCGGGCTGATGACAATTTTCCCGGTCTTGTCAATAAAGCCCCAGTGCCGCGTCATTCGGATCGCCGCCAGTCCTTCGGAAAACGAACCGGCTTTTTCAAACTGCGGGTTGATGACGATCTTGCTGGCGGGGTCGATGTAACCAAAGCGGCCACCGAGTTCGACGGCCGCCAGCCCCTCGGAAAACTCGGCGGCATCCTCGAACTGCGGGTTGATGACGATTTTGCCGGTTTTGTCAATGAAACCAAAACGGTGGTTGAGCTGGATCGAGGCGCGACCTTCAGTGAAGGTTCCGCCAGCGTCGAATTGCGGGTTGATGACATACTTGCCCTCGGGATTGACATAGCCGCAGCGGCCGCCGACCACGACCGCCGCCAGCCCGTCGCTGAACGGGCCGGCCTTGTCGAACTGGGGGTTCACGACCATCTTGCCCGAAACATTCACGTAGCCCCATTTGTCGAGCCGTACTTCGGCCAGCCCCGAAGCAAACGGTTCCGCCCGTTCGAATTGCGGGTTGATCACGAGGCTGCCGGACTTGTCCGCAAATCCCCAGCGGTCACCAACGACGACAGGGAAAAGGGTCGCGGCGCGGGCATCAGCCAATGACAAGGCCAGCGCGGCAAAGACCGGAAGGATAAACAGCCTGTTTTTTTTCATAACGTGGCAGGAATTCACTTTTTTGGGACGCGACGCGGACACGGAGAATTTGTCGCCGGCCCGGTCGTTCATGCGGCGAGTATATTCTGAGACCAACGGGAGTCAACGGGTGAATCGCGAAGCCTTGACCAGCATTACCTTCCCGCACGAGAATTCCGTAAAAGCCGTTCCAAAGGTCGAGGGTCGAGCGGCGCGACGGATCCTCCTTTGCCGAGGCTATGGAGGACAGGGGGTTGAGGGATGGCAGATTGGGGAAATCTCGAAATCCCATCCTTCGTCCAGAGGCTACGGAGGGCAGGCCGAAATCCCAACTCCCAAACCCAAGACCCGAGACCCCAAACCCAAGACCCCAAATCCGAGGGCTAAATTCCGTTGCAATGCGGCTTGCAGTTGAATCCGTGCTTCGCCGATAATTCCATTTTTCTGAAAGACGGCTGAACCGCCTGGAAGATCAAGAAACAAGAAAGTTGAAGGTTGAGACTTGATGGTTGAGAGAATTCTGGTGCGAAGGCCCCTGTTTTCACAGGTGGTTCCCGGCTGCCTGCTGCTGGCGTGGTTTGCCGGCACCGGATGCTCCATTCATCGCTATGTGCTCAACCAGACGTCCGATGCCGTGGCCCAAAGCGGCGCCACTTATGCCAGTGATGATGATCCCGAACTGGTCAAGGCCGCAGCGCCGTTTGGCCTGAAACTTACGGAGAGTCTGCTGGCGGAGAACCCGCGGCATCTGGGCCTGCTGACTTCGGCGGCCAGCGGATTTACCCAGTATGCCTATGCCTTTGTGCAGGAGGAGGCCGACGAGGTGGAACCGCAGGACTTCGCCGCCGCCGAGGCGATGCGGGCGCGGGCCCGGCGTCTCTACTTGCGCGCCCAGGGATACGGCTTGCGCGGTCTCGAAGTGAAGCACCCCGGCTTCGGGAAGGCTTTGCTGGCCAACCCCAAGGCAACCGTCCGCACGGCCACAAAACCGGATGTGCCACTGCTCTATTGGACGGCGGCAGCGTGGGCTTCGGCGATTTCCCTTTCCAAGGACAACCCCGAACTCGTCGGACAGATTCCGGCCATGGAAGCATTGATTGACCGTGCGCTGGAACTGGACGAGAGCTACGGCCATGGCTCGATTCACACCTTCATGATTTCTTACGAGATGAGCCGGGCGGGCGCGGCCGGTGATCCGGCGGCGCGCGCCCGCAAACATTTCGAACGCGCCATGGCCCTGGCCAGGGGAACCGACGCCTCGCCGCTGGTCGCCCTGGCGGAGGCGGTGACCATTCAAAAACAGGACGTGAAGGAATTTGAATCGCTGCTGAACCGGGCATTGGCTGTCAATCCTGATGCCAATCCGGACATCCGGCTGCTGAATACCGTGATGCAACGCCGGGCGCGCTGGCTCCTGTCACGCCAATCAGAATTATTTTTAATCGAATCAAAATGAACAGTAGAATCCATCTCATAAACCGGAGTGCGCCCGTCCCGGGCGCAGCGACGACCGAGGACCGGAAGCCATCGGACCAATGGGTAGGGCGGCGCTGCTGCGCCGCCGGGTATGATGGCCGCGCGGCAGCGCGGCCCTACCGTCTGGAATATGTGCCGATTATTATCGGGAAATGGTATAAGTTGGGATTGGTTGCGTTGGTCATGGGAATCCTCATTCCGGTTAATCGCGTGGTGGGCGCCGAACCGGTGAAGGTGCGGATGGGGACGCTGGCGCCGAAAGGATCGTCCTACACCAAACATCTTCAAGCCATGGGTGAACAATGGCGCTCGGCGCCGGGCGGCGGCGTGCAGTTGACAATTTACGCCGATGGCACCATGGGCAGCGAGGCCGACATGGTGCGCCGCATGCGCCTGGGCCAGTTGCAGGCCGCGATGGTGACAACCACGGGCCTCACGGAGATTGAGCCGGCGGTGGCCGGGCTTCAAACCATCCCGAAATGCTTTCGCACGCTCGAGGAGGTGGATTACATCGGCGAGAAATTGCAGCCGATGCTCGAAAAACGTCTGGAAACAAAAGGTTTCGTCGTGCTCTTCTGGTCCGACACCGGCTTCGTCCGCTTCTTCTCCAAGCAACCCATGGTTTCGCCCGATGATCTCCGGAAGACCAAGCTGTTTATCTCCGCCAACCGTCCCGCCGAATTGGAGCTTTATCACTCGGTCGGCTGCAATGCCGTTCCGCTGGAAGTCGCCGACATCCTGCCCGGCCTCCAGACGGGATTGATTGATTGCTTGTGCCTGCCGCCGACGTTCGCCCTGGCCACTCAAGTTGACTCGGCCGCTCCGCACATGCTCGATATGAACTGGGCGCCGCTGGTCGGCGCCGCCATCATCAATAAAAAAACCTGGGACAGCCTTTCCCCCGAGGCCCAGGAAGCCCTGCGCAAATCGGCCCGCGAAGCCGGCAAACTCATCAAGGCCGACGGCCGGCGCGAAAATGTGGAATCCATCGAGGCGATGCGCAAACGCGGACTGAAAATCCACACGTTGACGCCGGAACTCAACGCCGAATGGGATCGAACCGTCGAGCAGGCCTGGCCCAAAATCCGCGGGACGGTTGTTCCTGCTGACATCTATGATGAAGTCATGAGCCAGTTGAAAACATTCCGCGCCGCGCAAGAAGGAGCCGGGAAGTGACCAGCGAAACGCCCGTTGCAGTTTCCCAACTGGTCGAACCGGTCCGGGAGCCGGCCGGCCGCTTACGCTGGCTCTGGCAGGCCGAGAATCTTTTTCTCGCGCTGACCCTGGCTGCCCTGACGATTCTGCCCCTCATCGAAATCGTCGGACGCAAACTGTTCCACGGCGGCCTCAACGGCGCGCCGGCCCTGCAACAGCATCTGGTTTTGATCATCGGCCTGCTGGGCGGCATGCTTGCCGCGCGCGACCGCCGTCTGCTCAGCCTCTCGACGTTGACCAATTTTCTCAAAGGCCGCTGGCAGACGTTCGCGCGCGTCTTCAGCAACGCCTTTGCCGCGGGCATCACCGTTTTTCTCTGCCTGGCGGCGCTGCAACTGGTGCAGTCGGAAAAAGGGGGCGGCAAAATTCTGGCCTACGGAATTCCGCTGTGGACCGTTCAACTCATCATGCCGCTGGGCTTTGGCGTCATTGCGCTGCGCCTGCTGTGGCACGCGGCGGACACCTGGCGCGGACGGCTGGTCGCGTTGCTGCTGGCCGGAAGCATGATTTGGATCGGGTTTCATCCGCCACTGTCACCCGCCCGGCTGGTGGTGCCCGGACTGGTGGCCCTGCTGGCGGCGGTGGTGCTCGGCGCGCCCATCTTTGTCATGCTGGGCGGCGCGGCCCTGATTTTATTCTGGGGCGAAGATACGCCCATCGCCTCGATTTCGTTGACGCACTATTCGATGGTGACCAACCCCACGCTGCCGACGCTCCCGCTGTTCACGCTGGCCGGCTATTTTCTCGCTGAAGGCGGGGCATCCAAACGGCTGATCCGGGTTTTCCAGGCTTGGTTGGGGCAATTCCGCGGCGGCCCGGCCATCGTCACCGTCCTGGCGTGCGCGTTTTTCTCTTCCTTCACCGGCGCGTCGGGCGTGACCATTCTCGCGCTGGGCGGACTGCTCCTGCCGGTGCTGATGGGCGCGGGTTATTCCGAACGTTCCACCCTGGGAATCCTCACCGGCTCGGGCGGCCTGGGGCTGCTGTTCCCGCCTTCGCTCCCGCTGATTCTTTTCGCCATCGTCGCCAGTTCCAACGCCACGGGCGCCGGCGTGACCATTGAAAAAATGTTTCTCGCCGGCTTTGGGCCCGGCGTGCTGCTGGTGGGCATGGCCATCTGGCTGGGCATGCGCCTGGGACCAAAAAACACCGGCAGCCGCCGCGGCTTCGACCGGGGCGAGGCGGGCCGCGCGGTCTGGGCGGCCAGGTGGGAATTGCTCCTGCCCATCGTCGCGCTGGTCGCGCTCTTTGGCGGATTCGCCACCCCGGTTGAAGCGGCGGCCGTCACCGCCTTTTATGCGTTTGTCGTCGAGACCTTTTTCTATCGCGACTTCAAGGGGCCGCGGGACGTTGCGCGCGTCATGGCCGAGTGCGGGCTGCTGGTGGGCGGCGTGCTGCTCATTCTGGGTGTGGCCCTGGGATTCACCAATTACCTGATTGACGCCCAGATTCCCGGTCGCGCGGTGGAATGGGTCACCGGGACGGTGCATTCGAAGTATGCCTTCCTCCTCGCGCTGAACCTGTGCCTGCTGATGGTGGGCTGCGTGATGGACATGTATTCCGCGATTGTGGTGGTGGTGCCGATCATCGTGCCGCTGGGAATGGCCTACGGCATTGACCCGGTTCATCTGGGAATCATTTTCCTGGCCAACATGGAGCTGGGGCTGTTGACCCCGACCGCCGGCATCAACATCTTTCTTTCGTCCTATCGTTTCAAAAAACCGGTCCTGCAAGTTTCGCGCGCCGTCATCCCGATGCAATGCGTCCTCATCATTGGCCTGCTGTTGATCACCTATTTTCCCGCCCTGACCACCTTCCTGCCCCACTGGCTGGGAAGATGATTGGCTGGTTGAGAGTTGAGGGCGTAAAGCCCCGTGGGGGCCACGCCCCTTTACGGGGTTGATGGTTGAGTGTTCGATGTTCCTCTTCCGGAGGGGCGAGCTCTGTGAGCCCCAAATTTTAACCATCGCTTTCGGAAGGTCGAGTTACACGAGGCCCCAATTTTAACCGCGGATGGACACGGCGTAAAGCCGCGTGGCGGCCGTGCCACGTGAGGGGTTTAGCCCTTTTACGTTGGGCCACGCCGCTATACGCGGATGAACACGGATGTCGGAGGGGCGAGCTCTGCGAGACCCAAACTTAAACCACGAAACACACAAAAGACACGAAAGGTGGGACTCCGAATCAACCATCGAGCGGACTACGGACGCCAATACCCGGTTTCTGCATGACATGGGTGTATATCTGCGTCGTCGTCACATCCTTGTGTCCGAGCAATTCCTGCACCGTGCGGATGTCCGTGCCCCCTTCCAGTAAATGCGTGGCGAAACTGTGCCGCAGGGTGTGGCAACTGGCCGGCTTGATTATGCCCGACTTTTGCACGGCGCATTTCATCGCCCGCTGAATCACCGTCTCCAACAAATGATGCCGCTTCTGTATTCCATCCAACGAATCAATGGCCGGCCGCGTGGACGGAAACACCCATTGCCAACCGGTTTCTTTGTCGGCGTTGGGATACTTCAATTTCAACGCGCCCGGCAGATAAACCCGCCCCCTGCCCGCGGCCAAATCGTCCCGATGCAAATTCACCACCTTGGCCAGATGCGCCTGCAACGGACCGCGTAACCTATCCGGCAACATCGTCACCCGGTCTTTCATTCCCTTCCCGTCCCGGACGATCACCTGGCCGCGACCGAAATCCACGTCCTTCACGCGCAATCGCAATCCCTCCAGTAATCGCATTCCCGTTCCATACAGCAATTGCAACACCAGTCGATACCGGGGTTCGGCACACAATAAAATCCTTTCCACTTCCTGCCGGGTTAAAACGACGGGCAGCCGCTCGCGCCGCTGTGGCCGCGCAAACTCTCCCAAGGCGCCAAACTCCCGCCCCAGCACCTCACGATACAAAAACAACAACCCGTTGAGAGCTTGATTCTGCGTCGAGACGGCTACCTTCCGCTCCGCCGCCAGGTGCGTCAAAAACGCGCGCACTTCCGCCGCCCCCATCTCCAACGGATGCCGCCAGCCATCCTTTTTGGCTCCCTCCCCGCCACCCGCTGCTGCTTGCGGAATGGGAAGAGGGCCGGGGTCAGATGCCGCCAGCCCCCGATGAAATTTCAAATACCGCACCACCCATTCCCAATAAGTTTGCTCGGTCCGCAGCGAAAGATGTTTGAAACGCGCCACTTCATGGAACTGATCCTTCAACCGCGCTTTGGGATTGGGCAACAACCGGGCCGGGACCTGAGAATTCATAAAATTGTGGACAAAACTAAACAAGCTGGCTAATCTTGTTGTCAAGGTGAAAAGATTAGGCTGCGAAATTCCAGAGATAGACTGCGAATCCACCTTTGTTCGCAGCCCACTTAAATGTTAGCCCGACACCGCACCTATGAAAAAGCCGCTCGCCATTTTATTTTGCCTGCTTGCATTTGTTTTAGGTTCTGCGGTTGGTTATTTTGTCGGGCATTGGAAGGGCCACCGCACAGCAACGGAATTGGTCCAATACGAAGTCATGGAGCGTGAGCAGAAGAACCTCGAGTTCGAGACGCGCGCCTATTTTCGTTGTTTGCAGGATTTAGATTCAGGAAGCATCACGAATCTTCACGCGTTCGCTTTAGGTCATTTGAGGTTTTATGTTGATGATGTTCAGCAATTGCAGAGGGAAGGTTATACTTTTGCGCCGCATATTCCGTCGCTTTACAGCAACGCGATGATTTATGTGGCAGCACACCCACGATAGACATGACAAGTCGGGCTAACAAATCGCTGCAGGCAACAGCCGCTGCCCCTGCCAGTTGCGATTGATTTATGAAATCGTTCGGCATACTTTCATTTCACCGTCCCGCTCGGCGGCTGTGCCTGAGCTCTGGACGTTAGGCCACAGCACACGAGTGATAAGCTGTTACTTATGTCAACACCATCCGACCTCGAAAAAGTATGGGCTGAAAGGGGGGATTTGGAGTTATACGAAGCACTTGATCACCCCGATGATTATGGGCCTGGAGCCCTAGACGTAGTGAAGCGGGAGTTAACAAAGCGGAATCTGCCGCCCGACAGAGAAGCCTATAAGAAAGCTGTGGCTTCCGCCCGGCAAGCGGCACTTAAGAAAGCTCAGACGACCACACAGAACACGGGTGAGATTCCAACAGGGATTTCCATCGCGTTCGCGGCGGTTACATTTTTTCTCTTTCGTTCAGGCCAGAGCGGGCTTGCATGGATTGTCATCATTGTCGGCGGGCTGGCCCTCGGTCTCTTCATTGGTTGGAAAAACCGGAAGTGACTTGAGACTGATTCCCTGACCGAAAGTAGAAGTGGAAGCAGATTGTTTGAGCAGAGATTTTTGTGTATGACAACGTTGTGGCCTAACAAAGGCGCTGCAGGCTACAGCCGCTGCGCCACCAGTTTTGTGAGTCATTGGTTTTATAAAGTCATTTGCTCCGGTCACGGTCGCTTTCCGGCGGCTGCGCCTGAGCTTGGTCGTTAGGTGGCATCAAGCTTTATGCCCGCACCAGGCGTCCCAGGCAAGCCGTTCAAAGAAATGACCAGACGGGAGCTTATCCTGTTACTGATTTGGTTTACCATTTTGGGCGGAGTCTCTGTCAGCTTTGGAGTATGGAAGTTAGTCTCACATCAGCCTGGAGAGTCAATTTTGCAGCCGATAATTATTATTGTTTGTCCTTTGTTGCTTATGAGCGCAGTCTATGTAGGAGCCATCCAAGAGCTTAAAAAGCGGAAGCGGAAGCAGAAATGAGAATTTGACAAATGAGACCATTGCCACCTAACACCGCGCTGGAGCCAACGCCGACTGCCCCTTGAGTTTATGGACGGTTTGAGTTATACAACGATTATCAAGCTTGCGGAGTCACCTGCCGGTCGGCGTGGCTCAGCTCACCTCTGAGGTAATCCGTCAACGTTTTTTTTGAGTTTGTTCACTGGTTTTTTAAAGGGGCTTTTGCCCAGTTCCACGCGGTCAAACAGTTTCACCAGCTCACTGCCGTTCCGCCGCAAC
>JBEKKZ010000003.1:0-260237 GCA_050010435.1 Verrucomicrobiota bacterium | reverse complement strand
CTTCGAGCCGCATCTGGAACCAGCCGGCGAAGGCCACGAGCACACCGAGGCCGAGGAAAATCGAGCACGCCTGACCCGCCAGCGAATTCACGTAGCACGTCACGACGAACGCGGCGATGAAAATCACCACCGCCGCCACAAGATTCACCAGACCGTTTTTTTGAATGTTGCGTTCCATTCGTTAACTCAATTCCCGTTCCTCGAACAGCGCCGTGCCGACGGCCAGCGCCGCTCCCGCGTAAGCGACCATGTAGGCAAATGCCTTGCCGACGTAGCCCCAGTGGAACGTGCTTTTGCCCATGTCCAGAGCGTCCGCGAACCAGAAAAGCTGCCAGTTTGGAATGATGGTGTAAAGCGTTGAAGCCCACCACGGCCCGCTGCCGGCCAGCTTGCCGCCCATCTGCGAATAAAAATAATCCGACATCAGCCCGATCAAAAAAAACGCCGAACAAACCGCCAGGGTTGGAATCGTGTCCAGCCGCGTCGAACACGCCAGCGCCAGCGCCGCCAGAATCCACAGCGCGAACAAAATCAGGATTCCCGCCGGCACCAGCCGCCAGTCCACGTGCGCCATGACCCCCAAGGTCTGCCTTTGGGTGATGAATTGAAAAACCAAAAATGCCGCCAGCGTCGTCGTCACCACCAGCGCCAGGACCGCGTCGCTCACAAACGGCCGCCGCAGGAAAAAATTGCTGAAGCCCGCCAGCGCGTAAGCCACCGTCACCCCCACCGCAAAAATGCCGAGCGCGGGCAAATTAGTCTTGCCGTAGGCGTCGAACGACATCCAGTTGGCGAGCAGCACGCCGATGAGGTTGACATACGACAACACCGTCAGCGCCGCGGCGAGCCCGGCGTATTTGGCCAGGAAAAATTGCGCGCGTCCGACCGGCTTGGACAGCACCGCCAGCGCCGTGCCCGCCCGAATTTCCCGCGCCAGCGACGCCGACGCGCTCAACACCGCGCCGAGCAGTCCCGACAGCAACATCACCGCCAGCACGCTGTTTTCAACCAGCTTCGGTTCGTCGCCAAACGCAAAGTAATACGGCACGGCCAGAAAAATTTCGAAGAGCACCGACGCCGTCATCAACAACAGAAAAACCGGCTGCCGGATCAATTCCATGAAGGCATTGGTGGCGATGGTTAAAAACTGTCGCATGTCGCCCCAAAGGTTAATTCTCCGTTGGCTGATTGCCAACGGTTAATCTGTCCGATGCGCGGGTCATGCTTGAATTTTCAGAGAAATTGAGCGTTTGGCGGGCGGTTTCGTTCAAAATGAAAATCAGGCCATCGCCCGAGCAATGGAATTCCACCAAACGTCATGAAGTTCGGCCACCGGCACGCTGAATTCGCCCGCGGCGGTTTTGACGGCCAGTTTGTCGCCGCCAACCTTGCCAATCTGCGCAGCCGGAACACCCATCAACTTCGCGCGCTCAACCACCTTCACTGCGTCAAGCGGTTTGCACGTGATGACCACGCGGCTTTGTGTCTCGCCAAAAAGCAAAGCATTGAGACGTAAAGTAGCGCAGCCGTCCCGGCTGCTGCTTGTTTGCTCACTGTTGTTTGATTCGGGCAGGCGGGACGCCTGCGCTACGTTAAGTGCGGTCAAATCCACCGTCGCGCCGATCAGCCGCGGCGTCTCGCGCGCGACAAGCTGGCTGATGCAGCTTTCGGCCAGGCAGACCGCCAGACCGCCTTCGCTGCAATCATGCGCGCTCCGCACCAGGCCGGATTGAATCAGACCGAGCAGGGTCGTGTGCAACGTCCGGGCGGTTTCGAGATCACAACGCGGCGGAGTGCCGTTTTTTTGACCGTGAACCACCTGCAAATACGCCGAGCCGCCAAGACCGAGTAATGAATCGTCCTGGTCCACCGCGTCGCCCAGCAAGATGATCGCGTCGCCTTCGTCCTTGAACCACTGTGTCGTGACGTGCGCCGGCTTTTCGATGATGCCGACGACGGCGACGGTTGGCGTCGGATCAATCGGACCGGCCGGGCTCTGATTGTAGAGCGAGCAATTACCGCCGGTGACGGGCGCGTTGAACGCCTGGCACGCGTCGGCCAGGCCGCGCACGGATTCCTTCATCTGCCAGAACAACTCCGGCTTGAGCGGACTGGGCATGTTCAAATTGTCAGTCGTGCCCAGCGGCACCGCGCCGGAACAGGCCAGATTGCGGCACGCCTCAGCCATTGCCGCCTTCGCCCCTTCGTAGGGATCGAGATAAACGTATGCTCCGTTGCAATCCACGGTCAGGGCGATGAGTTTTTCATTTGTGGCACAGGCCTCCGGCTTGTGATTTTCCGGGGAACACAGGCCGGAGGCCTGTGCCACGTCCGGCAATGAATCCCCCTTGATGCGCAGCACCGCCGCGTCGCTGCCCGGGCAGACCACGGACCCGTCGCGCACCATGTGATCATATTGGCGATAAACCCAATTTTTTGAGGCAATCGTCGGCCACGTCAGAAGTTTCAGGAGATCGGTTTTGGCGTCCTGGGTCTCGGGAATTCCATCCAGCCGGAATGCGCGAACTTCCTTCAAATACTCCGGCTCTTTCGACTCGCGGTGATAAACCGGCGATTCATCGGCGATTTTCTTGGCCGGAATGTCCGCCACGACTTTGCCGTGATGTTTCACCACCATCCGCCCGGTGTCGGTGACGAAACCAATTTCCGACCACGGCAAATCCCATTTGTCAAAAATGCGTTTTACTTCCTCCTCACGGCCTTTGTGAACGATGATGAGCATGCGCTCCTGCGATTCGGAGAGCATAATCTCGTAACTCGACATGTTCGGCGCGCGCTGCGGCACTTTGTCGAGTTCGATCTCAATGCCCGTGCCCGCGCGCGCGGCGGTCTCGCAGGTCGAGCAGGTCAGACCCGCCGCACCCATGTCCTGGATGCCCGCGACCGCGCCGGTTGCCAGCAGTTCGAGGCAGGCTTCGCAAACCAGTTTCTCCATGAACGGATCGCCCACCTGCACCGCGCCACGTTGTTGCTCGGCGGATTCCTCGGTCAAATCCTGTGACGCGAACGCCGCGCCCGCGAGACCGTCGCGCCCGGTCGCCGGGCCGACGTAGAACACCGGATTGCCGATGCCCTTGGCCGCGCCGCGTGCGATTTGTTCGTGCCGCAGCACACCAAGACAGAAGGCGTTCACGAGCGGATTGCCTTCGTAGCTCTTGTCGAAGTAAACCTCACCCGCGATGGTCGGGATGCCAAAGCAATTGCCGTAATGTGCGATGCCACTGACGACGCCGGCAAACAAACGCTTGTTATTTGCGATTTGGCTTTGCGCCGTCAATTCTTGGTAGGGCGCGGTGTCCTCACCGCGCCGCTCGGCGGGCTGGGGACAGCCCGCCCTACCATTGCCATTAGTAATTGGCCCGAAGCGCAGGGAATTCACCGAGCAAACCGGTCGCGCGCCCATCGTGAAAATGTCGCGCACGATGCCGCCGACGCCCGTGGCCGCGCCCTGGAACGGCTCGACCGCGCTCGGATGATTGTGCGATTCGATCTTGAATGCGATGGCCAGGCCGTCGCCGATGTCAATGATGCCGGCGTTTTCCTCGCCCGCGCCGACGAGGATTTTTTTGGATTTGGTGGGGAATGTTTTCAGCAGCGGGCGCGTGTTTTTGTAGCTGCAATGCTCGCTCCACATCACCGAGAAGATGCCCAGTTCGGTGTAGCTCGGCTCGCGTCCGAGGATTTCCCTGGCGTGGGCGTATTCCTCCGGCGTGAGGTTGTGTTTGGCAACCAGTTCAGGCGTGATGGCAGGTTCGGTCATTTCAAAATTTCAATCAATGTGTTTGCGAATAATCTTATCAACCAGCGAAGGCCAAGACGATTCGGCGTTTACGTCAAAGACAAACGGGTTCAATGCTGTGCCCGGCATATCATCGATGATGATGTCCGGCTTGGCTGCAAAGCCTTCGAACAAATCAGTCAACCCGTGCAACCGGGCAACTTTCTGCGCGTAATCCGCACCGTTTGTTGACCAAAGAAAAAGATGGCAGCCTTGGTCTTTCAATTTTGTCAGTGCTTCAGTTGCGCCCGCCAATAAGTTCCTGTTTGCGTCAACCAGCGTCAGATCAACGTCCACAAAAATGTTGGCGTTTTTCATCTGTTAAAACTTACGCCGCCTTCGCCGCCAGTTTGCCTGCCAACACAGCAAATATGCTTTCAAAAACCCACTTGCCATCGTCGCTGCCCAGCGCAAGTTCGCTGGCGCGTTCGGGATGCGGCATCAGGCCGGCCACGTTGCGGCGTTCGTTGCACACGCCGGCGATGTTCTGGAGCGAACCATTCGGATTCGCCGTGTCGGTCAGGTTTCCGCTGGCATCGCAATACTGCCACAGGATCTGGTTGTTCGCCTTGAGCTTCGCCAGCGTTTCTTCGTCGGCAAAAAAGCAGCCTTCGCCGTGGGCGACGGGAATGCGCAGCAACTTGCCCGGCGGAATTTTGTTCGTGAACGGCGAATCGGTTGTGACGGTCTTGAGAAAGATATGCTCGCAGTGGAATTGCAGGTCGCGATTGCGGACGAGCGCACCGGGCAACAAGCCGGCCTCGGTCAGCACTTGAAAGCCGTTGCACACGCCTAGCACCAGCCCGCCGTTGTCGGCAAATTGTTTCACCGCCTGCATCACGGGGCTGAACCGCGCGATGGCGCCACAGCGGAGATAATCGCCGTAGCTGAAGCCGCCGGGCACGATGACCGCGTCGGCGTCGCCAAGGGAACTTTCCTTGTGCCAGACGTAACGCGCCGAGTGGCCGAGCAGCCGGATGGCGTGGAGGGCATCCTGGTCGCAGTTGCTGGCCGGGAATTGGAGAACAGCGAAGTTCATGTGATTTACGATTTACGATTTACGATTTACGCGTCGAACCAACTGGCAGCTCGTCAATCGTAAATCGTATATCGTAAATGTCTTGGTTCATTCAATCTCCAGCTTGTAATCCTCGATGAGGGGGTTGCTAAGGAAGCGATGGCACGCTTCGTCAAGCGTCTTGCGCGCGATTTCCTTGTCCGTGCCATCAAGTTCAATTTCAAGATACTTGCCGACGTGGACGGCTTTAATGCCTTGGTGGCCCATTTGTTCGAGCGCACTCCGGACGGTTTTGCCCTGCGGGTCCACGACGGCCTTTTTGGGGGTGATGATGATTTTTGCTTTCATGCTCGCGCGACAGAATTTTGCGGAAAAATTTTGTGCCGGGCGAGCAATTTTTGAGCGGGAAACATTTTTGGGGACGCACGCCACAAGAAGCGTTGAATTTAGCCGCCGATTGAGCCATGGTTGGCCCGTGAATAATCCGATTTCACTGGACGATTCGCCGCCTTGCCACATGGGTTCCGAACGCAAGGCACTCGAGCCCTGCTCCATCGTCATCTTCGGCGCCAGCGGCGATTTGACCGCGCGCAAACTCATCCCGGCGTTTTACCATCTCTGCAAGGAAAAGCAGATGCCGTCCGCGTTCCGCATCATTGGATTCGCGCGGCGGGAAAAAACGGACGAATCGTGGCGCGCGGAATTGCGCGCCGCGCTCGACCAGTTTTCCCGCACCCAGCCGGTGGATGAAAACGTGTGGCGCGAGTTCGCGGCCAGCTTGTTTTATTGCCAGGGCGACATCACCGACGCGGCGGCTTACAAAAAACTCGAAGAATTGCTGACCTCGTTCGGCAGCGCGCCGCTGCGGGAGAAGCTCTTGTTTTATCTGGCAACCTTGCCCAGCCAATTCGGCGAAGTCGTGGAGCAAATCCATCGCGCCGGCCTGTTAAACAAGGACGGTTCCGCCTGGCAACGCATTGTCGTCGAGAAACCGTTTGGCCACGACCTCGCCTCCGCCCACGCGCTGAACCGGGAACTGACCCGCTTCGCGCACGAGCAGCAGGTCTGCCGCATTGACCATTACCTCGGCAAGGAAACGGTGCAGAATATTTTGATGTTCCGCTTTTCCAACTCCGTCTTCGAACGGCTCTGGAACCGGAACCTGATTGACCATGTGCAAATCACCGTCAGCGAAAAATCCGGTGTGGGCCAGCGCGGCGGTTATTACGAGGAAGCTGGCGCGCTGCGTGACATGGTGCAAAATCACATGCTCCAGGTCCTTTCGCTCGTGGCGATGGAACCGCCCGTGTCGCTCGAAGCTGAGGCCATTCGCGACGAAAAGGTGAAACTGCTCAAATCCATCCGCCCGCTGGGTCCCGACGACGTCGCGCGACAAGTCGTGCGCGGCCAATACTTCGCCGGCACGGTGAACGGGCTGCCGGCGCCGGGTTACCGGCAGGAACCGAAAGTAAAGCCCGATTCCAATGTCGAAACCTACATCGCATTGAAGCTGTTCATTGACAACTGGCGCTGGTCCGGCGTGCCGTTTTATTTGCGCACCGGCAAATACCTGCCGCAAAGCGCGAGCGAAGTGCGGGTACAATTTCGCCCCACGCCGCATGTGCTGTTTGCCGCGCAATGCGGCCCAAAACTCGACGCCAACGCGCTGGCGCTCCGGCTCCAGCCGAACGAAGGAATTTCCCTGCACTTCAACGGCAAGGTGCCCGGTATGAGCCTCGGGGTGCGGCCCGTGCGGATGCACTTCAGTTACGACGCCGAATTTGGCGCTTACACGCCCGAAGCCTACGAACGGCTGCTGCTCGAAGCCATCGCCGGCGACGCAACGCTGTTCATCCGGCGCGACGAAGTCGAAACCGCGTGGCGAATCGTGGACTCCATCCGCGCCGGCTGGGAAGGCAAGCCGCTGACGAACCGCGAATTTTACGCCGCCGGCACGTGGGGACCGGTCGCCGCCGAGGATTTGCTCGCGCAAAGCGGCCACGCGTGGCACGAACCGCAGCAGATAACGTGAAAAACTTTGAACTGATTTCCTTCGCCACCGCCGATGAACTGGCCCATGCCGTCGCCGGCAAGTGGCTGGATGAAATCGAATCGGTAAATCGCGCAGGCAAATCATATTGCGTGGCGTTGTCCGGCGGACACATCGCGCAAAAATTTTTCGCTTCGTTCGCAAAACAAGCAAAGGCACGAAAAATTGGGGACGGCGACGCGCCGTCCCTCCCGGCAAACGTGCATTTTTTTTGGGCGGACGAGCGTTGCGTGCCGCCAGACGATGCGGAAAGCAATTTTGCCATCGCCCGAAAAATCCTGTTCGCGCCGCTGAAAATTGCCGATGCGCAAATTCACCGCATTCGTGGCGAAGATTCACCGGAAGCGGCAGCGAAAGCAGCTTCAGCAGAAATTTCCAAAATCGCGCCGGTGAATGAAACCGGCCAGCCGGTTTTGGATTTGATTTTTCTCGGCATGGGCGAGGACGGCCACGTGGCGTCGCTTTTTCCCGGCGAATCTGAAATGGCAGCAGCCAACAAAGCTGTGTATCGCGCGGTAAAAAATTCGCCCAAGCTGCCACAAAATCGTGTCACGCTTGGCTATGCCGCCATAGCGGCGGCAAGGCAGGTTTGGGTTCTGGTGTCAGGCACGGGCAAAAAAACAGTGTTACACGAGTCACTTTTTTGCAAAAATCGCACGCCTTTGGCGCGAGTGACTCAATTTAGGACACAAACGAAAATTTTCAGCGATTTTTTACTGACGTAAACGCGCAAAATTATTTGACAAATTTTTGAACCATTTGCATTATTACTCAGTCTATGGAATTGTAGCGAATGAAGGATTTCGCTGTTCGTTTAGGGTTGGCATAGAGGTTTTGCTCGTGGCGCGGCTCGGACAGCGACCCCAAGTTGGTCGCGCCACCCTTCTGAGCGCCTCGGTGAAGG
Source organism: Verrucomicrobiota bacterium (assembly GCA_050010435.1). Lineage (GTDB taxonomy): Bacteria > Verrucomicrobiota > Verrucomicrobiia > Limisphaerales > UBA11358 > UBA11358. The sequence continues at coordinate 252,466 of JBEKKZ010000003.1, read as the reverse complement.
CGTTTAAACCTCGTCACCGCGGGGGCCGGACGAAAGTCCGGCCTTTTTTTTTGCATTGATGGAATTCGCATTGATTGCAGGGCGAAAAACATTTAATTTTCCCGACGCATGAAACACCAGCTCGATTTCGAGAAGCCGATCATCGAACTGCAAGACAAGCTGGACGAACTCCGCAAACATCCGGAAACGCATGCGCTGGACATCAGCATTGAGGAAGAAATCCAGCTCATCGAAAAAAAACTGGAGGAAACCCGCCGGCAGATTTTTTTCAACCTCAACGCGTGGCAGCGCGTCCAACTGGCGCGGCATCCCAAACGTCCCTACACCCTGAATTACCTGGAAAAGACGTTCACCGACTTTCAGGAACTGCACGGTGACCGGCTGTTTGCCGAAGACCGCGCGATGGTGGGTGGCTTTGCGAAACTGGGCGAATACCGCGTCGTCGTCATCGGCACGCAAAAAGGCCGGGACACGAAGGAAAATATTTTGCGCAATTTCGGCTGTGCCCATCCTGAAGGCTACCGCAAGGCATTGCGCTTGATGCGGCTCGCCAACAAATTCGGCCTGCCCGTCATCACGCTCATTGACACCGCCGGCGCGTATCCCGGCATCGGCGCGGAGGAACGCCACATCGCCGAAGCCATCGCCGTCAATCTCCGCGAAATGATCCTGTTGGAAGTGCCCATCATCGCCACGGTCATCGGCGAAGGCGGTTCGGGCGGCGCGCTCGGCATCGGCGTCGCCGACCGCGTGTTGATTTTGGAGAATGCCTATTACTCGGTCATCAGCCCCGAAGGCTGCGCGGCCATTCTTTGGGAAGACCGCGCCGCCGCGCCGAAAGCCGCCGAGGCCCTCAAAATCACCGCCAAAGACCTGCTCGAACTCGGCCTCGTGGACGAAATCGTTCCCGAACCGCTGGGCGGCGCGCATAACGACACCGCTGAAGCCGCCGCAAATTTGAAGACCCATCTGCTCAAACACTTGAGCGAACTCGCCACGATGCCGGTCGCCGAACGATTAAAAAAACGCTACGCGAAATTCCGCGCGCACGGGCATTTCATCGAAAATACCGAACCGGCCGTGAACGGTGTTGTTCCCCAGGCATCGGCCGTATAATTCCCAGTGCTCTATCCGCTCACCTTTCATCCGATATCCAAAGAGCGCGTCTGGGGCGGACGCGAAATGGAACGGCTTTTCGGTAAAAAACTTCCGGCGGGCAAGCTGATTGGCGAATCGTGGGAAATCAGCGACCGGCCGGGCGACGTCAGCGTCATTGCCAATGGCCCGCTGGCCGGGAAAAATCTGCGCTGGTTGATGGAAAATCATCGGGCCGAATTGCTTGGCGATGCGAAACCGGCAAACGAAAACCGCTTTCCGCTGCTCTGCAAAATTCTTGACGCGCGCGAAAAATTGTCACTGCAAGTCCATCCACCCGCACACAAGGCCGCTGAACTTGGCGGCGAGCCGAAGACCGAAATGTGGTTCATCGCCGACGCCGCGCCGGGGGCGGAACTGTTCGTCGGCCTCAAACGCGGTGTCACGCGCGCGGAATTTGAGAAAAAAATTGAGACCGGCGAAGTGGCGGAATGTTTCCACCGCGTTCCCGTGCGCGCGGGCGACGCGATGTTTCTGCCCAGCGGCCGGGTCCACGCCATCGGCGCGGGCATTGTAATTTTTGAAATCCAGCAGAACTCGGACACGACCTATCGCGTTTTCGACTGGAACCGCATGGGCCTCGACGACCAGCCGCGCGAACTGCACGTCGCCCAGTCGCTCGCTAGCATTGATTTCAATGACTTCGAGCCGGCGCTCGTTCAAAGCAAACCCACCGGCAACGAAGTCAAAGTCCGGTCGCTCGTAAATGATCCGTTGTTCAAAGTCGAATCGTTGGAAATGAAATCCGGCGCCGGCAAGAATTTGAAACCGCGCAAACTGCAAATTGTCGCCACCCTGAGCGGTCTGCTTGAAATTCAAAGCGGTTCGGCTTCGGCAAAATTGTCCGCCGGACAATTCAGTTTGATTCCAGCAAGTCTGGAGCGAACGGAAGTCTTGGCAAAATCAGACGCGGCTTTATTGCGCGTCGAGACGAATTGAATGCAAAAGCGTTCTTCTACAACTTACGACAAGCCAATCACAACAATGAGTCCCCAAAATATCGCCGACGCAATAAATACAACCCTTGTCCATACAAAGCAGCGATGAGTAAAGCATTCGTAACGGCTTGCCGTTTTACACAATCTCCATCCACTGTAAGCGCTCGCTAACAAAATGATTCCGTAGAAATAAAGGCAGAAAACGACACTCGCTTGTGGCGTACCGCATTTACCTCCTATACCTACAAAATAGCCATATTCAATAACACTATAGAAAGCCAATAATGTCATCAGCACAGTTGAAAGCGAACTTAAGAGACTGCCACTAACACTCGTAAATTTCGCGACGGATTTAATCATTAAGTTATTGAAAAGAGTTCCCAATTCAATTCTGCGACAAATCCTCCGGCATTTGGGAGAGGAGTTTGTTTTTCCAGCCGCCCTTGCTTTTCAAAATTTTCTGCCAGAGTTGTTCGGGCGGCGTTTCAAAGACGAGTTCGAGCGACGCAGGGAACGTGAGCCACGCCTTGCGTTTTATTTCGGTTTCAAGCTGGCCAGGCGACCAGCCGGCGTAACCCGCAAACAGCTTGACTTTTTTCTCCGGTGAAAACGATTCGCCGATTTCCAACAGATCATCCAGTGAATGGCCGAGGCTCAAATTCGGAAATACATTAGCGTCGGGGATGAAACTGTCCGCATGCAAAAAGCTCAGCGCGGTCGGCTGCACCGGCCCGCCGAGAAAAAGCGGCGATTCCCGAAGCCGGTCGGGCAGGTCGGCCACGAGCACTTCCCCCACCTTGTTGCCGGCGGCGCGGTTGAGCACGAGGCCAAAGGCCCCCTCGGCGTTGTGCTCGCAAACCAGCACCACCGTGTGATGGAAAAAGGAGCCACGCAAAACGCCGCCGTCCAGCAGCAATTTGCCTTTGAGGAATTTTCCGGTTTCACTCATGTTCACTGCCAATGTGCCCCAGAAATACGTTGCTGGCAATGGGTGGAAATTCCAGGAGCCGGGCGCGGGAAACCCGCGTCCCGACACGGGGAAATGTCAATTGGCCGGCAGGTAAAGCTCCTGTTCCTTTCCCGAATCAACGTTCTGGATGCGAACCGATGTTTTCTGGATCCCCAGACAACGAATAATCACATTGGTTCCCCCGACTTTCACCGGGTTCAGGTCATTGGCCAGAAAGGAACGGCCGTTGATGATGGCCACGGGCCGGCTCCCCCACAAAACCCCGTCGAGCTTGATGATGGCCGGGGCCGGCTTGTTGGTTCGGCTGTAAATGGCGGAACTGCTGGCCACGGATTTTGCCGAAGGCATCTTGACGTCCCTGAGTTCGTCCACATGACCTGCTTCCAATTGTCCGGTCTCGCCATATTTCATCCAATCCAGGACCTGGTCGAAGCCATAACGTTTTTCCGCCTCGATGAACAGGTCAATCTGGCCGCGGGTGTAATGATTTTGCAGAACCCGCTTTTTTTCCACCTCTTCGTTTTGTGAATCCATCAACAAATAACCGACCAGCTCACAGAAACCCTCCTCGGCGTCGCGACCCAATCTCGCCCTCCGCTCCTTTGGCACATTTTCGCCCACCCAGGCATGCGAATATTCGTGGGCACAAGTTTCCTTCAACTGGGCCAGCGGCAGCCCGGTCAGCAGGCTCATTTTGTATCTGGTCTTGTCGTTGACCGTCTCGGGACGAATGCAACCCAGCAGGTCGGGGCTTTCAAAATTATTGCCTTCCGTAATAAACATGGAATCCACATCTATGCGATCGATGATCGAAACATCCACATTCGTCGGGAAAGACGTGAAACGGGAAAACAACCGGTCGATGTCATCCTTGACCTGATCGCAAATTTGTCTGGCATCGTCAGCCTTCAGCACCACCGTCTTGGCGTCGCGGGCGCAAAGGTAACGCCCGTCCGGCAACTTGACGCCATCTTTCTTGACGGGCAAACCGCAAATGGCACACCGGGGCAACTTTATGCAGTCGGAGCAGACCAGTTTTTGTTCGCCAGTGACCTTGTCAGTGACAATGTAAATCGTGCCTTGAATTTCCTTGCCGCAAATCGCACAGGTATCTCCCCGCGCCGACAGCGACGGTCCGAAACAAAAACCGGCCATCAGCAAGATAATCCAAAGATATCTCCCGTGGTGTTGCATGATTTGATCCTTTGCGGAAAAACTTCCGGCAGCAACGGAAAGCCCATGCTTCGTTGCCCGCCGCAATCAACAGCACCTCCCGCGCCAAATCAGACCAGGGATTTGACTTTTTTCACAATGCCAGCGGCGTCAATGCCGAAGTGCGCCAGCAATTCACCCGCTTTGCCGGAACGCGGCAGCGCCGTCACGGCGAGCTTGTGGACTTTGATTCCATCCACGCTGAGTTCGCCCGCGACCGCGTCGCCCAAACCGCCTTCGAGGTAATGATCTTCAACGGTGATGACAGTGTTGCCGGTCTTTTGCGCGGCGGCTTTGATCACGTCCTTGCCCAGCGGCTTGATGCTGTAAGCGTCTATGACCGTGATGCCGATGCCTTCGGCCTTCAGTGCGTTGGCGGCCTTGAGCGCTTCGTGAAGCGTCACGCCCGCGGCGACAACGGTGACCTTGTCGCCCGCGTTTTGGCACAACACTTTCGCGCCACCGATGGGAAATTTTTCGTCGTTACCGTAAATCACCGGCGTTTTGGGGCGCGAGGTGCGGAGGAAGCAAATTCCTTTCTGCTGAGCCATTTGTTCGAGCAATTTCTCCGTGCTCACGGCGTCGCTGGGATACAGCACCACGCTGCCGGCAATCGCGCGCATCATCGCAATGTCTTCCAGCGCCATTTGCGACGGGCCGTCCTCGCCGATGCTCACGCCAACGTGCGAACCGACGAGCTTGAGGTTCGCCTGCGAAATGCCCGCGACGCGAATCTGGTCGAAGGCGCGGGTGAAAAACGCGGCGAACGTGGACGCAAACGGCACCTTGCCGCGCGCGCCGAAACCGGTGGCCACGCCGACCATGTTCTGTTCGGCGATGAAACATTCCGTAAAACGGTTCGGAAACTTCTTGGAAAACTTTTCCGCGAACGTGGAATTCTTCGTGTCACCATCCATCGCAACGATGCGCGGATCCACTTCGCCAATGCGCACGAGTGCGGCGCCGTAGGCTTCGCGCGTCGCTACCAGGTCGCCGGGTTTGTAATTGATTGGCGGATAACCCGCGGGCGTGGCGTTGTTTGGCGCGGGCAATTGGGCCGGCGCGGGAATCGGAACGCCGATGCCGGATTTTGCACTGGGCTGAAGCTCGGCGATGGCTTTCCCGGCCTCTTCCTTGTTCAGGGGCTTGCCATGCCAGCCATCCTTGTCCTGCAAAAATGAAACGCCCGCGCCCTTGTAGGTTTTGGCGATGATGCAGAGCGGCTGATCGTTCAGGCCGACACCGCCGAGCACTTCCAGAATTTCCTCGATGTCGTGGCCGTCAATGTCCTCGACGCGCCAGCCAAAAGCTTCAAAGCGTTTGCGGTAAACGCCAATGTCGTGACCAAACGCCGTCGCCTGGCTCTGGCCAAGGCGGTTGTCGTCCACGATGGCGATCATATTGTTGAGCTTGTAAACGCCCGCGAACGACGCCGCTTCCCAGACCGCGCCTTCGGCGATTTCGCCGTCGCCGAGGAGGACGTAGGTGTTGTAATTGAGATTGTCCAGACGCGCGGCGAGCGCCATGCCGGCGCCAACGCTCAAGCCCTGGCCTAGCGAACCGGTCGCCACGTCCACGAATGGCAGCCGCGGCGTCGGATGACCTTCCAGGTCGCAGCCGAATTGGCGGAGTTTCAACAGCTCGCTCACCGGGAACAAACCGGTTTCCGCCCAAGCGGCATACAGCAGCGGCGCGGCGTGGCCTTTGGAAAGGATGAAACGATCGTTGTTGTAATAGTGCGGATTCTTCGGGTCGTAACGCATGTGGCCGAAGAACAGCGTGGCCGCCACGTCCGCCGCCGAGCAGCACGAGGTCGGGTGTCCGCTGCCGGCCGCGGTCGTTGAGGTGATCGAGTGAATCCGCAACTGGTTTGCGATGCCCTTCAATAATTCAATGTCCGTGTCAATCATGGAACGGAGAGTCTAGGTGAATGACGGCATAAGCCAAGAATGAAAATAAAAAAAAGGCGGATCACTGCGGCAGGACGTGGCCGGGGACTGAACAAGTCGGCAGCACACCGACAGCATTGATCGTATAGGTGCCGCCGGAAGGGCAAACCGGGAAAACCATGTTGGATAAATACGGCAACAGGTCCTGGACGGTCGGAATGGCATCGGCAGTTTTGTCATTTTCCAAAGCCCATTGCTGTTTGGCCGCGTCAATTTGCCAGAGATTGTTGATGCACGTGTTGAACTGGGCGGCCGGCGACATTGATTGTTCCGCTGATGGTTCAGGCGCGGGGTTGGTTTGCTGATTTTCGGCCTGCATTTGCTGCAACTGCTCCTGCTGCTGTTGCACGGCACTGTGTGCGGTCTCCAATTGCTGGGTCAGTTTCTGGTTCTGTTCACGCAAGCGGTTGCTTTCCGCCTGCAGTTGGGAAAATTTCTGGGTTAAACCCTGGTTTTCAGCGCGCAAGCGGGCGTTTTCCGTGCTTAACGTGGCGACGCTCGAATTTTTGAGTTGATCCAATTGGGCGCGCAACTGATCCACCTCCTGTTTGGCCTCGCGCAATGCAACCTGCGCCGCGTCCTTTTGCCGGTTCGCTGAAAAGAGAAAAAATTCACCGGCCAAAAGCACCAAGACGCACAACCACACAACCCAGCCTTTAAATCCTTTAAGATTCATGGACAAACTTCTTTTCGCCCTTTCGCACCCCGCCGTCAAATACGAAATCGTATAAAATCGGCCGCAATTTTCTCCCCCGCGAACCGGTGCGGCAGTCTCACTGGCTTGCCGAGCCGTAGCTGGCCGCTGCCGGCCAGCGAAGACTGGTACGCGAGGCGGGGGTCGAACCCACAACCTTCGGCTCCGGAGGCCAGACGACGCCTCAACCAATCCGCACTAAGCGTATTCTGGCCAATAGCATCCCCGTTGTAAATCCTGAGATTCGCCATTCGTTCTGGTTCCTGTTCTGGTTGGAGGGTGAATTCATTCCAAAAGGTTTTTGACCGTTCACGCCGGAGGATTCGCGGTTTGTGGGAACGGAACGGCTCGTTCTATGTTCAGGCGATGATTGTTGACCCTGAAACGGGTCTCAAAAAGCTGAATAAAATCCGGTTGAAGGAAGCAACAGACCGGAACGATGCCATCAAGGCCATGTATGACCTGTTGAAAAGCATCAAGGATGGAGAAATCACGAGCACGAAATCAGGGCCGGATTTCAAGACGTTCAGGGAGCATTACGCCAAGGTGTGTGGCAAAACTCCTGTATCAATCATCCGCGAAAACAATTGCTTGAAACATTGGGAGCGGTTTCTTGGGGCCGACATCAAAATGGGCAAAATCACTCCCCGCCAAATTCTGGCGTATCGCGGGCAGTTGCTTGGACGGGGACTGTCACCGAGCACGGCCAATCATCATGTGAAGGCTCTGCGTGCGCTGTTGAAACTGGCGAAGACGGAAAAATACATTTCCAAATTGCCGATGGAAGGCATCACGCCGTTGAAGGTCAAATCCGTGGAGCGGAAATTGTTTTCCACCGAGGACATTCTGAAAATCGCAACCGAAGCCCTGCGAAGCCATCCCATAACCGGAGAACAGTTCGCAGATTTTCTGCTGCTGTGCATGTATTCGGGTGCGCGCAAGTCGGAAGTGGCGAATCTGAAATGGGAGAATGTTGACTGGGAAAACAAGCAGCTCGCCTTTCAAGGCGACACCACCAAGAACTTTGAGAGCCGTCGGGTTGATTTCAGTGCCAATCTGGAAAATCACCTGCTGTGCATGAAGGCGAAGGCGTATCAAGGCGTGAACTACTTGTTTCCCTCATACCGATTGGGCAGGCCACACCGGACACGTATTGCAGTCCAGTCGTTCCAGAAGATGGTTGAAGGCGTTCGCCGTGTCGTGGGGATGCCGGATTTCACGATTCACCTGACCCGACATTATTTCATTTCAACCTGCGTAATGGCGGGGATTGATTACATGACGATTGCCAAGTGGGTTGGCCACAAGGACGGCGGGGTTTTGATTGGCAAAACCTACGGCCACTTGAACCGTGAGCACATGCAGAAAATGGCAAGAAAACTCACGTTTTAGCCCCCAAAACTTTTTTGCGCCCACTCGTTGCCAATTTTCCGCACAACCCGTACTCCAGTCACAGATGCCGAACAAATCGGCACAAAACAACAAAACTCAAAAATATGAAAACTGACACGAAATCAAAAAACGGAAACAACGCAACGGCGGCGCTCGCCCGAATCAACAGCCAAATTGAGGAACTTCAACAGCAGCGAGTTAATCTGGCTGAACCGCTCAAAAACCGATACGCGGAAATGAGGGGTGAACTATCTGCCTTGGAAACCGAAATCCGCAGTCTTGACGCCGCATGGAAACCCGCTCCATTGAAGCCACGGGCCGATGACAGAATCCGTGAACTCATTTCGGCGCACGGCAAACCGATGGCCGCAGAGGAAATCATCAAGGAATTAGCGAACGTGTTCACGCCTTGGAAAATCAAGAACGTGTTGAAAAAGCGTTCGTCCGGCCCGAAGGCGGTATTCACGTTGGCCGACGGCAAATACAGTCTCAAGGCGGCGTAACACTTGCTCGAATCACAAAACTCCGGCACCTCGCTGGAGTTTTTTTATGCGGTCAAATCCGTCACATGTATTTGGCGACTTGCTCTTCCAAATCGGGTGGTGGGAACGGACCTCGCTTTCCGTGGACCAACCACAACGTATAAAGCTGTCCGATGATTTCCTTTCTCCTCCTTTGGGCGGGTGTTTCCTTGGTTTTCGGGACGGTCACAGACGGCTGAGGATTTTGCTGCCCCTCCTTGGGGGCAACTGAATCGCTTGGGCGTCTGTCTGTGTCCGTTGCCGGGGTCGTCTCTCTGGCTGTTTGGCCTGAAATGGCAAGGGACACTTTTTCCAAAGGCTCTGCGGCAGTCCCTGAAACCGTGGATTTCTTTTCAGGTGCTTCAGGGGCCGCTGCTGGGAATACGTCTCTAAACGTTTCCTCAAATTCTTCAGCCCGTGTTTTCTTGCGAGGGGGAACGTAGCCTTCAGGCTTGGGAAAGATTTTTTCGAATTCCTCAGCACTCATTTTGCGATTTACAGGAGGTTGAGCCGGTGCTTTTGGAATTGGGGAAATTTCCCTCTCTTCTCTCTTATTACTTTTCTTTTTAATACTCTTCTCTTGGCTACCAGATTTTGGCAGTCCAGCCCTACCAGATTTTGGTAGCCCCTCCCTACCAGAATTTGGCAGTCCTAAACTGCTGTCCTTTTGGAACCATTTTTTTAATTCGTCAATGTTCAGGTCGTAATGCTCGCCGTCCTTGAGATTTATGAGATTCAGTGCCACCAATTCCTTGATGCCTTTGCGAATCGTGTTCAGGGAATAGCCCTTGAGCTTTCCAAAGCGGTTGTGAACGTCGGTAAGATACAAACACCAATCTTTCAGGTAGCCCAATTCAACCAACCGTTCCCGATAAATCGCATAGAGGATGATTCGGAGGGCCGTATCGCTTAAGACCGGCAATAATGAAGACGGCAGCATAATGAACCGCCGCCCTTCGCTGGATTGATTTTTCATAATCTGTCTGTGCCTCTCAAAAATTCGGGGGTCTGTCCTGAATCACTTTAGACTGGTTGTTGGCACAGACAGCGGATTCGCGGTGACATTCCCCCTGAAATTGTTTTGCTGTGTTTTCATGCCGTCGGTGCCTTTCAAGCTTACATATCACAAATCAATTGAAATGCGGATAATTTTTTCAGCGGGCGGATATTTATATTCGTTGGCGGACAGCCCGCCAGTTTCAACCCAAAAGGCACAAAATGAAAAAGAATCAAAACCCAAGCGGCTCCGTTGACCCGTTGGCTCAATTGATTGTGGACACACTTCGTAAATCAGGCTGCAAAGCGTGGCTCGGATTTCCCTCAGACGAAGAAAGGGAACAACTGAAAGCTGAAAAGGCCGAACGTGATTTTCAGGTGTTAAAAAGACGTGAGGAAGCCAAAGACCGGCACCATGCGGAATTGAAAGATAGAGCGCGCGAGGTCATCCGGCGGAGCAGAGACGAGCAAGTTTGACCATTACCCAGCCAGCCCCTCCTCCACCCGACATGGGGGAACTGGCCTTCTGGTCATGGGGCTAAAAATGACACCTGCCCCCAAGCATCCCTGCGTTTGACGGGTGGTCAGGAATTCCTTGGGAAAATGCGCACGTATTCAATTGCGCCCGTTTGCGTTTTGGCAGGTCGGTCTGTTTGGAGGTAAATCCACCGTTCTCGCGTCCAAATCCACCATCCTGACCGTCTGGCGAACGCCGTGCGGCCGTCCTGTGCGGTTTCTATTATTAAAAGGAAGTGCGGCTGGCTAAAAATCAGCAGCACACAGGAGAAAGAATCATACCAACATCAGCGGGAATTTTGTTTTTTCGAGGCTTGGAGCGACTTCTTTACCTCCGTTTAATTTTTTTACATTTCTCGTTGCCGGGCGCGGTTGAGGGCGATTACCAGTTGTCCATGATTAAAAAATACATCGGTTATTTTCGGGTCAGCACAAAAATACAAGGAATTGACGGCAACGGAATGACGGCTCAACGGGAAATCGTTCGCAGGTTCGTTTCGGGCCAAAGCGGGGTTTTGGAAAAGGAGTTTTCCGAAGTTGAGAGCGGCAAGTTTTCCGATTCTGACAGGCCACAGTTGGCGGCGGCATTGGATTACTGCAAACGCAACAAGGCCACTTTGGTCATTGCCAAATTGGACAGGCTCGCCCGTAACGCTGAATTCCTTTTACGCCTCCAAAACAGCGGAGTGGATTTTGTCTGCTGCGATTGCCCGAACGCAGACCGATTCACCGTTGGAATTTTGGCGCTGGTTGCGCAACGGGAACGGGAATTGATTTCAGAACGGACAAGGCTGGGGCTGGCCGCCGTAAAAAAATACAAAAAATTAGGCACCCCGAATCCGCAGAAGGCCGTGGCCGCGATGATTTCAGCAAATAAATCCGCCAAGTTGGAATTCGCCGCTAAGGTGTTCCCAATTATTGAAGAAATCAAATCCGCTGGGGTTTCAACGCTCCGTGGCATCTGTGAATGTCTGAATCGCCGTGGAATTCCAACCCGCAACGGAAAAAATTGGTATCCGGCAACCGTCCGTAATATTCTCAAAATCCAAAACGTTTAACATTTTACCGATTGCCCGTCGTCGGCCATCAAATCAAAGCACACCATCAAACGACCCGCAGAAGCCGCTACCACACTGAAAACCTTAAATTGCCCAATCATCCGGGTCAGGTTTCGATTGCTTTCCAGATTCTACCAATCCAAGTTTTTTGGCCAACGCATAGTTCCAACGATACATAAAATTTCTTAAATCACTCACAAGTATAAGCTGATATTTAACTGTTTCTTGGGGTTTTATTTTTTGACTTAATATGTCAAATCCAGAATCACTTAAATCAGGACCCTTGTAAATTACAGGGTCATTCTCATCCTCGTTCCAAACTTCGTCATCCCGATATTCGCGTCCACCGGCAAAATTATCTTTCCTCCATTTTTTTGGGTTTTGGTAAAACGGTGGCGATGCAAATTCTTGTCGTAATTCTGCTTTGGTCAAAAGCTTGCCTTGATACTTTTCTTGATGCCTTAACAAAACCGACTTCACTTGGTCTGAAAAAGATAGATTTTTCTGTGACAGGGGAATCGTCTCTCCGTGAATTCTCCGCACCACCCTGCGGGTGATTAGCAATGAAATAACCAGAGCAAGAATCGCAACGGCGAGCGTAATAAGACGTTGGACAAATTGCTGTTCATCGGTTGGCGGAGTAAAGTCTGAAGGGGTCGCCCAGCCGCTGGGCAGAAATATGATGACGGCAATTAGGAGCGGCACGAAAACCAGCGGCCACAACAAAATGGGCACGCATACCCAAGCCCGTTTTCGGTTCGCCGTCGCCCAATTCCAAACCACGGTTTTAAGCTTATACAATATGGCCGTCAAAAGTGCCGCGACCACCAAAAGGGCCACCGTTTCCCCCACACTCAGTTTTTTATCTTTGTCATCCATTGTTTTGTGATTTGCCGGTTCTCCGTCAGTTTTCTGGGAGCCGACTCCTTTCCCCGTTTCCCGTCAAGCATAAATTGGAACAACTGTTCCTAGAACGATTGTTCCCGAAATTGGCAGGATGACGGGATGGCAACGAAAGATTTGGCCCCTTGTTTTGCAGAAGTGGTGCGGCGACACCGGAAGCAAATCCGAATGTCTCAGGAGAAGTTGGCCGAAAAAGCCAATTTGTCCTCAAAAATGATTTCCCTCGTTGAACGAGGCGAGCGCACCCCAAGCCTCACCGTGGCAGACAGCATTGCAAAAGGTCTTTCGGTTCCGCTTTGGCGTCTGGTGAAGGATGCAGAGAATTTGAGGCGGGAGTGAGGGCCGCATTGTGGGCGACGGAGATTTGCGATTGTTTCAGCTTGGAAAAGACCAAGCCAACGCATGAAAACAACTCCACCGGGTTTTATGGCTGGTGGAATTTTGCTGGCTGGAAAGAGAGAATACTTTCAATGTCCGCCTCTGAAGTCTCCTTCAGCAAAGGATGCGATTCGATTGACCACTTGCATGTTCCATCGTAAAACATGATGTAATCCTTTATTCTTTTTTCGGCCCGCCGGCGCGCTCGGCACAGGAACGATTTATCCCCGTAGAGACCCGAACATGGAATAGTCTGAACGTAGTAGCTTTTCATCTCCGAGAGCGTGACGGGGATAGTGAAGAACGGAGGCACATTCCATTTCCGCACGTCCAAAATTTGCGTTTCACGAGTGAATCCCATTACATCCACCAAATATTCCCCATACCGGCAGTACGCGTGGGGCACGCAGTTGGAAGAACACTCCCTCACACAGACCAAGGGGTACTGAAACCGCTCGTGCAATGCTTCCGCGAAGACATGGCACCCTCCGCACAGAAACAGACACTCGTCACTCCCTTGGAAAAGCTTCTTGAATCGCTGGTCCATACTACGATTACACTTCTTTGCGAGTTGTCGGTCAACGGCATTTGGGGATGGACGAATAGGGCAAAAGGCGGTTGAATTCAAGGGATGAAAATGAAATGGTGCGTGACAGGTTTTCTTTTGCTCATTTTGGGCGCTAGCATCCAGTTGCACGCCCAACAAACCGAAGCTGACCGCAAGATTTTCGAGACCATTAAAGCCGAGGCGGAGCATGGAAACGCAAAATCTCAATGTGCGCTTGCAGAGTTTTACTCTAGTGGAATGCTTGGTGTAACTCAAGACACGGCTGAAGCCGTAAAGTGGTTTCGCAAAGCCGCTGACCAAAATTTCGCCTATGCTCAATACAATCTGGGTGTCTGCTATGCTGACGGCCTTGGCGTGGCGAAAGACGAGGTAGAAGCAGTGAAGTGGTATCGCATGGCAGCAGAACAAGGGTTAGCCAATGCACAATGCAACCTTGGAATTTGTTATTTCTTTGGCCGAGGAGTGACGCAAGATTATGCCGAAGCGGTGAAGTGGTATCACAAAGCTGCGTATCAGGGAGATGACGTGGCGCAATACAACCTTGGGCTTTCATATGTTAAAGGGCAAGGAGTCACGAAAAACTATCTTGAGGCTTACATCTGGCTTAACCTTGCTGCCGTACAGGGCAATAAACAAGCTGCAAGCCTCCGTGATGTCGCAGCTTCCTTTTTGTCGCGCGTGGAAATTGCCGAAGGCCAACGCCGCGCTGCTACTTTTGTTCCACGAATAGAAAAGCAAGGTTCAAGCTCTGATAATTCCGCTTCACCCGAAAATCCAAAGTTCAGCGGGACAGGTTTTTTTATCACGGACGACGGTTATTTGATTTCAAACTATCATGTCGTCAAGGACGCCACGAAAATTCGTTTGCTCACGAGCGCAGGCTTGATTGACGCCAAAGTGGTGAGCGTGGACGCAGCTAATGATTTGACTTTGTTGAAGGCAGAAGGGAAATCTTCACCATTGCCCATTTCAACAAGCCGGTCAGCGCAATTGGGCAGCACGGTGGCCACGGTGGGTTTTCCAGACATCGGTTTGCAGGGATTTTCACCCAAGCTGGCCAAGGGGGAAATTGCATCGTTGTCTGGCATTCAGGATGACCCACGCTATTTTCAAATCAGCGTGCCGGTGCAGCCGGGTAATTCGGGCGGCGCACTGGTGGATGAGCGTGGAAATGTGGTGGGCGTGGTATCAGCTAAGCTGAATGCGGCGGCGGCACTAGCGGCCACGGGTGCATTGCCGGAGAATGTGAATTATGCGGTGAAGAGCAGCTTTCTTTTGAGTTTCCTCGAATCTGTCCCGGCGGTTTCAGCCAAGCTAAAAGAACCAATTACGTCAGACCGGAAGTTTGAGGATGTGGTAAAGTCGGCGCAACGAGCTACTGTCCTCATCCTCGTGTATTAAGCGGGGGCGGGACTTGGTTGATGGATTTTGTGCGGGTCAAATCGAGTTACCCCCACAAAAACACACAATGCTGCGGTGTTAGACGTTCCGGTCGCCATTCTCATCTTCTCGAAACATATCGCGCAACTCCGCCTCAATCTGGCGCTGCTCTGCTTTCCAACGCTCGGCAAGCCTTTTAATATACTCGTCGGTCAGGCCAAGGTCTGCGGCATAAGCTCTCCCAACCATATTGACTACCATGACGAGTGGGAAGAAAACGGACTCAGCGCGTCTGAGGCGTTGTAACACGTTGTCTCGTCCGCCGGGAGTCAGGTAATACTGCGATTCCCCAACCTCCAAGAATCCGTGCGCGAGTCTGTTGCGCAACTCACGCGCTCTGTGAAGCTCACGCACAATATGCTGGCTACCCGAATGGCGGGTATCAAGTTGTGCCTCGAACATCCGAATCAGGTCTTTGAACCGTGCTGTGTCGGGGTCGCCGGAAAAGCGGGCTAAAGCTCCTCTCCGAAGAAGGGCCAAGCTTACGTAACCGAGACATACTCGTAACTCGACTTCCAGATTCTGGCCGAGGAGCATCAAATACCCGTAAAGTCTGCAAATCTCTTTGAGCGTATCGTCGGTAAAAATGGCCGTGAAAGGACGGGAGCGCAGCATATTCTCCCGCGTGAGCGCAGCGCCTGACCGAATCATCTCGGGCGGGTCGAACAGCGATAGCTCAAAGTGGCGCATAACAAGGCAAGTGCGAGGAACGCTTATTTCACTGAATTCATTTGGGAGATGCTGTTCCTTTGCATGTCAGGGAGAAAGCAAAAATCGCATTTGTATTCTGTCACGCCACCGCCGTCCTCAAATCGCAAATGTCAGTTTTCCCGCCCAATCCACGGTTGGCGAAATTGTGTATCGAGCCGATTGAACTGATTGACGATGTTGACCGCCGAACCGTCTGGGAATCGGCTGGCAATGGGTCAGGACACGTTTTTCCCCGCCAACTCCGTATTGGAACCCACAACCCCAGAAAACCCCAATCCAGACCGTCTTTCCCCTATTTCCTTCAGTTCCTCGCCGTTGTTCTGGTTTCTGTTCTGGTTTTGATGGTGATTCAATCCAATTTCCGACGACGTGACCAAGCCGATTGAAAAAGCGGATTACCCCAACTTGTTCAGATTTTTCGCGGAAAGAAGGCTGGTACGCGAGGCGGGGGTCGAACCCACAACCTTCGGCTCCGGAGGCCGACGCTCTATCCAATTGAGCTACTCGCGCAGGGCAAACCCACAATACGCATCCGCGCGCCTTTGCTCAAATGGAATCTGCAAATTGCAGCGGCACATTGTGAGCGTCGCCGTTTGCCCGGCGGTCACAAACCGCCGCTGCAAAACACTCACTGCCTTTGCGCACAAAAACAAAAAGGGACGGCTCGTGGCCGTCCCGATATCAACTATGTCACCCCACAGATTAATTTTTCGGCGGAGCAGCGGGCGCATTCGTGCTCCCGGTTTTTTCGTTACCCGCAGGCGGGATGTTGGAACGGACCCTGCGTGATCCCATGGGAGACGTTTTTTCCCACTTATCAAATTGCTCCGGCGTAAGGACGGCTTTCATCTGCTGGGCCATTTCTTCCGCGACAATCTTGCGTTTGGCTTGCTTGTCTTCCGGCGACAGGCTGGTGTCGTTGCGCAAATCGAGCATTTTCTGCCTTTGCGTGTCCATGATGGATTGCACTTTCGGTTTCTGGTCGGCGGTCAGGTTGAGTTGTTCCGCCATGCGCTCAAAACCGCCGCCAGGTGGCCGGCCGGCCGGTGGAGCGCCTGCGGGCGGAGTGGAAGGCGGCGTGTTGGTGTCACCCGCGCGCAAGGCCGGACTCCACACCAGCAAACTGCCCATGGCCAGTGCCGCGATTAACATTGTTTTATTTGCTTTCATAATTCTTTGTCGTGGTTTTTTTCAATTTCGCCGCGCCATTATGACGCGGTCTGTAGCTCTGTCAGACGCCCAGCATAACAAGAGGTTACAATCCGCGCAACACCTTTGCCGCTGCTTGGACGGTCTTTTCAATGTCCGCTGTCGTGTGCGCCGTGGAAATAAAACCCGCCTCGAATTGTGATGGCGCCAGATAAATTCCTTCGGCCAGCATCCCGTGGAAGAATTTTTTGAACCGGTCGCGGTCACTCTTCATCGCGTCAGCGACGTTCCAGACTGGTCCGCTTGTAAAATAACCGCAGAACATTGAGCCGCAGCGATTGAACATCACGGGCACCTCCGCCGATTTTGCGGCATCCTTCATCCTGGCTTCGAGCTGCCCGCCGAGTTCTTCGAGGCGGTTGTAAACGTTTCTTTCGGAGGGCGGAGTTTGGCTTCCCAGGCCCGCCACAGATTTGTTGCCCAAATTAGGACGTTCGTTTCGCGAATCGTGGTCACGACGCCTTGACTTGATTTCGGATTTCTTTTCCGGGGCTTGCGGAGCTCGCCCCTCCGCCAGCAATTCGAGCGCCGCAATGCCCGCCGCCATCGCCAGCGGATTGCCGCTCAACGTGCCCGCCTGGTAAACCGGCCCCAGTGGCGCGAGCAAATCCATGATGTCCGCCCGCCCGCCGAACGCGCCGACGGGCAGCCCGCCCCCGATGATTTTGCCGAGCGTGGTCAAATCCGGCTTGATGCCGAATCGCTCCTGCGCGCCGCCGGGCGCGAGCCGGAAGCCGGTCATCACCTCGTCGAAAATCAGCAACGCCCCGTTCGCCCTCGTGACTTCGCTTAAAAATTCCAGGTAGCCCGCCTTCGGCAGATACAATCCGGCATTGCCCGGCACCGGCTCGACGATGATGCCGGCGATTTCATTTTTGTTCGCGGCGAACGCGGCCTTGACGGCGTCCGCGTCGTTGAACGGCAGAACGATGGTATGCTGGGTGAACGCGGCGGGCACCCCGGCGCTGTCGGGATGACCGAACGTGAGCGCGCCGGAACCGGCCTTGACGAGCAGTGAATCCGCGTGGCCGTGATAACACCCGTCGAACTTTATGATTTTGTCGCGCTTCGTGAAGCCACGCGCCAGACGAATTGCCGACATGCACGCTTCCGTGCCCGAATTGCACATGCGCACCTTTTGCACGCTGGGCACCAGTTCGCAGATGAGTTTCGCCATCGTGACTTCAAATGGATTCGGAATGCCGAAACTCGTGCCATGATCGGCGGCGGCCTTGACGGCGGCAATGATTTTGGGATGCGCATGGCCGAGGATGGCCGGCCCCCAGGTGAGGACATAATCAATCAACTCGTTGCCGTCCACGTCCCAAACGCGCGCGCCTTTGGCGCGGTTGACGAAGAACGGCTGGCCGCCGACGGCGCGGAACGCGCGCACGGGCGAGTTGACGCCGCCGGGAATATATTGCAATGCCTCGGCAAAAAGTTTTTCGGATTGAGTCCGTGACATCACCAGCAGCCTAACCAACGGACAACCGGAGCGGCGAGCACTTTTGCGCGCCCGGCGTCCTGTTTGTTTCCAACGATTCCGGGATTGCGCTGTCAACATTGCCGCCAATAAGCTTGGAAAGCATGAACGCCAAATTCCAGACCCGCCGTGATTTCATCAAAACCACTGCCATCGCCGCCGCGAGTGTGCCGCTCGTTGGCGCCTGGCTCCCCAACGTTCGCGCGGCCGGGCCTGACAAAAAGCTCGGCGTTGCCTTGGTCGGCCTCGGCAGCCTCAGCACCCACCAGATTGCGCCCGCGTTGCAAAAGACGAAATACTGCCGCCTCACCGGCATCGTCACCGGCACGCCCGCCAAAGCCGAAAAGTGGAAGGCGCAATACAGCATTCCCGACCGGAGCATCTACAATTACGACACGATGGAGAAAATGGCCGACAACCCGGACATTGATTTCGTTTATGTCGTCACCCCCAACGCGCTCCACGCCGAACATACCATCAAGGCGGCCAATGCCGGCAAACATGTCCTGTGCGAAAAGCCGATGGAAGTGTCGTCTGAAAAATGCCGGCAAATGATTGACGCCTGCAAAAAAGCCGGCCGTCAGCTGGCCATCGCTTACCGCTGCCGGTTTGAGCCGCACAATCTCGAGTGCATCCGGCTCGCGCGGGAGAAGGTTTTCGGCGATTTGAGGATTATTGAAGCCTGTTTCGATATCCACCTCGACCAACCCCCCAGCGCATGGCGGTTTCACAAGGCCTTGTCCGGGGGCGGCTGCCTCATGGATGTGGGCATTTATGCGTTGCAGGTCACCCGGTTCATCACCGGCGAAGAGCCCGTTCTTGTCTCCGCGATGGAAACCAAGACCGATCCGGAGAAATTTAAGGAGGTGGATGAATCCATCATCTGGCAGGAGAAGTTTCCCAGCGGCGTGATCGCCTATTGCAGCGCGAGTTACAATGCCAGACTCTTCGGCCGTTACACGGCCATCGCGGACAAGGGCTGGTTCGAATTGAACCCGGGCTTTTACTACGACGGCAACCGTGGTCGCCGCAGTGACGGCAAGGAAATAAGATTTCCCGAGGTGGATCCGCTTGGGGAATATTACCAGTTTGCCGCCGAGATGGACGACTTCGCGCAATGCATCATGAACCACCAGCCGACCCGGGTGCCCGGCGAAGAAGGCCTGCGCGACGTGAAAATCATGACGGCGATCTACGAATCCGTCCGCACCGGCAAAACGGTAAACTTGACGTAACTCGTTTTGCGGGCTGAACCCGAAAACCGAAGTGCCTCGTAGCACAGTGCGTCCCGCCTGCCGGACTTCAGCTTTCGGGCCAAATCGGCACGAAGATTATTTCTGGAAAAACGTTTCCCGCAACGAACCTTTGTCAGTGCGGATGACCGCCCCCGGGCTAATGTTATGCCGCGCGAACCAGCCTTGCGGCACTTCGAGCACGAATTGCACGTTGGCGGATTGCGAAGGAATTCCCGTCTCGTCGTGCGGTTTCATGTTGATAATTTCGAGAATGACGCCTTCCGGTGAAATGTAAGCCGCAGACAATGGCACAAAACAATTACGCATATAGAAACTGCGCGGTTCGGCGTCAGGAAACACGAAAATCATCGCCGTGTTTTCAGGCATATTTGTGCGGAACATCATACCCGTGGCGATTTGCACCTGCGCGCGCGCAATTTCCGTGACTAATTCCTGGTCGCCCAACCAAACATTGACCGTGGGCAGTATCGACTGCGCGTGGAGTAAATGGCCGTGAACCGGATCAACGGCGTTGGGATCGGGCGGCGCTTGGGACGGTTTGCCACAACCCGCAAAGACGCCTGCCGTCATTAACAGCAACACCAAATGTTTTGTCAGTTTCACGCCGCCAGCTTGCGGAAAACCGCCGCCCTTTTCAATCAAACGTTGCAACCGGCGAAAGCCATCGGTTGGCCAGACAACCGCGCTTGCGCGGGCCACGAACCGCCGGTAATGTCTTTCTGGCTGCGCCCGTAGCTCAGTTGGATAGAGCATCTGCCTTCTAAGCAGAGGGTCCCGCGTTCGACTCGCGGCGGGCGCGCCACTTCGTATTTACGATTTCTGATTTACGATTTACGAGTGCCGATTGCGGATTTCAAAACAGTTTCTTCCTTTTCAATTTTCCGGTAGCTTTGTCGCATGTTGACGCTCGAAAAATTGGCGGAGTTGCTCGAGAAAAACCGCGCCGCCGCGTCCGTGCGCGTGAAGGAATTTTCCATCGGCGGCCGGCCTTTCGCCTTCAATTCACAGCCCGCCATCCTGGGCGTCATCAATCTTTCACCCGACTCGTGGTATCGCGAAAGCGTCTGCCTGACGGCGGAGGCGGCGGTCCGGCGCGGCAAAGTCTTGACCGCACAAGGCGCGGACATCATGGACATCGGCGCGGAATCCACGCTGGCGCACGCCGCGCGCGTGGACGACGCGGCGCAAAACAGCAAATTGATCCCCGTCATCAAAGAGTTGCGACGGGCGGGCGTTTTAATCTCGGTCGAAACGTATCAACCCGCCGTCACGCGCGCGTGCCTTGAGGCGGGCGCGAACATTTTGAATCTTACCGGCACCGACCACGGTGATGAATTGTTCCGCCTGGTCGCGGATCACAACGCGGCGGTGATTATTTGTTATGTGCAGGGCAAAAACGTCCGTGAAGTGAGTGATTTCGATTTTAGTGCCGACCCGCTTGAAATGATGCGCGAATATTTTACCCGGCAGATTGAGATCGCGCAGCGCAACGGCGTGGGAAAAATCATTCTCGATCCCGGCCTCGGCTTTTACTACCGCAATTTGCAGGACAGCGCGGTGCGCGTGCGGCATCAGATGAACATTTTCCTGAACACGTTCCGGCTGCGCACGCTTGGCTTCCCGATTTGTCACGCGCTGCCGCACGCGTTTGAATTTTTCCGCGACGAGGTCCGTTGTGCCGAGCCGTTTTTTGCCGTGCTGGCCGCACTGGGCAAGACCGATTTGTTCCGCACGCACGAGGTCCCGCGCCTCAAGGCCGTGCTGGACACGCTGACGGTTTTTTAATCCGTTCCGTAGCGGCGACTCGGGAGAGCGCCGCCATTTCCCGAAACCGAATCAGCGGCGCTCTCCCGAGACGCCGCTACGACGAACTAGGAATACCCCTTCCTCCTCCGACCGGGTCAACCACTGATTGCAGACCTCCAAGCCGTAACGGGCAAGAACTTTGTGGACGAGTTCCGCTGTGTAGCGATACGAAAAGAAAAGCTGAATGGAGTCACCGGGACGAAACCTGAATTTTTCCGATACGATTTCAATGCGGCAGGCATGTTTGAAATGAAAACGGGCGACGATGCGTTTGAGGTCACTTCCAACCGGCCCATTTCCAATTTCAAAAAGTAATTTGCCATCGTTGCACCCGACGCCGAGATCGAGCAGGAACGTCATCAGCCAGTCGCGGGTGAGCGGGTTGTCGTATTGGGGCAAAACCTTTTTCATCCCGGCGGCGTAATTGTTCCCGGGCGCGAGATTGGCGCTGAACAGTAAAAAATCGTTTTTACGAATGAGCGACGCGAGCTTGGGCAGGATGATTTGCGGCTCAAAATTCGGGATCATGCCGAAGAAAGTCGTGATGCGTGATGCGTGATGCGTGATGCGTTGATTGAGCATTTCAACCAAATCGTCTGCCGTGGCTAGATCGCAAACCAGCGGGAAACAATTTTTCTGCGGCAAAACGGCCAGCGCCGTTCGGCGGGCGACCAAAACCATGGCCGTGCTCACATCGCAGGGCGTGTAAAAAATTTCCCGGCCGCGGGCTTTCAGCAATTTCAGCAAGCGCGTGTCTTTTTGTCCACCGCCGCAGCCGAGGTCGATGACGTGAACGCGCTTCGCCTTGATTTGCGCGATGGCAGCCTTGAAACCTTTTTCGTATATAGCCCGACAATCCGCGTCATGGCGCGAGGGCGAATACGCCTGGTGCAGCGCGAGCCATTTTCGGGTCTGCTTAACGCTATCGTAGTGAAACTTGTGGTTCACGGATTGCGTGCGCAACGATTCGAGCAAATCGCACCGGACCTTTTCCGGAAACTGGCTGGCGTGAATCAGAACTTTGGCGACGGACGACATGAGTCCTTTGTCGCTCAAACGCCAAGGCAAGACAAGCCTCTACGCAGCAGGGCGGCAATGATGTTGCCGTCGTTGGATATTTCATACCCTGAATGGCTCGTCTCATTAGCGCCGCGGCTTCAGCCCGGTGATTCCTGGCGAGAGTGAAGACGAAGCCGTTTCAACGGCTTTGGCGCAGCATGGCAAACCGTTGAAACGGTTCGACGTTGTTCCGTACCGTTCTGCACCGGGCTGAAGCCGCGGTGCTAATGAGATGCCAAACGAAGTGTGAAATGTTCGGGTTAGCGCTGCGGAAAAATCCGGTAGAGCAGCAGATAAACCACCACGCCGGTCACGGAAACATACATCCACAACGGCCACGTCCAGCGGGCGATTTTTTTGTGCGGGTCAAAGCGTTTCCGCCAGGCGCGGTACAGCGTCACCAAAATCAGCGGCACAATGACGATGGCCAGCACGGTGTGCGTAAGCAGAATCACCAGGTAAACCGGGCGAAACCACGCGGGATTCCGAAAGTGGGTGATGGTCTGGACGTTGAGGTGATAGGTGAGGTAGCAAATCAAAAAAACAATTGAAGTAACGAACGCCGCCATCATGCAGTTGCGGTGCGCGGTCGGGTTTTTGTGCCGGATGAAAATGTAGCCGGCGGTCAGAAAAATCGCGCTCAATCCGTTGAGCGAGGCGTTGACGGCGGGCAAATCGTGGACGGTCATCGCTCGCGTTCGAGTTGGCGCACGGTGGTGATGAGGCGCGGCTGGACGTTCGTCCAATTCACGCCTTCGCCCTGGGTTTCAAAAACTCCGCGCAGCCGCGCGTGCTGGTCCACAATAACAAAAATCGTGCTGTGAATGAACAGGTCGGCGTCGTTCCGGCGCTCTTCCGGTTTCACCGGTACGGCGCTTAATTTCAAGCTGTCACCCGCCAGACCGGCGATTTCAGCCTTGGTGCCGGTCAGAAACATCCAGCGGTTGAAGTCCGCGCCAAAACGCTCGCCGTATTTTTTCATCACCGGCGGCGTGTCAAAATCAGGGTCGGTCGTCAGCGTCACCAATTTGGCCCGGCTCGTTTGCGGCAGGGCGTCCTGGAGCGATTTCATTTGTTGCGACATGATGGGGCATGGCCCGGCGCAGCGTGTGAAAATGATGTCGGCGATCCAGACGTGGTTGCTCAAGTCAGCGAGTGTCGTTGCCCGGCCGTCCTGATTCATGAGCGTGAAGTCGGCGACCGGGCCGAGCACGGGCAGCGCGCGTTGATGAGCGCGATTCAATTCCATCAGCGAAAGCGCATACGCCATGCAAAGCACGACGAGGAGCAGGACGATGCCAATCCAGAGCGTTCGCGGCAGTTGTTGAGGAACATCAGCCATGTCAGTTTGGCATTATGCGCTCAAAAAGAAGCCGCCGCAAGCCAAGGCAGCAGATGTGCCTATCGAAATGCCGTTGCCAAAATCATTGTAGCAGCCGACGTAAGGAGGCTCTGACCAAATTTACGATACGTGATTTACGATTTACGCATCCTTCTGTAATTCTCGCACAACGCGTAAATCGTATATCGAAAATAATGAGCCTCGTTACCTCGGGCTACGATATTGGGATCGCAGTGCAGTCGGCACAGAAGGCGGCGGGGCTCGTCCTCGTGTATTGAATAAGGAAACCAGGAATGCAGGAGAGAAGCCGGTTCATGGTTTCATGGGTTCCTTATTGAATCCAAAGCAGGTTATTCAAAGCTCGTGGCTGCGCCGCTTTTTGACTTTAACCATTTGTCGAAGTCCGCCTGGCTTTCGACGGTGAGAAAACCGCCGGACATGGCGGAATGACCGTTGCCGCATAGCTGGGCGCAGTTGATCTGGTAGCGGCCGATCTTGGTGGGCGTGAACCAGACCGGAACACGCAGGCCGGGAATGGCGTCCTGGCAGACGCGCATGGCGATGATTTTCAGCGAGTGAACCACGTCTTTCGAACTGAGGTAAATGATGACCGGTTTGTTGACGGGCACGTGAATTTCGTTGAGCAGTTGAACATCGTCCTTGCCGTTCGGGTCGGACGGATCAACGCCGAACACATTGTCCGGCTTGACGAACTTCATGTCCTGTTTGCCGAACACGCCGTCGGGGCCGGCGTAACGGACGTTCCACGCGAACTGCTGCGCGGCGACCTGGATGACGGTGGATTCGCCGGGCGACGGCAATTGGCTCACGTTGCGCGCCCAGATTGGCACGGCCACGAAAATCAACAGCACCGCTTCGACGAGGGCAACGCCGACTTCCAGGTAATTCGAGGCATGGCTGCGGACGCCGTGATAATCAGCCTTGGGATGGCGCGAACTGCGAAACCGGGTGATTGCGTACAGAAAATAGATGGTCCAGCCGATGAACAGTGCGAGCATCAGCCAATGGACGTAAATGATCAAATCATCCACGCCGCGTCCGTTCGAGGAGGCGAGCTGCGGCAGGCCGAGAATCTTTTCACCAAACCATTCTTTCATGCGTTGGGCGGATTTGGGGGTGACGCGTCGTCGGACGCCGTTTCTTCCTTGCGGATGACGTGGACGAAGAAAACCAGTACACCGCTCAACACGGTCAGCACGACACCGAGCAGTGTGAGGATGCCCCAGTTCATGGCCACCGCCAGCGGCGAATCGGTTCTGCCGGTGCACGCCGCGCAGGCCCAGAGCGATGTCGGGCAAAACGCCAGTCCCAACAGCAAACCGGCCAGAAATTTTTTAAATGTGCCTTGTCTCATAAATATCCAACGTCTTTTGTTTTCTTCAGGAAATAACACTCATAAACAATCAATCCGATGCCCGCGCCAAACGAGAGCAGGGCGGAAAGCAGATCCCCCACGCCACCGCCGGAGAAAAAATTCCTCGCCAGCCAGACGCCGAACCCGAACGCGAGCAGAATCGCGGCGGTGATGAAAACCAGATGGAAGGCCTTGAGCGACATAATCAGTGGGTGACGGTCGTCGGTGGAAAATCGTGCATCGCGTAAAGGGTCAAAAACATCAGGCTGATGAAAAAGAACACCGTGAAACCCATCACGTTGTAGATCATTTTGCGCTCGGAAATCAGGTGCATGAAATAGCCGGCCACCAAAAACGCCTTCACGCCGGCGATCAACAGCGCGACGGCAATGTTGATTTCACGGCTGCCAAACGGAATGAACGACGCCCAGACGGTCAGGCCGGTGCCTGCCAGCAGCGCAAAGTAAACAAACAAATACCCGCGCACGGAATGTGCCGGCTCAGGGGACCGACCATCATTCATTGTCATACTGTTATTCATTATCAAAGTAAATATAAGACAGGAAACAGGAAAATCCAAATTAAATCTACAAAGTGCCAGAACAGGCCGGACACCTCGACGCGGTTGGTGAAGCGTTCCGGGTCGGTTTTCCACATGCGGCTGCCTGGCCCCCAGAGAAAGCCGATGACGAGCGCGCCGCCGATGACGTGCAGGGCGTGCAGGCCGGTCAACGTGAAATAAATCGCCGTGTAGGTGTTGTGCCCCGGGCCGTAGTTTCCCATCTTCTTGATTTCCACGGCGGGGATGGTGATTTCCTCGCGTTGGATGTGCCGGGCTTCGGGCCGGCGCAAATCCATCAGCTCCACCTCCTGGTCCACCTCGTAGCCGTGAAGGGTCACACTGCCGGTCTTTTTTTCGAGGTCAAAATCCTTGGATTTTCCGATCAGATGACCGTCGGCGAATTTGCCGTTGGCCAGTGTGATTTCGTAATGCGAGAATTTGTCGTGATATTCGAAGGATTTAATTCCGAGGAAAGTCAGCGCGCACGCCAGCGTGATGGCGTGAAACAGTTTGAAGCGGCTGAACTGGTTGTTCTTCAGGGCCACCCACGCCAGCACAGTGGTGATGCTGGAGGTGATGAGGACGAACGTGTTGGCGGTGCCCAAGGGGATGTTCAGCCAGCCGTGCGGCCATTCGTCGGCGCCGACGCGCAGCAGGACGTAGGCGGAAAACAACCCACCGAACAGCATCACTTCCGAGGCCAGAAACAGCCAGATACCCATCTTGGCGTTGTAAAGGCCGGTGTCGGGCCGCGGATGAACGATGTAGGGGATTTCCATGAAAAATCAGTGTGCGGTTGAAACCTCCGGAGGGGGAACGAAACCCTCCGGTTCGTTTTGCGGAACAAAATCGCCGGCGTGGCCCGGCACGCTGTATTCGTACGGGCCGCGATAAACCCGCGGCGGCGCGGCAAAATTCCCGTGCGGCGGCGGGGTGGGTGTCTGCCATTCGAGCGTCGTGGACTGCCACGGATTGTCGCCCTTCACCTTCTCGCCATGCCCGATGCTCCAGAATAAATTGATGATGAACGGGATTTGCGCCAGCCCCAGCGCCATCGCGGCCCAGAGAATCCACGTGTGCAGTTCCATGATGGATTGCGGCAGTGTGTCAATCACCCCGGGCACGCGCGCGGCGGAATAGTTCGCGCCACCGTCGGCCATCCGCCGCAGCATCCCTTTCATGCCCTGAGCGAACATCGGCAGGAAAACCACGTTCATGAAAACGAACGAACACCAGAAATGCACCCGGCCCCAGAATTCATTCATCTGCCGTCCGGTCATTTTCGGGAACCAGTAATAAATCCCCGCGAACAGCGCGAAGATGGTCCCCGGCGCGACGACGTAGTGGAAATGCGCAATGACGTAATACGTGTCGTGCAGATGGATGTCGCTCGGGGCCAGCCCCAGCGGCAAACCGGTCAGGCCACCCATGCCGAACATCGGCAGAAAACCCAGCGCGAACAGCATCGGCGTGTTGAACCGGATCGAACCACCCCACAACGAAATCAACAGGCACGTCAGAATGATTACCGACGGAATCGAAATGATCATCGTCGTCGCCTGAAAGAACGTGGCGATTTTCTGGCCCATGCCGGTGAGATACATGTGGTGCGCCCAGACGAGGAACGAGAGAAACCCGACCACCAGCGCCGAATAGACCAGGGATTTGTATCCCCAGATGGGTTTGCGCGTGTTGTTGGCGATGATCTCGCAGACGATGCCCATCGCCGGCAGAATCAGCACATAGACCTCCGGGTGGCCGAGGAACCAGAATAGATGCTGCCAGAGCAACGGGCTGCCGCCGCCGCTGACGTTCGCCAGTTGTCCGCCAATTGCCAGTCCCGTCGGCAGAAAGAAACTCGTGTGCGCCACCTTGTCCATCAATTGCATGACGGCCGCGGCTTCCAACGGCGGAAACGCCAGCAGCAGCAGGAACCCCGTCACGAACTGCGCCCAGACAAAAAACGGCAGCCGCATCCACGTCATGCCCAGCGCGCGCAATTGAATGATGGTGGCGATGAAATTCACCGCGCTGAGCAATGACGACGTGATGATCAGCGCCATGCCGATGATCCAGAACGTTTGCCCGTCCGTGGGAATGGACGTCGCCAGCGGCGAATAGGAGGTCCAGCCCGCCTGCGCCGCGCCGCCGGGAATGAAAAAGCTCACCAGCATCACGATGCCGCCGAGCACGTAGCACTGGTAGCTCGCCATGTTCACGCGGGGAAACGCCATGTCCGACGCGCCGATCATCAGCGGCACGACGTAATTGCCGAACGCCGCGAACGCTAGCGGCACGACTCCCAAAAACACCATGATCGTCCCGTGCATCGCGCCGAAGGAATTGTAAAGGTCGGCGGACATCGCGCCATTGGCGGCGACCTGGCCGAGGGTTTTTTCGAGCAACCATCCGAAGACCGGAACCGGCTGGCCCGGATGCGCCATCTGCCAGCGCATCAGCAGCATCAGGAAAAATCCGAACAGCATGAAGCACAGCGCCCCCAGACCGTATTGGATGCCAATGACCTTGTGGTCGGTCGAAAAAATGTATTGGCGCCAGAAACCGATGCCTTCGTGATGCCCATGATCCTCATGGCCGTGCCCGGCCTCGTGCTCGCGATGCGGCGGAAAGGTATGGACCATTTTTTCCATGTTATTTCACCTTGTCCCAAACCATCACCGCCAGCAGCAGCGGCAGATAAATAATGGACGCCAGAAACAACTGCCGGGCGCGCACCAGGGTCAATTCCGCCCGCGCGAAGCGGAGTTGCCGCAAAAACTGAAAGGCACACCACAAATAACCCGCGCCCAAAATCAGCGCGCCGGCGAGATAAAATTCTCCGGCCATGTTGAAAACGAACGGGCACAGACTCACGAACAACAACGCCAGCGCGTGGCTCATAGCCTGTTGCCCCGTGCGATACCCGTCCGGGTCAACCACCGGCAGCATTTTGAAACCGGCCTTCGCGTATTCGTCGCGGTAAATCCACGCGATGGCCATGAAGTGCGGCATTTGCCAGAGCGCCAGGATCGCAAACAGCGCCCAGCCTTCACCGCTCAATTCGCCGCGTGCAGCCGTCCAGCCCATCACCGGCGGCAGTGCGCCCGGCACCGCGCCGATGACCGTGTTCAGCCAGGTCACACGCTTGAGCGGTGTGTAAATGAACAAATAACTGACCAGCGTGACCGCGCCGATGACGCTCGTGAGCAGGTTCACCGCCAGCGCCAAGTATAGCAAACCCGCCGTCGCGCACACGCCGCCGGAAATCATCACCGTCGTCGGTTCCAGATGGCCGGCCGGCAGTGGACGATTTTGCGTGCGGCGCATTTTTGCGTCGTACTCACGTTCGAGCAATTGATTCAACGCTGCCGCGCCTGCCGCGACCAGCGCCGTGCCCGCCAGGGCATGAAACATCAGCGCGAAATCCAGCGGGCCGCGTCCGCCCATGTAAAATCCGACGAACGTGGTCAGTAGCACGAGCGTGGTCAGCCGCGCCTTGACCAGGTCGGCCAGGATCGCCCCGGCTGAACGTGCCGGAGTTCTGATTAAAATTTCCGCCGAAGCCCTCATCTCATTTGTTACCGGTCATGGCTGGTTGGGCCCCCATGGTGGCGGTCCCCGGTGAGCGCCGGTCTTCCATTTGACAGTCATAGAACGCCGTTACAGATTCCCGAAAAGCAATCGCGCACCACAACGCGCCCACCGCAAGCGCCAACGCCCCGACCAGCACATGAGCCGTCGCCACGTCGGCAGCCTTGTTCGTCCAAATCGTCGCCGCGCCCAGCCCGACCTGCAAAAGAATCAATGCGAACCAGGCCAGCGCAAGTTTCGTCTGCGCATCTTTTCCGCCAAGCCGCCGCCACGCCTGCCACGCGCATCCGGCCGTCAAAATCAAAATGGCCAGCGCGATGATGCGATGCGCCATTTGCAATTCGATCTGGAACGCGGTGATGGGATTCTCAGCGTTGATTGAAACCCGCTGTGCGTTGTAGCGCGCGATGGCATCAGCGCCCGTGGCCGGCCAGAGCTTGCCGTGGGCGAGCGGGAAGTCCGAAATCGCCAGCCCGGCGTGCTGATGCCGCATGGCAGCGGCGATGATCAACTGGATGAAAATTAAAATGGTTGTGGACAGGACGAGTCCGCGCAACGGAGCGCCGGCCTCCGGCACGGCGTGTTTGTCCGCCGAATTTTCTTCGCGCCGTGCCGGAGGCCGGCGCTCCAATCCATTCCACCACCGGCTGGTGAACAGCGCGAGCACGCAGGTCAGCACGAAAAACAATTGCGCGATGGTTGCGTGAAAAATGCCCAGTGAATCCATGTGCAGGGTCACGCGCAATCCGCCGAGCACGCCCTGCGCCACGACGAGGAGAAACGCGGCCACGCCAAGCCAGTGCATCCATGGGCGCGAATCCTTGAGCCAAAGCCAGACGGCGAGAATTGTCGTCATCAGGCCGACGAGCGAAGCGAGCAACCGGTGGGAATGCTCGTAAAAAATCCCGCCCAGCCATTTATTGATTGGGAACAGAAACATGTTGTAACCATAGGTCGTCGGCCAGTCGGGCACCGACATGCCGGCCTCGTGGCTGGTCACCAGGCCGCCGATGCCAATCAACGCCAGCGTCGCCAGCGCCGTCAGCACGGCAAACCAGTACAGCCATGGATTCGATTTGGATGCAGCATTTGCCTTCATAGATATTTGATCTCCCGCGACACGTTGTGCCGGGACCACCTTAATTGCAAAACTATTTAAGCTTCTTTCGATGCTCTTCCTGCGTAGCGGCGTCGCGGCAGAGCGCCGCCATTGGCCTCCCTTGGGTAAAGAATGCGGCGCTCTGCCGAGACGCCGCTACGGGGTTTTGAAAAAGGGTCATTTGACGGCGAAGGTAAAATTCGCGGTCACATCGCCGTCCTTCACTTCCACGTCCTGCGTCTGAATACCAAGCTTGCGGTGCGCCGCCTCGACCGTGTATTTGCCAGGCGGCACATTCTTGATGACGAACTTGCCGTCCTTGTCGCTGACGCAAAAGTAAGGGCTGTCAAACACGCTGACCCACGCGAACATCCACGGATGCACATCGCACTTGAATCGCAGAAACATTTCCGGCTGCGTGTACGTGTAGGTCAGGTCCGCGGCCCCGGGTGCCTGCCCCTGGTTGGTTTCGGGATTGCCCGGTACGGCCGGCGTCGCGTGGACATTGTGAATGCAGGGATCGGAATTTTTGACGATGAGCTTCTGGCCTGTCTGGACCGCCAGAATCGTGGGTGTGTAAAGGCAACCTTTCTGGTCGAGCACGGCGGGCGGCGCGCTCGCGCCGGTGGATTTGCCGGTGACGCCCTTCAACGAAACAACCACGTCGGCCAATTCACCTTTCGCGCCGACCACGTAAAAATGCGTCGTGGGCATGGTGGCGTGCATTTTGGCGCAATCCGGGTTTTCCATGAGCGGTGTGATTTCCTTTTCCGGCGGCGGCGTGCCTTTGAGCGTGATGATGCCAACAATGTCGGCTCCGCAGGCGATTTGCCCGGCGCTGAACAGCCCGATGGCCAGAAGCAAAACAACTCTTTTTCCCCCATGAATTAATTTCATAATAAAAACTAACATAAATAATTATAATGCCTGCGAATGGGTATGGCAAGTCGTTTGCGAAACTTTTTCAGGGTTTGCTGCGCAGCGTCCGAAAAATTGCGATGCCAAGAAAAAGTCCGGCCTGGCCGAGCAGGCAACCCAGCCAGCCCCAACGAAATGCGAAAAAAGTCATCACGGAAATCACCACCGACAAACCAGTCCACACCAAACTGGATTCATTCTCGAACTCAGCCGCGCGATGAAAGAAAATCGCGCATGCCACTATCATCAAGATCGGTAAATATGGCATCGCCCGGCGTTTGATTGCGGTGTTCTAGCTCTGCAAACTTTTCAAAACGCGCGCCATCGCCAGCGCGGTCTGCGCCGCTTCCGTGCCGCGATTGTGCTTTGGGTTGAGGCAGCGGGCACATGCTTGCGCCTCATTTTCCAAAAGCAGCACTTCGTGAATGACGGGAATTTCGTGCGCGAGCTGGATTTCCATCAGGGCGTGGTTCACGGCTTCGCCGATGTGCGCGGCGTGAACCGTCTGGCCGCGCAAAATCACGCCGAGACAGATGATGGCGGACAAACCGGGCGAAGTCCGCGCCAGCCTTTTGGCCACGACGGGAATTTCATACGCGCCCGGCACCCGGATGATCTGGATCCGGGAAACATCGGCGCGCCACAACTCCGCCTTGGCCGCCCGCAACATCGCGTCCACGTAACGCGCGTTGTAGCGCGACGCAACAATGGCGAACGAGCCACCGCGGGACTGATTTTTTTTTGGCTGAATCTTGCGAAGCATCGCGGAGGATTTAACCATGAATGGGCGCGAGTGAACACAAAGAATTTTGCATTCCTGAAAATCCGCGCCGCCCGCCTCACTTTGGCGTGCTTGCCGCCGACGGCGGATTGCCGCTAATGGCCGCCCGCGCGGCTTTTATCTGGTCGGCGGAAACCGCGCCGTTTTTGTTGCCCCACGATTCGCGGATGTAGGTCAACACGGCGGAAAGATCGGCATCCGACAACGACGCGCCCATCGCTGCCATGGACAGGTTCCAATCGCGACCTTTGACCTGAATCGGACTGTTGAGACCGGTCAGCGGAATGCGTGCAAGCGACGTGATGTCCTTGGCGACCCATTCGGAGCCGGCCAGTGGCGGCGCCTGGGCGGGTTTGCCGAGACCGTCGCTGCCGTGGCACAAGCCGCAATAAGTTTCATAGACCGCCTTGCCGTGCGTCAGCATCGAGGCTGCGCCGGATTTGGGCTGGTATGAGGCCAATTCGTCGGCGGACGTGTAAGGCGCATAAATCTGCTTGTCGAACCAGCCGCTGTGGCGGTCGAAATACACAGCGCCCAAAAACAACAGCAGGAGCGTCAGCACGATGATCCAGATCGGCGCGGCCGAGCGCGCCGCCGCCGGTTCGGCATCGGGCGTTTGAGCACTGCTGGATTTTAGTTCGTCGCTCATGGATCAGCCGGCTGTGGGATTATGGCCAAGGGGCCACTGCGGGCGCGAGCCGTTTTTCAACGTGGCGGTGACGAGGGTGGAGGAGTCTTCATTCGTTCGAACTCTTTGTATCTGAACTTTTGAAGCATCGCGGAGGATTAAACTACAAATGGAGATGATTAAACATGAAAAATTTGAAATGGGCACCGTACCGAAGCGGTTGGGTAATACCGCCGCCGAAACCCGACCGCCGGCGGTTAAAACCCCGGATTTTCTTCCTTGGGTTTCAAGCTGAAGAGATAAGCGGCCAGATCGTCCAGCTCGGAATCCTTGATGATGCCGGCCCAGGCAGACATGTAGAGCGGCGGCGGCGGACGTTTCGCGTCGAGCGCCGGGATTTCGCGCTGGCCTTTGAGGATGCGCATTTTCAGTTCGTCTTTGGTGTAGCCGTCGGCCACGTAGATCAGACCGGGCACCTGCTCGGCGGTCTTGGCGTTGGGATTGGGTACGCCGCCTTTGGCGTCGGCACCGTGACAGCCGGCACAACCGTATTTGCGGAAGACTTCCCGTCCACGCTCAACCGGGCTCATCAGCGACGGAAGGCTTAACGCCACTTTCTGATCGCGCAGGTGCAGAAGGAAGTCCGTTAGTGCGCGAGCTTCGGTCTCGGTAAAACCAAACCGCGGCATGACCGTGCCAGAACTGACGGTCTGCGGATCACGGAAGTGCTGCATCATCCACTCGGGCGGGCGCCGCAGGCCGACATCGTCCAGCGCCGGGCCGACTTTGCCGCCTTTGTCGCCGATGGAGTGGCAACCGATGCAGCCTTTCTGCTCGAACAATCGCTGTCCCTCGCTGGCGCTGGGGATGACTTTCATGGAGGCGTAGTAACCGGGCGCCGACTCGCCGGTCTGGCTGAGCATGAAAAGGATGATCGCATCGAGATTCGTCTCGGAAAATTTTTGCGGGGGCATTGCGGAGCCGGGCGTGACGGATGCGGGTGCGAGGAAATGTTTTTTCAGCCATTCCGGCGAACGGCGGGCACCGACCTTGTCGAGTTCCGGCCCGAGGACGCCACCGGCGCCGCCGAGTTTGTGACAGCCGCGGCAGCCGCTGTCCTCGAACACCTGCTGGCCATGCGCCAATTCGGGCGCGGCGGGATTGTCGGCGGCCTCGTGGCATTGACCGCAGGAGGCCTGGATGTATTGCAGCGGCAACATCGGCTGGTCCCAGTGCGGCACGTCGCCGTGCGCGTCGGCGGTGGTCGTGGCGCGGCCCTGGCCGCGATGGCAGATGGTGCAGCCGAATCGCTCGAACGGGTGTTGCTCGTGCAACGGATGATAGGCGAGCGGTTGCGGATAGCCGCCGTAGCTCGGGTCTTCCACTGCGAGATGGCACGTGGTGCAGCGGTCCACGCGGTTGAGGTCGGGCAGGAGGATCTGACGGATTTGCACCGGCGTTTGTTCGGCCAACGCCCGCTGTTGCGGCGTCGCGGCCCGGCGGATTTCCTCCTGGATGAACTTGCGCTGATAATTCTTCCACTCGCGGTACTCATCCCGGTAATAACCGATGACAACCAGAACGCCGACCAGGAGACCGAGCACGGTAAACCAGCCGTAGAATTTTCGGACGGAGAGGTCGTTCATGTCAGTGGCCCTCCGTGATTGGCGGCGGTTGCTCCCACGGCACCACCCAGCCCCAGTTCGGGCCGCGGAACAGGGTGCCGATGATCGTCAGCACGATGGCCGTCACCAGGCAGACGGTGAAAATAGTGTTGGCGACCGCGCGTTCGCGGGCAAACCAGCGGCCGACGCCCTGGCGCTGGCGATCCATGTAGGGCAACAGCATCAACAAGGTCACGAGCAAGCCGGGCACCACCACACCGCCCCAGAACGCCGAGTAGCTGACCAATTCCTGCAGGCCGAGGAAATACCACGGCGCCTTTGCGGGATTCGGCGGATGAATCGGGTTGGCGAGTTCCTCCAGCGGCGCGTTCCAGAAAATCGCCAGGAACAGCACCACCGCCGTCACCAGCAGGAACAGCAGCACCTCGCGGAAAACCAGGTGCGGCCAGGAAAACACCTCGTCTTCCGGGTTCTTGCCGACCTGCGGCGTCGTGCCGCGCGCCAGTTCCATCAGACCGTAGCTCTTGTTCGTCGGCAATTGCTTGAGGTCGATTTGCTGGACGATGTCGCCCGGTTCGTCGGGACGCGATAACCCGCCGTCCTTGCGCACGCGCCAAAGATGGATGGCCACCATGAAAAGCGCCACCGCCGGCAGCACGATCACATGCAGCGCGTAAAATCGGGTCAGCGCCTCCTGTCCGACCACGTTCCCGCCGAGCAGCAGATATTTCAACTTGAGACCGATAACCGGCGCGTAGCCGGCGATGTTCGTGCCGACGGTGATCGCCCAGAACGCGAGCTGGTCCCAAGGCAGCAGATAGCCGGTGAAGCTCAGCCCCAAGGTCAGCAGAAACAGTCCGACGCCGATCACCCAGTTGAACTCACGCGGGCGTTTGTAGGCGCCGGTGTAAAACACGCGGCACATGTGCAGCAGCACGAACAACACCATCAGGTGCGCCGCCCAGCGGTGCATGTTGCGGATGACCAGCCCGGCGGAGACGACATACTGCAAATCCTTCATTATGTCGTATGCCTTCTCGGTGCTCGGCACGTAATAGAACATGAGCAACACGCCGGTGACGATCAGGATCAGGAACAGGTAAAGCGAAATCAGGCCCAGCCCGAGCGAGTAGGAGGCGCGCAGCGAATGGCGGTTGACCTTTGCCGGCTGCACGTGCAGCAGAAAGCTGGAGACCATCACCTGTGACCGCTCCAGGTTGCTCTCCGGCAGGCCAATCCGGAAGATTGAGCGGCCGACGCGCGTGCGCGTGAACCACTGCCAGATTCGTTTGGGCAAAGGCGCGTTCACAAAACGAGGTATTTGTCCGCAGCCACGCGCTGGTTTTTGTCCACCAGCAGCCGGTTGTCCTTGCTCAGCGTTACCTGAAACCACTCCAACGCGCGCGGGGCCGGGCCGCTTTTGACGGCGCCCTGGTCATCAAACACGCTGCCGTGGCACGGGCAATGGTAGCCGTGGTCGGCGCGGTTGACCGTGCAGCCGAGGTGCGTGCAGATCGCCGACAGACAGCGGAACGTGTTGCCCTGGCGCACAAGGAAGACCCGCTCATCTTCCATGAACGTCACGGAACCGTCGGGGTAATCGTCAGGCTTGCCGGCCTTGAAGCGCAAGCTCGGCTCGTACAGCACGTTCGGCACGAGAAAGCGCACGGCTCCTGCCGCCGACGCCGCCACCGCGAAGGTGCTGGCGAGCCAACCCAGCGTGAGTTGGAAGAAACTGCGCCGGGAAACTTCGTTTTTGTTTTCCGAGGTGGAGTGATTCATATCAGGCGGACATCAGTTCCACGCGCTCCATGGTAATGGCGCCGGTGGGGCAGCGGGCGGCACACAGGCCGCAGCGGATGCAACGGGTCTCGTCCTTGATGATCGCGCCCTGCTCGCCGCGTTCGGGCACGCGCCCGTAACGCGCGAGGAACGCGCCCTGCAGCTTTTCGTCGCCACGCAGGTCGGCGGCGTCCACCAGCCGCAGGCAGTATTCGGGGCAGACATCGGCGCAACCGCCGCAGAGGATGCACTCATCGCCGTTGAACACCGGGCCGACGTGACATTTCAAGCAGCGATCGGCTTGCAGCCGCGCGTCGGGTTCGGGATAATCTTTTTCCACCTCGGCGATCCCGATGCGCCGGTCCAGCGGCAGCGTCGGCGGCGGACGGCGAACAAACTTTTCGTAATCGGGCTTCATCCGATACTGGAGCGTGTTGTAAATCGTCACGCGCGCCTGGCGCGGCTCAGCGGGCACGCGGCCCGTGAGGAATTTTGCGATGGAATTCGCCGCCTTCTTGCCTTCGGCAACCGCGGTGATGATGATCCGCGGCCCGAACGCCACGTCACCGCCCGCGAACACATCAGGACGCGACGTGGCCATCGTCGCCGGATCGGTTTGTAACGCTCCGCGCGGCGTCACCTTCAAATTGTCTTCAGGACGAATCCAGGAAAGGTTCGCCGACTGGCCGATGGCGAGAACGACAGTGTCGCAATCTATGGTCTCTTCGCTGCCTTCAATGAACACGGGGCTGAACCGGCGGTTCTCGTCGAAGACACGGCTGGCCTTGATCAGTTCGATGCCCGAGACTTTGCCATCGCCACCGACAATGCGTTTTGGACCGAAGCGCGTGTGGAGCCGGATGCCTTCCTTTTCCGCCTCCTCGATTTCCTCGCGCGCGGCGGGGATCTCGTCGAGGCTCTCCAGGCAATACATGTGGACTTCGGGCACGCCCTTGCGGATGGCCTCCCGCGCGACGTCCAAAGCGAGGCGCACCTCGTCGGGCGCTTCCGGTTCGCGCGCGGTCAATTGTTCCAGCGCGGACGCGGCCTGGTGCAGCGCCTCACGCAATTCCGCCTCGCTCATCCCCGCAAACTTCTCCGTCTGGCGGACCACCGAGCGCGCCACGTCGAAAGCGACGTTGCCGCCGCCGATGACGACAACTTTGCGGCCGAGTGTCACACGATAGCCCAGGTTGACGTTCAGGAGGAAATCAATCGCCCGCAGCACGCCGTCGAGTTGCACACCCTCGATGCTCAACTCGCGGCTCTTGTGCGCGCCGATGCCGAGAAAGACCGCTTCGTAACCCTGTTGTTTTAGATCTGAAAATGCAAAGTCCTTGCCCAGCCGGGTGTTCAGACGAATCTCCACGCCGAGTGATTCTATCGCCGCGATTTCCGCCCGGATAATCTCGCGCGGCAGCCGATATTCGGGCACGCCGAGCACCAACATCCCACCCGCCAGACTGTGCGCTTCAAAAACCACCGGAGAGAATCCCATCAATGCCAGTTCGTGCGCACAGGACAGACCCGCCGGACCAGCCCCAACGATGGCAACTTTGCGTCCGCCGCCGATGCGTTCGCGGCGCGGGTCTCGCAGTTCGGGATAGACGCAGCCGAGGTCGAAGTGGTCCGACTCGACGCCGAATTTTTCACAGACGAACCGTTTCAACGCGCGGATGGAAACCGCCGCGTCGAGCGCGCCGCGCCGGCATTTCGCTTCGCATGGCGCGGCGCAAACGCGGCCACAGATGGAGGCGAAAGGATTGGGTGTGCGGGCGATGACGTAGGCGTCTTCGTAACGCCCTTCGGCGATGGCTTGCACATAGCCGCCAGAGTCCGTGCGAACCGGACAACCTTCGCGGCAGAGTACTTGCCGCGTGAAATAATTCACGTCCGGCAGTTCGACTGGATAGGTTGCGGACATTCCAGCAAGTTCCGATTTGGTCGGTCGGGCTACTTCGAATCGTACTTGTCGTGAACTTCCTTGATCTTGGCTTCGGCGTCGGTCTTTTCCTGAGGCGTGGCTTTCGCGAGTTTCTCGTCGAGCATCGTTTTCTTGCGGACGCTGGAGTCATAGACGAGGAACTCGTAGATTTTCTT
Source organism: Verrucomicrobiota bacterium (assembly GCA_050010435.1). Lineage (GTDB taxonomy): Bacteria > Verrucomicrobiota > Verrucomicrobiia > Limisphaerales > UBA11358 > UBA11358. Next base: position 214,449 of record JBEKKZ010000003.1, on the reverse strand, counting down.
GCCGTCGGCGCTGCTGATGCCCGAACCGGGCTTGTGCATCATCCGTTTGATGTAGCGCGACCACTCGTCGGGCGTGGCGTAGTCGGAGTTGATGGGCCGGCTCAGCTTGTGGCATTGCGTGCATTTCGTGCTGAATACTTCGTAGTTGTCCTTGATGCCATCCGGGTATTTGGAGACATCAATGGTGGCCGGGCCTTTTTCAAACCGATCGACTCGCGCCTTGGTTTCAGGGTCGAGTTGATCTTCGGCGCGCGCCAGGCCCGCCGTCAAGGTGAGCGCCGCCACACCGAGGAGCAGAGTGGCGAATTTGGTGGTCATTGTCATAATTGGAGTGCCTTTCATTTAAAACCCGTACGAGAGCTGGACTACAAACTCATTGGACGGCAGCGCCGCAGGACCGCGGCTGTGCAGCCATTCATAGTCACCTTCGAACAGCAATGTGTTCGAGAGGTAATAAACAAAACCTGCCGTGACGCGGTCCGTTTTCGTTCCCAGATCGTCGTTCATTGCGTCGTAACGGCTGACCAGTTCAATATCGTTCACGACGGGCAGATCCCAATTTAGTCCCGCCAGTTTGTAACCCGCTTGAACCCACCCGCCATTCGGATGAATGGTGCCGATGTCGTCGGTTTGCACCCAGGTATTGATATACTCGCCCTTCACTTCAAAATAAGGACTGATATGCACGGCGGCATCAAGGACCGCCGCCGACCATAGTCGTTTCCCGGCGTTGTCCCAAACACCCGACTGGCCCGAAACACCAAGCTCGACATCATAATGAGCTTTCCATGGATAAAACCATCCGATGCGGCCACCGCCGCTGGGGTCGCTGTGGAGATTCGGCGTGTCACCAACATTCCCGCCCAAATCCAACATGCCAGAGTTGCCTGTTCCATCCGTTGACGACGGTCCGTTGGCGCCATAAATGGAATAGGTGAGCGACTGTCCGGACTGGCCGATCGGGACAGCGCCCCGCAATTGGGCGCCGACACCACTGCCCGGCAGGAGATCGCGTGACAACGGGTCATCCGGTATCTTATTGAGCCAGCCGGCGCTTCGTTCGCTGTAAGTGCCCAGCGGCAGCAACATGTCGCCGGCCACCAAGGTTACGTAATCGTTGAGCAGGTAATCCAACTGGGCGAAACTCAAACTCACCACAGTCGAACTGCCGCCATTGGGATTGCCACTCGAATCGGTATTATTTTGCAGCGTGACATCAAAGCCGGCTTCGAACAGGACATTGTCGTTCGCCCGGAACAGGAAGATCGGCGCAAAATCAGCCAGCGCAAAGGTGCTGTGCTGTCCTTGGGACTTTCCGAATTGAACCTCAGCGTCGCCCACCATTGTGAAGTTGTGCAACGCACTCATAACGCCGCCGGGGACGGGATTGATCGGTTGGATCCTGGCCGCCGCGTCGGCTTTCTGCGCCGCGTTGGTGGCCAGCGTTTGCGTCTCGCCCAGCCGCTGCTCCAACTGTTGGATGGTCTGCTGGTCCTGTTGGTGCGTTTGCTGGTCTTGTTCGTGCAGCTTTTCAAGCTGGCCGATCCTCTGGTCCTGCTGGCCAATCCTCTGGTCCTGGTTGGTGACCATGCTTTTCAATGCATTGAAATCTTCATCGCTGATCATCGCCGCCGCGCGCGGAGTCAAGGCCACACCCAGCACGCAAGCTGCCGCCACCGCACTTGGAATTAGGGAAGGTATTTTCATGGGTAAATTCCTTGGTGCCTTAGTTTCCGCTGTCCTCCTGAAGATACTTCAAGATTTCCTTCGCCTGCGCCGCGGGGAGATTGGCCCGCACCCGCATGTGCAACATGATGGTTTTCCACTGGGCCGACGTGAACTCGGTGGCATAGCGTTCCGGGTGGCAGCGGTTGCAATTGATGGCGTACAACTCGGCGCCGGTGAGTTTGGGTTTCTCCGTTTTCTTTTCCGGTTCGGCGTGCGCCAGAACCACGCTGAGGCACACGCCAACCAGCGCCAAGACGCCGGCCAGAACCACCGGCCGTATATTTTTCAATGTTGAGCGCATAATTGTTCTACTTTTATTTGTTACTTGCCACAATAGTCAACCTGTCCCAGACAATTCAATCCACATTATTTGTTTTTTTATTTGTTCTTGTTATGGCAAGGGAGCGCCGGCCGGGGCAGCGCCTAAATGAATGATTTGCGAATTACGATTGACGGGCCAGAAACGCGTCTCCGCGTAAATCGTAAATTACAAAAGGCGCCCCATCTTCCCGCGTTTCGCTTTCAAGCAGCGTTCGTTGTGCGGATTGGGTTTTACGAGGCAACGGCCCTGAATCGCGCGACGAAAATCGCGGGCTTCAAAATCTCAATGCCGAATGGCTTTCCTAACACCAGCAAATCTTCGTCGTATGACACAATGATTTTTGCGCCGGCGGCCAGTGCACCTGCCAGAAAAATATCATCGGTGGCATCACGGCTGCGCTGTTTGCCCAAAGGTGCCGGTTCGAAATAAACCGCCTTGTCGTGAAGCCAACGGAACAGCGGGCGCCAATTCATGCCGTGGAATTTTCCCGGTTCGCGCGAAAGCCGTCCTGCGGTGTGTTCGTATTCCTCCAAAATTTCTTTGGTGACCGCCAGTTGGAAACGTCGCTGGGCCAGCAAAACGAAGCATTGCCATGAAAGATTGGCGCGCGAGCCGGCAGCGGAAACAAAAACATTCGTGTCAAGGACGGCAATCATTTTCGCCGGCGTTTTTCAGCCCGATACTCGCGGATGACGCTTTGAATGGCCGCCAACGACTCTTCGTTTTCTTCCACCGACACGCCGCTTTTGTCCATTTCACGAGCAACGCGCGCCAGTTCCATCTCGTCCGGCGTGGGCAAATGATACGGCGCGATCATCACGTGATTTTCGCCGCGCGGAATAACGACCGGCTCGCGTGTTTTGATGACCCGGTCAATGACCCGGCCCAGCCGCGATTTGGCGCTGCTGACGCTTAAAACTTTCATGGTCCAAAAATGGACTATTTTTGGACTGCTGTCAACACGGCACGGAGAACAAAAAAATAAGCCGGGAGGGTCGCCGTGTCGGCGACCCATATTATTCAGGGACGGCGACACGCCGTCCCTCCCAAAATGACGCGACGAGGGCGTTGGTTTCTCATTAACACCCGGCTTCAGCCGGGTGGGAGTTCGCGGAAGGAAATTCAACCGCTTCAGCGGTTTTTCCTGCGTCCGCAAAATGTTGAAACGGTTTTTGTCCACCCCGCCTTTTGAACACCCCGCTAAAGCAGGGTGTTAATGAGAGCGATGGCGACGAGGGCGAAGGTGCCTTTCTGGGTAGGCAGCGTGTTGTTATGTCTCATTTAACGTATCCGTTAGCAACCCGCCTCCGTTGCATTACCAATGGCGTTTAGCCATATCAACTACTACACCGTAATTTAACATATAATTTGCAATGTTGGTGTTCTCCAAATAATGCCAGACTCCAAAGTCGCTTTTGTTGTCATTGCTTAAAATGACCTCAGTTGTTTTTCCTTTCAATTCCGCTTTAGGAAACCAAAAAATCCCATTCTGCGACTCCGTCACCATCTTTAATTCCCATAAGTTGTTCGTGCCTTCATTTCCAGCAGGTGTGCCCACAGGATACAGCCACAAGTATTTTTCTTTCTCATCGCCTGACTGCTACCTACGATTTTCATCACTTTGCCGTTCACAACAAATGCCCCATCTTCTCGCGTTTCGCTTTCAGATACCGCTCATTGTGCGGATTGGGTTTCACGCGAATCGGCACCTGCTCGACAATTTTCAGTCCGTAGCCCTCCAGCCCGACGATTTTTTTTGGATTGTTCGTCAGCAGCCGGATGGTTTTGAGGCCGAGGTCCACGAGAATTTGCGCGCCGATTCCATATTCACGCAAATCCATTTCGTAGCCGAGTTTTTGGTTCGCCTCAACAGTGTCGTAGCCCTGCTCCTGCAATTTGTAGGCCTTGATTTTCGGCGCCAGGCCGATGCCGCGGCCTTCCTGCCGCATATAAACAATCACGCCGCGTCCGGCCGCGGCGACCTGCCGCATGGCCTGGTGCAGTTGTGACCCGCAATCGCAGCGGCGCGAACCGAACACGTCGCCGGTCAGGCATTCGCTGTGAACGCGCACGAGAACTTTTCCCCGCCCGGCCACGTCGCCATGCACGAGGGCGAGGTGATGCTGGCCGTCCAGTTTCGACCGGTACAAATGCAGATCGAAATCGCCGTAGTCGGTCGGCAATTTCACAGTTTCGACGCGCTCGACAAGCTTCTCCCGCGTGCGCCGGTGTTCGATCAGGTCGGCGATGGTGCAGATTTTCAGGCGGTGTTTTTTGGCGAACTTCAGCAACTGCGGCAGGCGCGCCATCGTGCCGTCGTCGTTCATGATTTCGCAGAGGATGCCGACGGGCCGGCAGGCCGCGAGTGTGGCCAGGTCCACCGCCGCCTCGGTGTGGCCGGCGCGCTGGAGCACGCCGCCCGGACGCGCGCGCAACGGAAACACGTGGCCCGGCTGCACGAGGTCGTCCGGCACCGCCGCCGGTTCGGCCATGATTTTGATGGTGCGCGCCCGGTCCGCCGCGCTGATGCCGGTGGTGATGCCGCGCGCGGCGTCCACACTCACGTGAAAATCAGTGCGAAAGCTCTCGCGGTTTTGCTGCACCATGCGGTCAATGCCCAGCTGGTGCAGCCGCTCGGACGTCGTCGGCACGCAAATCAACCCGCGGCCGAATTTGGCCATGAAATTGACCGCGGCGGGCGTGACGAATTGCCCGGCCATGATCAAATCACCTTCGTTCTCGCGGTCGGCATCATCCACGACGATGACCATTTTGCCTTTGCGGACGTCGGCGACGACGGATTCAATGCTGTCGAAAGTTTTTTTCATCGGCGAAAATAGCATAGCCGTCCGCCGTTCAAACGCCAGACGCAAAACAAATCGGCTTGGTCCGGGATGCATCCGGAGCGCGGGTGTCCCACCCGCAGCAGCCAGGATTGCCAAATGAGCGCAGGAAATTTCATGGGTTTTGGGGTTGTCGAACGTGCTGCGGCTGAGACAGCCGCGCTCCGTTTCAGAATCCGTTCTTTTCGGCAACACGCCTCCAAGTTGCACCCGGTCCTGGCACGCTGATTTTTGCTGACACGACACCAAAAGCTGGCCTACGATTTGTCGAGTCTCATTGGAAACGTTTTTCCAATCAGTGGCGGTGGCAAGATTTGGCAACCGAACGACCGGCAAATTTCAATGTCATCGGATAAACTGGACAGAAAGGGGTGTGGTGGACTTTCGGGCGGAAACCCCTTGAGTCTGCTTCAGGAATGTTTTGCCTGCGGCGTGATCGTGGTGGGCGCGCGCAAACGCATCGTCGCCTGCACCGCCGAAGCCGCTGAACATCTGCACCGGGACGCGGCGAAGTTGCTGAACGCGCCATTGAGTTCGTTGCCCGCGCCGCTGGCCAAACTGATTCAGGAAACCGCCCGGAGCGGCAAGGCGATTTTGAACCGCGAAATTCCTTTGGGCCATGCCACGGCATTGCGCGCGAGCATTTTGCCCGTGAAAACGGGCGACCTGTCGGAAACGGTCGTCGTTCTGAACAGTCTGACTTCCACGCCGGTCTTTGAGCAGAACCTCCGGCGGCTCGACCGGCTGGCTGGCCTCGGCACGCTTTCGGCGAGCATGGCGCACGAAATCAAAAACAGCATGGTCGCCATCAAGACGTTCGTTGACCTGCTGGCGCAAAAAGGCCAGGACACGGAACTCACCGAGGTCGTCGGGCGCGAGCTGGAGCGCATCAACGCGATTGTGACGCAGATGCTGCGGTTTGCCGCGCCGAACCGCGCGGCGTTCACGACCGTGCGCATCCACGACGTGCTCGATCATTCGCTGCGCCTGATGCAGCATCAAGTCAGCGGAAAATTGATTTCACTGCAGCGTCATTACGAGGCCGAGCCGGACACCGTCCGCGGCGACGACGCGCAATTGCAGCAGGTGCTCATGAATCTTCTGCTCAACGCGCTCGAAGCGATGGGCACAAACGGTGTGTTGACCGTCAACACGGAAACGGTGAAGGGCGAACGCAGCGAGCGGCAATTGCGGATCAACATTCAAGATACCGGTGTGGGCATCGCGCCGGAAAATCTGGAGCACTTGTTCGAGCCGTTTTTCACGACCAAAAAAAATGGCACGGGCCTGGGGCTGGCCATCAGCCAGCGCATCGCGCTGGAACATCACGGCGTGATTCACGTGCAAAGCGACCCCGGCAAAGGCTCGCGGTTCAGCCTGGCGCTGCCGGCGTTTGCGGCGGCCTGACTGGCGGGCAATGCAGCCGCAAGCTTCAGCTTGCACCCCGAACACGACTTGAAGATCACATCTGCTCTTCCACAAACGGACGATTAAATTTTACTCCCCGAGCAGGTGATACGGCTGGACAGTGTCGTCGCCGACGTGAGTTTTCGGCGCGGCCTTGAGCGAGAAGGTGAAGGCCACCGTGAAATCCGTCGGGCCGGTGCTGTTGTCAATCACCCGGAAAGTCAGCGCGCAGGTCCAGCTCCGCAGGTCGCGATAGATCGTGTAATCTTGTTCCTGCAAACGGCCGTCCGCGGCGTTGAAATCGTGCTGCGTGCGGAAACCCCAGTTGTCATTCAGCCGGTAAAAAAGCGTGCTGGTGATGAAATTGTTGGCTTGGGTAAATCCGTCAAATCCGCTGCGCAGATACCAGTAGCCGAGTCCCCAACTCCAGCGTTCATTCGGCTTGAAGGTGAGTTGATCAAACGCCAGATTCAAATGGCCGCCGTTGATGGCGTAGCGCAGTTGCGAATCCAGTACGATCCACGAGCGCGGCTTGAACGTGAGGTCGGAGTACAGATCGCTGAACGTCTCCTGCTGGCTGAACGGTTCGTCGAGATTGTTTTGATCCTGGCCCGGTGTGAGCCGCCAATCCAACACCACATTCCAATCGAGCAGATTGTCGAGCTGTCCGTCGCGCTTGGTTTGGAGCGTGTTGCGCAGGCCGAAACGAATGACGTTCTCGCTGTCAATGGAATCAATGTTGTTGTAATCGGGAAATTGAACCGGCAACAGCAGCAGGCTGGGCAACGCGGAATCGAACTGCGGCAATTGCGCCGGCGGCGTGCTGGGCGAGGGCACGTAGGCGTAGGTCACCGACGGCTCGATGATGTGGCGCAGGCCGTTGATGGCCAGAAGTGAATTCGTCGCGCCCGCCCAAAGCTGCGAGGCTTTGAACGAAGTTTCGACGCCGGTGTTGAACACTTTGCGCCAGGCTTCATCGTTCGTGCCGCCCGGTCCGGTTTCCGTGCTGTAATAGGTGAAGCGCCCGCCGACGCGCGGGGTGACATTCAGCCAGCCAAAAAACGTGTAGGGCAGGAGCAGTTGATGAAAGGTGTCGGCGCGGGCGGCGGAATAATTCAACGGCGTGGGTCCGTTCGTGTCCGCAAAATACATCCGGTAATAGCCCGCCGAACTTTCGCTCTCGTAATAAAACGGCGTGTTAAAAACCTGCTGGCGATAGCCGGTGAGCCTCACGTCGGGCAGGCGTTCGACCTGGTTGAAGAAATTATTTACCTGCGGCGTGGTTTCGGCGTCGAGACTCCAGTTGTTCCAATACTTGTTGACCTCGGTGAACGTGTTGGGCTGCGGATTATTGCGATAGTCGCCCTCGAAATAATCATGCAGCACGAGCGGGTCGCTCTGGTAATTCACGAGTGCCTTTACGTTCAAATTGGTGGCCGGGGTCGCCTGGTAGCCGAGGTAAAAGCGCTGCCGGTTTTCGGGAATTCCATTGGTCCACGGCGTGCCGTTCGTGCTGTTGTCTGGATTGCGGTCATGCAGGTAATAATACTTGAGCTCTGCCTCGCCCCATTGACCGAGGTGCAGATTCAAGTCCGGCCCCGCGCCCACGCCCGGTTTCTCGCGATAGTCCAGATGAATCTTTCCGTCCACCGCATCGTTGAGATACCACGTGTAAGTGTTGAGCAAAAATGGCCCGTAGGCGCTGCGGTAGCCGGGGAGAAAATTGTAATTGTTGGCGTACGGCCCCAGGTTGCGCCGGTAATACGGAAAGTAAAACGTCGGCACACCATCCATGAACAGCACGGCGTTCCACATTTCGACGTATTTCCCGGGAACAATTTTTATGTGACTGGAACGGATGTAAATCGCCGGGTCGTTCACATCATCGGTCGTGACCAAAGCGTGGCGCGCGTTGTAGGTTTTATTGGTTGTGTCGCCCTGCAATTGCCTGCCTTGTGCGAACACCGGCGGTTTGCCCGTGCGGAATTGTTCGCTCTGCATCTGGTGCGTTTTGAAATTATAACGGATGTGTTCGCCGACCCAGATTTGATCGCCTTCCTCAATGCGCACATGCCCGTCGGCCACCACCTCGCCCGTCTGCTGATTCAACGTAACGCTGTCCGCCATGAGCGTCGCGCCTCCGTTTTGAACATTATTCGTACCGTATTGAACAAGAATGTTCGTGCCGCAACCGATGTCACTTTTGAAATCGTAATCCATCTTCCCCTCCGGCGCGCCGGGAATGACTTCACTAAGCCCCCGTATCAACCAGGAAGATTGTTCCTGCGCCAGGGCAAGGGATGGAAAAACCGCAGCAAAAAAAACGAGCGGCGCAATGGCGGACAATCTTCTCATCAGGCGCGGCCAATTAAACAGAACATTTTCCGGCTGCCAAGCGGATTTGAAATCAAAGTGGGTTTCGTAGGAGACGACGTACTTGTCTCGCCATAGCCGGGCGAAGGCGGAAGAAGTCTCTGTATTTGTATTCAAGAAGAAATGAGCCTTGTCACCTCGGCTCCTGCAAAAATCATTCTTTTGGCAAAAACACGAACGTCATGAAAATGTTCGAGCCGGTCAGCCGCACGATGGGCAGCCAGCGGGATTCGGTGAGTGAGTACATAATTTTCGTAAAATTTTGTTAACCAACCCAGTCGCTAAAATTCGTGTATCCATCATCTTTGTTCCAAAGATAAGTTCGGTAAAAATGCGAAAGCTTGAAGGCGTTCCCGCGCCTTTCTTGAGCTACATTTTTCACGGAATAACTGGCTGAATCATCAATCTCGTCATACTCCACCCAATTTGTTCCATTGAACTCAATCATTGTGAGCTTCGTGCCTTCGATATTGTAGCGCACACCGAGGTAGTCAAACGGATTTGGCCCAAGATTTTTTGTCTGCTTATATCTGTCGGGGATACCGTTGATGTGAACACCGATTGCCTTGTTGCCACGCGCTATGCTTTTAAGGATTTCATATTCGACGAGACGAGTAGCTGTATGAAGCACTCGCAAGATCGCTGATTTTTATTGGCATAAGTTTTTTAGTTTACCGGGTGACCATTCACAACCTTACCGGAATGTTTTTCTTCGCCAGAAATTGTTTCACATCGCCGACAGTGTATTCGCCAAAATGAAAAATACTCGCGGCCAGAACCGCGTCGGCCTTGCCTTCGAGCAACACCTCGGCCATGTGCTCCAAGCTGCCTGCGCCGCCGCTGGCCACCACCGGCACGCCCACGGATTCGCTGATACGCCGCGTGATGACCAGATCAAAGCCGGCCTTCGTGCCGTCGGCGTCAATGCTGTTCAAAACAATTTCGCCAGCGCCGAGCGACACGGCGCGTTTTGCCCATTCCACGGCGTCCAGCCCGGTCGGTTTGCGGGCGCCGTGCGAAAAAACCCCCCATTTGTCCGGCGCCACCTTCCGGCAATCAATGCTCACCACGATACACTGGCTGCCGAATTTTTCGGCTCCGGCGCGAATCAAGTCGGGATTCGCCAGCGCCGAGGAATTGATGCTGATCTTGTCCGCTCCCGCGCGAAGCATCGTGAACATGTCGTCCACGCTCCGGAGGCCGCCGCCGACGGTGAGCGGCATGAAGCACTGGTCAGCGGCGCGCTCGATGACGTTCACCATCGTTGCCCGCCCGTGCGCGCTGGCGGTGATGTCGAAGAACACCATTTCGTCCGCGCCCTGCTCGTTGTAACGCAATGCGAGTTCGACCGGGTCGCCGACGTTGCGCAGTTCGCCCGCTTCGGCCTTGCCGAATTGGACGCCGCGCGTGACCTGGCCGTCATGTACGTCGAGGCACGGAATGACTCGTTTGGCCATCATGAATGACCATTGAAACGGTGCCCGGCGCGCAAGGCAATTTATTAACTTATCAACTTATTAACACCTATTGACTCTTGCTTCGGGGCATGCCAGCGCCGAGAATTTCCTTGGCGCGCTGAAACCTATTTGCTGCGCCTACCGTCTTAGGAAACAGAAGCGGCCGTGGAAACGATCTTAACAACCGGCCACGGCAGATTGATTTTTGAATGTGGCAATGCCGTTTGTTGTCTGACAAAATAGATTCTGAATTATGAAACTACATGTTTTGACTTTGGCGTTGGCGGCTTCGGCGGTCGTGTTGACGGGTTGTGTGTCGCCGAACGGCGAGCCGGATAACACCGGCAGCGGGGCCTTGATTGGCGCCGGCACGGGCGCCTTGATTGGCGGGGCGAGTGGGCGGGGCGGCGGCGGGGCTTTGATTGGCGCTGCCGTCGGCGCGGTCGCCGGCGGCTTGATCGGACATTCGATGGATCAGGAACAGCAGGCGCGGCTGCGCCAGCAAGCCCCCCAAACTTATGTGCGGGTGGACCAGGGACAACCGCTGGGCGTGGCGGATGTCAAGGCGCTGGCCAGGTCGGGGATCAACGACGACGTCATCATCAGCCAGATTCGCAATTCACACACGGTCTATCATCTCAGCGCGGCGGACATCATTGATTTGCGCGACGCCGGGGTGAGCAACCGGGTCATTGATTTCATGATTAACACGCCGGGTTCCATCGGCGCAACTTCCGGGGTGTACGCGCCGCAAACAAGCACGATGGTTGTGGCAGAACCGCCGCCACCCGCGCCGGTGGAAACGGTCGTTGTCGCGCCCGGACCGGACTACGTCTGGATAGACGGCGAATGGGTTTGGAATGGCCGATGGTTTTGGGTGGGTGGTCACTGGGGTTATCCGCCTTATCCCCATGCCGTTTGGGTTCGCGGCTATTGGGGAAGAGGGTCTCATGGTTGGTCCAGAGTGCCGGGACACTGGCGTTAATTCCCGCGCATAACCAAAGCAGCGCGCAGACAGATCCCCATTCTCCACCGCTCCTGCCGAAGAATGGTAGCCGCGGACGTCAGTCCGCGCTGATTTTAGCGCTGGGCGGGGTTCAATGCAGAGGCACAAAAAGTAAGTTTGCGCCGACTCACGGCGGCGGCTACGGCGCTCGCAAGGTGGATGCAGTTTCAGACCTACCTCCCGACAAAAAACGACTGGGACCCGATTGTCGGCATTGGACTTGCTGGAAATGACAACTGGATTCGGGCGGTGGCCAACTCACTACGGCTCCCCTTAAAAAAACGGGCCGTTTCTCCGACGCCACTGCCTGAATCCGATATTTGCCTCGCTTAAACGGAGAATTTTTTGAAACCGGGAGGGTGAGCGTCCTCGCGAACCGTAACTTCCCGGCAAACAGGGCTCGTCGGGAGCCTCGCCCTCCCACACCCGCCGGACAGTTTTGTTCCAGATGAAATGTCAGTTAAAGCTGGCCCCTGCCTGCCCGGTTTTCGTCTGTTCCAACCGGCTTCGCGTAAACTTTCTGCCGCCTCGTTGGAGCTTTGGGTTGGGAATCAGCGGCAATTTGCGCAATGCGCGTCAATCGCCAATGCGTTCATCCGCGTCATCTGCGGTTCAATGCCGCCAGGGGTATCGGCGCCGCAGCACCGGGGAGAGAAGGTCCGGGATGGCTTCTGATTCGCCGTCGTTCCAGGTTCGATCCGCGGCAGCGGTTGGAGGCGCGAATGGATTTCCAGTCATTGCCTTCATCCGGCCCTCCCGGGTTGCCAGCCGGTAGATGCCGAAGCCAACCAGACCCGCAACGACGAGAATTGAAACACACACCGCAATGAAGCCAAGTTCGGCAAGTGCCCTGCGAACGGCAGGAAAAAAAAGACTGATGAGCACAACCAAGCCTGCCAGTTGGGCGACCAACCCTACTGCATCAGCTTCTTGTCTTCGTCGTGCCATTTGACCGCAAATGCGCACGTTCCATGCCAAATGCGACGGGAACATGCGAAAAGCGGGGGCATCACGCCGCGTTGTCACACGGTTGCCTTTGGGCGCAACCGGGCACTGCCACCGTTCGGTGTCCCGCCGTTAGGCGGTCCACGTGGTGCATCCAGCATTTGCCGTCCCGCCGGGCGCGGAACGGGACGCCGCAACGAACGTGTGGAAACTTGTTTACTTCACCGCCCGACGAAATATATTGGCGCACTGTTGCCGACGTGGCGGAACTGGCAGACGCGCCAGACTCAAAATCTGGTACTCGTGAGAGTGTGTGGGTTCGACCCCCTCCGTCGGCACCATCCTGCAATTTTCATTTCCTCTTCTGTGACTGCTACCAATTAATGGCCGCTTTGGCCACTATATGGCACCCAAAATAGGGGCGGCCAATTTATCGTCGCAGTCAGCTTGGATTCAAAAGCCCACCTCAGCCTTAAAAGATAACGGTTTTGTGCGTCTTTGACCGGAAACGGATTCCGCTACAATGGCCACCCTGCCCCATGGCTTTACTTCCAGAATGACTGGCTGCTCTCCACCAGTTTCAGGTGCGAGAATCATACAGCCGTATGATTTAGTTTGGCAAGTGTCTGCTTCCACTCCTGTTGGGCCACGGGTTCCCGCATGTCGACGCACTTTGGCAGTGATTCTCTGACCCGGCATTGGCTGGGATAGATCCCCGCCTTGTGAATGGACATGACTGTAGAATTCACGATTGAGCGAAACAATTTCGCCCTGACCTCGATTCGAATCGCGCAGTATTTCTGATGACGCTCCTTGATTTTTTCTGTGAGCTCCGGAAAGCGCCGCTGCAGGGTCGTTTGGTTGCACTTGAGTTTGATGGCCAGTTGATTCAAGGAGGGGTTGGGGAACACGTCGTCGTTAGCCGCCGCTTCCAGCACCTGTCGCATTTTTTCCAAGTCCGTTTTCGGCGGACTCACAAATCGTCTCCGGCTGGGCTGGCCACCGCCACCCGTCTGCAAGGTGAAATCCTCAGCTGCGAGTCGCGTGCCCAACAAGTCGGCCATGGGCACATTGACTCTCAGGCTCAGATCGGCCAGCGACAGCAAAGTCGGCCGATGTGAACCGCTTTTCCAAGCAAGAACGGAATACCGGTTGACCTCCAAAAATCGTGCGAGCGCCGCGACATTGCCAGCGAAATGGCAATTCAACAGCCGTTCCATGTTCTTGGGAAACGCGCTGGCATTGGCAGTTTCCAATTTTTTTTGCCCGGCCTGTAGAAAGTCGGACATGCGTTGCGCCGTTGCCACTTCCCTCGCGAGCTCCAGCTCGGGGTCGGCGGTTTCGTTAGCGGTTGATCCCAGCCAGTGTCCGCACCGCGGACAGCAGCCGGGACGGGAGTGGGCGGTTAAGGGGTGAAACGAACGATGGCAGGCCTGATACTCGAATAACTGAATTTCACCAACCGCCGTTAACTGCTGTCCCAAAAGCACCGCTAGCGCGAAAGGTCCATAGAAAAAGATGCGAGTACGACGAAGCTGGTACTTCTTCAGAAGATGCCCAAGATTATCGCGCACTGCGCGGGCAAAGGCGCAGGCATCTGCTGCCCCACCGATTGATTGGGCGCCTTGCGAGGATGGTAACATGAACGCAAATAACTTCGGTGGATTTCCCGTGCCTGCGATATATCGTAAGACATCCTCACGACCATCACCTTTGATGTTCAGTCCAAGAACTATATCCGCGCCATCTCCGCTACCCTCTACAATTTCAATCCGAAGATCATATGGGTTCGTCGCTTTGGCATCCGACCTCCAGGCGTCTTTCGAAGGAGGCTGTGGTATTTCGAATACCCAACTGCCTACGGCCGGGAACACCGTGCCCAGCGCGATACCCGTTGATAAAGCACACTTCCCACGGAATCGAAGTATGCGCTCCTTCCGTTCCGCAACAATTTTCTTCTGAAGAGATCTCAATTCTGGCAGAAGTTCGTTGTTCCACACTTCCTGTGACGGTACACGTCGCGAAGTGCGGTCGAAACGCGAAGACCAGTCCAAGACATAGTCTGCCGGAGGCTCGAACGACTCCCGAGTCCAGTTCTGAATCCAGACCGTGATGCTTTTCTCGTCATTGCCGCCCGTGGCAACCGCAGCCCTCAAGATCTTCTCGATGTCGGCGCGGTCAAGAACAACACCCTTGTTCGCTCCGATCGCACGCATTAATTCGGCGAAAGCAGGCTGGACCATCGCTCGGAGCTTCCCAGAGTATTCTGGGTGCGTCAGTAGCGCATGGTGGCACGGCTAATCTGGCCGCGCACGTGTATGGGGGGCGGGCCAATACCGTGGTGTAATAAAATTGCTCTGCGAATAGCAAAAAATGTGTTGTGAATAGGTATTTCAAAAAACGCTTGCATAACTTTGAGTAGTCGTTTACAAGCCGTTTGTATTACGCCGATCCCCATTGGTTGGGGTGTAAGCGGTGGATGGAGCGGAGAACAACGATGAATGGCGGGGAATTGACACTTTGCAAAAGCAGCCTGCCCGGGCGGGAGGTAATTCCTCTCATTATACTTTCATCATAGTTGCTTTGTTCGTACACGCTTGAGAGACGGTGACAAAAAATATCAGGGATGATCCGATGAAGGATTAAACTCTCGTGAATACATTCAAACAAAAAGCAATGAGGCCTTCATCGGGCTTCCGGGCTTTGGCACTAATCACCCGCCATTTATGGGAGCCAATGCGGCCCTATAATAGCAAAAGGTTTCAATTTTGCCTTCTGCGCTTGGACTATGAATACCCGTTTGAATTATGTTGAGGACTGGTTACTGCTTGCGCGGAAGGCTAACTGGTCTGTGACAAAATTGGCCGACCTTTGCAACGTCTCTGTACGTACAATGGAACGGCATTTTCTTAAAACCACAGGTAAGACTCCTAAAGTATGGCTGGCCGAGCAGCGCCTGAAACGAGCCCGTGAGCTCTTGAGCGAAGGTTCTTCGGTCAAGGAAACCGCGTTTCAGCTTGGCTACAAATATCCTCACCATTTTTCACGCGGATTCAAAGGTTATTGGGGATACTGTCCCACCATGCAAACGGCTTTATTAATATGACGGCTTTGAAATCCAGGCTGACAATGTTGTTTTTTGCCGGAGGGGTGGTTCTTGTGATCCTGGCAGCGGTGGTTTTTTGTTTCTATCATTACGGGACCACCTCCAGCCAAAGGCTACTAAAATTAACATCGCCGCAAGAACTTGAGAACCTTCTTGAGAATGTCATGTCAGTCCAAAAATACCCGTTGTGGCTAAATCCGAACAATTCCGGCAGCACACTCGCATACATTCGGGGGACGACCTCCGGGCGCGGCACATTCTTACTGAATTTGGGATCCCTTACGACCACGCGGTTACCCATTACTAACGAAACCCCCCATACCTACGGCTGGTCTGGCGATGACCGGTTCCTGGCTTTATCTGAGGCCCCAGCCGGAGATGTTAACTCAGAATTTACGCTGATTTATGACACCATAGACAATTCCATTTCCAGATTGACCTCCGCAACGGGGGTGGTTGAGCGAACTTTTGTTTGGCTGGGCGAGGACAATTATTATTTCGCGGTGAAACCGCAGGCGTCCAATGCGCTGGAGAGACACGTCGGAAATTGGAGAAACCGTACCGATCACAAAACAACAACCTATTTAGATGAATTTGCGCCAATGGGTGAAAACGTGGGCGCCTTCGGCTATAAGGGCAATATCCATTCATGCGCGATTGATTCAACGGCCAATCCGCCGGTCAAGGATTTAAGCCATTTCACTCAGGATTTTGACGACTTCATTGGGCGCTGGCTTCGCTATAGCCCGCAAAATCAAATGTTTCTATTCTGTTCGACGCCAAAAGGTGCGAATTGGCGGTATTTATACAAATATAGCCCTCAGACGACAGAACTCACCAAATTGAATGACGAGGACACATACAGTTGTCAATGGCTTCAGAGCGGCGAGGGGTATGCTTTCATCCGGAACAAAGATAACCATTTTTATCTCGCGGTGAGGCCGAGGCAAGCATCCGAAGCCACGAACCTGTTTGTTCGGGGGAGCGTGTCTAGCTTTAAAGTCAGTGCGGCGGGCGATAAAATATATGCGGCGGCTTCTGTAGGCATCGAGCCTCAAGGGGTGTGGGAATATAACCTGAACACGCACGCATTGCGATGTGTTGTGCCCGGGACGACGAACCAATTTGTCCTTAGTCATTTGTCAGAGCCTCAAGAATATAAGGTGGAGTCCACTGATGGCGTTCGGATAACATACTTTATTCATCCGCCGGTAACTGGAACAAACGCGGTTTCGCGTGAAATTGGCAAACTCAAGAAACATCCAGTTTTCATCAATCTACCTCCGCGATCTGATCAAGCTCAGAAAGTATGGAATGCACATTCGCAACTCCTGGCCAACCTCGGCGCTTACGTCGTAGATATAAACTACCGCGGGTGTGACGGTTATGGAAAAGCTTACGCGAATCTGAAAGACGACGATGAGGGGGCCGCCGAGGATGTGTTAAATGTATACCGGGAACTGCTGAAAAATCCGGCGATTGATCCGAAGGCAATCACAATCGGCTGCCGCAGCAGTGGGGTTGCCATTGCCTGCAAGCTTCTGCAACGGGCTCCACAGTTGTGGAGCGGAGTAGTACTCGATCATCCCGCGGGTGGTGTTATTTTCGAATTGCTCGACCCTAAAAAAGTTCCTTCGGTTCTGGTCGTGACTGGTGATCAGGATCCTAATTTGCCGTGGGTGGATGGGTTTGTGTCGTGGGCGAAATCCAACGGCGTTAAAACCAAGTTGATTGTAGAGAAGAATTCTGGGCACGTAAACTGGAATGTCGAGCAGATGAAAGAAGCAGAAAAGCGCTGGCTTGAATTTAACAATTAGCGATCATTCTTATTGTTATGCAAAAGTCGAAGGGACATATCGAGCAGGCACTGGTCGAATTTGCAAGCTTTACTCTTATCGAATTGCTCGTGACAATCTCAGTTATAGCAATTTTGGCTGCGTTACTCCTGCCTGCGTTGAGCAGTGCAAAAGAGAGAGGGAAGCGCATTGCGTGCCTGAACAATTTGCGGCAGATCGCCATTGGAATCAACGCGTATGCGGGAGATAACTCTGATGTACTATTACCAGCAAAGGGCTCAAATTTCACCTATTTTGTTCAAATTTGCCTTAGTGCTCCTTCAGCAGAGGCCGCAGCCCAAGTCGATCTGATAGTTCAGTCGAACAGTCCAAGTGTTTGGAGTTGTCCGAATATTGGAGGACTTCCAGTTTATGAGCCTCCACCTACATACAATCAATGGGACATCGGTTATCAATATTTTGGTGGAATAACGTGGTGGAAGAATCCGGCATTCCCTGACGGCATTCAGTCGCGTAGTCCAATCAAAATTTCAGCATCAAAGCCGTTTTGGACATTGGCAGCCGACCCGGTGTTGAAAATAAATGGCACTTGGGGAGGATTGGAGCCCGGGCGCGAATTTGTTTATAGGGGCATGCCGCAACACCACAACTCTTCACTTGTGCCGGCGGGTGGTAACGAAGTGTTTATTGACGGTTCAGCCCGCTGGATCAAGTTTGCGGATATGTTATATCTTCAAACTTGGGAATCAGATGGAAGCCGGATTGCCTATTTTTATCAGGACACCTCAGACTTTAGCCCGAATTTGATCGCTCAACTGCCAAACCTAAAAGCAGTGCCGTGAAAGATGAGGACGGCCATTTGTTGCAGTTGCGCAGATCCAGTGAAATAAAGGCGCAGCCAATTAATAAGGCAGTAAAGGAGGTAGCGCAAAATAACCCTCGTTCGCCCTTAACAACCTTTGGAGCGTCAATTCCTGACAGCCCGCCGCCATACTCGAAAATCAAGGGGTTCAATAAGCAAGCGGAGCATAACTTACATGTGGTAGCAAGATATGTAAAACGTTTAGCAACAAATGAAGAGTCACACGTGAACAAATTCCGCATGATAGCTAGTCGGGTAAATGTCAGCATGGAGCAGTGGGCATGATGAGTCTGGCTACACCTGCTTTGGTTTTATTGTCTCAACGATGTCTTTTGAATAAATAACATCATGGCTAAACCAAAAAAACGCCGAAAAATCATCATCCTCTCGGCCATCGGGCTGGTCATCACTGCGCTGGCGCTGACGGTGTAAACGCCGGTTGAAAAGTGCGGCGGGTGGCGGTCCAATAGTGTGGCACCCGTGGGGGTAGTAAACACCTGTGGGATGGAGGGTCAAGCCTGAAAGCCTCGGCGGCGAGGTAACGCGAGCCGGGGGCGAGCTGCGAGCCTTAGCTCGCTACCAAAGCGTCGGCGGTGGCAAGCCTGGAAAAGGCCGAGACCGACTACGACCGCAACCAGGAATTGTTCCACCGCAAGCTGATTTCGGAATCAGACTTCATCGGCTTTAAATCCGCGCGCGATGAGGCCTAGGCGCAACTCGAGAGCGCCGATGATCAAGTCAATGTGGCCAAGGCGGCGGTGGACAGCGCGCAGGATTCACTGGACAAAACGACGATCGTCTCGCCGCTGGCCGGCACGATTACCAAATTGAATTCCGAACTCGGCGAGCGCGTCCTGGGAACCATTCAAAATGCCGGAACTGAAATCATGGTTATCTCGGACCTGAACCAGATGGAGGCGCGCGTGGACATCGGCGAGATGGACGTGGTGGGCATTGCGCCCGGCCAGAAGGCGTGGCTGGAAGTGGACGCGTTCAAGGACCGCAGATTTGCCGGCGTGGTGACGGACGTTGCCAGTTCATCGAAGGACAACAACCTGCCCGCCAGTTATTCCACCACCAGCAGCCAAACGCAGGAAGCGACCAAGTTTCAGGTGCGCATCCGCATCAGTGACAAAGAGGCTTTCCGCCCCGGCATGTCCGTCAGTGCCGATATTGAAACCGCATACCGCACCAATGTGCTCACCGTTCCGCTGGCCAGCGTCACTACCCGCCTGTTGACGCCGAAGAAAATGGATCCGCCGAAAGCCGTCGCCTCCACCGCGAAAGCCAGGGAATCCGCCAAACCGGCGGACGTTGTGTTCGTGGTGAAAGGCGATCATATGGAAGCGGTGCCGGTGAAAATCGGCATTTGCGATGATAATTACTGGGAAATCGCCGACGGCCTGACCGACGGCGAGGAAATTGTATCCGGCGGTTACCGCGCCATCAGCCGCGATCTCCAGGACGGTTCGAGGATTAAGAAAGGCGCGGCGGGTACGGAAGGGACGAAGCCATGAGAACAGGCACGGATTGTTGGATTGATGGATTAATGGATAAATGAATTGATCGTACATTCGCCGCCCCAATCATCCGGCAATCCAAAAATCCATAAATCTAATTTGTTTTGCGATGAGTTTGATCCGGTTCCAGAATATTTCACGGCGTTACCAGATGGGCGCGGAAATCGTCCATGCCTTGCGGGATGTGTCGCTCGAAATTCAGCGTGGCGAATACGTCGCCATCATGGGGCCATCCGGCTCGGGCAAATCCACCCTCATGAATCTCATCGGCTGTCTCGACACGCCCACGTCCGGCAGCTACGAACTCAATGGCGTGCTGGTCAGCGACATGGACGACAACCAGCTTGCGGAGATCCGCAATCGCGAAATCGGGTTTGTCTTCCAGACGTTTAACTTGTTGTCGCGTTCGAACGCGTTGCACAACGTCGAATTGCCGCTCATTTATGCCGGGGTGCCGGCGGAAGATCGCCGTCAAATCGCGCTCGACGCCCTGACGCAGGTCGGCCTGGCGGACCGCATTCATCACAAACCCAACGAGCTGTCCGGCGGCCAGCGCCAGCGCGTCGCCGTCGCCCGTGCCCTGGTCAATAAGCCATCGCTCCTGCTGGCGGACGAGCCGACGGGCAATCTCGATTCCAAGACGGGTGAGGAAATCATGGCGTTGTTCGCGGACCTGTCGCGGAAGGGCAATACCATCATCGTGGTCACGCATGAGGAGGACATCGCCCGCCACGCGCGCCGCATCATCCGCCTGCGCGACGGCTTGATTGCGAGTGACGAAAAGCAAGGCGAAGGACGAGTGTCGACCATCAACAGCCCGATTATGCCGACCCTTGACCCTCGACTTTCGACTTTCGGCCAGCCCAAGCGATGAATGTTTTTGTCGAAATTCGCGAAGGCATCGGCATTTCTTGGGATGCCCTGCTCGTAAATAAAATGCGGTCGGTGCTGGCCACATTTGGCATCGTTATCGGCATTGTCACCGTCACGCTCACTGGCGCAGCCATCAACGGGCTGAACCAGGCATTCATCAAAAGCACTTCCACGCTCGGGGCGGATGTTTTCTTTGTATCGCAATTCAGTTGGTTCGATCCGATTTTCAGCGAAGGCTGGATGAAGTCAATGCAACGCAGGCCAATCCGACTCAGGGATGCCGAAGTTCTGGCTCATCGGCTCGCGCTCGCTGCCGTCGTTGCACCCGAGGCAGAGTATGGCCAGGGGACACTGAAATACAAAACCCGTAGCGCTAGCGGCGTAGACATCATTGGTACCACAGGGGCCTTTTCGCAAACCTGCGGCGTCGGAATGGCCCAAGGCCGGTTTTTGACCGCCGCGGACGCCGAAGGGGAGCGGCCTGTCTGCGTTATCGGTAGTGACATAGTGACGAACCTGTTTCGCAATGAATCGCCTATTGGCGCGTAACTAAAGATTGACGACCAGTCTTTTGAAGTTATCGGCGTATTTCAAAAGCAGGGGATCATGGCGGGTTGGAGCTTGGATGGCCGTGTCATTATTCCCATCCGGGAATTTCTGGCAGACATTTGGGAGAAACCTTACATCGACCAAATTGACGTAAAAGCCAGTGGAACGGCGCAACTCGACGAGGCACGCGAGAAATTGCGCCAGACCATGCGCCACATCCGGCATCTGCGCCCGGAGGATCCCGACGACTTTGCCATCAACCAGCAGGACCAGCTTGTGACATGGTTTCATCAGCAAACCCGGATGATTGCCATCATCGGTTTGTTTGTTACCAGCCTGTCGTTGTTCATCGGCGGAATCGGCATCATGGACATCATGTTGGTTTCCACGGTCGAGCGCACGCGCGAGATTGGTGTGCGCAAGGCCGTTGGTGCCAGGCGCCGTGCCATCCTGTTGCAATTCCTGACCGAAGCGGTCTGTATTTGTCTCCTTGGTGGCCTGATCGGACTGGGCCTTGCATGGTTGGCGACGCTGGCAGTCTCGAAATGGTTGCTCCCAGCGGCTCTGTCCGGGACCATTGTCGTTATGTCGCTGCTCGTGTCGTTGCTGACCGGGGTGATTTCAGGTTGCCTGCCGGCTTGGCGCGCATCGCGGCTGGACCCTGTGGAAGCACTGAGAAGCGAGTGAATCCATTTTAAAAAAGGAGTGAAATTCAAAACGCCAGCTTGTTTGCTTGAAGGCCGCGAAAGCATTTCCACGGCCATGAACGCGCTGGCCGAGCACAAGCTGCGCTCGGCACTGACCCTGGTCGGTGTGCTGGTCGGCGTGTTTTCAATTGTTGCTGTGATGACGGCCATGCGTGTGCTGGAGCGGAGCGCTGAAAACTGGATGAGCGGGTTGGGCAGTCGGTCCTTTGCCATTCAGAGATGGCCGGAAATACAGTTCGGTAACAACACCGATGGGCAAAAATACTTGCGGCGCAAATTCCTCACCCTGGCACAGGGACGACAGGTGGAGGAGAAAGCTACGCTCGCCGCCAACGTCGGCGTCGAGGGCGATTTCTTACGCGTATGGGTTTCGACCCGCTATGGCAAGGCGCCTTCCACCGCCGAGCTTTACGGTGAAACCCCTGGTAGTTTCCCGACACGAAATTGGGATCTTGAAAACGGCCGTATTGTTTCGGACAAGGATGTGAATGACGTGCGTGACGTATGCGTGCTTGGCAGCGCTTTGGCCAAAACGGCCTTCCCATTCGGTTCGGCCGTGGGCGAGGAAATCAAAATCAATGGCTACAAATACCTCGTCGTGGGTGTGCTCGCTCCCAAGGGAGCTTCGCGAGGAGGAAACGAGGATAATTTTGCGGTCGTGCCCCTGACCGCCGCGCTCCATCGTTACCGCCTTAATCCTTGGAAAGGTCTGACTATTCTGGTCCAGGCACGTGACGCCGCCAGCTACGACGATTGTATCGAACAGGTGCGCGCCATCCTGCGTGCAGCGCGCAAGGTTCCGCCGGGTGAGCCGGACGACTTCGAACTCTTTTCCAACAACTCGCTCATTGAACAATTTGAATCGTTCACCCGGGCTGTGCGCGTGGGCGTGGCCATCGTCAGTTCTATCGCACTCATCGCAGCGGGCATCGGTATCATGAACATCATGCTTGTCTCGGTCACGGAACGGACAGTTGAAATCGGCATCCGCCGCGCCATTGGCGCCAAGAAACGCAACATCATGACGCAATTCATTGTGGAAGCCATCGTGCTTTGTGAAGTCGGCGGCGCTATCGGCGTGGTGCTGGGCGTCCTCGGCGGCAATACCCTCGCGTGGTTTATGAAAGTGCCGCCCGCTGTTCCAGTTGATTGGATTGTGCTGGGCCTGCTGATTTGCTCCATTGTGGGAATCATTTTCGGGACCTACCCGGCTTACAAAGCGGCAAGCCTCGATCCAATTGAATCGCTGCGTTATGAGTAATTAATTCTCCGGAAATCGACACTCAAAATCGTTCGCAGTGATGTGACAGCTACTAATACAAGTTCGCGTTTCTACGAACCACGCTTCACTTTGGTTTTAGGCCGTTGGCCGGACTGATGTAGATTGTAAGGCGTAACAGTAATCCATTCTATCAAGAAACTGCATTGGATTTCGCCATTAGCTCGAATGCCAGATTCATCATCAACGGGTGAATGAAGAGTGCATCCAACCTGATTAAATAAGCGGAATTGGGAATGTTTCACAGTCTGGTTAGGGGATACTCCGCAAAACTGCATCGTTTGGATGTAGAAAAGTGCTCAAAAAAAGAAGGAGGCACGTTCCCACCGAGCGTCGTCGTTGTCGGGAATTATAGTGTGAATGTCGTGATTTGGTCTGAAGTGTCGCGTTTCGGTTATAAAACATTATTGATGTGAACTGAAGAATTGCAGATCAGTTTCTGTGGAGTGGTTTTGTAAAACTGGGAAAACTGGATCGGCGACATGAAAAAAGCAATTATTCTGCTGCTTATTGTCAGTGGTCTTTTGGTTATTGCGGTGGTGGCATACCATAAGCATAAGCATAACATTCTCAACCAACTCAACAACGCCGAGGGCAACACTGCCCGACTTACCGAGTTCGGACTTGTCCAGGGTATAACACCGCAAGAATTCCAGGACGCAACGAACGTGCTTGTCAGTGAACGTCGGATGTGGTCGCGTTTCAGTGGCATGTCTGGGAGCATGAGCGTTGATTTTGTGGGAAATGACGGCAAAAGCCTTTCGCTTGTGGGTGATGTGTCGCTGCGCCGGATCGATTTGTCGCCAGACGAAAGCGGAAAGTTCCTCGCAAGATATACGATGACCATTTCTGATAAGCTCCGCGACTGGACAGTAACGACAGATGGGACATCCAGCAACACAGTGATTAGCTGTCAAAACCCGCAGGTTTCGGAAGTCATTAAGACGATCAATCCGGCCTCTTTGCTTCATCTACTGACTTTCCCCCTGTATGAGACCGGAGCGCTTTACCGGGACAGGCTTTATCCACCCAATCTCGTGAATCCTTACACGATCAATGAATTTTTGTGGAAATACAGGCCGTGGCTCACAACAAACGCCCTCCCGCACTCCTATATATTCATTGACATAGATGGTAACCGTCACCACGAGATCGGATTCGAAAATGGGCATCTTAGCCTGTGGCGCAGGCTGATAGAGTGGCCAGGAGCGCCGGTGGTGGAAAAGCTCGCTGTTCACTTCGAGAATCCCGTCGAATCGCAAGGTTTTTGGTATCCGACAGTTATCCGGATAACGCCGGCGCCTACTCCTTGGCCTTATCCCCGAATGGAGGAAGGCTGGCTCGCTCCGATCGTTGATCCGCAACCGGCGGGCCATGGACAACTTCGTATCACGTTAACGGATGTTTCGGTGAGTATAAAGTAATATACAACTCATGTCGAAATAGAAGGGAGGTGAGAATTGTGCAAGAAGAAAACCTATCGAATGTGTTACTTGAGTTTCCAGATGAGGAGCACATAGTAATAACACCTACGGCCGATTGTGATTATTCCAATTGCGGTACGGGTGCAACGTGCGACAGAACTGGCAAATAATCTGTCCTCGAGGTGTTGACCAGTTTGCAGATAATGCAAACCCTCCCTCTCTCTACTCATGTAGAGAGGGGGTTGAGGTGAGGCTGAGTTCGTAGGTTGTCAAAGAGAAATAGCTCGCGGGGTTACTTTCAGTATGTGCGCAGAAGTTCAAATCAAGAGTGGTGGTAATGGAACGGAAGGGTCAGGCCAAAAGGAACAACCATGGTTAAAGATAGGCGACGAAGAGATTTACGTCCTGAATCCGCTCTATCGCCTCCGCAATTCCAGCAACAACTGCGTGTTGGTTTGGGGAGCTGAAGGGTTGTCTCAGGAGAGGGTTCACAGCGCAGCGGGAGTTGTTCTGGCACTTTGCAACGGCAAACGCACGGTGGCGGAGATAGGAGGGATAACCAGGCCACTGGTGAAAATCGCCGATGATGCAAAGGCGACCGAGGTTGCCAGGGCACGTGTCAAGTCGATCATACACACCATGACCCGGACGAGGGAGGAGCGAATAGGACAGCAGCAGGTTCCTAATGAATACCCGGCAGCGGCCGTTCTAATTACAAGGGCGGAATATGATCGGAAGTTCAGCCACACCAAATTCAGGGGCGTGGAGTATCACGTTCGAGATTTCATCCCCCAAAATGCGCCCGGGACGGTCATTAAGCACACTCCCAATCCGCGCGAGGCTGCCCCGATGAAATTGATCTGGCATTTTACCTCTGCGTGTTCCACCGATTGCAGGTATTGCTATTTGGGAAGGAGGAAGGTGACACTTTTGCCTAAAGAGCGCGTGTTGGCGCTTATCGAAGAGGCGGCTGCCATTGGGGTCGTCGAAATACACCCCCTCGGCGGTGATTTTCTGCTCTACCCGTATTTGAATGAGCTTCTCGCGGCGATGCGCAAATATCAGTTCCTGCCGGCTGGAATTAGCACAAAGAGTTTTTTAAGCAAAGAAAAGGCGGCAGCGCTTGCGGAGAGCGCTGCTGTGACGAATGTGCAATTCAGTATAGATTCGACCGTTGAAGATGTAGCCGACTATCTTGTCAGGGCAAAAGGGTTTTGTAATCGCATATTCGAGTCCATTGCCAATGCGTTGGAAGCGGGTCTTTGTGTGGAGGCAAAGGCGGTAATCACTCCCTATAATATATTGACCATTCCGAAGCTATACCGCGACCTCAAAAAACGCGGGGTGGGCACGATACGCTTGACGACTTATAATCGTAGTGGTTTTCATCATTCCGATGATTTGTTTAGCCATTCGACGAGTTACCAGTGGCTCGAGGAGCAGGTGAAGCAGCTCCAGAAAGAATTTCCCGATGATGTCATATACATCCAGAACGGGCCTCCCCGTCTGGAACCGCCTTCGCTGGAGGAGAAGCAGAAAGATTGGCAAATAAAATACATGTGTCACGCCGGACGTTCCAGCATGATGATATGTGCGGATGGGAAAGTGATACCCTGTGAACAGATGCCTGAAACGGAAGAGTATTTTTGCGGTGACGTTGGTAATCAATCCATCCGGGAGGTCTGGGACGGCGCACGATTGCGTGAGATGACATATGACATGCCGCGGGAGAAATTCAAGGGTCAGGCATGCTATGATTGCAAAGAGCGGGTTTTCTGCACTTGCCAAATCGGCTTATGCATTCGGGACCTTGCGAAGTATTACGGGGGCATATATCAGCCGCCTCTATATTGCCCTAAACATAATCGAGACTTTGTCAGGATGACGTAGGCGTTTTGGTTATAGCCGTAATCGCCCGATCGGTTCCGGCCGCCCTGCGGAGATATCAACGAAGTTCCGGAAATGTGCCTTAATTATTATGGGTAACGAAGTTCAAATCAAGAGTGGTGGTAATGGAACGGAAGGGTCAGGCCAAAAGGAACAACCATGGTTAAAGATAGGCGACGAAGAGATTTACGTCCTGAATCCGCTCTATCGCCTCCGCAATTCCAGCAACAACTGCGTGTTGGTTTGGGGAGCTGAAGGGTTGTCTCAGGAGAGGGTTCACAGCGCAGCGGGAGTTGTTCTGGCACTTTGCAACGGCAAACGCACGGTGGCGGAGATAGGAGGGATAACCAGGCCACTGGTGAAAATCGCCGATGATGCAAAGGCGACCGAGGTTGCCAGGGCACGTGTCAAGTCGATCATACACACCATGACCCGGACGAGGGAGGAGCGAATAGGACAGCAGCAGGTTCCTAATGAATACCCGGCAGCGGCCGTTCTAATTACAAGGGCGGAATATGATCGGAAGTTCAGCCACACCAAATTCAGGGGCGTGGAGTATCACGTTCGAGATTTCATCCCCCAAAATGCGCCCGGGACGGTCATTAAGCACACTCCCAATCCGCGCGAGGCTGCCCCGATGAAATTGATCTGGCATTTTACCTCTGCGTGTTCCACCGATTGCAGGTATTGCTATTTGGGAAGGAGGAAGGTGACACTTTTGCCTAAAGAGCGCGTGTTGGCGCTTATCGAAGAGGCGGCTGCCATTGGGGTCGTCGAAATACACCCCCTCGGCGGTGATTTTCTGCTCTACCCGTATTTGAATGAGCTTCTCGCGGCGATGCGCAAATATCAGTTCCTGCCGGCTGGAATTAGCACAAAGAGTTTTTTAAGCAAAGAAAAGGCGGCAGCGCTTGCGGAGAGCGCTGCTGTGACGAATGTGCAATTCAGTATAGATTCGACCGTTGAAGATGTAGCCGACTATCTTGTCAGGGCAAAAGGGTTTTGTAATCGCATATTCGAGTCCATTGCCAATGCGTTGGAAGCGGGTCTTTGTGTGGAGGCAAAGGTGGTAATCACTCCCTATAATATATTGACCATTCCGAAGCTATACCGCGACCTCAAAAAACGCGGGGTGAGCACGATACGCCTGGCGACTTATTTTCGCAGTGGTTTTCATCATTCCAATGATCTGTTTAACCATTCGACGAGTTACCAGTGGCTCGAGGAGCAGGTGAAGCAGCTCCAGAAAGAATTTCCCGATGATGTCATATACATCCAAAACGGCCGTCCCCAACTGAAACTGTATCGAGAGGAGGTCTGGCCTGATGAATCAAAGTGTTGTTCCGCCGGACGTTCCAGCATGATGATATGTGCGGATGGGAAAGTGATACCTTGTGAACAGATGCCTGAAACGGAAGAGTACTTTTGTGGTGATGTTGGTAATCAATCCATCCAGGAGGTCTGGTACGGCGCACGATTGCGTGAGATGACATATAGCATGCCGCGGGAGAAATTCAAGGGCCAGGCATGCTATGATTGTGCAGAGTGGGAGAGATGCGTTTGCCAGATCGGTTATTGCATTCGGGACCTTGCCTTATTTTATGGAGATATATATCAGCCACCTCCCAATTGCCTCAAGCATAATCGAGACTTTATAAGGCTAAAATAAATATATTTTTCTGTTGCTATGTTCGCCACTGAGGCCAAATTATGTGTCCCAGCCTCCTTAGTGTGGCAAGAAAGTACCGACGTTCAATTTTGGGGGCATAATACCTTCAGATGCTTATGAAGATTGAAAAATGAGGAGAAAATCTGTCAGAAAGTTGCCGGATAAACAGCTTATGAAAGTTCCCGCTTCCCATATTGGTGGCAAAAGATCGTTCAGAGGCGCTGTAACTGAGATTTATCGTTTTTTGAAGGTGACTCCCTATGCCATATCAATTATCTGGAAGTTCCAGCCGAGTCTCTTTATAGTGTTAATCTTCTCAACCGTCCTCGACGGTATCTCTCCGGCGGTCACGGTATGGGTCACGCGTTACTTGTTGGATTCAGTTGTTCGCGCGTACCAACACCTTGGAGAGAGTGTGTACATAAAAAAAGCTATTTACATGGTTATACTGCAAGTCGGTGTTACCGGAGGCTTCGCCTGTATCAGCAAAAGCATGTCCTTTTTCAAATCACTACTGTCGTCAAAATTGTCGCTGGATATGCAGACTGACGTTATTGACGGGATGTCGCATCTGGAGATGAAAGATTATGACGATCCTGAAATCTACAACATGATAGAGAGAGCCAAAGGCGAGGCACAAAGTAACAAACCCTTGCAGATTGTTTCGGGGGTGTGTAACATAATCTCAAATATAATCACTTGGTTTTCGTTCGGTTTTATTCTGTTTTCTTTCTCTCCTTTTGTCGTGGCAGCCATGTTTGCGATTTGTATTCCGGATTTCATTCTTGCTGTTTATTACGCCAAAATAAATTTTAACCTGCAGCATGGCCGAATCCATGAGTTGCGAGTAGCCAATTATCTCGACTCTTGTTTCACCAGCAGACGCGCTTTGCCCGAAATTATAACTCTTAATCTCTGGTCATTTCTGCGAAATAAATGGAGAGCGTTAACCGCCTCGCTCATAGGACAGGACATCTCGTTGCTGAAACGCCACAATACCTGGGAAATTGTGATTATTGTTTTTACGTATATCAGCCGGGGAGGGGTCAGTCTTTACATCATTGTAAAGTGCCTGCTGCACTTTGCGGATTATACCATCGGTCAAATCATGATGTTTTACCAGTCGTTTGCCCAGGGAGCAACTGCCGCCGCGCAAATTTTGCAACAGTTTTCTGCTGTTTATGAAGGTTCCTGCTTTTTGCAGACTTACCAACAATTTCAGGAAGTACAAAGCGCTTCCAAGACAAAAACGACGCCGAAACGGAAAATTCCAGAGGTGATTGAAACCATTGAATGCAAAAATATCAGCTTCATATATCCGGGAGCCTCGACTTTTACGCTGCGGCACATTGATGTGCTCTTCAAGAAAGGTCAAAGCACGTTGTTGGTCGGTAGAAATGGAGCTGGTAAAACCACCTTGGCGCGTCTTTTGTTCGGATTATACAGACCAACCGAAGGGGAGATACTGATCAATGGCCATGATATGTGGGAATACGATCTCACGCTCCTGAGGGAAAAGATGGGTATCATATTTCAAGATTTCGTGCGTTATGCCTTGACCGTTGAGGAAAATATCGGTCTAGGTTCCGTTGAACGGATAAACGGCCGGGAAAGGATTATTAACGCGGCAAAAGTGGCAAGATTGAATGACATTATCACGGGCTTGCCGAATGGCTATGGTACTATGCTTGGCAAGGAATTCCGCGATGGACAGGATTTATCTTTGGGAGAATGGCAGCGTGTGTGTCTGGCGAGATTGTTTATGAGGGACGCCACGGTGATGATTTATGATGAACCCTCTGCCAGTCTGGATATCGAAACGGAATCAAAGCTGTTGCGAGAGATTGGCTTGTCGGGAAAAAACAGAATATGTATTCTTATTTCTCACCGGATGTTAAGAGCAGATATTGCGGGTCGAATAATTGTGATGGAAAAAGGCGAAATTGTCGAACGTGGTAATCACAATACGCTTGTAATTCTTGGAGGGAGATATGCGCGTTTGTGGAAGACTTATCATCGGCTTGGTAACGGCGGGGAGTCAAGCGATGACGAAGATGTAAACGAATATCAGATCAGCAAATGATTCTCTTACCTTGACCAGATGACGCCAGTTACGTATTCCAATTGTCATGAATGGTAAATTATTATGGCCAGGCAAAGTGTTTGAGATAATAGTGGTCGCCTTTTTCGTGCTCCTCTGCCTTTTCGGGGACAGTCGGTTAATTGAAACCAACAGCGCAATCAGTTCCATTCTGTCTGAAGTGAAAGGCCTGCTTTGCGATTCGGACATACAGTGGATATTGTTTCTTCTTCTACTTATCTATTTCCTGATATTTCTCCGGCTTCAGTGTCGTATCGGCAGATCGGGCTTCTTGCGCATGAACAATCGGAACTTGTGGCTGGCCGGTTTATTATTTCTTGGAGCGATTGCTTACGCGCTCAATTATCCTGCTGCTGCTAAATCCACACAAGCGTTGATGTTGTTGGCGGGCGTGACGCTTGGATTGGGTGCGTCAGCGTGGGCTGACTTCAAAATCAGAAACCGGAAATCGGAAACCGCTAAAGCGGCGGAGTTTCGCAGCAGTGGTAACTTCAATGTTTTGGTCGTGCTGCTTTTGATAATTTTCCTGACGCCAGCTTCATTATGGCAACCTGATTGGAGTTCACCCTTTGATTATCGTGGTCATTTGCGTTGGACTGGTCCCTGGGAAAATCCCAACATTTACGGGTTACTAATGGGGATCGGGGTCGTATTGGCCACAGGCCAGTTTGTTCAAAGTCTGGATTGTGGGTTTGATGGTCGGGGGCAGAAGCCAAGGGAATGGGCGATCATGGTTTTGTATCTTGTCGCGATCGGTTTAACGGGTTGGGGGCTACTGAACAGTTACAGCCGTTCCGCCTGGCTTGGAACATTGTGCGGGCTGGTATATTTGGTCACGAGAGCAGAAGGCAGGAGGCGGCGGGCGGCAGGCGGAGATAGTGTAGCCTACGAAGGCAGCCAGAAATTGGAAATTTCAAATAGCATGGGCATTTCGTGGTTTAAGAAAAACCGGCCTGTGGTTTGTGTCGTTCTATTATCTTTGGTTGTTTTGGCTTTTTGGCAGTTAACACATTTAGAACACGTGGCTGTTGCAAACCGAATCGTCTCGGTTGGCAATGTAAATGATTTTTCATGGCGTAATCGGGTTGCCGCGTGGGAAGGAAGTCTGCAAATAATAGGGGACCATCCCTGGCTTGGCGCTGGCTGGAATCAAGCAGAGTCGTTATACAAGTATTACTATCTTGCACCAAAATCGGAAGGAATTGGTGCCATTCAATTGAATGATTATTTGATGCTGGGCGCAATCCTGGGTATTCCGGCTATGGTTTGTTTTGTTGCGTATGCCTGGCTTTCCCTGACGTGGAAGCCGGAAGACAGAACGCCGAAGGCAAAAATTGAAAAATCAGGAATCGCAAGTAAACGGAATGTCAATCTCAAATCGGGTTCCGGACTCCAGCCTTCGCTTTGCCCCGTCGCTGAAAGCCGGACTTTGGACTGGACAAAGACCGTTTGCCGCGCTGGTGCAATTGTGTTGCTGGTTGGCTTTTTGTTTGACGATGGACTATTCAGCCTAATGCCCATAGCTATACCATGCTGGACTTTGCTGGAGTTGGGAGCGGCTCGGCCCACTGCTCCGGGAACTGAAGGCCCATCGGGGAGTTCTTATGAAGAAAATTTGTGCACACAATAGTTTGTTTTGCATCGTTGACCCGTGACAACCCGGCAAAATCTGTTCCTGGGCGGGTTGGCCGTCCTCCTTTTTCTAGGCGCATTGGGATGGGCCAGGGAGCGCGATCCGTTTGTGCGAGACTGGTTGACGCTTAAAACCTCTAACCATGAGTCCTTTAAATATGTAACAGTTCTCCCCAAGCCGTTGCGCCGTTATCCAGTGATCATTTATGCACACGGCGGCGGCGGCAGCTTGATGGAGGATGGCCAGGATTTGCGGCAAATGGCTGAACTTGGTCTGGCAGTCGTGAGTCTGGAATACAACCGAACCAATGAGGATGCGTTCATGCCCCAATTTAGAGCCTTGCTTCTTTACCTTGGCCGGCAAAAGTGGGCGGACACCAGTGCAATTACTTGGGTCGGTTTCAGTCTCGGTGCAGACCGGATGCTGGATTTCGCCCTGCAACATCCGGAACTGCAACCGCAGATACTTGTCCAATTAAGCGGGGCCGGCTTGTCGGAAAGCCAAAGCAGCAATCAATTAACTTCATTACGTTGCCCGCTTTTACTGGTTCATGGAGAGCGGGATGAAGTCTTTCCTGTAACTGATACGGAACGTCTGGCCTCAATTCTGAGAACCGAAGACCTGCCTGTGGAACTGAAGATTCTTCCGGGGGTCTCCCATGACACGGGACCGGACCGCGGAGTTGTTTTCCGCTGTATCGGGGAATACTGCCTGACACGACTGGTCGGTAAGAACGCCTGGCAGAGTTATCATTCCATTGCGCAATGGCAGGCGGGCGTAATGCCGCTCTGGCTGTTCTGGCTTCCAACGGCGGCATGGGTTGTGGGTTGGTTCGCGTGGTCGCGGCGTCTTAAACTTAATCCCAACCTAAAAGTCAAGCTACGCCGTCATGAGGCCGCCTTCCGCTGGTTTGCCGTTCTTCTTGCTACATGGGCGTTAGCAGAAACGGCCATTCATTTATTAATACCCTGTTTTCCCATTAACGATCAGACGCTGGCCGTTGCCCGACGATTTCTGATCCGGCCAAATCAAAGCGCGGATTTCGAATTTCTGGCTGCGCAACCTGCCTGGCGCGGCCTGAAATTGCGAGTTTTATTAACACAAGTCCAATTGGCCGGTTACAACCGCAAACTGGTCAATTGGCGGTTGGACGACAAGGATTATCAGGATTACGTTCTATCACCTGTTATCACGGGCAAGTCAGGGGAGGAATTCAACTGGCGTCGTTCGCTGTGGGAAGAATTTTATCCGCGCATCCGGCGCGAAAATTCACCGGAAGACGCAGCGAGAATTATTGTGCGCCATCTTCGTGAGCGTATTACTGTTGTCTCCGCGCCTGATCTATCCCGTAGTGTTCCAACCATCTGGCTTAAGCAGGTCACGGACAAGGCGGGATTTGAAACCATCTATGTCGCCGCTCTCCGTTCCGTCGGCGTGCCGGCACGAATAAATCCGGAGCATCAAACTGAACTATTGGACAGTGGTAGATGGCGACCTGCTCCAAGGCCCTCCGTCTTAGAGATCGATCTCACAAACTGACCCACTGCATCAGCCGGGAAATTACCGAAGACGCGGTGTATCTGGAAATGTCCGCGCCGGGTTTCAATCTAATGGCATTTAAAAGGTCTTTTTCCTCCTGCAGAAACTCGAAATTTGCCGTGTATAAAAAGAGGTAAAAGCTTAGTGAAAAACAGTGTATCCGGCTGAGAAAACACTGGTGGGCGTGGCACAGAAGTTGAAAAACGGAGGGCTATGTCGCAAACTTGTGTCGTATGCGGCTGAGGCGGCACATATTTCGCGGTGGGGCGCTCGACTGCATGAGTTTAGAAGTGCGATAATTGCGATAGATTTCCGCGACCGGCTTATCGCCAGCGTCGGTCTAAAAAAGACTGTCCCCTTTTCGATTTGGCGTCAATGTATTGAGTGAATGATGAATGACGACATGGAACTGGTGCGGGACTACGTCATGAATGGTGAACCTGTCCGGCTCACTCGCGTTAGCGAGTAGTGGGCGAGTTTCAGCTAGTTCTGGTGAGTTCTGGCGAGTTGTGTTTGCACTCACCATTTTACTGTATGCGTCTGACCAACCACGTCTAGTTTCGGGCGCTGGGTTATGAAATCATGGCGGCATGGATTCATCAAAAACCGGATCGGGACGGCGGCGTTGGACTTCTAAACAGCGGCAACGATTGCTGTCACGTTTCCACCAAGGCCATTTGACTTTACGGGACTTTGCCACTCGTCATGGCGTCGGGTTGTCCACCCTGAGCAAGTGGTTGCGTTTGGAACGTGACGCCGTTCCCGCGAAGGTAGAGTTTCAAGAAGTGCGGCTGCCCAGCCCAGGTTTGCGCTGGCCGGTTGAAGTCGTCAGCCCGCAAGGCTGGATCGTTCGACTGCAAAACAGCTCAGATGTGCAGCAGTTACCTGAACTATTGCGAGCGCTGCCATGCTGAGTGTTACCAGCGCGACGCGGGTGCTGGTCGCCACCACGCCAGTGGATTTGCGCGGCAGCTTCAATCGGCTTTACAGCTTGGTCGTGGAGCAACTCAAAGCCGATCCGTTGTCCGGCCACCTGTTCGTATTCACCAATGGGCGACGGAACCGGATCAAGGGGCTTTATTGGGATGGGTCTGGTTTATGGGTATGCGCCAAGCGATTGGAACAGGGAAGGTTCACTTGGCCAGTGAGTGAAAATGGGCAGGTAAGTTTGCGTGGCGAAGAGTTCAGCGCGTTGATTCACGGGCTGGAAGTGCGCTCGAAAAAGAACTGGTATCGTCGCTGAGAAAAAAGTTTCATCACGATTGAACGAATATTTTTTGTTCGCGTCAGAGAAGCGTGATCGACACCACGCTACTTGAAAAGTATGAAGAGATGAGTGCGCGCGTCGTGGCGTTGGAGTTGGAGAACCGGTTGTTGCGCTAGAAGCTCGACCTGTATATCCGTCATTACTTCGGTGGTGTACGCAACGAAGGTTTGGATAAACACCAACTCGAACTGCTACTGCAAGGTTTGCCCAATGTTATCACGTTACCAGCACCAGAGACCAAGACCACCACTGCAACGCGCAATGGTGCGGCACATCCGGTGCGGCGGATGCTGGCCGAAGACAAGTTGGAGACGCAGGAGATCGTGATCGAGCCAGTGGAAGTCCAAGCACAGCCCGAGGGCTGGAGAAAGATCAGCGAGGAACGCACCAGCCAACTGGAATGGGTCGCCCCCAAAATCATCAAACGCGTTTTCATTCGTCCGCGCTATGTAAAGGCCGAACGCCTTGCCCTGGCACCACTGCCCCCACAACCGATTGAACAAGGCATGGTGGGGCCGGGCTTGCTGGCGCAGATTTTAGTCAGCAAATATGAATATCATCAACCGCTCTACCGGCAGGAGAAAATGTTCCGCCAGCAATTCGGGGTGGAGTTAAGCCGCAAAACGATGGGCTGTTGGGTGGAACAAGCCGCCGAGTTGTTGAAACCGGTGTATCGGTCGATCCGGGAAGATTTGCTGCGGGGCAATTACCTGCAAGCCGACGAGACACCGATCCGGTATTTGGACCCGGATGTGAAAGGCAAAAGTCAGCAAGGGTATCTTTGGACCTACAGCCGTCCCAAGGGCGATGTGCTATTTGAATGGCAGGTGAGCCGATCACGGGAAGGACCGGAGGAATTCTTGAAAGACTTTCGGGGCAAACTCCAGACGGACGGCTACTCCGCGTATGAATCGCTGGCCAAAGCGCGTGGTGATCTGACTCTGGTTGGTTGCTGGGCGCACGTTCGCAGAGGCTTCCACGAAGCGTTGGCGGAGACCAGGCTGGCGGCGTGGTTTGTGCGGCAGATTGGATTGCTCTACGCGGTGGAAACGAAATTGCGCGAGCAAAAAGCCGGACCGCAATTGAGGGCGGCCCTACGCGTGTGGCAAAGCCGTCCGGTCGTGGCACGACTACACCGGACGATGGAGTTGGTCCGGCGACGGAGCCTGCCGCAAGGATTGCTCGGCCAGGCGATTGATTACGCGCTGAAACGATGGGAAGCGCTGACACGGTTCATCGTGGACGGGAGTTTGGAGATCGACAACAACCTGATCGAGAATGCGATTCGGCCCAGTGCGATCGGAAAAAGAACTTTTTATTCATTGGACATTCTGAAGCCGGAGAACGCAGCGCGGTGATCTACACACTGTTGGGCAGTTGCCGACGGCATGGGGTCAATCCGTTCGATTATCTGAGGGATTTATTCACCCGATTGCCAGCAGCCAAGATCACCCAGATCAAAGAGTTCACGCCGCGAGCTTGGGCCAAGGCGAAGGAGCAAATGGTCGCTCAGGCAGCCTGACGAACTCGGAAGTCGATCGAGTTCAACATCCGAGTTTTACACTTCTGTGCTGCGTTTGCCGTGCGTTGCCACCGCCAGATGGATGCGCTCGATCAATCATTGCTGCCCATACTTGTTGACCAGCCACTGTTCCGCAGCCTCTTCGCCGAGGCGGCTAAAGCGATCGATGTAAATAATCCAATCCTGATCCGACATCGTTTCCAGCAAAGACTCAGTCCGTTGCCCTAATTCTGTCAACGTCGCTTTTTGTTGGGCGAGTTGGTTGAGCCGATCCTGGACGGTCTGGCCGGTGCCGCCGTAGGGGTTGTTGGGATCCATCGCGCTGAGAGCCATATTTTCGACGGCCAAGCTAACGAATTGATTAATCACTGGCTCCCCGGATGATGAGGCATCGTAACGCTGGCCGAGGTTCACTGCCATTTGCAACACAGCTTGCGCTGAAGCTTGGTCGCCTGCCTGACTATAAGCATTCGCCAGATCAACCATATCCTGACCCAATTGTTTTATTTCCAGAAGCTGTGGCACCGGTAGTTGAAACGTTGCGATCTTTCCTGCCTCGGCTGCGGAGTAACCTGCCGAGAGGTAGGCTTCTTCGTCATCCTCAACGGAATCCGGTCCGTAGTCCTGAAACGGTTTGCCGGCGGCGGCGGCGAGTTCTTGCACTCCTTGGTCAATCTGGCCGGAGTTAAAGTAATTGAGCGCCGAAAGATAATTCGCCAGCGCATTGTTGGGAGCCGCTTGCTCGAAGGCAGTCAACCATTGGCGTTGTTGTTCGGGAGACAAGTCCTTGTCGGTAGCCGCCTCGAATGCCACTCGCGGGTCGTTGGGATACTTTTGCCTTGCTTCCTGCAACAACGCCGGGTCGCCGCTGCTGCGATATGCAGCAAGGAGACTTGATGCTGTTCGCCCATTTGCTTTGAGGTAAGCCTCGATTTGCTCGGCAGTCAATTTCGGTAGTTTGTCTTTGAAGCGGGCATACAGATTGGTGAATTGTAAATCTGCCGGCGGCGCTGCTGCCGTTGGCACTGCCTTCGTTTGAGCGGTGGCATGCATTGGCGGCGCTGGCAGGTGTGGAGTGGGTTTGGCTGACAAAGCTGCAAGTTGCTTTGCTACAGCGTCGCATTCGCGTTGCAGTGTCTGGACTTGGTCGCGCAGGTTTGAAGCTTGGCGAGCCTCATAGGTTCCCGCCCCTACGGCGGCAACGATAGTGGCAGTGATCAAGGTTTTTTGGAGTGTGGTCATGGCAATGGTTTTGATGGTGGCAGTTGTGGTGGCAGTGATGGTGGTTCCGGCCAAGGCGGCAGCAGTCGAAATTGTAGCGGCCAGACCAACGGGCGCGGCTTGGACGGCGCCGACCGCCAGCGCGGCGTCAAGTGCAGCGGCACTCGTCGTTACGCCGCGGCGTTTCAGGAGGGAGTGTAGTTTTTCCAAAGCCCGGGTCACCCGCATTCGCGCGGCGTCCTCATTACTCCCCAGCGCTTCGCCTACCGACCGGAAATCGCGCTGCTCAAAAAACCGGAGCAGGATGGCCGTTCGATCCGCTTCACCAAGTTTATTGATGGCTTCGTCAAGAATTGGACCAATCAGGGCCGGGTTCGTATCCGGGTGTTCCTGCAATGTGTTCATTTCAACCGCCTGCCTTTCACGAGATCGACGACGGCGTTCGCCGCGCATAGTATTGGCGGCCACGAAACATGTGTGCCGATGCAGCCAGCCGCCGGGCATGACATTCTTGGAGAGAGTGCGCGCCATGCGAGCTAAATCTACAAATACGGTTTGGGCCACATCTTCCGCCCGATGCGCATCGCCCTCAACCAACCGGATCGCCACCGAATAAACCAAGTCTAGGTAGCGGGTTACCAGTTCGCGAAAGGCGGCTTCTGAACCGTTCTGGGCATATTCCGTAAGCAATTGCTGGCTGCCGGTCATCTTCAATCACTATTAAAGACCCGCCGTGGAGCGAAACCGAACAAAAATCTGTGGGCGACATCAAACCAGCTCCCAAGCCGCATGCGTTCAACCTCCCGTCATCAACTTCTGTGCCGCGGTGGTGCGTGCTCCCCCAGGCGGATACGAAATGTTCACTTACGCGCCAAACGAAGCAGAATCGTTTCCTTAACCTGAAGGTCTTTTTCTTCCTTCAGAAGACCTGTCAACGCTGCCTTTGCACGCGCCTGTGTATTTTTCGGTGCCAAAGATAATCCTGTGACCCACATTTGCCGCATGTAGCGATTTTCGCTGGGTGTAAAAACGGGCTGCAAAGACGAGTTTTTGAGCTGTTCACAAAGCAGGTCGATGTCTTCATCGTCTGCCTTCTCAGCCCAATAACCTTTCAAAAATCTTCACCGGGCCGATGTCGTCGGCCCAGCCCATTGAGTTTGACCAGCAGGCGCTGAACACGATGACCTGCGCCTTGCGGGCCAAGATTTCCTCGATGAGTGTGAGGGTGCTGGCCATCTTGGGAATGTAAGGCTGGCCGCTGCGGTGCGGCAACGGGATTTCGCCGGTGCCGTGGCAGAGGGAACAATTCTTGCGGGGCGGATGGCAATTGGCGCCTTCGGGCAGGGAGCCGTCGCCGAACATGGCTTTCTCGAACATGGCTTTCTGATAGTCGGCGAGGCCAAGACCAGGACCACTTGAATTTTCCGCTGAGGCGGGAGATTGAGATGGAGACAGGCAGGATGCCTGGCGGGCAACGGCTGGGCACACCACGCGGCGAAGGCGGCGGGGGTGAAGAACTGGGACTGGCCCTTGTCGGCCGCATTGACGGCCGAGGCGAGCATTTCCTGGAGGATGAGGAGATTGATGTTGGATTTTTGGGCGGTGTCCGCCCGACCATTGTTTTGATTAGTCATAAAAATTCAGACGGTAGGGACAGAATGAATATTCTTTTTACGGTGGATGGATTTGCGGTGTTGCGGCGCAGTCGGCCATTAGTTTCCACGGCGGGACCGGGAAATGATGATGTTGCCCTGAAGGCATTCAGCAATGTTGCCGACGGTCTTGGATGGGTCGTAGGCGTTGGAGAA
The DNA here is from genome assembly GCA_050010435.1 of Verrucomicrobiota bacterium. Lineage (GTDB taxonomy): Bacteria > Verrucomicrobiota > Verrucomicrobiia > Limisphaerales > UBA11358 > UBA11358. The sequence goes on along the minus strand of JBEKKZ010000003.1, from coordinate 175,605 downwards.
GTGTTCGTGACAGCAGCCTTGGACAGAAGTGTGGTCTGACGGCGTAGGCCCAGACGTAGTGACAGGCGTCACTCCGCCTGTTGACAATTGACCAACGCACTATCCACCACAAAAAATCAACGGTTTCGCTGAATTTCAAGGGGGGTGAATCCCGTCGTTTCTGCACCCTTTTTGCCATCTGATGAACAATCGGGCGGATTTTTGTGAAAGAACGCCTTCGTTCAAAGCGTATACCATAAACGAGCACGCCAAGATTGAGGCAGGTCAACCAGTGAATCTAGCCGCCATACAGAGCTACATGGCAACTGTTCAACAATATGTCGACCTTATAACCGCAGTGAAGAAAGGAAAATAATATGAGTAATGGCACTAATCCAAATCTGGCGGAAATACAAAAACATATCAATTGATTGATGACAACTTCGATACCGTTTATGCCAAATGCGACACCGACGACCAGAAGACGCAGTTGGTCTCTTTGCGTGACGCGGCTCGTGATGCCTTCTGGCGGGCTGCTGCTGAAAATCTGTCAGACAATCATGATGTCGTTACCCAAACGTTTAAAGAATTGCAGACGACAAACAACCAAATCCAAAGCGATGTTAAAACCCTCCAGGATGTGTCGAGTTTTCTGGATACTGTGACGCAAGGCGTCAAATTAGCCGCAGCGCTCGCAACATTGGCGGCAGCCTAGTCTGTCTGGAATCCGTTGTTCCGTTGAGGGTGGCATGAACAAACAAAAATAAGGAGAACAACAATGACACTCAGTGCCATGGATGAAAATGGATGACCGGGTTCACTTTTCTGTACCACACCATGAGTTAGTCCGGGGACTGGGTTCATATTAGTTTGTGGTTCTGGTTTTGTCCATCCCCGGCAGAGGGAGGGCGGAGCCCGACCGGCGCCGGGGATGGACTGAGTTGCGCCGCGAACCGTGCCGGGCTCAGATAGCCCAAGCGGCTGTGCGGCCGTTGTTGATTATATTCGCAGCGGTACCCAACCAGCGGTCATTGGTCCGGAGCTCCCGTCCGCACCCGCGACATCTATCGGCGCTGGATTGAGTGGTTGGATCAATAACTTCTTGAGCAGAAAGGATATTGGAGACGCAGGCTCCGCAACGAACCGACGCCATGAATGCTCGCACATATTTTCTGGGTTTGCGTGATCGGATCCCAAACGGCCATCAATTTGTACCCGTTGCTGTGGCGGTCGACATGCGCGAGCCATATGGTCAATTAATGGCCGAAAGTTGGGAAAACAGTTTCAATAATTGGCCGTTGGTCGGCACCGGCGGCAACGAAATGCCTTTACTGGCGGCCGGGCTTACGATGATATGTGGCCAATGGCCCGCTCCGATCACTAACAGGCTGTTGAAAAACGACTTTTTGACCACATTTTCATGCAAAAACCCCAATGATTTTGAGGGTCAATTTTTCAAAACACGGCTTTTTCAACAGCCGGCTAAGGTTCTTGGTATATCTCCACGGACATCAATAGGTTTTGGTGATTCATCTTGTTACGCGGCCAATATATGAGAGCATCAGCGGCCAATAATTCGTAGCAGTCACATCTTCCACCGGTATTTGGTGCATGTGCACATGGCCAAGCATCGGCGGAAGCGGGATCAATGTGTCAAACACTAATCGGATCGCAATCAATGACCATTGATAGTTTGAGCTTTTTAGAACTTTACAGCCGGTATGATAGGTTGTTTGCTTTAACAGCTTCAGGAACAAAGCGAAAACAACGTTCACCTGCCCTTGACCAAGGCTTGGAAGCTGGAAGCATTTGAACGAGACAATTTATCCGCAAAGACACAGCGAAGGCTGTCGCGCCATAGCGTAGCGAAGGCGGACTGATAGGCAAATCTTGATTTTATGAACGCTGCGAGCTTCGGCTCGGCAAGCCGGTTTTTCAAAAACGCATGGCCTTCAAACATTTTGCGAAACAGACGCAAGGCGTCGAATTGCTCCAGCGTTCGCTCGCCTGCGGGCGGCTCGGCCACGCCTACCTGTTCGCCGGGAATCAGCTCGAAGAGTTGGAATCGCTCGCCCGCACGCTGGCCAAAACGCTGAACTGCCAGAACCCCGTCAAAACCGGCGGCGTGACGACCGATTGCTGCGACGCATGTTTGAGCTGCCGGAAAATTGACCACGATACCCATGCCGACGTGCATTGGGCGCGGCCTGAGTCCAAATCGCGCATCGTCACTGTCGAGCAAACGCGCGAGTTGATGCGCGAAATCCAACTCAAACCCACCGGGGCCGAATACAAGGTGGCGATCATCGCGGGGGCGGACCGGCTTAATGTTCAAGCCGCCAATGCTTTCTTGAAAACGCTTGAAGAACCGCCCGGCAAGTCGGTTCTGATTTTGCTTTCGACCGAGCCGCAGCGGATTTTGGAAACAATTTTGTCGCGCTGTCTGCGCCTGAATTTTTTCGGCGAAGGCACCCGACCGCTTGACCCGGCGCAAATGGAATGGCTCGCGCATTTTGACGCGCTGGCGGCCAATGAGCAAAAAAGTTTGCTGGGGCGCTACCGGCTGCTCGACGCGCTGCTGCAAAGGCTCGGCGAAATCCGGGTGCGCGTGGATGAAACCCTGACCGCGTGCTCGCCCTTGCAACAGCACGCTGAAATCGAAAAAGACCTGCGGGAAAAGTGGGAGGACGAACTGGCTGCGGCCATCGAAGCGGAATATCGCCGCCAGCGGGCGGAGGCGCTTTTGCTCGTGCAATGGTGGTTGCGCGACGTGTGGCTGCGCACGCTCGCCGCTGGCGGAAGCCTGCTGAAATTCCCTGAAATATCCGGCGCGGAAGCCGTCGCCCGGCGCATTACACCACGGCAGGCATTGGAAAATTTGCAAACCTTGGAGCAAACCCAGCGGTTGTTGCACACCAACGTGCAGGAAGCGCTGGCGCTGGAAGTAGGCCTGCTCAAACTTCGTTTTTAACCGGTTGCGAACGAAATCTCGCAATGAAGTCTGAAAAAAAAATCACCGGGACCGGGTTTTACGCGCTCGTATTCGGACTGTTTCTCGGTCTGGCGATTTTGAAATTCGGCAATCCGGTCATCCTCGACCAAAAAATCCCGCCGCCGGTTTCGCCTTCCGAATTTTGGGCGGACGCCTGGCCCACCCATTGGGGCAACTGGATTCTGTTGCCGCTGGCACTGACAGGCGCGGCGCTTGTGTTCGCGAGCAGGCCGCGCTGGCCGGGAACGCGCTGGCTCTGGCTGCTGCCGTTGCTATGGTTCGGCTGGCAACTACTTTCGGCAACACACACCGTGGACGCCTTTCTCACCGCGACCACGCTCTGGCAATTTGGCGGGTGCGTTGCGTGTTATTTCGTCGGCGTGCTGGTGCTGGGACGTGAACGCGCGTTGCGCTGGCTGCTGGCCGGCGTGCTGGCGGCGTTCGCGTTCTGCCTCGTGCGCGGGGTGGACCAGCGGCTCTTCGAGTTTCCGGAAAGCCACCGGATGCTGGTGGAAGGCGAACGTGTGGGCTGGACAAATGTTCCGCCGGAAATGTTTTTGGAAATGAAACGCGATGGCACTGTCATCACCACCAACGGCGTGGACGTGGCGAATCCCGCAATCCTCGCTCGAATCGCCAAGAACCGCGTGATGGGCACCCTGGTCTATCCAAATGCACTGGCCGGCGTGATTTTGCTGTTGCTGCCGGTGTCGCTCGTTTTGGCGTTCAACAGCACAAAACGACTGCGACCACCCATTCGCGCGATGGTAATCACACTAACCATTTTTCTGGGTGGCGCGGCATTTTTTTGGACCGGCTCGAAGTTGGGTTGGCTGATTGCGATGGTGATTGGCGGCGCGTGCTTGTTTCGCTTGCAGTGGCCTGCCCGATTGAAGTGGGCGGCACTCATCGCGGTAACGGTGATTGGATTTGGAATTTTTACCATGCGATTCCACAGCTACTTTGCCGCCGGCGCAACCAGTGTCGGCGCACGGTTTGATTACTGGCGCGCGGCGGTGGAAACCACATTCAAGCATCCGCTGCTGGGAACAGGCCCGGGCACTTTTCAACGGCCTTACGCACAACTCAAATCGACCACCGCCGAAATGGCCCGCCTGGCGCATAATGACTACCTTGAACAATTTTCGGATTCGGGCATTGTCGGCGGAACACTCTACGGAGCCTGGATTGTGCTTTCGTTGTTGACGATCGGGCGGCGCGTCTGGCGCTCTGGTGATCCGGCAAGCTTCGCCATTTTTCTGGGAGTATGTGCCTGGTTTATCCAGGGGTTTGGTGAGTTTAGCCTCTATGTTCCGGCCCTGGCCTGGACGGCCTTCACTTTATTGGGCTGCCTGCACGCAACGACCGGAATTCAAATCGACAAGCACCCGATGACCGGTTATTCTTCCCACCGCACATGAAAATTCTCTTTCTCAACGGGCCGAATCTGAATCTGTTGGGACAGCGCGAGCCTGAAGTCTATGGCCGCGTGACTTTGGCTGACATCGAGGCAAAAGTGCGTGAACGTGCCGCACAGTTGAAGGTGGAGATTGAGTTCCGGCAATCCAATCTGGAAGGCGAGCTGGTTGACTGGATTCAGCAGGCCAAGGGGAAGTTTGACGTGATTGTCATCAATGCCGCTGCTTACACCCATACCAGCATTGCGTTACGGGACGCGATTGCGGCGGTAGGAGTGCCGACCATTGAGATTCACCTCTCAAACGTTCATTCGAGAGAAAAATTCAGACACAAATCGCTGATTGCGCCGGTTTGTTGCGGGCAAATCACCGGCTTTGGCCAAAAATCTTATATTTTGGCTTTAGAAGCATCCGTTGACGTTAAAGCTAATAGAAAACAGCCATAAAACTATGTTTTTATGGCAATTTTATCGATTTTTATTTGATTTAAACTTTTCTATTTTGCGACTTGACGGTAGTCATTCAAATGAATAGGATGCCATCCAACTTAATAATGATTCAAGCAGAGCCGAACTTTGGCTGCTGTTTTTTTGGTTATTTAGGATTAAAAACAGGAATTCGAGTTCACTTTAACGAAAACGTGCCGTGGATATAAAAGATATCAAAGCCATAATCGATCTGATGAAGAAAAACTCCATAACGGAGTTTGAGCTGGAGCGTCAGGATTCAAAAATCAGGCTGAAGCGCGGCTCGAATGGCGGCGCACCTATTGTTCAGTATGATGAACCGGTGGCTGTTGGTGCTGTTCCAGTTCTGCCGCCGGTTGCTGTTGCATCGACACTGACAGTAGCGCCGCCAGTTCCAGCCACCGGCGAAGTTGAGGTTAAATCACCGATGATCGGCACTTTTTACCGTGCGCCATCCCCTGAGGCCGCGAGCTACGTTGAAATTGGCACTGAAATTAACCCTGAATCCGTTGTATGCATCATCGAAGCGATGAAAGTGATGAATGAAATCAAAGCTGAAGTCAAAGGCGTCATCACACAGGTTCTGGTGGAAAACGCCAAACCGGTGGAATTCGGCCAGCCGTTGTTTAAAGTGCGGCCGGCCTGACTTCGGCGACGGAAACACTCGTTAATCCTGTTTGCTTTCACTGAAAGCCCATGTTTGAAAAAATTCTGGTGGCCAATCGCGGCGAGATAGCCGTTCGGATCATCCGCGCTTGCAAAGAATTGAACATCCGTACTGTGGCCGTTTATTCGGAGGCGGATGCCAATTCCATGCACGTGCAACTGGCCGATGAAGCCATTTGCATCGGCAAAGCGGCGGCGGCGGAAAGTTATTTGCGCATTGACCGCATCATCAGCGCAGCGGAGGTTGCGGATGTGGACGCGATTCATCCCGGCTACGGTTTTCTTTCGGAGAACGCGCATTTCGCCGAGGTTTGCGAGAGTTGCAACATTCGTTTTATCGGCCCCAATCCGCGCACGATGCAGGCGCTGGCCGACAAAGCGGTCAGCCGCGCACTGGCCAAAAAAGCCGGCGTGCCCTTACCGCCAGGGTCGGACGGCGTCGTTGAAAAAGAACCGGACGCCCTGGCCATCGCCAAACACATCGGATATCCGGTGATGATCAAAGCCATTGCTGGCGGCGGCGGACGCGGGATGCGTGTGGCGCATAATGACATTTCGCTTGTGAAAGGTTATCACACGGCACGAAACGAAGCGGAAAAGGCGTTTGGCAATTCCGGAGTCTATATTGAGAAATACATCGAGAATCCGCATCATATCGAAATTCAGATTCTCGGCGACCAAAAAGGCCGCATTATTCATCTGGGCGAACGTGATTGTTCCGTTCAACGCCGCAACCAAAAACTTATCGAAGAAGCGCCGTCGCCATTGCTCGAGTATAAATTCCGCAAATTGCGCGACAAAATCGGCAAGGCCGCCGTGAAAATCGCCGAGGCCGCACACTATACCAACGCCGGCACCGTCGAATTCATCGTGGACAATCACGGCAATTTTTATTTCCTCGAAGTCAACAAGCGGATTCAAGTCGAGCACCCGGTCACTGAGGAAGTCACAGGCATTGATCTCGTGCGCTATCAAATCCTGCTGGCGATGGGCGAGCTGCTGCAACATTCGCAAAGCGACATTCAAATCAAAGGTCACGCCATCGAATGTCGCATTAATGCCGAAGACCCGTTTGATGAGTTCCGTCCCAGCCCGGGACGGATTGAGATGTATTTTCAACCCGGCGGCCGCGGCGTGCGCGTGGACACACATGCTTACGCGGGTTACACGATCCCATCGACGTACGACTCAATGATTGGCAAACTTATCACAACGGGCAAAGACCGGCGTGAGGCGATGGACCGCATGAACCGTGCACTCGCCGAATATATGATTACCGGCATTAAAACCACAGTGTCCTTCCAGCAAGCCATCATGCAGGACCCGAATTTCCGGCGGGGCGTTTATTCGACCGGTTTCGTCGAACAATTGCTCGGCGGCGCACGGCGTGAATTGATTGAGGAAAAGACTTGATGGCGGGTTGTGTGCCAACAGTCCTCCCATGTGTTTCCAGGATTTAATTTGACAGCCGCCATTCGCCGTTTATCTTGAACCACTAAATACTATGGCTGACATTCCTTCGAACATACCAGGCGCGCCCACAGGCGCTGTGCCGCCGGTAAAAAAAGAAACCGGCAAGGTCCAACCCAAAAAAGAGACCGTTCGCATCAATTTGCCGCCGAAACCATCCGCTGCGCCAACCATCAAACTGCCGACGCTGCCGCCCGGCGGTCCGACCGGCGCTCCCAGCGCAGCACCACTTACCACGGCAAAAACCCCGCCGGCACCCACTGCGGCCGCGCCAAGGGCCACTGCCGCTGCTGCGCCCGTAGCTCAAACACGTCCCGCTCCGTCGGTTCAAAGAGCGGCGCCTGCCGCCGCTCCCACGTTTGGCGCGCTCGACAACATTCTGGTCATCGCCGCGGTTGTGGCTGGATTGTTTGCCGCCGGCACGGTGGTCTGGATGTTCCTGATTCTCAAAAATGCAATCGGCTGAAACCGGTTTTGACCGCATTGTTTCTCGTGCCCAAAACTATTTCATTTGACGTATGGCTTCTCCATTAATCGTCACGCTCACGCAGGAAAATTTTGCGCAGCAGGTTTTACAATCGCCGGTGCCCGTGCTCGTTGATTTCTGGGCCGAATGGTGCGGCCCATGCAAAATGATCGCGCCGCTCCTTGACGAACTGGCCGACGAATACGATGGCAAGGTGAAAATCGGCAAAGTGAACATAGACGAACATCAGTCGCTCGCCGCCGAGTACGGCATCCGCGCCATTCCCACGCTGCTGCTTTTTAACAAGGGCGAAATCGCCGAGCAAATGGTTGGCGCCAAGAGCCGGCGCGATTTCAAGGCCAGCTTGGACCGCGTCGCGGCCTGACCGCTGCCGGTCCCGCGAGGCGGGATTATGCCGCTCATCATCTCGCCCCGACAATTTGTCCAGCGAGCCGAGTTGTATCATCAACTCAACCAGCTCACATCCGCCGGAATTCCCATCGTTCGCGCCTTGGAGCAAATCGAACGCCGTCCGCCCGCCTCGGCCTACCACAAGCCGTTGCAACACCTGCTCGATGAAATTGCCAAAGGCGCAACGCTGGCCGAATCATTGCAACGTCTCGACTGGCTGCCCGCGTTCGACCTGGCGTTGATTGGGGCCGGCGAACAGAGCGGGCGGCTCGACGCCTGTTTCCGCATGCTCGCCGATTACTACAACGACCGCGCCCGGGTCATCCGGCAGGTGATCTCCCAGCTCATTTATCCCGTCGGCTTGGTTCACATGGCCGCCTTCGTTTTTTTCATCGTGCTTCCGTTCGCCGCGTCGCAGTTCAACGCCAGCCTGCTCTTCCTGTTCGCCAAAGCCGCACTCATCCTCTCACCGTTTTATGGCGCCGTCGCCTTGATGATTTACGCCACGCAAAGCAAACACGGTGAAAACTGGCGTGCACGGATCGAAGCTTTCCTGCGCCTGGTCCCCATCCTGGGCAAGGCCCGCCATTACCTTGCCCTGTCCCGGCTCGCCGCGGCGCTTGAAGCGCTCATCAGCGCCGGGGTCAACATCTTTGAAGCCTGGGATCTGGCCGCCACCGCCAGCGGCTCGCCCGCCTTGCGCCGGGCGGTCGCCGCCTGGAAATCGCGCGTGGTTGCCGGCCAAATGCCCTCCGAAGCCGTCCACCTCTGCCCGCTTTTCCCGGATACCTTTGCCAACCTTTACGCCAGCGGCGAGGTCAGCGGCAAACTGGATGATTCGCTCCGCCAAATCAACCGGATCTACAACGAGGACGGCACGCGCAGGCTGAACGCGTTTGCGACTTGGATGCCACGGCTCATTTATATGCTGGTCGCATTGATGATCGCTTACAAAGTCATCCAGTTCTGGGCCAGCCTCTACGGTCCACACAGTGACCTTTCTAATGTTCTGAAAGGGTTTTAATTCCGCTTTGCGCGCCGGACTGTTGCCCATTACTTTCGCCGCATGACATTGACCGAATTGCTCGCGAACGAGGAGCTTCGCCAACGTGAGTTCCCCGTCACTCGCGACAAAATTTTCCTCGCGCACGCCGGGGTTTGTCCGCTGCCGCATCGCGTTGCCGAAGCGGTTTCCGAATGCGCCCAACGCGGCACACGGGGAGATCAGGAAGCCTTCGTCCTGCACCGCCTGGACGACGCGCGCAAACTCGGGGCGCAATTGTTGAACTGCCAGCCGGAGGAAATCGCACTGGTCGGGCCGACTTCGCTCGCGCTGAGTTTTGTCGCCGCCGGGCTGAGTTTTCGCCGGGGCGACAACATCCTCATTTATCATGACGATTACCCGTCGAACGTTTATCCGTGGACGGCGCTGGCCGAACGTGGCGTCGAAGTCCGCCTGCTCAACACCCGCGGCCTCGGCATCATCCGCCCGCAGGACGTGATGGGGCAGGTGGACGAAAACACCCGGCTCGTCGCGCTCGCGTCCTGCCACTTCATCAGCGGCTATCGCATAGATTTTCAGGCCATCGGCAAATTTTTGCGCGGACGCGGAATCCTATTTTGTCTCGACGCGATTCAGACGCTCGGCGCGTTTCAGACGACGGTCGAGCATGTGGATTTTCTCGCCGCCGATGCGCACAAATGGCTGCTCGGCCCTTGCGGTGCGGGCCTGTTTTATGTCCGGCGCGAGTTGCAGGAAAAACTGAACCCGCCGATTTACGGCTGGCATAACGTGCGCTGCCCGAATTTCGTTGCGCAGGAACAAATTGTTTTCCGCAACGGCGCGACGAAATACGAAGCCGGCACGCACAACCTGCTTGGCCTGGTCGGTTTGATCGCCGCCATGGAACTCGTGCTGGAAATTGGCATCGAAAACATCACTGCCGAACTGCTGCGCAAACGCGCATGGCTCGTGCCGGCCTTGCAGGCGAAAGGCTTTAAGGTTTTGAATGCGGAAGCGAAGACTGAAAACGCGAGCAGCATCATTTCATTTCACCAAGCGGGCCCCAGCCGCGACGAAGCGGCTTCAGCCGCGAAGGCGGGCAAAGACCTCACGGCATTGCACAAAAAGTTGACGGACGCCGGCGTCGTGGCGTCATTGCGCGGGGACCGCAAAGTGCAAAATTACATCCGTCTCTCACCGCATTTTTACAACACCGACGCGGAGTTGCAACGCACGCTGGAATTGCTCTAGCCGCAGCGGGAAGTCGCGGTTACGACTCATCCTGCCGGCTGTATCCGCGAATCGAGGCTTTCCACCACGGCGCGAGCGATTGACGCAGCCAGGCTTCATGATACAGCCAGACCATGGTGTGCTCGTCGGCCATGATTAAAAGCCGTTCGGCGGGCGTCAATTTGTCCGGCCCGGCGGCCAGCAATTTTTCGCCCAGCGCGCGGACTTCCGGGCTTCCGACACCCATCGCCGCCAGTTGCTCGGAATAAACCGGATTGAGCTGTTTCTCGCGCAGCAATGAAACGTGAATGGCATTGACGTAAGGGTCGAGCACCGCCTCCGCCAGCCCCGCGTGGGGACGGCGTGGGGAAGGGTCTTCGGTCATTTCATGGACTTTCATGTTCGCCCGGAGCGTGACCAGTTCCGGCGGCGGCGCGATTTCTTCCGGCGTGAGAAACAATCCCAGCTTTCGCGCCCGCGCGCCGAAACTGCGCCGGCTGGTGAAGACGCTCAAGGGAATGGACAAAACCATTCCCGCCAGCACGGGTGTGAACCACCAGAACAGCGACGGTCCGAGCCACCACATGAATCCGCCCCAAACCAGTCCGAACAACGTGTGCCCCCAATGCCGCCGGATGGCATAGGTCCACGTTGTGCCACCGGCGGCGCGTTTTTGCGGCCACCAACCGACACTGACGCCCAGCAGGTTGGTGACGACAAACCGCGTGTGCCACAGCATCAGCAGCGGCGCGTGCAACGTGGAAAAAATTGTTTCGTAAAAGACGCCGATGGTTGCGCGCGCCAGACCGCCGAACGCCCGCCGCCGTTCCGAATCATACGAAAGGTCAATGAGCGCAAGCGCCTTTGGCAGCATGATGACGACCATGCAGATGATGAAAATGAGCAGGGCGTGGGCGGTGCCGCTGAAGTTACTCAGGTATCGCGTGAACGCCCGCACGGTGATGTCCGAAAGGCCGGTGTGTTTGTGGAACCAGCAGATCCAGTTAAAAGTGAGCAGAAATGCCAGCCATAAAGGTCCGGCGAGATAGCCGCAAATACCCAGAATCAGATGCAGCCGGCTCACCCCGCGCAGTCCTTTGGCAAAGAGCACGAGACCGTGTTGCAGATTGCCCTGACACCAGCGACGTTCGCGCTGGGCGTTTTCGATCATGGCCTGCGGCGTTTCCTCGTAGCTGCCTTCGAGGTCGTAAGCGAACCAGACCTCCCAGTTTTCGCGCAACATCAGCGCCGCCTCGACAAAATCGTGGCTGAGAATCTGGCCTCCGAACGGCTTGCGCCCGGGCAGTTGCGGCAAATCACAAAATTGCATGAACGGCTCGGTGCGGATGATGGCGTTGTGCCCCCAATAATTTCCCAGATCGAGCGCCCAGTAATTCAATCCGGCAATAAACAGCGGCGCGTAAAGGCGGTTGGCAAATTGCTGGATGCGTCCGAACAATGTTTCGGCGTTGACCACCGCCGGCACGGTTTGGATCAATCCGACGGTCGGATGCGTTTCCATCAATTTCACCAGGTCCACGAGCGTTTTGCCGCGCATGACGCTGTCGGCGTCGCATACCAGGAAATAGCGGTAGCGGCGACCCCAGGCATTGAGAAAGTCGCGTACGTTCCCGCTCTTGCGGCTTTCATTGTTCAACCGGCGGCGATAGTGAATGCGGCCCAGCGCGTCAAGTTCATGAACCAAATCATACCAGAACCGTTCCTCCTCAACCCATTTGTCGGGATTGGTGGAGTCGCTCAGGATGAAAAAGTCGAAGCGTTCAAGCTGGCCGGTTTTTTCCAAGGATTCATACGTCGCGCGCAAGCCTTCGCAGACGCGCACGACGTCTTCGTTGTAAACCGGAAAAACAATCGCTGTGCTGATGCCGGCAATGCTTTGGCCGCGATATTCCTTCAGACGCGTGATGCAGCGTTCGTCGCCGAACATCCGCAACACAAAACCATACAGGCCATGCATGCAGCCGTTGGCAACGAACAAAAACAAAATGACAAACAAAACCAGCAGCACGGTGCGCGACGCGGACCAGCCCGTCCGCCACAGCAAATCGGCAAAGAGCATCGAAACCAAACCTGTCAGCAGCAGCGCGCAGGAATAAAAGATGAACAGCCGCCAGCCATGACGCTCGATAAACGGCGCGGACATCACCCGCAATGGCGGTGACTGGCTTGGGGCCGGGGCAGATTGAGAAACGCCGGACATGGCTTAGTGCGTGATGATGAAAATGGCCACCAGCAGCAGGGCAAACAACGTCCAAGCCAGAACCATTTTGAGATAGGGCAGCTTGCCCAGATTCGTCAGGGTTGTAATCGGGCCGAGATCGAAGGGGCGCGGCGTCATTTTTGAGAGCTGAAAATCCGGCCCGGCGCGCAGATAGGTTTCGCGCATGGCGCTGATAAATTCCTCCGGCCACGGGCCGGGCCGCAAAAATTGGTCCTGCCATCGGCCCGGCATGTCGGCGAGCAGCAGCGCGAGCCGCCCGCGCGTGGAGAGCATTTGGTCGGCGTTGGCCGGCGGTTCCTGCAACACCTCGGCGAACCACTCAATCACAATACGATCCATTTCCTCGGCGGCGAGCTGGGTGGCGGAGCGTTCCGGCTCGGCGGGCGAGCGGTGCGCGGCGCGTTCGAGCACGCGGAGCACCAACTGGCCGAGCAGGGCTTTGTTGCGGACGCGCAGGGCATGGAAATAATTCTCCACCTTCTCATACGCCGCGTTCCATTCTTCGAGCCGGCGTCCCGCCAGATGGCCGGAGGAATCGGTCAGCGCGCCAATGCCGTTCATGGCGGACTCCATTGGTAGGTCCAGGTTTCACTCAAAATGTTGGTTCCCTTTTGCAACGTGCAACGCAGGTCCACCGGGTCGGTGTTGCCGGAGTTGGGCTGCATTTTCAAAATGACGCGCCAGGCGTTCAATTCGGAAAGGTGAAAGATTTGATTGTCCACAATCGCCGCGTTGGTGCTGCAATTGGCGATGGCCTGCGGCGGATCGCCTTCAGAAATGGCGTCCAGCCCGGGCCCGGCAAAATCAATCACGATTTGCCGGCAATTCGCGCAGTTCGGGCCCAGGCCGATGCGCGTGGACACAACCTTGTTGTCGGACAGTTTCATGTCTGTTTCGCGCGTCCAGGAAAGTGTGTATCCAAAACGAAATGGTTTCAACGGCGCGGGTTTGTTTCTCGGATCCCAAAACGCGACGATGTTGTCAAAACCCTCGTAGTTCGCGCTCAATTGCACGAGATGCAGGTCGCCGTCGCCCCAATTCCCATGCGGTTCGATCCACACGGTGGGCACCAGTTGGTAGAAGTTGAAGCTGTCCTGATATGCCGCAAAGGTGCGCTCGCGCTGGAGCAGCCCAAAGCCACGGATGTTCGGCGCGAAAAAAACCTGGTGGCGCATGACGGCGGGATTGTCGAGCGGATGCCAGAGCACTTCGCCACCATCCATGCGGGCGAGCAGGCCGTCGGTGTCATGAACTTCGGGACGGTAATCATCGAATTTGCGCTCCGAATTTTTGCCGAACCAAAACATACTCGTCAGGGGCGCCAGGCCGATGGTTCTGATGGGCAGCCGGTTCGCATCCACGGCTTGGACCTTGTTCGTCTCGCGGAAATACAGCACCGCCTCCACGTCAACCACGGTGGTCTCACCGGGACGGATGAGCAGTTGATACGCCCCCACGCAACTGACGCTGTCGAGCATGGCAAACAGGGTCAGTCCCCGGGCGTCCGGTTGCGGCTTGCCCAGCCACCAGTCGGTAAAAATGGGAAATTCCTCCGGCCGGTCCGTTTCGCCGCAGTCCAGCGCCAGTCCGCGAGCGGAGAGGCCGTAACGCTGCCCCTTGCCGAGCAGCCGGAAATAGCTCGCGCCGAGAAACGCGCCGATTTCATCCCACTTGTTCGATTCGTTCAATTGATTCAACAGGCGGAATCCGGCGTAACCCGTATCCGCGGGGATCTCGTTTTGGATGTGCAACGCGCGGTAATTGAAAAAGTCCTGCACGAACCGGATGGGCTGCACATGTGTCGCCGTGAATTCATAGACGTGAACCGGTTCCTGGTAGAGGTAGCCCGGATGAAAAAACTCCACGCGAAACGGCAGGTCATCCGCCGCCCATAACGCCCGATCATGCCGGAACTCAATCTCACGATACTTGTCATAGTTGAGATTTTCCTGCCGCAACACCTTCGGCACATCGGCGCGCGGCGAGTGGAAAGGCTGGCGCGCCCGTTCGAGAGCGCGCTGCGCCACATAATCCAAATTGATCTGGGCTGATTCCGCACCGATCAAAACTTTGCCGGCCAGCGCCAGTCCGATGGTTAAAACCGAGCAACTAAATCGCCACATTTAGAATAAGGAGAACCGAAGTGGACTCAATTTGCAAGTTTAGCCAGCAACCACTTGAATGACAACGAATTATGCTGTCAATATAACCGCTTAATCCAGCGTCTGCCGGTAGCGTTTGATGCCGATGGCCAGCATCACGACCAGAAACAGCGCAATCGGCCAAAGGTCGGGCGCGATTTCGGCGAAACCGTTTCCTTTCAGCAGAATCCCGCGCACGACCCGCAGAAAATGTGTCAGCGGCAGAATTTCGCCGATGTCCTGCGCCCAGCCCGGCATGCCGCGAAACGGAAACATGTAACCCGACAACAACAGTGACGGCAGAAAAAAGAAGAATGCCATTTGCACCGCCTGGAGCTGGTTACGGCCGATGGTCGAGAAGGTGATGCCCACCGCAAGGTTCGCCACGATGAACGGAAACGTCAACACCAGCAGCAACAAAACGCTGCCGACAATCGGCACATCGAACAGAAACTTCGACGCCAGCAAAATCAGGAAGACCTGGATGTAACCAACCGTGATGTAAGGCACGATTTTGCCAATCATCACCTCACCGGGGCGCGCCGGTGTCGAAAGCAGGTTTTCCATCGTGCCGCGCTCGCGTTCGCGCGTGATGGCCAGTGCGGTGATGATGATCATCGTCATCGTCAGCATCACTCCCATCAGCCCGGGCACGATGTTATACTGCGTGATGTTTTCCGGATTGTAATGCTGATGCACCACGAGATTGATGGGCGGCGGCGTTTCCCGCAATTTCGTCAGCGGTCCGGTGAGATCACGATCCAGTACAGTCGTCGTCAGCAGATTGATCGCGGCGATGGCGTAACCCACTGCCGAAGGATCGGTCGCGTCGGCTTCCAGCAGCAAATCGGGCCGCTCTCCCCGCAGCAGTTTGCGCGAAAAATCCACCGGGATGTTCATGGCGAATTGGACCGTACCTTGCGCGAGCAGCTTTTGAATTTCCGCCTCGCTCTTCGGTTCGCGGACAATGTCGAAATAACTGCTGTTGTGCAACCCCCACACAATCGTTCGTGAAAAAACGCTGTTGTCCGCCGAATAAACTGCCGTGGGCAGATGCTTTGGATCGGAATTGATGGCGTAGCCGAAAAGAATGAGCTGGAGCAGCGGAATGCCGATCATCATGGCGAAGGTGACGCGGTCGCGGCGCATCTGGATGAATTCCTTTCCGACAATCGCCCAGAACCGCCGCCAGTTGAATTCGTGCAGTTTCACGGCAGCGCCTCCATTTTTCCCGGTAGGGCGGCGTTGCTGCACCGCCCAAATATCGGGGCAAAGCGGCAGCTTTGCCCTACCAGATGTTTGGAAATTTTCACGAAAAATTGTCCTTTGCGGTTTCCATCAGGCTGATGAACACGTCTTCCAACCCGGATTCGATTTGTTGCCAGCGGTACGCACCGGTCATCCACGGACCCACACTTGCGCGCAATCGGGCCGCATCCCGACCGCTCACGTGCAATGTTGCGCCAAACGCCACGATCTGTTCGACCCCGGGTTGGCCGCGGATTTTTTCCGCCAGCTCCGGCAAATCCGGCCCGGCAGCCTCCCAAGTCGTCAGCCCGGCAGTCTTGACGACTTCCTCAACGCTGCCGCGCGCGAGCAAGTTGCCGTAGGCGATGTAGGCCAGCCGATGGCAACGCTCGGCCTCGTCCATGTAATGGGTCGTGATGAGCACCGTCAGGCCGCCGGCGGCGAGCCGATGAATCTCCTCCCAAAAATCGCGGCGCGCCTTCGGGTCAACACCCGCCGTTGGTTCGTCGAGCAGAAGCAATTGCGGCTCGTGAATCAGGCAGGCGGACAGCGCCAGCCGCTGTTTCCAGCCGCCGGAAAGCGTGCCGGCGAGCTGCCGGCGGCGCGCGGTCATGCCAAGTTGTTCGAGACTTTTTTCCACGGCCGCCTTGCGTGCCGGCACGCCGTAAATGCGCGCGATGAAATCCAGATTTTCCTCGATGGTCAGGTCTTCGTAAAAGCTGAACCGCTGCGTCATGTAGCCGATGTTCTTCTTGATCTCGCTGGATTCACTGCGAATGTCGAAGCCCAGACAACGTCCACTGCCGCCGTCGGGTCTAAGCAAACCACACAACATCCGCAAAAACGTCGTTTTGCCGCTGCCGTTCGGGCCCAGAAAGCCATAAATTTCCCCACGCCGCACCTGCATCGGAATATTATTCACGACCGTGCGGTTGCCGAACCGCTTCGTGATGCCCTGAACGTCTATGACGAATGCGGGATCTCCGGTGGTCATGGGAAAAACCGAAATCCGAATGCCGAAAACCGAAAGAAATTTGAAATCCGAACGCCGGATCCCGGACAACCTTGGTCACAACCAACCTCTGGCGCCGCCGCAGTTCGGATTTCGGGTTTCGGGTTTCTTTCGAAATTCGGATTTCGGCATTCGGATTTCATTGAACCTCCAGTTTCACATCCACCGGCTGGCCGGGACGAAGGTCGGCCGCATCCGCCGGAGAAAATTTCGCCTCGATCATAAAAACCAGTTTGGACCGGTTCTCGCGGCTGTAAATCACGGGCGGGGTGAACTCGGCTTTCGTTGAAATGTAATTGACCGCGGCCGAATACGCCCGCTGACCCCCGTCAAAAGTCACGCTGACGGTCTGGCCGGTTTTGATTCGCGGCAGCACCGCCTGCGGAACGAAAAAGCGCACTTTGATATTGGCTGGCGGCAACAGCTCGACGACCGGATTGCCCGACGCGACCCATTCGCCAGCGCGATACAAGGTGTCCTGCACCAGCGCATTCGTCGGCGCAAATTGTTGTTTTTGATCGAACGACCAGCGCGCCTTGTCCAGCGCGGCGGTTTGTGATTCCACCTGGGCTTGGTCAGCATCGCGTTGCGCGCGGGTCTGGTCGAGTTCTTCGGCGGAAATCACCCCCTGATCGTTGCGCAATTGCTGGCGGCGGGCATATTCGGCTTCGGAAAGCGCGAGATTGGCTTTCGCCTGCGCGAGATTTTTTTCCGCCTGTTGGACAGCAGCGGCTTCCGACCCGCGTTCCAACTCAAACAACAACTGCCCGGCTTTGACCTCGTCGCCGCGTGCAACGGCCAGGTTCGTCAGCGCACCGCCGAGCGGTGACGCCACGTAAACATATTCGCCCTCAATGTAGCCTTGGAACACATTTGACGAATTTGAAAAACAACCAGCGACAAAAAACGCGGCCAGCGCAAAACTGAAGGTTAAAATAAAAATTCTTCGCCGCCACATCGGGCAAAGGAAAGCCCATGCGGCAAAAAATTGCAAGTTTGCGCTAAATTGCCCAAATGATAAATTCATGGCCGTATGAAAAAGTTGTTATTCTGTGCAGGGGTGTTCGTTTGTTTTGTCTGGAACATAACAGCGCAAAACACCAATACCAGTTTGCCCGGCTGGATCACGCGTCCGCTGTCGCTGACCGACTGTCTCAATATCGCGCTCTCACAAAACGCCACCATCCTCAAGGCCAAGAGCGACCTCGAAGCCCAGCAGGGGGTCGTCGTGCAAACCCGCGCCATCGCCCTGCCGCAATTGCAGGCGACCGGCAAATACACGGACACGGACCAGCGTTTGCTACAGGAACCGCCCGGATTCAGCTACCCGCAGCCGTATCAAAACTGGAATGCGGGCGTGCAAATCGTCCAAACCATCTACGAAGGCGGAAAAATGGTCGCGGCGTTGCGCACGGCCAGCGTCACAAAGCAGCAGGCACTGGCACAATATCAGACCGTGATTGCCGACACGTTGCTTGGTGCGCGCACGGCGTATTACGATGTGTTGCTTGCCGCCCAGCAAATCACCGTGCATGAAGCCTCGGTCAACCTGCTCCAAAAGGAACTCGAAGATCAGCAACGCCGCTACGATGCCGGCACCGTGCCGCACTTCAACGTGCTTCGCGCCGAAGTCGCTGTCGCCAATGAGCGTCCGGCCCTGATTCAGGCGCGAAACAATTATCGCATCACCAAAAACAATCTGTCCAACCTGCTGGGCTACAATTTGCCGCGCGAAATCTGGGAGGACATTCCGTTGAACCTGACGGATACGCTCGACGCCGCACCGTATCAGGTGGATTTGCCCGCCGCCATCCAGCAGGCGCTGGCCAGGCGCACCGAACTTGTCGCCGCGCGTAAAACGGCGGAGTTGCAGCGCCTCAATGTCGTCAACGCCAAGGCCGGCTATAAACCGACGGTTCAGGCCTTCGCGGGTTATAATTGGGTCAACTCTCAATTCAGCACCGATGTCGGCGAGGACATTCGCGGCTGGAACGCCGGCGGACAGTTGAGCTGGGACATTTTCGACGGAATGTTGACGCGCGGCAAAGTTGTCCAAGCCAGGGCGCTTTACGAAAAAGCCAGGACTGACGTGGACGACAAGGGACGACAAATTGAGCTCGAAGTTCGCACGGCCTATTCCGATTTTATCGAGGCGCGTGAAGTTCTGGAGTCGCAGCAAAAAGTGCAGGAGCAGGCCGACGAAGCCTTGCGCGAGGCGCGCGCCCGCGCCGACGCCGGCACCAGCACGCAACTCGACGTGCTCGACGCCGAGACTTCGCTGACGCAGGCGCGCACGACGCAAATCCAGGCGTTGCACGATTATGCCGTCGCCCGCGCCAGGCTCGAACGCGCCATCGGTGAGGACATGATTCAAAAGCCCGCGCCGTCGAAACCATGATTTGCCGTTGACGGCAGCGGCAGTCATGGGGGATTTTGGTCGGGCTATGGCAAAAATTCAACGGGCGTTGATTTCAGTTTCGGACAAAACGGGTTTGATTCCGTTCGCACAAATTCTGGCAAAAGCCGGAATTGAAATTATTTCCACCGGTGGCACCGCTAAAACGCTGCGCGAGGCCGGGCTCACGGTAAAAGACGTCAGCGAACACACCGGCTTTCCCGAAATGCTCGATGGTCGCGTCAAAACGCTCCATCCGAAAGTCCACGGTGGTTTGCTTTTCATTCGCGGCAACGAAACGCACGAAGCCGCTGTCCGCACGCATAGCATTCCGCCGATTGATCTCGTCGTTGTGAACCTTTATCCGTTCGAGCAAACCGTCGCCAAACCGAACGTGACGCTGCACGACGCGATTGAGAACATTGACATCGGCGGGCCTTCGATGCTGCGCAGCGCGGCAAAAAATCACGACAGTGTCACGGTTGTCGTTGATCCGCTGGATTACGCGGAAGTCGCGGAACAAATTTCCGCCAACGGCGATACGACACTCGAACTGCGCCGCAAACTGGCAGCGAAAGTTTTTGCGCGCACTGCCGCCTATGACGGCGCCATTGCCGCGCATCTGCAAAAAGAATTCAACGTGGCGGAGGCTTCCAGCTTGCCATCTTCACTCAATGTTTTCGCGCCGTTGGCGCAGCCGCTGCGTTACGGTGAAAATCCGCATCAAGCGGCGGCGCTTTACGGCGGCTTCAATGAATTTTTCCAGCAACTGCACGGCAAGGAACTTTCCTACAACAATATTCTGGATTTGACGGCGGCGGCGAATTTGATTGCGGAATTTTCGGACGACCCGCCGACGCTGGCGATTTTGAAGCATACCAATCCGTGCGGGGTCGGCCAAGGCGCAAATTTGCGTGAGGCGTGGGACAAGGCGTTGGCAACGGACAAACAGGCGCCGTTTGGCGGCATCATCGCCGTGAACCGTCCGCTCGACGGCGCGTGCGCGGAGGCCATCGCGGAAATTTTCAGCGAGGTCATCGTCGCGCCGGATTTTTCGGCGGAAGCCCTGGTGATTTTGCAAAAGAAAAAAAATCTGCGGCTGCTCAAAGTCTTGAAATCGCCGCTCGCCGCACGGTCGCTGGACGTGCGAAGTGTCGGGGCGAATTCGTTTTTGTTGCAGGAGCGCGATTTGAAAACAGCGGCGCGCGCGGATTTGAAAATCGTCACCCGCCGGCAGCCGACGGACAATGAATTGCGCGCAATGCTTTTTGGCTGGCGCGTGGTCAAGCACGTGAAGTCAAACGCGATTGTTTATGCGGCGGCTGACCGGACGCTGGGCATTGGTGCAGGACAAATGAGCCGCGTGGACGCAAGCCGGATTGCGGTCTGGAAGGCGGGCGAAGCAAAGCTTTTGCTCAAGGGCAGCGTGGTTTGCAGCGACGCGTTTTTCCCGTTCCCGGACGGTTTGATTGCGGCGGCGGAAGCGGGCGCAACGGCGGCGATTCAACCGGGCGGTTCGGTGCGCGACGCAGAAGTAATCGCGGCGGCGGACGAACGAAATATGGCAATGACATTCACCGGCGCGCGGCATTTCCGGCATTAACGGATGAGCCAGTAAATCAATGCAAATTGGGCGGCAGTGACAGCAGCCAGCAACACCCAGACGAATGTTTCACGCAGGTGCAGGCTGCGCTGGCGGGCGGCGGCAAGCCAGAACTGGAGTTTGGCGGAACCGAGGGTGATGATGTCACCGTTCCGAAGAATCGCGGTCTGAACGGGTTCGCCGTTGACGGTGGTCAGGGCGTTTGGCGCGGTTGCGAGCGTGAAACCTTTCTGCCGGTTAAATTCCAGTGTGAGATGCTGATCCCAAATGCCGTCATCGTCGAGTTGCAGTTCGTTTCCCGCCGCACGTCCGATGCGGAAAGGAAAACGGCGGGCTGCCGATTGAGCGCCCGCCTTTCTTCCCGAAAGGATGTTGAGTTGAATCATCACCAAATTCGACGCGGCACCTGGATTTGGTCGTTGGGATAAACCGGCAGATCTTTGGACGAGTCTCGCAACGCTTCGTTGCAATTGACTTTGATGCGCTGGCCGTTGGCGCGGATGAGCCAGACTTTTTTGTGATTGGCAAAGTCCGTAAAGTCACCCGCGGTTGTAATAGCTTTGGTGACGGTCATTTGGCCGGCATAGAGCTGGCGTCCGGGACTTTTGACTTCGCCGGTGACGTAGTAGACGCGATCTCCGGTATTTACGGTGACGGTGAGATGGCGGTAAAGCTTCGGCACATAGAAGTTATATATTTCGTTCTGAAGTTCCCCCGCAGTTTTACCCGCAGCTTGAACGTGGCCGATATTGGGCATGGTGATGGTGCCGTCCTCTTTGATGGGCTCTATGTGTGGTTCTATAGTTTCCGGCAGGCCGGTCAAGGTCACCGAGACAGTGTCACCGACATGAAACCGGGCAACCTCCGCTGCAGTATAGCCTGTAAACGGCGAACCGGTCATTACCGGCGGAGTGGGGTTGTCGGAAAAGATGGGATCGCTCGATGACGAGTAGCATCCAGTGAAAATGACACCGGTGAACAGCAGGCCACAGGCAAACAATCCCAAACTTGATGCTTTCCAAAATAATTTCATTGTCCCTAATCCTTACGAAACTGGGCGCACAATCAATACTTTTGTTTAATCCCGATCATGTCGGTGTCGTCGGAATCTTTTCCCTTGGCGGGAGTTTCCTGAGCGTCTTCGTTGCGCGTGTAGTAATAATTGCCGTGGTAGTAGCCGGTGTAGTAGTAATAGCTTTCGTCCTGCGACATGTTGATGTTGTTGAGGAGGATGCCGATGAGGTTGCCACCGACTTTTTCGATCAATTGCTTGGCGCGGATGCTCATGGGCTGTGGATAGCGGCGGTATTGAATAACCTGAATGACCATGTCCACTTCGCTGGCCAAGACCGAGGCGTCGCTCACACCCAGAATGGGCGGCGAATCAAAGAAGATGAAATCGTATCGCTGCTTCAATTCGGCGACCATTTCCTTCATCTGCGCCGAACCGAGAATGCTCATCGAAGTGCTCGGCAGTTTGCCGCTGGCCATGAAGTCAAGCATCGGCACGCTGGTGGTCTGGATGATTTCTTCGAGTTTGTTTTGTTTCAGCAGATAATTGGTCAGGCCGATGTTGTTGCCGACGTGCAACTGTTTATGCAGTGTCGGACGGCGCAGGTCGGAATCCACGACCAATATGCGCTGGCCGGCTTGAGCAAACACCGTGGCCAGGTTCACGACGGTGATGGATTTGCCTTCTCCCGCACCGGCGCTGACGACGACAACGGTGTTGAGCTTTTCGTCCTTGCGTGAGAACAGGATGTTGGTGCGCAGCACACGGTAGGCCTCGGCGTGCGGGCTTTCGAGACCTTCGTCCACCAAGTAGCCGACGTTTTGCGGGATAACGCCAAGCACCGGCGATTGGAACGCACGCTCCACCTCGTCAATCGTCTTGACGCTGGTATCCAGATATTCAATGAAGAAGGCCAAACCGACCCCCATGATCAAGCCGATGACAACACCGAGAACGATGTTCAATGTCTTGTTTGGTTTGACGGGGCTGTCTCCCGGCTCGGCCGGGCCGGTAATTTCCACTATTGAAGTTTTGGGAATTTCAAGGTCAAGCTTTTCCGATTCGATCTTGGCGGCAAGCAGCTTGTGAAATTCGATCATGTTTCCCAACTGGCGTTTTGCCTGCCAGTAGGGCTGGCCCTTAATGAAATCCGTCTGATCTTTTTCTTTGGCTGTCTCAACGTTGGCGGTGAGTGAGTCGAGTGCAGCTTTCTCTGACTGCTCCTGGTTTTCCAAACTGGCCATGATGCCGGTGACCCGGGCGTCAATCTGGTGATTCAACTCGTCAATCAGGGATTGGACACGGGTGATATGTAGATCGGCCGGTGAATAGTCGTTTGTCAAAGTGACGAATGTCTGTTGAGACTCATGCAGTTTGTTCAACAAATCGGACAAGGCTGAATCCGGGACCAACGTGGGG
The DNA here is from genome assembly GCA_050010435.1 of Verrucomicrobiota bacterium. Lineage (GTDB taxonomy): Bacteria > Verrucomicrobiota > Verrucomicrobiia > Limisphaerales > UBA11358 > UBA11358. Next base: position 152,431 of record JBEKKZ010000003.1, on the reverse strand, counting down.
AGAACGTCCCTCATTTTATCCGGGCTTAAGGCCTGAAGTTGGGTCAGTTGTTTTTCCAGTTTTATGTAGCGCGTCTCGCCTTCGAGACGCATGGCGTTGTAGTTGCGCACTTGCTCCTGCGAGAGCGTAGCCGTGGGGTTCATGGAGTTGGGATCACTGTCATTGATGCTCAATTCCTTGCGCAGGTTGTCCACATTAGTTTGAACGGCTTGGATTTGCTCTCCTTCCGACTCGAACTGATCTTCCAAAACCTTGATGCCATTCCGGGTGAGTTGCCTGCGCAGATCGAGGCGGTAATTGCGGTAGGCTTCGGCAATGGCATTGGCGAGGCGCGCAGCGTCGTTTTTGTCTTCGCTATAGACGGTGATTTCAATGAGCTTGGTGTTGCGCACGGGCATCAGGCTCATTCGTCTCTTGAGAAACTCCATGGTCTCGGGAGTTTTGAGCGTTTCGCCGCCAAAGTATTTTTTGCCCCACTCGACGTTCAGGTTCAGAGCTTCGATGACTTTTCCCAAAACAACACGATCTTGGATGATTTCAAATTCGGTCTGAATGAAATAGGGGTCGTAAGACGTGTATGGCACCTCGCCGCCAACCCCTCGAATGTCTGAAATGATATCGGGTTCGATTCTGATTCGGGCCGTGCTGGCGTAGGATTCGGGCAAAAGGAACGTTACTGCTGTGGCGACAATGGCGGTAATCAGAAAAACAGTGATGATGATGGCCTTGCGAATGCGAATGATGCGCCAATAGTCCAGGAAGTGCAGCCTGGTTTCCTGTTGCGGCTGATTTTGTAATGAATCCATATGTCGGAAAAAAATAATGGAAGCCAGACCATTGACCCGGCTCCCGTCTAAACGTTCAAAACAATTTGATTTGACACGGCTGGCTAATAGGCGGCTGTAACTCCCAAATAAACGCGGTTGCGCGTGTAACTGTATCCCGGAATTTGAGAGACAACATTATCAAGATTATAGCCGGCTTCAGCTGAAAAATGCGGAGTGAAACTATACGACAGGTTTAAACCCAAACTATAGTAATCATCCGACTGATTGTTGTAAAGGCCCTGATTATACACGGAATGCTGCCAACGCCCAATGACCGTACCCAGCAGCTTGGGTGTCAATTTATGGTTGATGGAAGCGTAAACCGTGGAACTTTCCGTGGACATGGCGATGCTGCCGTTGTTCGGGTCAAGTGAAACCTGTTCGGTTGCGTCCCGCGTCTGAGTAAAACCAGCTTGCGCGTAACAGCCGGGCAAATAGGTGTAAATCAACGAAATATCCGCATAGGGATTCAATGAGGTCGCGCCAGAGGGATCATTATAGTTGTCGCTGTATTGGACCCCGCCTTTGGCGGTAAAGCTCAAATTCGCAAGCATGCTGTGCTGGACACCCACATATCCAAAGTACGAACGGCTGTTGCGGCTGCTGCTGTAATAGGTGGCGGAGGTAATCGGATTTATTGCAATTGGCTCATCTCCAACATAATTCACCCAGTCAAACATGCCGCCGATCAAGGTCACGGTTTCCGGCGCGACGTGCCATTGAAGATCCAACGAAACCGATTGGTCAATGCGATTCAACTCACCGGCAAGGCTGGCCCCCTTCCCTCCGGGGAGAACATCCGCGACGGTAGCGCCGCTGTTCTGGTAATCAAAGAAGGAGTTCTGATAGTTGAACGCGGTGCTGAATAACCGCGTCCAAGCCGTGTTCAGAGTTAGGGTGCCCGTGTTGCTGATGTTGTTCCCCTCAACGCGGCGCACGATGACGCCGGGATCAATCAATTCCGGCTCCTGTCCCATAGCAAACGAATCCTGCACTTTTGCCTGCCAGCGTTCGGTGAACTCGTGATCCACCCATAAATCGAACTGATGGGTCTGGTCGATAGGGTTTTCGCCCAACTCCTCCCGCCTCTGATAATAATACAAACCATAAGTGTAACGCACCCCCAACTCAGTTTGTTGCAGTGGCACGTTGAGCTCAAGTTCGGGTGAAAACTCAAAACCGAAGCTGCCTCGTTTGGTTCCATTCGGCGCCGTTTCGTAGTTGTCATCATAAAACCCGCGCAACGTGCCCGAAACACGCCACATGGAAGCCTCCATGGAATTCCAGTCAGGGGCATAAGCACCCTGAAGGCTGGCCGTCCCAGCAGCAATGAGTCCCACAGAGACGAAAAACTTCTTCATATCGTTATCCCACCGAATCTTTACTTAGACCATTCACGCCCGTTAACATTCAAATAAAAGGGCAAACAGCCAATGACTCTAATAACGCTACCAACAACATATTAACACAGTCAAAGCATTTTTTTGCTTATCTGGACAGCAAAAAAGCCCTTAAAATCTTGCCTGCCTCAACCATTCAAGCGCTTGCGTTGTAATTCCTTCCGCAGCGATTTTAAGGTAAGAGTATTGACGACGTCTGTTTGTTCCAGCCAACCCTTGCGCGCGATTCCCGCGCCCAGCCTGAGAAAACCAGCGTGTTCATTCCGGTGCGCGTCCGGGTTGATGACGCATTTCACGCCCCGGCTTTTTGCGTAAGGCCACAACCGCCAGTCCAAGTCAAACCGGTGCGGATTACAGTTCAGCTCGATCCATGTTCCAGTCTCAGCACACGCATCAATCACCGCCTGCGCGTTGACTGGATACGGTTCGCGTTCCAAAAGCAGCCGGCCGGTCATGTGGCCGATGGTGTGGACAAATTTGTTTTCCGCCGCTCGAATCAGACGTTTTGTGTTCTCCACCTCGCCGCTGGCTGGAACATGCAAGCTTGCCACCACCACGTCCAGTTCCGCGAGCAATTCGTCGTTGAAATCCAGCCGGTCGCGCAAAATGTCCACTTCGGTTCCGGTGAGCAGACAAAAATCACTGCCGCGTTCGGCAAGCTGCCCGTTAATCTTTTTGATTTCCTTGATTTGCTCGCGAACGCGTTTTGCGTCGAGACCATTCGCCTGAAACGACGACTTCGAATGGTCGGTGATCGCCCAGTATGCCAAACCAAGTTCTTCCATGTATTCGGCAATTTCCTCAAGCCGATTGTGGCCGTCACTCCACGTCGAGTGATTGTGCAGCGCGCCTTTCAAATCCGTCCATTCGATGAGCCGCGGCAAATCGGTCTTTTCACCCGCCGCAAATTCTCCGTGATCTTCACGCAGTTCAGGCGGCACGAACGGCAAATCCAGTTTCGTAAAAATTTCCGTTTCGTCCCGGCACGGCACAAGCCGCTTTGGGTCGCGCGTCTCTTCCTTCGATTTGAACAAGCCGTATTCGTTGAGCCGCAGGCCGCGCTGAATCGCCCGCTGGCGCATGACGATGTTGTGCTCCTTGCTGCCGGTGAAATACGCAAGCGCAAACGGAAATTCCTTGTCGCTCACCACGCGCAAGTCGCATTGAATGCCACCGTCCAGAATGACGCTCGCCTTTGTTTCACCCTTGGCGGTGACTTTGATGATGCCCGGCTGCGCGACAAAACCCCCAATTACCTCCGCCGGCTTTTTCGACGATGCCAGCAAATCAATGTCGCCGATGACTTCCTTGACCCGCCGCAGACTGCCGGCAGCGCTACATCGGATGACGTCAGGATGCCCGCGCAAACCGTCGAGTAACGGTTCGGCGGCGCGCAACGCTTCGCTCAACAAATGTTTCGAAGCGTAAGTACGGCGGCGCTCAATGCCTTCGAGCAAATTTGACTGCGTTTTTTCACCAAAGCCATCGAGTTCGGCCACTTTGCCAGCTTGGCAGGCAGCTTCGAGTTTCTCGACCGAATCCACGCCGAGTTTTTGGTTGAGCGCCTGGATTTTCTTCGGCCCCAGCCCGGGAATTTCCAGCATCTCAATCAAACCGGGTGGAATCGAAGCCTTCAACTCATCGTAATACTTCAATTTGCCGGTTGTGACGAATTCGGTGATTTTTTTCGTGAGCGCTTCGCCAACACCTTTGATTTCGCCAAGCCGATTTTCGGCGACGATTTTTGTCAGCGGCTCGCTTAGACTTTCAATCGTTCGCGCGGCATTCGCGTAGGCACGCGTCTTGAACGGATTTTCGCCCTTCAATTCCAGCAGGGTGCCGATTTCGGCCAAAATTTCCGCGACTTGCTCTTTGTCCATGCGCTTGAGTATAAGCGTATAAGGACGGGTTCCAAAGAAAAAGCAGGTGAAGGCGTGAGTTCCTTCCCGGCCCGAAAAATGCTTCCTAAACCGCATGTCAGAAAGATTGACAGAATCTGATTTTGTGATTAGATATATCTGATTTGCTTGGAAAGACTTATGCAACAATCTGAAGGTTTAATAATCAAGATTGCCAGATTGATTAAAGTACAGCCGGAAATGAAATTATAGGACTTAAAGGTATGGATTTGATATTTCCCCGGGAATATATGCGGGCGGCGTTGATGGTGTCGCTGTTAAGCGTGTGGGTGCTGGTGGGACTTTTTTACTACCTGAATCGTTACACCAAACGGGAGTATTTCACTGTCTGGACGGTGGCCTGGTTGTTTTATGCGCTGTGGCTGACGTTAAGCCTCCAGTGGCAGAATACTCCGCCTGAGAGCGTCCTTTTCATGATCAAGCAGGGTTGTGTGGCGATTTCGGCGGTCTTTCTTTTGTGGGGCAGTTTGCGTTTTCTCAGCCTCCCCGTTCGGCAGACGCTGTTTGCTCTGTTCATGGTGTTCCTGCTGGTTTGGACCCTCGTCAGTCCGCAAATCCTCCAAAGTACATTGGAAATTCAGTTGCCGGTCTTTATTCTGCTTGGTTCCGGCAGTATTTTTGCCGGGGCTTGTTTCTTCCGGCTGCGGAAGAAAATGCCGTTCGTGGGCGCGGGCATGCTGGCGCTGGGATTCTTTCTGTGGGGATTCTACCTGGGGAGTTATCCGTTTTCGCAGCAATACGACAACCTGTTCAGCGCTGGTTTTTTTGTGGCCGCGGTGCTGCAGCTCTTCATTGCCGTCAGCATGATTGTGCTCGTCTTGGAGGAGGTCCGGTACAAAAATGAGCAGACGATTGCCGAAATCGCGGCGGTTCGTTCGGAGAAGGAGGCCTTGCAGGTCAAAGTCATCACCACCGAGGAACAATGCCGCAGCCTTTATGATCAAGTGCGCGTCACCGAGGGACTTCAAAGAGCATATGAAGAGTTGCGCCGGACCCAGCATATGGTGGTGCAGCAGGAGCGCCTCCGTGCCTTGGGACAAATGGCCAGCGGGGTTGCACACGATGTCAACAACGCGCTGTCTCCCATTGTCGCCTATTCGGAACTGCTGCTGAGTACGCTGCCGGATTTGCCGGAGGCCTCAAGGCATTACCTGCAAACCATCAACCAGGCGGGCGGGGACATAGCTCAAATCGTTACCCGCATGCGGGAGTTCTATCGGCGTCGCTCTGATACGGAACCATTGCTCCCGCTGAACATCAATCAGATTATCGAAGAAGTAATCGAACTCACCCGGCCGCGCTGGCGCGACCTTTCGCAGCGCCAGGGCATCTCCATCCAGATCCAACACGAACTGGAACCCCAACTGCCGCTGCTGCTGAGTGATCCCAGCGAACTCCGGGAAGCGCTGATCAACCTGGTCTTCAATGCGGTGGACGCCATGCCGCAAGGCGGCACCATCACCTTTGTCACTCGTTCCATCAGTGGTCCCATTTCGGAAGAGAGTGAGGCCTCCGAGCGACAGCTTCAGGTCGAAGTGAAGGACAACGGCATCGGCATGGATGAAAAAACGCGGCAACGTTGTCTGGAGCCGTTCTTTTCCACCAAGGCCCAGCGCGGCGGCACCGGACTCGGTCTGGCGATGGTTTACGGAATGATGCAACGCCACGACGGCACCATTGAGATTGACAGTTCTCCCGGCCGCGGCACCTGTTTCCGGCTCACTTTTCCCATTCGAGAAAAATCTTCGCAAACCGCCCGGGGCACTTTGCCGCAAGTCAAACCAAAGCGCTCCCTTCACATCCTCTGTATTGATGACGACGCGCAGGTCCGGCAACTTCTGGACGATTGTCTCACTCACTTCAATCATCGGGTGATGGTTGCCTCCGGCGGGGAGCACGGAATGGAATTGTTCCGCACAGCCATGCTGAAAAACCAGCCCTATGAAGTGGTCATTACGGATCTGGGCATGCCAAAGATGGATGGACACCAAGTGGCCCGAACCATCAAAGCGGAGTCCCCCAACACACCCATCATCATGATGACCGGCTGGGGCACGATAATGAGGGAAGAGGGCGAAACCGCTTTGGAAGTGGACGCCGTAATCGGCAAGCCACCGCGCATGAAGGAACTAAACGACTTGCTTCTCCGGGTTACTGCGTTGGACAAACGCCTCGCTTGAGACGGTCCGGAGTAACCCAAGTCCCCGCCTGCCGGTCTTTTTCCGTGCCGTTTTGTGCGAATGCCGGTAAGTTCAAACTCATGTCACGGATCGTGAAATGGCCGGTGGCGCTTACCATTGCCGGCTCCGATAGCGGCGGCGGCGCTGGCATTCAGGCCGATTTGAAAACCTTCGCCGCGCTTGGCGTTCACGGCGCGAGTGTCATCACCTGCCTCACCGCACAAAATCCCCGGCGCGTTCTCGCCGTCGAACCGTGTTCGCCTGAAATCGTGCGGCAGCAAATGAAAGCCGTGTTCGGGGAATTGCGGCCGGTGGCGGTGAAAACCGGAATGTTGTTTTCAGCGGAAATCATTCGTGTCGTCGCTGATTCTTTCAAAAAGCAAAAGTGCCCGCCGCTCGTGGTTGATCCGGTCATGATTTCAACCAGCGGCGCGGCACTGCTGAAACCGGCGGCGATTAAAATTTTGCGGGAACAATTGCTGCCGCTCGCAATGCTTGTCACACCCAACCTCGACGAAACCGGGATTTTGATCGGACGCAAAATCGCGTCCGTTGAAAACATGCGCGTGGCGGCGCGGGAAATCCACGCGCGGTTCGGCTGCGCCGCGCTGGTCAAAGGCGGCCATTTGCGCGGTTTGCACGATGCGGTGGACATTTTTTTTGACGGCCGGACGGAATTGCTGTTGAGTGCGCCGTTTATCAAAGGCGTCTCGACTCACGGCACAGGCTGCACTTATTCGGCGGCCATCGTGGCGGCGTTGGCATTGGGTTACGAATTACCGCAGGCGGTCGAGGTTGGCAAACGCCATGTAACCGCCGCCATTATGCGGAGTTATCGCATCGGAAGACATTCCGCGCTCGGACATTTTGCCTGAGCGCGCGAAACAGTTACGGTCACCGCAGCCGGAAAAACCGGCTGGTATTGGTCGTCGCTAAAATCACTTGGCTCTGGCCATATAACACCACGGGCTGGGGATTGGTCAGAGCCTTCCAGTTCATGGCGGTGAGATTGGTTGTTGTTTCGACGCCAAAAACTGCCGGCCAGGTTAGCGCGACATTTTTCCCAAACTTCACAAAGAACGGCGGAGTAAAATCGAACGCGAGCGCGTAGGGTTCGCTGCTGCTGACAAAGCCCCCGCCGGCTTTCCAAACCTGCAAATCGTACCTGCCTTGCGCAAGGTTCGGCACAAAGACGTGTTCGACATTGTCCACGGCGCTGGTGCTGGCGGCCACGAGATTGCTGTTGGCGGCGTTGTACAAAAACAGGTTGAGGTTGTTGATGCTGGTTTGATTTCGCTGGCGATTCCAAACGAGGGTGGCTGTGGCGCTGAACGTGGCATTGCTCACGACATTGGTTACGTTAAAATAATAATGAGCCACCGCGTCGAGGGAGGAACTGCTGGTGAGGTTGGTGAAATTCCATCCGCTCAATACGCCGATGGTGTTTGTCGCTTTGGTCGGGGGATGCGCCGCGCCAACGGAAACACTGGCCGAAACAAAGTTGGTTTGCTTCCGGCCGGCGAGTTGTTTGTAGGAATTGAAGACGTTCAACACGCCAGCGCCATAGCGCGTGTCCAATGGCGAGGCGGCCCCGTTCGTCCAATCGGCGGGTTTGACTGCGCCATTCAACAGCAGCGCCTTCACCGTGCGGATGTCCGCGGCGGAATTGGTGTCGCTGCCGCCGTCACCGCGCAATCCCGCCTGCATCAACGCCGCTGCCGCACCCGCGACTTGCGGCGTGGAAAAGCTTGTTTCACCGGCCGGGGCCGTGATGTCCGGCTTGGCCCGGCCGTTGTCGAGGGTTGGGCCGGTGCTCGAACCTCCGCCGTAAGCGCCGACGCCGATCCCGTTGTAACAGGTGGCCGGCGGGTTTACCGCGCCGCCGTTGCCCACGCCAGAAACAAACAATGTATTGTATCGCGCGGCGTAATTGTCGTATAGCGAGTCAATGGTCTGTTGCTGGCTGATGGTGGTTTCGCTGAAGATAAAACTCTGGTTCACCACTGGATCGTTGATATTGGCAGGATTCGCTTTGTTAATTATCGAATTGAAAAAATAGTTCGCGTCATAATTGTCCACGTGAATGACATTGGTGGCCACACCGCCCGGTATGCCATAAAAATATCCCGCCACCGCGTCCGCATGACCTGATTCGGTATTGATGGAATTCGGATAAGTATTCACCGAGCCTAGACTTGAAGTATAAGTGAAAAGGCTGACCGGTTGTCCCACCCCGGTGGCATTGGGGTTGACCTCCCAATTTGTCGTGCCATTGTCATACGCCTCCGGCTGCGCCACGCGAATGCCCGCGCCGTTGACGTTGGTCGTCACCGCTTGCAACAGCGTGACGCCGATGGTGTCGAGATTCTGTGCGCGGGCGGCCATTGGCCCCAAGAAAACGAAGGCCAGGAGGAATTGTGCGCCGCGCAACTTCATAGGATTTTCATTTTTTGCCGCAAATTTTATGCCCCGATTCCAACCCCATATCTGAAGTTTGAGGCGGTTGCGGATTCCTGGAATATAGCCGCGAATCGTGCCAAAGCAAATCACAGCCATTTCCTTTTAACGCCGCAGCGCTACACTGCCAGCATGTCCGACACACTGGTTGTCAACGAAATCTATCTGAGCTTGCAGGGCGAAAGCACTTTCGCCGGGCTGCCGTGCGTTTTTATCCGGCTCACCGCCTGCGATTTGCGCTGCTCGTATTGCGACACCGCCTACGCCTTTACCGAAGGCAAAAAAAAATCACTCGAAGAAATATGCACGGAAGTCCGGCGACTGGCCGCGCCATTCCGACCGCCCCTCAACCCTCAACCCTCAACCCTTAACTCCGTGCCCTTGGTTGAACTTACGGGCGGCGAACCGTTGCTCCAAAAAAATTCCCTGTCGTTGATGAAACAGCTTTGCGACGATGGTTTCATTGTGCTGCTCGAAACCAGCGGGGCGCACGATATCTCCCCCGTTGACCCTCGCGTCCGGCGCATCATGGATCTGAAATGTCCCAGCAGCGGTGAGGCCGAACGCAACCGTTGGGAAAATCTCAGGCATCTGAAGCACAACGACGAAATCAAGTTCGTCATTGGCACCGTCGAGGATTATGAATGGGCCCGGCGACAAATCATGGAACACCGGCTGAATGTGGTATGTCCCCTGCTCTTTTCGTGGGTGCATCCACTGGCGCCGGAGCAACAAAATAAATCATTGAAAAAGGTTCCCGCCGGCCAGACGCCGGTTTCGCGGCGCGAGTTGGCGGAAAAAATCATTGCCGATGCGCTGCCGGTGCGGTTTCAAGTTCAGATGCACAAAATCATCTGGCCGCCGGAACAACGGGGAATTTAATCAGCCACCGATGAAACGCAGATTGAATACAGAAATACGCAACCGCGTTTTCTCCCTCTCCGCCAACGAAGTTGGGGGAGCGGGCCGGGGTGAGGTGGCGCGTGAAACTCAAATCCCCTCGCCCTATCCCTCTCCCCGCTTGGGCGGGGCGAGGGAAAAAGCATCCCGCATTTCTAAATTCATCCGTGTCCATCCGTGTCCATCCGTGGTTAAAAAATGAAATCGCAGCAAACCATCCAACTGCTGCGTGATTACGAGTCGCGCAACATTGTGTTCATGGAGCCGGACGGCTCCTGGCCCATCATTTGGGAACGCGCCCAAGACGTTTACGTTTGGGACGCTGATGGGAAAAAATATCTCGATTTGACCGCCGCATTTGGCGTCGCCGCCGCCGGTCACGCAAACCCGCACGTCGTCAAGGCCGGGCAAACACAAATGTCCCGGCTCTTGCACGCCATGGGCGACGTGCATCCGCACGCGCGCAAAGCGGAACTCGCCCGCGACTTGAGCCGGATTACATTCGAACGATGGACAAAATCCCCAGACTCAAGACGCCAGACGCCAGACCCGGTTTCCGGCAAAGTCATTTTCGGCAATTCCGGTTTTGAAGCCGTTGAGTCCGCGTTCAAAACCGCGATGCTGGCCACCGGCAAACGCGGGGTGATTGCCTTCGAGGGCGCGTATCATGGCCTCGGCTATGGCACGCTCAACGCCACCCACCGCAATTTTTTCCGCAACCCGTTTCATTTTCAACTTCGCGAGTTTGGACACTTCGTGCCGTTTCAAAAAAAATCCGCCGACCTGGCCACCGTGGATTGGGCCATCCGCCGGATTTTTCGCCGCGAACATATCGGGGCGATTCTGGTCGAACCGGTGCAGGCCCGCGGCGGCATCAATGTTCCGCCAAAGGAATTTCTGCCGCTGCTGCGAAAACTTTGCGACGAACACGGTGCGCTGCTGATTCTCGATGAAATTTACACCGGCTTTGGCCGCACCGGAAAATGGTTTGCCTGCGAACACACCGGCGTCGTGCCCGACCTCATCTGCCTGGGCAAGGCACTCACCGGCGGTTTCCCGCTCTCGGCCTGCATTGGCCGCGCTGACCTGATGGATACCGCGTGGCCGGCATCGCGCGGCGAGGCGATTCACACCAGCACCTTCCTCGGCCATCCCGTCGGCTGCGCGATGGCGTTGGCACAAATCAAGGAAATTGAAAAACTCGAATTGCCGGAACGCAGCGCGGGACTTGGCGAATTTCTGCTCGGCGAACTGCAATCGAAAATTTCAAATCCGAAATTGCAAATCGCCGTCCGCGGTCTGGGTTTGATGGCTGGCGTCGAACTGCACTTGTCCGACGGCAGGCCAGCCACTGACGCAGCCATGCAGGCCATTAAAACCATGTTGCAGCGCGGCTTCATTCTGTTGCCCGAAGGGGAGTATGGTAACGTCATCAGTTTCACGCCCCCGCTTACGATTACCAAAGCGCAATTGGCCAAAGCCGTCAGCGCGCTCGCGGAAGTCCTAAACCACGGATAAACACGGATGGACACGGATATAGAAAACAAATCTTTACGCGAATTCCGCCAATTGTCGCGAATTGTTTGAGTCTGTTTTTTTAATTCGTGCCAATTCGCGCAATTCGTGTAAAAGCTGCTTTCCCGGTGAAGCTTTCGGAGATGCGGAAACTGCTGGCCACGCGCGGGATTCAACTGACAAAATCCCTCGGCCAGAATTTTCTGCATGATGGCAATCAACTCCGGCGCATTGTTGGTGCGGCAGAATTGAAAAAAACGGATAAAGTCCTCGAAATCGGGCCGGGGCTGGGTCCGCTGACGGAATTGCTCCTGCAAAATGCGGGTGAAGTTTTGGCGATTGAGAAAGACGCCCGGCTCGTTGAATTTTTGCGCGAACGATTCCCACACGTTTCGGAGGGGCGAGTTCCACGAGCCCCAAATTCTGCAAGCGCAAAAGATCGGGGACTCGCGGAGCTCGCCCCTCCGAAATTTGTTTTGCTCCACGCCGATGCGCTGGAGTTTTTGAAAGTGGGACAGGCTTCCAGCCTGTCGTCTGAAAATAAATCAGAGACAGGCAGGATGCCTGTCCCACTTGATTGGTACGATTGGAAGCTCGTGGCGAATTTGCCCTACTCCGTCGCTTCAACCATTTTTGTGGAACTGGCGCAATCGCCCAAACGACCGGAACGGATGGTCGCGACGCTGCAGCTCGAAGTCGCCCACCGGCTCATGGCCAAAGCCGGTGACGAAGATTACGGGGTGCTGACGCTGCTGCTTCAGCTCGACTACGAGCTGCGTGGGTGGTTCAAAATTCCGGCAGCCTGTTTTTTCCCCGCCCCGGACGTGGACTCCGCGTGCGTGGTTTTGATCCGCCGTGTCACGCCGCTTTTGCCCGAAAACCAGCGTGCCACTTTTGTGAAAATTGTGAAGCGGGCGTTCTCGCAGCGGCGGAAAATGATGTTGAAACTGTTGCGCGAAGATTGGCCGGCGGAAAAATTGACGCAGGCATTTGAAGAATTACACATCTCCTCCCAGGAACGCGCGGAGAAATTGAATCTGGAACAATTTGTGGCGTTGACAGGAAAACTTTTCAGCAATTGAATCTTGATTAGAGTTGACACCACGACCCTTCAACATGCTTAATCGTGTAAGTTCGGCTCACTCAGTTGAGCCGGGAAAACAGTAAACGAAATTCGCAACAATCAAAAACTAAAGGTATGAAATCAAACAAGCTGACTATCGCGGCCATCGCAGTTGTGCTGGCGTTGTGGGCTTCCAACGCCAAAGCACAACCTATAGGTCCTGAAGTCGAACAATTCACAAAGCTCAACTTCAGCCTTATTGCCGAACAGCAAGTGATTTTAACTCCCGGCGTTCTTGAAGGCACCATCAAGACTTCAAAAATCACCAATAAGGAACTCTTGAGTTTTTTGGCGACGGCCTTAAACACGAACTGGCCTGCTGACGCACAACTGGCACTGAGCGGTAGCGACATTTTTGTCGTGGACAAAACCGGCACGAACCCCATTTTTAACTTAACCATGGGAATATATGATGTTCGCAACACTAATGTTGTTTACTTTAGCGTTGATTATGACGCCACACTTTTTTATTTGGACAAAAGTGTGTCTCTTGAGAAGGCCAACGAATTGACGCCTTCCGGGACGGTAACTCGATTCGGGAAGATTTTCTTTCATCTCTTCAATGAACAGAATGGAATCACCAACACGGACCTTTATTTTGACGGTCTCAATACAACCAAGTCCCGTTCAACTACGGTTATTACAACCAACCAAACCATCCTGCATCAGACCATCAATGAAGAGGCACCAGTCACCGGCGATGGCACATTTAATGATGAATGGACCGTGGTAATAGGCAAGGTGACCAGCTCAGAAAAGTGGGAGCTATCTGGAATTGCGCCACCGCCAATTCTGTTCACCAATACAATACCATTCACCAACATATTTCCATTCACCAATATATTTATTATTACCAACAGACCACCAGGATTCCATCCAACAACGAATCCACCGCCGCCAATAATTATCCTCAATCCGTAGGCAAAAATGCAAATGCCGGCGGGTAGTGTCATCGCGCCGCGATGACTGCGTCTCATGCAGCGGCGCAAAGGAAAAGCAACCGAGGCTGTTCCGCCCTACGCAAGCGGGGGACGCCATAGCGCGGCATCCCTGCAAATTGAGTCACCATCAAAAGCAGGTCGTTCTTTCCAAGGACGATGGCGGGCAATAGGATTTCCCGGTACGGAGCCAACTTCAGTTTTGTGAACGAGGAAATTTTTGATGTCGTCAACGAACGCGACGAGGTGGTTGATGCCAAGCCGCGTCGCGAGGTGCACCGGCTCGGATTGAAACATCGGGCAATCCATGTGCTGGTGTTCAATTCGCTCGGCGAAACTTTTCTCCAAAAGCGCTCGATGAAAAAGGACCGCGAACCGGGCAAATGGGATTCCTCGAGCTCAGGTCACGTGGATTCCGGCGAGGATTACAACGCCTGCGCGGTGCGCGAATTGCGCGAGGAAATCGGATTGATCGTCGCAAAAGCGCCGGAGCGTTTGTTTAAAATCGCCGCGTGCCCGGAAACGGATGCGGAATTTGTCTGGGTCTATCGCTGTCAGGCCGAAGGGCCGTTTCAACTGCACCCGGACGAAATCGAGCGCGGCGGATGGTTTGCGCCGGAAAAAATCACGCGCTGGATTGAGGAAAAGCCGGGGGATTTCGCGAGCGCATTCAGGCTTATCTGGCAAACGTTGAACCGTTAAACCATCGACAACAGGTCAGATTGATGAAATATGATGGGGTGGATGAAGGCCAAAATTCCTAATTCCTAAATCCGAATGACTAAATAATTCCCAATGACCAATCCGGAATGCCCGGGCGCGGAGAATTATTTTGTCATTCGGGCTTTGTGATTATTTAGTCATTATGGCTTAGTCATTCGTCATTCAAGGGATATGCGCTTTTCATGGGAACACCCCTGGCCCGGCCGGTCTTAAACCAAAACAACCCATTACCGATCCGTTTCGCGCCTTTACTTGCGGCAAAAATGGAGTAGTTATTGGGCCATGGACAATTTTCTGGTTCCCATTGTGGTTGAACAAACCGGTCGCGGCGAGCGGAGTTGGGATATTTATTCGCGCCTGCTCGTTGACCGCATCCTTTTCATCGGCACGCCGGTGGATGACATGGTTTCGAACATCATCATCGCGCAGCTTTTATTCCTGCAAATGTCCGATCCGAAAAAGGACATCCATCTCTACATCAACTCGCCCGGCGGCAGCGTCACGGCCGGGCTGGCGGTTTACGACACGATGCAATATCTCACCTGCGACGTGAACACCTATTGCGTCGGGCAGGCGGCCAGCATGGCCGCGGTCCTGCTCGCGGCGGGCACGAAGGGCAAACGTTACGCTCTGCCGAACGCGCGCATCCTCATCCATCAGCCCTGGGGCGGCGTGCAGGGCCAGGCCAGCGACATCAGCATCCAGGCCAGGGAAATTTTGCGGCTCAAGGACCGGCTCAACGAAATTCTTGCGAAACACACCGGCAAATCCGTCGAAAACATTGGCAAAGACACCGACCGCGACAATTTCATGTCATCCGAGGAGGCCAAAGCTTACGGCCTCGTGGATCAAGTGGTGCAGTCCCGCAAGGAAATCGCCGGAACTGTGGAGAAAACCTCGGTTGTTTCCTGACGTTTTGCGCCAGACCTTCTCATAATCTGAAATGTGAAATCTGCATTTTGAGATGGCCCGTCCGAACAACATCACCATGTGCAGTTTCTGCGGCAAATCGCACGCCGAAGTACGCAAGCTCATTGCCGGACCGGACGTTTATATTTGCGACAAGTGCATCATTCTTTGCAAAAACGTTCTCGACCGGGAATTCGCCGCCGCCGCCAAAAAGCAGCAGCCGAAGTTCACCGTTCCCAAACCGGCAGTCATCAAACGGCAGCTTGACCTTTATTGCGTCGGCCAGGAACACGCGAAAAAAACCCTGGCCGTGGCGGTGCATAATCATTACAAGCGGATTCAGCCGGAACCGGCGGCAAAAAATGAAGAGGCCGGCAAGTCTTCACCCCAGCCGCACGCCGACGTTGAAATCGAAAAGAGCAACATTTTGATGATCGGGCCGACCGGCTCCGGCAAAACGCTGCTCGCGCGCACGCTCGCCAAAATTCTTGATGTGCCGTTCGCCATCGCTGACGCCACGACGCTCACTGAGGCCGGGTATGTCGGCGAAGACGTGGAGAACATTATTTTGCGGCTGCTCCAAAACGCCGACTACGACGTGAAGCGAGCCCAGCGCGGCATCGTTTATATTGACGAGATTGACAAGATTGCGCGCAAGGCGGAAGGCCCGTCCATCACCCGCGACGTTTCGGGTGAAGGCGTGCAGCAGGCGCTCCTGAAAATCCTCGAAGGCACGGTCTGCAACGTCCCGCCACAAGGCGGACGCAAACATCCGCAGCAGGAATACATCCGCGTGGACACGACGGACATTTTGTTCATTTGCGGTGGCGCGTTCATCGGGTTGGAAAAGGTCATCCACCGGCGGCTGGGCCGGCACGTGATTGGTTTTGGCGCAATTGGGGAAGCGCAAAAAAACGCCGGCGCGGCGCGCAATGAAATTCTCCAACACGCCGAACCGGAGGATTTGCTCAATTTCGGCTTCATTCCCGAATTTGTGGGCCGGCTGCCGGTCGTGACGACGCTGGCCGAATTGACCGAAGAGGAGTTGGTTGCAATTCTCACCGAGCCGAAAAACGCGCTGACGAAACAGTACGCCAAACTCATGGCCATGGAAGGCGCGGAACTGGAATTTACACCGGACGCCCTGCATGAACTGGCGGCGCAAGCGCTGAAAAAGGGCACGGGCGCGCGGGCCTTGCGCGGGTTGATTGAAAAATTGATGCTCGATTTAATGTATGAAGCGCCGGACAACGGCAGCATCATTCACGTCAAAATCACCCGGCCGGTGGTGCTGGGCGAAAGCAAACCGATTGTGCGACGCAAACAGGACCAGGCGGCGGCGTAGTTTCTACCGACGAAACAAATCTTCGACCTTTGTGAAAAACGAAGGCGAGCGCAAATGGTTGATGTACTTTGCCCATGAGTCTTCAGTCCTAAATTTCCTTTCAACCCGATCTTCTTCGCCGCGCATTAATTTCAAAATCTGATTGTCTTCATCTTTGTCCAACCAGAAACCGTGTTCCGGGCAACAATCGAGTTGTAAATCGAAAAACCGATAGTCGAACCGCTTGAGCGCAGCGGAACAAACCGGACATTTAAGTTCGGTCTCATGGCTGACAAGATAAAGCAAACCCTTGTTCGCATCATTATTAAAAGCCTCATCTTCCAACTGATCCAGTTCGGCCGGGGTCAGCCACATTCCCTGACAACTCGGACAGGCTTCGACTTCCACCCCACGGTCATTTTGGGTTTGAAGATCGATGTTGCACTTTGGACATTTCATTTTGGCGAGGATACGGGAATCATTTGTATAATTGCAACGCTGCGTTCATCGTACGAATTATCGCTCGCCAATATCTTCATTCCAAAGCTCCGGCTTGGCCTTGATAAAATCGCACATGAGTTGGATGCACGCCGGGTCCTGTAACACTTCGATTTCCACGCCCTGCGAGCGGACGTATGCCTCCGGGCCTTGGAACGTCACGTTTTCGCCGACGACGACCCGCGGGATTTTGTAGAGCAAAATCGCACCGCTGCACATGGGACACGGTGAAAGCGTCGAATACAAAACACAACGCTGATAAACCGACGCCTTGAGCCGTCCGGCGTTTTCGAGGCAGTTCATTTCCGCGTGATGAATCACGCTGCCGTGTTGCACCCGCTGGTTGTGGCCGCGCCCGATGATTTTGCCGTCCAGCACGAGCACCGAGCCGATGGGAATTCCTCCTTCAGCCAACCCTTTTTTGGCTTCCTCAATCGCCGCTTGCAGAAATGCATCCACACCCGGATTCAAACACGCGAAACGAAAGGTGGCAAGACCGTCCCGGTGCAATTCCCGTCCGATTTTTTTTGTGCTGGCCTGCTTCACCACCTAGCATCCCTACCGTTGTGCAAAAGCGAGACGCTGACAAAACAATCATTGCTGACCGGCAGTGGAGCTGGCTTTTGCGTCCGGGTGCCTGGTTTTGGCTGGCGCTGGCGTTCGGAGCAGCCATCCGCTTCTACCTCGTGGTTTTTACGGAAGGCACGTACGATGTCGGCATCTGGCAGGAGCATGCCGCCGGGGTGCACAAACTGGGCCTGATCGGTTATTATCATTTCAATCAGGACATGAACCATCCGCCCTTCATCGCCGTGGCGGCGGCTTTCGCCGGGCAGTTGGCGAATTTCACCGGCATCCCCTTTCGCATCCTGTTGCGGGCCCCCTTTGCCCTGCTGGACGCGGGCACGACCCTGCTGTTGCTGGGGTTGTGGTGGCACAAGCCCTGGCGGTTTGCTGTGGCGGCGTGCTACTGGTTGAATCCACTGTCCCTGATTTTCTCCGCCTATCATGGAAACACGGATTCCGCCGTGGCGTTCTCCGTCCTGTTGTGCGTGTGGTTGCTGTCGCGGGGAAAAACCATCGCCGCTGGCACCGCCTTGGGGGCAGGTTTTTGGATCAAGCTTCCCGGCGAGCTGGCGATCCCGGCATTGGTTTTCTTCGTCCCCGGATGGCGCAAGCGGTTGATTTTCCTTTTCGCTATTGGAATGACCGCCCTGCTCACGTATGTGCCCGCGCTCATCCAGGACGCAGGGATTATCCACGCAAACGTTTTCGGTTATCGGGGACAAAGGTTGCAAACGACTGCTGACATGCCCGTCTGGGGTCTCCGGGTTCTCATATCTTCCTTTTTGCCGGCGCCCGACGAGTGGCCGGCGAGTGGCATCCGGCTGGCCAATTTTGTTTTACACCACAGCTGGTTGATCGCCGTCCTGCTATTATTGCTGCTGGCCTGGCTGCGCCGGTCGTGCCGTTCTGCATCCGAGGTATGCGCCACCATCGCGGCAAGCTACACCATTATTTACGGCTTCACGGACAATTGGGCCTTTCAATACTTCGCCTGGTCGGTCCCGTTCTGGTTTTTTGTCCGCCCGCAGTTCCTCATCCCGGCCACGATCCTCGCCGGCGGTTACATCTATTCGCTTTACTGGTTTTTATGCGGCAACCCCTGGCTGTCCGGAAAGTGGGACTTCATTGGCCACCCCGCCTGGCCGGAAATGGTGATGGTGTTCAGGAACCTGGCCATGTTGTTCTTTTTCGTCAGCGCCTGGGTGTTTTTGATTTCCGCCCTCCGGGAGCAAATCGTCACCAGGTTCAGACCGCCGAACGCCGGCAGCCCGGGCAACCTGGCGTCCGCAAACGAAGGGAACTAAAACGCCTTGGCCAGACATGAGGCGCCGACCGCACGTACGGACCCTGGCTTGTTCCGGAAAATGCCGGAAGTAAGAGATTCCCTGCGTGCTGTTCACCGGGCGAAAATCTGGCGGATCACGTCTTCAATGGGCACTTCCTGAATGTCAATGTCGCTCACTGCCAAATCATCGAGCAGCGATTTGCAGACGGCGATGACGCGGTCACGTTTGACCTTAAACCTGATGGAGCCGGCGTTTTTTTCAACGACTTCACCGTAGCGCGCCAGATTTTCCGCCGGATAATCGTTCGTTTTTTCGCATTGAATGGTGACGAGTTTGAAATCCGCGAAACGATCCACGATTTCGCTTAATTTGCCATCAAAGAAGATTTTGCCGCGGTCAATGATGATGACCCGGTCGCAAAGCGCCTGGATGTCGGCCATGTAATGGCTCGTGAGCAAAATCGTCGTCTTTTGCCCGGTGTTGTGACGGCGGATGAATTCGCGGACGATCTTTTGCGAAACTACGTCGAGGCCAATGGTCGGTTCGTCGAGGAACAACACCTTGGGCTGGTGCAGCAGCGAGGCGATCAATTCCATCTTCATGCGTTCGCCGAGCGACAGTTCACGCACGCTGATGTTGAGCTTGTCGCGGACGTTAAGCATTTCGCTCATTTCGGTGACGGTGCGCTCGAAGCGGTCGGCGGGGATGCCGTAAATTTTCGCATTCAGCTCGAGCGATTCGCGCGCGGGCAGGTCCCACCAAAGCTGGTTTTTCTGGCCGAGCACGAGCGCGAACTGGCGGCGGTAGCCATCGGCGCGTTCCCACGGGACGTAACCGAGCACACGGGCCGAGCCGCCGGTGGGATAAAGCAGACCGGCGAGCATCTTGAGCGTGGTGGTCTTGCCCGCGCCATTCGGGCCGAGAAAACCGACGAGTTCGCCGGGTTCAATTTTGAAGCTGACGTCGTTGACGGCGACGAGTTGTTCGTATTGGCGGTGAAACAACCCTTTGAGTGCGCCGCCAAACCCCGGCTGCTTTTTGTAGGTGCGAAAGGTCTTGGTGAGACCGCTGACTTCAATGACGGGCATGGAAGAAGTCATGGAGTAATGGAGTGATGGAGCATTGAGTCAACGCCTTTTTTCATTACTCCAACACTCCAACACTCCACAAATTCAGCGCATGAGTTGCTTTTCCAAATAATGGACGACCTGGCGGACGTTGGCGTCCACTTCCATGCGGTCTTTGACCAGGCGGCAGGCGTGCAGCACCGTGCCGTGATCGCGTCCGCCGTAGGCTTCGCCGATGGTATTAAGCGAACTTTCAGTCATCTGGCGCGAAAGATACATGGCGATCTGGCGCGGGAAGGCGATGTTTTCCGGGCGGCGCTTGCTGGTCATGTCGGCCAGGCGAATGTCAAAATGTTCCGCGACTTTCTTCTGAATGACTTCGATATTGATGGAAAAACGGCCTTCTTCGTGAAGGATTTCACGCAGCAAGCCTTCGACGACTTCGATGGTGAGTTTCTTGCCCGTGAGCGAGGCGTAGGATGCCACGCGGATGAGCGCGCCTTCCAGCCGGCGGACGTTGGTGCGGATGCGATTGGCCAGGAAATTCATGATGTCGTCCGACAGTGTCACGCCCATGATCTGCGCTTTCTTTTGGAGAATGGCCAGGCGCATTTCAACATCCGGCGGTTGAAGGTCGGTGACCAGACCCCATTCGAACCGCGAGACGAGGCGGTGTTCGAGCCCCTGAATTTCGCTGGCCGGCCGGTCGCACGTGAGCACGATTTGCTTGTGCGCCTCGTGCAGCGCATTGAAGGTGTGGAAAAATTCCTCCTGGATGCGTTCCTTGCCGGCGAGAAATTGAATGTCGTCAATCAACAGCACGTCAGTCTGACGATATTTCTTGCGGAATTTGGCAAGCTGGTTGTTTTGGATTCCGTCAATGTATTCGTTCGTGAATTTCTCGGATGAAAGATAGGCGACGCGCGCGCCCTTTTTGTTTCCCGAAACGTGCTGGCCAATGGCGTGAAGCAAATGCGTCTTGCCCAGGCCGACGCCGCCGTAAAGAAAAAGCGGGTTGTAAGATTTGCCGGGCGCCTGGGCGACGGCGAGCGCGGCGGCATAGGCAAAATTATTGTTGTTGCCGACGACGAATGATTCAAAGGTATTTTTGGGATTAAAATGCAGTTCGCTGTTGGCCGGGCGCTCGTGAGCGGATTCGGGAGCTTTGGTTTTGACTGGAGCGGGCGCGGATGCGGACGGAGCCGGCGCATTTCCCGTGGCAATTTTGAATTTGACCTGGAGTTGGCGGCCGGCAGCAGTGGCAAAAGCGTCTTGCAAGAGACTGAGGTAATTGTCCTTGAGCCAGACTCCGCTGAATTCGTTGGCCGCCTCCAGTGTCACGTTGTTGCCGTCAATCGCGCAGGCTCGCAGCGGCGCGAACCACATGTTGTAGGTGTCGTTATTCAGCTTGGAACGGAGATGTTCCCGCGCAGAATTCCAAATTTTTTCAACCGAAAGTTGCGTTTGCACTTTGTCAAAAAGCCCGTTTTTTAAGCGGTTTATTCACCTAGCGACCCAACTCAGGGTTGGCCGCCAGTTTCCGCCGATGTTCGCCTTGGCAAAGAGCCATGACCCTGAGAAAGCAGACATGTACTTAACTCTACTGCCAAAAGCTTCATTTAACAATCGAAACAACCTGCTTATCTTCAATATCTTACGAAAAACAAAATCCACACCACCATCACATGTCTGGTAAAAATGATAAGACGCCCCAAACAACTTCAATTAACATGAGCGTTTTATGCAATTGGAACGAAAGTATCTAGGATAACATATTAACTTTTGTTCACGAGTTATTCACAGGAGTCTAAATCAGGGTTTCACTTGCTTTCTGTTGTTTTCTGACACGCAAAATTTGATTCAGACCGCTTGCTCGCCCGTTTCACCAGTACGAATGCGAACGATGCTCTCGACGGCACTCACAAAAATTTTCCCATCACCGATCTTGCCCGTCTTGGCCGCTTTGACAATCGCGTCCACTGCGGAGGCGGCCTGTGCATCAGCCAGCACAACCTCAATTTTCACCTTGGGCAGAAAATCCACCGTGTATTCACTGCCACGATAAATTTCCGTGTGCCCTTTTTGGCGGCCAAACCCCTTTACCTCCGCGACGGTCATTCCCTGAACACCAAGAGCGGCCAGCGCAGATTTTACTTCCTCAAGTTTGAACGGTTTAATGATGGCCTCGATTTTTTTCATACATCGTCCGCGCGTATATTTTTCTGAACGGATGTTAACAGCCAGACCCATGCTGTAAACAGAAATTTTCGCCCGCCCAGTTCGAGCAGAAACAAAACACGTGCCGAATCGCCGGGGCAGGACACACCTCTAATCAGGTGGCATACTGTGTTCATAAATTCTAATACTTTCAAAACCAGGTTTGACAAAAATTAGCAGTTGTGATTTGCTTGGGGCAGTGCAAGGTGGAATTGGATGCGTTTGCATGGTGTTCTTTGATTCTTAACAGTTTTCGGTCTGTGTTTCGGTACAAGTCCAAATTCTAGATTTCTCCATGAGCCTACTAGTTGTACTCATTCGAAATTCCCCGGGTCTCTCGGTCATCCTCTGACTGATTGACCCGGTTTTTCTTCCCCAATTTGATGTGTCTGGCAAATTTCAAACTCCCTGCGTTCGTTGACACCGCTTTTTGCCGCTGTTACCGTTCGTGCTCCGAAAAATGGCGACGGACTACAAAAACACGCTCAACCTGCCGCGCACCGGCTTTCCCATGAAAGCCGATCTCGTCGCACGGGAACCGGAACGGCTCAAAAAATGGCAGGAAACCGGGCTTTACACAAAAATTCAGGCTGCGCGCGCGAACGCGGAAAAATTTGTCCTGCACGACGGCCCGCCCTTTGCCAACGGCGACGTCCACATCGGCACTGCGCTGAACAAGATTCTCAAGGACATCATCATCAAATACAAAACCCTGCGAGGTTTCAGTGCGCCGTATGTGCCGGGCTGGGACTGCCACGGCCTGCCCATCGAATTCAAGGTTTCTCAGGAGATGCGCAAGGCCGGCGACACCAGCGCCGACGCTGCCACCATCCGCAAAGTCTGCGAAGCCTACGCCCGCAAATACATCGATATCCAGCGCACCCAATTCAAACGTCTCGGCGTCCTCGGCGACTGGGATAATCCCTATCTCACGTTCGACAAGGAATATGAAGCTGACGAGTTGCGCCTGTTCGCGGACATCGTCGAAAAAGGTTTCGTGTATCGCGGCAAAAAGCCGGTTTACTGGAGCATTCCCTGCCGCACCGCGCTCGCTGAAGCCGAGGTCGAATACCAGGACCATGTCAGCCAGAGCATTTTCGTGAAATTTCCCGTCGTCGGCCAGCCGAACACGTTTGTGCTGCTTTGGACGACGACGCCGTGGACGCTGCCCGCCAACCTCGCCGTCGCTTACAACGACAAATTCCAATACGTCCGAGTCGAAGTCGCGGGTGAAAAATACATTTTGTTCCGCGGTTTGCTGCCCGCCGTCGCGGGAAAATGCGGCTGGAGCAATTACAGCGAACAACCATTCCCAACCGAAAAGCTTGCCGCATTGCAGTTCCAGCATCCGTTCTGCAACCGCACTGGCAAGTTTTATTCCGCCGAATTTGTCACCAGCGACACTGGCACCGGTTTTGTCCATATCGCGCCGGGACACGGCTTGGAGGATTATCAACTTGGCTCGTCTGTCGGTCTGCCAATTTATTCGCCGGTGGACGACGACGGCAAGTTCGCCCATACGAATGATTTGCCGATCGAGCAACAGATGCCAAAGGAAATGGTTGGTAAATCGATTCTGGAAAAGCATGGCAAGAGCGACGCGAACGAAGTTGTGTTACACGAACTCCGTGCCCGCCATGCGCTGCTGCACCAGGAGAATTATCATCACAGCTACCCGCACTGTTGGCGCAGCAAAACGCCCGTCATTTTCCGGGCGATGGACCAGTGGTTCATTAAAATAGATCACGTAGCCGCCGACGTCAGTCGGCGCAAATCCAACAGCGCAGAAGATCAGCGCGGACTAACGTCCGCGGCTACGTTCCGTCAGGAAGCCCTGATCGAAATTGACCGCGTCAAATGGGTGCCGGACTGGGGCGTCAGCCGCATCAAAAGCGCGGTGCAAACCCGTCCCGACTGGTGCATTTCGCGCCAACGCACCTGGGGCGTGCCGATTCCGGCGTTTTACGACGCGAAAGGCGAGCCGATCCTCGATGCCCAAATCGTCTGCAACACCGCCGATTTGATTGAAAAACACGGTTCCAACGTCTGGTTCGAAAAATCCGCCGCTGAACTTTGGTCGCTCGTGAAACCGAAGGATTGGAAAGGCACGGAAGCCGCCGCCAAATCCAGTGACACGCTGGATGTGTGGATTGATTCGGGCTCGTCGTCACGTTCCGTTTTGATGCGGCGTCCTGAGTTGAATCACTCAACCCTCAACTCTCAATCCTCAACCAATGGCTGGCAGGCCGACGTTTATCTCGAAGGCTCCGACCAGCATCGCGGCTGGTTTCAATCGTCGCTGTTGCTGTCGCTGGCCGGCAATGGCGCCGCACCGTTCAAGACCGTGCTCACGCATGGGTTCATGGTGGACGCCGACCGCGAAAAGATTTCCAAGAGCAAACAAGCCCAGGGCGTTTACGAAAAACCGCAAACCGCCGAGGCTTACGTGAAAAAACATGGCGCGGACATCCTGCGGCTTTGGGTCGCGTCGCAGGATTACCGCAACGACATCATTGTAAGCGAGGAACGCATCGCCAAGGTCGGCGAAACCTACCGCGGCATCCGCAACGCGCTGCGCTACCAGCTCTCGAACCTTTACGACTTCGATCCGGCAAAGCAAGCCGTGGCGGATGACAAACTCACCGGCCTTGACCGCTGGATTCTCGGCGAATTTTCAAAACTGGAGCAGGAAGTCATCAAAGCCTACGACGCCTATGAATTCCACGTCGTCTATCAAAAAGTCAGCCAGTTCATCGCCGTCGAGCTTTCTTCGATTTACCACGACGTCATCAAGGACCGGCTCTACACCGACCCGGCCAATTCGCATCGCCGCCGTTCAACCCAGACCACGTTGCACCGGCTCGTCACCGGCTTGTGCCAGATGCTCGCGCCGATCCTGGCGTTCACGGCGGACGAAGCATGGGAGTTTGTGCCCGGAAAAGAAGGTTCGTCTGTCCATGCGGTTGAATTAAAACCGACATCGTTCACGCAGAGCAATGCGGAGCGTAATCTTTGGAAAAGACTTTTTGAATATCGGAACGAATTGCTGCCGAGGTTGGAGGCCAAGCGTCAAACGAAAGTCATTGGCAAATCTCTTGAAGCAAAAGTTCGTTTATTTTCACAACGCAAACCATTTTCAGATTGGATTGCTAGTAAAGAAGTCCTCGAAGCGTTCAGAGAGCTTTGTAATGTTTCGCAATTTGAGGTCACTGGCGACAAAGATTCCGACGACGTGGTGCGCGCCGACGGCCAGAAATGCGAGCGCTGCTGGCATTGGGAAACGGATGTCGGCTCGCACGCGGAGCATCCCACACTTTGCGGACGTTGCGTCGAAGCTGTGAAACAATTCAAGGTGTGACCAAAATTTTTAAGCTGCGGAGCAGCACAAGATAATAACCCACGGCTTGAGCCGCGGGTTTGCGTTCCAAAATAAAATCAAGCCCCGGAGGGGCGAAAGAAATTGACCGGAGGTTTTCTGCGAGATTTTCTGCCGCCCCTCCGGGGCTTGTTCCATTTTTTCGTTTAACCCACGGTTTCACCGTAGGCTACTTTCTTTCGTCGCTCCGCGACTTTTCACGCCGGTTGCTGCTGCGTCAGGCAATGCAGCGAACCGGAGCCGAGCACCAGATCAATTGCGTGAATGCCGACAACCGGCCGGTCTTTGAACAACTCACTCAAAACGCCGAGCGCAACGCGGTCGTTTGGGTCGTTGAATGTCGGCACGATGACGCAGGCATTGCTGATGTAAAAATTCGCGTAGCTTGCGGGCAGACGGCGGCCGTCAAAATAAAGCGATGCCGGCATGGGCAGCGGCACGACTTCAGGCTTCGAGCCGTCTTCCAGCCGCAAATCCTTGATGCGTTCCCAATTTTCCGAGAGCGGACGGTGGTTGATGTCGCTCCGGTTCGTTTCCCGGATGAGCACGAGCGTCTTCCGGTTCACAAAACGGCAGATGTCGTCAATGTGTCCGTGCGTGTCGTCGCCCGCCGGGCCTTTGCGCAGCCAGAACACGTTCGTAACGCCGAGATATTTTGCAAACGTTCCGTCGTATTGCGCCCGCGTCATGCCGGGATTCCGAACCTGGATTTTGGGATGCAGATAACATTCCTCGGTGGTGAGCAACGTCCCGCGACCGTTGACCTCGATGCCGCCGCCTTCGATGACAAACGGCCGGCCATCAAACTCAGCGCGGAAAAGCCGTTTATGCAACCTGCCCGCCGCCATTTCCGGCACTTTGCGGTCCTTCTGCCAGTCGTCATGTTTCGCCCAGGCGTTGAAATGAAAATGGACGATGGCGGTATTGGATGTTGGATGTTGGATGCCTGCTCGCGCGCCAGCGGAGTTGGATGTTCGATGTTTTCTTTTGACGAATATCGGCCCGCTGTCGCGGATCCAGCCGCGATTCGTGGGATGCTCGACAAATTCCACCCGTTTCAAATCGCAACCCGCGCGTTTTAAACAACTGGCGGCAAGTGTTTGCTCGGCCCGGTGCCGGACAAGAATCCGCACGATTTCGCCCGGCGAAATTTTGCGCACCATCTCACCATAGACCCAACGGACGGCCTCCATCTTACCCGGCCAATCGGCCGCATGGTGCGGCCAGGCGAACCAGGTGGCTTCATGCCTTTCCCATTCCGCCGGCATGGAGTAGCCGAGTTTGGCGGGCGCGGCGGCATCTGCGATTTTTGGTTGCGGCATAAAAGTCGGTGGAGGTTAAAAGTTTTACCCGGCAGTGGCAAATTTTGAATTTAAAAATGTTGGCAAGTGGCACAACACCCGATTCGTGAGCGGACAAAATTTTAATTATGCCCAAGCAACAGAGGACCTCACATTATCGCGAAGCCCTTTTTGGACACGCCGGAATGGCTGAAGAAAAAGAAATGCCCCACCGGGACAAATTCATGTCTGGCAAGCGCATTCGGCCCAAAAACATCACCGGCAAGGAGAAACTGGCCGACCTTGTGGACGAAACCTTTCTCGCCTACAACGGCGCGCGCCTCAAAGAAGGCTGCCAGCTTTTCGCGAACCGCATCCGTCCCTTCCAAGTCACCGGACGGCAGGCTTTCTGCTTACAATGCCTCTCCTGCTTGCTAAAATGATTGGCGTCAGGCACTGTATATTGGGCGCTTATGAAGGTCAAAAAAACTGGCCGATCAAGATCGGATCGTGAAAAAAGGACGGTCCGGCGTGCGGAGGCACAATCTTCCGCCGCCCCCGCCGCCTCGCAGGAAAACGAAGAGAGCCTGCAAACCTTTTTCAATGCGCTGGATGATCTGGTGTTCGTTTTTGAACCCGAAGGGCGTATCCTCTTCACAAATCCCGCGGCGCAAAGTCAGTTGGGATACGCCCCGGCAGAACTGGCCGGGATGACCGCTCTTGATCTCCACCCGCCTGAACAACGGCAGGAGGCCGCAAAACTTTTGGCCGGCATGATTGCCGGTAAAATCATGATTTGCCCCATTCCGTTGCAGGCCAGGGACGGGACCCGCATCCTGGTGGAGACGGAGATCTTGCATGGCCAATGGCGCGGCAAAAAGGCGCTATTCGGCATTTCGCATGACATCACCGAGCGCAAGCGGGCGCAAGAACGACTGACGGAATCCAGAAACTACCTTTACAAAATCATCGACTCCCTTGCCGAGCCGATCTTTGTCAAGGACCGGCAACACCGCTGGGTGTTGCTCAACAACGCCAACTGCGATTTGATCGGACACCCCCGGGATGAACTCCTCGGGAAATCGGATCACGATTTTTTCCCGAAAAGCGAGGCGGATGTGTTTTGGTTGAAAGACGAGGCGGTTTTCACCACCGGGAAAGAGAATATCAATGAGGAAAAAATTACCGACGCCAGAGGAGATGTTCATACCATAATAACGAAAAAGACCCTGTACACGGACGAGAAAGGTGAAAAATTCATTGTCGGCATCAGTAACGACATCACGGAACGCAAACGCGTGGAGCAGGACCTCCAGAAGTTTGAGTTTTCCATTGATCAGGCCTCGGACGCAATCTTCTGGATGACCCGTGAAGCGGGTTTCTCGTACGTCAACGAGCAGGCGTGCCGTTCACTCGGTTATACGCGCGAGGAATTGATGCGACTGCATTTGTGGGACATTGACCCTGTTTTTCCGAAAGAGCGTTGGGACGCGGAATGGAAGCAATTCCAGGAAAACAGACAAGGCGGCGCGCAACATTTGGAAACCGTTCACCGCCGCAAGGATGGGAGTGTCTTTCCCGTCAGCATTTCATCGAAACATCTCTGGTTCGGTCACTCTGAATTGCACGTGGCGGTCGCACGGGACATCACCGAGCGCAAACAGGCGGAGGAAACCATTGTCCGCGAACGCCAACTGCTCCGCACGCTGATTGATCTGCTGCCCGAAATTTTTTACGTCAAGGATCTGGACAGCCGTTTTCTGGTCGCCAATGAAGCTCTCGCCAAACACTTCGGCAAAAAGACTCCCGCCCAAATTCTTGCCCTGTCAGACGCGGACTTTTACCCCGCCGAGTTGGCCGCCAAGTTCCGCGCCGAGGAAGTAAAAGTCTTTGGGGGAGAGCCGCTCATTGACCATGAAGACCAGGGCGTTAGCCCCGGTGGCCGGGAGGGCACGTTCTTGACGACCAAAGTGCCGTTCCGGGACAGCCAGGGACGGGTTCAGGGCCTGGTGGGAATTGGGCGGGACATCACTGAGCGCAAACAGGCGGAGGAAACCATTGTCCACGAACGCCAACTGCTCCGCACATTAATTGATCTCTTGCCGGAAATTTTTTACGTCAAAGACATGGACAGTAAGTTCCTGATGGCCAACGACACCCTGGCGAAAAGTTTTGGCAAAGACAATTACTCCCAGGTTATCGGCCTGTCCGACGCGGATTTTTTCCCGGCCGAGATGGCTGCGGCGTGCCGCGCCGAGGAGAAAAAAGTCCTGGCCGGAGAGCCGCTCATCGACCATGAAGACAGTGCCTTTTTCCCAGATGGCCGGAAGTATACGTTGCTGACGACCAAGGTGCCGTTCCGGGACAACCAAGGACGGATTTGCGGCCTGGTGGGGATCGGGCGTGACATCACCGAACGCAAAAGGGCGGAGGAGGCACTGCGCCAGGGCGAGGTGCGGCTGGAGAGGATCAATCGCTGCCTCCTGGAACTCGGCCCCAACTTTGACTCGAACATCAACCGGCTGACCGCTCTCTGCGGCGAATTGCTCGGAGCAACTTGCGCTCTGTATAATCGTCTTCAAGGCGATTTGCTCTGCTCCATAGGCCAGTGGCATACACCGCCGGGCTTCAAGTCTGAAGATGCTTCTGCTGGCCACATTTGTTATGATGTCATACGCAACAACCGGGAGGACGCGGTGGTCATTACCAATCTGCCCCGGACGTCTTACGCCAAGTCCGATCCCAATGTGCGGGCGCATGGCCTGCAAACCTACATGGGGTGTGCGGTCAAATGCGAAGGCAAGGCCGTAGGGTCGCTCTGCGTGGTTTATGGCACGGATTACCGGCCCACCGACGATGACCGTCGAATCCTCGGAATTATCGCCTCCGCCATCGGCAATGAGGACACGCGCAAGCAGGCGGAAGCCGAGCTCAACCGCCTGATGACCGCCATTGAGCAAACCCCGGAAAGCGTCGTCATCACCGACACCAAGGGGCGCATTCTTTACGTCAATCCGGTCTTTGAACGGGTCACTGGTTACAGCCGGGCCGAAGTCATCGGCCAAAACCCGCGGCTGCTCAAGAGCAACAGACAAGACAGCGCCTTTTATCGGCAACTGTGGGCCAAAATCAGCGCCGGCGAGGTGTGGCGCGGGCGTTTCATCAACAAAAAGAAGGATGGCACGCTTTTCACTGAAGACGCTGTCATTGCTCCCGTTCGCGACGAGAAAGGCGCCGTTACGAACTACATTGCCATCAAGCGTGACATCTCTCATGAACTGGAACTGGAAGTTCAATACCGCCAGACGCAGAAGATTGACAGCATCGGTCGGCTGGCCGGCGGCGTAGCCCATGACTTCAACAACATCCTCGCGGTCATTTGCGGCCACACGGATCTGGCGCTCGCGCAATTGTCATCCAACGCCCCTTTGCGTTCCAATCTCGAGTGCATCCAGGAGAGCGCCGAGCGCGCGGCGAACCTTACCCGTCAACTGCTGGCTTTCGCCCGCCGGCAAGTCATTGAACCCCGCCGGATCAACCTGAACGAACTGATTGTCAATCTGAACAAGATGCTGCGTCGCTTGATTGGCGAGGACATTAAACTGGTGACACAAACCGCGTCCGACCTGGGCCAGATCAAAGCCGATCCCGGCCAGATCGAGCAGGTGTTGCTGAACCTGGTTGTCAACGCCCGCGATGCGATGCCCGACGGCGGAACCCTGACCATCCGCACGGACAACGTGACCCTTGACGAAGGCTATGCGCGCCGGCACCTCATCACTCCCGGCGACTATGTCATGGTCAGTGTCAGCGACACCGGTGTGGGCATGACTGACGAAGTCAAACAACACATCTTTGAACCTTTTTTTACCACCAAAGAACAGGGCAAAGGCACCGGTTTGGGACTGGCCACCTGTTTTGGCATCATCCAGCAAAGCAACGGTCATATTCACTCCGACAGCCAGGTGGACAAAGGAACGCAGTTTAAAATTTATCTGCCCCGCGTTCAGGGGGTGGAGGAGTTCATTTCAAGTCGCGAGGTCCCGGTTAGTTTGCCGCAAGGCACAGAAACAATCCTGCTCGCCGAAGATGAACCGTCGCTGCGGCAACTCATGGCTCGGGTGTTACGGACCCAAGGCTACACCGTGTTGGAAGCGGCCGATGGTCATGAAGCCCTCACTTTGGCGCAGGCGAACGGCGCTAAAATCCAGCTTTTGCTCACCGACGTGATCATGCCCGGACTGAGCGGCAAAACGCTCGCCGAATGGCTGGGGCAGGTAAATCCCGCGGTCCGGGTTCTTTTCATTTCAGGTTACATCAACAACAACGCGGTCCGGGACGCCATGTCGAGACCTGGGACGTTCTTTCTGCAAAAACCTTTTAATCCCTTGGATTTGACCAAAAAGGTGCGCGAAGCGATCGAAGCACCATAGCTGCGCGGCAACGTCGCCCGCCCAAGGACCATGGATATTTCTGAACTCGCAAAACTGTTGACCACGCTCGGCTGTCCGCCCGAAAAATCCGCCGAAATGGCCGCGCAACTGGACAAACGCTCCCGCCAGCTCGCTGAACAAAAGGGACGCAGCTACGACGATGCCCTGCAGCATTTGCTGAACTTGATGCGCCGGGGTTGGTCCGCGCAAGACAGGAGTTCTTAACGCAAAAACGCGAAGGCGCAAAGATTGAACTTTTTTCTCTGCGTCTTTGCGCCTCTGCGTTAAAATCTTTTCAAACGTGTGATAAAACCGTGGAAAAAAGTCCGTTCGACGCCCATCGGCGATTTCCGCATCTTCAAGCTGCGCTCGGACGTGAAAATCTCGCCGCGCACCGGCAAGGAACACGATTTTTACGTCCTCGACAGCGTCAATTGGGTCAATGTCGTCGCCGTTACGCCCGACCAGCAGTTGGTGATGGTCGAGCAATACCGCCACGGCTCGAACACGGTGGAACTCGAAATCCCCGGCGGCATAATGGAAGCGGACGAAACCGATCCGGTGGCGACCGCCGTGCGCGAATTGCGCGAGGAGACCGGCTACGAAGGCGAAAACGCGCGTGTGCTCGGACGCATCCACGCAAACCCGGCCATTTTGACCAACACCTGCTTCACCGTCCTCGTGGAAAACTGCCGCCTCAAACACGGCGTCGAATTTGATCACGGCGAGGATTTGGTGACGCACCTTGTGCCGGTCGCGGAAATTCCGAAACTCGTGGCCGACGAAAAAATCGGCCACTCCCTCGTCGTCGTCGCGCTGTATCACTTCGATTTGTGGCAGCGGGGGATTAAAAACCTTAGCGTGTCATAAACTCGGTCAAATTCACCAGATTGATGTTCGCGGTCTGCATCAGGTCGTCCGGCAACGCAAGCGTCCCGATGATTTTTACGGTAGCACCCCCGAAAGCTTTCGGGGGTTGAATTCGGCGTCCCGCCGAATTCCGTTGTGCGACACAGGTTGCAGGCAATCGGGCAAGTGTGAAATGGTCGTCCGTCCCGCGCCGGTTTCGGGCGCGACGCCGGAAACAACAGGCGGGACGCCTGTGCTACCTCAAGACAAGCTCACTGGATCAATATCCACCATGAGTGTCACGTCTTCGGGTAATGCGAGCGTTTCGATGATTTTCGCCAGTGTCTGACTCAGTTTGCTCATCGCGCGCGTGCGCAGCATGATTTGGTACCGGTAAAAAGTTTCCGCGCGCAGCAACGGCGCGGGCGCCGGCCCGGCAATGATCAAATCTTTAAATGTGGTAGGGCGTCCCGCGCCTGCGGGATGCGCGCCGTCATCGGCTTGCGTGCGAGCGGCGGGCAGAGGACTGCCCACCCTACCTTGCGTGTCTGATTGGTGACGGTCATAGACCGCCGCTACAAAATTTTTCTCCAGTTCGCGTTTCAAATGGTCGGCGCTGAACTTCACCTTGTCCTCGTTGCGGCCTTTGAGTGTGAGCAGCGCGACGCGGCTGACGGGCGGATATTTCAGTTGTTCGCGGAATTCGATTTCCTGTTCGTAAAAGCCGGGGAAGTCGTGGCGGCGCGCGTATTGGATCGCCGGATGAAACGGCGCGAACGCTTGGACGAACACTTCACCCTCAACGTCGCCGCGGCCGGCGCGACCGGCGACTTGGGTGAGGAGCTGGAAGGTGCGCTCGCCCGCGCGAAAATCCGGCTGATGCAGCGCGAGGTCGGCGTAAATGATGCCGACGAGCGTGACGTTCGGGAAATGCAGGCCCTTCGCAATCATCTGCGTCCCGACGAGGATGTCGGTCTTGCCGGCGCGGAAATCACCGAGCACCTTCCGGTAGTCATCCTTGCGCTTCATCGTGTCGGCGTCCATGCGCCGCACGCGCGCGTTGGGGAAAAGTTTCGCCAGCGTGTCTTCGACCTTCTGCGTGCCGAGACCGGCATAGCGGATGGCCGGGTTTTTGCATTTTTCATTCGGGCACACGGCGGGCACGGCGTCAATGAACCCGCAAATGTGGCAGCGGAGTTTTTGTTCCGGCCGATGATACGTGAGCGCGAGGCTGCAATTCGGGCACTGCGCCACATAGCCGCATTTTGGGCATTGCAGCGAAGTCGAATAGCCGCGCCGGTTCAAAAACAAGATCGTCTGCTCGTGCTTTTCGAGCCGTTGCGTGATGGCTTCCTTGAGTTGCGGCGAAAAAATCGGGATGCCTTCTTTCCCGCGCTGGCGGGACGCGGCCTGGCGCATGTCCACGACGCGCACGTGGGGCATTTTCTGGTCGTCCACGCGCTCCGGCAGTTCGAGCAGCGTGTATTTGCCGCGTTTGCAGTTGTAATAGCTTTCCAGCGACGGCGTGGCCGAGCCGAGCACGACGACCGTGTTTTCCATCCGGCCGCGCATGATGGCGACGTCGCGCGCGTGGTAGCGCGGCGCTTCCTCCTGCTTGTAGGTGTGCTCGTGCTCCTCGTCCACGATGATGAGGCCGAGCGGTTCGACCGGCGCAAAAATCGCCGAACGCGCTCCAATGACGATGCGCGCGCGGCCCTGACGGATTTTGTGCCATTCGTCGTGGCGTTCGCCGGCGGACAAGTGGCTGTGCAAAACCGCCACGAGCGTTTGCAGTTTGCCGAAGCTGAACCGCGCCTTGAAGCGTTCGACCGTCTGCGGCGTGAGCGAAATTTCCGGCACGAGCACAATCGCACCCTTGCCTTGGGCGAGCGCGTGGGCGATGGCCTGGAGATAGATTTCCGTCTTGCCCGAACCTGTTACCCCGTGAAGCAAGAAAACTTGGGATGACTTTGCAACGCCCGATTCCTGTTGTGTGGCACCCGCGTCTCGCAGGTCATGTTCGGCGTCCCGCCGAACATTTTCAACGTCTGATACGCCCGGCGTCCAGATGTAAGGATAATCCTCCATCGGTCCGACCAGCCCAATCGTTCGCGGGTTGTTCCAAATGTAATCCCAGGTTTTGTGCAAGTCCGCTTCGGATCGAATCAGGCGGTCAAACGATTCATCCATCCAGACCGGCCCGGAGTGTTTCATCACCTTGTTTGCCTCATGAGCGGAAAACGATTTGATGCTGTGCAAGATTTCCGGAAGCGAATGAACGCCGGTTTTCCCGGCTTCCCGAACCGGCAAAAGTTGAATCAGCAAATGAACATGGTCGGACATGACGCAGGCGGCGTAGCATTTCACTTTTTTGCCGTGCCAGTGATGGCAGGCATCCAGCGTGCGGGCGCGTGCCTCGGGAGAAAGAACAAGCTTGTCGTGCGTCCGCCAGGTGACGTGATAGGTAAAACCCGGAATTTCAAAATGCGGCAGACTGCGTTTGCGGACGGTGGTTTCTGAAATCGGACCGGGTTTGGCCGTCGGACGAGAGGCGGGCGCGACGCCCGCCTCCACCCGCGGGACGCGGATGCCACCACGTCCATCCATTGCGCCGATGATTTCCTTCAGCGCCATTTCCTGCGCCGGATTCAGCGGCAGCGGTTGCGACGGCAGAATGTGTTCACGGGCATACGGATCGCGTTCGGAAATTTGGGGGGCGATCTCCACCAGACCGCGATCTTCGAGTTTGCGGACGGTGGCGGCGGTGGTTTCGGCCAGCTCGACCAATTCCTGCAACGGCAACTCGCGCCGTTCTTCAATGATGTTCCAAACTTCCTGCTGGCGCTTGGGTAATTTTGGAAATTCGCCGCTCACCATCAGCGCGCGGACAAACAAGCGTTCGCGCCAGCCGGATTCCTCCTTGCGCACGGCTTCGGGCAGAACGGATTTCAGCGCGGTTTCCGGCGCGCAGCAGTAGTAATCGGCAATCCAGCGTGCGAGTTTCAGGACTTTCGGCGTGACGAGCGTCTGGGCGCCGATGACTTTCAGAATTGGTTTGAGATTGGCGTGCGCGGATTCTTCGGCGAGGGCGGTGACGCAACCGAGAATTTTTCGCGGGCCGAATGGCACCTGCACGCGGCTGCCGACCTCGATTTGTCCGGCCAGTCCGGGCGGAATCAAATAATCGAACTCCTTGCGGAGCGCGATTTCGAGGCTGACGCGGGCAATCATTCTGGTCGAGAGTCGAAAGTCGAGGGTCGAGTGTCAAGGATTGCGCTGCGCAAAAAATCAATCGTGCGAGATGGCACGCAATTCAGCTTCGAGTTGTTTGCGCAGTTCCTCGCGTTCGGCGTCCGTTGCTTCGCCCGGCACGCGTATGATTCGGCCGACGATGACTTCACAGCGTGTGAAGGGCAGCGGAATTTGAAATCGGTCCCAGCTTTTCGCGCGCAGTTTCCAATCCAGATTGAACGCCACCGGCACCACCGGCAAACCTGTCACCTGCGCCAGCGACATCACGCCCTCCTGAATCTGGTAGCACGGTCCTCGCGGGCCGTCCGGCGTGATGGTCAGGTCGTAGCCGCGCTCGGCCCAGGTTGTGAGTTCAAGCAATGCCTGCGGTCCCCGCCGGCTGGTTGATCCGCGCACCGGCTGCACGCCGAACCATTCCAGAATGCCCGTTAGGAACGTGCCGTCCCGGCTGGCACTTACCAGCGCCGCCATGCCCTTGCCGGACGTGTGCGGTTTGCGGTGGCTTTCATAAGCTTTGATGCAGGACGCGAGCCGGTTGTGCCAGAAACAAAAAATCGCCGGGCCGGGGGCATTGAGCGCTAAAAATTCCGAGCGGTCACGCAGCCGACAGCGCACCGTGACCATGAGCGCGCGCAACAAAACGAACACCAGGAACGCGCCGGCGCGCTGATGCCACTTCGCCTTGTGCGGCACGATCACGCCGGATTTTCTTTTTTTTGCCGGCGGGCCCGTTTTTTCCGGCGATGAACTTGCTTCAGTCATCACGCTCCTTTTTTCAAACACGCGCGCACAAGGTCTTCGACCGTCGCCTTCACACCGAGCATCGTCTGCGCGGCGCGAACAGCGTCATGCGCGTCAATCTGTTTGAAACCGAGCGCCATCAGCGCCAGCACGGCGTCATTGATTTTTTGGTCGTCCGGCGAGAGCGCGCGCCGGGCGCTGGCGGCCTCCCACGCGCCCGCCGCGCCGATTTTGTCGCGCAACTCGACGATGATGCGCTCGGCGGTCTTTTTGCCGACGCCGGAAATTTGCGAAAGCGATTTTACGTCGCCGCCGGCCACCGCGCCGCGAAACGCGGTCACGCTGATGCCGCTCAAAATGTTCAGCGCGATCTTCGGCCCGATGCCGGAAACGGTGTTGACGAGCAGCCGGAACAAATCGCGTTCCGCCGCCGTCATGAAACCGTAAAGCGTGTGCGCGTCCTCGCGGATGACCAGTTGCGTGAGCAGTTTTACCGTGCCGCCCGGTTGCGGCAGCTTGTCGAACGACGACAGCGGAATGAGCGCTTCATAACCGACGCCGTTCACATCCACAACAACCTGGGTGGGCAGCGCTTCGATGAGTTTGCCGTGGAGGAAGGTGATCATGCGAATGCAGAATGCGGAATGCAGAATGAAGAATTCATACCCGTTTCAATGGCGTCAAATTGTAACGGCTGTTTTCCTGCGCGTGGGCGAGCGCCAGCGCCAGCGCGTCCGCCGCGTCCGGCGCGGGCGGTTTTGGCAAATTCAACAGGCGCTGGACCATTTTTGCGACGGCGGATTTTTGCGCCGCGCCGTAGCCGACGACGGCCTGTTTCACCTTGCGCGGCGCGATTTCAAAAATTTCCAGGCCGGCTTCGGCGATGGCCGCCAGCGCCGCGCCGCGCGCCTCGCCCATGATGAGCGCGGTCTGGAGATTTTGCGCGTAAAAAAGTCCCTCGATGACACACACCGTCGGACGATATTCGCGAATCGCGTCGCGCAATGCCGCGGAGATTTTGGCGAGACAGCGCGAGCGTTCCCAATTCGCGGGACAGGAAATCGTGCCGTGCGCCAGCGTTTGCGGAAATGGTTTCGCGGCGCGAATCACACCAAAACCGGTGCCGCGCAGAGACGGGTCCACGCCGAGAATGACGCGATGAGCGCCGGGCGCGGCGCGCAACGCCGATGCGAAAACCGGAGAGACCGTATGCGGGGAAGCGCCGCCGAGGCGTTCCTGCATCTGTTCAAATTGCCGCCGCGTGATGCCCACGAGCGGATTTTGCCAGCGGCGGAGAGGTTGCAAAAGCAAAAACGCCGGGCGCAACTTGCACGCCACGGCGTTTGACAAATAAAACCAGCGGCCAGTCAATGTCCCGGACCGCGACCCGAACCATTGCCGGGACCGTTGTTGGAGTTGTTGCCAGAACTGTTTTGGTTCTGATTTTGTCCCGACGATCTTGGTGACGATGACGACTCGTTGTGTTGCGGGCGCTCGACGGGTGCGTCGGCTGGTGCGTTGTGGTGGCTGGCTTCGGGCGCATTGTACTGCCACTCGTTGAGGGTCGGCGCGACCCCCGGCGCTTCGAAATTACGCGTGTTGTCACGCGGTGATTGCAATGATTGTTGCTCCCGTCCTCTGGGAGAGAGGGTCCGGTTGTCGTGGCTCGGCGTTGAATAATTGACCGGTGGCGACGGGCGTTGCGCCGGGACGGAGATTGCGTTGTCTTCCTGTGGCTGCCTGATTTGCCGGGTTTGAGACGCCGGCCAATTGTTATTCTGTTGCGGGGAATGATTTTGTCCCGGATACCCGGATTGTGCCGGGCGATTGTTTCGGTTTCCGCCGGGAGCCGGATTGCCTGTGAAGCTCGGGCGATTTACGATAAGTGTGTGGCCATCGTGACTGAGTTGATCGCTGCGCGGGCCGTGTCCGGACGGCGAGGTTGTATCCCGGATTGAGATGGGATGGATGGGCGTTCGGGTGACGGCGGTGATATGTTCCGGATCAATCCCCCGGTTGGCCAGGTTGTGACCGTGACCGTTGAAATTGTTAATGACCGTGGTGTGGTTGTAAATCTGCGTTACCTGCGTTGGAGTGGCGCGAAAGCGGCGTGGGTGCGGGTCACAAAAATGACCGATCGGCACGAACGTGAAACAATTCATGCCTAAACCAAAGTCGAATCCAAAACTGACGTTGAGGCCCCGATAAAAGAAGCCGACGCCTTCCCGATACACCGCAAATGGCGGCAGCGGCGCCCAGCCGCAGTAATCGTTCGAATACCGCCAGGTCACCCACGATGGCCCCCAAACGGTGTCCGGCGTCCAGCACCAGCCCCAGCGCGAATCCTGAAACCAGCGGCCATAATGGAACGGTGCCCAGCCCCACGAATAATCCGAAAACCAATACCAGCCGCAGTCGGTATAAACCCAATGTCCGTGATCGCAATACGGCTGCCAGCCGGGGTTGTAAACCACCACGCTTGGCCGCCAGCACCATCCATAGCCGTCCACG
The DNA here is from genome assembly GCA_050010435.1 of Verrucomicrobiota bacterium. Lineage (GTDB taxonomy): Bacteria > Verrucomicrobiota > Verrucomicrobiia > Limisphaerales > UBA11358 > UBA11358. The sequence goes on along the minus strand of JBEKKZ010000003.1, from coordinate 114,139 downwards.
TCCACCCAACTGCCATACGGCGCAAGCGTGTCATAAAAAGAATTCACCGTGACTTCCGCCGGTGGCTCCACCGGTTGCGGCGGCGCGGTTTCCGGCTGGTAGGTTGTGGCGGGAGCGGAAGCGGGTTGAGCCGGGGGGTGATACGCCGCCGCGGTCATTTGCTGCTGCAACTGCTGGTCGCGCTGCATCATGGCGGTGACGACTTCGTTTGGCAGGCCAATGTCCTTCAAATAAATGATTTTGTCCGAATCGAGATTGAACGTGCTGCCGGAATTGGTGACGTAAGTCATGATGATGCTTTCATCCACGCCGGCCTGGGTGAGCCGGATGACCTGTGCCAGCGGGCTGGTCGGATAAACGTTCGGTGGCAACGCGCTTGATTCCGTTGCACTGTCCGGCGGGGGTGGAGCGGGTTGCGCTTGCGCCGGGGAATTAAATGGTGAACGGACGCCCATCAAACATAGAACCACAGTCGCCGTCCCCAAAACACACCGTTTGAAGAATTTGATTTTCATAATCAGGCTGTTGTCAATTTAAGACGCCCGAGAGTATAACATGGTTACGAGGCATTAGTTGCGGAAAATGTTCCCGTCACGCGTGTTTCTGAGGCGCAACGGGTTGAATGGTACCCCGCCCGGAATTGAACTGGGATCCGCGGTTTAGGAAACCGCTGCTCTATCCATTTGAGCTACGGGAGCGCGCCGTGGCTGGTGAAAATACTCCCGCCGCCGCGAATGGCAAGCCCATGCCATTTCGAGCAGCGGGTTATTTTGATTAAAAACCGGCAGGGCGGGGAATGTCCGCGTAAAAGGCTATCTCCATTGAATGACTAATTCCTAAATCCGAATGACTAAAGAATTTCCAAATGACCCAATAACCAACGAACCGGCCAGGCCGTTTATTCGAGCTTCGGGCTTCTTTCGTCATTATGGTTTCGGAATTAGTCATTTCCCTGCCATCCACTCCACCATTTGTCATCAAACTGGCACACACCCATTTCGCTTTTCCGCCGCCGCCGTTTCGCCTAACCTGCCGCCATGTTCAAGCCAGCCGACTTGTTTGACCTCAGCCAGACCGAACACGCCGCCATCTTCGACGGCTGCAAATTCACTTGGGACGCGCTCAAAAAAATTGAGGGCTACATCGCCGCGAATTTGAAACCGGCCCTGCATAACCACTGTGAGGGCAGGGCGTTTATCGGCGAAAAGGTTTTCATCGGCAAGGACACGGTCGTCGAGGATGGGGTGATGATCAAAGGGCCGGCCATCATCGGCCAGGGTTGCCAGATCCGCCACAACGCCTACATCCGCGAAAACGTCATCATCGGCAACGGCTGCGTCGTCGGCAATTCGTCCGAACTGAAAAACTCGCTGCTGTTCAATGGCGCCAACGCGGCACACTTCAATTACATCGGCGACTCGATCCTCGGCCACCGGGCGCACCTCGGCGCGGGCGTGAAAATTTCCAACTACAAACTTTTCTCCGGCAACATCGAGGTGGAGATGGACGGCGTGCCGTTCGACACCGGCCTGCGCAAGTTCGGCGCGCTGCTCGGCGACGGCGCGGAAGCCGGCTGCAACGCCGTGCTGAACCCCGGCAGCATCATCGGGCGCGGCGCGGTGGTTTACCCGAACGTTTTCTGGCGCGGCATCCTGCCCGCCAACATGATTGCGAAAAACAAGGCGGGAATTGACATCGTTGTCAAACGGCCGAGGGAAAGTTGAGCAACCAGCGCGGTTGAAAAAAGGGAGCGCGTGCGTCCCGCACGTCGTCGTTGCCGTCCCGGCGACGACTTTGAATCTCAAAATGTTCGGCGGGACGCCGAACATGGCGCGCCAGAGGCGCGCGCTACCCACATCATTCTGAATTTTCCCGCAACTGGTGAATCAGGTTTTCCACAACTGCTTCCAACGGCTCGTCTGGCTTCAATTTAATCCACTCCAGATTTTTTTGGGCGCGGAACCACGTCAATTGCCGCTTGGCAAATTGCCGCGTCCGGATTTTCACCAGCTCGATGGTTTCAAGCAAAGAACATTCACCGCGCAGATGTTCCACCACCTGCCGGTAGCCGATGGCCTGCAGGGCCGTTTTGTTTTCGGCGAGGCCATGTTTGAGCCGTTCGCGCGTTTCATCCACCAGACCACGCTTGAACATCGCGTCCACGCGGGCATCAATCCGTTGGCGCAAATCGTCAGGATGGCGTGTGAAACAATAAAAATTTGTTTTGGCAGGGACGGCGCGCTGCGCCGTCCGGTCATCGCAGCGCGATGACCCTACCTCCGGCCCGCCGGGAGTCTCGCCCCACCGCGACTTTTGTTCGGAAACTGGCCGGCCGGTCAATCGCAGAACTTCGACAGCGCGAATGACACGGCGCGGGTTTTTCTTGTCAATTTTTTCATAAGCCGCCGGATCGCGTTCACGCAATTCTTCCAGCAGTTTTTCCAGCGGCGTGGCTTCGAGTTCGGCGCGGAGTTTTGAATCAGCGGACGGTGCTTCACCGAGCCCTTCAAGAAAGGCTTTGAAATAAAGTCCGGTGCCGCCACAGAGAACCGGCACGTGGCCGCGCGACTGGATTTCCGCGACAACGCGATGCGCGAGCCGGGCGAATTGCGCGGCGTCGAACGATTCGGTCAAATCGCAGATGTCAATGAGGTGATGCGGTACGCGGGCGCGGTCGGCGGGCGATGGCTTGGCCGTGCCGATGTCGAGTCCGCGATACACCTGCATCGAATCCACGGAAATGATTTCGCCGCCGAGTTGTCCGGCAAGCCGGAGGGCGATTTCGGATTTTCCGACGGCGGTCGGACCGGCGATGAAAACTGGCAGATGGGAGTTGGAAGTTGGGAGATCGGATTGCGCCATCTTCAATTCTCGATTTTCCATCCCCGTTTTGGTTCGGCGCGGCGGGAGAGAAACGCGGCCAGCGTCAGCCCGGCGATGAAAATGGGGATGCTTGCCAGTTGTCCCGACGTGAGGCCGTTATGGATGTGGTCCGCCGGATAATCGCCGCGAAAAAATTCAACGATGGAACGAAAGACGGCGTAGCAGATGAGATAGGTTGCGAATACCTGGCCGTTAAATTTTTTGTGCCGGAACAGCCACGCGAGACCAAGGTAAAGGGCAAAATTCAACAACGCATCGTAAATCTGCGTCGGATGCACCGGCAATGACGGATCGCCCTTTCCCACCAGCCCCTGCTGAAAATGCTGCAGCCAGGGAGCGGACTGATTGGGAAAGCGGATGCCCCACGGCAGGCTGCAGGCGCGGCCGTAGCAACAGCCATTCAGCAGGCAACCGATGCGGCCAAAAACATTTCCCAGCGCAATGCTTGGCGCCAGCACGTCGGCGGTTTTCCACAGCGGAAGTTTTTTCCAGCGAATGCAAATCATGCCTGCAATTGTCGCGCCGATGAGGCCGCCGTAATACACCAGCCCGCCGTGTTGAATCATGAAAATTTCCGGGAGCGGCTGATTGGCGAATTCGTCCTTCCAATAAGTTGTCACGTAAACGGCGCGTGCGCCGAGAATCGCGCCGATCATCAGCCCGAACACGATGTCGGCGATTTTTTCGCCGGAGATGTTTTCGCGCCGGGCGCGGCGGGTGGCCGTCCAAAGCCCCGCCAGGAATGCCAGCGCAATCATCACGCCATACCAATGAATCATGAAGGAGCCGAGTTGAAACGCAATCGGATGCACGGTGGGAAATTAAGGTGTGGCGGCGGAAATGGGAATTGAAATTCGCCGGAATCAGTCGGGATTGGTGGTGGCCACCGGATGCAGGCGCTGCGTCAACTGTGGCGGCATCGGCGGCATCAATGCCGGTGGCAACGGCGGCCATTCGGGGACGTGGGTGACGAGATCGCGCCAGGTCTGGCGTTCCTTGGGCGACATTTGCGACCAGCGCTGGGCGTTTTTCAAAAAATCCTGTTTTTCCTGCGCGCTCATGCCGCCAAATTCTGTAAACGCACGGATGCACTTCAGGCGTTGCAACGGAGGCAATTTCCCAAACGTCTCCAGCGTTTTTTCCATTTGCTGCCGCTCGGCGTCCGACAGGGTGTTGAGCGTTTTCTTTTTTTCCATCGGCGTCAGTTCGAAAAACTGGTTGCATTGTGCGGTGATTTTCTGGCGTTGGTCTTCGGGAAGCGCATTCCAGTGCGCCAAATCGGGATCCGGCGGGCTGTGATGCCATCCATGGTCCGGAGGCATGGGCGGCATCGGCGGGCTGATGGGCAAATCCACGTGTGTGAAGTAACGCAGGGCATGCTCGCTCTCAAAAAATTCCTTCTGGAATGGCGGCGGCAAAATATCCCATAGCGTGAGGCGCGTTTTAACCAGAGCCCGCAAATCATCCGGGATGGCCGCCAGCCGCGCGGTGCGGTTCGTTGGAGATTCGTGCAGGAGGGGCAGCAAATACCAGCGCAATTCGGTGGCGCGCAGGCGCAATTCGCGCTCGTTCGGGTCGAGCGCCTCGTATTCGCGCACCTTGGCGAGAATGCGTCCGCGGACTTCCAGCGGACGATTCGTCAGATAATTTTCCCGTCCGGCGGGGGTCATCGCCAGGAGTTCACGGAATAAATCCACGGGTGACTTTAAGTGCGGCATTGGCGGCAACGAGAGGTTGGTCGGCCCGGAAAATAATTTTTGCGGAGCCGGAACCTGCGTGACCGTTTCAGCGGCGAGTTGGAAAACAGCGATTTGGCCAACCGCGAAAACCGTGGCCAGCCAGCAACGCGCCTGCCACAAATGGCTCATTGCATCAATGCCAGCAATTCGTCATCCGCATGCTGCGGCTGGCTCATGCGGCGAATGGCGTCAAAATTTTCCAGCGCTTCCGGGCTGGGCATCGGTTGTCCCCTGGTCACAAACGCAACGTTCCTGGCGAGCGCGACGCGCTGGCTGTAAATTTCATGGTGATGAAAGGCCAAACCGGTGAAGGTAATCACCACCGCCGCGAATGCGACGCGCGGCACCAGCGTATGCCAGTTCCAACGCCAGCTCCAGGCGCGCGGCCGGGTCTCTTCGCGTTCGACCGCCTGAAGCACACGCGCGGTGAAATTCGACGGCACGGGCGCGTCCGGCAATCGGGTGAGGGCGGCGTTCAAGGCGGATTCCATCTCCCAATCGGCGCGTGCGTCGGGATTTGCGGCGAGATAAGCGCGCAATTCGGCTTGTTCGGTTTCAGTGAGCTTCCGCCGCCAGCTTGATTCGCGGAGTTTGGAATGGGGTTCGTTGTTTTTCATGGTCACGCTTTTGATTAAAAACCGGTGTTCGGACAAAGTTGCTCAAAAAATTGAAAGCGCAACTCGCTGTTCAAAACCGATTGGGTATGCTAATAGCAATGCAGCCGTAATGCGCTCAAAACCCATGGCCGCCATTGCAACCAACGCCAACGCCAACGCGCCCGCCGCCTCGGGCAACCCGACGAATCGCCGGCGGTTTCTCGACGCCTGCCACTGCCGCGCCACGGATCGCCCGCCCGTCTGGCTGATGCGGCAGGCCGGTCGCGCCCTGCCGGAATATCGCGAACTGAAGGAGAAGCATTCTTTTTTGGAATTGATTCAAACGCCCGGGCTGGCCGCCGAAGTCACGCTCCAGCCGGTTCGGCGATTCGGATTCGATGCGGCAATCCTGTTCAGCGACATCCTCGTCATTCCCGAGGCGATGGGTCAGCCTTACCGTTTCCGCGAAACCGGCGGCGTGGTCATGGACTTTGCCGTGCGCACCAAGGCCGATATCGAGCGCCTTTCCGTCGAGCGCGTGACCGAACGCCTCAGCTACGTGGACCAGGCGCTGCGTCTGCTTCGGAAGGAACTCGGCGACCAGACCGCGCTCATCGGCTTCTCGGGTTCGCCGTGGACGCTGGCCACGTTTATGATGGAAGGCGGCAGCGCCGGGAAATACACCCGCGCCTTGAGCCTCTTTCGGGAAGACCGGAAAACTTTTTATGCGCTCGCCGGGAAACTCACCGCCGCCATCATCGCTTATCTGCAAATGCAAATCAACGCCGGCGTGGACGCGCTCCAGATTTTCGACAGTCACGGCGGCCAGCTCGCGCCGACGGAATTTCAAGAGGCTTCCGGGCGTTGGATGAAGGAAATTATTTCCGAACTCCGAACTCCGCCGGCCCCCCATAGCACACCGCGCGACGGGGGGAACTCCGAACTCCCAACCATCGTCTTCTCCCTCGGCACGCACGGGAATTGGGATGATCTGCTGGCGACCGGGGCAAGCGTGCTGGGCATAGACTGGCAATTTCCGCTGGCTCATGCGCGCCGGCTGTTGCCTGTTGACATCGCCCTTCAAGGCAACCTTGCACCTGCGCTGCTCAGCGACGCCACCCCGGAAATTGTCGCACAGGAAACGCGGTCTATTCTCGAGGCCATGCGCGGCCGCAAGGGCCATATTTTCAACCTGGGTCACGGCGTGCCACCCAATGCGAAATTGGAAAATATCGCCGCATTGGTTGAAACGGTGAAAAATTTCAAATGAACGGCATGGTTGAACATTTTGTAGCCACGGACGTCAGTCCGCGCATTCTCATTTTTCAGGCGGATCAGCGCCGACTGACGTCGGCGGCTACATTTTTATCGTGATGAAGACGCTCAAGGTGGGTTTGGCTTTGGTGCAAAAATACAACGTGGCCGGGCCGCGTTACACCTCCTACCCGCCCGCCACGAAATTCACCGACGCCATTACGTGGCCACAACTGGCTGAGAAAATTTCGGCGAACAATCAGACGGTCCGCGACCTTTCGATTTATTTTCACATCCCGTTCTGCGAGACGCTCTGCTGGTTCTGCGGCTGCACCACTGTTATCACGCTCAACCACGACCAGGGCCGGGATTATGTGGAATGCCTGGGCCGCGAAGTGGCGGAGATGGCGCCGCGGTTGAATCCGCAACGCAAAGCCGGGCAACTCCACTTCGGCGGCGGCTCACCAACTTTTTTGCAGCCCGACGAAATCCGGCGGCTCGGTGAAATCATCCATAAACACTTCACATTTTCGCCGGACATCGAAGCCGGCGTGGAAGTGGACCCGCGCCGGCTCACGCGCGAGCACATGGCCGCGTTGCGCGAGATCGGTTTCAACCGCGCCTCGATGGGCGTGCAGGATTTCAACCCGAAAGTCCAGGCAGCCGTCCACCGCATCCAGCCGCGCGCAATGACGCAGCAGGCCATGGATTGGATGCGCGAGTTGGGCTACGGCTCGATCAACCTCGACCTCATCTACGGCCTGCCGCACCAGACGCCGGAGTCATTCAACGAAACGCTCGATATTGTGCTGGAAATGAAGCCGGACCGGCTCGCCGTCTTCAGCTACGCGCACGTGCCGTGGGTCAAGCCCGCCCAAAAAATCCTGGAGCAGCAAAAGCATCTCCCCGCCGCTGGGACCAAGTTGCAGGTGCTCAAGCTGGTCATTGAGAAACTCACGGCCAACAACCGGTACGTTTACATCGGCATGGATCATTTCGCGCGGCCCAACGATGAACTGGCCGTGGCGCAGCGCAACAAGCAGCTCCAGCGCAATTTCCAGGGCTACAGCACGCGCGCCGGTTCGGACATCTACGCCTTCGGCATGTCGAGCATTTCGCAGATTCCGGAAGCCTACTGGCAGAACGAGAAGGAGCTGCCGAAATGGCAGGAGGCCGTGGACGCCGGCCGGGTGCCGCTGCACCGCGCGTATTTCCTGACCGACGAGGATAAAATCCGGCGGGAAACCATCATGCGCGTGATGTGCGACCTCTCCCTCGATTACGCCGCGATGTCGCAAAAGCTCGGCATCAACTTCGCGGAACACTTTGCGCCGGAACTCGCGTCGCTCGCGCCGCTTGAAGCCGACGGCCTGGTACACCGCACGCCGGCCGGCCTGGAAGTCACCGACACCGGCCGCCTGTTCATCCGCAACATCGCGATGTGTTTCGACAACACCCTCGCCCCGGTGGGCGAGCGGAAACATTCGAGGACAATTTGAAACCCGTCGCCATCATCGGGGCCGGCATCACGGGGTTGACCGCGGCGTTTTACCTGAAGCGCAAGGGCATTCCGGTCACGGTTTATGAAGCCAGCGGGCGCGTGGGCGGCGTGATTCAGTCGCTGCGGCAGGACGGCTGGCTCGCCGAGTTCGGGCCGAACACGCTGCTCGAAACGTCACCGAAGATTGGCCAGCTTGTCCGCGACGCCGGTTTGCAGTCGCGTCGGCTGGATCCGGACCCGAAAGCCGAGGCGCGTTACGTCGTCCGTTATCAGCGTCCCATCGCCATGCCCGGTTCGCCGCTGGGCTTTCTCACGACGAAACTTTTCACCGCCGGGGCCAAGCTGGCCGTGCTGCGTGAACCGTTTATGCCGCGCCGCCGCGATGGCGTCGAGGAAAGCATCGCGCAGTTTGTCGTGCGCCGGCTGAACCAGGAATTTCTCGACCACGCCATTGATGCGCTCGTGGCCGGAATTTATGCGGGCGATCCGCACCAGCTATCCTTGACGCACGCTTTCCCCAAGCTCAAGGCGCTGGAGGACAATTACGGCTCGCTGATCAAAGGCCAGATTTTTGGCGCGGGTGCGCGGAAGCGGAGCGGCGAAGTGGCCAAGGATCGCGCGCCAAAATTTTCGTTTGATGAAGGTTTGCAGCTCCTGCCGGACACGCTGGCGGCGCGACTTGGCGACGCGGTGAAACTGAACACCACGGTTACAAAGCTGACGCAGACCGCTGACGGTTGGGTCCTTACGCTTTCGGAGGGGCGAGTTCCACGAGCCCCACTCACTGCGGGTGAAATTGGGGACTTGCAGAGTTCGTCCCTCCGGGAAACGCGAGTTGAACACAGCGCGGTGATTTATTGCGGCACGGCGTTCAGGCTGGCGGAATTGCAGGTGCAACTTTTATCGACGGCAGGTAGGGCGGGCAGTCCTCTGCCCGCCGCTCGTCCGCCCGCAAACGACGGCGCGCACGGAGTGACGCGCCCTACCGGGACGCTCGACCTCTCGCCATTTTCCGAAATTCGTTATCCGCCGGTGGCGAGCGTGGTTTTGGGATTTCGCCGCGAAGATGTGGCGCATCCGTGCGAAGGCTTCGGCATGTTGATTCCCAAAATCGAAGGCTTCAAAATTCTCGGCACGATTTTCTCGTCGTCGCTGTTTCCCAATCGCGCGCCGACAGGTCACTTGACGCTGACAAGTTACATCGGCGGCGAACGGTATCCGGAACTGGCCTTGCTGCCGGCGGAGAAACTTGTCGCGCTGACGTGTGAAGACCTGCGGGTGCTGCTGGGCGTGACCGGCAAACCGACCTTCCAGCATTGCGTGCTTTATCCGAAGGCAATCCCGCAATACAACGTCGGCTACGGTCGCTACCGCGAATTGATGAACAAAATCGAAAACAAGGCCGCCGGTTTGTTTTTCGCCGGCCATTATCGCGACGGCGTTTCGCTGGGCGACACGATTGTGTCGGGCGTGAATATCGTGGAACGGGTCGCAAATTATTTTAATTCTCGCGCATGAACAAAGGCGTCTTGCTGGTCAATCTGGGTTCGCCGGACTCGACCTCCGTCGGCGATGTGCGGCGTTATTTGAATGAATTTCTGATGGACGGGCGGGTGATTGACACGCCGTGGCTGCTGCGCCGGTTCATCGTGGGGATGATTCTCGTCAACCGGCCGAAACAAGCTGCCGAAGCGTACCGCAAAATCTGGCTGCCGGAAGGTTCGCCGCTCATCGTCACGAGCCGCAAGGTCCAGGCGAAGTTGCAGGCGTGTGTCACCGTGCCGGTTGAACTGGCGATGCGTTATCAAAATCCGTCCATTCCCGATGCGATTCGGAAACTGCGCGAACGCGGCGTGGACGAATTATTTCTGATTCCACTGTTCCCGCACTACGCGATGTCGAGCTACGAAACGGCGGTGGAGCGGGTGAAGGAAGTCGGGGCAAAACTCGCGCCGCAAATGCGGGTTGAAGTCCAACCGCCCTACGGCGACGCGCCGGATTACATCGCGGCCTTGGCGGCGAGCGCGACAAATCATCTGGGGGCGGGCTACGACCATTTGCTGTTCAGTTTTCACGGCATTCCGGAGCGGCATCTGCGCAAGTCCGACCCGACCGGCGGCCATTGTCTGGCCAGGCCGGACTGTTGTGAAACCGCCAGCCCGGCGCACGCGACGTGTTATCGCGCGCAATGTTTCAAAACGGTGGCGGCATTTGTTGCGAAAGCGGGCGTCCCCGTGAACCGGTATTCCATTTCATTCCAATCCCGGCTCGGTCGCAATCCGTGGCTGAAGCCTTACACGGATTTTGAACTGGCCGGGTTGCCAAAGCGCGGAGTCAAAAAGCTTCTGGTCATCTGCCCGGCCTTTGTTTCCGATTGTCTGGAGACGCTGGAAGAAATCGGCCTTCGGGGGCGGAGAACATTTTTAGAGGCCGGCGGAAAGGAGTTCGCGCAGATTCCGTGTCTCAACGAACATCCGCTCTGGATTGCGGCGCTGGAGAAAATAGTCCGGCGGTTTTTGAAAGACCGATCGCCGTCCTGAAGCCACAGCCTGTGTTTTTAAAATTTATCGCGTTTGATGGGATTCCGGAACCGGACTCTGACGGTGTCCCGCAAAATGCCGAACAACGTTTTTTTCTTCACCTGTTTCACGACTTCAACGGGTTCGCACTTGTGGCTGCAAAGCGTGCAGAGGAACAGCGGCAGGCCGCCTTTGCGTTGTATCACATGCACGCAACCGTTGCACATCACCTCGTTGCAGTGGGTGCATTTGTAGGTGACCGGCACCTGCGGATGGCGCGGGCAGAGGATCACGCCGCCTTCAAGCACCACCGGCGGTTTGGGACGCTCGCGCTCATACTTGGGGATCGCAACGTTGACCTCGGTGGATTCGACGAATAATTCCACGTCGCCCAAATTCACCGTCTGGCCGGGAAGCAGCCACGCTTCCTTGACCGGATCGCCGTTGACGAACGTGCCGTTGGTCGAACCGCAATCGCGGAGCATCACCCCTTCGCTCGACAACACCAGTTCGCAGTGGTTGGAGGACACGGTGGGATGATCGATGGGGAAGTCACAGTCGGGGTCGCGCCCGACGCGATTGGTGCCAAAACGCAGTTCTAACGTCTGGTTTTCCAAACCCCCGGTCTTGATGAGCAGTCTGGCCATATTTCCTCCGAAACTGGGGTAATTCTGCACGTTAAATAAACGAAAGTCGAGCGGAAAATGGGGGATGGTGCAGCCTGAATTATGGCGCGAATTGTCGCGATAAAGATTGGGAATTTATGTTAACCGGACCCGTTGGATTCACGGCAGCGGATTATGCGCAAAGGCAAACTCCCCGACAATTTTCCCGCCGATCAGGTGCTCCTGGATGATGCGTTCCAGCACTTCCGGCGTGCAGGAGTGATACCAGACGCCTTCGGGATAAACGACTGCGATTGGCCCGCGCACGCAGACGCGCAGGCAGTTGACCTTGGTGCGATAAACCAGCGGCTCCGGGCCGGCGAGATTCAGTTCCTTGAGCCGCCGTTTCAAAAATTCCCAGGCGGCCAGTCCGTGCTCCTTCGCGCAACATTTAGGCTCGGTCTGGTCGGCACAAAGAAAAATGTGGCGCCGGAATTTTTCGATGCCGAGCGATTCAACGGCGGTCTGTAACTCTGTTTTCATGATCCCAATCCTGCTCTTAATCGTAATCGAGAGGTGAACCGGATTAAGATGACGATTAAGATTAAAATGCCAAAATGATTCAATGCCAAAATGTCAGGCCCAAAACGCCCGCGACGGCGATGAGGCCGCCGGTGAGCGACCGCGCGGTGATTTTTTCACCCTCAAAAACGCGCGTCAGCGGCAGCATGACGATGGGGGTCATGGCGATGATGGCCGTGACGATGCCGGTGGGCGTGTTTTCGAGCGCCCATTGCATGCAACTCACGCCGACCGTCTGGCCGGCGAGGCTGTTGACCAGCACCCACGGCCAGAGCTTTAATTTTTCACGCGCAGAAAAGGAATCCATCATTTGCGCATCATCACCGTGCCGGCGGGCATGCCGCCATTTCACAATCAGGAAAACCAGGCCGAGCGCAACGGCGCCGCCGACGACGCGCTGGTAGCCGGTCGTGCCGGGGTCGGGATGTTCGCCGACCGCGTGCGCGACGAAGTAGGCCTTGCGGCTCAACACTGCGCCGAACGCGCCGCCGAGCGCGGCAATGGTGCTGGCCAGAATGCCAATCCACAACCGGCGCGGGGCGATTTTCAAATGATCGCCCGGCGCGAGCGCGACAACCACCCCGGTGAGAATCACGGCCACGCAAAAAATTTCCGCGAGGTTCAGCCGGGTGCCGAGCCAGAGCCATTCGATCAACGTGGCGAACGGCGCGATGAGGCATTGCGTGAGCAGGACGGTCCGGCGGCTGCCCAGCCGCGGCAACGCTTGAAAATACGCGGTGTCGCCGAGGCCGATGCCGGCCAGTCCGCTCAGGACAAAAATGGGGAACGCCGCGCCGCTCGTGCCCGCGCCCAGCGTATTCGCCCAAATCGCCAGAAAAAACATCGCGCCGCAGATGCGCCAGAAATTCGCCTCCACGCCGCCCAGCCGCGTCGAGGTGCGATGGCCGCAAATGGCGGAGATGGAAAACAACAGGGTGGTGAGCAGCGCGGCGAACATGTCGGGTGCGAACGGAAAATTTTTGGCGTGGCAAATCCGGTTTGGCGATTGCGCCGGGCGGATGAGCGGTCAGAGTTCCTCGTAATACTCGTCCGAGGCAATGTCACCGCCGGCTTCAACTTCCACGCCGCTTTCGTGGAGGATTTTGGCGATGTCCGGCGCAACCCAGCGCTTGTTTTTATCCTTTCTGGAAACCGGTTTGATGCGGTAGCGGCCCTGACTGTCGCTTTCCAGAATGCCGCGTTCCCCCATCCGCATCAGGACCACTTTGGCCCAGTCGGGGTCTTCGTAAAATCTCCTTTTGTTGCCGGCACGCCGGGAAATCTCCATTGCGTTGACAAAGTCGGCTCCCCGGGTTTTGAGGAATTGAAAAATGTCGCGCTCGTCGCCATCCATGACACCAGTTTTGCAAACAACGCCGCCGGAGTCGAGAGATTTAACATTGCGGTTGCCGGGACGCTGGTCGGGGTTGTGACGGTCGCCAGCATCATTCTTGCCGGATTGTTTTATCTCTCCTTGCCGAAAACAGAGGTGAAACTGGTGAAAGGTTGTTTCTACAATTACATGAAAAAGGAGCAACTGGCTCTTCGTATTGCGTGGGGTGACGGTGGAGAAGAAGTTCAGGTCGGGTGGGAGAAAATTTGATTTGCCTTCACGTCCGGGAGCGATAAGCCTCTCCGCCAGAGTGCAACGAATCTTTTCATTCTTGCTTCTCCTGTTCCTGCCGGTGGCGGCACTGGCCGACGGCATGGTGGTTCCGACCATTGCCTATCCCGCCAAAGTCACGATTCCCGACCAGCGTGCGCTGATCTGTTTCTCCAACGGCACAGAGCAGCTGGTCATCGAAACACGCTTCACGGGGTCAGGAACAAATTTCGCGTGGGTCGTTCCCTTGCCCGGCCAGCCGGTCATCGAAAAGGCGACAACAGGGTTGTTTCCAACGTTGGGATATCTTTTCCGACCGCAAATCGTTCACAATGTCCCGCAGTATTATCTGGGAATTTTGATTTTTACCGGGATCATTACTCTCCTTCGTTTAGCAAAAAAATCCGCCATTGATATTGTCATATACGCTCTGCTGACGTTTCTGTTCTTATTCCTCGCAGCGGCGCTACTCCCCGCAGCCAGATCAGCGGGAAAGGCTTCTCCGATTTCCAGCGAAGCCGTCTCTATTCTCGACCGCAAGCTTGTCGGCGTTTTTGAAACCACAACCATCGCCTCGCATGACGCGAAAGCGTTGCAAGTGTGGCTGTCTGAAAACGGATACGTCGTGCCGACTAATGCGGAACCGGTGATCGCCAGCTATGTCAAGGACGGTTGGGTCTTTGTGGCCACGAAAGTCCGGCGCGACAAGCCGGACAACGAAACCAGCACGCCGCATCCGCTTTCCTTAACCTTCAAGACCGACAAACCGGTTTATCCGATGCGACTGACCGGTGTGGACAATGGGCCGTTGAGCGTTGAACTATATGTGTTCGGCTCGTCGCGGGCGGAAGCGCCGCATTTCAAAGTGGAATGTTGCACACGACCGAACATCGCTCATCCGTTGCTGTGCACGTGGGTAAGTGATTCGGCGACGGGCACCAAACTCACAGCGACACTTTCACCCGCCGACATGCGCAAGGATGGATGGCTCGACTGGACGCCATTTTCAGAGAAAAAGAATCGCCTGTTCAGCCAGCAGGGTGCATTGACTACGGCGCTGAATTGGGGAGCGGGACTTTTTGCCGCCGGCTTGCTCGTGGTTTGCCTATTGGCATTCGCCAACGAAACGCACAAAACCAAACTTCCGCGACGGATTGAAATCGTGACGGTCGCCAGCATCGTTCTTGTCAGCTTGGTTTATCTTTCTTTGCCAAAAATCGAGGTGAAGTTGGTGAAAGGCGGCTATTATCGCTCATATAACAACATGCGCGAAGAGCAAATTATTCTTCGCCTTACTTTAGGCGACGGCGGCTGGCAGACTATCGCCGAAGCCCGGACCAAACTTCGGGACACAATTTCAGATCCCAACAACGGCCCCAAACATTGGGATGGCTCGAAAAGTTGGTATGGATGGGACAATGAATTCGTTGGTGGACAATTCCGAGAAGAAGACTCGCCGGGAAATTATTTGTTGCGTGAAACCAACAATCAGTTGCAACTCGTCTTTTTTAATCCCAATGGCGGAGAAGAGATTTCCGACACTTGGGATTTGTGCGCTCAGCATTGAAGTTTCTTACGGTTCTCCAAAAAATCTCGACCGAAAGCCTTTGTGCTGGCATCTACTCTGATGTGAATTTAATTGCCGCACAAAAAACCGCAGTCCAAGCCGCGCGGGCCGCCGGCAAACTCATGCTGGCCAACTGGCACGCGCCCAAACGCGTCAACTCCACCGATGCCCACGACATCAAGCTCGAATTGGATGTGCGCTGCCAGAAATTCATCGAAAAGATCCTGCGCACCGCGTTCCCTCAAATCCCGCTGCTCGGCGAGGAGGGCGATTCCGGGAATGTGAACGCCGAATACCGCTGGGTGGTGGACCCGATTGACGGCACGGTGAATTACGCCCACGGCATTCCCCATGCCGCCGTGTCCATTGCGCTGCAGAAGCGTGACGAGTGGCAAGTGACAGGTGACAAGAAAGACAACCGAAGTCGCACACGGGCTCCTGTCACCCGTCACCCGTCACATGTCACCCTCCTCGGTGTGATTTATGGTCCGTTCACGGACGAACTTTGGACGGCGACCCGGGGCGGGCCGACGTGGCTCAACGGACGCGTCGTTCGGGTCAGCGAATGCGCAAAAGTGGGCGACGCCATCGTCGCAATGGGATTTTCCAAGAGCAAAACCAACCTGGAAAAGAGCCTGCCGTTTCTGAACCGTCTTTCCCGTCGGGCATTGAAAGTCCGGCTCATGGGCTCGGCGGCGCTCGAACTTGCCTACGTCGCCTCCGGCCGGCTGGACGCCTACGTCGAGCGCACCATCAATTTGTGGGACATCGCGGCGGGTGCGTTGATGGTGGAATGTTCCGGCGGCGAATTTTACACCCAGCCTGCGCCACGAGGAAAATTTCGGATGTGCGCCGACAACGGCAAGCTGCGGCGGAAACTGCAATTAGGCAGCTTGCTGAAGTGATTTTGAACTGTGAAGTTTAAAACATTTTTTGATCCGGAAAATTCACAGCTGTCAGAGCCGCAGCAATCGTCCTCGTTCTCGTAATCGAAGCAGCCCTTGCGTTCAATCGAGGACGAGGACGAGAACGAGGACGAGTTGGACAATTTGCGTGGTTTGCAGTTTCAACTGCCCTTTGTGTTCCTGTTACCTCGTTGAAAAAAACGCCTTCAACTTCTCCAATGCCCGGGCGCGGTGGCTCAATCGGTTTTTCACGTCCTCGCCCAGTTCGGCGAACGACTGCTCGAATCCCACCGGCACAAACAGCGGGTCGTAGCCGAAACCATTCTTTCCCCGCGGCTCGAAACCAATCCGTCCTTCACAGGCACCGTCAAACAGCTGCGGATTGCGAATGGCGGACTGCGAATCAATCGCCACCAACGCGATGACACAGTGAAATCGCGCCCGGCGCTTTTCGAACGGAACGTCCTCGAGCAGTTGCAACAACCTGGCGTTGTTGTCCGCGTCGGGTGTATTGCCGGATTTGACGGAATCCCGCGCGGCAAAGCGCGCCGAACGTGCGCCCGGCGCGCCGTCCAGCGCGTCCACCTCCAGCCCCGAATCGTCGGCCAGCACGAAAAGAGGTGACGAGTGACGGGTGGGAGGGAAAGTGACGGCAAGCCAGCGCGCAAGTTCAATGGCTTTCTTCGTCGCATTGCCGGCGAAGGTACCGGCGTCCTCCACGACTTTGGGCGGGTCGGGAAAATCGTTGAGCGTGAGAAGTTGGGACGCGCCGCCAAGGATGGCGCGGATTTCGCCCACCTTGTGGGCGTTGCGTGTGGCAATCACGATGGTCGTCACGCGAAAACGATAGCAGTCAGACGTTTGCGCGCAACCCATCAGCTTCGTTTGTAAATCTCGCGCGGGACTGGCCGGGTTTGTCCCTCAACCCGGTCCTCAATCCAGCAACTCGGCCAGCTTGCTGTGCTGGCGTTTGAATTCATCAATCAGCCGGTCGTAGTGATGAATCCGCCGGAAGGCGTGCGCGACCAGATAAACCCCCAGCACGGTGAGGCCCAGATTCAGCAGCAGCAATGGCACCAGCCATTGCATCACCTCTTGCAGTTGATACGACCGCGACGTGGCGATTAAAATGCTCAACACCGACAGCGGGAACGCAAAGACGGCGATGCCGGTGCGCATGGTGGAAAGCGAGGTGCGCTTTTCCGACAGGAGCACCTGAACTTCATTGAGGATCGTGGCATCCAGTTCGGAGTCGGCCTTGGGCAGCAAGGGATTGCTCATAATTCAAGCCAGTGATTTCTGCACCAACCTTACCACAACCGGCCCGAAGAGAAACGCTTTTTGCCAACATCCACCGTGACCGGCAAGTTCCTGCCGCCCGGCGCGCAGATGCGCGGCGAATATCAATTCCCCGCGTGCGCAGCTTTAGTGGCTGATCGTTTGTGCTCCCATTCGGCATGCGCCTTCTCCAGGCACTGGGGACAAATGCCGTGGGTAAAATCAGCGCCCGTGTATTTATGGAAGTAAGCCTCAACCTGATCCCAGTATCCCTTGTCATCCCGGATGCGCTTGCACCAGGCGCAGATGGGCAGCAATCCCTGCAACATTTTGACGTTATCGAGCGCCTCCGCCAGCCGTGCCGAAACCCGCCTTAACTCCAGCAGCGCCATGACCTGCCGCGACAGGGCCTGCAGCGCCTCCTGTTGTGCGGCCGAAAGCTGGCGCGGTTGATGATCAACCACACAGAGTGTTCCCAGGGCCAGTCCTTCCGGGTTGATCAGGGGAATGCCAATGTAAAACCGGATATAGGGTTCGCCCGTGACCAGCGCATTGTCTGCAAACCGCCGGTCCTTCGTTGCGTCTCCGACGATGAAGGGTTCGTTCTGGAGAATCGCATGCGCACAGAACGCGACGTCGCGAGACGTTTGTTGCTGCTCCAATCCCACTTTCGATTTGAACCACTGCCGGACTTCGTCCACCAAAGAAATCATGGCGATGGGAACCTCGCAAATATGCGCGGCCAGGGTGGTGATATCGTCGTAGGACTGCTCGGTCCCAGTATCGAGAATGTGATATTCCTTCAGGGCCGCGAGTCGTTCGGCTTCATTGGTTGGCAGCGGGGCTTTCATTTTTCAATGGCTTTCAATGCGGGACAAGCCGCGACCGGCGCCGTCAGGGCTAAAACGGCATCCCCATTCGGGATCATGGCTGGCCGGTCGCGTGTGGTCATAAGTTAAACGACATAATTGTTGTATTCATTGTAACTTATCACAGATTGCTCGAAATCAAATTATTTGTTGTCGCCGGAAGTATCACCGACTGTGTATTTGTGCCGCAAGTGTATTTGCATCATGAGCTTAGGTATGTAATGCGTCGCGATTGGAGGAAGAGGAAAAACCGGACTGGTTTGCCGTTCGCCTTGAAAGTAGCGCAGCCGTCTCGGCTGCCGGTTGCAGGCGAGACGCCTGCGCTACGTTAATCAATACCGTTCGTGCTCCGGCTTAACCGGCACGTCGAGGTGGTCGGCATGAGTCTCTTTTGGCCACTCAATGGCCAGTTCAGCCAGGGACAACGTAATTGACCCTGACGGAAAAAAACAGTTTCCTGTGCCCGGTTAGATTTATGGATCCGCAGAAACCCACGCTGGATGACTTGCGCATCAAGCGCAGCGACAAACCCGAATCGAATTTACGAATCCGGCCGGTCGCCATTGGTCTTGTCGTCCTGGTCCTGGCGGCCGGGGTGATTTGGCGGCTGACGCGTTCCAATGCGGTGGAAGTGCGGGTGGCAATCGCTCGCGAAATCGGCGGTGCCAGCGGGGACCATACGGTGCTGAATGCCTCTGGTTACGTCACCGCGCGGCGCGCAGCGACGGTCTCTTCCAAGGTCACCGGCAAGGTCGTCGAGGTGCTTATCGAGGAGGGCATGAAAGTGAAGGAAGGCCAGATTCTGGCACGGCTGGATGATACGAACATCAAGGCCAGCCTGAACGTGGCGCAGGCCCAGTTGGAATCGGCCAGGGCGGCACTGGACGAAACCCGCGCCCAGCTCAAACAGGCAAACCAGGAATTTCAACGTATTACCGAACTGGCCAAACAACACATCGCATCCCAATCCGACCTGGACCTGGCCGAGTCGAATGCCAAATCGTTGCAGGCACACCTGGCGCAGCAGGAAGTTGATGTCACCGTGGCGGACCGCCAGGTGGCCATGTGGCAGCAACAGATGGATGACATGATCATCCGCGCGCCGTTTGCGGGCATTGTGACGACCAAGGACGCCCAGCCGGGCGAGATGATTTCACCGGTGTCGGCCGGCGGCGGGTTCACCCGCACGGGCATCGGCACCGTCGTGGACATGGACTCGCTGGAAATTGAAATTGACGTCAACGAGAGCTACATCAACCGCGTTCAACCCGGCCAGCCGGTCGTGGCCACGCTGGACGCGTATCCGGAATGGAAAATTCCCTGCAAGGTCATTGCCATCATCCCAACGGCCGACCGGCAAAAATCCACGGTCAAGGTGCGCGTTGGTTTCGACCAGCTCGACCCGCGCATCCTGCCGGAGATGGCGGTAAAGGTGGCGTTTCGCGAAACCGGCGGCGGGCCGGCCACGGCGAATCACACCGTGCTGGTCCCGAAAACCACGGTGCAAAGCCGGGACGGACGGGATGTCGTGTTCGTCGTCCAGCACGGCTGCGCCGAACGCCGCGCCGTCACGGTGATTGATACGCAAGGTGATGACTCCGTGTTGAGCGCGGGCGTCTCTGCCGGCGAAAACGTGATCGCGGACCCACCCGCCGGTCTGAACGATGGAATGCCAGTCAGGGCAAGGAAGCTATGAACGAAAACCAATCAAACCATGGCGCGTTGGTGCGCGTTGAGAATGTGGAAAAAATCTTCCACCGCGGCTCGGAGGACATTCACGTGCTGGCGGACCTGCATCTGCAGGTCCCCGCCGGCGAATTCCTGGCGTTGATGGGGCCGTCGGGTTCGGGCAAGACGACCCTGCTGAATTTGATCGGCGGTCTCGACCGGCCGACCAAGGGCTTGGTCAGCGTCGCGGGCGAGCGTCTCGACCAGTTGTCCGACCACGGGCTGGCCGCGTGGCGCGCGCGGCACGTCGGGTTTGTCTTCCAGCTCTACAATCTGATGCCGGTGCTGACAGCGGAACGGAACGTGGAACTGCCGCTGCTGTTGACGCATCTTTCCAAGGCGGAACGGAAGAAACACGTGGACGCAGCGCTGGCGATGGTCGGGCTGTCGCACCGCGCGAAGCATTATCCGCGCACGCTTTCCGGCGGCGAACAGCAGCGCGTGGGCATCGCCCGCGGCATTGTCACCGACCCGACGCTGCTGCTGTGCGACGAGCCGACCGGCGACCTCGACCGCAAGGCCGGCAACGAAATCCTGGATTTGCTCCAGGCGCTGAACCGGGAGCATGGCAAAACCATCATCATGGTCACGCACGACCCGCACGCCTCGGCGCGCGCGACGCGGACGGTGTATCTGGACAAAGGCCAATTGAGCAACGAACCGGTCAAATGAAAACGAACGGAGTAATGGAGTATTGGGGTGATGGAGTATTGAATGCACGCGCAAGTGTGTCAGGCCTTTCCATCACTCCATTACTCCATTACTCCACCACCCCGTTTTTCCTGTGAAGTTCTTCCATCTCATCTGGTGCAATTTGAAGCGGAAGAAGCTGCGGACGTCGCTGACGCTGCTGTCCATCTTGGTGGCGTTTGTCCTGTTTGGTTTTCTTTCGGCCATCCAGCAGGCACTGGTGGGCGGCGTGGAAATGGCGGGTGCGGACCGGTTGATCGTCCGCCACAAGGTATCCCTCATCCAGTTGCTGCCGGAGAGTTACCAGGCGCGGATGGAGCGAATCCCCGGCGTGGATTTCGCCACGCACCAGACCTGGTTCGGCGGCATTTACCAGGACCCGAAAAATTTCTTCATGCAAAATCCGGTCGAGCCGGAAAAATTTCTCAAGATACATCCCGAAATCATCCTGCCGCCCGACGAGGAGAAGGCCTGGCTGGCCACGCGGACGGGCGCGATTGTCGGCCACCGGACGGCGGAGCGATTCGGCTGGAAAATCGGCGACAAGGTGCCGATTCGCTCCACCATTTGGTCGCAGGCGAACGGCAACCAGACATGGACGTTTGACATCGTGGGCATTTACGACGGAAAAGACAAAGGCACTGACACCACGCCGCTGTTTTTCCGTTATGACTATTTCGATGAAGCCCGGCAGTTCGCCAAGGGGCAAGTCGGCTGGTATACCATCCGCATCAAAGACCCGTCGCAGGCGGCGGAAGTGGCCAAACGGGTGGATGAGGAATTCGAGAATTCGGCGGCGGAAACCAAGACGGAGCCGGAGGGCGCATTCATTCAAGGCTGGGCCAAGGCCATCGGCAACATCGTCTTCATCGTCGCGGCAATCCTGAGCGCGGTGTTCTTCACCATTCTGCTGGTGACCGGCAACACCATGGCGCAGGCCGTGCGCGAGCGGACCGGTGAACTGGGTGTGCTCAAGGCCATCGGCTTCACCAACGGACAGATCGTCGCGCTCGTGCTCGCCGAGTCATGCCTGCTCACGGTGCTTGGCGGCGTGGTCGGTCTGGGGGTGGCGCGTGCGATCACACCCGTCATGGCTCAAAAATTGGTCAGCCTGCTGCCACAATTCTTTCTTCCCACCCGCGCTTTGTTCATCGGGCTGGGATTCAGCATCGCCCTTGGTCTGATCACGGGAATTTTCCCCGCGCTCCAAGCCATGCGCCTGCGCGTCGCCGACGCGTTAAGACGAATGTGATTTTTCTCTCAACTCTCAACCCTCAACCATCAACCAACCAATGGCCGGCCCCATCAACTGGTTTTCGCAGATTGCCTCCATCACGAAGTTCGGGCTGCTGAGCCTCCCGCAACGGCGCGGCGCCGTCGCCGCCACGGTCATCGGTATCGCGGGCGTGGTGGCCGTGCTCGTGGGCGTGCTGTCCATCGCGGCGGGTTTCCGGCAGGTCATGACCGTTTCCGGCTCGCCCGATGGTGCGATTGTTTTGCGCAGCGGCGCCGACAGTGAAATGGTCAGCGGTTTCGGGCGCGAACAGACTCGCCTTATCGCCGATGCCCCGGGCGTGGCGCGCAATGCCCAAGGCCCGCTCGCCTCCGCCGAATTGTTCGTCATCATCAACCTGCCCAAACGCTCGACCGGCACGGACGCAAACGTGCCGTTGCGCGGTGTGGAATCGGCCGCGCTGCAAGTGCGCGACAACCTCAAGATTATCCAGGGCCGGATGTTTGATTGGGGTAGGGACGAAGTCATCGTCGGTCGCGGCGCGGCCCAGGAATTCGCCGGGCTGGACGTCGGCTCGAAAATAAAGGTGGGCCGCTACGAATGGCCGGTTGCCGGCATCTTTTCGGCCAACGGCGGCGCGTCCGAATCAGAAATCTGGACCGACGCGAAGGTGTTGCAGGCCGCCTACAATCGCGGCGACTCGTTCCAGTCCGTCTCCGTCCGGCTCAATTCTCCGGGCGCGTTTCAGGAGTTCAAGGATTCATTGACTTCAAACCCGCAATTGAGCGTGAAAGTTGTCCGGCAATCCGAATATTACGCCCAACAATCCGAAACCCTCACGCGGTTGATCACGACGCTGGGCTTCCTGATCGCGTTTTTGATGGCCATCGGCGCGGTGTTCGGCGCGCTGAACACGATGTATAGCGCGGTTGCGGCGCGGACACGGGAAATCGCCACACTGCGGGCGCTCGGTTTCGGCGGCAGCGCGGTGGTGGTGTCGTTGATGTTCGAATCATTGCTGCTGGCGCTGGCCGGCGGTGCCATCGGTGGCGGCCTGGCCTATCTCGCCTTCAATAATTTCCACACCTCGACCATGAACTGGCAGAGCTTCAGCCAGCTCACTTTCGCCTTCCGCGTCACGCCGGAATTGCTGGTGCGCGGGGTGGTCTGGGCCGCGGTGATTGGTTTGATTGGCGGCCTGTTCCCGGCCATCCGCGCGGCGCGATTGCCCATTGCGGCGGCATTGCGGGAATTGTGACACCGCAAGCTTGTTGAATTGAAAATAAAAAGGCGGATGGATGTGCCGTTCGCCTTTTGAATTTTGCCGCAGGGCGTGGGTTCAGCGTTCAGTTTTTGGCGGCGGAATTCGTGGGCGGTTCCGGCGTCAGCGGCTTGATGATTTCAGCGAGCAGGTCCGGTTTGGCCGGAACACGTTCGAGGCACGGATATTTCTCGCCGCCGTGATAATCCAGGCGGTAATTCTTGAAGTAATCGCTGTTTTCGATGAGCAACTCGATGGGTGCGCCGTTGGTCGCGGCGGATTTCACCGCGGCGCGCAGATTTTCGGGCGTCCAGCGGCGACCGTTCACCGCCACCAGTTTCATGGCCGGGCCGATGCCCGCTTGGTCCGCAGTCGTCCCCGGCAGGACATCATTGATGCCGCCCTCCGGGCTGAGGTTGAGGCCGAGGGAAAAACTCAGGTCGGTGTACTTACGCTGGCCTTCGCGGGTTTTGAGCAGGGCCGGCAATTCGTTGGTGTAAGCCAGGCGCCAGCCGCCGTTTTCGATGCCACCGAGCGGAGCGTGCGGGTTGATTTCATAGATGCGCTGCTGGAAAAATCCGCGCCAGTCGTACGGGGCGATTTCGTTCAACGCCTTCACCACGTCGTCGTAGGTGTAGGGAACTACCTTGGGCGGGCCGCTTTCGCCGCCGTAAAATTTTTTGCAGAAGTCGTCGAGCGACCGTTTGCCTTTGGTTTGTTGGCGGATGATGGTATCCGCCTCCAGCCAGATCAAATCGCCTTCGGGATAAAAATCCGTGCCGCGCCGCCAGGCGGTGCCGGTGTACGGGGCCAGATAGAGCAACTGGGCCGCGACGGTGGTGTCGGCCAGCGACCGCCACGCGCGACCGGCCCGGTGGTCCAACGTCGCCGCGGTCAGGGCGAACGTTTCGCGGAAATCCTCGTTCGTTTGGAGACCGCTGCGCGCGGCGAGGACCTTGCCGAGATAATCCGTCAGGCCTTCGTAATCCCAGAGCAGTTCGTCCCGCATCGGCTGCTGGTAATCCGGCGTGGCCATGCCGGCCGGACGGCGGTATTTGCCGTTCCACGAATGGACCATCTCGTGCGGCAGCAAATCGGGGAACGAGTGCCGCGCACTTTCATCCGTCAAATAATTTTCACCCACGCGATCGTCGCTGGATTCGTGGTGTTCAAGCCCGCCATGCGACACGCGATCGCACAAGGTGACCAGGAAATGATAATCGCGATAATGATGCGCGCCGAACAGCGCGTTAGCCTCCTTCACCAGATGCGAAAAATGGCGGATGTCCTCC
Source organism: Verrucomicrobiota bacterium (assembly GCA_050010435.1). Lineage (GTDB taxonomy): Bacteria > Verrucomicrobiota > Verrucomicrobiia > Limisphaerales > UBA11358 > UBA11358. The sequence goes on along the minus strand of JBEKKZ010000003.1, from coordinate 90,033 downwards.
GGCGTCATTTCCAGAGCGGCGGCGCTGTCGGCCACGAGGTGGATGACATGGGGCGGTTGTTCGCCCGGCGTCAAATCAATCATCCGGAAATATTCACCGGCGATGACCGGCGAATCCACCAGAGTCTCCAGCGGGGCGGGCGAAAATTCGACGCGGGCACCGGATGCGCTTGCAACCGGCAGGGCCGTCCCGAATTTCCAGCCCTCGGGCAGTTGCAAAGTGGTAACGTATTGAAGCTTCAACGGCTCTGCGGTCTGCGGGTAAAGCAAGACCTCGTTCCAGTTCAACTCCAGCAGCTTGGCCGTCGAAGAAACGCCGGTGGAAAACGAGCCTCCGCCCGTTGGCAGCAGAAAATCGAGCGATACCTCCACCGCGTCCGCCCTGGCCGGCACGTCCAGATGGAACGCATACATGTCGTCCGCGTCGCGCTGCCAGTTCAACGGCCGGCCATTCGCGCTCATCTCCAGGCCGGTCAAGTCGTTGATGGGCCCGCTCGGCATGTGCTCGCCCGGAATCCATTTGGGATAAAACAGTGTGAGCTTGCCGGGCGGGGCGGGGATATGCAATCGCGCGTGCAGGATGCTGCGCGGGGCGTCCGTGGCATCCACGTCGAGCTTGATCGGGCCGGTTTGGGCAAAGGCCGACGCAGCCAATAACAGGTTGAACAAGACGAGCCACCGGAACGATCCGCGCTTGGTTTCCATGGCGACAAAATGGGAAAAACCGGCGCCGAAGGGAATGAGAATTATGGGGATTATGAATGCCGGCGATATCAAACCCCGATCAAGGCGGCGCCGATGACGCCGGCGGAATCGCCGAGCTGATGCTTGACGATGGGCGTCTCGAGGCAATCGCTGAAAACATATTTCGCCACTTCCGCGACGCCCTCGGTGTAGAGCGCGTCGAAATTTGAAACGCCACCGCCAAGGACGACTACGTCCGGGTCCAGCACGTCAATGAGGTTGGCCAGGGAACGGCCGAAGTTGCGGAAGAAAATTTTCATAAACTCCACCACCTTCGCGTCGCCGGCGTGATAATCCCGCACGATTTCCTTGAACGACCTTTTTTCCCCGAACTGTTCGGCGTAGCGCGATTCCAATCCGCCGCCGCTGATGAACGTCTCCACGCAACCGCGCTGGCCGCAGTAGCACAGCGGGCCGTCCGGATGGATAGACATGTGGCCCCATTCACCGGCGATGGCTTGCGGACCGGTGATGACTTTGCTGTTGTGGACAATGCCGCCGCCACAGCCCGTGCCCATGATGACGCCGAAAACCAATTTTTTTCCCCGGCCCGCCCCGTGCAGCGCCTCGGCCATCGCGAAACAATTGGCGTCGTTTTGAATCTCAATTTTCCGGCCGAGAATCCGTTCGAGGTCCGCCTTCAACGGCTGGCCGTTCATGCAAACCGTGTTGGAATTTTTCAACAGGCCGGTGCGCGGCGAGATGGCGCCGGGTGTGCCGATGCCAAACGTATGCGCTGCGTCCTGGATGCCGGCGGCCAGTTCATCATGCAGCCCTTTGATCCGGTTCAGGATGTGGTCATAGCCCTTCTCCTGCTGCGTCTCCACGCGCTTGCGGAGAAGCTCCTTGCCTTGGGCATCCAGAACAATGCCTTCAATCTTCGTGCCGCCGAGGTCTATGCCGATGCGAAACATGTTTCCAAATCTTCCGCAATAATGGCGAACGATTCAAGCACGCAACGATGACAATCCCCCAATTCAACGCAAAGACACAGCGCGGCGGAGCCGCAACCAAACGGAAACGCCCTCAACGCAGAGACGCCGAGAACGCAGAGAGCCGCAGAGCTTTTTCTTTAACCACGGATGGACACGGATAAACACGGATAAGGGCGAGACACGAATTTCGCGAATTCAGTTAGCGACAATTCGCGCAATTCGTGTCAAGCATTGTGCTCCCCTCTTTCCCATCCGTGTGAATCCGTGTCCATCCGTGGTAAAATATCTTCTCAGAAAGGAACATGTCATGGGATAGCACTGCAAAGGTGCAAAGCCGCAAAGCTGGAGTTTGTGTAAACAGCCACGTGGTGGACTTTGGCGGAGCCGCGAGCACGAATCGGGCGCGGTGAAACCGTAGCCGCGGACGTCAGTCCGCGCTAATCGAGGTTGCGGGACGAGCGGAAATATTGCGCCGACTGACGTCGGCAGCTACGAACCGAAGATGGCCTGGCGACTGGAAAGCCTGCGCTACACCGCCAGACGTGTGTGAGCGCGTTTTTTTTGGACGTATTTTCGTCGAATTCCGACCCGCGAGGGCTTAGATTGTGGCCATGTTTCTGGCCATGACGAACAAAGCGAAACGGTTGCTCTACGTTGGTTTCATCCAACAGGTGCGGGCCAAGGACCTCCAGCGCGGACTGGTAGAGCTGCCGGCGCTGCTGGCCGATTTGCCGCCCGGCTTCCACTTGCTGGTGGACCTGGGCCGGCTGGAATCCATGGACCCCGCTTGCACGACACAAGTCGGCAAGGTGATGGAATTGTGTGACCAGCACGGCGTGGGGCTGGTGATCCGCGTCATTCCCGATCCGGCGAAAGACATCGGGCTGAACATCCTTTCCATATTTCATTACCCACACCGGCCGCGGGCGGTCACCTGTAAGACCATGAGCGAGGCGGCCAGGCTCCTTTCACTTTAGGGTGTCACCTCCCCGCCGCGAGAAATGAAAAGGCGAACGGGGTCGCCGTTCGCCTTCAAAGTAGCACAGCCGTCCCGGCTGTCAGGGCAGGCGGGACGCCTGCGCTACGTTCATCAATACCGGTAGTGCCCGGGCTGGTATTGGGATATTCACTCCTTCCGCTTGCGCTTGTCCTGGTAATCTTTCCAAAGAATGCCCAGAACCAGCCAGCCACTCCCGCCAATGGCAATCAAAAAACAAATCATGGCGATGCCGGGGTAGCCAAAAATCTGGAAGGCGGATTCGATTCGCATCATCAGCGCCGCCCCGACAATCAGCGCCGCGAGAATAATGCCGGTGGTAACCCGGTTGGCGATTTTCTCGAAGCCGTTGAGCAAATGACGCGCGTCAGGAGTTTTAACATTTACTTCCAATTCCGAATTGCCGACAACGTCCAAAATCTTGTTTACGCGCCCCGGCAGGCCGCCAACAAAATCCTTCATTTCGAGAAACGATCCCAATAAATGCCCCGGCGTGGCGGCTTTGCGCATCCGGGTCGTCATGATTTCGGCGACATTCCGGCGCACCGAGGCGTTGGGATTGAAATTCGGACATAAAATTTTCCCGATCTCCTCCAGTTGCAGCAGGGTTTTCCCCAGCAAGGTCAATTCGGTGGGAACATAAAGTCCGGTTTCGGCCGCCGTTCTTGATACTTCCATCAAGGCTTTGCCCATGTCCTGGCGGTCCAAGGTTTGGTTCCGCTGTTCGGAAACAAATTCCGTCGCTTTTCTGGTGAACTCCGCCTCGTCGAATTCATCCGCGGTTTCGCTGATGCGCAGGACAATTTTCACCGCTTCATCGCCGTTGCCTTCGCTGATGGCCAGCAACAACCGCAATAAATTTTCCTGCATGTCTGAACTCACCCGCCCGGTCATGCCCAAATCCAGCAACGCCACGCGCCCGTCGTCCGTAAGAAAAATGTTGCCCGGATGCGGATCGGCATGAAAAAAGCCGTCAATCAACACCTGTTTCAGATACGCCTTGAAAAGTTCCTCGGCCAGAACATCGCCGTTCATGTCCAATTGCGCGATGGGACTGAGCGCAGTGATTTTTGTTCCACTGACATAATCCATCGTCAACACGCTGCGCGAGCTGTAATCGAGCACGGGCAGCGGAACGAGCAGGTGCGTAAATTCCTTCAGATTGGCTGCCAGCGTGGTCAGATTGGACGCTTCCCGTTGATAATCCAGTTCCTGCAAAATGGAACTTTTGAATTCCGCGAGGATTTTTCCGAAACGATAACGGCGGCCAATGTCAGTATGTTCGTCAAAAAAGTCCGCGATTTCCTCGAGCACTTCAAAGTCGTCCGCGATTTGTTTGCGGATTTCCGGGCGCTGCACCTTCACGACGACGGGACGCCCGTCGCGCAGGGCCGCGCGATGCACCTGTCCGAGCGACGCGGCGGCCAGATGTTTTTCTTCAAAAAACGAGAACGCTTTTGAGATGCGGACGCCGAGTTCGCTCGCGACAATTTGTTCCACTTCGGCGTAAGGAAATGGCTTGATCTTGTCCTGCAAACGCGCGAGCGCCTTCAAATATCGTTCCGGCAAAAGGTCGGCGCGGCTGGAAAGCAACTGGCCGAATTTGATGAAGGTCGGCCCCATTTTTTCCAAATCGTCGGCCAATTCTTCCGGCGCGGGCTGGCCGGGTTTGGCGGCCAAAGGTGTTTTTTCACCGCCAGCGGCTTCACTGGCAAATTCCTTGGCCAAATCGGTGTTGCCGTATTTCCAAAACAGCAACGCGATATCCTTGTAGCGTTTGAGGTGATGCGGTTTTAAGGACAATTTCATATTTGTTTTTTTCCTGGGGCGATTTCAGCAAATGGATCCTGCCTCTGCATTCGGTACAAGGCTACACGACGGACCGGATTTGCCTATGGGGTATAACCCTAACTCCCCAGGTTATCACCTCCGGCATCAAGTTGCGGAAAAATGAATAATTGAGACAGGCTGGAAGCCTGTCCCACATCAATACCGGCAGTGCTCCGGCTGGTTTAGATCAGTCCCCGCCGGCGGGCGATGTCGGCGGCTTCGGTGCGGTTCTGGGCCTGCAATTTGCCGAGGATGTTCGACACGTGGTTTTTGATCGTGCCTTCAGCCAGGTGCAGTTTGTCCGCGATTTCCTTGTTGGGAATTCCCTGGGCCAGCATCACCAGCACCTCGCGTTCGCGTTCGGACAGCGGCTCGATCAGGTCGCCGGGGGAATGCAACGCGGCGCGCAGGGTGCGCGAGGCAATCTCCGGCTGGATGAACACTTCACCGTCATGCACGCGCCGGATGGTTTCAACGAGTTTCGGCGACGGCAAATCCTTGAGCAGGTAACCCACCGCACCGGCGCGCACCCCCTGAAACACGTAGTCGTCGCGGTCGAACGTCGTCAGAATGATGACCTTGGCTTCGGGCCAGGACCGGCAGATGGCCGCGGTCGCTTCCACACCGTTCAACTGCGGCATCTGGACGTCCATGAGGATGATGTCCGGACGCAACTGCAGCGCAAGCTTCACAGCAGCCTTGCCGTCTTCGGCTTCGCCGGCCACTTCAAAACCGCTCTCAAGTTCGAGAATGGTTTTCAATCCCTGACGCATGAGCGTCTGGTCTTCGGCCAGCAGAATCCGGATGGGTTTCATCAGGCAATTACAGGAATATGCGCTTCGATAATGGTGCCGTTGGTTCCCGCTGCCGCGACCGTGAAGGCACCGCCGAGTCCTTCCACGCGCTCACGCAAGCCGCGCAGGCCGTAGTGGCCCGGCTTGTCCTCGGCCCCGCGCGGGAGGCCGGCGCCGTCATCGCTCAAGCGCAGGACGACTTCTTTTGGTTGCAATGCAAGGTTCACGGTAACGCGATGAGCCTGAGCGTGTTTTTCGATGTTCGTCAATCCTTCCTGTGCCACGCGCCAGACAACTTCCGCGACCGCCGGCGGCAAGGCGTCAGCGCCGCCGGCAATCCGACAATCAATAGCCGCGCCAAAGCGTTTGCCGGCTTCCGCGCACAAGATTCGCAACGATTCGGCGAGCGGTCGGTCGCCGAGACCCGGAGTGCGCAGGTTGGCCAGCGACCGGCGCAGGTCTTCCATGCTGGAACGGGTGAGCTTCTGCAATTCCGCCAGCAGCGCCGCCGCCCGCGCCGGGTCGGTGGCCTGCAACCGCTGCACGGCTTCCAGTTGGACGGTCAGCGTGACGAGCGCATGGCCGAGTGTGTCGTGCAGGTCGCGCGCCAGGCGCTCGCGCTCGCGGAGCGCGGCCAATTCGAGTTCGCGCTCCCGGGCCAGTTCAAGTTCGCGTTTTGCCGCCTGCAATTCGAGAATCAACCGTCCGCGCTCGGCACTGGTAACGACCATTCGGGCGACGAAAAACGCGAGAAAGAGCCAGGCCACCGCTCCGAACACTTCAGAAAACCAATCCCCCGCATCCCACTTGGCCGGTTTGCTCCAACCGATCATGTTCAGGAGAAAGACTGCCAGAACCACAAGAATTGTGGGCACCGAGATCCGGAATGGGCGTGCAAAGATATTGCAGACGTAAGGAAACAGAAACCACTGAAAAGCGCGGTCAATGCGAGACTCCGCGAGCACTATGGCCACGCTCACCACGATGTACACCCACCACCAGCGCAGGGATGGTTTGGGTTCAACGAGACCTCCGTGAAGACCTCGAAACCATGGCCAGGCCGGCCAGCGGGTGAGAGTGGGAAGGACGAAGAAAAACAAGAGCAGCAGAACCTGGATCACCACAAGGCCGATGAGGACGACATCGGCCCGTCCATGCATTGCTGAATCATGACCCCAGTGCGAGTACAGTGTTAACCCCAGTGCCACGAGGATCAGCACGTGAATGAACATGTAGAATCCCCGATACTGGCTGCCCGGGAGGGGTGCCCTAAAATCGGCGGACGATGAAATAGATTTTGAGTTCATGTCATTTTCAGTGATGACGCCGTCAGTATGATTAAACCGGGCCTGGGCACCAACGGTTTTTATCCGGCGCACGTCAATCAAGTTTCAGTTTTTGGAGTTTCGCGTCGTTATACAGTCCGTCATTGACCGATCGGTTGGGTCAATCTTTTCCGGAGCGTCGAATCGCCTGGAAACAGTTGGGCGCCGGCCTGCCAGGTTGCCAGGGCGTAATCGTTTTGACCGAGCTTCTGGTATTGATCGCCCAACAACACGTAGGTCTTCGCGAATTGTGGCTGCGACGGCTGCGCTTCCTGTTGATTGATCAATTGCGTGAACTGGTCGATGACTTCCTGACCTTTGTTCAATCCCGCCGGGTAGTGTGACAGGATTGCGGTTCTGGTGAAACGTGCCTCCCAGTCTGCAGGATCGAGGCTCAATGCCGCGTCGAAGCTTTTCATGGCTTGCATGACCAGGATGAACTTGTCAGGGCTATCATCCTGCATGGCGACGGCCTTTTCGAGGTTCGCCTGGCCCAGCAAGGTCTGATATGCGGCGTTGCTCGGGTCGCTGGCCACCCGCTGCTCGAGTTCGCTGATTGCCTGCTCGAGTTTGCCGGACTCGTTCAGTTTTTTCAAAATGTCCCGCCTCTGTTCGTGGCTTAATTGCGGGGACAGCAGGGATTCGATTGCCTGTTTGATGGCGGTATCAACCACTCTGGCGCTGGCTTCAGTCGCGGACGCAATCACCACCGGTTTGGACTCGCCGGTGTCCGCCGGAACCGGTTGAGGCGGCACGGGTGTTGCAACCGCCGGTTGCACGGGCGGGTTGTTTTCCGTTGCCGGATTGGGAGACGATTCAGTCCGGGCTGGGACCGGAGGAACCACCGGGGTCTTCTGCCGGACGGCAGATAATGCGATTCCACCGCCGATCACGGCGACGCCAAGAAGTGCGTAGATTAATTGTTTCATAACTTTTCTTTCATTCATTGCCGCCGAAGCGGCGCATTTGATTTCGTGTTCGCGTTGGGATATCAACCACACGGTTGCCCCAATACCTGCCGCCATTCTGCTCCTTTAAGCCGGCCCGCGAACAGACCCTGAAGTCACGATTTGAATAGGTCAAAGGTCATGGTCGGCAAAGGGCCGTCTGGCAGGGTCAGGGAATCGCGGAAGAGGACAAAATGCAAAGAGGCGAATGGTTTCCCGTCCGCTTTTGTTGTAGCGGCGCTTGTGAAAGCACGGTCAATGCGATCCGCGTTTTCACAAACGCGGCTACGTTGATTCAGAATTCAATACCGGTAATGCTCCGGCTTGTAGGGGCCGTCCACCGGCACTCCGATGTAGTCGGCCTGCTTCTTCGTGAGTTTGGTCAGCTTTACGCCGATTTTTTCCAGGTGCAGCCGGGCGACTTCTTCGTCCAGTTTCTTGGGCAGACGATAGACACCGATTTTATTGGTGTCGCGGTTCTTCCACAAATCCAGTTGCGCGAGGCATTGGTTGGTGAAGCTGTTGCTCATCACGAAGCTCGGATGGCCTTCGGCGCAACCGAGGTTCACCAGCCGGCCTTCGGCCAGCAGGTAAATGCTGCGGTCGCCGGGCAGGTCGTAGCGGTCCACCTGCGGCTTGATGTTCACCTTGCTGACGCCTTTCGCGTTGTTCAGGCGGTCAACCTGGATCTCGTTGTCGAAGTGGCCGATGTTGCATACGATGGCCTGGTCTTTCATCTTCAAGATGTGTTCCAGCGTAATAACGTCGCAGTTGCCGGTGCAGGTGACGTAGATGTCGGCCTCGCCCAGCGTGTCCTCGACGGTCTTCACTTCGAACCCTTCCATCGCGGCTTGCAGGGCGTTGATGGGGTCAACCTCGGTGACAATCACCCGCGCGCCGAAACCGCGCAACGAGTGCGCGCTGCCTTTGCCCACGTCGCCGTAGCCGCAAACGCACGCGGTCTTGCCGGCAATCATCACGCCGAGCGCGCGCTTGAGTCCGTCGGCGAGCGATTCGCGGCAGCCGTAGAGGTTGTCGAACTTGGATTTGGTGACCGAGTCGTTGACGTTGATGGCGGGCACGAGGAGTTTGCCGGCTTCGAGCATCTGGTAGAGGCGGTGCACGCCGGTGGTGGTTTCCTCGCTGACGCCTTTCCAGTCCTTCACCGCCTGCTTGAACCAGCCTGGACGTTCCTTCGCGCATTTCTTGAGCAGGTTTTTGATGACGGTGACTTCGTGGCTGTCGCTGGGCGTGTTGACCCAGTTGTCGCCCTGCTCCATTTCATAGCCTTTGTGCAGGAGCAACGTGGCGTCGCCGCCGTCGTCCACGATGAGTTGCGGACCTTTGCCGCCCGGATGCGTGAGCATGTTAAGCGTGAACTGCCAATATTCCTCGAGTGACTCGCCCTTGAAGGCGAACACCGGCACGCCGGCCTTGGCGATGGCCGCGGCGGCCTGGTCCTGGGTGGAGAAGATGTTGCACGAAGCCCAGCGCACGGACGCGCCGAGTTCAACAAGCGTCTCGATGAGCACGGCGGTCTCGATGGTCATGTGCAGCGAGCCGGAGATGCGCACGCCTTTGAATGGTTTTTGCGGGCCGTATTTGGCGCGGATGGACATGAGGCCGGGCATTTCCTGTTCGGCCACTTCGATCTCGCGGCGGCCGAGGTCGGCGAGCGAGATGTCGCGGACGTAGTAATCGTGCTTGGCGCCGTTGCCGTTGGTTTTGGCGACTTTGGCGCGTGAGGGTGAAAGTTTGATTGCGCTCATGGTTTTTACGTGTTGCGTATTGCGTCAAGTATCAGGACTTACAGGGCCTTCTTCAGTGCGGCGACCATGTCGGTTCTTTCCCACGTCAAGGCGGGGTCGCTCTTGCCAAAGTGGCCGTAGTTGGTGGTCTTGGAATAAATCGGGCGGCGCAGGTTGAGCTGGTCAATGATGTCTGCGGGCTGGAAGCTGAACACGCGGTTGACAGCGCGGATGATTTTGCTTTCGGGAACCGTTGCCGTGCCGAAGGTGTCCACGCTGACGCTCACCGGGTCGGGATGGCCGATGGCGTAGGCGAACTGGATTTCGCATTTTGCGGCCAGTTTCGCCGCCACGATGTTTTTGGCCACCCAGCGGCCCATGTACGCCGCGCTGCGGTCCACCTTCGTCGGATCCTTGCCGCTGAATGCACCGCCGCCATGACGGCCCATGCCGCCGTAGCTGTCGCAAATAATTTTGCGCCCGGTCAAACCGGTATCGCCCTGCGGCCCGCCGACGACGAAACGCCCGGTCGGGTTGATGAGGAATTTGGTTTTCCGGGTGAGGAGACGTTTGGGCAGAACCTTTTTGACGATGTGTTCGATGCAGAATTTTTCGATTTCGCGGTGTTCGACATCCGCGCTGTGTTGCGTGGAAATGACGACGTTGGAAATGGCAACAGGTTTGTCGTTCTCATAAACGACGGAGACCTGCGATTTCGCGTCGGGGCGCAGCCACGGCACCTTGCCGGTCTTGCGGATGCGGGTGAGTTCGCGGCCGAGGCGATGCGCGAACATGATGGGCGCGGGCATGAGCTCGGGCGTTTCGTTGCAGGCGTAACCGAACATGAGCCCCTGGTCGCCGGCGCCCTGCTTGGAAGTTTTCTTGCCCTTGGCCTTGCGCGCGTCCACGCCCTGCGCGATGTCGGGCGATTGCTGCGTGATGATCGTGTTCACGAACACCTTGTCGGCATGGAACACGTCATCGTCGTTCACGTAGCCGATTTCGCGGATGGTGTCGCGGGCGATTTTGGTGAAGTCAAGCTTGGCGCGCGTGGTGATTTCGCCGCCGACGATGACGATGTTGGATTTGGCGTAGCATTCGCAGGCGACGCGGCTGAACTTGTCCTGCGCGAGGCAGGCGTCCAGCACGGCGTCGGAAATGGTGTCGCAAACCTTGTCCGGGTGGCCTTCGCCGACAGACTCCGATGAAAAGATGAAGTTTTTGCTCATGAATCAATTGGTTAAAATGTCATATTGACGTATCAAGATAAGATGATATAAAGAAATTGAAGCGCGTCAAATGCTTTTTCGGAAAATATTGGCGCGCGGTTCGGAGTTTCGCCCTGCGCAGGACGGTTACAGCCGCGTAGCGGCGAAAGAAAATAGCCCATGGCGTGAGCCGTGGGTAGGTTATGCAAAATACATCACCAGCCCCGTCAGGGGCGGAAGAAAATCAGGTGGAAACGACAGAGGCTCTTTCGCCCCTGACGGGGCTCGTCATACCCCTACTTTCACCCACGGCTCACGCCGTGGGCTACCATCTGCCGCGCCTCCGGCGCTTTTCTCGCGCAAACAATTTTTCAAACACACGTTGTTTATGTCCGCCACCTTGAAATCATTGCGGGCCCTATCCGACCCGACGCGGTTGCGCATCATGGCGTTGTTGGAGCGCGACGAGTTGTCCGTGAACGAGCTGCAGGAAATCACACGGCTCGGCCAGTCGCGCATTTCGACGCATCTGGGGTTGCTGGCGGACTGCGCACTGGTGCAGTCGCGGCGCGAGGGCAAGCGGACGTTCTACAAGCTCAACCCGCAGACAGACGGCACAACGGGCGAATTCATCCAACTCGCCATCCGCGGCGCGAAGGAATTGTCCGAACACTCGGGCGACCAGATTAATCTCAGGCGCATCCTCGGCCGCCGCCGCGAGCAGGCGCAGGTTTATTTCAACCAGATTGCCGGGCGCTTCGACCGCGTTTACGGACCGGGCCGGTCGTGGCAGGCCTTCGGGCATTTGCTGCTGCGCATTCTGCCGCCGTTGACCGTGGCTGATCTCGGATCGGGCGAGGGTTTGTTGAGCGAACTGCTCGCGCGCCGCTGCAAACGTGTCATTGCGGTGGACAATTCGGAGAAAATCGTTGCGTTCGGCGCGGCCAAGGCGAAGAAGAACGGGCTGAAAAACCTGGAATTCCGGCAGGGCGATTTGCAGAACCCGCCGATTGAAGCCGGCAGTGTTGACCTGGTGATTTTGAGCCAGGCGTTGCATCACGCGGAAGAACCGGCCAAGGCCGTTGAGGCCGCCCACAAAATCCTGCGCCCGCGCGGGCAGATTTTGATTCTCGACCTGCTCAAGCACAATTTCGGGAAGGCGCGCGAGCTTTACGGGGACCGCTGGCCCGGTTTTGCCGAAAGTGATTTGCACCGCTGGCTGGAGGAAGCCGGTTTCAAGAAAATCGAAATCAGCATCGTGGCGCGCGAGGAACAGCCGCCACACTTTGAGACAATTCTGGCCAGTGCGGAGAAGGCGTGAACCCGTCGGATGTGGCAGCGGACGTGAGGAGGCTCATTATTTTCGATTTGCGATATACAATTTACGCGGGTGTGTGAATTGCAGGAGAATGCGTAAATCGTAAATCAAATATCGTAAATTCAGTCAGAGCCTCACCCCACCACAATATTCACCAGTTTCTTCGGCACGACGATGACCTTCCTGATCATCTTGCCGACGATGAATTGTTGCACCTTCTCCGAGGCCCTGGCGGCGGCTTCGACCGCGGCGTTGTCGGCGTCGGCCGGGACCCGGATGACGACGCGCAGCTTGCCGTTGACCTGCACCGGAATCTCCAGCGTATCCTCGACAAGCAAGGCGGGGTCAAACTTTGGCCAAGGAGCGTAAGCGAGTGACGAGTGACGAGTGACGAGTGACGAGTTGAGCTTGTCCCACAATTCTTCCGCCAGATGCGGCGCGAACGGCGCGAGTAAAATCAAAAACTCACGCAGTACAGACGCCGGTTTCGTCTCCCACGTTATCGCGTCGTTCACAAAAACCATCATCGCCGAAATCGCGGTGTTGAAGCGCATCCCGTCGAGGTCTTCGGTGACTTTCTTGATGCAGGCGTGAAGCGTCTTGAGCTGCGCGGGCGTGGCCGGAACATCTTTGATCGCGGGGCTGAATTTGATCAGCTCCAGCAGCTTCGTAGCCGCGCTTGTCAAAGCGCGGGAGTCCGCGGATTCACATCCACGGCTACGGGTGTCGACAGTGGTTTCCGCCTGCTCGAACTCCGTTTCGCTCTTTTCATCCACGAACAACCGCCAGACGCGGCCAAGGAAACGATAAACGCCCTCGACACCTTTCGTGCTCCACGGCTTCACCATTTCGAGGGGGCCCATGAACATTTCGTAAAGGCGGAACGCGTCCGCGCCGAACTCTTTGAGAACGTCATCGGGATTCACCACGTTGCCGCGCGACTTCGACATTTTTTGTCCGTCTTCGCCGAGGATGAGTCCCTGGTTGACGAGCTTGAAGAATGGCTCCGGCGTCGAGACGCAGCCGAGATCGAACAAAACCTTGTGCCAGAAACGGGCGTAGAGCAGATGGAGAACGGCGTGTTCCGTGCCGCCGACGTATAAATCCACGCCGGGCGTGGATTTGGTTGAGGGTTGAGGGTTGAGAGTTGAGGGCCTTGCGGTGCCCATCCAGTATTGCTCAGCCTCTTTGCTGACGAACGCGGCGGAATTCTTGGCGTCGAGATAGCGGAGATAATACCAGCAACTGCCGGCCCATTGCGGCATGGTGTTCGTCTCGCGCTGCGAACCGTCGGGCAGGTTCACCCAATCCTTCGCCCGGGCGAGCGGCGGCTGACCGTCGGGCATGGGTTTGTAATCGTCGAGCTTCGGCGGAAGCACGGGCAACGCGCTTTCCGGCAGGGCTTCGTGATATGGTGGCTGACCGCCAAGTCCGCTCGCGTCGCGCTTCCAGACAATCGGGAACGGCTCGCCCCAGTAACGCTGCCGGCTGAACAACCAGTCGCGCAATTTGTAATTGATGGTTTTCTTGCCGAGCCCTTTCGATTCAAGCCATGCCGTGATTTTCTTTTTGGCCTCGACCGTCGGCAGGCCGGTGATGGAAATCTCCGGCCCGGTGGAATTCACCGAAGTGCCGTCATCCACAAATCCATGCCAGTCGGTTTTTGGATCAGGTGGCTGGACGACCTGGATAATCGGGAGATTGAACTTGGTGGCGAACTCGAAGTCGCGCGTGTCGTGCGCCGGCACGGCCATGATGGCACCCGTGCCATAGGTGGCGAGGACGTAGTCGGCAATCCAGATGGGGATTTTCTTACTGTTGACGGGATTGATGGCGTAAGCGCCGGTGAATATACCGGATTTTTCTTTGGCAAGTTCAGTGCGTTCGAGGTCGGACTTCTTGGCGACTTCTATTTGGTATTTGGCAATCGCCTTGCGCTGTTCCGGTGTTGTAATTTGATCAACGAGTTTGTGTTCCGGCGACAGCACCATGTAGGTCGCGCCGAATAAAGTGTCGGGCCGCGTGGTGAAGACGCGAATCTTCGAATCGGCAGTCGGTAATCGGCAATCAGCAATCGCAAAGTCCACTTCCGCGCCCTCGCTTCGCCCAATCCAATTGCGCTGCATTTCCTTGAGCGAATTGCTCCAGTCAATCGTGTCGAGGTCGGCAAGCAGCTTTTCCGCGTAGGCGGTGATGCGGAGCATCCATTGGCGCATCGGTTTGCGCTCAACAGGAAATCCACCGACTTCGCTCTTGCCGTCCACAACTTCTTCGTTGGCGAGAACAGTGCCAAGCTGTTCACACCACCAAACTGGTGCCTTGGTCACATAAGCAAGGCGTTTCGAGTCGCGCCAGACGCGGCGTTTGGCTTCGAGTAGCCCAGCCGTCCCGGCTGGATTTGCAGGCGAGACGCCTGCGCTACTTTCCAGCTCCGCCGGATACTTAAGGGTCTCAATCGGCTCGGCCTTGTTCGTTTCCGGATTAAACCACGTGTTGTAAAGCTTGAGGAAAATCCATTGGGTCCACTTCAAATAATCAGGGTCGGTGGTGGCGAGTTCGCGCGACCAGTCGTAGCTGAAGCCGAGTGACTGGATCTGCCGCTTGAACGTGGCGATGTTCGCCTCGGTGGTATTGCGCGGATGTTGGCCGGTTTTCACGGCGTATTGCTCGGCCGGCAGACCGAACGCATCCCAGCCCATCGGATGCAACACGTGCAATCCCTGCGCGCGCTTGTAACGGGCGAGGATGTCGGTGGCGGTGTAACCTTCCGGGTGGCCGACGTGCAGGCCCGCGCCGGAGGGATACGGAAACATATCAAGAATGTAAAATTTGGGTGGCAACTGCGTTGCGGCCACCTTGCCGGAAAGCTTATGGCGTTGGGCAAAAGGATGCCCGTCCGGGATGGTTTCGCCCGGGTTAAAGGCGCGAAAGGTCTGTTGTTCGTCCCAAAATTGCTGCCATTTCGGTTCGATCAAATGAAACGGATATTGTCTGCGGCCGCTGGCCATAGGCGCGTGATTTTGCGGAAAGCGGAGCACGGGAGCAATCGCGGAATGAATTCCGACTCTAACGGCGGGGTGACGCACCTCGCCAGACCAATCGCAAACCTTCCAACGTCAGATTCGGTTCAACGGCTGAAATCTCCGGCAGTTTGGACGCCATCAGCTTCGCGTAACCGCCGGTGGCAACGACCGGCAGACGTTTTGTTTTCAACTCGCGCTTCAATTCGGCAATCAATTCCCGGACCAGCCCGCGATAACCGTGGACCGCGCCGACCAGCATCGCTTCCTCGGTGCTTTTGCCGATGCTCGTTTTGATTTCGTGGATTTTGATGCGCGGCAGCAATGCTGTTTTCTCGTGCAAATAATCCGTCATCGCCGCCAGCCCCGGCGCGATGATGCCGCCGGCGTAATCGCCAGCGCGATTGACCACGTCGAACGTGACCGCCGTGCCGAAATCCAGCACCACCACCGGCGCGCCAAACCGGTGCCGCGCGGCGACCGCATTGGCCAGGCGATCCGGACCGATGGTGTCCGGTTTCGGATAATCAATGCCCACGCCCCGCAAGGTTTTTGGCGTGAGTTCGAACACGGCCAATTTCCAAAGGGCGCGCGCCGTCTGGTGAACGAATGGCGTCGCGCGCGGGACGACGCTGCAAAGCGCCACGCCGTCGAGCCGGGCGCGGCCAACGAATTTTCGCACCAGCTTCGCCGCCGCGCCGTTGAACCAGCCCGCCGTGGGAAGGTTGGTCTGCTTCACGACCCGCCGGCCGTTTGCCAGTCCGGCGTGCGTGTTCGTGTTGCCGATGTCGAAAAGCAAAAGCATGGGGTAATGGAGTAATGGAGTAATGGAGGGTTGGGAATCTTTTTCAGCGCCGCACCACTCCATCACCCCATCACTCCGTTCACTTTTCCAAGGTCACATCGCCGCCGGTGACGCGCTCCAGATGCCCGTGCTCGGTGCGCAGCAGCAACGCGCCGTCATCATCCAGCGACTCCGCGCAGCCGCGAATCCTGCGCTCGCCGGTTTGAATCGTCACGTTGCGGCCAATCGTCTGGCAATGCGCCTCCCATTCGTCCGCCACCTCCGCGAAGCAGCCGCCGCAAATCCGCGCGTAATCGCCATCGAGTTCGCGCAAAATCGCCGTCGCCAGTTCGGAGCGCGAAATCGTTTTGCCCGATTCAATTTTGAGCGAAGTCGCCAGCTTGCGCAATTCCGGCGGAAACTCGCCCGGGCTCAGATTTACGTCCACGCCGATGCCCAGGATGACGTGACGAACCCGGTCCAATTCCGCGCTCAACTCGGTCAAAATGCCCGCGACTTTTTTCCCATCAATTAAAATGTCGTTCGGCCATTTGATTTCGGGATGCAAACCGGTCTCGGATTGAATCGCGCGGCGCAGAGCCGTTGCGGAAGCGACCGTCAATTGCGTCGCTTCCTGCGGGCGCAAATCCGGTCGCAGCAAAACGGAAAACCAAAGTCCTTTCCGTTCGGGCGAAATCCATTTGCGGCCGAGCCGCCCCCGGCCCTTCGTCTGCGACTCGGCAAAAACGACCGCGCCCTCCTTGACGCCGTCGCGGGCGAGTTTTTCGATCACATCGTTCGTCGAGGTCGTTTGCTCGAACACGCGGATGTCGCGGCCAATGACCTTTGTTTTGCCGAGGCGGGCGAGCAAATCGTCGGCGTGCAACACATCCGGCGCGCTGACGAGCCGGTAGCCAAAATGCGGGCCGGCCTCGATTTCGTAGCCGAGCTGGCGCAACTGTTCGATGCGTCCCCAAATTGCCGCGCGCGTGACCCCCAATTGCCCGGCCAGGTCTGCGCCCGAAACGCCGGCGGCATTCTCGCGCAACGCGGAAAGAATTTTAGCGTCCGTGGTCATGGGTTTTTAACCACGGATGAACACGGATAAACACGGATTTTTGAAAGAAAAATCCCCTCACCCGGCCGGAGGCCACCCTCTCCCCGCCAAACGGGGAGAGGGACGGGGCGAGGGGCGCGTTCAATTTTATCCGTGTTCATCCGTGTCAATCCGTGGTTAGCTTTCAAAATCCAATCCCATGTCCACCGCGCGCGCCGAATGCGTCAGCGCACCGATGGAAACGAAATCCACACCGGTTTTTGCAATCGTCTGGACGCCGGCCAGATTCACCCCGCCGCTGGCTTCGGTTTTCGCGCGGCCTTTGACTTTTTGCACGGCGAGCCGCAATTGCACGGGATTCATGTTGTCGAGCAGAATGATGTCCGCACCCGCGGCGGCGGCCTGCTCGGCCTGCTCCAGCGTGTCGGCCTCGATCTCGATTTTCAGTTGCGGAAATTTTTCGCGCGCGCGCCGGACGGCGGCGGCGATGGCGTTCGGCTGCGCGCCACGCAGCGCGGCGAGGTGGTTGTCCTTGATGAGCACCAGGTCGAACAGGCCCAGGCGATGGTTGCGTCCGCCGCCGCAGGTGACGGCGTATTTCTCGAACCGCCGCCAGCCGGGCGTCGTCTTGCGCGTGTCGAGAATTTGCGTCGGCGTGTCTTTGATGGCATCCACGAATTGCGCGGTCAACGTGGCAATGCCGGAAAGCCGCTGGACAAAATTCAACGCCACGCGCTCGGCGCTCAAAATCGCGCGCGCCAAACCGGAAATTTTCAGCAAAATTTCATCGCCGTTGACGCGCCGGCCATCTTTGGCCAATCGCTCAATTTTGATTTCCTCTTCGGAGGGTGGAGTTCCACGACGCCCTGATTCGTTTTGAGATTTTTGGGGCTCGCAGAGCTCGCCCCTCCGATTGATGAATTCAAAGACTCCACGGAAAGCGGCCTCGGCGAAATCGAGTCCGGCGACGACGAGCGGTTCACGCGCGCGCAGGACGGCCCTGGCCGTCGCGGTTTCGGGCACGGTGGCGAGCGTCGTGACATCGCCGCTGCCGATGTCCTCGGCAAGGGCGGCCTGGACGGCCTGGCGGATTTCTGCGGCGGACAATTCCACGCCGTCAGGATGAAGGCGAAGGGAAAAGGGGAAAAGGAAAAACGGGCGGTGGAGAAAACACCTGAAATTGTAATGGCTCGCCCCGTGGCTTTGGTTTAGAAAAGCTGCGTGCACAGCTTGTGGCCTATCGTGCCCGATTATTTGTTTGGCCAAAACCTGAAAGCCTGAAAGCCATGGACTACACGGAAACAAAGGAAATGGCGGATCGCCTGGGGCTCCGCCTCGATCCGGCACAGAATTACGTCCTCGCCGACGACTACGGGTTCCTGCAACATCTGGCGCAGGGCAAGAACCGTTACGCTTTCAACGTCCTGTCCGGTCGTTACCGGCAGAGTGAAGTGCTGGCTTTCGATTATCATTACGAAATATCGGGGAAGGGTGCGGACCATGAACTCTCCAGCTCCCATTGCTACCTGACGATGGTCATGGTGTTGATGCCGGGGTATTTTCCGGAGCTGCGCATTACGCCGGAAGGGTTGCTGTCAAAAATCGCCGGGGCGCTGGACGAGGAGGACATTCATTTCGAATCAGCCGAATTCACCCGTGCGTTTTGTGTGCGGTGTAGGGACAAACGGTTTGCGTACGATGTCTGCAATGCGCAGGTGATTGATTACCTGCTGGAAAATCGCGACTTGAACATCCAAATCCAGAATTGCGTGCTGGCACTGATATCCGATACACAATGGCTGGCCAAACAAGTCGAATACAACCTGGAACGGCTGTGCGAGATCCGTTCCCTGCTACCGGAATATCTGTTCGCAAAAACATGAACATGCCGATTTTGATTGCCTGCTTGGTCGTCGTTTTGTTGCCGGCCGTTTACGCGCTGGTGCAATACAACGCGCTCGTCGCCCTGCGGAATTACATCCGCGAATCGTGGAGCGATGTGGACGTGGAATTGAAACGGCGCTACGACCTCATTCCGAACCTGGTGGCCGTGGTCAAGGGCTATGCCGCGCACGAACGCGCGGTGCTGGAACGCGTGGCCGAGCTTCGCAACCGCTGCGCCGCCAACAACGGCCCGGTGGCCGACCAGTCCCGCGACGAAATTCAGCTCGTGGACGCGCTCAAACAACTGCTCGCGGTGGTGGAAAATTATCCACAGCTCAAGGCCGACCAGAATTTTCTCAAGCTGCAACAGGAACTCGTCAACACGGAAGACCGCATCCAGGCCGCCCGCCGGTTTTACAACGGCAACGTCCGCGATTACCGCAACAAATGCGAAACCTTCCCCAGCAATTTTGTGGCCCGGACGTTCGGGTTCAAATCGGAAGGGGATTTTTTCAGCGTTCCGCCATCGGTCAGGGATGTGCCGAACGTGGATTTTGCGACACCGTAATCGCGAAATGATTTGCAGGAGCCGAGGTAACGAGGCTCAAATTGTCTTCAGAACATCCCGCTGGGGGGGATGAATGAGCCTCCTCACGTCGGCTCCTACGGAATTCCCTCAGCTCAACAATTTTTCAAACCGCGCGGCGGCGGCGTCCCATTCCGCAGCCGATTGCGGCGTGATGGTCTTCAGTTCAAATGAATTGCGCACCACTTCGCGCGCGGCAGCATGCGACGGCAGATGGCCGAGTGTGATGGCCTGAACCAGGATGTTGCCGAGCGCGGCGCACTCGGTCGGGCCGGCCAGCACGGGGATTTTCAACGCATTGGCGGCAAATTGATTGAGCATCATGGCCTGGCTGCCGCCCCCGACGATGTGCAACCGCTCGATCCTTTTGCCGATGAGCCGTTCCAACCGCCGCCGGACGACGCGATATGACAGCGCGAGGCTTTCGTAAATGCAGCGCATGAACGCGCCGTGAGCGGCCGGCACGGGCTGCCCGGTTTCCCGGCAAAATGCGGCGATCTTTTTCGGCATGTCGTCCGGGCTTAAAAAGCGCGGGTCGTTGGGATTGATGAGCGAGACAAATGGCGGCGCGGTCGCGGCAAGCTGTTCGAGCGCGGTAAAATCGTATTTTCCCCCCTCTTTCATCCACTGGCGGCGGCATTCCTGCACCAGCCAGAGGCCGACGGTGTTTTTGAGCAGGCGCACGGTGTTGCCAAAACCGATTTCGTTGGTAAAACCGAGATCACGGCCCTGTTCGGTGATGACGGGATGCGGCCATTCAACGCCCATGACCGACCACGTGCCGGAACTGAGGCAGGCCCAATTTTCCCCGCTCGCCGGAACGGCGGCGACCGCCGAGCCGGTGTCGTGCGAACAGGACGCGATGACTTCGATTTGCGGCAGGCCGGTTTCGGTGGCGAGCTCTTTTTTCAGCGGCCCCAGCCGCGTGCCGGACGGGCAGATGGGCGCGAACATTTCCTCGCGCAAACCCAGCGCGCGGAAAAGTTTTTTCGACCACGTTTTGGTCTGCGGATTGTAAAGCTGCGTGGTGCTGGCGAGCGAAACCTCATTTCTCGCCACGCCGGAGCAAAAGTAATTGAACGCATCGCCGATGAGCAGAAGCTGTCTGGTACCGGCCAGGCGCGCGGGGGGCTCGGCGGCGAGCTGGTAAATCGTGTTCAACGCCATGAACTGGATGCCGGTTTCGGAGTAAATCGTCGGCCAGTCCACGCGCGCTTTGGTGTTTCCCACGCCGGCCGCGGTGCGCGGATCGCGGTAGTGCCACACCGGCGGCAGGATTTGGCCGCGCTCGTCGTAAAGCACGTAATCCACGCCCCACGAATCGGTGCTGATGCTGGCGATGGGCAACTGGCGCGCGGCGGCTTTTTTCAGGCCGGCCTTCAACTCGTTGAACAAGCCGTCAATGTTCCAGTGCAACGCGCTGGAAACCTTGACCGGGCCGTTGGGAAAACGATGCAGTTCCTCCAAGGTGATTTTCCCGTTGTCGAGAGTGCCGAGCATAAGGCGTCCGCTGTCTGCGCCGAGGTCGCAGGCGAGATAATGTGTGGGCATGGTGAAAAAATTGCTGGCGCATTTTACGCCATGCAAACGGGGTGTCAAAGGGATTGGGAATCAGCCGCCGGAAATTGAAAAATTGATTTCCCGCGTCGTGACTCAAGAGTGGATGTTACCCAAGGAGAGGCCGGAAGGTGATCCGGTTACTCAAAAGTGGTGTTACCCAAATCTCCCCCCATTTGGAAATGAAGGAAGTCGGGGCCCGGTGGCCATCCGGCAGAAAAAGCAGCAAAAGCGACAAGGAAATTCGCTTCATGGCTTCGGTGCGTCAGACTGGCAGGGCTTTGGCGGCAGGGCAAGAAATTCGTGTCCGCCGCGCGTTGGAGTTCAGACTTTAGCCGTATCTATTCAATTAAACCACGGATGGACACGGATTAAGACAAGGCAAAAGGTCTCTTCCGCGAACCCGAAAAGCCTCACTTATGGGTGAACTTGTTTGCATGGCTGAAATCCTTTTCCTATCCGTCCCGCTCTGCGGGATCCGTGTCCATCCGTGATCAAAAGATTTTTCTACTGCATGGATACCCCTTTAGCCTGCATTATGGGAACAATCCCGCAGCGCGGGATTGAACTCCAACAACTGCGCGCGGCGACTCAATCTTGCAGTGCGGCGAGCGCGGATTTCACGTGCTCGCGCTTGGATTGCCACTCAGCGAGGCGCTGTTGGTGCTCCTGCAACACGTTCGCCGGAACTTTTTGCGTGAAGTTCGGGTTGGCCAGCTTCTGTTCGACCTTGGCGGCCTCGGCCTCGATTTTTTCCAGCTCTTTTTTCAGCCGCGCCGTCTCGGCTTCCTTGTCAATCAACCCTTCCAGCGGCAGGAACAAGTCGCCCAGTTCGGCGCGCACCGTCAGCGTGTTTTTGCCGGGCTGATAATCCGCGCTGACCTCGAACGCCTCGGCGTTGAGCAGCAGCTTGAGCACTTCGATATCGTGCGCCGCCAGTTTATGCGCTGGTTTGAGGATGAATTTGACTTTTTTGTTCGCGGCGATGTTCGCCATGCGGCGCAGGTTGCGGCCTTCCGTAACGAGATCATATTTCGCGCCCGCGAT
This sequence comes from Verrucomicrobiota bacterium, assembly GCA_050010435.1. Lineage (GTDB taxonomy): Bacteria > Verrucomicrobiota > Verrucomicrobiia > Limisphaerales > UBA11358 > UBA11358. Next base: position 68,253 of record JBEKKZ010000003.1, on the reverse strand, counting down.
TTTCAGATAACAATCGTCGAGGCCGTAATGATCTTTGAAATCGTCATCGAGCGGCTTGGGCCACGGGGCGAATATGATCGTCTTCCCGCCCTGATTTTCCGGCATGTCCCCGGCATAACCCATCCCATGCCAGAGTTCCTCCGTGATGAACGGCAGGAAGGGATGAAACAACCGCAATGTGTGCGAAAGAACGCAATCAATCACGGCCACCGTGTTCGCCTTGCGCGCCTCGTCCTCTTTTGTAGGAGACGACGTGAGGAGTCTCTGATTTTCTTCAGATGAAATTTGAGTCTCGTTACCTCGACTCCTCCTCGTTAAAACCGCCTTGCTCGCCTCGACGTACCAGTCGCAATACTCGCTCCAGAAAAAGCGATACAACGTCGCCGTGGCATCGCTGAATTTGTATTCGGCGAACGCATCGGTGATTTCACGAATGGCCTGGTCGAGCTTCAGCAAAATCCATTTGTCGTCGGATGTTAACAAGACCGGATTGATTTCGGCTTGCACTTCAAACGTAGCGCAGGCGTCCCGCCTGCCCTCTTTGACTTTTCCTTCCAAGCCCGGGGCAGCCGGGACGGCTGCGTTACTCATCATCTGCCGGAAGCGGCAGGCGTTCCAGAGCTTGTTGCAGAAATTGCGGCCCAACTCGACATTCTGTTCGTCGAACAGAATGTCCTGGCCGAGCGGCGCGCTGCGCATGGTGCCGAACCGGAGCGCGTCCGCGCCGTATTTGCCGATGAGATCAAGCGGGTCGGGCGAATTGCCGAGGCTCTTGGACATCTTGCGCCCCTGCTTGTCGCGGATGATGCCGGTGAAATAGACGTTCTGGAACGGCAAATTCCCCATGAACTCGTAACCGGCCATGATCATGCGGGCGACCCAGAAGAAAATAATGTCCGGCCCGGTGACAAGGTCGGTGGTCGGGTAGAAGGCCTGGAGTGTTGGATTGTTGGAGTCCTGGGATTTATCGCCAGTCCAGCCCATCGTCGCGAACGGCCAGAGCCAGGAACTGAACCAAGTGTCGAGCACGTCAGGGTCTTGCTCCCAACCAAACTGCTTTTCGAGAGCCTCTCCGAGCGACTCTGCTCCTGGCCCAAGGCAAACTTCGCGTTGAAATCGACGGACGGGTAACGTACCACCAGTTCCGACCCAGTCGCCCAGAGGAACACGCCGCGGGACGACTTCACCGGAAATCTTTTCCTCCTCTGTTTTGATGAAAGTTTCGACTTTGCTCTGGTCAAAATGAACCGCCTCCTTCCCGGGGCGCCAAACCGGGATTTGATGCCCCCACCAGAGCTGGCGGCTAATGCACCAGTCTTTGATGTTGCCCATCCAATGGTCATAGACCTTCGCCCAGCGCTGCGGGTGGAAGCGCATTTTTTGGTAGGGCGCGCAGTCCCCTGCGCGCCGCGGCTCGCTGGGGACAGCGAGCCCTACCTCCGCTTGCTCGACGCACGCGCGGGATTCTTCCACGCTCGGATATTTCAAAAACCATTGCTCGCTGAGATACGGCTCGATGGGCACGTGGCTGCGCTGGCTGTAACCAACGTTGTGGACATAGTCCTCGGTCTTCAACAGCAGGCCCTGTTCGGTCAGTTTCTCAACCACGGCCTGACGCGCTTTCATGCGGTCCATGCCATCGAAGTCTTTGCCGGCTTCCTTGGTCATGCGGCCGTCGGGGCCGATGACGACCGTAAATGGGAGTTTATGCCGCACGGCCATTTCATAGTCGGCGGGGTCATGCGCGGGCGTCACCTTCACGCACCCGGTGCCGAACTTCGGGTCCACCAGTTCGTCGGCGATGACGGGGATGGGCTTGTTCTGGAGCGGCAGAAGGATTTTCCGCCGGACGAGCTTCGTGTAGCGCGGGTCGTTCGGGTTCACCGCCACGGCTTCGTCGCCAAGCATCGTTTCCGGCCGCGTTGTGGCCACGACCACGAATTCATCGGCTTGGGGCCGGCCCTTGTCGTCGAGGAGCGGGTATTTGATGTGCCAGAGGTGCCCCTTTTCCTCAATCATATCGACTTCCTCGTCGGAGAGTGCGGTACGGGCGGCGGGGTCCCAGTTCACCATGCGTTTGCCGCGATAGATGAGGCCCTTTTTGTAAAGCTCCACGAACACCTTCTGAACGCAGCGCGAATATTCGGGGTCCATCGTGAACCGTTCGCGCGTCCAATCGCACGACGCGCCGAGTTTTTTCAGTTGCTGGATGATGATGCCGCCGTGTTTTTCCTTCCATTGCCAGACGCGTTCGAGGAATTTTTCGCGGCCCAGGTCATCGCGATGCCGGATTTCGCCGGCTTTCTTGAGCGTTTTCTCGACGACGGTCTGGGTGGCAATGCCGGCGTGGTCGGTGCCGGGCAGCCAGAGGACTTCCTTGCCGTCCATGCGCGCCTTGCGGGCGAGGATGTCCTGGATGGTGTTGTTGAGGACGTGGCCCATGGTGAGCACGCCGGTGACGTTCGGCGGCGGGATGACGATGGAATACGCCGGGCGCCGGGGCGACACGCGCGCCGGGTCGGCGACAAAACATTTCTGGTCGAGCCAGAACTGATACCACTTGTCCTCGACGGACTGCGGTTCGTAGGCCTTGGGAATCTCAGACATGACAAAAGGGTTTTTACGCGAATTTCACGAATTGGCGCGAATCGGAAAATGGATCGCGGTCTCCTATTTTCCAAATTGTTTCTTGTTTCCATTCGCTGACATTTTCAAACAAAAACATTTCATCCGGAAATTTAATTTTCATGCGAGCAGGCTTTTCGGAATGCAAATGAACAAAAAAACCGATGAAACGTATGATTTGACGAAAGGCGGCAAACCGAATTTCAGTACCGACACGTATTCCATCCCGAACCCTTAACAGCTTGCCGCGGCGATTGGGATATTTTGTTTGGGCGGCGACGTCCCAAAGGATGTGCTCGCCCTTAAAACGAAGTGGTAATCCACAAATGCAGGATTTTTTGCCAAATTCACCACCGGCACAAACAATCTCCACTTTGAACTCGGGCAAACCGGAAATGTCTTTGAATGCAACCTTGGTTGGGACAAGCCAGATTGTTCCTTCACATGGGCGTTCGTAGCGGTTCTGATAATAAAATGAAATCCGGGCTTGGTTGCCTTCAATCTCAGGCACAATCCCAAAGCAAAAACCATCGCGCTCAAAATATTTCGGGCAAATTCTTGCCAGATAATCCGGAGCTTTATCTTTGAACGTCGCTGACCAAATCAAAAGTGACAGACAGACAAGACAAATGCACAGACTGACAATTCTGACCCACCAGATTCCATGTTCTGATGGCGAAGCTGGCACGGCCCAAAACATCAAGCAGGCAAGGCTGCTGAAAATCAGCAAAGCTAAGAGGGTTGCTCGAATGCTTTGTCCCATTGCTTGGAATCATTTCTTCAGCAACGCGAACTCCATTGAATCCACCAGCGCCTGCAAGCTGGCTTCGATGATGTTCTCGCTCACACCCACGGTGCCCCATTCGCGCCGGCCGTCGGTGGATTCGATGAGCACGCGCGTCTTGGCGGCCGTGCCGCCTTCTTTCTCAAGTAACGTATTTGTTGCTTTTGTGAACCCTTCGTAAAACTTACCTGGTTTATTTTTATTTGCTGCTCGAGCTTTCCGTAATAACTCTGATTTTCTAGAAGCAAGAATTCGTACTTTATAATCTATTAAGGCTACTTCCCTAAGTTGCGGAAAAAACTCCACCAGTGCTTTACGTAAGGCTTGGTCGAGTGCATTTACCGGGCCGTCGCCTTCAGCCACGGTTTGGGCGTGCTTGTTGCCGACACTGACTTTGACCGTCGCTTCACAGACGGATTCGCTGGCGTCGCGGCGCATGGAAACGTGATAGGCATCCACGTGAAACAGCGGGTCGCGATGTTTGAGTGTCTTGCCGATGAGCAGCGCGAGCGAACCTTCGGCGGCCTCGAATTCGTAACCCTGGTTTTCCAGTTCCTTGACGCGCTGCGTGATCGTCTTCACTTCCGGCATTTCCGGCTTGAGCTTGAAACCGAGCTCCGCGGCCTTCATCAAAATGTTCGAGCGGCCGGACATGTCGCTGATGAGCACGCGGCGATAATTCCCGACGGCTTCCGGCTGGATGTGCTCGTAGCTGCGCGCGATGCGGTCAATCGCATGGGCGTGCATGCCGCCCTTGTGCGCAAACGCCGTCTGCCCCACCCACGGCTGGCGCGGGTCGTGCCGGACGTTGGCGATTTCGTCCACGAACTCGGAAAGTTCCTTCAGCTTGGCCAGCGAGTTCGCGGGCACGCCGGATTTTTTCAACTTGAAATGAACCAGCGGGATGACGCTGGTCAGATTGCAATTGCCCGTGCGTTCGCCGTAGCCGTTGATGGTGCCCTGCACCTGGGTGGCGCCGGCTTCGATGCCGGCCAGGGCATTGGCCACGCCCACACCGCAATCGTTGTGCGTGTGGATGCCGAGCCGCGCCGTGAGTCTGCCCTTCGCAAATGCGGTGATGCGCGCGATTTCCTCCGGCAGACAGCCGCCGTTCGTGTCGCACAACACGATGCACTGCGCGCCCGCCTTCTCGGCGGCCTGCCACGTGGCCAGCGCGTATTCCGGTTCGTCCTTGAAACCGTCGAAGCTGTGTTCGGCGTCGTAGATGACCGTTTTGCCGTGGTCCTTCAAAAAGCGGATGGTGTCGCCGATCATCGCCAGGTTTTCGTCCGGCTTGACGCGCAACACCTCGGTGACGTGCAACAGCCACGTTTTGCCGACGATGGTGACGACCGGCGTTTTCGCGTCGAGAATCTGCCGCATCAATTCGTCCTTCTCGACGGCGACGCCCTTGCGGCGGGTCATGCTGAACGCGGCGATTTTGGCGTTCCTCCACCTGCGCTGGCTGGCCTGCGCAAAAAATTCCATGTCCTTGGGGTTCGAGCCGGGCCAGCCGCCTTCGATGTAATGCACCCCGAAAGCGTCAAGCTTCTCGGCGATGCGGAGCTTGTCCGCGACCGAGAAATTGATGCCTTCGCCCTGCGAACCGTCGCGCAGGGTCGTGTCATAGATTTCGACCTGGGGTTTCATAAATGGCCCGTGAAAAAACGGCGGACAATATCCCTGAATTTGGAAGAACTGGCAAATCCCAAAACGGGAAATTAACAAACAAATCGGAAACAACGAAGTTTGAGCTGGCGCCGATGGCGCTGGTTTGTAGCGGCGCTCTATGAGCGTCGCACTTCATTTTTACAGCGGTCACAGACTGCCGCTACAGACCTCAAATCACTTCGCGGTAAACGTCCGGGTGCGGGCGGGAGAGGACGATGGCGCTCACGAGCACGCCGGCGTTGGCAATGGCCCGGCGGTTTGCCTAAAGTTTTAATATAATTTTATTTTTTATGAATTATTACTTATTGAGATAATTGCTAATAACTGCGTGACAAGCAGTTTGGCGGCGGTTATTTATTTGCAACATTTTTTTGCGATATGAGCAAGCAAATTAACTTCACGCTGCGCGAGCAGGACATTCCAACGCAATGGTACAATCTTCTGGCGGATTTTCCCGAGCCGCTGCCGCCGCCGCTGCATCCGGGGACCAAACAACCTGTCACGCCGGACCTGCTGACGGCGATTTTCCCCGAAAATCTTGTCATGCAGGAAATGTGCCCCGACCGCTGGGTGCCCATCCCCGACGAAGTCCGCGAAATCTACAAGCTGTGGCGGCCCACGCCGCTGCTGCGCGCGGTGCGCTTCGAGAAAGCGCTCCAGACTCCGGCGCACATTTACTATAAATACGAAGGCGCCAGTCCCGCCGGCAGTCACAAGCCCAACACCGCCGTCGCCCAGGCCTACTACAACAAGGTCGCCGGCACCAAACGCCTGGCCACCGAAACGGGCGCGGGCCAGTGGGGTTCGGCCCTGGCGCTGGGATGCAAGCTGTTTGGCCTGGAGTGCAATGTTTACATGGTCAAGGTGAGTTACCAGCAAAAGCCGTATCGCCGCATGCTCATGCACACCTGGGGCGCGACGGTGCATCCCAGCCCCAGCGACCAGACTGATTACGGGCGCAAGGTGCTCCACGACGATCCGAATTGCCCCGGCAGCCTCGGCATCGCCATCAGCGAAGCCATCGAAGACACCGTCAAGCATCCGCACACGAAATATTCCCTTGGCAGCGTGCTCAATCACGTTTGCCTGCATCAAACCGTCATCGGCCAGGAATCCATCAAGCAGATGGAAATGGCCGGCGAGGAGCCGGACTCGATCATCGCCTGCTGCGGCGGCGGGAGCAATTTCTCCGGCATCGCATTTCCGTTCCTGCATAAAAAAATCAAGGAGAAAAAGAAGTATCGCATCGTCGCCGTCGAGCCGTCCGCGTGTCCGTCGCTGACGAAGGGCGAACTGCGCTACGACTTTGGCGACACGGCCATGACCACGCCGCTCCTGATGATGTACACGCTGGGGCACGATTTCATGCCGCCGCCGATTCACGCGGGCGGGTTGCGTTACCACGGCATGTCGCCGATGGTCAGCCACGCGCTCAAGCTCGGGCTCATCGAAGCGGAAGCTTACCATCAGACGAAAGTCTTCGAGGCCGGGACACTCTTTGCGCGCAACGAAGGGATTGTCCCCGCGCCGGAATCCGCGCACGCCATTGCCGCCGTCGTCAACGAGGCGGCCAAGGCGCGCGAGGCGGGCAAGCAGCGCGTCATTCTTTTCAATCTGTCCGGACACGGGTTGCTCGACCTGAGCGCCTATGAGACCTACCTCACCGGAAAACTGCAGGATGTTTAACCGACAACCCAGAAAAACACACAATCCACAACCATGAAAACTCGAATTCAATTCCTCCTGCTGGCGTCGTCGTTGGTGGCGTTGCCGGGTATTTTGCAGGCCCAACCCTCGGCCCATTACGCGCCCGGTGTGGAAGGCATCAAGGGCGCCTCGCTGCCCCCGCCGGGCGTTTATTTCCGCGACTACAATTACTTCTACTGGGCTGACCAGTTGAACGATTCGTCCGGCAATAAAATTGGCGCGGCCGACCTCGATGCGTTCACTTACGTCAACCTTCCCCGTCTGCTCTGGATTACGGACACGAAATTCCTCGGCGGTAACGTGGGCGTGGACGGTTTTCTGCCGCTCTTTTACCAGCAGGCCAGTGCCAACCCGGGGTTCAGCGCCAACACGTTCGGCGTCGGTGACTTGTTCGCCGAAGGCACGTTGTCGTGGCATCTCAAGCAGTTTGACTTTGCGATCGGTAGCGGCGTTGACATGCCCACGGGCGACTCCCCGACCAAGCCCGGCCCCACGACGAAGCCCGGCCTGGGTTATTGGACGTTCATGCAAACCGCCGGAGCCACCTGGTATATTGACGAGGATAAGACCTGGGCGGTGTCGGCGTTGAACCGCTTCGAGTTCAACACCGAGCAGCGTGACACAGAGGTTACTTACGGAGATGCCTACACGCTGGAATGGGGCATCAGCAAGGGCGTGTGCAAAGAGGCCGACCTGGGCGTGGTCGGCTATTACCAGCAACAGGTTACCGCCAACAGTGGCGCACCGGCCAGCAGCCGCAACCGCGTGGCGGCAGTCGGTCCGGAAGTCAACGTGGTTTTCCCGGACCTGATGCTGTTCGTCTCGCTCCGCTACAATTACGAATTCATGGCTGAATCCCGCGCGCAAGGCAACGCCGTCACGCTGACGCTCACAAAGCGGTTCTAGACCGGGTGCGGAAAACATTTCCCGATGGCGGGAGGACCGGCACGTTGCCGGCCTTTTTTTATCCGGGCCGATGACAGGGTAACGGTTGCGATTTGCCGTCACTGGACTAGATTGCACGATGGAAGTTTCCGGGAAAATCCAATGCCCGTTCTGCGGGCAGGCGTTCGATCTGGTGGTGGACACGAGCGTGCCGAGCCAGCGGTTCACAACGGACTGCGAGGTGTGCTGCCATCCGTTCGACGTGGTGGCCGAGTGCGAGCCGGGCGAAATTCTGAGCTTGGACGTGGCAGGAAATTGAGGCAGCTTGCGCGCGATGCATAATTTCGCAGACAAAGTCCTGTGGGTTTACATCGTCCTGCTGCTGGTTGGGGGGCTGATTGGTTTTCTGAAGGCGGGCAGCAAGGTGTCGCTCATCTCGTCGTCGGTGTTTGCGGCGGTGCTGGTATTGACCCAAACCGGGATTTTTGAGCCGACCGAGGCGCACAATCTGGTGAACGTGCTCCTGGCGGCGCTGCTGGTGGTGTTCGCCATCCGGCTGGCGAAGACGAAGAAATTCATGCCGAGCGGCCTGATGCTGGTGCTGACGATTCTGGCGCTGGCGTTGCGGAACATTTTCAAAGGCTGAATTGCGGGCGCATCCGGGCACTGCGAAGGGAACGCCGCATTCATGCGGCAGCAGGCACGCGTGATTAAATGTCCTGCCGGATTCATCCGGCGTTCCTTCCGAAACCGTGCAACTTGGCTTATCGCAGTGTCAAGGTGCGCCCCTGAACCGCCGGGCCGGGTAAAATTCCTTGCACCGACGGTCTCCGATTCGTAATTTATGTTTCCTTTTTGGTGCACCCATAGCTCAATTGGATAGAGCGGCTGACTACGGATCAGCAGGTTTCAGGTTCAACTCCTGATGGGTGCGCCAGTTCTGCTTCAGCGACACATTCCCATGCTTTGTTCATTGGCCGGCTTTGCTTTTCAAATAGGTGCCGCAGCCGATGATGATGGTCGAGAGGATCAATGTCGCGATGCCTCCGGCGATCAAGGTATGGGCTTTTTTGCTGGAGCCTTTCCACTCGTGCAAAATCCAGCCCCACATCGTGCTGAAGATGATGATGCTCGCCATGTGCAGCGACCACGAGGCGAAATCGTATTTGCCCATTTGGGTCTTTCCCATGGTGTAGAAAAAGAATTGGAAATACCACAATGTCCCGGCGAATGCTGAGAAAAGATAGTTGGCCAGCATGGGGATTTTAGTATCCATCAAGCCGGTACTGGAAGCGGCAGCACTGCCGGCGTGTTCAGGACGGACGTGCGATGCGAAATACTGGTAACCGCTGCGATTCTTCAAATTTAGAAGCACACACCAAAAAAAGTTTACGGTAAATCCTCCGGCCAGAATCACGACCAAACCCGGCAAGCCCGTCCATAGTTCTGGAGTGTGTGCGGCCCTCGATGCATCACCGATTGGATTACTGGCTGTTATGCCAAAAGACATGCCAGCGCTCATGACACCGGAAAACGTCGCCACCAGAATACCCTTCTTGAAATTGAATTCCTTGATGACCTTCTTTTTTTCTTCCTCGGACATTTCCTTTTCCTTCGTCCAACCCGCCAATGCCGCAACCCCGATGCCGATCAAGCAAACAGCTACCCCGGCAAGCGTAATTTGCCCTGGTCTGGTTGAGGCAATTTGGGCGATGGTTTCTGAGACTGGAATTATCGGTACGAAAGTCTTGAAGATGGGCGGCAGCAATGTGCCGAGCGCTGTACAATAACCCAGCGCCACGCCCATGCCCAGCGACATGCCAAGGTAACGCATCGTCAGACCGAACGTCAGTCCGCCGAAACCCCACATCGCGCCGAAGAAATACGTCCACCACAGCGTGCTCACCGGCTGCTGTTTCAACACCCCCGGCAGGTCATTGGTCATGAAGGACGCCAGCAGCCACGGGCAGATGATCCACGAGAAAAATCCACCGACGAGCCAGTAGGTTTCCCACGACCATTTTTTCACGCCGCGGTACGGCACGTAAAAACTGCCGGACGCGAGACCGCCGAGCCAGTGAAAGAAAACGCCTAGGAATGGATTGGGATTCATAGTTTGGGGTTTAAACCGCTAATCGACGCTCATCTTCACTAATTTTTTGCAACGGAAAGAATTCGGACAGAATGAATCGTTTCCATTCGAGTGTGTCTTTGGGGCCAAAGTTGATGAGATAACCCACCGGCTGGCACGTGATACGCAGGTAATTCAGCAATTGTGCTTCATGTTCCGGCGCAAGTTGGGCAACCGATTTCAATTCGACCACCAAACATCCGAAGACCAAGAGGTCCGGGACGTAACGCTTTTTCAATTCACGGCCTTTATAGTAACAGGCAAGTTCATGTTTCGAGCGGAAAGGTATGCTGCGCAATTCCAACTCGATCTCCAGACACTCCTGATAAATCTCCTCTGCCAGCCCGCCACCTTTTTCATTGTACACTTCAAATGCTGCACCCATCAGCCGGTACCCTTCATCCTTGTAAATTTCAGCTTTCATAAAGATTTAACCGCTAATCTCCGCTGATTGACGCTTTTCTCCCCCGGAGAAGATTAATGCCAGTTTCATTGCCTGTTGCATCGCGGTTTTGGTTTTTTCATCAGTGACGATTAGCGACGATTAGCGGTTGAGCAAAACCTTCTTTTCGTAGCGCTTTGCTTCCGCCAGCCACGCCTCGCCGACCGAAACGCCTTTGCTCTCGCAATAAAAATCCCACACCGCGCCGAACGGCAGCGATTTGATTTCCTCCTGCAACGCCAGCCGCGTCGTGTAATCGCCGGCGCTTTCGGCGGCGCGAAGTTTCGCCGTCGGTTCCAGCAATGCGAAGAGCAGGGCCCGAAGCAGGTTGCGCGTGCCGATGGTCCAGGCGGCAACCCGATTGATGCTGGCGTCAAAATAATCAAGCCCGATGTGGACACGGCCGGTAAAACCGTTCGCCACGATTTCGCGGGCGATGGCCTGCAAATCGTCGTTCCAGATGACCACGTGGTCGCTGTCCCAGCGGACGCCGCGGCTGACGTGCAGCAAAATCTCCGGCAAAAATTGCAGCACACTGGAGATTTTGTCCGCGATGCCCTCGGTCGGGTGATAATGGCCGGCGTCCAGCGTCAGTAATTTCTTCCGGCTCACGGCATAGCCGAGATAAAATTCATGCGAACCGACAACGTAACTTTCACTGCCGATGCCGAACAATTTCGGTTCGACGGAATCAAGATTCAGATTCGACGGAACCGGTTTCTTGAAAATCATGTCGAGCGATTCGGCGAGCCGCGCGCGCGGCGCGTTGCGGTCGGCGGGCGTGTCCTTCATGCCGTCGGGAATCCAGACGTTCGTGATGCAGGTTTTTTCGAGCGCCTGGCCGATGGCCGCGCCGATTTCGCGGCAGCGGAGGCAGTGCTCGATCCAGAACCGGCGGATGTTTTTGTCCGCGTGCGACAGCGTGAAGCCGTCGGCCGCTTTCGGATGCGAGAAGCAGGTCGGATTGAAGTCCATGCCGATGCCGTTTTGTCTGGCCCACGCAATCCAGTTTTTGAAATGTTCCGGCGTGATTTGATCGCGGTCCACTTTCCGGCCGCCGAACTCGCCATAGCAGGCGTGGAGATTGAGGCGATGCTTGCCCGGAATGAGCGAAAACGTTTTTTTCAGGTCGGCGCGCAATTCGTCCGGCGTCCGCGCCTTGCCCGGATAATTTCCCGTGGCGACCAGTCCGCCGCCCAGCGTCCCGCCGAAATTTTCAAAGCCGCCGACGTCGTCGCCCTGCCAGCAGTGGAGCGAGATTGGAATTTTCTCCAGGATCTTTAGTGCGCGGTTCACGTCCACGCCCAACCCGGCATAGCGTTCTTTGGCCAGTGAAAAAGACTTTTCAATGTTGTTCGGAGAGCTCATCGCAAATGAGAGTTAAACGGGATTTTTTGCTGCCGGAAACTATCCGAAAAATGCGCCGGCCAAGGCAATCACCATTTTGGTCATGTCGCCGGCCCTGCCAGGGCGCGGGATGAACCCAGGGTTACTGGCCAATCGGAACGGATTTTGTCATCACCAATGGCACCGAGTTTTTCAACCGCCCGCTTTACTGTTTGAACACCGCGTTCCGGGTGGATGGCGGCGACAAACCGGAATTTTCAATCCACCTGCCCGGTCGCGGCGGCAATTTGCGCTTCGGTATCAAAACCGCCGCCGGTAAAAGTTGCAGCGAAGTAAGTTTTTGCCTGCGGCTGCCAAGGTCATGGCGCCGGCTGCAGATTTTCCCACCGCACTTTCCACTGGCCGTTGTCCGGAAAACCGGGCGCATTCCGTTTCGGTGATGAATCCCAGCCCGCGGCCATCATGGCCGTGGCGTAAAGCAGGCCGCCGTTGGCGGGCAGATAAATCGTCAGACCGGGCCGCTGGTAAACCTGGCCGTTGGGCGCCCAATGATTTTTCGGCGTGTCGAGCAGCAGCGCGTCCACGGCGCGTTCCGGTTCGCCGAGCCGCGCGGCGCACATCGCCAGCATCGGATAATCCCAGCCCCAGGTGTCCGGCCAGTTCCAGTTTTTCCAGACCCAATCCAGCGTGTTCCGCATTGTTTCCAAGTCAATTCCCGGTCCCGGGACGAAGCTCAACGCACCAAGCACGGCGGGATGGTCCTTGTTCCAGCGCGGATTCGTGTAGGAATCCGGCGCGGTTTCGGTAAAGAGATATTTGCCGTCACCCACCGGTGGCCGGGCAAGGCCTTTCAAGACCGCGTCCCACTTTTCATCACGCGGCAGGCCGAGACGCGTGCGCCATTGCTGCGCCGTTGCCAGCCCCCAGCGCCAGCAGGTCAGTTCAAAGGTCGGATTGAAGGTGTTGTTCTTCGGAAAAATTTCCTGCGCACATTGCAGCGTTGGGCCAAGGACGTATCGTTTCGTTTTCTCGTCCCACGTCGCGTAACTGGCCATGAAATCCGCCGTCGCAAAAACGATGTCCTTGAATTTCTCCAACGTAGCCCGGTCGCCGTGGACGCGATAGCAAAGCTCGGCGTAGAAAATCGGATGCGGCTGCTGCCAGATGAGAAACGGCCCGACGGGCGACGGCGATTCCGCGCCGCCGGGACCGGTCATTTTCGGCCAGCGCGCACCGGCGTAGCCCTGTTTTCGCGCTGTGGCTTCCGCGCGCGGTAAAATGGTCTGATAGTAACCGAGGCTTTTTTCCAGCAGCGGCAGCCGGTTCCACAGCGCAAAGTGCGCCTCGTGCCACCAGTGCATCTCCAGGTGGAACTTGCCCTCCCAGGTGTTGTACGTCAGGCCGGTCTCCGCCGGCGGATATTCCCCGGCGTCCTGGATGGCCGTGAGGTATTGCGACAACACGATGCGCCGTTCGAGTTCAAACCAACGCGGATCCTTGCTGCCGGACAAATCAATCGCGCCGCCGGTCAGCCAGAAATCGTTCCAATTTTTTTGCGCCGCCCGTTTCGCTGCTGGGAACGTTGGCAGGTTTTTCGCCGTTAGATTCGTCGGTGAAAAAGCGCAGACGAGTTCCAGCGTATCCAAAAAAGGAGCGCCGAACTCCGATTCGGCTCGATGCTGTGATTTGTCCAAACGTGCCGGGTCGGAGACCGGCGCTCCCGCCCTCGAATCCGTGCCGGTGCAAATCACAAACCGATGTTTTTCGACCTCGCGCAACGTCGCGTTCTTCGTCCAGCTTGCCGCCACGAAATACTCGTCGTTGTCCAGCTTCCGGAAAAAATTGGCCTCGTTTGACCTGGGTTGGTTCAGGAAAGTTTCATGCGCCTCCGGCTTGCTCCAATCCGCGGTGATGGTTTCACCCGTGCCATAGGGAAAATGAATTTGAATCGCCAGCCGGCCCAGTTTCACCAGCGGCGATTCCACATGCACTGCAATCGCATCAAGATTGGAATCACAAACCGTTTCCACCGTCACCGTCTGGCCGTCGAACTTGAAATGGCTCGTGATCAATCCATCCCACAAATCCAGTGTCTGCTCGATGTCGGTCAGATCGTTCGTTCGTGCCGGCAAACCGTCCGCGTGCGTGAGGACAAAACCAATCTGGCCGAGGTGCAACCGATGCGGATTGGCGCGCAGCCATTTGATTTCGGGCGTTTGATTGTTGCCGGGCACGTCGGCGTAGGGAACTTGGCGCCCGTTCAAGTCGGCGAATTCCTTGAACTGAAAAGTGTCAAGGCTCCAGCCGTTCGTATTTGGGATCGTGTGCCAGCCCCAGTCCGACAACGTGCCGAGCGGCGTCGTTTGCTCGAACGCTTCCGGAAAGGTTTGCAACCCGGTGGCATCCACGGTGAAGGCAAACCCGCCGTTGCCAACGGTCAGCGGATTGTTCACGTCGAACTGGCGCAGCACAACGTTGTGCCGCGTCACCAGCGCCTGCCGGTCAACTCGCCTCGGCGAAGCCGCCGGCGCAGCCTGGGTCGGCCCGGCGTGGGCCGCGACGGTGCAGAGCAGGACAATACTATGAAAATGAAGCCAAAGCGCGGTTTTCGATTGCATGGTTCAAATTTATTGTTACCAAATCGGAAGCAAACGACACATTAAAATTTCCATGGCCCAATTATTCCTCGGACTCGATTCCAGCACCCAAAGCCTGAGCATGGTGGTCATTGACTGTGACCGCCGCCGACGTGACGAACTGCCGGGTCGAACGCATCGAAGTTTCCAAGAGCGCAGTAATGGGCGCCGCGTTGCGGGCTGCTTTACGACAAGCTGATTGAAAAATACGTCCGTTGTGAACGCGAGGCGGTGAAACCCATCTGAAGCCGCGGAGCGGCGACAGGGAATAGCCCACGGCGTCAGCCGTGGGTGACAAGGTAAAAAACAAATCAAGCCCCGGAGGGGCGAAAGAAGATTCCTTTTAACCTGGGAGCCTGGATTGGAAGGCGAGGGAATAGTTTGGTTTTGTCCCACTTGTAAAAGCGGCGGAGGGTCGCCGCACTCCAAGACCTGCGGACGTCTGCTGCTCTCCAACCACGCGCCAGCGTTTTGGACTGCGCCAGTCCTCTGGCGCTTTGTTCCGGTTTTTCCAAGGGATTGAATCTGTCGCCCCTCCGGGGCTTGTCGCTTTTGTAATGGCAATCCCACGGTTGTCACCGTGGGCTACTTTCTATCGCGCCTCCGGCGCTGAAACACCATGGATCAATTCGATTTCGGCCCGGACTGCCCGTCCCACTGAAACGTTTTGCCCTTCCTGATTTTCACGTCGCGGTCACGTTGCCGTAGCGCAGGCGGCACGGATTGCCGGGCAGCGAACGCGAGGCGCTTCAAACAATCAATTGTTGACAGTGATTTGAATTTTGAAGCCGCGGCCGGGTTTGTTAGCCTAGGCGCATGAAATTTCCCGCCGTTTTGTTTTTACTGCTCGCGCCCACCTCGTTCGCCGCGCCGCTGGCGGTGACATCGTTTCACAAAAACCCCGACGGCGTCACATTCACCACACCGTCCGGCGCGATTAAAATTCAGGTCTGCACCGACCGCATCGTGCGCGTCGTCTATTCGCCCACCGACAAAATTCCCATGACCAAAAGTTTTGTCATCACGCGTGAATGGCGGCCCATGCCGTTCAAGGTGGAAGCCAACACCGGTGCCGTGACCATCATGACGCGCGATTTGCGGGTGCAAGTCAGCCGCGGTTCCGGCGCGGTAACATTCCTCGACCGGGTCGGGAACGTTTTGCTCGCGGAAAATCCCGGCGCGCGCCGGTTCGCGCCGCACGGGGAATTTTTTACCGCCGAGGATTCGTTCGCGTCGCCGCCGGATGAGTTTCTTTACGGCCTCGGTCAGTATCAGGAGGGGCTTTGGAACTGGCGCGGCGTCCCGCGCGAATTACACCAGCACAACACAACCGCCACGCTGCCGGTCGTGGTTTCGAGCCGTGGCTACGGCCTGCTTTGGGACAACGCCTCGCTCACGGACTTCAATCCGCTGGACAACGAAATCCCGCTGGTACCGGAGGAAAATTCCGGCGCGACGAACCCGCCGCCGAAAATTCCCGTGCGCCACGGCACGTTCACGAGCGGCGCGGCGGGCGAATATCTTCTCTTCGCGACGGGCGACGGCAATCGTGACGAATTCACGATTCTTGCTGACGGCCGGGAAATCACCGGCGTGAAAAATTATTGGACGCCATTCAGTCTTTGCGGAAAGGCCGTGCTGCCGGCGAACACCAGTTGCGCCGTGACCGTTCGCGGCGGCGGTAAAAACGTGAAGCTCTTCGCCGGTTTGCCCGGTGACGCGATGACGTTCCGCTCGCAATTCGCCAGGGCCATTGACTACACGTTTTTTTACGGACCGGAACTGGATGACGTGATTCGCGGCTACCGGCTCGCGACCGGCGACGCGCCGATGTGGCCACAGTGGGCTTACGGTTTCTGGCAATGCCGCGAACGTTATTCGAGCCAGCAACAGTTGCTGGATGCCGCTGCCGAATTTCGCAAACGCGGCCTGCCGCTCGACCTGATCGTGCAGGATTGGAAATACTGGGGCACCAATGGCTGGGGCAGTTACGAGTGGGACTTGAAAAATTATCCCGACCCGGCGGGCATGATCGAAAAGCTTCACGCGCAAAACGTGAAGTTCATGATTTCCGTCTGGTGCAACCCGCACGGCCGGACGCTGGCCGATTTGAGGCAAAACAACGCCCTCGTCGGCGAATGGGTGGATGCCTACGGGCCGGTCGGCCGCAACATCCGCTGGCAGCATCTCAATGATGCGTTTTTCAAAATCGGAACGGATGCGTGGTGGGGTGACGCCACCGAACCCGGCGACACGGGGAACGCCCTGGCCGGCAAAAATACCTTTCTCGGGGCGGGGGACTTTTTGCGCAACGCGTATCCCTTGTTTGCGAGCCAGTCCATTTACGAAGGCCAGCGCGCGGCGGACCCGGCCAAACGGGTTTGCATCCTCACGCGCTCGGCATTTCCCGGTTTGCAACGTTACGCCTCCGCCATCTGGTCGGGTGATGTTTCGGGCAATTGGGAAACCTTCCAGCGTCAGATTCCGGCGGGCTTGAATTTCTGTCTCGCGGGCATTCCGTATTGGACGACTGACTGCGGCGGTTTCTGGCATCCCGCCGGCCAATACACTTCGCCCGACTACAACGAACTGCTCGCGCGCTGGTTCGAGTGGAGCGCGTTCTGTCCCGTGCTGCGAATCCACGGCGGCGGCACGGAAACCGAGATGTGGAAATGGCTGCCTGAAACGCAGAAAATCCTGCTTGCCTACGACGAACTCCGCCACCGGCTGCTGCCTTACAATTATTCCATCGCGTGGCGCGTGACGAGCGACGGCTACACAATGATGCGCGCCTTGCCGCTCGATTTCCGCGCCGACAAAACCGCGCTCGCCGTGTCCGATGAATTCATGCTGGGGCCGGCGTTCCTCGTCGCGCCCGTGACCGAACCGCAGGCGACGAACAAAATGGTTTATCTGCCCGCCGGAACCGGCTGGGTGAATTTTTGGAGCGGAGAAAAATTTGACGGCGGACAAACCGTCAACGCCGCCGCGCCGCTGGAGCAAGTGCCCCTGTTTGTTCGCGCCGGTTCAATTGTGCCGCTTGGCCCGCTGGTGCAATTCGCCGGCGAGAAACCCGCCGACCCGCTGGAACTGCGCGTCTATCGGGGCGCGGACGGCGCGTTCACACTTTACGAGGACGAGGGCGACAACTACAACTACGAGCGCGGTGTCCACGCGACCATCCCGATTTCGTGGGGCGAGAAATCAAAAACGCTCACCCTCGGCAGGCGGTCGGGAAAATTTCCCGGAATGTTGGAACAACGGAAATTTCGCATCGTGTTCGTGTCGCCAAACCACGGCATCGGCGGCGCGGTGACGGAGAACGCCGATGCCGAGGTGATTTACCAAGGCCGCGCGCTGAAAATTTCCGCGCCGAGGTGATCAATCCAAATTCAGGCCCTATTGCCGTCCCACCGAATCGTTTTGCCCTTCTTGATTTTCACGTCACGGGTCATGTCGCCGTAGCGCAGGCGGCAGGGATTGCCGAGGAGCGAATGCACGGTGGCGGAAACCAATTTACCGTCCTTCCATGCCAGATCCACCTCGAAGCCGCCGCGCGCGCGCAGCCCCTTCACGCTGCCATCCGGCCAGGCCTTCGGCAACGCAGGCAGCAAATCCAGAATTCGGAGTTCGGAGTTCGGCCTGCCCTCCGTAGCCTCTGGGCGAAGGATGGGAGTTCGGAGTTCGAGCTGATCGCTTTGCAGCAGCATTTCACAGATGCCGGCGGTGATGCCGAAGTTGCCGTCCGTCTGCATCGGCGGATGCAGGCCAAAGAGATTGGGGCAGGTGTTGCGCGCCGCAAACAACTGCTGAAGCATCTGGTGCGCGCCTTCGCCGTCGTGCAGGCGCGCGAACAGGGCGGTGCGCCACGCAAACGACCATGCGCGCACGTCGCTGTCCGGCGCAATGCCGCGTGCGTTGATGGAAACCTTCGCCGCCACCGCCAGCTTGGGCGTTTTGATGATGCTGATCTGTTGGCCGGGATATACCGCGAACAGATGCGACGTGTGGCGGTGATGGTCGTTGCGCGTGTCAAGTTCCGGATATTTCGGGTCGTGCAATTCGGTCATCCATTCGAGCAACTGGCCCCAACTGCCGATCCCTGGCGTGACCAGCTTGTCGCGCATGGCGGCAATTTTATCCCGAAACGCCTTGTCCGCGCCGAGCGCATCCGCCGCGGCGATAGTGTTGTTGAACAGGTCCCAGACGATTTCCTGATTGTAACTCACGCCGTCCAGGACCGGCCCGTGTTCGGGCGACCAGCCGTTGGGCACGACCAGTTTGCCATCCGGCAATTCCTTCAAATGGTCCATCCAGAATTCGCAGGTTTCCTTCATCACCGGCCAGGCCGTCTTCTTCAAGTATTTTTTGTCGCCGGTGAAGGCGTAATGTTCCCAGAACCCGTGGGCATACCAGGCGTTGGCCGTCTTGTCCCATTTCCAGCCCATGCCACCCATGATGTTGTGCGAGGTGCGGATGGCCCAGCCCCGCGTGGTCATCGCGCCGGAAGGGGTCTTGAGATCGGGCGAGGCGCCGGTGGCTTTGCGCCAGGCCGGGAGCTGGCTCTGAACGAGATCGAAGAACGGCTGGTGGCACGGGGACAGGTTCGCCACTTCGACCGGCCAGTAATTCATCTCCGCGTTGATGTTCGCGTGATAATCGGAATGCCATGGCGGATTATTGCTGTCGTTCCAGAGCCCCTGCAGATTTGCGGGCAGCCCGCCAGGCTGCGAACAGGAGATGAGCAGGTAGCGGCCGTATTGGAACAGCAGCTCCTCGAGGCCGGGGTCCGTTGTGCCGACGGCCATGACTTTGCGCACGTCGGTGGGCAACGCAAGCTGTTTGGCGGAGGATTGGCCAAGGTCAATGGCCACGCGGTCGAACAGCGAATGAAAATCCTCTTCGTGTTCCGCCTTGAGGACATCATATTTTTTCGCGGCAGCCTTTTCGACCTGTTTCGAAACGCGTGTGTGCGGCGGCTCGCCGCGATAATGCCGGGCGTAATCCATCGCGTAATCCGTGCCTGCCGCGACGATGAGCGTAAGGCCGTTGCAATTTTTGAATTCGAGCGTCGCGCCGTTGGTTTGCAATGTCCCGCCCTCCGGGAGCGCGATCAATTGCGCCTCGTATTTCAGGCCGTTGTTGAACGCGCCCGCAAAAGCCAGGCGATTTTTGGCTGCGACGGTTTGCGCGCCATGAGCATCCTGCAATTCAATGCTGCCCGTGTAGCGGCCGGGCTGGTCGGCGGTGAGCCGCACTACGAGGACGCCGTCGGGATGACTGCAAAAATATTCACGCCGGTAATTCACGCCGCCCGACTGGTAGCTGACGTGTGCCAGCGCGTCGCCGAGGCCGAGTTCCCGCCGGTAATTCGCGAGGTTTTCGTGTCCCGGCAAATTGATGAACACATCGCCCAGGCACTGGTAGGCGCCCATCCGGTTGTCGTTGCCGCCGGGATTTTCGTCGCCCGTCCACAGGCTGTCCTCGTTGAGCACGATCCGTTCGCGAGCCGTTCCACCGGCAATCAGCCCGCCGAGGCGCCCGTTGCCGATGGGCAGCGCTTCATTGATGAAAGGCGGCACCGTTCCATTGACCATGCTTCCCACCGGCTGCTGGTACCACAACAAGAGATCGCTGGCATTCAATGCCGCTCCTGCGCCCAGGACCATCAATGCGACGAGAAAAAGTTTTTTCAAGGTGTGGGGTTTGATTGGAGGCTGCCGTCCAGATGGACAGTGCCGCCGGATTTGATGTTCAGCTCAACAGTTTTTTCACCGTAACGGACTTTACACGGATTTCCAAGAAGCGAGTGCAATGTGGCGGAAATCAACTTCCCATCCGTCCAATCCATGTCCACTTCGAAGCCGCTGCGCGCGCGCAAGCCTTTCACGCTGCCGTCGGGCCAGGCCTTCGGCAGCGCGGGCAACAGCTCCAGAATTCGGAGTTCGGGGTTCGGCCTGCCCTCCGTAGCCTCTGGGCGAAGGATGGGAGTTCGGAGTTCGCGTTGCTGGCTTTGCAGCAGCATTTCGGCGATGCCGGAAGCGCCGCCGAAATTGCCGTCAATCTGAAACGGCGGGCACGAGTCGAACATGTCCGGGTAAGTGAACTCCGGACCCAGTAGAAATTTCAGGATTTCGTAAGCGTGATCGCCATCGTGCAGGCGCGCCCAAAGATTGATGCGCCAGGCCGTCGCCCAGCCGGTCGCCTTGTCGCCGCGAATCTCCAGTGATTTTTTCGCGGCCGCAGCCAGTTCGGGTGTGGTGTAAAAATCAATCTGGTCGCTGGGAAACAAACCGTAGAGGTGCGAGACATGGCGGTGATGGATGTCGGGCGCATGGGTGTCCCAATCCTCAAGCCATTCCTGCAGTTGTCCCGCCGAGCCAATTTGCAGCGGCGCGAGCCGGGCGCGCGTGGCGGCGAGCTGTTTGCGGAATTTTTCATTCCCACCCAGAATTTCCGACGCTTGAATGCAATTTGTGAACAGGTCGCGCAAAATTTCCAGGTCCATTGTCGGCCCGGCGCAAATGCTCGCGCCGTTGGGATGCGGGTTTTCGGGTGACAGCGACGGGCAGGTGACGAGCCAGTGGTGGGTGGGTTCCTCGACGAGCGTGTCGAGGAAGAATTGCGCCGAACCCTGTAGGGCCGGATAAATTTTTTTCAGGAATTTTTTGTCGCCGGTGAATTGGTAATGTTCCCAAAGATTTTGCAGGAGCCACGCGCCGCCCATCGGCCACAGGCCGTATTGCGGGCCGTCAATCGGCGCGGTCGCGCGCCACAAATCCGTGTTGTGATGGGCCACCCAGCCGCGCGCGCCATACATCACCTGTGCGGTATGCACGCCGGTTTGCGCGAGGTCCATCACCATGGCCGTGAGGGGTTCGACACATTCGCTCAGGTTGCCCGGCTCGGCGGCCCAGTAATTCATCTCGGTGTTGATGTTGAGGGTGTATTTGCTGCCCCACGGCGGATTCATCGAATCATTCCAAATGCCCTGAAGATTCGCGGGCTGGCTGCCGGGCCGCGAACTGCAAATCAGCAGATACCGGGCGAATTGAAAATAAAGCGCGGCCAGTTGCGGGTCCTGGCCGTCGGCGAAATGCCGGATGCGCTCGTCCGTCGGCAATTTCATCGCGTCCGTTTCACCGAGGTTCAGTTCAACACGGCGGAATAATCTCTGGTGTTCGGCGATATGCGCGGCGAGCAGCTCGTCGAAAGTTTTCTTGCTCGCAGCGGCAATTTGTTTCTTGGTGATGGTTTCGGGATCGCCACTGACATCGTGATAGTTTTTGTAGCTCGTCGCGGCGGCGATCAGCAGTGTTACAGAGTTTGCGCGGATCACAATAACATGTCTGTCGAACAAGGTCATTATGCCTGTTCCGCCGCCATCATTCAGCACGCGCACACGCACTTGAAATTTCAACGCGCCCTTGATGCCGGCGGAACTGCCATTGGTGCCACGCATCACCAAAGTGTTTGTGTTTTCAACATCCACTGACGCATTTTGAGGCGTGGTCATTTCGGGCATTAAATTAATCTGCCCCGGCTTGTCTGCCGTCAGCCGTATGACGATGACCTGGTCCACCGGGCTGGAAAAAATTTCACGCGTGAATTTCACGCCGCCGCTGGTGTAACTGACGCTGGCGACGGCGGTGTCGAGATTCAAATCCCGGCGGTAATCCTCGACTGCTGCGTTGGTGGGAAAGTTAAGAATCAAATCACCGAGCGTCTCATAAGGCATTTGCCGCAGCGGTTTGGCCATCATTTTTTGGCCGGCCAATTTTTGCGCCTCGGCGTATTTGCCGTCGAAAATCAGGCGGCGCACTTCCGGCAGCGCGGCGAGCGCGTTGGTGTTGTCCGGGTCATACGGCCCGCCGGCCCAGAGCGTGTCTTCGTTGAACTGCAATTTCTCGCGGGCGATGCCGCCGAAAACCATCGCGCCGAGCCGTCCGTTGCCAACGGGCAGCGCACTGACCCAATTGGTCGCGGGTTGGCGATACCACAGGCTCAACGGTTCCGCCGGTGGGGGTGCCTCGCCTGAAAGTTCTGCGGTGAAGGCTGGAAGGGAATTCGCGGTCTCGCCGGGAACGCCGTGGACCTGGGTTGAAATGGAAAAAAGCAACGCGCCGACGGCGGCGGTCGTGAATTTTTTGAAGGGATGGCTCATGCAAAACACCCTCTCAGTTTTGCTGCCGGCTGTCAGACTTTTCCAAAATCGCCGGGTCATGGCGCGGCGATGATTTTCAGCGGCACGCGCAGGCGGATGTCGTCGGACGCCGCGCCCACCAGCAGTTCGTAGTCGCCGGGTTCGACGACGTACTGTTTTTTGGCCGGGTCCCAACTGCGGAACCGTTCCGCCGGAATGTCCATGGTGAACCGGGCCCCCTGGCTGGCCTGCAAATGAATCCGCGCAAAGCCGCACAGCGCGAGTTTCGGCTGGGGCCGGGCGGAGTTCATGTGCCGGAAATAAACCTGCGCGACCTCATCACCGTCCCAAGCGCCGGCGTTGAGCAGGGAGAACGTGAGTTTGATCGTGTCGCCCGCGGCGAAATTGGTCCCGTTGAGCTTCGGGCTGTTGTAATCGAACCTGGTATAGCTCAGGCCGTGGCCAAAGGCGAAGTCCGGCCGGCCATTGAAGTAACGGTAGGTGCGGTTGGACATCGAGTAATCGTCAAATGCCGGCAGGTCGGCGGTGGCATGGTAAAAAGTGACCGGCAAACGCCCGGCAGGATTCACGTCGCCGAACAACACGCCGGCCACGGCGTGTCCGCCTTGTTCGCCCGGATACCACGCCTGCAAAATTGCGGGCAGGTTGGTGGCGGCCCATGGCATGGCAATGGCGCTGCCGCTGCAATTGACGAACACGACGGGCTTGCCCGCCGCCTGCAATGCTTCCAGCAACTCGTTTTGCACCGCCGGCAGTTCAATCTGCGTGCGGTCGCCGCCGCTGAAACCGTCATAGTCCACCTTCATTTCCTCGCCTTCAAGTTGCGGGCTGATGCCGCCGACGTAAATAATCACGTCCGACATCCACGCGGCGGCAATTGCCTTGGTCCACGTTTGCGCGTCGGGCCGTCCCGACCCGTCCCGTCCCAACGCCAGCGGACAGGCCGGTTCATAAACCACCTGGATGTTTGTGCCGACGGCGTTTTTGATGCCGTCGAGAATGGTCACCGGCCGGGCGGGCGTGCCGTTGTAATTGCCGAGCAGCACCGCCACGGAACTGGCGTTGGTGCCGATGACGGCAATGCGTTTGATTTTGGCGCGATCGAGCGGCAACAGGCTGTCGTTTTTCAACAGCACGATGGATTCGCGCGCCATTTTCAATGCCAGGGCCTCATGGGCGGGCGTGTCGTTTTGCGAAATGGGAATTTGCGTGTACGGCACTTTTCCCGGCGGATCAAACAGCCCCAGCCGGAACCGCGCTTCCAGCACGCGGCTGACGGCGGCGTCAATTTCCTTTTCCGAAATCAAACCTTTTTTGACCGCGCGCACCAGTGAGTTGTAATCCGTGCCGCAACAGAGATCGTCGCCGGCCTTCACCGCCGCGGCCGCGGCCTCCGGCGCCGGGGATGTGAATTTGTGATTGGCGTAAATGTCGTAAATCGCGCCGCAATCGGAAACCACATGGCCGTCAAAGCCCCACTGTTTCCGCAGAAGTTCCGTGAGCAGGAGCGGATTGGCGCAGGCCGGTTTGCCATAGACCGAATTATAGGCCCCCATGACTGCGCCGACGTGGCCTTCGCGGACGGCGGCCTCGAATTGCGGCAGATACGTTTCGTAAAAATCCCGTTCGGACGGCGCAACGTCAATACGATGGCGTTCCAATTCCGGCCCGCTATGGACGGCAAAATGTTTCGCGCACGCCATGGCCTTCATGTATTTCGGGTCGTCACCCTGCAATCCGCGAATGAACGCCACGCCGAGCCGGGCGGTTAGAAACGGGTCTTCGCCGTAGGTTTCCTGGCCGCGGCCCCAGCGCGGATCGCGGAAGAGGTTGATGTTCGGCGTCCAGAACGTGAGGCCGAAATAGCGCGCGCTGTCGCCGTTGTGCTTGACGGCGTAGTCGTTGTGTTTGGCGCGGGCCTCGGTGGCGATGACGTCGGCGGCCTGGTGCAGGAGCGGCGCGTCCCACGTGGCGGCCATGCCGATGGCCTGGGGAAAAACCGTGGCGGTGTCGGCGCGCGCGACGCCGTGCAGGCATTCATTCCAATAATCGTAGGCCGGAATGCCCAGCCGCGGAATGGCCGGGGCGGCGTTGCGCATCTGCTGCACTTTTTCGGCGAGCGACAAGCGGTGCACGAGGTCGTCCACCCGTGCGGCGGTGGGCTGCGCGGCGTCCTTCCAGATTTCCGGCCCGGCGACGACGGGCGCTTGCAACGCGTTGGTGTCCTCGGTGTCAATCAAATCCGCCGCCTGCATCGAAATGAGCGACTGGCCGGAGGCATCCTTGAGTTCGAACGTGTTCAGCTTGGCCGTGTTGGTGCGCCCGGTGAAGGCGAGGGTGAACGGCCCGTGTGCTGTGTCACCGGGAAAATCAATCCGGTTGGTGAGCAGGAGGACCTGGCCCGCGCCGCCAGCGGCGGTGAAAAGGTCGAGATTGCGCGCGAGCGTCTGGTTGCCGCAGGTGATGTTGAACACGCGCTGACCGGCGTTGGTGTAAACCACTTCCGCGAGCCCGATCAGGACGGTGTATTTGCCTGCGGGAAGATTGGGGACGGACACAGTGAAATTGGTTCCGTAAATTTCCTCGCGGAACGCTTCCTCGCCGCGCTTCAGCGCGCCTTGGATCGCCAGGCTTTCATGTCCCCGGCCGTGTTCGAACTGGCCGCTGACCAGGACCTTCCGGTCGCAGGCCACACAGGTTTCCTCGTCGGCGAAGGCGATGCTGTTTGAAAGGCAAACGGCGAAACCTGCCAGCGCGCAAAGAATTGTCCGTTGCATGAGCCCAAATTACACGGCAAGAATGATGTGCGCCAACATGTTTTTGTCATACGATGGTGTGTCAGCCATTACAAAACTTTGTCGCATATGCGACAAAGTTTTGTATGGCATTTCTTGCCTGCTCTTGCCAATATCCTGCCATGAAGCCTCAAACGGAAGAATTTCTGAATTTCCTCCTCTGGTCCGCCGAAATGTTGGCCCGGCCCACATTCCGCAACCTCACGGACTCCTACGAGAGTTGGGCCTATCGCAACAACCTGCTGCGGCAGGTTGCCACGCTGGAGACGCAGCAACTGGTCGAGCGTGATCTTGCTGCGCTTGATGACCGTACGTATCGGCTTACTTGGCAGGGGCGCCTGCACGCGATGGGCGGACGTGACCCACAGGCTAGATGGGCGTGCGAATGGGACGGTCGCTGGCGGCTCGTGCTGTTCGATGTTCCAACCACGCAGAATTCACAGCGCGCGCAATTACGACGCTATCTCCACGATAAAGGCTTCGGCTATTTGCAAAACAGCGTCTGGATTACACCTAATTCGCTGGAGGAAGAAAAACGTATCCTCGTAGGCGGTAAAATCAATGTGGAATCACTCATCCTGTTGGAGGCGCGACCGTGCGCGGGGGAATCCGACGCTGAAATCGTCGCGGGTGCCTGGGACTTCGAACGCATCAATCACCGTTATGCCCGGCATTTGAAAATCCTTGGCGAGCGGCCGGGCGGGGCGCTTGGAAACGAAGCGGCGGCCAAGGCGTTACGGTGTTGGGCAGCAGCGGAGCGCGAAGCATGGCTGGACGCGGTGACATGTGATCCGCTCCTGCCGGAAAGAATCCTGCCGCCCGGTTACTTGGGGCAACAGGTGTGGCGTCGGCGGATCAAGGTGCTCCGGGAAGCCGGGCGACAATTGCGCACCTTTAATCCATCCACGTCCTGACAAAACTTTGTCGCATATGCGACAAAGTTTTGTATGACCCGTAAAGAAATTTGCACTGGTTTTCAGCGCGCCGGTATTTTTTACGGCACCGCCGGCCGGGACGTGCAGGTTTGTGACCGCACTGAAACGCTGGCCGGCGACAAGCCCTCCGCACTGGCGGTCAGCTTGATTTCGCCGGGTTCCTTCGTGGATTGCACAATGACTTGCGCCAGGCCGTTGAACACGCTGCGTTGCCAGGCCGGCGCGACGGACTTTTCCTGAAATTCCAGCGTCACACCCTTGTTAAGTCCACCCGGTCCGCCCCAGTTCGCCACCGCCACGGCGATGGTGTTTTCGCCCGGATGCAGGAACGGCTTCAAATCAAAGACGGCGGGCACCTGCCAGTCATGCGCCTCGCCGGCCTGTTTGTCGTTCACATAAACCCAGCCGTCCTCGTCTATCCTGCCACAGCGCAATTCCACCGCCTGGGCGGCGAGGTCCGATTCGGTCACCTGGATTTTCACGCGGAAAACCGCCTGCTCGCGTTCTCCCAACGGGCCGCTGTCGGATTGCGGGTCCGCCGTCTCCCAGTTCGAATCGTCAAAATTCGTTTTAAACTCGGCAAGTTTCGGGTTGTAAATGCCCGGTAATTTCTTCCAACGCCAGCCGTCATTCAATGGGACGGTGCGCGTCACCGGTTGCGGCAAAAACACGTCCGGTTCGTGGCTGCTCGGGTCGCCGTTGCCCACGCCAATCATTTTCCCGGGACCGCTCAATTCAAAGTGCACCAGGTTCGTCGCCACCGGCACCCTGCGGCCCTGGGCGTCGGTCACGGAAACAGCGAACACGTTTAAATCCTCACCGTCGGCATTAATGACGGAGCGGTCGGGCGTCAGTTGGACGGCAGCGGGTTCGCCGGTCGTTTCAATCTTGGTTTCGGCAATGACCTTGCCGCCGTTGTACCCTTTGGCTGACAGGACGCCGGGCGCGTATTTCACCATCCAGGTCAGGTGCGAATTTCTTTCCATCGTTTTTCGGCCCAGGCTCTGGCCGTTGAGGAACAGCTCGACCGCTTCACAGTTGCTCAGGGCGCGCGCCTCGATTTCTTCGCCTTCCTTCCCCGGCCAGTTCCAGTGCGGCATCAGGTGCAAAACGGGTTTGTCCGTCCACCACGACTGGTAATAATAAAAGTTGTCCTTTGGAAAACCGCACGTGTCCATCACGCCGAAGTGCGAGTTGATGCACGGCCAGGCGTAGGGCGTCGGCTCGCCGCGATAATCAAAGCCCGTCCAGACGAACCCGCCGGAAAGCCACGGCCGGCCGGCGAAGAAACTCCACCACGCCTCGGCGCGGTTCGCCCACTCCGGCGCGTTCGTGTCGTAGGCGCTCACGTAACCGCGGATTTTGTCGTTTCCGTAAATGCCGCGGGTGCTCACGGTGCTGGCCTGTTCCGTGCCGACGTTGGGCTGCGCGGGATGCGCCGCGTGATAGACGTCCATGTTGCTCTCACCGATGTGATAATTCCAGCCGCGGACTTCGATGATGGAATTAATGCCCGAGAAATCATTGCCGACGGGTGCGGCGTAAGTAACCGGTCGCGTCGGGTCGAGCTGCTTGACCAAATTCTGCATCGTTTGGGCGACCTGTTTGCCGGTGGGTGTGCCTTGCACGCGGAATTCCTCGTTGGCAATGGACCAGATGGCGACGCTCGGATGGTTCCGGTCGCGCTGGATCTGCCCTTCCCAGCGGCGCAGATTTTCCTCGTCGCTGCCGAGCAGCCGGTTCTCGTCCATGACCAGCATGCCGAGGCGGTCGCAGGCATCGAGCAACTCGGGCGTGGGCGGGTTGTGCGACGTGCGCCAGGCGTTGTCGCCCATCTCCTTCAGCTTCGCGATGCGGAAATACTGCAGGGCATCCGGCAATGCCGCGCCGACGCCGGCGTGGTCCTGGTGGTTGCACGTGCCCTTGAGTTCGTAAGGTTTGCCGTTCAGTAAAAATCCTTTTTTGACATCGAACGCGACGGTGCGGATGCCGAACGGCGTTTCCTGGCGGTCAACAATTTTGCCGTCGCTCTCGACCGTGGTGACGAGTGTGTAAAGTTTGGGGGATTCGGGCGACCAGAGCGCGGGCGCGGCCACACGCATCGTTTCTTCAACCTTCGCTTGCGACTGGGCCTCGAGAGGAGTGTGTTGATGTTTCGCATCGGCGATTTTCCCGTCCGGGCCGATGATTTCGCATTTTACCGTGGCTTGGGCGGCGTTGGTTTGGGAATTGAGCAACCGGGTTTGAACGTGAATATCCGCCTTGCCTTCCGGCACGTTGTTTTTGAAGGTGCTGTAAACGAAGATGCCGTCCGGGGCAATGGCGAGCGGCGCGGTTTTCACCAGCCAGACATGGCGATAAATTCCCGCGCCTTCATAAAACCAACCCTCGAATTGCGACGCGTCCACTTTCACGGCGGCGACGTTTTTGCCGCCGGGATTGGCCACGTCGGTGATGTCGTAGCGGAAGCTGCTGTAACCGCTTTCATGATGGCCTACAAACCAGCCGTTCACAAAAACCTCGCAATCGCGGAACACGCCGTCGAACTCCAGCCACAACCGTTTGCCGGCGTCTTCCTTCGGCAGCTCGAAGGTGCGGCGATACCACGCAACGTCGTTGCGGGCGAAGCCCGGTCCGACCGGTTTGAATCCATGCCCGGCATCGGCGCTCTGGTCAAACGGCAGTTCCACCGCCCAATCGTGCGGCAGGTTCACGGTGCGCCAGCTTGCGTCGCTGAACGATTTGCTGGCGGGGCCGCTGCCGGTGCCGGCCTTGGCGAGGCTTTGGGCGAAGCCCCATTCATTGCCGAGATGAAATTTCCAGCCGAAATCCAGCAGCCGCCGTTCGCACGGCGGGTTGGCGTCGGCGGCGAAAAGATTGGAAGTCAGAAGGGCGAAAAGCGCGGTGACCAGGGGACGGCGGAAAAACGCGGTGGCTTTCATAGCCGATGAAGTTAAGAATCAAATCCACAAAGGCAACGCCAAAATCTGCCGTCAAAATTAATGGCGTGCTGGATTCCGCCAGATTCCGAAAGCGCCAGAGGACTGGCGCACTCCAGGACGCTGGCGCGAGTTTTGGTGCGCGCTTGCGTTTTGGACTGCGGTGGCCCTCCACCGCTTTTCGTGCTCCTACTGGGCGTAGACGGTGCTTTCCGAGTTGGGGATCCAGACGGTCATTTCGCCCGGCCCGCGATTGGCCCAGGCGAAATAGGGGATGGCTTTGAAGTCCTGCAGGCGTTTGATGTTTCTTCCGAATTCGTTGGTGGCAACGTTGTAGCCCTTGCCTTCGATGACCTGGACGCCGTTGAGCAATGCCGGGTCGAACCGGGTGGTGAGCGGCTGGTCATCGGGCAACAGCAGTTTGCGCACCTTGCCGTTCGGGGTGTCGGGCCACTCGGCGCAAAACACCATCGGCCCGCGCTGCAACGCGACCCGGCCGCGGTCGGCCGGGACATTTTCGCTGGCCGCCACGTGCCGTATGAACATCGGCATATCGAGTTCAATCACGTCGCCGGACTTCCACGAGCGATCCAGGCTCACGTAACCCTTGTCGAGCTTGACCGGCACGTCCCGGCCATTGAGCCTGAGGGTTACCGGTTCGTTCAACGCGTCGGAAAATTTATAGAGGCCGCCCGGCACCGCTTCGTTGCGCGCCCAGCCGGGGATGCGGACGTTGACGGTGAACTTCGCGCTTTTCTGCCAGTCCAATCGGACGGTCATTTTGACCGCGCCGTCCCAAGGGTACCGGGTCTCCTGCGTGATTTTGACGGTGCGCCCGTTCCGCAATTTGAAGTCGGCCGTGCCGCCGGCGTAGAGGTTGACGTAAATGGTGTCGCCCGATCGCGCGTAAACGTAGCCGGGCACGGACGGCAGGAAGCGGGTGATGTTTCCCGGACAGCAGGCGCAGCCGAACCACGGGCTGCGCTGGTGCGAGCCGTCGGATTCGAGCGGGTTGGGATAAAAGAATTTCGTGCCGTCGAGCGAGACGCCGGAGAGAAGCCCGTTGTACAGCGTGCGTTCGAGCACGTCCACGTATCTGGCATCGCCGTGCAACAGGAACAGGCGTTCATTCCAGAAAACGTTGGCCACCGCCGCGCAGGTTTCGTTGTAGGCGGTGAGGTTCGGCAATTCATAGTCGTCGCCGAAAGCCTCGCCTTTCGCCCGGGCGCCGATGCCGCCGGTGAGGTAAAGTTTTTTGCCCACCGCGTTTTCCCAGATCGCATCCATCGCCCGGACGTATTGCGGGTCGCCGGTCAGGGCCGCAACGTCGCCCATGCCGCTGTAAAGATAACCGGCGCGCACGGCGTGACCGATGGCCTCGGTCTGGTCCACCGGCGGGATGCGCGATTGATGATAGTCGTCGCCGCCCGGGTAAGTGCCGCGCACGTCGATGAAATATTTGGCGAGGTTGAGATAGCGCGGGTCGCCGGTGATGCGGTAAAGCCGGGCGAGGCCCATCTCGACGATTTCGTGTCCGGGCCAGAGATGCAACTGGTTGGTTCCGGGGCCGAAGGTCTGGCACAGGAGATTGGCCTCCTTGAGCGCGACGTTGAGGAGGTTGGTTTTGCCGGTGGCCTGGTAGTGGGCGGCGGCGGCTTCGAACAAATGACCCGCATTGTAAAGTTCGTGGCTGCCGGCCGGATCATTCACCCACCGGTTGGTGCCGGCCCATTGGTGCGGATGTTCGGGATCAATGGTGCGGGTCGTGTAAAGATAACCGTCCGGTTCCTGGGCGGCGGCAAACTTGGCGATAAGCGAGTCGAGGTAGGCCGACATTTGGGGGTCCGGGTGGACCGCCAGCGCATAGGAGGCGCCTTCGAGGACCTTGTAAGGATCGGTGTCGTCGAACGGAAATCCCGGCGGTTTGCGGTTCTCAATGTTCTCGCCGCGCAACACGGCCGCCGCGCGTTCAAAATTGTCCATGCGTCCGGACGCCTGGCACTGTCCAAAGGCATGAGGGATGGTGACGGCGCGGTTGGTTTCGAGGCGGGGCGCCCAGAAGGCGTCGTCCAGGTGGACGGCGGTGAAGGGCACGGGTTGGACGGGGTAATCGCGCGGCGCGGGGCCGGCCGCCAGCAAATTGAGACTGAAAATGGCAATGAACGCAACGGCAAAAAAACGACAACCGGAGAATGCGGTTTCCATGGCGACACACTTATTTGACCGGATGGGGCATGGCAACAGCAAACTGCCGGTGCCGGCGTCAAAAAAGGTTGCTAAAAATCCAATAAAGAATCAGGGGCCGGCATTGACAGGGCACACCCCGGCTGAATAACTTCTACGAGCATTCCGCGGCGCGTTGTGATACCGTGTGATGCAAAAACATCGTGGCAGAACAAGACGATTATCTGGTGGATTCGTTGGTGGACCTCGGCTTTGTGACCGCCGAGCAGGTCGCCGAGACGCGCGCCGAAGCCCAGGCTTCGGGCGTGGGCGTGGTGGATTTGATGCTGGCCAACAAGCTCATTCGCCCGGCGGACGTGACCCAGGCCAAGGCCGCGCAATTCGGCGCGGAAGTTGTTCAACTTGGCGGAATACAAATTCCCGACGACGTCATCGCCATCATTCCGCGCCACATCGCCAAAAAATACCGCGTCGTTCCCGTCTTCAAAACCGAGGGCAAGGTCGCCGTTGCCATTGCCGACCCGTCCGACCTGAACACCATTGACACGCTGACGCATTTGCTCAACGCGGAAATCGAGCTGCGCGTGGCGTCGGAGCCGGACATCGAAACCGCGCTCAACAAATATTACGGCGGGGAAAAAAGGGGCATTGCCGAGGACAGCCGCTTCAAGGACGTCATCCAGGAACTCACGGAGGATAACGTTGAAGCCATAGTGCCCGGCGCGGATGACGGAGGGTCGGTGGATGCGGACGCGCCGCTGATCCGGCTGGTGAACCAGATCATCGTGGAAGCCTTCAAGATGCGCGCGTCGGACATCCACCTGGAGCCGCTGGCCAAGCGGTTTCGTTTGCGTTACCGCGTTGACGGCGTCATGCAGGAGATGAAGGCGCCGCCGAAGCGGTTGCAGGCGTCCATCATCACCCGGTTGAAAATCCAGTCGAACATGTCCATCTCCGAACATCGCATCCCGCAGGACGGACGCATCCAGTCGAAGGTGGGCACCAAGTTGATCGACCTCCGCGTGTCCTGCCTGCCGACGTATCATGGCGAAAGCATCGTGATGCGTATTTTGGACAAGGAAGGGTTGAAGCTGGGGCTGCCGGAACTCGGGTTTTTCACGGACGACCAGCAGACGTTCGAGCGGATCATCGGTTTGCCCGATGGCATTTTGCTCGTCACCGGCCCGACGGGTTCAGGCAAGACCACGACGCTTTATTCCTGTTTGCACTTCATCAACCGGCCGGACCGGAAAATCATCACCGTCGAAGACCCGGTGGAATACATTCTGGCCGGCATCAACCAGGTGCAGGTGAACGAAGCGGTGGGGCTGACGTTTGCCGCGGCATTGCGCTCGATTCTCCGCCAGGCGCCGAACATCGTGATGATCGGTGAAATTCGCGACCTGGAAACCGCGACCATCGCCATCAACGCGTCGCTTACCGGCCATCTGGTTTTCTCCACGCTGCACACGAATGACGCGCCGAGCGCCGTCACGCGTCTCATGGACATTGGCGTGAAGCCCTTCCTGGTCGCGTCTTCCACGCGCTGCCTCATGGCGCAGCGGCTGGTGCGCAAAATCTGCAAGAAGTGCGCGCAGCCGTATCAGCCCACGGACGCGGAAATGCGCATCTTGAACCTGACCCCGGACCAGTTGCAGGGCGGCACGCTCCAGAAGGGCCGCGGCTGCAACGATTGCTCGAACACGGGTTGCCGCGGCCGCTTCGGCATCTTTGAAATATTCGTCATTGACGATGAAACGCGGAAGTTGATTTACGACAAGGCGACCGCCTCGGTTTTGCGCGCGCGCGCCCGCGAAATGGGCATGCGCACCCTGCGCGAGGACGGCATCCGCAAGGTGCTCGCCGGGCTCACGACGGCCGAGGAGGTCATCCGCTCGACGCTCGGCGACGAATCGTAACCCCCAGGAAATTTATGTCATACTCGATGTCTGATTTGTTGCAGTTGGTCGTGGCCGAAGGCGCGTCCGACCTGCATATTCGCGTGGGCGCGCCGCCGACCATTCGCGTGCATGGCATTTTGCACCGCGTGGAAGGCCCGGTGCTCAAACCGGAGGATTCCGAGGAGTTGATGCGCAGCATCACGTCGGAGGAACACATTCAAAGCGTGCGCGAACGCGGCGGGGCGGACTTCGGTTTTGCGTTTGCCGATGCGGCGCGGTTCCGCGTCGCCGTCTTCAAGGAAAGGGGCAACTTCGGCATCGTGCTCCGGCAGATTCCGAACAAAATGCTGACGATGGAGCAAATCGGCATTCCGCCGAGTTCAAAGGAACTGCTCTATAAACCGCGCGGTTTGGTGCTGGTAACGGGACCCACCGGTTGCGGCAAGACGACCACGCTCGCTTCGATGATCAACATCATCAACGAGGAACGCGAAGAGGCGCACATCATCACCATCGAAGACCCGATTGAGTATTACCACAAACACAAAAAAGCGCTGGTCACGCAGCGCGAAATCGGCGTGGATGTGCCGAATTTTGCCGAGGGATTGCGCCGCGCGCTGCGCATGGACCCGGACGTGGTTCTCGTGGGTGAAATGCGCGACCTGGAAACGATTGACGCGGCGATCACCGCGGCGGAAACGGGTCACCTGGTCTTCGGCACGCTGCACACGACGGGCGCGGCCAAGACGGTTGACCGTATTGTCAACGCCTTTCCGAACAATCAGCAGGAGCAAATTCGCATCCAGCTTTCCACCGTGCTGCAGGCCGTGATTTCGCAACTGCTGATTCCGCGCGTTGACAAGCCGGGCCGCGTGGCGGTCTTTGAAATCATGGTCAACACCCCGTCCATTGCCGCGTTGATTCGCGACAACAAAACGTTCCGCCTCAATTCGGACATTCAAACCGGCGCGAAATTCGGCATGGTGACCCTCGACAGTTTTCTGCTCGAAAAATACCAGCAGGGCATGATTGCGCGTGAAGAAGTGATCACCAAGTCGCAAGACCCGACGACGGTGCTGCAGAAATTGCAGGAATTGGAACTGGCCCAGGCCGGGCCCAAAGGATGATTTTGTAACATGGCGGAAGAGCTTTCAAACCCGTTGCTGTCCCTCGTCAAAGAACAGGGGCTGATCGACGACCTGCAATACGAGGAAGTGACCGCCGAACTCAAGCGCAGCGGCACGCCGGTGTTCCAGCTCCTGCAGGATTTCGGGATCCTGAAGCTCAATGACATCCTGCATGTGATGGCCAGCAATCTGGGCACGGAGGTCGTTTCGCTGCGCGACCATGAATTGTCGCCCGACCTTTTGAAAACGATTCCCGCCAATGTCGCGCGGATGTATCATTGCGTGCCGGTGGCGTTGAACGATGGGATCTTGCAGGTCGCGCTGGCCGACCCGCTCGATCCGGCGCACGCGGATGAAATCGGTTTTGCCAGCAAACGCGACGTGCAGGTGGTGGTGGCCGACCCGGCCGAAATTGAAAAGGCGATTGACCGGCATTACGGCCAGGAGGAAGCCGAGGATTTTTCGCAAATCCTCAAGGAACTCGGTTCCGACAAGGAAATGGAGCGCGAAGTCAGCGAAGCGGGTGCGGCGGATGATGCGAAACTGGTCGAGAGTCTCGCCAATGAAGCGCCCATCGTGAAGTTCGTGAACCTGGTCTTGTTTCAGGCCATCCAGGACCGCGCGAGCGACATTCATTTCGAACCGTTTGAAAACGAATTTCGCATTCGTTACCGCGTGGACGGCGCGCTTTACGAAATGTCGCCGCCGCCGAAGCACCTGGCCTTGCCGGTGATTTCGCGCCTGAAAGTCATGTCGAACCTGAACATTTCCGAGCGGCGGCTGCCGCAGGACGGTCGCATCAGTTATACCGTGGCCAACCGCCAGGTTGACCTCCGCGTGTCCACGCTGCCGACGCAATTCGGCGAATCCGTCGTGTTGCGCGTGCTCGACCGCGCTTCGGTCAATCTCGACCTCGACACGCTGGGATTTCCCAAATACCTGCATGATTATGTGTCCGAGGCGGTGCTGCGGCCCAATGGAATTCTGATCGTGACGGGGCCCACCGGCTCGGGCAAAACGACGACGCTTTATTCCTGCATGCGGCGGGTCAATACGATTGATTCCAAATTGCTCACCGCCGAGGACCCGGTCGAATACGACATCGAAGGCATCATGCAGGTCGCCATCAACGAGGCGGTGGGGATGACCTTTGGCAAGGCGCTGCGGTCGTTTTTGCGCCAGGACCCGGACATCATCATGGTGGGGGAAATGCGCGATTTGGAAACCGCGCAAATTTCCATTCAGGCGTCGCTGACCGGCCACCTGGTCCTGAGCACGCTCCACACCAATGACGCGACGGGCGCGGTGACGCGCCTGATTGACATGGGCGTGGAGCCGTTTTTGATTTCTTCGACGCTGATGGCCGTGCTGGCGCAGCGGCTGGTGCGGACCATTTGCAAGAATTGCCGGACGCCGTTCGAGCCGACGGAGGAACAACTGTCCCTGTTGAATCTTTCGGCGCACGATTTGGGCGACAAGGCCTTTCATTACGGCCGCGGCTGCTCGACGTGCAACGACACCGGCTACAAGGGGCGGAAGGGCATTTTTGAGCTGCTCATCATCAGCGAGGCAATCCGGTTGTTGATCAACGAGCGCGCGCCGACGATCGTGTTGCGGCAAAAGGCGATCGAGCTGGGCATGGTGCCGCTGCGCGATGACGGCTTGCGCACCATCTTTGAAGGTGATACCACTATCGAGGAAGTCGTCAAATACACGTAACCCCGAACGCGTTCGGGGCTGAACCAATCTGCTATGCCGAAATACGATTACGTCGCTTTGGACAACCGTGGCAAGGAAACGAAAGGCACGGTTGACGTTGCCAGCCAGAACGAGGCCATTGGCCGGGTCAAGGAAATGGGCTTGTTCCCGACCAAAATCGTGGAAATCGAAAAAGTTCATGAAAAAAAGTCACCGCAAAAGAGAACCCGGTCCACATCCCGGGCCGGCGGCAAAAAAGGCGGCGCCCTCAACATCAACATCAACCTCAGCATCCCGGGGTTGGGCGGAAGGGTCAAACCGAAGGTTCTGACCGCGTTCACGCGGCAGTTGGCGACGCTGGTGGACGCGGGTCTGCCGCTCCTGCGCGGACTGCGCGTGCTCGAAAAGCAGGAACGCAGCGCCGTGCTCAAAAAAATTCTCGGCGACCTGGCGCTGTCGATTGAAGGCGGCAGCACGTTTTCCGAGGCGCTGGCGCAGCATCCAAAAGTTTTCAACCGCTTGTTCGTGAACATGATCAAGGCGGGCGAATTGGGCGGGGTATTGGAAGTGGTGTTGAAACGCCTGGCGGAATTTTCCGAAAAAGCGCAGAAGATCAAAGGCAAGGTCAAGGCCGCGCTGTTTTATCCGGTGGCGGTGCTCATCGTGGCGGTGGGCATCCTGACTTTGTTGATGGTCATGGTGGTTCCCAAGTTCAAGGAGGTTTTCGCAGGCATGAACGTCAAGATGCCGAAGTTCACCCTGGTTGTGCTGGCGATCAGTGACGCCATCAGACTCCATGTTCTGCAAACGCTTGGCTTGGTGACAGTGGTGGTGGTTTTGTTCCTGTTGGCCATCAAAACGAAAATCGGCCGTTACGTCTGGGACAAAACCAAGCTCAAGATGCCGGTTTTGGGGCCGGTCATCAGCAAGGTGGCCATCGACCGTTTCACGCGCACGCTGGGCACGCTCGTCAGCAGCGGGGTTCCCATTTTGCAGGCGCTGACCATTGTCAAGGAAACCGCCGGCAACGTCATCATCAGCAATGCCATCGCCGGGGTGCATGAAAGCGTGAAGGAAGGCGAAACCATCACCGCGCCGCTCGAGGCCTCCGGTGTTTTCCCGCCCATGGTCGTCAGCATGGTGGACGTCGGCGAACAAACCGGCGCCCTGCCGGAAATGCTTCTCAAAATCTCCGACAATTACGCCGAGGAAGTGGACAATGCCGTGGCTTCCATGACCTCGCTGCTGGAGCCCATTATGATTGTCTTTCTGGCGGGCATTGTCGGCAGCATCGTGATCGCCATGTTCCTGCCGTTGATTGCCATGATTACCAGCCTTAGCGGCGGCGGCGGCGGCCCTGGCGGCAATGAGTAGTGAGCGCGCCGGCCATTTCAGAAAACCTTTGTTTTTGAAAAAAGGCAAAAATAATTGACAAAATGTGACGCTTGTGCGTAAATACAATGTAAAGACATTGCATGGGCGTTCTATTTACAATTAGCTCGTTATGGAGTTCGATTGGAACAATGCGCCCTTTGAGTTGGATGGTTCTTTGACTCAGCGGGAAATTGAAGAGTCCTTCGAGGATCCGTTTGCCATTCGGCTGTTGCCGGACTCGCCGCGATTTAGCGTGCAGGCGCGCTTTTTCAACCTGGGAATGTCGGCGGGCGGGGTCGGAATTTTCAGCGTGTATCGGACCAACGGCCGGGTGGCGCGGGTGTTGCGCGCCCGCGTTTTTGAACCGGAAGAACGGTTCTTTTATCAGCGGAAACTGGACCAGACTTTGAATGCCGGTGACAGGTCATGAGTGGGTGATGGGTGGCGGGTGACGGGTGGCGGGTGGTGGATGATGGGTGACGGGTGGCGGGTGACGGGTGACGCGATGACATGACCTCGTCACGCGTCCCGCGTCACGTGACACGATAACATGCGAACTTTTGCCAATTGGGAAGAGGTGCCGATCTTCGACAGCGAAGAGGCCGAGGGGGAATTTTGGGTGGAGAACCGGCCGGACTTGCGCCTGATGGAGGCGGCCACGGTCGGCAGTGCGGAAGCCGCCGAGTCCGTGACCATCACGCTGCGGATTGACCCGCGGATGCTGGCGCGGATCAAGCGGCTCGCCCGGTCGCGGTATTTGAATTATCAGAGCATGATCAAGCAATGGCTCAGCGAACGAATGGAAGACGAATTGCGCGAAAAATGAAAACTGACACGAGTGACATGTGGCGAGTGACCAGCCTTCGCCAAGCTTCGGCAAGGCAGGCGAGTGACGAGTTGAAAGACGCGGCGCGCGAGGTGTGTTCCCGTCACGCGTCCCGCGTCCCGCGTCACACGTCACCCGCCACCCGTCACGCGTCACCCGTCCCGTGCCCCGCGTCAGCTTTCACCCTCATCGAACTGCTCACCGTCATCGCCATCATGGGCGTTTTGGCCGCGCTGCTTTTGCCGGTGGTGGGCGCGGTAAAAAAACACCAATACCTTTACAACACCCAGGCGGAAATGGCGAAGTTGGAGACGGCCATTGACCGCTACAAGGCCGCCTATGGCTTTTATCCGCCGGACAACCAGCTAAATCCCCCCAATCCCTTGATCCCCAATCCCCTGGCCAACCAGCTCTATTATGAATTGGTGGGAACGGTTTACACAAATCTTGCTTACACCCCCCTGGATGGCCGTTCGCAGTTACCAGCCACGTATGTAAGCCAGGCCTTCGGCGTGGGCGGTTTCATGAATTGCACCAAACCCGGTGGTGGCGAGGATGCATCGGTGGCCAAAAATTTTCTTTCCGATTTGAAACCGAACCAGATTGCCCTCATCAGCAACAATGTGGCGGTGACCGTGCTTATCACCGCCGTAGGCGGGCCGAACGCGACCTACCAGCCGTTGGGCGTGCAGGACCTGAATCCCTGGCGCTACAATTCGTCCAGCCCCACCAA
This sequence comes from Verrucomicrobiota bacterium, assembly GCA_050010435.1. GTDB lineage: Bacteria > Verrucomicrobiota > Verrucomicrobiia > Limisphaerales > UBA11358 > UBA11358. The sequence continues at coordinate 29,349 of JBEKKZ010000003.1, read as the reverse complement.
CAATCCCGGCTCCTATGATTTGTGGGTCCAGCTTGTGATTGGCAAACAAACCAATCTCATCTGCAACTGGACCAAGCAGGTGCAGATTAACAGCCCGTTGCCCTGAATTTTTTATGTGCGTTGCGCGAAAATCCGGACCCGGCCGCGAATATTCCGTCGCCGTTGACTGGCGCGATTGCGCGTGGTCTCCGCGCATCGTGGTGCAGTCTGGGGGATGGCAAGGCCGCAACCGGCGCGCCCGCCTCTTGGACTGCGGCGGCAAGCGGAGCGCGATGCCGCTTTTGAACGCCGCCCCTCAGGTCGCTGATACAGACGACCCCCACAAAGCGGGGTCACGGCCACCGCACTCCAAAACGGCAGTCGCATTCCGCGGCTTCCCATGCGGAAAAGCGTTCTGGACGGTTTTCGTCCGCGCCACCCCGGTAACGCGAAGAACCATTTTTTAAACCTATGAAAACCATTCTTCTAAAATGTGACGGGTGTCGAGTGTCGAGTGTCGAGATGAGCGCGGGAAACACGGCTCATTCCTGTCACGTGTCATCCGTCATCCGTCACCCGTCACCCGTCACCCGTTACTCACGGGCCTTCACCATCGTCGAATTGCTCACCGTCATCGCCATCATCGGCATCCTGGCGGCGATGCTCCTGCCGGTGCTGTCGAGGGCCAAAATCACCGCGCAGAAAAAACAGGCGGCGGTGGAAATCAGCCAGATTGTCGGCGCCATCCAACAATACGACTCCGTCTATGGCCGCTTTCCGGTTTCCCCCGCGGCGCAAAACGCGGCGGCTGGCGGTGATTTTACTTACGGCGGTTTTTTTCAAACACCCGGCGGATCCACATGGCCAAGTCCAATTCCAGCGAATTATCAGACAAATAATTCTGAAGTGATCGCCATTTTGATGGACCTGACCAATTATCCCAATGGCAGCCTGACGGTGAACACCAATCATCAAAAAAATCCGCAGCGAACCATCTTTCTGAACGCCAAAATGTCGGGCTACGATCCCGCGTCCAATGACCTGCAGCCGCCGGGAGGCGTGGACATCACCGGCGTTGATCGCGACCCGTGGGGCAATCCCTACGTCATCACGATGGATTTGAATTATGATGAAAATTGTTGGGACGCATTTTACAAATCAACAATCGTATCGGCTGGTGGACTTAACGGTTTAATTCAACAAACCGACAATACCGGGAGCACTGTCTACGGGTATCACGGCAAAGTCATGGTTTGGTCCGCCGGGCCGGATGGGAAGATTGACCCCAATTCGCAGGCGAATCAAGGCGTCAACAAGGACAACGTCCTGAGCTGGCAATGAAAATGAGTGTCGAGTGCCGAGTGTCGAGTGTCGAGGTAAGCGCGGTAAACGCGGTGCGCCCCCGTTTTGCGTCACGCGTCACCCGTCCCTCGCCACTTGTCCCTCGTCACCCGTCACCCGTCACCCGTCACCCTCGCGCCTTCACGCTCATCGAGTTGCTGGTGGTGATTTCCATTCTCGGCATTATGGCGGGGTTGACTGTGCCGGTGCTCAAAAATTTCGCCAAGTCGGACGCCACCCTCGGCGCCTCGCGCCAGTTGCTCGACGACGTGGGGCGCGCCCGGCAACTGGCCGTCAGCCAGCGCACGACGGTTTATATGGTCTTCGTGCCGCCAAATTTTTGGAACGACATTTCCGGAACATGGCCAAACACCTGGTGGAGCAGCCTGACTGCCGCCCAGCAAACCGCCGCCACCAACTTGTGCGACAAGCAATTTACCGGCTACACTTTTGTCAGTTTGCGTTCGGTGGGCGACCAGCCGTGGCCGCACACGACGAATTATCTCGCGTCGTGGCAGACGTTGCCAGATGGCACGTTCATTGCCGCACAAAAGTTTTACACCACCAACACCATTGTTGATCAAATTTCCGGTGCGGCGTATTTCATTTCCCAATTCAACTACACCACCATTCCCTTTCCCACCGCAACGGCGGCCAGCGGGGTGTCCTTGCCTTACATCGCGTTCAATTATCTCGGCCAACTGACGGTTGATGGGCAGACGGTTGCCGGCCTGGACGAATACATCCCGATCGCGAAAGGCAGCGTGTTGTTCGCGAGGGATTCAGCGACCAAAACGTTTCAATTCAATTCGCCGGATGCTTCGGAAATTCCGCCCGGCAACAGCACCAATTCCGCCTACAACATCGTTCACATTGACCGGCTGACGGGCCGCGCCGTTTTGGAATATCAAAAGATGCAATGAAAATTCGCAACAAAGCGAGTGGCGAGTGGCGAGTGGCGAGTGCCAACCGCTTGGGCGGGAGTTTCGGCTCTCGTCCCTCGTCACCCGTCACCCGTCCCTCGTCACCCGTCACAGGTTTTACCATGGTTGAGATTGCCATCTGCCTGGCGGTCATCGGCATCGCGCTCGTCGCCATCATCGGCGTGCTGCCCATTGGCATGAACACGCAGCGGGACAACCGCGAGGAAACCATCATCAACCAGGACGCCACTGTTTTGATGGAAGCCATCCGCGGCGGCGCTCGCGGCATGGACGACCTGACCAATTATGTCTATGCCATCACGAATTTTGGAGGGCAATACAATAATGGTGTGCTTACGCTATTTCCCCCCCCCATCGGTTATACCAATTATCCCAGTTTTCTCACCAACGGTGCGAACATCGTCGGGCTTTTGAGCATGCCGGAATTTACTGATCCCAACAATAACTACGCTCCCATCGAAAGTCCTTTTCTGTTCAACGTTTACAACAGCAACCATATCGTCGCCTACGTCCGTTCCATCAGCGGGCCGGCGATTGAAAAACCACCGCAAAACAACAACATCGTCGTCGGTGATTCCTTCGGCTACCGCATTCTTTGCGTCAACGCGCCGATCACAATGAATACGCCTCCTCTCTGGCAGTCTCAGCCATATAACGGGGGGGACTCTGTCTCTTACATCCTGAACGGGCAGGCAACCTACTGGCAGGCAACAGCAAACACCCTGGCAACGGATGTCCCTGGAAAATCCCCCTTGTGGATGCGGATTCTTTACCCCCAGGAACTCGCCGCCAACCTGCACGAACTGCGGCTGACGTTTCTCTGGCCGCAACAGCCCAACGGCAACCTGGGGCCGGGCCGCCAGACCTTTCGCACGATGGTTGCCGGACAAATCGCGCAGATCAACAACGGCCAGTGGCTTTATTTTTACCAGTCGCAATCCTTCACCAACGCGCCGTGAACCTGAAATCTAAAATTTCTGTAGGAGCCGAGGTAACGAGGCTTGAAGGGAAGAAGGAGAAAAGACTCCTTCCGCCTTCGCCAGACTCCGGCGCGACAAGCACGTCGTCTCCTACGATTGCGAAACGTGTCACCCGTCACCCGTCACCCGCCACCCGCCATGCTTTTACGCTCGTGGAAATTCTCGTGGTGGTGGTGTTGATGTCGCTCATCGTGCTGGCGTTGATGGCGGTGTTCAGCAGCACGCAGGCCGCGTTTCGCGCGAGCATCACGCAGACCGACGTGCTGGAAGGCGGCCGCAGCGTGATGGGGCTGATCAAAAACGATTTTGAGTCCCTGACGCCGTCGTTTGGCTCCAGTCCTGGCGGAAACAGCGCGGTTCCGGTAAATTTTTACGTTGCAACGGGCACCAACGTTCCGTTGATGCAACCGCTGACTGGCAGCGGGCAGCAACGCGCAAACGTGCTGGAGAATTTTTTCATTTTGAGCCGGCAGAACACGACGTGGACAGGTGTGGGATACGTGGTGGATACGGCTTCAACGAATTACCTCAACCCGCTTTATCGTTTTTCCATGAGCACGAACGTAATGGCCGCCAATCCGACGGTGCTTTACAATAATTTTCTCTTCGCCATTGCTTATCTCCCGATTCCGCCCAACGCCGCCAACCTGAGCCATCTGATTGACGGCGTGGTGGACTTGCGCGTCCGCGCGTTTGGCACCAATGGCGTCTGGATAACCACCAATGTGGTTGTAAACAATGGCCTTTTTACCAACGTTTGGGTGGGTCCGACAAATCCTTTTACCGGGGGTGAACCCTCGGCTGTTTACATGTACAGCAACACGTTGCCGGCGTCGGTCGAAATCCAGTTGGGCGTACTGGAAGACCGCACGCTTCAGCGGGCGGAAACGTGGCCGAACAATTCCAGCGCCCAAACCAATTACCTCGCGCAACACGCCGGCCAGGTTCACCTTTTCCGGCAGCGCATTCCGATTCGCAACGTTGACCCCTCGGCCTATCAATGAAAATAAACGGCTTTAACGCAGAGACGCAGAGAACGCGAAGCAACGCGGAGATGAATTTCTCTTTGCGGCCCTCTGCGCCTCCGCGCCTCTGCGTTAAAACGGTTTCCGGCCCTCAACCCTCAACCCTTCCGCCCTTGGCGAGATCTCGCCGAAACGAAGTGAAGGCGGACAACCTTCAGCCTTCAGTGTCCTGTCACGTGTCACCCGTCACGCGTCACCCTCAAAAAGGTGTTGCCCTCATCATCACGCTCATTTTGCTGTCCGTGGTGACGTTCATGGCCATCACGTTTCTGGCCCTCAGCCGCCGGGAACGCAGCGCCGTCAGCACCGTCACCGACACCGCCGGCGCGCGGCTGGCCGCCGACGCTGCGCTGGCCAACGCCGAGGCCCAGGTTATCGCCAACGTCCTTTCCACGACCAATCCCTACAACTTCACCTTGCTCGTCTCGACCAATTACATCAATGCGAACGGTTTCGTGAGCGGCAGTGCGAGTCCAACCAACGTTAATTACGACCATCTTTTCAACAGCAGCACACTGTTAAGCCCCGCCGATTTTCTGCAAAACCTCGAAAACTTGTATTACAGCCCGCGTCCGCCGGTATTCATTCCCAACCCGACGAATTCATCCTTGCCGCCCGATTTCCGCTTTTACCTCGACCTCAACCGCAACGGACGTTTCGACACCAACGGCTGGGTTGAGGAATTTGACAATAATAATAATGATCTTGGCACCAAAAGTTTCCAAGTTGGCGACCCAGAATGGATTGGCGTTTTGCAGCGGCCCGACCAGCCGTATGGGCCGAACAACCCGTTCGTGGCGCGCTACGCCTTCATCGCCGTGCCCGTCGGCAACACGCTCGATTTGAACGCCATTTACAACCAAGCCATGACAAGAACGGTTAATCCTGTAGCCAATGGGAACGACGGATTTTTACGCAACCAAGGCGTCGGCTCTTGGGAAATTAATCTTGCCGCCTTCCTTATGGATTTGAACACGAATCAATGGGATAATTCCCATCTTCCTTACAACTATTATGAGCCTGGTTCGCTCAATTCCGGTTATGCTTTTGAAGATGCGCTTTCGCTTTTGAGTTATCGCTACGGATTCAATTACAATAGCCTGACAAACGCAATAGCATTGTTGAATGGCGCACCTGGTTTTGCCAACGACAACATTGACGGTTACAGCGACGGGCCGTTGCAAAAGACCATGGATTTTAACGAAGCTGTCCAGCCTGATTCGCCGGGATTGCCGTGGGCCGGCGCGGACAACACCAACCATTTCTTCACCCATCAGGAATTGTTTGATCCAACGAAAACTGAAATCAACGTAACCCCACCTGGTTTTGTTGAGCGACTGCACCAGGCCGGCACGAATGTTTCCACCTACGACCGCTACACGTTTTACCGGCTGCTCTCGCAACTCGGCACCGATTCCACGCCGGAATCCGGCAAGATGAATTTGAATTACGACAATCTCGTACAGACCAATCCCATCAGTGGCGCAATCAGTGAGACGAATTTTTATCAATGGACGCCGCTGACCTTTTTCACCAACGCCGCCGACCGGCTGCTGCGCGCCTACACCACCCAGTGGCGCAATAGCAATCCAACCAACTTCGCCACCACGTTCTATACGGTCACCAACTTCAATTTCGTCAATGCCGATCAGTGGACCAACTATCCAGCGTTTGGTCTGAGCGGTGCTCCTGGCATCATTCCCGGCATTCCGGTTTTGGTGAGCAACCAGTTCGTCTATTCGTCCGCCGTCAACCGCCTGCTCCAACTCGCCGCCAACATTTACGACGCCACGACCAACAACATCGGTGTGAACGGTAATAATTATAATTATCCATCCGTCTTCCGGCCGCTCTTTACGCGGAATTCAGTCGGCAACGTCTTCGTGACGGGGTATGCCTATGTTCCATCCGTTTCAGGAACGAATGACCCTGCTTTCTCCGCGCCTTTCGATGTCTCGACCATTTCCATTTCGGGTGGAAGCAATGTGCTGGAAAATGTCTATGGCGTGCCGTGGATTATTGGCGCGAAGAAGGGCTTCCCGAATTTCAACGAGTTCGTGCTGGAAAATGTCGTGGGGATTACCCGCCGGTTACAGTTTACACGCAACACCAACACTTCGCCGCCCAAGATGACCGGCACCAACCAGATGTATTTGATGAACGTAAGTTCCACGCTGGGCGTGGATTTATGGAATTCCTACGCTGCTCAATACAATGGCACGGTGAGCGGTTGGGTGCGGGAAAATCTGTCCATGTCATTGACCAGTAGCGACTCCATTAACTGGCCGCCTTTGGGGCCAATGGGGTTGTCAACGAACTGCCCCATCTCCTCAAATCCTTGGTCCGGCTTATCATTCGTCGTTCCCTTGGGCAACACGTTCATCATGTTGACCAACTCGGTATATCGTTCGCCGTCCGCCGGTGCCACGGGAGGAGCAGTCCCGTCCGGCTTTACACCGCCGTGTTTGATTCCCACAAATTATTTTGGTGCGGTGACGGCGGTGTATGAAACCAACACGCCGGGTTTTCCGCTCCCCAATTGGGGGTTGCTGACGACCAACCAGTTGCAGGTTTTCATGCTGGATCAATCTGCCAACGGTATTTATCACGTCATTGATTATGCCCATTTCGAGCAAATCAGCAGCCGCAATCTGAACGCGGAGATTTTTACGGATGACACCGCCGGAGTCTGGAATGCCAACATTGATTCCACTACCGGCTTGCCTTACGGCATTAAAAATCAAATCAATATCTCCAGAGGCATCCTGGTTCCGCCCGGGCCTCCTCCTTCGGAAGATGGACTTTGGAACCCAGATCCTCAAGCTTCACCCGGTACACCGACGGTACAGCAGGCTAGTTTTCAAGCCTTTTTCCAACCTTTGGGGACTATAGCCACCGTATACTCCTGGGGTGCAAATGCTCAGGCGAGCGCGTCGAATTACCTTTCGAGCGCGCAGGATCCCTATTCGCCCATACGCTACGTGGTTGGAACAACTGTCTTGGAGGCGAACGATCCGCTGGTTCATTATCTGGCCAGTGATTTGAATGCCACTAATTTTTTCAATCAGACCTACCAGTATAATAATAGCTACTCACAAGTGCCAACCTTGACCAATCTTGATTTGGGCGGACAGAACCGCAGATACCAGCCGTGGGGCATGAGCGCGAGCAGCAAGGTCGCTTTACCTGTTGATCCGAATCCTAATAATCTCTCCTATAAAGACCCATTGGTGCGCTCGTCGGACAACTGGGATTTCCCGGCGAACAAGTTCCCGACGGTGGGCTGGCTGGGCCGGGTGCATCGCGGCACGCCCTGGCAGACGGTTTATCTCAAGGCGACGAACATTTTGAATTGGGCTGAAATCAACCCGCCTTATGCAAACGGTTTTAATACTTGGGATGTTTGGGCGTATGGAACAACCAATCTAAATCCCATCGCTGCCGCCAATGCCGCGCCGGCGCAGGACCGGCTGTTGTTCGACCTTTTCACCACCGCGTTCAACGACAATGCCACACGCGGGACGCTGTCAGTCAACCAAAACCATCTCGCCGCCTGGTCGGCTTTGTTCAGCGGCGTTGTCGCGCTTTCCAACAATGCGGCTGATGGCTCCATCATTAGTGTCAAATCACAATATCAGAATCCGCCGCCCAGCAATTCGTGGATGATTATTCAACCCGCCGGTCCGGCCTGGACCAACTCACCGCTGGGTCAGTTGGTGAATGGCATCAATCAAACGCGGGCCAACACCAACCTGTTCCCGTTGCAAACCTTCGCGCATGTCGGCGACATTCTGGCTACGCCGCAATTCACGGAACAATCGCCGTTCCTGAGAATAATTACGAATGGCGTTGTTGATGGTTTACAACAGGCGAATGGCATCAGCGACGAGATGTATGAATGGCTGCCGCAGCAGACGATGTCGCTGCTGCGCGTGAGCGGTTCGCCGCGCTACGTGATTTATTGCTACGGCCAGGCACTCAAGCCCGCGCCCAATGGCATTTACACGGGCGGCGGACAGTATTTCGGCATGGTCACGAATTATCAGGTCGTGTCGGAAATCGCCACCCGCGCCGTCGTGCGCTTTGGCAGCACGCTGACGAATGTCATCACGACCAATACTTTCCTTGGTATCAACGGTTGGGTCAGCGTTCCCGTGCCGACGAACAACAACGCCGTCATTGAGAGCTTTAACATTTTGCCGCCGGACTGATTATGAAGAGAAGCAAGCAGATAGTAGATGGTAGCTGGAAGTTGGGGCGGAAGTTGGGGCAATTGATTTGCCGGTTTGCCAACTGCTATCTCCCAACTCCTAACTCCTAACGTTATATGCGTTCGCGTCCGTTCATCTGGATTTTGTTGTGCCTGCTGTGCCTGGCGGGCGCATGGTTGTTCTGGCACCAGACCGCAAACCCGCGGACGAAGCCGTCCGCGCTCCCAAAAGTTGCCGCACCGACGGTGACCGCGACTTCCTCCGCTTTCACCGCGCCGAAAAATTTGACCGCCGCTTCCACGAATGGTGCAACTTCGGCCAAAACAAACCAATTCGCCTGGCGCCTCAGCAACACGGGCAAGACCATCGGGCAGTTGGTGGGCGACCGCCATGCGATTTTGCTGGAGAATGCGCTGATTGACACCAGCAGCCCGCTGAACTTTTCCATTCCGAAAAACTTGCAATCGCAGGGCGATCCGGGCGCTTACATCGTCCAGGCGCGCGGACCCATTGACAACGCCTTCCGCGCGATGCTGGCGGCGGCGGGCGCGGAGATTGTTTCCTACATTCCGAACGACGCCTACCTCGTGCGCGCCCCGGCGGGCGTGGCTAATGGATTGGCAGGAAATCCACTCACACAGGCCGTCGTTCCTTACGAGCCGTATTACAAAATATCCTCGTCAATGCCCGTGACGGTTGGACAAAAAACGCTTTCTTCCGCGCCAATGAAAGCCAACCGGGCGGTGGGGCCTTCCTTGCTTGTTTTGGCGGTGAAACAGGCGCCGCTGCCTGCGGGAACCTGTTTGACGCTCGGCTTGTTCAAAAACGGCGCGGCGGCGACGGTCGCGCAGATTGAAAAGCTCGGCGGCCAGATTGTCGCGCGGGACAATTCGCCGTTTGGTCCGGTGGTGCGCGTGCAGCCGCCGGCGGATTGGGTTGCGCTGGCCACATTGCCCGGCGTGCAAATCGTCGAGCCGTATCGCCAGCGCGTCCGCGCGAATGATTTGAGCCGGGCGACGGTGGGCGTGGCGGTGGACACGCAAGTTTCATCGAATTATCTCGACTTGACCGGGTTGAATGTGGTCGTGGAAGTGAATGATTCGGGAATTGACGCCAGCCATCCCGACTTGAACCCACGCGTGATTGGCGATCCGGCAAACTTGGTTGATACTGCCGGCCACGGCACACACGTCGCGGGCACCATCGCCGGCAACGGCACGAAATCCACAACTGTCACGAACGCGCAAGGTTCCATCATGCCGGCGACAAACGGCCAGTTCCGCGGCATGGCGCCGCTGGCAACCTTGTTTTCCATGGACATGGGCGAATCGGACCAAGAGCTTCAGGAAGCGGCGGCGCTGACCAACGCGCTCATTTCCAACAACAGTTGGAACTATGGTGGAGACAATGCTTACGACCTCGCGGCGGCCAGTTATGACGCGGCGGTGCGCGATGCGCTGCCGGAGGTGACCGGTTCGCAGCCGGTGTTGTTTGTGTTTTCCGCCGGCGATGATGGCGGTGGCAGCGACGACGGCAGCGGTGGCAACCCGGATACGATTCTATCACCGGCCACGGCCAAAAACGTCATCACCGTCGGCGCGATTGAACAGTTACGCTACATCACCAATATAGTTACGCAAGTGGCGAATGGCGTGACCAATACCAGCACTCCCTGGCAGCCGAAGACCGACACGGGTTATTCCCCGTTTGGGAATTCGGTGAGTGCGCAAGTGGCCGGAGTTTCGAGCCGCGGCAATGTCGGCATCGGCACCGAAGGCACTTACGGGCGTTACAAACCGGATGTAGTCGCGCCGGGAACCTTTGTGGTTTCCACCCGCTCCAGCCAGTGGGACGAGGAGGCGTATTACAACCCGACGAATTATTCCTACACTTTCCACACCAACCAGGTGGTGGGCGCGAATTCACTAACTTATTACAGCATCTCCGTCCCGGAAAACACCGTCGGTGTGACCATTCAAATCGAACCGAATCTTTTCTCGCAATCGCCGTTTCCGTCGAACCTGCCGATCTATGTGGAAAAGGCGGCTTTTCCGACCACAACTACTTACGATTTTGTGACCTGGAACAACGGGGTTTCCATTCCCCCCAACAGCGGTGGCGCCATTGCTGATATCACCAGCATTCAAGGCCTGGGATTTAATTATGCCGTCGGCAATACCAATACCACCCCGGTCAATTACGATCTGTTTGTCGAAGTCGTCACGACGAATGACAACGGAAACTATTTTCAGGTGTTGAGCAATTTGAACAATTCCATTGGTACTTTCAATCCCCTCAATACAGAACCTGGTCCGTATTACCGTTACGAATCCGGCACGAGCATGTCGGCGGCGGACGTGTCAGGCGTTCTGGCGTTGATGCAGGATTATTTTACGAACCAATTGTCCTCGCGGCCCAGCCCGGCGTTGCTCAAGGCGATACTCATCAACGGTGCGCGATCCGATGGGGGTTATGATTTCCAGGTCCAAAACTCGATCAATTTTCAAGGCTGGGGTTTGATCAATCTTCCCAATTCGCTGCCACCAGGAATCATGACGAACGTGAACAACGCAACCGGCGAAGCGATGCTTATTCTCGACCAAAGCCCGGCCAATGCGCTGGCAACGGGTGACAGTCACACGTATATGGTGACGATTGATCCCACTACCTACGCGCAGTATCTCCCTTTGCGTGTCACACTCACGTGGACGGATCCGCCGGGCGATCCTGCCGCCGCCATCAAGCTGGTGAACAGCCTTGAACTGGTTGTGACTAATTTTGACAACCCAACCAACCTGGTTGTTTTTTATGGCAATGACATTGCGACCGGGAATACTAACAATACTCCGGAAACCAGCACAAGCGCACCGCCCCTCGATTCCATCAACAACGTGGAGAATGTATTTATTTCACCACTGCTGGGCACAAACTACTCCATCACGGTCATTGGCCGCAGCGTCAACGTCAACGCCGTCACCGCGCAGACCAACAACGTGGTGCAGGATTATGCGCTGGTCATTTCCTGCGGTGAAGGCGAAGTAACAAATGCCTTCACGATGACGGACAGCGGAATTGTTTCCAACCCAACGACCGACCAGCAAATTACTTATGTGACCACGACGAACGCGCCGTTGATGAATCAATTGGTCGGCGCCAGCACGCCGTTGCTCGGCACGAACACAATCCCGCTGGGGACCAATCTGTTATGGGGCGGGACCAATGGCGTCGTCACGCTGGGCATGACCAACCAATGGCATTTCTACGTGGTGGTCAACAATGCCGTTGACGCCTCCGGATCGAGCAGCCATGTCACCAACGCCGCGTTCATCACTTTCATTCCCGACACGCTTTCGATTCCGCGCATGGGTGTGTTTGCGGGTTCAACGGCCAACGCCACGCGGCCGGAGGCGGATATTGATCTTTATGTGAGCACCGACCCGAGCCTGACGAATCTTAATCCGGTCGCCATTTCCAACTGCGTCAACGGCGCGCAGGTTGGAGCGTCAGTGGGCAACATCTTCAGCGGTGCGTCGCTGGGTCGCGGAGGCACGGAATTTGTCGTGGATACGAATTCCACACACGGACAAGTTTATTATGTCGGCGTGCAGTCGGAAGACCAGATGGCGTCCGAATATGGCTTCATTTCCCTTTTCAGCAGCATCCCGTTCAGCCAGATGAATTCGAACGGCACCCAGGTCGTCAACGGCTTGCCGGTGCCGGTCAACATTCCCGGCGGCAGCCCCGCTTTGCCAAGTTTGATAAGTGTATTTGCTCTTGCGCTGTATCCCATACAGGTGCAAGAAGTGGTTGTCACTAATATCATTACGCAGCTGAATGTTGGCGATCTCGTCGCCTCACTCTCCCATTCCGAGAATGGAGCAGGCGTTAATTCTTCCCCGGCGATTTTGATGAACCATGATTCACCAAATGCTCCGGGAACATACACGTTCATCTACGACGACAGCGGGCAGGGCGACATTATCGGTTCGCAGCCATCAACCGGCCCAGGCAGCCTGAATAATTTTGTCGGCCAGCAGGGCAATGGCCCGTGGATTTTTACCGAGTCCGACAGCGCGCTGGGTTTCATTGGCAGTGTGCAGAGTTTCACCATGATGATCGAGCCGCACCAGAATTTGGGCAAGGGGATTATCATGACCCTCGGTCCGCTGAGTTGGGGCTATGGTTACATTGACGTGCCCTCCGGGACAGCCAGCCTGACGGTATTGGCCACAAACCTGACCGGGACCGGGCTGGTGGACCTTTATGTCAAATACGGCGCCATCCCGACGCTGACGGACACCAATGAATTCGGGCCGGCGGGGCTGACCAACAGCGGCCCGATGGGGCCGGGCAACTCGATTTACATTGGCTCGCCGGCGCCAGGCCGTTACTGGGTCGGCTTGTATAATCAAAGTGTGCTGCCGCAGACGGTGTATGTCATCGCCAATCTCGGCACGGTCACGCCGCCCGCCCAGGTGATTTACACTTCCGCCGGCCCGGTGCCGATTCTGGATGATGCGGTGACGACCGATTCCATATACGTATCGGCGGACCAGACCATCTCGTCGGTGGACGTGGCCCTGCGCGTGGACCATCCGCGCGTGTCGGATCTCGTGTTCCATTTGATCAGCCCGGACGGCACGCGGGTGTTGCTGGTGGAAAACCGCGGCGGCACCACCACCAGCGGCATGGGCGGGACCATCGCCGTCACCAACATCGTCCCGGTCTCGTCTTCCGGCAGTTCGGGTGCGACCACCAACGTCATCAATGTGGCCGTGGACACCGGGACGCTGTCGATTTACTACAATTTCTACAGCCTGCCGGATGAGATGGTGGTGTATGACCAGGGCGGCAATTTGATTTTCAATTCCGGCATGATCAGCGGCAGCGGGGTGTTCAATGTCGCCTACGTTAATTCCAGCTTTCTGACCATCGTGATGAATCCTCCATCCGCCAACAACAATGAAGGCCCGGGCGATTTTTGGGATTACACGGTGAGTGCCTTGCAGGCCCGGCAAACCTATCTGGTGCTGACGGAGAACACGAACCTGACCACCACCCCCATCAAGTTCGCCCCGCCGCCGTTTGTGCCGGTGATCCCGGTGACGACCAATAACGTGTTCAGCGACGGCTTTGAAGGGGCGGCGGCCGGGGATTATGTTGCCGGGGTCAGTTCCAATTTTGACAGTTGGGCCGTGACCGCCAATCAGGTCACGGTGATCAGCAATGCGACGCTGGCCTATTCCGGCACCAACCTGCTGGCGCTGGCCGACGGCACAATTTCGCGCATCCTGCCCACGGTGCCGGGCCAGATGTACACCCTGTCGTATGCGTATCGCGGGCCGGGCATTGTCAGCTTGTGGCGCGGTGAAAATAATGGGGCCGACAGCATCAGCAACAACCCGGGCATTCCCAGTAATATCACTTACTCCAACGGCGTGGTCGGGACAGCATTCGTCTTCAACGGCTCCAGTTCACAAGTCTGGGCTCCCGCCAGTGCCAGCCTCAATGTTGGAACCAACAACATTGGTTTAACCATGGAAACCTGGGTCAACCCGGACAGCGCAAACATCGATAATCTCCAGGAGTTGATACAATGGAACCTAAGTTCCGGCAGTGGTTCTGGGCCCATCGGCATCCATCTGGAAATTTCGGATAATTTTGATGCCGATCTTTATGTTAACCTCTTTGATACCTCCCAAAATTTTCACCAGCTTTGGTCGGCGGCAGGGGTCATGACGGGAAACTCTTTCCAGCATGTGGCGGCGACTTACGACAAAAACACCCGGCGCGCGGTGCTCTATCGCAATGGCGTGTTGCTGGCAACCACGAATTATGGCACCAGTTTTACGCCGCAGACCAGCTACGATCTTTTCCTGGGCACCCGGCCGGCAGGTGCTTTTGCCAATCATTTCAAGGGACTGCTGGATGAGCCGAGCATTTACAATCGCCCGCTCTCAGCCTCGGAAATCAAGGCCATTTACAATCAAGGCAGCGCGGGCAAGTACAACACCAACGCGCCGTCCATCGCCCAGGGCCTGGCGGAAGCGCAGGTGACGTTGAATGGCGCTCCTCAGCCCATCTTCTTTGGCAACAACACCAGTTGGCAGACCGCCACCTATAGTTTCATCGCCACCCAGACCAACACGCCGCTGCAAATCACCGGAATTGAGCCGGGCATGTTGCTGGACAATTTCGTCATGACCCAGATACCGACGAACAATTACGACCTGTATTACCTGCCCGAAGAATCCCTCGACCTCCTGCAGGGCGAGGACGCGCTGGGCCAGTGGACGCTCGAAATCCAGGACGACCGCGTGGGCGCCACCAATCCCGCGCCTTCGCTGGTGAGCTGGCAGTTGCGGTTCAACTTCCCCTACACTCCGCCCACCATCACCACGCTCACCAACGGGCAGGCGGCAACCAATAATACCGTTCCGCCGGGTGGCATCGCGTATTACCTGATCCAGGTGCCGACCAATGCGGACATGTCCACGAACATCCTGTTTTCCACCACCGGCCCGCTGAACCTGCTGTTCGACGCGTTCAACCCGCCCACCGGCATCCTGCCGACGGATTATCTGATCCTCAGCAGCCCGATACCCGGCGGCTCGGCCATTTTGACCACCACAAGCGTGCCGACCAATTTCGCGGCCGGCGGGACGTATTATCTGGGCGTGCAAAACCCGAACAGTTTCTCCGTCAATTACGGGATTCAGGTGAACTTCCATCTGTTGCCGCCGCCGTTGGCACTGCCACAATTACCCGAACTGCTCGCCATTGCGAACCAGTTGTTTACCGTGACCAACAGCGCCACCGGCGGATTCGGGCCGATGGCCTACACGCTGACCAGCTCCGTGACCAATGGCCCGGCTCCGGCCATTGGCCTCGGCACCGGCATCATCACCTGGACGCCAGCGACCAGCCAGGCGCCGGCCGTCTATACCCTCACCAACATCGTGACGGACACCGCAACCTTGCTGACGGCGACCGACATTTTCCATGTCCTGGTGGTGCTCACCAACGGCCTGCCGGCGTTCCCCGGCGCGGAAGGCGCGGGCGGCTTTGCCATCGGCGGCCGCGGCGGCGATGTCTATCACGTCGTCAACCTGAATGATTCCGGGCCGGGCAGCCTGCGCAATGGCATCACCTCCACCTTTGGCAGCCGCACCATCGTCTTCGACGTTTCCGGCGCCATCAATCTCTATTCGCCGCTCAAGATCAACAATCCCTATATCACCATTGCCGGCCAGACGGCGCCGGGCGCCGGCATCACCATCCAGGGTCTGACGACCTCGGTGGAGAACAGCCACGACATGGTGGTGCGTTTCCTCCGCTGCCGTCCAGGCGACATCTATGAGCCGTTTTTCCAGGACGATTCGTTCCATTTCCGCGGGGTCACGAATTCGATTGCCGACCACATTTCCGCGTCGTGGAGCATTGACGAAGTCCTGTCCACCACCTATTCGACGAACATCTCGGTGCAATGGTCCATGATCGCCGAACCGCTCAACCATTCCGCCCATTTGATGGACAACGGCGGCCCCGGCTTCCAGGCGCACGGCTACGGTTCGCTGATCCGTTACGGCTCCGGCGCGGTGAGCTATCATCACAACCTCTACGCGGACAACTACAGCCGCAATCCGCGCCCGGGCGATAATATCCGGCTGGATTTCATCAACAACGTGGTGTGCAACTGGGGCATTTTTGCCGGCTACAACGAGGACGACGCGGCGGATAATCCGGCCGGTTACACCAATTTTCTCAACTACATCGGCAATTATTTCATCGCCGGCAGCAACACCACGGCCAATCCCAACATTGCCTTTGCCTCCGGCGTGCCCGACCCCACCTTCACGCAGATTTACCAGGCCACGAACTTCATTGACACCAATGCCTTCAACATCGTGCTCGACGGCACCGATACTGGTTGGGGCATGTTTAGCGGTCTTCTGACTCAACTCGGCAGTCCGACCCCGATGCCCGAAATCCAGGTCACCACGAACAGTCCCGCGTTCGCCTACGAGCAGGTGCTGGCCTTTGCCGGCGCCTCGGTGGCGGGCGTCACGGCGGCGGGCACTCCGGCGGCCGGCACGTCCCTGCTGCGCGACCCGGTGGACACCAACATCATCACCAACGTCCGCAACAAGAGCGGCCAGATCATTGACTTCATCAGTTCGAACAGCTTCCCGGGCGTTTACCTCAGCACCAACTTCGGGATGACCTACGGCGGTTACTCGAATGCCGCCAGCTATTGGGTCGGCCAGGGACTTACAAACTTCGTCGGCGTCAATCCCTGGCCGGTGCTCGATTCCGCTCCACAGCCACTGGACAGCGACGGGGACGGCCTGCCGGATTATTGGGAAATCACCCTGGCTGCGACGGGCGTGACCAGCATGAACCCGGCCGTGCCGAACAACAATCACAGCAACCCGGACGGTTATACGGACCTGGAACACTACATCAACTGGCTGGCCGCGCCGCATGCCTTGACCATCTCGAATACGCCGGTGGCCGTGGACCTTTATGCGCTCGTCGGATTAACCGGCAACCTGAGCTTCGGCGTGACCAATGGCACCAACGGCATCGTGACCCTGGGAACGGACGGCCACACGGCCACGTTCATGCCCACCAACAATTATTTCGGCTTCGCCTCCTTCGGGTTCAGCGTCACGAACCTGGCCACCGCCAATGGTTTTGGCCCGGTGACGGTCAGCGTCATGGTCAGCGTGACGAACATCACCACCAGCTCGCTGCCGCTCACCAACGCCGTGCCGCAGACCAACACGGTCCCGGCCGGCAGCATCACCTATTATCTGGTCACGGTGCCGGTGTATGCGCAATTCGCCACAAACATCCTGTGGTACGCCACCCCCGGCCCGGTGAACCTGCTGTTCAGCCAGGTGGGCTTCCCGACCGGAACCAACACAGGCGACTATTTCTTGCTGACCAATTCGGTGGGCGGCATTTCCCTCCTGGGCATAACAACAAACTCCATGCCGACGAATATCATTCCCGGCGGGACGTATTATCTGGGCGTGCAAAACACCAATGTCTTTCCGGTCAATTTTGCGATTGAGGTTGATTTTTATCCGCCGCCGCCAGTGCCGCCGTCGCCGGGGGGGCCCATTTCCATCAATTCCATCACGGCCACCAACATCGGCGGAAAGTTCGGCTTCCTGCTCACCTGGTTTGCGCCCACCAATGATTTGTTCCGGGTGCAGTGGACGGGCAGTCTCATGCCGACCATAATGTGGAACACCTTCAGCAACATCGTTGCCTACACCGGCCCGCCCACGCCCACGAACGGTTTGTTCACCTTCTTCGACGACGGTTCGCAAACCGGCGGGTTTGGCCCGATGCGTTTTTACCGGTTGATACTTTTGCAGTCTCTGACCAACGGCGTACCGCAGACGAACTCCGTTTCGGCCGGCGGCGTTGACTACTTTTTGATCAACGTGCCCACCAACGCGGATTTTGCGACCAACCTGCTGCTCTCCGCCACCGGGCCGGTGAACCTGTTGTTCAACCAGACCACGCTGCCGACGGGAACGAACGCGGGTGACTACACCCTGCTGGCGGGCGCGACGAATGGCATTTCCGTTTTGAGCACCACCAGTGTGCCGACGAATATCGTGCCCGGCGGGTCTTATTGGCTCGGCGTGCAAAACACGAACAGTTTCACCGTGAGTTTCGGCCTCGAGGTGGATTTTCATTTGACCTCAACCAACGCGCCAACCAGTCCGATTATCATCTCCGGCATCATATACACCAATATCGGCGGGACGAACGGCTTCCTGTTCACCTGGTATGCGCCCACCAATGATTTGTTCCGGGTGCAATGGACGACCAACCTCGCGCCGCCGGTGGCGTGGAATATGTTCACCAACCTCATCCGTTACACCGGGCCGGTCACCCCGACGAACGGACTGTTCAGCTTCTTCGACGACGGCTCGCAAAGCGGCGGGTTGGGTTCGATGCGTTTCTACCGGTTGCTCCAGGTGCAATCCGCAAATTTCCTGACGCTCCCATCCCAGACGAATCTGACCGTTAATCCGCTGACGCCGCTGATCGTAACCAACACCGCGACGGATTCGGACACCAATGCGACGCTTGCTTATGGGCTGGCCGGCGCGCCGGCCGGCGCCGCCATCAGCACCAACGGCATCATCACCTGGACGCCGGCAGTGGCCCAGGCCAGCACCACCAATACCTTTACGACCGTCGTCACGGACAACGGGGTGCCGCCGGCCCAGGCGACAAACAGTTTCACCGTCACCGTTGGCCCGCCGCCGCCGGTCATTTCCAGCGTCACGCTGATGACCAACGGCTTGTTCCAACTCACCTGGTTCGCGCCGACCAATTATCAGTTCCAGGTGGAATGGGCGACGAACCTCGTGTCGCCGATTGTGTGGAACTACATTCCGCCCGTGCCGCCCTGGCTCACCTCCGGCACCACCAATTTCACCTTCGTGGACACCAATGCCGCGGTGCAGATGAAGTTCTACCGCCTCATCCAGCAATATCCGTGACGCGGGTTCGGTTTGGAGCCAAAAGCAGGCCGGGCCGCCTGAAGCCGTATCTGTTCAATTCAACCACGGATGGACACGGATTAAGACCAGCAAAAGGTTTCTTTGGCGAACCCGGAAG
The DNA here is from genome assembly GCA_050010435.1 of Verrucomicrobiota bacterium. GTDB lineage: Bacteria > Verrucomicrobiota > Verrucomicrobiia > Limisphaerales > UBA11358 > UBA11358. The sequence goes on along the minus strand of JBEKKZ010000003.1, from coordinate 10,219 downwards.
GTTTCACTTGTTGGTGAACTCGTTTGCATGGTCGAAATTTTTTCCTATCCGTGTTTATCTGTGTCCATCCGTGGTTAAAAGATATTGGAACAGTTGAAGGCTGAACTCCGAATGAGTTATGGCGATCGCGTCCAACTGTGCCACTTATTCCCATTTCACCATTTTTCAATCCGGCTTTGCTTTCGCCGTGGCTTTGCATATATTTCCCGGTTGGTTTGAATGGAAAATTCTCGGCCATGAGCAAGGAATTCATCAGAATCGGCGGCGCGCGTGAGCATAATCTCAAAAACCTCACGCTGAACATCCCGCGCGACAAGCTGGTGGTCATCACCGGCCTGAGCGGGAGCGGCAAGTCGTCGCTCGCGTTCGACACCATCTATGCCGAGGGCCAGCGCAAATACGTCGAATCGCTCTCCGCCTACGCCCGGCAGTTCCTCGACCAGATGCAAAAGCCGGAGGTGGACTTCATCGAAGGCCTGTCGCCGGCCATTGCCATCGAACAGCGCAGCTCCGGCTCCAGCCCGCGCTCCATCATCGCCACCACCACCGAGATTTACGATTATCTCCGCCTGCTTTACGCCCACATCGGCAAGCCGCATTGCCCGGACACCGGCGTGCCCATCGTCTCGCAGACCACCAGCGACATCGTGGACAAAATCCTCGCGTTGCCGCCCAAGACCCGCGTGATGCTGCTCGCGCCGGTCGTCCGCCGGCAAAAAGGCGAATTCCGCGACGTCATCGAACGCCTCGCCCGTGAAGGGTTCGTCCGCGCCCGGGTGGACGGCGAATTCGTCGAACTCGCCGCCGACACGCGCGTCAAGCTCGACAAAAAGAAATTTCACACCATCGAAGCGGTCGTGGACCGGCTGGTGATTGACAACAAAATCCGCGTGCGGCTCGGCGATTCGGTCGAAACCGCGCTGCGCTGGGGCGAAGGCGTCATGTTCACGCTGCACCAGATGCCAGGAAAGTCAGCAGTCAACAGTCAGTCGTCCGTGGCAAAAACTACTGACCACGGACCACTGACTACTGACTCTTGGATTGAGACGCTTCATTCCAACAAAATGTGCAGCCCGGCCACGGGCAAAAGCTACGATCCGCCCACGCCGAAACATTTTTCGTTCAACGCCCCGGCGGGCGCCTGCCCGGTCTGCCACGGCCTCGGCCAGAAAATGATTTTTGACGAAAGCCTCGTGGTGCCCGACCCGGAAAAATCACTCGAGGACGGCGCAGTCCAACCCTGGCGGCGGGCGGGCAAGCGGATGAACATTTATTACAAGGCGATGCTGCGCTCGATCGCGGCGCATTTCGGCGTCAGCCTGGAAACGCCCTGGAAAAACCTGCCGGACGATTTCAAAAAGGTCCTGCTGCACGGTTCGGGCGAAGGCGAAATTGATTTTCAATTCTGGCGCACCGGCAGCCTGCACACCATCCGCCGCCCGTTCGAGGGCGTCCTCCCGAACCTGGAACGGCTGTTCACCGACAGCGAAAGCGAGTTCGTCCGCAACCGCATCAAACCCTACATGAGCCCGCAATTTTGCGACGTCTGCAAAGGCAAACGGCTCAAACCGGAAATCCTGGCGGTGACGCTTTCAAGTGCGGAATGCGGAATGCAGAATGCGGAATCAACCGACCGCACAACCACTCCGCGCTCCGCACTCCGCACTCCGCGTTCAAAAATTCCCGGCCTTTCCATCATGGACGTCTGCGCGCTTTCAGTCGAATCGGCCGATGAATTTTTTGCCGGTCTCAAGCTCACGGAATTTGAGGAAAAAATCGCGCATGAGGTCATCAAGGAAATCCGCGCCCGGCTCGGTTTTTTGAAAAACGTCGGCCTCGGCTATCTCACGCTCGACCGCGAGAGCAGCACGTTGAGCGGCGGCGAGGCCCAGCGCATCCGGCTGGCCACCCAAATCGGCGCGGGCCTCGTCGGCGTGCTTTACATTCTGGATGAGCCGAGCATCGGCCTGCACCAGCGCGACAATAACCGCCTGCTGGCCACGCTCAAGGGCCTGCGCGACCTCGGCAACACCGTGCTCGTCGTCGAGCATGACGCCGAAACGATCCGGCAGGCGGATTACATCGTTGACCTCGGCCCCGGCGCGGGGGTTCACGGCGGCGAACTGGTGGCGGCGGGCGCGTTGCCGGATATTTTGAAAAATCCGAATTCGCTCACGGCGAAATATCTCACCGGTGAACTGACGATTCCCCTTCCCCAAAAGCGCCTGGCGCCGTCGGAGGACCGCGGCTGGCTGGAGGTGCTCGGCGCGCGGGAAAACAATTTGCACAACCTGGATGCGCGGATCCCGCTGGGCACGTTCACGTGCGTCACCGGCGTGAGCGGTTCGGGCAAGAGCACGCTGGTGGCCGACATCCTGTGCCGCGCGCTGTTCCGCAAATTTTACGGCTCGAAGGAAACGCCCGGCGCGCATCGCGCGCTCCGGGGTTATGAGAACCTGGACAAGGTCATCGTGATTGACCAGTCGCCGATCGGCCGCACGCCCCGCAGCAATCCGGCGACCTACACCGGCATGTTCAACCACATCCGCGATTTGTTCGCGAAACTGCCGGCGGCGAAAATCCGCGGCTACGCGCCGGGCCGGTTCAGCTTCAATGTCAAGGGCGGGCGCTGCGAAAAATGCGAGGGCGACGGCCTGCTCAAAATCGAAATGAATTTTCTGCCGCCGGTTTATGTGACGTGCGAGGTGTGCGGCGGCAGGCGCTACAACCGCGAGACGCTCGAAATCACCTACAAGGGCAAAAACATCGCCGACGTGCTGGCGATGACGGTGGACGAGGCGGTGACTTTTTTCCGCGTGGTGCCGCAGATTTACGATCCGCTGCTGACGCTCGCCGAGGTCGGCCTCGGTTACATCGGCCTGGGGCAGGCGGCGACGACGTTGAGCGGCGGCGAGGCGCAGCGCGTGAAGCTGGCGGCGGAATTGAGCCGCAAGGCGACCGGGCGGACGTTTTACATCCTGGACGAGCCGACCACCGGCCTGCATTTCCATGACGTGGCCAAGCTGCTCGAAGTGCTGTTCAAGCTGCGCAACGCCGGCAATACGCTCGTCGTCATCGAACACAACCTCGACGTCATCAAAACGGCGGATTGGATTATTGACCTTGGCCCGGAGGGCGGGGATGCTGGCGGCCGCATTGTCGCGCAGGGCCCGCCGGAAGAAGTGGCCCGTTGCACCGAAAGTTTTACCGGGCAGTATTTGAGAAATGTGCTGGCTGTTTAACCCGCGAAGCGACAGGGAAGATGGGCCGTCACCAAAAACAAAATCCCAGTTCTGAGAAACGCCAATTGTTTTTCTTCAGGATGCCAACAGCACGGTTTTAACCTTGATAAACGGCAAGTTCACTTTTTGGGATTCGCCCTTTGTTGGATAGCCTCGGCTTCCGCGATGAGCTTTGAAAGCGGCACATCCAGCGCCTTGGCCAAGGCCTTGGTGACATTCAAACTGGGGTTCCGCAAGGATCGTTCCAACATTCCAATGTAGGTCGGATGCAAATCAGCTTTTTCAGCCAACGCTTCTTGAGACAATTCCTTTCCTTCCCTATGCCGTCTGAGCACTAGAGCGAATGCATCCGACATTTCCAAACGCCGCATCTTTCCAGAATGCAATCAAGCCGGGGAGGCGAACACAGACAGTTGTATTGAATACAATAGTACTTAAATTTAATTTTGACCTTGACCGCGAATAAGATGGTGTTAGAAAAGTGACGGGTTTAATTCGGAAACAAAACAGAACTTATGAAGGCAATCAACAGAGGGAATGAGTTTTCTCAAAACATCATCGTCATTCTGAATCGCGCATTCGTAATTGCGAGCGTTATGGCTTGCGTTGGCAACGGTTTTGCGCAGACGCTATCAATTCAGTCTGGTTCCACCATTGGCGCAGCGCAGGCAGATTCCATTGTCCAGATCGCAGCGGAGTCACAAGGGCTGGCGCAGGTGGCACCGGCGGATTTGCCCATTATAGGCGGAACTTTCTGGTGGGTCATGCCGGGCGGGGCCGCTGTTCCAGCGCCATGCCCGCCGCTGGATTTGAGCGGGGCCATCTACCAGATTGCCGAGGGACAATTTCTCGTGGACGAAACGGGCGGTCAGGTGGTGGCGAACACGCCCCGGTTCGGGTTGCAGGCGCAGGCCACGAGCAGCACCGTGGCCTCCGAAGTGGCTTCGCAGGTGGATGCGTTGGTAAATCTGATCACGCGGGTTCAGACAGCGGCGGCAAACCAGCAGGTGTGGACGATGGCGCGGGCAATGGGCATGGATGTTCCTTCACCCGGCAGCGATGGTGGTTCCGGCGATGGTAGCGATTATACCAGCAGCTATGTTCCCTACATCTTTGACACGAACGGCCTGTGGCTGGAGATCACGGGAGTTTCCAATGGGCAGGTGGATTTGAATCTGCACAATCCGACCAATGAGGTTTATGCCATCTGGTGTACGACCAATCTGCTGGGTAACTGGAATGTGGAAACGGAGTTGTGGCCGACGCCGGATCAAACCAACGTGCTGCCTTTCACGGTGGCGAATTTAGACCGGCAGAATCTGTTTGTGCGGGCGGAGGACTGGACCGGGGTGGACAGTGATGGCGATGGCATCCCGGATTGGTGGATATGGTTTTATTTCGGAAATCTCTCGGAAACAGCCACGAACTTGGACAGCCAGGACAACACACTGTTGTATGACTATACTAACGGCCTTGACCCGAATGTCATCCAGTTCACGCTGTCAACGGCCAGCCAATACATCAACACACTGACCGTGCCGGTGCAGATCAATCTGTTGGCTGGCGTGCCGAGTTATTATGCGGTGCTGGTCAACGACATCAACCAAGCGGATGCCAACTGGCAGACTTTCCCGGGGACAAATATCACGGTGATTCTCGGTTCGACGAACGGGGTTTACACTGTGTCGGTTGGCTTGCGCGGTCTGCCGCCGAATGCGACGGCGACCTGGCAAACGGTGCAATTGACACTGAACACCATTGCGCCGACAGTCGTGATTACCAATCCCGCTGCCGGCGTTGTTTCCCAGCCGATGATTCAAGTGCAGGGATTCGCCAATGAAGCCTTGAGCCATGTTACGTTTGACGTGAGCAACGCCACCGGGATTTTTACCAATCAAACCGGCTACATCACCAGCCAGTATTACGACGCGAACCTCCTGACGTTCACGACGAATTATTTTCAATGCTATGATGTGCCGCTGACGAATGGCCTCAATACAATTTCGGTTCATACAACGGACTTGGCAGGCAACACCACCACAACCAACGTCAATTTCATCTTGGATTATTCCAACGCCACCAATCCTCCGGTGTTGACGGTGGTTTGGCCGCAGGACGGAACTTACATCAGCGGGAGCAGCTTCACGTTTGAAGGACAGGTGGACGACGACACGGCCAGCGTCACCGCCACCATTGTGGATGCCAGCGGCGACACCAATACGGTGCAGGGCTTGGTGGAACGAAGCGGAGCGGTTTGGGCGCAAAACCTGCCCTTGGCGGCAGGCACAAACATACTGATGATTTCCGCGACTGACGCGGCAGGCAACACCAGCACAACAAACCTGACGCTGTATCAAAGCAGTGTTATAGTGACGGTGAATCCGCTGGCGGGCGATCAATTAAACCGGCAATTTGTCACGGTGATGGGAACGGTGAGTGACACGACGGTGCAGGTATATGTCAACGGCGTGCAAGCAACAGTCAATGACGATGGCACTTGGGAGGCGGACAGCGTGCCGGTGAGTCCGGCGGGCATGGCGAAGTTGGATGTGGAAATTTTTTCCAGCGGCAGTTCTCCCGCTATTGTTCGTGCAGCTAAAACCGGTTTGACGTTTCGCGCCAACGATGACTCGACTGCGGGCAATCTCGGTTCCCAATTAGGCATCAACACGCAGCCCGCCAGGGTGGTTTTGTCCGGCTATTTCGGCACCCGGCATTATCAATCGCCAACCAATTTGGCTGCGTATTTGCCAGTTAATGTTTCATGGAATGAGGACGATGAGGTGTATTGGACTTGTGACGCGGGTGGAGGCTGGTATTTTTATGCTACAGACCTGGTCATTACCACCAACGGAAACTACAGCGATGTATCCCTGTTCAGTTACGATCTTAATTTGTTTGATCCTTCCTTGCCTGGGAACGAACCGTTGCCACTTTCACCGGATACGGATGGGTTCAAACCAGCGACGGTTGACACGGATGCAGAATGGGCTTGGTTGTATGATGGCTGGTCTGAACCGCCAGTGACTCTGTCTCTGCCCATCACGGACGGGCCGGGATTGAATTTTGTCAACCCACCTTGGGAATTCTCCGCGCTGAACGCCCACATTGGCTCCACCAACCCTTACAGCCTGCAACGCGACACAAGGACAACCGTGATGATTGTGCCCTCACTTCCGGCGGTCAGCGGCCAGACCAATGTGTATCTGGTGCGGGTGGCGGCGCGGGAATTTTCCGATCCGCTCAACCCGAATGTTTTTGGCCCGGCGACGGTCAATTACAATCTCCTGATGTTCGCGCCCTACCCGTATCCGACCACCTGGGACGTGCCGGCTGGCTGGGATCCGGGCTGGCTGCCAACGACCCCGACGCGATACCTGGGCGACGTGCCGCTACCGCCGGAATGGTTGCAGATCAATGGCCAGACGCTCATCAACAGTGGCGTCACCAATGCGGACGGCTCAGTTTGGGGCTACACGCTGGTGACCGCGCACTCGGGGGCGACGGTGGATGTCACGCCGACGGTGACCCACGCGCTAATTAACAACGATTACACCTTTCGGGTCGAAGTCATCCAGTTGAAGATTTTCGCCAATGGCATAGACCTTTCCACCAACACGCCCGAGTTTTGTGTGGGGCAGGCGGTCACCAATCAGTTGATTTTCGATCCGCCGCTGCCGAACGGCACGCAAATAAAGTATCAATGGGTTGCGTCGCTGGATTTTGTTAATTCCGCTCTGCCGCCTGTCAATCCTGATGGTTCTTCTTATCCCGACATTGATCCATCCATGCTGACAAACAATCCCACTCCCATCTGGTGGTATAATGGCGGTTACAAATACATTTGGTGCACGGCCACAGTGCAACTTCCCAACGGACAGACAGCCACTGTTGTTGACGAAGGAAATGTTTCCATTTACACGCCGCAGGTTCAATTTGCAGATGGTTCACCGGCTTTCCCGATGCTTTACAATGGATATATGGAATTAGGCGATGAAAACTTACAACAGGGCAACATGACTTTTGCCGCTAAAGTTACTTCTACAAACAATTTTCCGGGCACGGCGAACTGGACTCAATTGAATAATCGCTATGCGTCATACCCAAATGGAGGCCAGTCAACCGATGGCCAGTTTTGGCTCGATAATAGCGAGTTCTACAACGATGGCATTGGAAATGATTTCCCTCCTACTCCAGTGAATCCCATAGGAACCGTTCCATTCCAAGACGCCCCAGGTGTTTCAGATGTATATCCTCTTGAGAGCATCACGGATAGCTTCGAAACTTATCTTGTTTTCCAGCCTGCCCCACAGAATAGCAGCATTTGGGTAACTTTAGGAATTGTCACTTGGGGATGGTCGGCCACTGAATCAGCCTGGTCATTGACTGCAACCAATGTCACTCAAGCAACCTATTCTGATTCAGACAAATTCCCGACTTGGCTTCATACGGGACATAACAGTAGAGGAAATTAAAATTATGCGCACAATAATCCTATCAATAATTATATCTCTTGGCAGTTTAGTCATTGGAATAACTGCTGGACAGTCAGCAACAAACACAATAGTTGAACCCATAACTAAACGTGACCCCGACTTGCAGAAAATGATTGACTCTTGGGCTAAAGGAGCCGAAACAAACGGCATTGTTTGCGCGATAGATTTCGCTCCTTCTTCTCGGAAAGGATCACCAATCTTTTATGTCAACCTAATCAATGAAACCACAAATTTCATTCGCGGTCTTCTACGAATACCTTTTGACGGCCATGCGAACATTGAATTGTTAGATCCCAAAGGGAAGCCAGCTCCAAAGACAGATGCAGGTAAAAAAGTCGGTGCTTGGACTGACCAGCAAATCAAAGATTGGTTTGAGAATCACCGAGAAAAGCCGTTTGGGGAGAAGAAACCAAGAGGCATAGCTGACATTCTTTTCCCGTTGTGGCCTGCCACAATAAGTAATGGCATTAATCTGGCACAAATGTTTCAGTTGAAACAGGCAGGTGAATACACGCTTCATTTCCAAATGCGTGTGGCGCAAACGAAATTAAATACATCCGGTGAAACAGAATTAAATATATTCTGGTTACCCGAAGTGATTGCCAAAGTTCAAGTTCGTCCTGAAGACATCCCGCCAGAGAATGTTCAAACAAATTCTCCGGCCAATTGAACATAAATGTCAGTGGCAGCAATCCTTCATGGGGCTGGTCGGCATCCACAACTTGGTTTGGCAGTTGGTCAACGCCGACGTATTCAATTACTAGACCGAGCACGCCAGATGGCGTAGAATTGAAGTCAACCAACTCAAGCGTCTTGGCTGCAACGAATCTTCCCTATCAAACCACGGTTTCCAACATTATGCGTGGAGTTCATCCATCAAATAGGCGAGGTTCACAATGGTTGTCAGTTGTAGGTCAACCAATAACCGCCGGTAAGTTTTATCCATCCGTAACTTTTTTCCGTTTATGCGACGCGTTCGACATTTCTTTTACCAACGACGTTGTGCTTCAAATCACGCCTTTGATTTACAAAGTTGAAACCAATGAAGTCACGGCGCATTTAGTGGAATTTCCACCCATTAAAATGAAGCTTCTATCGAATGGAGAAGTTCAAAAACTACCATGAAAAATTTCAAATTAGCAGCTAGAATCATATTCTGGATTGTCTTTCTGACAGTTAGTGGATACTACCTGATTAAATCGCAAGAACGCGCCAAAGCTTTTAGCGGACCGGGGATTCGTGGCAATCTCTTTCAATTGGAAGAAGCCAAAGCGCAGTGGTATGCCGGCCACAAGAACGGAACAGAATGGCCTACTAGGAATGATTTACTGCCATATTTAACCAGCAGCCCGAAGATTCATTCAATTGATGAAGTAATTCATCCTCGTGGCACAGAGATTTATATCATAAACAAAATTGGTTCTCCAGTGCTTGCGTATTATCCGCAGAACCATGAGCGGATTTATGGCGGACAGTTAATTTGTCTCAACTCAAACGATTTGAAATTGATTGTTCCGTAGATGAAAATGTTTACGGTCTTGCGCGAAAGGTGTTTCCGAATCCGCCGGATTCCTCTAACTTGGCCCACGACATTCACCATGAAAATAGCGTTGTTCGGCCTCACGGGAATAAAAACCGGCAAACACAACCTCAAGGACCCGCGCCTCGACGAGGCGGACAAGCTGGTCGAGGCGCAGAAGAAAACCCACGCGCAGGTGGACGTGGCCGGGGAGGACCAGCTTCTGGACTCCGACGCGATCCTCGTGTCGCAGGAAGGCCGGGCGGATTTGATTTTGAAGGACCTGGAATTTGTGGAAACGCGCCTGGGCCGCGACCCCCAACCAGCCGAGCGGGCGGCGCTGGAAAAAATCAAGTCTCTGCTCGAAAGCGAGCGGTTCGTTTTCAATTCGGGATTGAGCCCGGACGAACTTCAAGCCGTCGCCGCCCACAGCTTTTTCACCGCCAAGCCGGTCGTGGTGGCCGAACCGCCGGAGTTGGAAAATCCCGAAGCCCTGCTGCTGCGCGCGTTTCGGGAGGGCGGCTACATCTGCTTTCTGACCGTCGGCGGCAAGGAGAACCGCGCCTGGCCGATTCGGAAGGGTCTGACGGCCTGGGAAGCCGGCGGCACCATCCATACGGACATCCAGAAGGGTTTCATCCGCGCGGAAATCATCAGCTTCGCGGATTTCATCGAGGCGGGTGGCGAAACCCAGGCCAGGCGCGCCGGCAAAATGCGGCTGGAGACGAAGCCATACGTCATGCAGGACTACGACCTGACCAACTTCCGGTTCAACAAGTAATACCACTTCCCGATAATCATCGGCACCTGTTCCAGACGGCAGGGCCGCGCTGCTGCGCAGTAGTGTCCAGCTATTAACCAGTCAGGGGCAGCAGTTTCTGAGGATATAGATGTGGGTTTGTGCGAGTTAGGGGATCGGGCGTCGTGTTAAGCAACTCTGCCAGAGGCAATTCTTCAAAAAC